>CBDATZ010000001.1:0-39768 GCA_965199845.1 Ilyomonas sp.
CTTCTAATGTGCATAATATTGATGGTTATGGAATTGGCTTGCCGCTTACAGAAAACATCATTAAGTTACACAAAGGAACAATCCATATCAAGTCAAATGAAAATAAAGGAACGGAAGTTATTATAAGACTTCCTGTATAAATTTCTTACCGTTTTCTTACCGGATTTTTATATCATTCAAACCTGTTACTTACTTCACGTTCTAATAAGCTGGTTTCATCTTGCACTCAAATAAAACAAGATGAAAAACATATTAGTTCCAACCGACTTGTCCGTAAAATCGTTAAGCATCATTCATGAAGTTGTAAAGAGATACAGGAAAGAATCGTTACGTATTCATGTGATACACATGGTTCATATTCCATCCGATATATCGGAACTTATGTTTTTTAGAAAAAGCAATTTGTATGAGCGTGTTCCCGCTGCATTTACAGAAGCGATGCAACTGTTGCAAAACAAGTATCAGTCGCAGATTCAAATGATGAATCTTGAATTTTATTTCGGCAATTATGCCGGCGCTTTAAATATGGTAATTGAGAATAGCCAAAATTGATGAAATCTGTGTATTAGACAATCATAAATATCTGTTGCCTTTGCGCAATTCGGTAAATATCATTCCTTTCTTTTCAAAGTGTAACGTTCCGGTTTACAAAATGCAAACACATAAAAATACAGCCGTAAACGATGCGCATTTGCTGTCTTCTCTTTTTGTAGATGAACAAATGAATTTAGTTGCCAAAGAAAATATTTCGTCTGCTTATTAATTTGTAAAGAGTAACATTATGCTTCTCAAAAAAAACATTCCTTTTAAATACATTTTTGGTAAGATAAAGTATGAAATTATTGGCGTAACCATTTATACAACCATCGTTGCGGTGCTTTACGAGTTGTATGATTTGTCTTACTTTATCATCCCGCATTCTGTGCCAACACTCATGATAACCGTGGTGTCTCTTTTGCTTGCCTTTCGTTCAAACCAGGCTTATGATCGTTGGTGGGAAGCGCGAACCATTTGGGGCGCAGTTGTAAACGACAGCCGTTCATTAGCCCGGCAAATCAACAGCTTTATTATGGAAACCATTCCGGGCGATGAAATCTATTTTTTTAAATCGGCTTTTATCAAAAGACAAATTGCCTGGTGTGTAAGTCTGAATCTGAGCTTGCGTGGAAAAGAAGAGTTTGCAGAGATTGAAAAATATCTGTCACGAAACGATATTCAAACGCTGAAGAACTTCAATAATATTCCGATGGCAATTCTGCATATACAAGGTCAGAATCTGCAACAGGCTTACCGCAACGATTGGCTGAATAGTTTTCAACAAGTGGAACTGGACAATACATTAACGCGCTTTAGTAATTCGATGGGCGCTTGTGAACGGATTAAGAAAACAGTATTTCCAGTTACTTACAGCTTGTATATTCACCTGGCGCTGATGTTCTTTTTTCTCTTGTTGCCTTTTTCTTTACTTGATATTTTTGGATTCATGACAATCCCGATGGTGATAACCACTGCGGCTGTTTATTTTCTCATAGAAAAAATGGCTGTTCACCTGCAGGATCCGTTTGAAAACAAACCAACAGATACTCCCATGACAAGTATTTGTTTTACTATAGAAAGAGACCTGAAACAAATGATTAACGATTCAATTCATACCGAAGTTTCAGTTCATCAGAATGCGTACTATGTTTTGTAAAATTGATTTGATAGCAAGAAGAAAATAAAGAGTAATAAAATTGAAATAAAAAACACAATACATCGAAAGAATTCTTCTGACTATCGAACTATTTATAAAAAAGCCTCTTCAATTTTGAAGAGGCTTTTTTTGTATTGGATAATGAAACCGAATTGTTGTTTACAATTATTTTTCTGTTTGTGTTTTCTTTGTTGATGTTGTTTTCCTTGTAACAAGAAATGATAAAGATAGAAAGAACGCTTTCGCGTTTACCGTTTTAATTAAAGCTTTCATCGAAAGGATAATATGTTTATATAAGCAACCGGAAAACAAAGTGATGTTACTTTGCATTCATTTACTTGTAAATAAATCTGATGGCAACTGTTTATTTAATTCCGACTGTTTTAAGTGATGATGAAGATGCTTTAAAAGCAGTACCAGCTTATATTACAGACGCAGTAAAAGCTTGTGATGTATTCTTTGCAGAGAACGAAAAAACAACGCGCCGTTACTTTAAAAAGTTATGGCGCGAAATGGTAATTGATGATTATAAATGGCACACCATACACAAAGCCGAAGACGAAGTAAAAAGCATTTTTATAAAATATTTGAAAGAAGGAAAAACAGTCGGAATTGTTAGCGAAGCCGGCTGTCCAGGAATTGCCGACCCGGGACAAATATTGATTGATGTGGCACAACAATGCAAAGCAATGGTAAAGCCATTGGTTGGGCCGAGTTCTGTTTTGCTGGCTCTTATGGCAAGCGGAATGAACGGGCAAAGTTTTTCTTTTTACGGCTATTTACCGATTGATTCTTTTGAACGAAAAAAGAAAATAAAAGAACTGGAAGAAGATTCGGATAAGCGAAAATGCACGCAGATTTTTATTGAAACACCTTATCGCAATAATGCTTTGCTGGCTGATGTATTACAGTCTGCTAAACCTTCAACAAAACTTTGTATTGCCTGCGATATAACAAGTAAAAACGAAAAGATTATAACACAATCTATTGCTGACTGGAAAAAGCAAACGTTGCCACAACTACATAAAATTCCTGCGATTTTTTTGTTATACGCTAGTTGATTTTGTAAAGTAAACAGATGAAAAGCCAAACGCTGTTTTGAATTTTGCATTTATATTTTTATTTTTCACAACGTCATACTTATGTAAATAGATGCTAACCTTACATCAATTCATTGTTTCTTTGCGGAAATTTTGCCATAAATGCGAATTGGAATTGTTTGTTATCCTACGTTTGGCGGTAGCGGTGTATTAGCGACAGAATTGGGAAAAGCGCTTGCCGACAAAGGTCATTCGGTGCATTTTATTACCTATCAGCAGCCGGTTCGGCTCAATATATTTAACGCCAATATTTATTATCACGAAGTTAGAGTGCCAACGTATCCGTTGTTCGATTATCCGCCTTACGAAATTGCACTTGCAAGTACAATGGTAGATGTCATCATGAATCACAACCTCGATTTGCTTCATGTGCATTATGCCATTCCACATGCGTCGGCAGCGTTTATGGCGAAGCAGATTGTACAAAAAACCGGGAGGAAAATTCCTTTTATCACTACGCTTCACGGCACGGATATAACATTGGTAGGAAGAGATAAAATGTATGAGCCGGTTGTTACATTTTCTATTAACGAAAGCGATGCAATAACGGCGGTATCTCAAAATTTACGCGAAGAAACATACAGTTCTTTTGCGATAGAAAAAGAGATAGAAGTGATTTACAACTTTGTTGATGTAAGTCGCTTCAGCAAAAAACCAATTGATGCGTTTCGCAAAGTGATTTCGCCGAACGGCGAAAAAATTCTGGCTCACGCCTCGAATTTCAGGAAGATAAAACGTGTGTTCGATGTGATAAAAATCTTCGCCGAAGTGCGTAAAGAAGTACCTGCCAAGTTGTTGATGATTGGTGACGGACCCGAACGTTCCGGATGCGAAGAAGTAGCACGCAGACTGCATGTGCAGGACGACGTTCGTTTTCTTGGCAAGCAGGAACAAATGGAAGAAATCATGGCAATTGCCGATTTATTTCTTTTGCCATCAGAATATGAAAGTTTTGGTTTGTCTGCGCTCGAAGCCATGGCAGCTCACGTGCCGGTTGTTAGTTCCGACGCAGGTGGTTTGCCTGAAGTAAATATCAATGGCGTTACAGGGTTTACTGCAAAAACCGGCGATATTGCAACCATGAGTAAATGCGCTGTTGATTTGCTGAAAGATGAAGACATGCTCAACAAGTTTAAGCAGCAGGCTTTTGAGCAGGCAAGCCGTTTTGATATACACAATATTGTTCCGCAATACGAAAAATTATACAGCCGTTTTTGCGAAATGGGCGATTGTTCGTAATCGCTTAATCTTCTTAATTCAGTAGCTTTATTATTTTGCAATCATGCTTACAAAGCGAATTATTCCTTGCCTTGATATTAAAGATGGCAGAACGGTAAAAGGAATCAATTTTGAGAACCTGCGAGACGCGGGCGATCCGGTTGAACTCGGTGCTTTATATGCAAAGCAAGGCGCAGATGAACTGGTGTTTCTCGACATTACGGCAACCAACGAAAAAAGAAAAACGTTAAGCGAACTGGTAAATCGTATTTCACATCATATCAATATTCCGTTTACCGTTGGCGGCGGCATCAGCAGCGTAGAAGATGTACAGGTTTTATTGCAAAACGGAGCCGATAAAATTTCGGTAAATACCTCTGCTTTCAAACGTCCGCAGTTGATTGCTGAACTGGCAAAAGAGTTCGGTAGTCAATGCGTTGTATTGGCAATTGATACGAGGCTTGAAGAAGATGGAAACTGGTATGTGTATCTGAATGGCGGCAGAGTAAAAACCGAAACAGGTTGTTTCGATTGGGCGCAGCAAGGCGTTGATTTGGGTGCCGGTGAAATTCTGCTTACGTCAATGAATCATGATGGCACAAAAGCTGGTTTTGCTATTGACATTACAAAGAAGCTGGCAACTGAACTTCCGGTTCCGGTAATTGCCTCCGGCGGCGGCGGCAATATTCAGCATTTTATAGATATTTTTGAAGATGGAAATGCCGATGCAGCGCTGGCGGCAAGTATTTTTCATTTTAAAGAAATTGAGATAAAAGCGTTGAAGAATGAATTAAAGAAAAGAAATATTTCGGTGCGGCTGTAACTTTTGATAACATGATGAAAAGCTGATAAAAGAATGTTAGCTGCCATTTTTTAGCAACAATGCTAACTTAAAACAGGCAAATTAAAAACGAAACAGACTACAAACAACAAAACACAATGAGAAAAGTAAAATTGCAAATGCAAATGACTATAAACGGGTATGTTGGCGGATCAAATGGAGAAAATGACTGGATGACCTGGAATCCTGACGATGAATTTATAGAGTTTCTCAATTCTCTGCTTGATACATCAGACACTCTTTTACTTGGCAGAAAAACGGCAGAGGGCATTATAAAATATTGGGAGGATACAGCTGACAAAAATCCTGCTCATCCATTCGCAAAAAAAATAGCTGCTCTTCCAAAAGTTGTTTTCACCAAAACACTCGACAAATCAACCTGGAACAACACCATTTTGGCAAAAGGAAATCTTGCAGAAGAAATTGCCGGCTTAAAAAAACAAGACGGTAAAGACATTCTTGTTTTTGGCGGTGCAGGTTTTGTTTCATCGCTAATAAAAGAAGGACTCATTGACGAGTATCATCTTATTATAAATCCAACAGCTATGGGCAACGGTATGACTATTTTTAACTCCCTTGACATAGTGCAAAAATTTACACCTATACAATCAAAGCTCTATCCGGGTGGCAAAACTGTTTTGAGCTATAAACTAAAAAATGATTAATACTTATAATAACCTTCGCTGCAAATTTCCAACAGTTATGCTTCATGGATAGAGTAGAACGGCAACTAACAGGTGGTTTGCTGCAAGTCTAAAGGACACAGCGCTATTGCTCCGCCTGCAAGCAATAAGTCGAACGAAAGGCAACAGCCCCAAAAAGTTTTGAAATTATGGATTTAGATTTTAAAAAATATTCGGATGAACTTGTTCCTGCTGTTATCCAGGATTATACAACGCATAAGGTTTTGATGCTTGGTTTTATGAATAAAGAAGCGTTGGAAAAAACGGAGCAAACCGGAATGGTAACGTTTTACAGCCGCAGCAAGCAAAGGCTTTGGACGAAAGGCGAGGAGAGCGGCAACCATTTGATTGTAAAGCAAATGATGGCTGATTGTGATAAAGATACGTTGTTGATTAAAGCGCAGCCGATGGGTCCGGTTTGTCATACCGGTGCTGATACTTGCTGGAGCGAGAAAAATCATACGGATGATTTTTTGCAGTACCTGGAGCAGGTTATCCAACTTCGGAAAAATGCGCCGCCTGAAGAATCTTATGTATCGCGTTTAATGCAAAAAGGTATTAATAAAATTGCGCAGAAAGTGGGCGAAGAAGCCGTGGAACTGGTAATTGAAGCCAAAGATGATAACGAGGAATTGTTTGTAAACGAAGCTGCCGATTTGCTTTTTCACTACCTGATTTTGCTGAACGCAAAAGGATATACGCTAAATGATATAACTGACGTTTTAAAGATGCGTCACTCAAAATAACAACATGAAATATATTTTCTTATTTCTTTTATTGCCTGGTTTTTCTTTTGCACAAACAAAAAAATCGGGTGATGGTTTTGTAATTGAAGGAAAAATAAAGGCTTTGTCTGCCGGTACAGATGTAATTTTATTCGGCTTTAACGGCACCGATACCATTGCCAGAACCAAAGTGCAGAACGGCGCGTTTACATTGAAAGGAAAATTGGATAACGTGGATGCACGGCTCATAACATTTTCCGGTTTGCAGCAGCGTTTGGTTGTTTTTATGGGTAATGATGATGTGATGATAAAAGGTGACAGCAGCAATTTCAGCGATGTTACCATTACCGGTTCGCCATCGAATTATGATTATGAAGAGTTTCTGTATCATATCAAACCGCTGAACGATTATGTAACATTTTATCGCAACCAAATGCAGTCTGCGCCATCGCAGGCGGCGAAGGATAGTATGGCAATTGCGCTGAACACAACCTATAATATTTACGAAGAAAGCATTGATCGTTTCATCACCCGTAAAAAAACATCGCCGGTTGCATCGCTGATACTTGCTTACAGTTATGACACCGACCCGAATAAAGATGTTATTTTATTAGAAAAAAGATACAATACACTCAGCGGCGCTGCTTTGGAAAGTCAGTTTGCTAAGAATATTACGCAGGTAATTCAAAGCGATAAAATTGGTGCAATAGGAACCAAAGCGATTGATTTTAGCCAGGCTGATACATCTGGTAAAACAGTTTCCTTATCTCAGTTTAAAGGCAAATATGTGTTGCTCGATTTCTGGGCAAGCTGGTGCCGCCCGTGCCGTATGGAAAATCCGAATGTAGTAGCGGCATATAATAATTTTAAAGACAAGAATTTTACGATATTAAGTGTATCGTTAGATCAGGAAAAAGAATCCTGGCTGAAAGCTATCAAAGCAGATAATTTAAAATGGTCGCATATCAGCGATTTAAAATACTGGAACAATTCGGTAGCGCAGCAGTATCATGTTCAATCTATTCCGCAGAACTTTTTAATTGATCCGAATGGTGTTATCATTGCTAAGAACCTGCGTGGCGAGCAACTGGTTGAGAAGTTAAAAGAAGTGTTGAAATAAGCGAGATGCCCTTAGATTTGCACTCTTTTCTGTAACTAAAAACTCAAAACAATTATGTCTTTCCGCGTTTCCACAAACGGTGCCGGCGCCGATGAAATGATTACGTTAGAAAATACATCGAACGGTACAAAAGCCAGCATTTATGCTTTCGGCGCTTTGCTGAATTCGTTTTCTGTAAATCATAACGACGCAAATACAAACGTGATTTATGGTTTTCAAAATCCGGCGGATGCGCAGAAAAATATTACACCGCTTTTTCAAAGTGCTAAGCTAAGTCCGTTTGTGTGCCGTATGAAAGAAGGTCATTACACATTCGCCAACGGAAAACATAAAATAGAAAAATATTACAACGGTCGCGAAGCCATTCACGGATTGATTTACGATGCTGTATTTACAGTACAGGAAACGGGCGAAGGCGAAGATTCAGCTTTTGTAACACTTACGTTTGATTATGATAAAACAGACGCAGGTTATCCTTTCTTTTATCGCGCCAGCATTACCTATTCTTTACAAAGCAATAACCGTTTAACGCTGGTTACAAGAATTACCAACCTTAGCGAGGTTTCTATCCCGATGTCTGATGGCTGGCATCCTTATTTTTGTCTTAATAAAAAAGTGGATGAGCTTTCGCTTTTTATGAATACAAATGAAATGGTTGAGTTTGATCAAAAACTTTTACCAACCGGAACATTTTTGCCTTATAAAAACTTTACGCGGCCGCAACAAATAAAAGACACAGCTTTAGATAATTGCTTTGTGGTGAAAGATTTTGATGCGCAACCGGCTTGTATTTTATCTGATGAAATGGCTGGTTTACAAGTCAATATTTATCCCGAAAAAAGCTATCCTTTCCTGCAGGTTTTTATACCGCATCACCGCGATTGTATTGCTATTGAGAACCTGAGCAGCTTGCCCGATTCGTTCAATAATGCTGTTGGTTTGATTATTCTGGAACCATCGCAAAGCCATCAATTTGTTACGACTTACCAGGTTCAGCAAATCACTACATCATAAATGAAGAACAGCCGTCATGCTGATTTCTACATTTACATTCTTGGGCAAACCTTTTACCGCGACTGTTTCCCGCGCCGGAAAATCACCTGTAAAATAGCTTCCGTATATTTCATTTACAGTGCCGCATAAGTTCATATCACTAAGAAAAATGGTTGTTTTTACTACGTGCTCAAACGTTGCGCCCGCTTCGGTTAAGATGGCTTTTAGATTTTCCATTACCTGTTTTGCTTCGGCTGAAACGTCGCCTTCAATCAATTCGCTGGTTTCCGGATTGATGGCAACCTGACCGCTGATAAATAAAAAATCGCCGGCTTTGATTGCCTGGTTATAAGGTCCGATTGGTTTGGGCGCTTTTTCTGTATTGATAACCTGTTTTGCCATACAATAATTTTCCGGCAAGATGCGCTATTTCTCCTTTCAAAAAACAGTCTTATAAAATTATCAAAATATAAACAAGCTGTCTATTATCAATGAACTAATCTTGCCCTTTTTTTATAATGTACGATGGCATTGTTATTATGTATTGATACGGCTCTTGAAACAGCTTCTGTTGGTTTTTGTAATGATAAAAAAATAATCATCGCGGAAACAAATACAGACCAAAAAAATCATGCGGCGTTTGTGCAGACTGCCATGCAGAAAATGATGCAGACAGCTCAAATATCTTTTGCAGAAATTGATGCGGTTGCGGTTGTAAATGGTCCCGGCAGTTATACAGGCTTACGTGTTGGGCTGGCTTCTGCTAAAGGCATTTGTTATACAGCCAACAAACCGCTGCTTTTACTAAATACGCTTGAGGTTATGGCAAAGGCTGCAGTTGATATGATTGCTGACAACGATGCTTTGTATTGCCCGATGATTGATGCCCGCCGTAACGAAGTATTTACTGCGGTTTACGATTTTTTTTTGCAGCCGGTTGTGCCGCCGCAACCGCTGATTATAGAAGAAAATAGTTTTAAGGAATTATTACAAGAGCGGAAAGCGTATTTTTTTGGAAGTGGGCATAATAAGTGTACATTAGTCATACAACATGAGAACGCTATATATTCAGATGTTAATTATACATTACGTCATATCAATATATTGGCTCAAAAAATGTATGTAGAGAAACGGTTTCAAGATGTTGCTTACGCTGAACCTTTTTATATAAAAGATTTTTATTTGGCACATGGATAATACCAAAAGTTTTAGGAATTTCTTGTTTATTTGTACGCTCGTAAATATTTCATAACCTATTATTTTATTAAAAAACATCTATTTTAAAATGCTTACATCCACTCACACTCCGACTGTGACCTTAACAAATCCCGACAATCAGGAACAAGTAAAAGTTGATTTTCTTCATATTAAGAAATCAGCGCTGATATTACGTGCAATGAATCACAAGCTAAGACAGCAAATGATAAAGCTGCTTGATGAAAGCGGGAAACTTACCGTAACCGAATTGTATGTAAAGCTGCGCCTGGAGCAGTCGGTGGCTTCGCAGCATTTAGCTATTTTACGCCGTGCCGGTATTGTGATTACCAAGCGGGATGGTAAGTTTATTCATTATGCTATTAATTATCCCCGTGTTGCCGAAATCAATACTTTTGTAGAGAGCCTGGTAGCATAAAATAATACTTTTTAACGAAAGGCTGCATCACGCAGCCTTTTCTTTTTATACCTGTTATGTACATCAAACAAATTTATACCGGTTGTTTAAGCGAAGCAGCTTATTATATTGAAAGCAACGGAGAAGCCGCGATTATAGATCCTTTGCGCGATATTGATATGTATTTGCAAATGGCGCAGGAAAGAAAGGCAGAGATCAAATACATTTTTGAAACTCATTTTCATGCCGATTTTGTAAGTGGTCATCTGGAGCTTAGTAAAGCCACCGGCGCACCTATTGTGTATGGTCCGCAAACAAAGGCAGATTTTGATGTAACGATAGCTACAGACGGCCAATCATTTCCGTTAGGCAATATTTCAATACTGGTGTTACATACGCCGGGGCATACGTTGGAAAGTACTTGTTATGTATTAAAAAATGAAGAAGGAAAAGATTATGCTGTTTTTACCGGTGATACTTTGTTTTGCGGAGATGTAGGTCGTCCTGATTTATCGCAGGCGGATAGTAATATGACAACGCAGGAATTAGCTGCTCAATTGTACAACAGTTTACAGCAAAAAATAATACCGCTGGCTGATGATGTTTTGGTTTATCCGGCACATGGCCCGGGCAGCAGTTGCGGTAAAAACTTAGGACCGCAAACGCACAGCACCATCGGCCAAGAAAAGAAGACCAATTATGCGTTACAGCCGCAAACCCTTGATGCATTTGTAGAAGCGGTGACGAATGGCTTAACAGCGCCACCGCAATATTTTTCTATTAATGCCGAAATCAATAAGAAAGGATATAAAGATTTGGAGACGATTTTAGAAAACGGCTTAACCGCTTTATCCGTTAAAGATTTTAAAAATTTGTCGAAGAAAGATAAAACAACCATTCTGGATACACGTAATGCAGATGTATTTACGCAGGGCTTTGTTCCCGGCTCAATTAGTATTGGTTTGGAAGGCAGGTTTGCAGAATGGGCAGGCAGTTTATTATCATTTGATCATTCTTTGCTGTTAGTAACAGATGAAGGAATGGAAAGGGAAACCATCATTCGTTTAGCGCGTGTAGGTTTTGAGAAATTCGATGGCTATTTACAAGGTGGCTTTGCTGCCTGGCAACAAGCCGGCGAACCAATTGATTTGATCATTAATATAGAAGCCGATGAAGTGGCGATGGATATTCCGTTTGATGAAAACCTGGTGATTGTCGACGTCAGAAAAGAAGTCGAATTTGCAGATGGTCATGTAAAAGATGCCGTTAATATTCCATTAAGCAGCATGGTTGATCCGTTAAATATTGCTGCTTTTAACGATACTGATAATCTTTATCTTCATTGTGCCGGCGGCTACCGCAGTGTTATTGCCGCTTCAATCTTAAAACAGCAAGGCATACACAATCTGTATAACATTACCGGCGGTTATGCAGCTTTAAAAAGCGACGAAAGAATTGATACAGAAAAAAGCACCGAAGTGTTGAATTAGATTGTATTATGTAGCAGGCAAGTATTATGTAATATAATTTATAATCTATTTTATAAGTCTTAATACTTATTACATAATACGTAATACAAAAGAAAACCAACTGTATTGAACAATTTTTTTAAACATTACGGAAATATATTGTTCATGCTTGCCGGCGTTGTTGCCGGATGTATTCTTGGAATTGTGTTCGGTACGCGCATAAATTTTTTAAAACCCATTGGTGATATTTTCCTGAACCTTCTCTTTACTGCTGTTGTACCGCTTGTTTTTTTTACAATTTCTTCCGCTATTGCCGGTATTGACCGTTCTCAAAAGTTCGGAAAATTGATGGTAGTAATGTTGCTTGTTTTTGTATCTACTGTTGTTATTGCCGCTTTTACCACAATTATTGGCGTTTCTCTTTTTCCAATCGGTGAAATAAAAACCAACACTTTATTTTCTGTTCAGCAGGAAAACAATATAAGTTTTGGCGACCAGGTAACTTCTATGCTTACGGTAGATGATGTGTATAAAATTTTCTCGCGAAGGAACATGCTGGCGTTGATTATTTTCTCCGGGCTTACCGGTTTTGCTGTTTTGCGCAGTGGCGAACAAGGACAGTTATTTACAAAATTTCTTAAATCCGGAAGTGAGGTATTTACTCAAATTCTTATGCTGATTATGAAAATAGCGCCCATTGGTTTGTGCGCGTATTTTGCCGTACAAGTCGGCACATTGGGACCTCAGTTGCTTCATAGTTACGTACATGCTATGGCTGTGTTTCATGGTGTTAGCTTGTTTTATTACCTGTTCTGGTTTACGGTTTATGCTTTTATAGCCGGCGGCTGGAAAGCGGTAAAAAGATACTGGCGAAATAATATTGCGCCATCTGCTACGGCAATTGGTACATGCAGCAGTATTGCTACCATCCCGGTGAATTTGGTGGCTTCAAAGAATATGGGAGTTCCGTCATATATTGGCAATATCGAAATTCCTTTGGGAGCCACTTTGCATAAAGATGGTTCTGCCATTTCTTCGGTTATTAAAATCGCCTCTGTATTTGCTTTATTTCATAAACCGTTTACGGGTATTGATGTATTGGCAATTGCTCTTTTTATAACCATTTTTGTAAGTCTTGTTGAAGGTGGTATTCCCGCCGGTGGTTATTTGGGCGAATTATTGGTCATGTCGGTTTATAATTTTCCGGTTGAAGCGTTTCCGGTTGTTATGATTATCGGAACTTTGGTTGATCCTGTGGCTACGGTTTTAAACGTAACTTGTGATACGGCTGCCGGTATGCTGATATCGCGGATTATGGAAGGAAAAGAATGGCTGAATAAGGCAGATCAGCAACAACAAACTAATATCGAAATCAGTCCTTCTTACGTATCATCTTAACTGGTTGTTTTACGCCTTTTTTCTTTTTTCGGATAAGTTTTTTTTCAAATATTTTGTATCTCTATCATAATAGAAATTTATTATCAAGAGCTTACAGACTAACGATAATAATATGTTTCTATCTTTTGTTTATTATCTTCTGCAATATATTTTCGCAAACGCTAACTGTAGTGTAAGAGCCAACGAAGTAACCTAAAGAACCAATTGAACAATATACAACCGCAGCAGCAAATCAACTTTTTCTAATAAAACTAAGCCTTATTTTTCTGATTCGCTAAACCTTAAAATTTACTCTGAAAATAAGACGGCAAAAACTCTTAACTATTAAAACCTACATCTATGCAGGCATCTGTACGCATGTGCACACCAAAACAACTTGGATTCAGAATTCTATTTTTCTTTTTTCTTATTACATCAGTCACCAATTGCTGGTCACAAACTTATTTTAGAACAAGGCCGGCAACAAGCGATTCCTGGAATTCAAATACTTTATGGCAATCCTCACCAGACAATTTCACATGGGCTAATACAACAGATTTTCCAACCAGCGATGCGGCCGGGATTAACATTCAGGCTGGTTGTACGGTAACTGTTTCCACCGGCACCCGAACCATGAATAATGTTGCAGTGAACGGGACATTAATATTCTCCGGTATTTCGACAAAATTTACAATGCCTGTCAATGGCATTATGAATATCAATACAAATGGTATTGTTCAATTTAATACCGGCAGTTCGTCTGGTCCGCCACCATATACAGATGTTGTTAATTTGGGCGCCGGAACAATCATAACAATAAATGATGGAGGTAAAATAACGGTTGGTGATGGCAAGAGTTTTATAGGTTCCGGCATGAATAAATTTGCAACTGAAAGTAATGGAACTTATGTTTGGAAAAATGGTTCAACCTTCGAATGGAATACCACGTCTCCTTTTGCAAGTTCTAATGTAACTTATTTTCCAAATGTTGCTCCATCAGTTACTCCCATATTTATAGTAACAAAAGCCGGTGCGATCGGGTCAAACGCTAATAATCCGACAAATATATTTGGGTTGACTGAGATAAATACGAACTTAACATGGCAAAACGGAAGCGTTATAAATTTCAGAAATGGCATACGTGGCAGCGGTAATATTAACTTTCTGAATGGTGCTACCATTACTATTGGCGATAAGGCGGGTGTAAACTTAGTAAAAGCTAATATTGGCGGAACAGGAAATCTGACAAGAGATTTAAATGTAAACAATCAGCCTAACCTGGCTTTAAAAATCAATATCACCAATGGTTGTACGGCTACTTTATTATCATCAAAAAATATTAGTAACGCAACCTTATCAATAAACGTAAACGGAGTACTTGATGCTGGTTTATATCAAGTTACAGGAGTTTCAGATACGTTGATAGTAAATGGCACAGTAAAAACAAGCAATCCAAATGGTTTTTCGGCTGCTTCTAATGGCAGCATTCCGTTATCTGCTTTCAACTTGGTTAGATTAGCTTCCGGTTCAATGGTTGATTATACTTCGTCATCTGCTCAAACCATAACCGCAAATAATTACTACAATCTTACGAATTCAGGTTCCGGTACTAAATCTCTTGTTAGCGATGTAACAGTTGGTAATAACCTGACTCTTACAGACGGTACGTTATCTATCGGTAGTAATACGCTTACTGTAAACGGAGTCATAAGCGGAAGTGGAAGCCTGGCGGCTTCTTCTACATCAAACTTAATTACTGCGGCTAATAGCACAGTCAATTTTGCAAGCAATAGTAATACACTTCATAACCTGACTATTAGCAACGGAACACTTACATTAGGCAACGCGCTTGATATTACAGGCGGAACAAATTATGGCGTAATAACCATTGCGAATGGCGCCAAATTAATCACCAATGATCATCTTATTTTAAAGAGTACCAACGCTGGCACGGCTGCCATCGCATCTAATACAAGCGGTTCTGCTTATATCACTGGAAAAGTAACAGCCGAGCGTTATATCACAAAAAATTTGAACAGCGATCCTAACAGAACAGGAAGAGCCTGGCGCTTGCTGACAGCACCAGTTTTGGGCACAACAATCGGCGCTGCCTGGCAGGAAGGTGTTTTGTACGATGGCAATGCTTTTCATGTAATTGGCTCAACAGCTATAGCAACGCCAGCCGCCGGCTATGGCACAATGATTACCGGCTATAAGCAAGCAACATCAGCCAATGCCAATAATCACGGTTATGATTTTTGGAGTGCTATTCCAAATGGTAATTCTTCAATCCGGTATTACTTAGGAAGCTCCGGTGCCAGTTCAGAAGGAACCTGGAATTCTTTCGATAATATTAATAACCAGCTTATCGAAAATCAACCGGCTTATATGTTGTTTATTCGTGGCGATCGCTTTGTAACTACCGAATCGGGTTCTACAACGCTCAGAGCTATCGGAACGCCTAACCAAGTTAGCAAGTCTTACACAGTTAGTCCAACAAATTCGTATTCACTTGTTGGAAATCCATTTCCTTCAACTATTGATTTTGGAAAAATTTACGAGCACAATTCATCTGTCATTCAAAATCGGTTTTATGTATGGGATTCAAAACTGAGTACGTATGGTGCTTATATTTTGGTGCAGGGAAATGGTTCTTCTTACAAAGCCATACCAACCAATCTCGCCGAGATAAATGATAATTCGGTACGTTTTATTCCAAGCAGCGCAGGATTCTTTGTTTCCCCAAATGCAGGCGGCACTTTGTCAATTCTTGAGACAGACAAAGCAGCTTCTTCTACGCCTTATTCAAATCCTTTTAAAGAAGAAGCTGAAACAGAAAAGAAATTATTTGTAAATCTGAACCTAAAAGATAGTGATACCTCATTTACATTGGCTGATGGTTTATTAATAAGTTTTGACAAATCATATTCTAACAAAATTAATAACAATGATGTAGCAAAGCTTCCGAACTTCAATGAAAACCTGAGTATTCTGCATGATAGTATCAACCTGATGTCAGAAAAGCGCTCCGACATTACTAATACAGATACGGTACAATTAAAACTTATTAATGTAACAAAGAGAAATTACCAGTTACAGCTCAAGGCAGATAAATTCACTAACGGTGTACAAGCGTGGTTAGAAGATAACTACTTAGGCAGCAAACAACCGGTAGATTTATCAGGCGGCATTACAACGGCAGACTTCACTATTACCTCCGACAGCGCATCCTGGAAATCAGACCGCTTCCGTGTTGTGTTCCAAAACAACTCTGTATTGCCGGTAACACTAACCAGTGTAAAGGCAGCACCGCTAAATGGGGGTGTACAGGTAAGCTGGACCGTTACCAACGAAGTAAATATGAAAGGCTATACCATTGAACGTTCAACAGATGGCGGAAGCACTTACAGCGTAATTGCTACGCAGACAGCGAAGAACAATACAGCGGCAGCTCTGACAAACTACGCCGGCTTCGATGCGGCACCACAGCAGGGAGATAACCTGTATCGCATTAGAATTGAGTCTAAGGCAGGCAACATCAGCTACTCTAAGATTGTGAAAGTAACCCTTGGAGAAGATCGTAAAGACATACAGATTACGATGTATCCGAACCCGGTTAGGAAGGAAGGCAAGGTGAACCTGCAACTGACCAACTTAGCAGAAGGTAGTTACCTGTTGCGTGTGTACAGCGAAGGCGGGCAGAGCGTTTACCAGCGCAAGGTGACCATCTCGCAAAGCAACACTACGCAGAGTGAGACACTGAGTTTGGGCAGCCATCTGGCACAAGGCAGCTACCAGGTGCACATCACCAACAGCAAAGGCGTTACTCTCTTTACCGATAAACTGATCATCACCAGATAAGGAGAATTAAAAGAAGCTTAATACATTAAATTACCCTTAATTGCTTCTTTAGTAATGAATTAGTAATAAAATGGTATATACATTCGCAATAGTTTATAATATACAAAATCCAAGACAAATAAATATATAAGTATGATTTCTAACATAGGAAAATTAATGTTAGCCTTAGGTATTTTATTAACAATAAGTGTAAGTGCTTTAGCTGAAGATCCTGGAGGGCCTGGTGGAGATGTTGATGCTCCTTTTGATGGAGGCATTTCTTTATTGGTTGCATCTGGTGTGGCTTATGGTGTTAAACAGTGGAGAGAAAGTCGTAAAAACAACAAAGAGCAAGATGCAAGCTCTGAAGTAGAAGATTAATAGGTATTTTTATTTATTAAAAAGTACTTATAGGTTCATAATTTTATGAACTTATAAGTGCTTTATTTTTGGATAAATATGTAAAAAAAATTAATAAAGTGGACACTTTACTATTTGTAAATAAAACAGAAGAATCATTAAATGCTATCAGACTTAACTGAATAAATATTCATCCTAAACTGCTTACTTAGAAAATTGCATGGCAGTTTTTGCGTATTTTACAATGGAAGTGATAGATTTATTTCTGGGAGAAAGTAGTTTTATTTTAAAAAGCTTTTCATTTGCTTCTCTGAGAATCTGGTACTTCTGCTTTAACGCCCAATCTGTTTGTAAAGCAAGGTTTAAAAGATCTGACTGTTTAGGTTCTAATTCATCATAAATATATAATAATAAATCTTCAGTTGTAAAATTCGGCATAGCATAGTAATTTAAAGAACAAAAGAAGAACGTGTAATAAGAACGTGATATTGTAAAGTGTTATCTTTTTTTATCGGAAGCCATTTCGGGACCTTGATCTATAATAAACACATCTTCGTTATCCATCTTCATCATATAATTTTCCCGCACAAATTTTTCAATAGCTGCTGCATTGCTTTGCAAATGGGTGAGTTCCTGCTTAGTGGTATTTATTTTTTCTTCGTAATATTTTTTATTGGTTAGCAATTCGTTAAGTTGACGTTTCCGGTCAAGCTGAACAAATAAATTATTGTCATCAAAAAAAAACATCATAACAGCAAACACAGAAAACGCAATCACATATTTATTGGTGACGATTTTGAATGTTTGCTTTGCGTGTTTCATCTGAGGAATATAAAGAGCAGGTAATAAATTGTAATATAACTTATTACCTGCCAGATTGTTATTTTATATAAACTTTTTTACCGTTGGGATAAATGGCATTATCGCCTAGTAATTCTTCAATTCGGATAAGTTGATTGTATTTAGCCAAACGATCGGTGCGGCTGGCAGAACCCGTTTTAATCTGACCACAGTTTAAAGCAACCGCAAGGTCAGCAATCGTAGTATCTTCTGTTTCGCCGCTTCGGTGGCTCATAATAGTTGTATAGCCGTTGGTTTGCGCAAGCTGAACAGCATTAATTGTTTCTGTTACAGTACCAATTTGATTTACTTTAATCAGGATACTATTTGCAATATGGTTATCTATACCGCGCTGCAATATTTTGGTGTTGGTAACAAACAAATCATCACCCACAAGCTGGCATTTATTCCCAATTGCATCTGTTAGTTTTTTCCAGCCGTCCCAGTCTTCCTCGGCCATTCCATCTTCAATAGAAACGATCGGATATTTATTTACCCATTCTGCCCAATAAGCTACCATTTCATCGGAAGTGATTTCTTTCTGGCTGCTTTTGTAAAATTTGTATTTACCGTCTTTAAACATTTCGCTGCTGGCAGCATCAAGCGCAATAGCTACCTGGTCGCCAACTGTATAACCAGCGGCTTCTATGGCTTGGATAACGGTTTCAATAGCATCCTCGTTGCTTTGAAAATCCGGTGCAAAACCACCTTCATCACCCACATTTGTACTATACCCTTTTTTCTTTAATACACTTTTTAACTGGTGAAAAGTTTCGACGCCCCAACGTAATCCTTCGCTGAAAGAAGAAGCGCCTACAGGCACAATCATAAATTCCTGGAAATCTATTTTGTTATCAGCATGAACACCGCCGTTTAGAATATTCATTAGCGGAATAGGCAATACGGTTGCATTTACACCGCCGAGATAACGGAAAAGAGGAAGATTGCTTTCTTCCGCTGCTGCTTTTGCCACCGCCATTGATACGGCTAACATAGCATTGGCGCCTAATTTCCCTTTGTTGTCGGTGCCATCGAGTTCTATAAGTTTTTTATCTATGCTTACCTGGTCGTTAACAGGGTAACCGATTAATTGTTCAGCAATAATATCATTTACATTGGATACCGCTTTCAGCACGCCTTTGCCGCCATATACTTTTTTATCATTGTCGCGAAGTTCAACCGCTTCATGAATGCCGGTGGAAGCGCCAGACGGAACCGCTGCCCGGCCAAGCACACCATTATCTGTTATCACATCTACTTCTACCGTTGGATTGCCACGGCTGTCTAATATCTGGCGGGCGTGAATATCTGAAATGTAACTCATAGTGAGGTGAAATTTGATTAGATGCAAATAAACACAATCTTATGAAATATTGCCTGAAAGAAGTTGCCGGAACAGTATAAGAAACAAGCTTCAACAAACAGTTAAAGCCACAATATATCATGTAACCTGATTTTACTTGCACTGCTGTTTCGGTATAAACTGGATAAATTTTTCAATCACGAAAAAATCCTGTGTTGTTGTATCTGTTAAAGAAGGACGTAGCTCAAAATGCCCGGCCAGCTTTGCATATATTGGCTCACCAGGTTTTGCTGTTTGTTTGTATTTGGCTGTCAGCATCATTGCTGCAGGCGCTAATGTTGCCGGGTAATCTTTATTCATAGAGCAAACATGAATTTTCATGGTATCGTTTACAGCACTAAAAATTCCTTCAACCGGCACAGGCTTCAGCGGTTTAAAAGGAATATTATTGCGAAGCAGTTCAGGCTTTTTTGTGCTTCCGGCAATTGCTTTTCCTTGTGAATCTAACATTTCCAATTCAGCATAATTCACAATTTTAAAGAGTTGCGGATTATCCGTTCCGGTAAGTTGTAAAAGACTATCGCTTATTGTCCAGGTTCCTGTTTCGTAAGAAGTACTCTTGCCCACATATTCTCTTTCCATCACAAATGTATTGTCAGGTTTTAAATAAACTTTCGTCGCTATTCCAGGGCAATCTGCGCAGGGTAATGTATCGTAAAAAACACCAGACAATTGTTTTACTTCATAACCAGCTGGCTTTTTCCCGACTGTGCTGTCAGCTGACGTGCTTTTGATATCTGCATTGCTATGACAGGAAAAAATGGTAACTAAAATGGGAAGAAAAAATGATGCATACTTCATTTAGAAAGTTTTATTTGTTTACTGCAAAAGCAATTACTGTGCACAAATAAAATGAATGTATTGATTAAGAAACAAGAAACAAGATAAAGGAACAAAGAATACAGGAATCAAGATTCAAGAAAGGAAGAAAAGCAGCTAAAGATAATGACTCATGTATGATCTGGAAAAAAGCTAAATTGAAATATACAAAAGATGCTATCCTCAAAATTTTTAAAAGCTATGAAAATGGATTGATTAATAAGCGTTGGCTTCGCCTTTAAAGATATTGATAACCGTCATAAACAGGATTTTGATGTCGAGCATTAAACTCCAGTTTTCCATATACCAGATATCATATTCCACACGTTTTTCCATAAGAGATGGATCGATGGTTTCGCCGCGATAGCCGCTTACCTGCGCCCAGCCTGTAATACCAGGTTTTAGAAACTGGCGTACCATATATTTATTAATTATAGCACTGTATTCTTCGGTATGTACAAGCATGTGAGGACGAGGTCCGGTAATGCTCATATCACCGGTAAAAACATTAAAAAACTGCGGTAGTTCGTCTATGCTTGTTTTTCGCATAATAGCCCCGATACGTGTAATGCGACTGTCGTTTTTGGTGGCTTGTTTGGCATCGCTGTTTTTGTTTACTGTCATACTGCGAAATTTATAACACCAGAACGGCTTATTGTCTTTGCCCGACCGGAGTTGTTTAAAAAATACAGGACCCGGAGAAGACAGTTTGATAAGAATTGCCAGTATCGGCGTGAGCCAGGACAAAACAAACAAAATAGCAAAAGAACTTACAGCAATATCGAAAATGCGCTTACGTATGCTGTTTTTTGTTTTTTGCAAAGGTTCGGCACGCAGGCTGATGACCGGCATTTCACTTATAAAATCTACCCGGTAAAAAACCGATTTATCAATGTTTCTGGAAGTTACAAACCGTACTCTTACACACTTGTTTTCTGCTTCTTCGGTAAGTTCATACACCAACTTATTTTCATCAGGTAAAATGGTAGAATAAATTTCAGTGATGTCATTTTCAACAGCAAAATCAAGACAGTCATTTACGTCACCTATCAAATAACCACTTTCATCTACCAGCATCTGGCTGCGGGTATCGAACATGCCGGCTAACTTATAAAAGCTTTTATTATTATTAAAATACTCGGCTAATTGTATGGCTTTTTCATCACTGCCAACAATAGCGATTTTTTTCTGGGTAATGATTGTTTTAAAAACAAATTCAGTTACGTAAGTAAGCAGGAAGCGGCTTAAAACTAATAGAGTCAGCATGAAAATAAAAGTGCCGGCAATAAATTTTATATTGAAATTATTGGGACTAACTGCATAATACAAAATTGTAAAAGTTACAAAATGCCCTAACAATGTTCGCCATGTACAGCGAAGCGTAAATTCTATTGCCGCTAATGTATTATGTGTGTATAATCTGAAAATCTGCGAAAAAAATAACCATAAGCTATTGAAAACCAGCAATGCTGAAAAGGTATAAACGTCGTTGGTAAGATGAGTTTGTAAGGGAGTGAATAAATTAACAACAAGAAAAGGAAGGTTGATGATAATAAAATCACTAAGCAGTAAAAACAAACGTAAAAAATAAAACTTTTTGTTTCCCATAGCTAACACTATATAGTAAATGGTTGTGTATCGGATTCTGATTGCCGTGCAAAAGTAGTTCTTTTTACTAATATTATTTTGTGCTATATAGTGTCTTGTTTACCAGCTTGTTAAGGAATGAAAAGAGAGAATAGTTGGAAACGGCTGCTTTTTAATTTACGATATTCAAAAGCGATAATTTATAAAGTATTAACGCCTTCTTTTTCTTATAAATACTTGAATAAACATGAAATTAAAATCTGTTTGATGTGCTTTTGTCAGCCTGTTTATTTTATAAGTTGGATTACTGAAACAACAGAAACTAATCTATCAGTTTATTTATGATATCGGAGACTGCCATTTGCTTTTCCTTCGGAACAATAATTTCATGATACAACTGCGAGGTTTCGAACCTGATAATTTTGAGGGGAGCAGATTGTAGCCGCTCTAAATAATTTGTTATATCAACAAAAAAGCCAGCGTCATCTTTAGCTGTATAATTAAAGGCTCTGCCCGAGTAAGGCAACCTGATATACTCGTTGTTTGTTTTAATCAGGTAAGCAAAATTCCGGGTGCTGATTTTCACTGCTTTTTGTGTAATATCTGAGGTGGAAAAATAAAAAAACAGCCAGTATTTGCTTTCGCCGTTATGTATAGCTTTAACGCCAACCACACGGTCCGGAGACGAAGTATCTGTGCCGGTTTTTCGTACGTTCAAAGTATCGAAACCCGTACTGATAGTTGTGTCTCCATTATGAACGTAGATACTCGTTTTGATAGTAGTATCTTGAATTGTTGTGTCTTGTTTTGCATCCTGCGCATTCGCAGCTAAACAAAAAAACAGTATAAAGATGAAACCGATAACAAATCTCATAGATGATTACAAAATTAGGTTTTGCGTAAGAAACGCACGTAGATACGAATATAATTATAAATGAGTTTAAGTATGCTCTCACTTTAACAGGAATGAAGCTTTATTTATTGTTTAAAACATATTGATTTAATGAAGCTGGCGCAATCGGTCAGCCGCTGTTTGTAACGTTTCTTCTTTTTTAGCAAAGCAAAATCTCAATACTTTATGATCCGTTTTGTCGTGATAAAATGCCGATAAAGGAATGCTGGCGACACCATAATCTTTTACCAATCTCATAGCCAAATCCTTATCCGGTTCATCGCTGTAATTTGCATAGCTGAAACACTGAAAATAACTGCCAAATGAAGGAAGCGGTTTTAATAGACTGTCGAGTAATAAGTTAGAAAATAAATCTCTCTTGTGTTGCATTTCGCCCGACAAAGACAAGTACAAATCTTCTTTTTTCAATACAACAGCCAGTCCGGCTTGCATAGGCGAATTGGTACTAAATGCATTAAACTGGTGAACCTTTCTAAATTCCTGCATCAGTTGACTTCCGGCTACACAATAACCCATTTTCCAGCCGGTACAGTGATAGGTTTTACCAAAAGAAAAGCACGCAAAACTTCGCTTCATCAGCTCGGGATATTTTAAAATGCTTTGATGCTTTTTGCCATCGTAAACCAGGTGTTCATACACTTCATCACTAATAACAATCAGGTTTGTATTATCAACAATATCAACCAGTTCTTTCATATCATCTTCACACAAAATACTGCCGGTTGGGTTGTGTGGCGAATTGATAATAATGGCTTTGGTTTTAGCAGTTATTTTTTTTCTCACTTCCTGCCAGTCAATCGAATAATCAGGATACTGTAACGAAATAAAAACCGGCACCGCACCATTCACAACAATATTTGGAACATAACTGTCATAAGCCGGTTCAAATACAATCACTTCATCGCCTGTATTTAAAATAGAAGTGAGGGCTGTATAAATGGCATACGTTGCGCCGGGCGTTATGGTAATCTCGGTTTCTGCGTTTACAGAAGTGCTGTATAATTTCTCGATTTTCTCACTTATTTTTTGTCGTAACCAAGGCAATCCATTTGTATGCGCGTATTGATTAAAACCTTCCTGCATTGCATTACTTACAGCATCAATCAAAACTTTCGGCATTGTAAAATCAGGAAAGCCCTGACCTAAATTGATGGCGTTGTATTGCTGCGCCAATTGGCTCATCACCGTAAAAATAGTAGTTGGTAAATCGGGCAATTTGCTATGTACAGAAAGCATAAACAGGGAGTAAAAAAAATAAAGTAAAAGTTATTATACAGCTACGTCCAGTTCTTTTATCTGGTCTTTATATTCGGCTGGCAATACCAGGCTTTTCAAGAACCAGTCAAGTTTTACAGCGCGGAATATTTTATAGAAAAAAACAACTGGTGTAAGCAAAGAAAATCTGCCAAGATTCAGCAGTTGATTTACTTGTTTGGGAACCACAAGTATTTGCCCTTCTTTCAACAAAAAATAACGGAACCAGCCTAAATGTTTTTTGTATTGTATAAACAAATCTTTTGTGTATTTGCTATACACCATATTGTCTTTTAAATGCTGAGCGCGCATGATTGTCCACGCATGATAATTTTGAGGTAAATCTTTCAATCGCATTCTTGCGCCCACTTTATAAAAAACAGCAAACACATCTTCTTTCTCCGATAATGATAATTTTCTTTCCAGCACTTCAAAAGAACGTATCGAATAATCAATCAGCATAAACAATACATCGCGATACGCCCAATCCGGTATTTTGGCGCCTCTGTTTTCTTCAACAGCCGCATGTATATAAGCCATTTTATCTATTGTCTGATGCGCTTTTTGTTTCTCCGAAAATATAATGAGTCTTGAATACGTAACCGTTGAAAATAATCTGCCTAACGGATCAGCCGGAAGACGCCCGGTAAAGTAAAGCCAGTCAACCGCTTTGTTCAAAGCAAACTCAGCCGCAGCGCCGGCAAAGATGAACATAATCGTATCTCCGCTGCCCCAGATTTTTCTTACAATCGAACCGGGTTCTACAAACATTTTCATACTCAAAATAACGCATAAAATTTTCGGTTTGTGCAACCGACTGTAAATAGATATTTCAATTAACAATAATTGAGTTGCTTCCTAACAATCTGTTAAGATGAATGTTTACGCGTAACATTGCTGTGTAATAAAAATCGTAGCTGCATCTTGCCTCTATAAAATATAAAATGATATTATGAAAAATGTAAACACAGTAAAACAAATGATGAGTAAAATAGTAATGATTCTTGCCGTTTCAGCGTGCTCTTTTGTCGCTCTGAACGCGCAGACAAATACGCAAACGCAACGCACCGTTTCTGCAACCGGAAGTGCTAAAATAGAAATTGTGCCGGATGAAATTTATGTGCAGGTAAACCTTCGTGAATACGACAAGAAAGGCGGTAGTAAAATAGAC
Organism: Ilyomonas sp.; assembly: GCA_965199845.1. Lineage (GTDB taxonomy): Bacteria > Bacteroidota > Bacteroidia > Chitinophagales > Chitinophagaceae > Ilyomonas. Next base: position 24,979 of record CBDATZ010000001.1, read on the forward strand.
ATCGAAACAATAAAAAATAACTTCTTAGCTGCTTGTAAAAGCATCGGGTTAAATGATACAGATGTTACCGTGCAAAGCTATCAGGGTTATGACGGAACAATCTATCAATACAAGAAAAACAAAAAGCAGAATCCCGATTTAAAAGCCGGTATCAATTATTGGGTGCAAGTAAGCAGTTTGAAGAAAATGGATGAGCTGGTAAACAAGCTGGATGATGAAGCCACGCAGAATTTTTATATTGCGAAAACCGATTACAGCAAACGCGAAGAACTGGAACTGAAAATGAAACAAGATGCTATAAAAGCCGCCCGCGAAAAAGCCATTGCGTTAGCTTCTGCTATTAATGAAAAAGTGGGCAATGCTGTTACTATAAATGAACCTAACGAAGTGGGTGATAACCCAAGACCAATGTATAATTTTGCGATGGCAAAAATGGCTGATTCTGCCGGTAATGATGAACCAGCTTTGAATGTAGATTTTAAAAAGATGAAGATTGAATATGAAGCAACTGTTGTATTTGCTTTGTTATAAGAAACTAAATTATTTTTTATACAAGCGGCTGATAAAATCTATCAGCCGCTTTGTTTTAAAAAGATATTTTAGAGAGAACTTGTCTTGAATGTCCGGTCTTACATTACAACAGAATCTCACAGTTACTCAAGGCCATTCCATATATAACTAGAAAGCAATAGCATTACATAACTTCAAAATAATTTTTGCTGTTTGAAAATAACATCTATATTCATGGAGCCAATATGTTTTGCCCATATGAAAACAAAACGATTGCTGATTTTTACTTTGTTGCTACCCGACTCTTTGCCGTATAACAGTTGAAAAGATAACGTACAGTAAGCCGCGCTGCCCAAAAAGGAACGCTTATAAGTTCGATTGCTTTGTAAACGAATAAGTGTTTGCGCCAACAGCGAAGCTTGGAATATAAATCCCAGCCTTACTTCTGCTATTGCAAATATGTTTAAACTCGAAGCCAATTGCGTGTCAATATTAAAAAAACAAACATAAATCACTTTTAAAAACAGCGTTATGAAAAAGCTGAAATACGGCGTTACTACCCTTATGTTATTATTGTTGCTTACCACCAGCCAGTGTAAAAAGAAAACGGAACAACCTGAACTGCCACCCTTAACTACCACGGGAGCCATGACCTTTGGTTGCAAGATTAACGGAAAAGTGTTTGTACCGCGGGACGGACGTGGCAAGACGGGGCTGTATTGCCAGTATGTGAACTTAGGTAATGGCGAAGGTGGCGGCTGGTATTTAAATATACCAGCAACAAACTGGGAACCTTCTTCTATTCCAGCAATTAGTATTACAACTGATAGCTTGCTTGTTGAAGAAGGAATGATATATGAATTTAAGCTTGACACTAATTTTTTACCAATAAAGGGAACAGCAAGAGCATCTTACTTGATTGGTTCTGATGCATATCCAAAACTTAACAGTCAAAATGGTTCTCTTCATGTGACAAGATTCGACCAAGCCAATCGCATCCTTTCCGGCACTTTTTATTTTACCGGCACAGATGCCTCTACCGGTGAGAAGGTAGAAGTTACTGACGGTCGCTTCGATATTCGCTATTAACATCACCCAATAAAAACCAACAATTATGAAACAGGTATTTCAACTCATTCGGCTGCTAACATTATCCGTAAGTATGGCAAATGGTCAAACATTCACACCTCCTTCTTTTGCCGATGCGGACAACAATTACCGAACGTATGTAAACCAGGTATTCGGTGCGCTCGAAGCCAACCGTGTGCCAACAGGTTTACTGGCTGACTATGGCTTTGATTTTACCGATCCGAAGATTTACAACGGTTCCATACCGTCCGTACTTGTGGACAGTACGCTAATGGAACAGGGCATATATTCGGACTTGTATAAAACTATTTTTACCAGTAAGTTCAATGCCAGCGCCGGCACATTACGTCACCCGTCATTACAGGATAGCCTTTGCTATATAGCCCGGCAAAAGGAAGTGATCACACTAAGCGGTTTGCTGTTTCGCTACAATGCCATTGACCCCAATGCGCAGGCAAACGGTAAAATGCAAACCGTGAACGGGCAACTGAAAGACAAGTATGTAAACAGCGTATGGCAGAACCCCTACCAGGAATTTAAAACCATTGCTATCAGCCCCAGCACAATTACTTATAACCTTACCTATTGCAGTGTGGTGCTGCCATCTAATCTTTTTCTTAGCAACATGAGTAGCCAGATAAGCTCAATACAATTTAGTGCAGATGACGGGTTGGGCTACCGGGCTTTATCCTATAATACCCCGCTGAGTCTGAACTATGCCGATACCGGCTGGAAGAATTGGGTGTTTAGGATTACACTTACCGACGGACAGCAACTCTACTCGCATAGCAAGGTTCACTTTGCCAATACCAGCAATATGGCCGGCAGCGGAGGAGCCGGGGCAAGAGGTGTACCTGATGCAGGAAGACCCATCACGGCTACCGAATCTTATAATGGAGCATTCGGCGTAGCCGATATCGTGATCAGCTACCGCAATGCAGGCGACCGGGTGTTACGCCGTCCCCTAATTATAGCGGAAGGTTTTGATCCCGGCTGGATACTCAGTCCTGAAGAACCGGAAGGGAAAAGTACTTTTGATGGATTTATTAGAACAGTTAGAAACAGTAGTAGTGGTCAACTCATCAATCAAATAGGGGACTGATTAAATCCTAACGCTCCCAGCCAATACGATATCGTATATGTAAACTGGCGCAACGGAACCGATTTTTTGCAGCGTAATGAATTGGTGTTGGAAGAAGTAATACGCTGGGTAAATGCTAATAAACAGCCGCTGGGTGGTGTAAGGCAACCCAATGTAGTGCTGGGTACCAGCATGGGCGGCGTCGTTGCCCGCATGGCGCTCGGGCGTATGGACAGAGGCGGCGGCACACGAAACGGCGCCGGTGGCTTTGCCGCCCACGAAACCCGCCTGTATGTGAGTCTGGACGCACCTCACCAAGGTGCTAATGTGCCTTTAGGTTACCAGGCATTGGCAAGGCATGGCGCCCGAATGTACATCAGCACCGGGCCTATAGCCATAGGTGTGGAGATTGTGCAGCTTATTCGTAACGGCGTCAGCCCGTTACAGGCTTTGTTCCTCGCAGATCAGCCAGCCGCAAAACAATTGCTTACCAGCCGCAAAGATTTTTTTTATAACCAATCGAATACTACCAACCAGCAGTTTCTACAGGAACTCAGAACACAATGGGCGTATCCGGTCAACATCCGCAATATTGCCATCAGCGACGGAAGCGAATGTGCTGTTGACCAGGAATTTGCTCCCGGTTCGAGTTTGCTCTATCATTACCGGAGTACAAAGACAAGGTTTATTGGTGATTTAATTTTTATGGTTGCCGGTGCAGGATTACAATATCTGGGTGCGCCGGGAATCATTACTATTCCTTTAATCATTCCGGGTAGCAATAAATTTGAATTAACGCTTGATATAAAAGCGATTGCCAATGGCGGAGGCAATCAAGTGTATTATGGCAATATCAAACTCACAAAAAAAGTATTGTGGCTGGTTCCGGTAAGCATCAATATTGCCAATAGATCCTATAACGCTCCAACAGGTTTATTACCGGTTGACACTTATCCGGGAGGGTTTTATACAGTTGCTTTAGATAATCAACCTGGTTCTGTTTCGCAAGACTGGATGTTTACTTACAATAACAGTTTTTATATACAAAGAAGATTCTCATTCATTCCTACTACCTCTGCTTTAGATATTGGCAGGGGTAATACGACGCTCACAAACGCAAACTATACGGCGAGATACATTGGTGCTACTCCTCCAGCTGCTCCGTTCAATACACCATTTGCCAATTTTGCCACGGCTTTTAACCAGGATGGTAGTCAATGGGCGTTTGATAACAACAATTCCAGAAGATTGAATAATGAACCTCACGAAGGTGTATTTCTCAGAAGTGCAAACTGGCTTGCTGAAGAAATGAATGGTAATAATGCTGTTCGCACTAATTGTAGCGCATTTTGCGGTCTGAGTGTATCTGGCACTGATCAGGATGTTGTTTGTAACAGTGCCTCTTACAGTGTTCCTTTTTTTGCTGGCGCTACATATAGTTGGAATGCTATTCCTTCTGGTGTTGTGTCTATAGTTAACTCTACATCAAATGTAGTCACAATTAATAGATTACAAAGTGGAGTTGTGACTTTAACCGCAAGTATTACTGAACCCAACTGTTTACAAAGTGCAATAAGTTTAAGAAGAACCGTCACTCTTTCAAGTGCACCGAGTAATTACTATATTCAGAGTATTCGTGTCTATCCCAATCCACCGGCAATCGATGTGTACACATCTACTGCTGGTTTGCCACAAGTGATAACCTCATGGTCAATTAGTGTTTCTAATGGCGGAGGTACCAAAAGTGATGTTGGTTATCCGCCTGCTATTACCACGGTAGATGGAGGAACGAACTGCGGTTATCATACTGTAACACTCACAACAAACAGTAATTGCGGCAGTTATTCAACCAGTAGCTCGTTTACGCGTCCGGGTTGCAGAATTATTAATCTATCGCCTAATCCGGCAACCGGTTATGTAACAATAACGGATGAAGATGCATCAACAAATGGGCAAGTAAAACCTATAAGAGAAAAAGTTTTCATAACGTTGTTTGATAAAGCCAATCGTCCGTTGAAGCAACTTTCTTTCATTCAAAACAATCAATACAAATTTTCTGTAGCCAGCTTGCCACCCGGCGCATACATAGTTCAGATAAAACAGAATGATTTTATAAAGACCTTGAATTTAATAAAAAAGTAATAGTACCATAATAAGACGAAAGCTGCTGAACATATCAGCAGCTTTTTATTTGTTGCCAATTTATCCCTCATCAATCGTCAGTTCTATCTTTGCCGCCAGAAATGGATATAGCTTCATGAAACTCGATACTGTAATTTTTGATATGGATGGCTTGCTGGTAAACAGCGAACCTTTATGGGGAATTGCCGCCAACGATATATTTGAACAATACGGCTTTCGCTTATCGCCGGAACAACACATAACAACAACAGGCTTGCGAACACGCGAGTTTGTGCATTGGTGGTTTCAACATTTTAGTATAAGCGAAAATGAAGAACCAAAAGCCGAAGATTTAATTCTCAATCGCGTAATGCAACTCGTTGATGAAAACTGTGAAATGATGCCTGGCGTAGAGCATGTATTCAATTTGTTTTATTCACTTCATTTTAAAATTGGAATCGCTTCATCTTCGCCCGAATCGCTGATAAATTTAGTGATGGAAAAAAGCAACATCAAACGATATGTAAATGGCACTGCATCAGGTCAGCTTTTGCCACATGGAAAGCCACATCCGCAGGTATATTTGAATTGCGCCGAAACCTTGCAATCGCTTCCGGCACATTGTATTTCTTTTGAAGATTCTTTTTACGGAATGATTGCCGCCAAAGCAGCGCGTATGACATGCGTTGTGGTTCCCGATTATAAACAATACAAACAGGAACGTTGGGCGGCGGCTGATTTAAAATTATCTTCTTTGCAAAACTTTAATGCCTTGCATTTGGATATACTGCAGCAGTAAAATAATGTACGATGTTAGATGAATTATAAGCTATGAGTTAGTAATTATAAATGAAGAATACAAAATACAGTTTTATGTTACCAGCGTCTGGTACTCCGGTTAAACGTCTGTTGCGTCGCACACTTGTACGTTCTGAAAAGAATTGAACAATTAGCCAACCAACAACTATCAACCATCAACTATAATCTCTCAACAAACATCTTCCATCGAAAATTCCTATTTTCGCGGCGTTTTAAAAATCACACAAAAATTATAATCATGGCAAAATACCGCGCCGGCGTTTTATATGGCGAAGAACTTCATGCTTTATACGAGGATGCAAAGCAAAATAAATGGGCAATGCCTGCCGTAAATGTTACCAACAGCAATACCGTAAATGCAGTGCTTGAAACAGCAATGAAAGTAAACTCGCCTGTTATCATTCAGTTTAGTAACGGCGGCGCGCAGTTTTTTGCAGGTAAAGGTATGCCGAACGATAAGCTGCAAGCCAATATTTCCGGCGCAGTTAGCGGTGCGTTGCATATTCATAATGTAGCTAAATATTACGGTGTTCCGGTTGTTTTACATACCGATCATGCAGCTAAAAAATGGCTGCCGTGGATAGATGGATTGCTCACTGCGGGCGAAGATTATATGGCGAAAAATGGTCAGCCGCTTTTCAGTTCTCACATGCTAGATTTAAGCGAAGAAGAACTGCATGAAAACATAGAAACATCTGCACAGTTTTTCAAACGCATGAATAAACTGCAAATGAGCATCGAGATAGAATTGGGTGTAACCGGCGGTGAAGAAGATGGTGTTGATAACAGCGGCGTTGAAAATTCTAAATTATATACGCAGCCGGAAGATGTATTCCAGGCTTATGAAGAATTAATAAAGATCGGAAACCTGTTTACCGTAGCGGCTGCGTTTGGTAATGTGCATGGCGTATATAGTCCGGGCAATGTTGAATTACGTCCTGATATTTTAAAGAATAGCCAGGTTTATATTGCAGATAAATTAGGTAAAGGCGCAAACGACAAGCCTGTTTATTTTGTATTTCATGGTGGTAGCGGTTCGCCAAAAGAACAGATTGAAGAAACGCTCAATTATGGCGTTATCAAAATGAATCTGGATACCGATATGCAATGGGCGTTTTGGGATGGCGTGAAGCATTATTATCAAAAGAACGAAGCTTACTTGCAGGATCAGCTTGGCAACCCGGAAGGTCCAACCAAGCCGAACAAAAAGTATTATGATCCGCGCGTATGGCTTCGTAAAGCGGAAGAAAGCTTTGTAACCCGTTTGGAAGAAGCTTTTAAAGATTTGAATTGCATCAATAAAAACGCATAAAGAAAATAAAAGAGCCGGTGATAAACCGGCTCTTTTGTTATAAATTTATCTTGATTAGCTTTATTACATCTTCATAATTACAACGTTCAGATACAAATTAATTCATTACTTAACAACCACTTTTTATAATATCAATATCCAATCTATTCTTACAGGTTTCTATCATTTATCTTTGCGCGAAATATAAGATAATGTGGCTGAATAATATTTTAGAAACCATCGGACATACGCCTTTAATCAAACTGAATAAAATAACAAAAGACTTGCCTTGCACGGTGTTAGCTAAGGTTGAGTATTTCAATCCCGGCAACTCGGTAAAAGACCGTATGGCTATAAAAATGATTGAAGTTGCCGAACAGGAAGGCAAGTTAAAACCCGGCGGAACCATCATCGAAGGTACAAGCGGCAACACTGGAATGGGCTTAGCTTTGGCGGCTATTGTAAAAGGTTATAAATGTATTTTCACCACGACAGATAAACAAAGCAAAGAGAAAGTTGATATACTAAAAGCCGTTGGTGCCGAAGTAATAGTTTGTCCCACCAATGTTGAACCGGAAGATCCGCAGAGTTATTATTCGGTATCAAAACGTTTGGCTACTGAAATTCCCAATTCATTTTATGTAAATCAATACGATAATTTGGCTAACCGGCTTGCACATTACGAGCAAACCGGTCCTGAAATCTGGGAACAAACCGAAGGCAAAATTACGCATCTCGTTGTGGCAACCGGAACCGGCGGAACCATTACCGGCGCAGGTAAATATCTCAAAGAAAAAAATCCTGATATAAAAATCTGGGCGATTGATAGTTATGGTTCGTTGCTAACCAAATACTTCAAAACAGGTGAAATTGATATGAAGGAAGTTCACCCTTATATCACCGAAGGTATTGGTGAAGATTTCGTGCCGCAGAATTATGATATGAGTGTTGTTGATGCCTTTGTTCAGGTAACAGATAAAGAGGGTGCTGTGATGGCAAGACGTATATCAAAAGAAGAAGGCATTTTTGTTGGATACAGCGCCGGTAGTGCGTTGCAGGGATTGTTTCAATTGAAAAACAGTCTTACAAAAGATGATGTTGTTGTGGTTGTTTTCTGCGATCATGGCAGCCGTTATGTAGGTAAAGTTTATAACGATCAATGGATGCTGGAACGCGGATTTTTAGATGTGAAAACATGCAAAGACATTATTAATGCGCGTGCCGCAAAACGATTGATAACGGTTGACGGAAAGCGTACGGTTGCTGAAACGGTTGAACTGATGAAGAAGTACGACATTGAACATATTCCTGTTATGGAAAATGGCGAGCCGGTGGGTTCTATCAGCGAAAGTGGTTTGTTCAGACAAGTGTTTCAGAATCCGAATATCCGCAATGAAACGGTTGCAAATGTGATGGAAAAAGCTTACCCGATTGTATCGTTAGACGCGCAGGTAGAAAAAATAAGCAATTTAATCAGCAAAGAAAATGGTGCTGTATTGGCTAAAGATGAACAAGGCGCTTATCACATCATCACCAAGTACGATGTTTTACAAAGCCTGGCTAAATAAAACGGTAAGAAACAAGGATCAAAAGTCAAGATACAAGATATAAGATACAAGAAGAAAAATACAAGGATCAAGAAACAAGGATTACGGAGAAGAGACAAGAATACATAATCGTTAAGAAGCAAGAGCTGAGAATCTATAAATTACATGATGAATTTCTCTGTAGTAGAAATCAATCTATCTTATTATGGAATCGTTACAAGGTAAAAAAGCAATCATCACCGGCGGAAACAGAGGCGTAGGTAAAGCAACAGCAATAGCTTTATCTAAAGAAGGCGTGGAAGTTGGATTGATAGCCAGGTCAGAAGATGCGTTGCAGGAAGTAACAAATACAATTAATGAATCAGGCGGAAAAGCTTATTATATTGTAGCTGATGTTTCGGATTTTGCTGCTGCTGCAAAAGCCGTGGAAACGTTACAGCAACGCTTGGGTAAGATAGATATTCTTATTAATAACGCAGCTATTTTGGCGCTTGGCAGCACCATAGAAATGGACACTTCAAAATGGGAAGAAATTATCCGTATTAATCTGTTTGGCGTGTATTATATAACCAAAGTGGTATTGCCGCAAATGATAGAAAATAAGGATGGTGATATTATTACAATATCTTCTTCTGCCGGTTTGCGGGCTAATGCAAATGCAGGTGCTTACAGCGCTTCTAAATTTGCTGTTATTGGCTTTATGGAAGCATTGATAAATGAAGTAAGACAATACAATATCCGCGTGAGTACATTAACACCAAGCACGATGGCAACTGATATGGCAGAAAGCTTGGGCATCGTTCAAAATAGCGAAACCGTTATGCAGCCCGAAGATCTTGCGCAGTTTATTGTTCACCAGCTTCAGCTCAATAAAAGAGTATTTGTAAAAAGTGCAAGTGTGTGGGCTACAAATCCATAAATAGGTAAGTATATAGCAAGAGAAAAGAGGTTGAGGTGATTTCACGTTTGACGTCTGACCGTTCACTTTTCCTCACGCCAGCTTGTATATTTTTCCCGGCAAACTCATCACAACATTTTGCAATTCTAAATTTAAAATAGCCGCAGCAACCGCACTGCTACTAAGCCCGCTTTGTAAATACAATTCATCTATATGAACATTGCCTTTTGCTTGTAAAGCATCCACAATTTTTCGTTCGTCATCTGATAAATCAATAAATAATTCACGCTGAATTTTCTTCTTTGTTACCGTTGTTTGCCAGCCTAATTCTTCCATTAATTGTTCAGCATCAGTCAATAAAACGGCTTTATGACTTCGTATTAAATAATTGCAGCCCGCGCTTTTTGCGTCTGTTATTTTTCCCGGCAGGGCAAATACATCCCGGTTATAATTATTAGCCAGTTCTGCTGTAATCATGCTGCCGCCACGCAAAGCCGTTTCTACAACAATGGTTGCATCGGAAATGCCCGCAACAATACGGTTTCGGCGTGGAAAATTATGTTTATCGGGTTTAGTTTGATAAGTAAATTCTGAGAGCAAGCCACCTTGATTTATCAAGTCTTTTGCTAAACTTTTATGTTGTGCTGGATAAATAGTATGCAAACCATTTCCCAAAACTCCAGTGGTTGATAAACCGAGTTGCAGCGCGGTTTTGTGAGCAATACTATCGACACCAAAGGCAAGACCACTAATGATTAACGGTGAATATTCTTTGATGCCATCAAGCAATTTTTCTATTGTCTGTTTGCTATATTCTGTATTGTTTCTTGTTCCAATAATGCTGATGATTTTTGAAGTATTCAAATCTGCATTGCCTTTATAATACAAAAGCGTTGGCGAATCATAACAATTCAGTAATCGTTTTGGATACTCTTTATCCGTTATAAAAATGGGTTTGATTTGATTCTTTTCTATAAAAGAAATTTCTTCTTCGGCTTTCGCAAAATCAGAAAATGTTTTGACGTGCCTGGCTCTGATTTCCCCGATATTTTCAACTGCGCTTAATTGTTTGATGGACGTATTGGAAATATTTTTTGCGCTGCCAAATTCATCAATGAGCGCTTTGGCTTGCACCACGCCAACATTGGGAATTAAGGTTAATGCAATCTGGTAAAGCAAATCATCTGTCATAAAAGGTTTATTTACGGGCGTATAAATGTAATGGTATTTGTCGAAATTTGTTTTGATATTGTGCATGTTGAATAAGTCGGTTTGGTCACTTTATTAGACAACTGCATAACATCTTTTAATGCCTCATCGCAAAATCTAATTCTGCCAATGGGTAAAAGCTGTTAATTTTTTATGAATGATACAGCTTTGCAAAGATTGACTTGTAAATAATCGGATAACCTTATTTTTGCTACCTTCATTTTTTTATGGAAGAGCCAAATATGGAACAGAATGCTGACAAACAAACCGATGTTTCGGGAAATGTATCGAACCAGCAAAATACAGAAGGAGAGCAGCGCGGCGGATGGTTTAGAAGATTTAGAAAAGGAATAACAACGTCTACTGCCGAAAAAAAAGAAACACCTGAAGGTTTATGGAATAAATGCCCTGAATGTAACTTTATAACTACCACCACAGAACTGGCAGAAAATTTATTTGTCTGCCCGAAATGCAATTATCATCATCGTATTGGCAGCGAAGAATATTTCGAAATTCTTTTTGATAATAATACATACGAAGAGTTGTTTGATAATATCAAAAGCAAAGATTTCTTAGGATTTACCGATTTGAAACCTTACCAAAAACGCTTAGATGATATTTATGCCAAAACAGATTTGAAAGACAGTATGCGTGTTGGTGTTGGCTTTGTTGGCGGAGAAAATATGGTGATTGCCTGCATGGATTTCGAGTTTATCGGAGGCTCATTAGGAAGTGTAATGGGAGAGAAGTTTAGCCGTGCGGTTGATTATTGTATTGAACATAAATTGCCTTATTTGGTTATCAGCAAAAGCGGCGGCGCGCGTATGATGGAAAGCGCTTTCAGCCTGATGCAGCTTGCCAAAACAAGTGCAAAGCTTTCTCAGTTAAGCGACGCCAAACTACCTTTTATTTCATTGCTTACCGATCCGACATTCGGTGGTATTTCCGCGTCTTTTGGAATGCTGGGTGATTTAAATATTGCGGAACCCGGCGCGCTGATTGGTTTTGCGGGTCCGCGTGTTATAAAAGAAACCATTAAGAAAGATTTGCCGGAAGGTTTCCAAAGAAGCGAATTTTTATTAGAGCATGGATTTTTAGATTTTATCATAGACAGAAAACAATTGAAAGAGCGTCTTTCGCAATTGGTTTTTTTGTTTGATCATTAGAAAATTGAACCGCGACGAAAGAAGAAAAAAGTTACGCAAAGCAGTTTGCGAACTTCATTTCTTTATGTCTTCATGGTTCAATTTTTTTGTGCGAATGTCATTTCATTTATAACATCTGCCCTTTTGTCTGCCATATTTCCCTTTGCATGGTATTTGGTGAACTCTTATCTTCACTCGAATAAAAAGTATAAGATGAACATAGGAAAGGAGTTCGAAAAGTATGCTGTGCATCATCAGGGCATCAGCAGTGCTACTTTGCATAATTATACCAATTACGGTAATCAGTTTACCAGCCTTACACCATACATTATTGAAGAGCGTCCGCTCAATGTTGCCAGCATGGATGTATTCAGCCGTTTAATGATGGATCGCATCATTTTTCTTGGCGAAGGCATTAATGATTATGTTGCCAATATAGTAACCGCGCAATTGCTTTTCTTAGACAGCACCGACAGAACCAGAGATATCCAGATGTATATCAACAGTCCCGGCGGCAGCGTATATGCAGGTTTAGGTATTTACGATACCATGCAGTTTGTGAGTCCGGATGTGTCAACAATATGTACCGGCATTGCAGCCAGTATGGGCGCTGTGTTAATGGCTGCCGGTGTAAAAGGAAAACGTAGCGCCTTAAAACATTGCCGTATTATGATTCATCAGCCCAGCGGCGCCATTGGTGGTCAGGCTTCTGATATAGCCATTACAGCAAGAGAAATTCGTAAAATTCGTCACGAACTTGATGAAGTGCTTGCCAACCATACCGGCAAAGACATGGAAACCATTGCCCGCGACCGCGACCGCGATTTCTGGATGACGGCAGCAGAAGCTAAAGAATATGGTTTGGTAGATGAAGTATTATTAACCAATCCAAGAAAGGAAAATAAGTAAATTTTGAATTTTTGATTGATGATTTATGAATTATGATTTCATAGAACTTCAATCCAAAATCACAAATCTAAAATCACAAATCAAATGATAGACTTAACATATAAAAATCCATTTTTAATGGATGATGAAGGCGAGGAAAACGAAGAAATTGTAAAGCCTGATAAAGAAGACCAGTCTCCGTTTATTTTAAAGAAAATGGAGAAACTGTTCTTAGAAAAAAGAGCTGTTTATCTCTGGGGAATGGTTGACGACAGAAGCGCTAAAGATATAGTAAGCAAACTGCTACTTTTAGAAGCCGACAATCCGGGAAAAGAAATTAAGTTTTATATTAATAGCCCGGGCGGTGTAGTTACCAGTGGTTTTGTAATTTACGATACCATCAAATTAATGAAGTCGCCTGTCAGCACCATTTGCATGGGATTGGCTGCCAGCATGGGTTCTATCTTATTAAGCGTAGGTACAAAAGGAAGACGTTTTATTTATCCGCGCGGTGAAGTCATGATTCACCAGCCAAGTATCGGTGGTTATTTCCAGGCTACAAGTGCTGATATTGAAATACAGGCGCAGCAAATAGAAAAAGCAAAATTGACAGGCGCGCAGGTGCTGGCAGAAAATTGCGGCAAAACAGTTGACCAGATTTTGAAAGATTTTGACCGTGATTATTGGATGGACGCCGAAGGTGCTGTTAAATACGGCATTGTAGATGAAATATTAGCGACCTTATAATCGGAATCTGTATATAGAAAACCGCTCTTACCGGGCGGTTTTTTCAATATAACAATATGGATGTTTATTCATTTAAAAAATAAAAAAGACCTTTGCAAAAAGACATCCTCATTTTAGAGTAAAGTAAAGAGTATGGCAAAACAACAAAACCGGTTAACCTGTTCATTCTGTGGCAGACCTCGCGATGAAGTGAATGTACTGATAGCAGGTCAGCAGGGAGAACATATTTGCGATAACTGTGTAGAACATGCGCAGGACCTGATTGGTCAGGAAATGGGAACCCGCGAAAAAAAACAGGCTAAAAGTTATGAGTTTTCGATTCGCAAACCCGCCGAAATAAAAAGCTTTTTAGATAAATATATTGTTGGTCAGAATGATGCCAAAAAGATATTGAGCGTAGCTGTTTACAATCACTACAAACGCATTACGCAGAAAAAGCAAAACGATGAAATTGAGATCGAAAAAAGCAACATCATTATGGTTGGCGAAACCGGCACCGGAAAAACGTTGCTGGCAAAAACCATCGCGAAGTTGCTGAATGTTCCGTTTGCTATTGTAGATGCTACTGTTTTTACGGAAGCCGGTTATGTGGGCGAAGATGTAGAAAGTATGCTTACAAGACTATTACAAGCCAGCAATTACGATACAGCCGCTGCCGAAAAAGGCATTGTGTATATTGATGAAATAGATAAAATTGCGAGGAAAAACGACAATCCTTCTATCACGCGCGATGTAAGCGGCGAAGGCGTTCAGCAAGGTTTGCTGAAGATATTGGAAGGTACAGATGTATTGGTTCCACCGCAAGGCGGAAGAAAACATCCCGAACAGAAAATGGTAAAGATGAACACATCAAATATTCTATTTATTGCCGGTGGCGCTTTTGATGGTGTAGATAGAATTATTTCGCGACGCGTAAATACCAAATTCAATTGGCTTTGGCGTAAATAAAGAACACCAGGAAATGCAGAAGAAAAACATTCTTCAGTTTATAAATGCAACCGATTTAAAAAAGCTTTGTTTGATACCCGAATTGTTGGGACGTTTACCTGTTGTTACGCATCTCGAACCGCTTGACGCCGAAACATTGCGATTGATTTTAACCGAACCAAAAAACAGTTTGGTAAAGCAATACAAGCGTTTGTTTGAGATAGAAGACATTAAGCTGACAATAGATATTGAAGTGCTTGATTTTATTGTATTGAAAGCCATGGAATTTAAGCTTGGCGCGCGTGGTTTGCGCAGCATTTGCGAGCAAATATTAACCGATGCTATGTTTGAATTACCAGGCAGCAACACCAAAGAATTTCATGTTACCTTAGAATATGCGCATCGCTAGTTCGACAAAAGCAAAATGAATGTAATGCAAGTGGCGTAACTTATTTTTGATTTTTTAATTTCAATTTTTAATTGATTTACTATGAATGAACTGATTGAAAAAATAACGA
>CBDATZ010000002.1:0-17919 GCA_965199845.1 Ilyomonas sp.
GGCGCCAGCGTAAGCATAACAATGAATGACGTGGCAAAAGGCAATGGATTTATAAAAATGAAATGAAACACAGTTGTCTCTGCCAGTTTATTTCTTTTCCGGATACTCCGGAAATTATAAAAAATCCAGAAGAAAAATACAATGCCACCCAGCAGCAACCATAAACGCTGGCTTCGTGTATTAACGAAGTAAAAATGACCTGCCGCATTCAGATTGTCAGATGATTTTTTATAATCATTAATTAAATCATCACCACTTTGCTCTTTCATAGATTCCCACAGAAAAGGCCTTCTTTTAAAAAGGCGCGCGGTCCCAGTTTTTGAAGTCGCATATCGGTCTGGTATTCCAGTTCTTTCAGGGTAATATCATTTTCCGAAACCTGTACTTTCAGGTAATTGATAAGTAACGTAGCTTTTCTAACAAGTGTGTCTGTATCTTTCCACTTTGCTCGAATGGGTTTTAACTGTTCCGCGAAACTCTTTCGCAATACAGTATCCCGGAACATGCGCCGGAGAACTGTATCTTTCCGGATGGATAGAATGTTTTTTTTAAGGCTGTCTAACCGCTTATCGTAGGCATTAACTGTTTGTATATACTTGTTATTGCTCTCTTGTAAATTGTCTATCAATGTTTGAAACATTTGTATGTTTCGAAGACTCAATACACGAATATCAAACGACAATCCTTCTTTGATAACATTGATTGCCGAATCTGCCTGACTGATGCTTTTTTGTATGGTCGCCGCTTTATCAAATGAAGATGTAATTAGCGGAACCTGGTTGAGAGCTTCCTGCATATTTTCTATCGCCACCAGGTAATCGCTTGTGGTTAATACATTCGCATCGGCAAATAAACTGCTATCAAAATAACGGTTCGGATGTTTGGAAGAATCAGCGCGTCTGGTAGAATCTCTGCCGCGCCGGGTCGAATCCTGCGCCTGCAAAAACAAACTGCTACAAATCAAAACAAAACAGAAATAAAAACGCATCTGCAATATTAAGGACTTGTATTTGTAGCCGCTTTTGTTATCTCAGTTTTAATGTTGTCTTAATTGATTTTGTACAGAAAGAAAAAGTAAAAATTTTGGCGGCATAGGAATTGGATAATTCGTTATATGAAAAACGCCATGCTCGCCGAAACAGAAAGTAAAATGGAATTTGTATTAGATGTACATCGTCGCCTAGCTGTTGTGTATGGCAGTGGTATTAAGTATTTTCATGATTTGGATCCGCTTAGCGAACTGGTTTCATCGCTCTTATCTCACCGCACAAAAAATAAAGATTCAGGCGAGGCGTATGCCAACCTGGTTCATACATTTGGTAGCTGGGAAGCTGTTCCCGATGCGCCTGTACATGAAGTGCAAAATGCCATAAGACCTTGTACCTGGCCGGAACAAAAAGCGCCACGCCTGCAGGAAGTTTTGCGAAGAATAACGGAACAACGAAGCCGGTTGTCTTTAGATTTTTTGGCTGATATAAATGTAACTGATGCCAGGCTTTGGTTAGAAAGTTTACCGGGCGTCGGGCCGAAAACAAGCGCTGCTGTAATGTCGTTCAGTACACTGCGGGCAAAGGCTTTGCCGGTTGATTCGCACCATTTTCGCGTAGCGGTAAGGTTGGGTATTATTGATAAGAAAATAGGCGAAGCTAAAGCCAATCGCGTATTGGAGAGCTTGCTGCCACCAGAATTTACATCTCAGGAAGTATATGACAATCACCAATTGATGATGAAGCACGGACAAAAAGTTTGCTTCCATTTTCATCCCGATTGCACGCATTGTGTATTGCTTGACATTTGCCCGACAGGCAAAACTATTTTAGAGAAAAGATGATTATTTTCATTTAGACGAATTAATAACGTCAAGCTTGATATGAAGCTTAATTGAAAATCAAAAGAAATGAAACACGGCTTTCATCCGCCCTTTTTTGGGTGGTTACTATAACGTATGTATTCACCAAAGTAACGTCTTTTCCTAAAACGTGAAAACAAGGTAGGCTCTTGATGTGACGTATGCGATTTTGAATAAGCTCCATTTGATTTTCTTAACTTTGCCCGATGAACAAGCAGGAAAATTCTTACATTTCAGATTTCAGCACCGAGGTTAAACTGAAGGGTTTTAAAGTCTACCAGATAGACAGTAAGGATAAGGAAGGTCATAAGTACAATCGTAAAGACTTTTTTAAAATCAGCCTGAATACTGGTAAGTATATTTTTCATTATGCTGACAGAAGTTTTGAAACCGATGAGACTATTTTGTTTTTTGGCAATCCTCAAATACCGTATTCCTGTGATGTTGTTTCTTCAATTAATGAAGGCTACGCTTGTCTTTTTACCGAAGACTTTTTAAAGTTAAGCGACCGCTCCGAAAGCCTCCTTCAATCACCTTTATTTAAAATTGGAGGCACACCAATTTTACAATTGAGTAAAGACCAAAAGGAAAGTATTGCCGCTATCTTTCAGAAAATGATTACAGAGCAGGGTTCTAACTATGTCTATAAGGATGACCTGATACGCAACTACATTCATTTGCTTGCCCACGAAGCAATGAAATTGCAACCTTCTCAAAATAATACACAGCAGAAAAATGCTGCGGTGCGGATTACTTCAGTTTTTCTTGAACTCTTAGAAAGACAGTTTCCAATAGAAAGCATTCAACGTCCTTTGGAATTAAAGACAGCACAGGACTTTGCCAAACAATTATCAGTACATATAAATTATTTAAATAGTTCGGTCAAAGGAGTTACCGGCAAAACAACTACTGCCCATATCAGTGATAGAATTATAACAGAAGCAAAAGCATTATTACAACACACAGATTGGAATATTTCTGAAATTGCCTATGCACTTGGTTTTGAATATCCTACCTACTTTAATAACTTCTTCAAAAAGAAAACAAATCAGGTACCCAAAACAGAAAGGGTGGTTCATCTTTGATTTTCATACTTTTTCCTTTGTTTTTCTTTATTTCCGGATTAAGCCTGCTGCGACCTTTGCATCATAGTTGAAAATAAATTTTGACATGAAAAAGCAGTTAATTAATCAAAAAAACATGAACAATAGCCGGCGAAATTTTTTAGCTAATACCGCCCTTATCGGGGCAGGCTTGGCATTTAGTCCGTTGTTATCTGCTGGTTGTTCCGAACAGCCAAAAGATGAAAACAACGAAGGGGTCAAAAAGCTCAATAAAAATGAAAATAAAATGAAAACAAGAAAACTTGGAAGTTTAAAAGTGTCTGCATTAAGTTCTGGCTGCATGAGTATAAGTGCAAACTACGGTCCGCCGGCAGATAAAGAACAGGGTATTAAAACCATTCGTACAGCCTATGAAAAAGGTGTAACCTTTTTCGATACAGCCGAAGTTTATGGACCATATACAAACGAAGAGTTAGTAGGAGAAGCACTTGCTCCATTCCGTGATAAGGTAGCCATCGCTACTAAATTTGGTTTTGAATTAGAAGACCCGAAAGGTGGATTGAACAGCCGGCCTGAACACATCAGGAAGGTTGTTGAAGGTTCACTTAAACGTTTGAAAACCGACCGCATTGACCTATATTATCAGCACCGTGTCGATCCTGGTGTTCCCATTGAAGATGTGGCAGGTATGATCAAAGACTTAATTAAAGAAGGAAAGGTGCTACACTTCGGTCTCTCTGAAGCAAGTGCAAAAACAATCCGCCAGGCACACGCTGTACAATCAATTACAGCTATTCAAACAGAATACTCGCTAATGGAAAGAGATGTAGAAAAGAATGGCGTGCTTCAAACTTGTGAGGAATTAGGAATTAGTTTTGTTCCTTGGGGTCCGCTGGGTATGGGATACTTGCCCGGAAAAATCAATCCTACTTCAAAGCTCGACCCAATAACAGACCTTCGTTCCGGGTTTGACCGCTTCACTCCTGAAAACATTGCGGCAAATATGCTGATTGTTGATTTTCTAAAAAGATTTGCAGAAAAGAAGAATGCAACACCAGCTCAAATTTCACTGGCGTGGCTCCTGGCGCAAAAACCATTCATTGTTCCAATTCCAGGTACACGCAACATTGACCACCTGAACGAGAACTTAGGAGCAATGAACGTTGAACTAACACCAGGTGACCTGAATGAAATAAAAACTGCGTTATCAAAAATCAAAGTTCATGGTGGACGTATGAATGAAATGCAGATGCAGGTTGTTGACCAAACAGTTTAATAGATGTCATGGTTGTGGGTTGTGCATTGGTTTTTTAACTCTTTTACATTGGTAGTTTTGTGTCAGGATATGTGTGTCTGCAAATGTGCTAAAAATAGTGTAGGCAAATTTGGTAACGTTTTAGAATGTGTCAACTGTTATGTTGTATCTAAATAGATTGATGATAGCTGTAAGAATATTTTTTTATCAAGCCTTTTATCAATGCTAATCCTGCTTTTATCAGAAGTATTTTGCTTTTAGAAAGTCTATAATTACAAGTATTGAAATCAAGATCCTTTCAGATACAAAAGGATACTTTTACTTTATCATATCTTCATACAAGATATGTAAAATCAAGTGCAGAGATTTATTAAAGCCATTTTCGTAAACAGGATTGCAACCGTTTGTAATCACAACGATTCCAAATTTTTCTTTCGGCTGAAAAAACATCATGCTGTATAATCCATAAGCAGAACCCGTATGTCCTTTCATAATTTTACCGGCGATAATCTGGTCGGTTATATACATTGCCAGGCCGTATCCGCCTTCGCCGTCAGACACTTTTGTTTGCATTGTTTTCGCGCTTTTTTTCGACATAATTCTAACGCCTTTGTATTTGCCGTAATACATGTGCATCGTCATATATTTTGCTAAATCCGTTGCTGATATTTTCATGCCGCCGGTTGGCGAAAAAACAGGCGTGCTGTATCCCTGAATATATGTATTGATTTGCGCTGTGCGTTGATTGTAAGCCTCCGGATCGGGCGTAAGCTGTTGCGTAGCCGAATCATATTCATACAGCGTTACAAAGCGGTTTGAATCAAGTGCTGATACTTCATATCCGCCATACAATCCTAAGGGTTCCAGAACATGCGATTTTACGTATTTATCAAAGCGCTGTCCCGATGTTTTTTCTATAATCGTTCCCACCATATTGTAATTCAAATTGCAATATTCATAACCATCTCCGGGTGCATAATCGTTATAGCATTTTGCCCAGTTGGGATTTTTATTTGAATTGATTGAATCCAGCGTAAAATAACCTTGCGTATCGTTCAGACTCGATGTATGCGACATCAACATTTTGAGAGTAATCACTTTATCAGGAAATTTGGGATTGCGCACTGTAAAACCAATCAATTTACTTACATCGTCGCTTAACGATAACTTCTTTGCTTCTGCCAGTTGCATAATAGAAGTCGCAGAAAATGATTTGGAAATCGAAGCGATCCGAAAGATGTCTGTATCGCTTAACGGGATGGCTTTTTCCTTGTTTTTCATTCCAAAAGAATGCGTATAAATCAAGTCGCCTTTTTTAACCACAGCAACAGAAACGCCCACCATGCTGTATTGTTTCATTACGCTGTCAATACGCGCTTCGGCATTATTACTTTGGGCAAATAAAGTATGGGTTACACAAAGAAACAGGCATACATAAAAACTCTTTTTCAGCCGGTAATTGATTGTCATAATATCAATATTACGATAAGAATAAACAAAGAAATCGGTTTAAGGTTTATGTAAAAAGAATAAGGAAGTAAACAATAGCAATCATTCAAAATCGCGAGGTTTACTATCAATCCATAAGCTCTGTTTTATTGATTTGAAACACCTGTTTTTTCAATAATCATATCTAATAAAAGTGTTTGAATCAATCTTCTTTTGCCAGTTGTAATACCAAAGTGTTTTTATCAGGAATCATTCTCAAAACCTGGTCTCCGTTGCGTTTGATAAAACTGCCTTGTGATGTTGTAATTGCATACGGAAAGCCATCAAAACGGCAAGCAATACGATTTGAACTGATGGTTTCAAAAGGTAGTTTTACACTATCGGCAACAGATAAATCAAAATGCCATTTTACAGAATCTTTCGTTAGCAAATGAATAGAGATTTGTTTTTCATCAAAATTCATTTTTAATGTTCCGTTCACGTTTTGTAATGGCCAGGAAATAACAAGTTTACCTGTTGACGGACTTTTTATAACTGGGTTCTTTCCTGTTATCATCATCTCTTTACCATTGATATTAGCCATAAACCGCAAACCGGCTATATGATTGGGTTTGCTCCATAAATAACCATCAACAACAGGCAAAGTATAAAAAGAACATTCGTTAGAAGTTGCTTTGCCGTTTGTGTAAAAAGAAGGAAATGTTTCGTTGAATACATGTATATCACGAAACCGCAGCGTATTGTTTTCCCACAATACATTGGCGCGATAAAACCGGCTGTTAAACCATACAGTTTTGCGATCGCTCCCCGGCAAATCTTCTGTTACCGTAACAGATGTTGCCGGTGTTGTTTTATAGTGTTGCTGAAACCATTTTCCCGATTCTGCCAGCGTTTCAATTTTTACTTTTCTTTCATCCCGAAGTTTCGCTAATAAAGGCATTTGTATTTCAAATCCTTTTGACATAGCATCCCATGTAAATGAGTTTTCCTGACCGGCTTGTGTGTAAGCAAATTCTATACATTCACCTTGGGTAAACTGCTTGAAAAACCAGTTTACCCAGGTAGAATCGCCGCCGCCATCTTTGTAAACCGGTTCTAATGTTATCACGCCCTGGCGACTTGTTCCTAAGCCATTATCATATTGCCGAACCGGGTCGCTGCCCAGCATTCGGAAGATCGGAACCGGCGTTTGATTTTGCTCATGTTGCGCAGGCATGTAACTATTGATTTTACTGGGATAATAAGCCTGGTTCCAATAGCCGCCCCATAATGTATAACCATCGGTTCCATACTGGTCTTTACAATTGCACGAAGCCACAATTTTGTATTTGTTATAGAGATAATTCAACGTGCGCGCATCTATAAACCAAGAGCCAACAGTTTTTGGATAATAGCCAAAAATGTTCTTGAAATCAGTCATATAAACATCAACCAGTTTCTCGCGTTCCTGCGGCGTATAACCGGTAGAAAAACCAACATCAGCGTGCCAGTCCCACGGATAACGCCCGCGCCATTTGAGACCTGCTTTTTCAACAAGCGGCTGCGGAATTTCCCACCAGCCGCCAATCTCAAAACTATCGCGCGAAAGGTTCTTTAAAAGATTCTGATACCGTGAATCGAGCAACGCATCGTATTGTAAAAGAAACGTGCCGCCGAGTTTATATTGCTTCATCATATCAACCTGTTTTACTACGGTTTGATACAATACATCTTCTGTAATGGCAGAATCTCTGGGTTCAAGCAAACGAATGAAATTGACAATATTTACAATTTTCGGTTTCTCTGTTTCTGTATTTGTAAACGATAGGTTTTTACCATAAGAAAATGATAATATAAACAGGCTGATGATACTAAGAAATAAAAGCTGCTGAAACTGGTTATTGCTTTTCATAAGGAATTGATTTTGGTTCTTTTGCTTGAATATCAAACAAAATTATTTATCCGGATAAAAACGGATATGCTCGAAAGTGTAGTCGGTGTTTGTTCGCAATGTATCAATCAATTCTTTCAATTCACTTTCTTCCCAACTTTTCTCGAACATCTCATCATGAAGAAGCAATACAAGATGATTTTTTGTGAAAGTGCCGCCGCTTCCCAATCGTTTTGCAATCGCAGTATACATTTCATTCACACTTTGTTTGGGTTCGCCGGTTTTATCGTTGTGAAACCATTCCAAATCCCATCCCACAACTTCATATCCGTTCTTTACCAACGTATCAGCCGAAGATGCGCCGCCGGCTTTATCATCTCTTCTGCGATTGCCTATGCGCCATATATTTCTGCCCGGCAGCCGCACTATTTTAAAGCGAAGGTCTAATGCAGCTTCATTCTCTTCTATATCAGCTAAAACTGTTGACGGATTTTTATAAAAACGGTCGTACTTATTGTTCGCATGTGTAAAGCTATGATTGTACATTTCAACATACGGATTCTGTTTGTACAATTCGTAATACGAATTCCAGACTTTGCTTCTCTCAACATTCCGGCCTACTAAAAATACATTCACTTTCAGCTTTTCCGCCAGTATAATACTATCAATGTTTTCGCTGCCATTTAAAGGTCCGTCATCAAATGTCAGGTAAATGTATTTGCCTGGCAATTTTGGTTGCGTTGCTACTTGTTTTGCACGCGCTTTGTTTGTTTTTGCGGGAGCAGTAACATGAGAATATCTTTCAAATAAAAAACCAATTATTAAAAGAATTACTGAACATATTACAATAACCATTTTGAGCGACCTGTCTTTTTTCATAAGGGCAATTAGAAATCAAAAATAGAATTGAAAAATTCAAAACAAATAAAATTATAAACCAATTAACCTTTTGATTTTCGATACAAATAATCAGTTCGTGACAGCAAACTGAAAGTGTTATTGTGAATGTGAGATTGATAAAACGATTCTATCATTTAATTCTTAATTTTTATCTTTCAAATACAAAAAGACAGACATTTATCTTTACAAAAAGATTGCTCTCATGAAAGTAATGTCTGCGTTTTTCCTGCTATTTACTTTTTGTTTTTTATTTACAAACAGCAAAGCCAATATTCATCTTTCTGTTTTGTTTCAGGATAATATGGTTCTGCAGCGCGATAAGCCTTATAACATTTGGGGAACAGCCGATAAAGGCGAAAAAATAACGGTATCATTCAACAGCAATACATATCAAACTATAACCGGAAAAGATGGCAAATGGAAAGTAACCTTGCCTGCGCAAGAAGCCGGCGGACCTTATGATATAACGCTGAACGGAAAGAATGCCGTTATACTGCACAACGTTTTATTTGGTGATGTCTGGATTTGCGGCGGACAAAGTAATATGCAGTTTCATGTAAGCGAACTGGCGCATAAAGAAGCCGATAGCAGCAAAGATAATAACAGTAACATTCGCATTTTTACAGCTGGTATTACTATGAATTATGTTCCGCAGGACACGCTGAAAAACGGCAGGTGGCAAGTGGCTTCTGTAGAAAGTATTCAGAACTTTTCTGCGGTCGCTTTTTTCTTTGGTCGTTATATTCAGGAACGTATCAATATTCCCATTGGTTTAATAAGCGATAACCTCGGCGCCACTTCGGTTGAAGAATGGATGAGCAATGAAGCCATACATCAGTATCCGCAATTCAATTCGTATTATAATGATTACTTAGCCGGCGGCAAAAGCTTTCAGCAATTAACTGCTGATTTTGATAAAAACAAATCAACTTACGAAGATAAAATTTATTCACCTGACGATCCGGGTTTGCAGCAAAAGTGGTACGCCGTTAATACCGATACCAGCGACTGGAAATCTATGAATTTACCAGCCTATTGGGAAGATGCCGGCTTGCCTGATTATGATGGTTCGGTATGGTTTAAAAAGACGTTTGATTTGCCAACGAATTATAACCACAAATCATTTCATATTGGTTTGGGTGAGATTGATGATTATGATGCTGTTTGGATAAACGGCGTAAAAGTAGGAGAGGGTTATGGCAATTTAAACCTGCGCGATTATGAAGCGCCTGATTCTATTTTGCAACCCAAAATAACGTGATAACCATTCGTGTTTTTGATGCCGGAAACAAAGGCGGCATGTATAATTTTTTCTGGTTTCCCGACTGGCGCGGCAAATGGTTATACAAACCCGGAATCAAGATAAATGCGGCTTCTTTTCAAAAGCCAAAAGTGGTGAATGCAAATATTTTTGGCTCGCCGTCTGTGTTGTACAATGGCAATATTGCGCCCATTACAAATCTTGCGATCAAAGGCGCAATCTGGTACCAGGGCGAAGCCAATGGAGACAGAGCCGAAGAATATAAACAATTATTTCCGGCTATGATACAAGACTGGCGAAAACAATTTAAGCAAGGCGATTTTCCTTTCTTTTTTGTTCAGCTTGCCAACTATAACGAAGAGCCTACCTTACCTGGCAACAGCAATTGGGCAGAGCTTCGCGAAGCACAGGCTTCTGCTTTATCGTTGCCCAATACAGGTATGGGTTCTGCGATAGATATTGGCGAAGCAGGCGATATTCATCCGAAAAATAAAATGGATGTTGGTAAACGTTTGGCTTTGTCTGCTTTAAAAGTGGCTTATGGTCAGGATACAACGCACATACATCCTATGTACAAAAGCATGAAAGTTGTAAACGATAGTATCATTATCAGTTTTACCGATGATGTTATTACCAACGATAAATACGGTTATGTAAAAGGATTTAGTATGGCTGGCAAAGACAGCGTTTTTCATTGGGCGAATGCATATATAAAAAAGAATGAAGTGGTTGTTTATTGTCGCGATGTATTGCAGCCGGTTGCCGTGCGTTATGCATGGGCGAACAACCCGGGAACGCTTAATTTATACAATAAAGAAGGTTTGCCGGTAGTTCCGTTTCGTACCGATAACTGGACGCCTTCAACAGCCGGAAAAAAGTTTGTTTATATTGAGTAAAAGAACATAACGTTATGAATTCCGTTTTGTAAACCATCTTCTGAAACGCAATCCCAGCGCGATGCCCAGCAAAAACGCGATGCTGTGTGCAACGGTTGTAACCGGCGGAAAATAAATAGCGTAAAACACGATAACTGTTAATGCAACCAGCGGAGAAAATATCCATAAAAAGGCTGTTAACTTAGATTCTTTCCGGTAAAGAAAAAAGCTGAGCAGATTATATCCAGCCAATGCACACCAGATAAGCGAAATACCAACAGCGCCGGTTGCAAACCATAAAGAAACCTGGATAATGGTAAAAAGTATCAGCAATATCCACCAGGCTGGTGAGTTTCTTTTACCAATAAAAATATTGGGTATCAGCACCAGTACAAGCACAACATAATTGAGCACGATATGAAATGGATGACCGGCATAAGTAGCACCTTCGGTAAGCGTTTTCATTATATCCATTCTGATTCTTGCTTTTCGCGGTAAAATAAAAAAAGATTTGCCGATGATACACGAATAAAAAAATGATATTTGCGCCATTGAACATTGACTCATATTCTTTTTATATATGGCAAGAATTATTGGAGTAGCAAACCAGAAAGGCGGGGTAGGTAAAACAACATCTGCCATAAACCTGGCAGCGAGCTTTGCAGTATTGGAATATAAAACGTTGCTGATTGATGCCGACCCGCAGGCAAACAGCACAACAGGCGTTGGCTTCGATTTGCATAATATAACACATAGTTTATACGACTGCATGGTAAACAATGTGCCTGCCGGCGAAGTGATTTTAAAAACAGAAATACCGAATCTTGATTTGATTCCTTCGCATATTGATTTGGTAGGTGCCGAGATTGAAATGATAAATTATCCCAATCGCGAAATGGTGATGAAAGGGATGATTGAAGCCGTAAAAGCTAATTACGATTTTATTGTGATTGATTGTTCGCCTTCGCTTGGTTTGATTACGGTAAACGCGCTTACGGCTTCGGATAGCGTGATTGTTCCGGTGCAGTGCGAGTTCTTTGCGTTGGAAGGATTGGGTAAATTATTAAATACAATAAAAATTGTACAGAGCCGTTTAAATCCATCGCTTCAGATTGAAGGAATTTTAATGACGATGTACGATGGCAGGTTACGTCTTTGCAACCAGGTTGTAAGCGAAGTAAGAAGACACTTTGATGAAATGGTTTTTACAACTATAATTCATCGCAACACACGGTTGAGCGAAGCACCAAGTTTCGGCAAACCTGTTATCTTATACGATTCTGACAGTAAAGGCGCCGTGAATTATTTGAACCTCGCCAAAGAAGTTTTACAAAAAAACAACCTGACAAAAATTACACAGGAAGAAAGAATTATGGAGTAAAATATTTAAGAAACAAGGTACAAGAGTCAAGATACAAGTGAATACAACTGTTGTTTATCTTCTTTTTCTTTAAATTTTGTTTCTTAAAAAATGATTCTTGTACCTTACATCTTGACTCTTGTATCTTGTTACTTGTCTCTTATTTTCTAACTTGATAATGGCTACAATAAAACCACATAAAGATGCGCTGGGCAAAGGAATTCGTTCTTTGCTGCAGAATATAGATACCGATCTGAAAACAACAACCGGCGCTTTAAAAAGTAATATTGTTGAACAGGTAATTTCTGTATTGCGCATTCCTCTTTCTGACATTCAGACGAACCCGAAAAACCCGCGCAGAGATTTTGATGAACAATCTTTGCAGGAACTGGCAACATCACTCAAAACATTTGATGTTGTGCAGCCGATTACAGTTTCAAAATTAGCGAATAATAAATACCAGCTTGTTGCGGGCGAGCGCCGTTTCAGAGCCGCTAAGATGGCGGGTCTTACAGATATTCCGGCATATATCAGACAGACAAACGATTCGGAATTATTAGAGCTTGCTTTATTAGAAAACCTGCAGCGCGAAGACCTGAACGCAATAGAAATATCTTTAAGCTATAAGCGTATGATGGACGAATTGAATTATACGCAGGAGCAAGTTGCAGAGCGCATGGGAAAGGAGCGGAGCACCGTAACCAATTACATTCGTTTACTCAAACTTCCACCCGATATTCAATTGTCTGTTCGCAACGGCAGCATCAGCATGGGACACGCGCGCGCTATCATCAATATAGATACGGTTGATAAGCAGCTTTTTGTTTTTCATGAAATTACAGAGAAAGGCTTGAGCGTTCGGCAAACGGAAGAATTGGTGCGCAATCTATATAAACAAGGCGATAACGCTGTTAAATCTACCGTAAAACAAGCTTTGCTGCCTGCATACAAACGAATAGAAGATAATTTAGCTTCTCATTTCGGAACCAAAGTAAAGCTGGCACATAACAAACAAGGATTTGGCAGCATCAGCATCGAGTATTATTCGCTTGACGAGCTGAACAAACTGCTCGAAATGATGAATGTGCAGGCGAGTTAATATTATGCGGCTGATTTTATTTTTTATATTGTTTCTCTCCATTTCTTCGGTTTCTTTACTAGCACAAAAAGATACTGTAAAAGTACCTGCTACTGCCTCGACATTATTTCCCGACAGCAGTTCCGTTCAATTAAAAAGCGACACGATCAGGAAAGCAGCTGATACAACAAAGGTTCTAACCAAGAAAAAACACGATCCGCGAAAAGCCACGTTTCGTTCCGCTGTTTTGCCCGGCTGGGGACAGATTTACAACCACGAATACTGGAAGCTGCCGATTGTATATGGCGCACTGGCAATACCCGCTTCCTTATACTTTTACAACAACAGTTATTACAAGAAAATGAAGTTCGGATATGAAGCTGTATATGCAGCTACTGTTCCTGTAAAAAAAGATTCATCGTTGTTGCCAAAAATCAGCCCAAAAGTGAAACGAAAAGACGGAACTACTTTCGATTTATCTGTTTATGAATCTTACCGTAATATCTATAAACGAGATAAAGATTACAGCCTTCTTTGGTTTATTGTTTTGTGGGGCGTAAATGTGGCCGATGCTACTGTTTTTGCGCATTTGAAAGACTTTGATGTCAGCGATGATTTGACGCTGCATATCAATCCGACTTATATTCCTTCTACCAAAGCAAAAGGTGTAAGTCTTGTGTTCAATTTAAAAAATCCAGCACACAAAATGTTGCCTTCATTTTAAAATAAAACCCATGAAAATAGCATTGATTGGTTATGGTAAAATGGGTAAAGCCATCGAAGATATTGTGTTGCAAAAAGGATATGAAGTTGTCTTAAAAATAAACAGCCGCAATACCGATGACATGATTACTGCGAACCTGCAAAAAGCCGATGTCGCTATCGAATTTACATCGCCGCATACTGCAGTTCAGAACATAAAAAAATGTATTGATGCGAATCTTCCCGTGGTCAGCGGCTCTACCGGCTGGCTGGATCATTGGGCAGAAGTAAAGCAATATTGTGAAGATAAAAACGGTTCTTTATTATATGCCAGCAACTTTAGTATCGGTGTCAATTTATTTTTTGAATTGAATACTTACCTCGCACAACTCATGTCTTCGTATCAGGGTTATGATGTGATGGTTGAAGAGATACATCATACACAAAAAAAAGATGCGCCAAGCGGAACTGCGATAACATTGGCTGAACAAATTTTGCAATATGCAAAAAGTAAAAAAAACTGGGTAAATAAACCGGCAAAATCAAAAGAAGAATTAGCTATTATCAGCAAGCGAATTGACCCGGCGCCTGGCACTCACGTAATAAAATATTCCAGCGATATTGATGATATCGAGATTACGCACACAGCGCATAATCGTACGGGTTTTGCTGCGGGTGCTGTAATGGCAGCTTCGTTTTTACAAGATAAAAAAGGAATTTATACAATGAAAGATGTGTTGTCTTTGTAAATAAGATTTCTCTTTTATTGCCTGATTTCAATCGTTATATTAATGGTTGAACTGTCGCAATTCTTAACAATACAAATGGTTTTTGAATGATTACCTGTTGCATTTTCCCAACGAACAATTGGTGCTGAAAAAAGTGTTGTATTTACCTCAGGCGCATCAGGAGTTACAGTAACAGGTTCGTTTGCATTTTCAAAAGAAAAGTTATCGTATGAAGCTGCCGGCGGCGGCGGTGGAAGCGGAGCAACAGACAGATTTTTTCTTATCACTTCAACTGTCTTTTTGTAATTTTCTCTAATCCGTTTCATAGATTCTTTCTGCGCTGCTTTGTCTTGCTGTTGTTTATCTTTTTGCGCTTCCCAAATTATTTTATCAGTTACAGCAGCCGACTTTTGTATGGAATCAACCAGAACTTTGAAGTTTAGATTTTGGAGAGAAGCCAGTGCTGTTGTTGTCAATTTTTGCAAATAATCTTTACTGAAATTTTTGTTTAACTGCAGGTTTTCCAACTCGTGCTGAGCCGCTACCAAACCTTGCTTTGTACTATTTAAAATATCAGCATTTGACATAGCGATATTTACTGAGTTCCGGATGTACGAAGAATCAACAAGCTGCGGTATATGTTGCTGTAGAACGGCCCAATCTACATTTTTCAGACTTTTACTACCTTCGTCTTTTGCCTGCTCTATTACTTTTTGCCAGTTGCCGGACGATATGGTTGATATAACAGCCGGCGCCGCTTTTTGTAAAGCAATTTGTGCTTGTTGTAAGTTTACTTTTGTAAGACTGTCTGTGATTGTTTTATCAAGGTCTGCAATAGATTTATTTACATCTGCCTGCAATGATTTTGAAAACAAAGAAGCGGCGCTAAAAAAAGGATTGTCTATTTGTGCTGTTAACGGCGTAACCACAATTTGTTTCTCAACTTGTTTAATGTTGCTTTTTCTTTTTTGAGAAAAATTATTTTCGCCAGGTTGCAACCACGCAATTGAAAATAATAAACCAGTAATCAATACTAAAGCGGCTATCTGGTGTTTATAATTGAACGTTTTTTCGCCGGGTTGAACCATGCGTTTTACACGTTGCATCAATTCTCCTTTTTTATTAGTTGCTGCATTCATCTGGAAGCCGTTTTCGCGTTGCAAATAAGCAATACGCAAAAGCGCTTCTGCATACATTTTTGCATTGTATTGATATTGCAAAACCCAATCATCACAACAATTCTCTCTTTCTTTCTTAATTAATTTGCCAAGCAACCGCGTAAACGGATTGAAAAACAAAATAATTTCAACAACACTAACCAGTATATTAATGATATAATCAGAACGCTTAATATGCGCCATCTCATGCAATAAAACAGCTTCCAATTGCTCGGTTGAAAGATGGTTAATACTTGCTATCGGCAAAAGAATAATCGGTTTTACGTAACCAATAGTCAGCGGACTTTTAGCTAAGGAAGACAAATAAATTTTTACATCCTGTAGAATATCCAAACGGTCTGACATTTCATTAATAAAAGTCTGCCATTTAGCATCAACCGGTTCTAAGCCTGTAATGGCTAATTGTTTGGTGTAACGAAAATTGCGAACCCATTTTATAACCAGGAATACGAGCAGGAAAAGATAAGCAAGCGATAGATAAGGCAATGTTTCTTCAGCTCTTATCAAAAATGATAACAAACTATCATTTCCGGTTATCAGGTTTTGTGTGTACACAACTGCATTTTGCGAAATGAGTTGTTCTGCTTCTGCAGAAGCTGCGCGGCAATGATTATAATAAAATTGAAATGTTGTTACAAACCATACAAAGCCTGCTACCTGCGCACTTAATGCGGTTATATATTTTATGTGCGATGATTGCCTGATAAACGTGTTTACAAGAATTACAATCAACCATAACAATCCGATTTGCCACAAACTATTTGCGATGGCATAACCAAGCGCTTGTAAAAAAGGCATTTGCAGGAAGGAAAACATAACTATTGTTTTTTCAGATTATCAAGCAATTTCTGTATTTCATCAAGCTCGTCAGCCGAAGCCGAATTATTTCCCAAAGCCTGCATAACAAGCTGTGAAGCCGAGCCATCAAATAACGAATTCACCATTTTATCAACCAATTGTCTTTGTGTTTTTTCTTTCGACACAATCGCTTCATATATATGCGTCTTGCCCGAATCGTCGCGCTTTACCAAGCCTTTTTCAAACATAATCTGCATCAGCTTCAGCGTAGTTGTGTAGCCGCTGTCTTTATAAATATTGATGGCTTCGTGCACATCGCGAACGGTTGCTTTTTTCTTATCCCACAGCACCCGCAAGATCTCAAGTTCACCTTCTGTAGGCTTCATTATTTTTTGCTCACTCATTATACGATAATTTTCGTAGTGCAATGTAAATAAAGATTTTTCATCTTGTGTTAAAAGAATGTTTTATCGGTAAAATAATTCTATAGAAAGTGAATAATGAAGAATTATAAAAGCAAATTATCAATCAACCTGACGCCGCCAATAAAAGCAGCCACCAACGCAACCGCTCCTTTTGAATCACTTATATTATGTAACGGTTTTAATGTTTCCGCATCCGAAATTTCAACGTAATCAATTCTCTCAAAACCATTATCCATAAGCATTTGAGCCGCTTCTTGTTTTAAAGTTATCAAATCAACTTCATTCTTGTTTGCTTTTATATAAGTCAAAGCTTTATAGATGATCGTAGCTTTTTCTTTATCTTCTTCGCTCAAACGAAGATTGCGGCTGCTCATAGCAAGCCCGTTTTTTTCTCTGATTGTCGGATGAACCACAATTTCAACAGGCAGTTGCTTTAGTTCAATCATCTTTTTAATAACCATACATTGCTGGTAATCTTTCTGTCCAAAATAAGCGCGGTGTGGTTTTACGATATTGAATAACCGGTTTACAACCTGGCAAACACCTTGAAAGTGGCCGGGACGATACTTTCCTTCGAGTAATGTTTCTAATTCGTCAAGTTCATAATGTTCAATTCCGTTTGTTCCTTCGGGATACATTTCTTCTACAGACGGAAGAAATAAAATATCATTTCCCTGTTCCGTTAATAACAAAATATCGGTTTCAATCGTAACCGGATATTTTTTAAAATCATTGATGTCATTGAACTGCGTCGGGTTAACAAACACGCTGCAAATGGTGACATCGTTTTGTTCGCGGCTGGCTTCTATTAAGGAAAGATGTCCCTGGTGAAGCGCGCCCATCGTTGGAACAAAACCTATACTTTTTCCTTGTTGCTTTAGCTCATTTATTTTATGTTCAATGTCTTTTTTATACTTGTATAAAATCATAAAAGAATATATGGGATAGCAAAAAGAACAAAAAGACATCAGACCACAAAAGATGAAACAATATAAGCTGATTTGTACAGGAGAAAATTAAAACCTGTTATAATAGCATTCAGAACTTTTTAAGGTGATTATAAGGCAAACGCAGGAAGATAAAAAAAGCGCAGAGTGTGAATTCCTGCGCTTTTTTTATTAATTGTT
>CBDATZ010000003.1:0-66038 GCA_965199845.1 Ilyomonas sp.
CATATTTATCTATCCATTTCCGTTTCAGCGTTTTTGCAAAATCATCAATGGAATTGTATAAATGTTCTTTGGTTTCAATTTTTATGTTTCTTGACGAAACCAAATCTCCTGTAATGACTGCATATTTTTTCATAAAGCCTCCAGACTTAAAAATGCTAAATTAAGCCTCCAGACTTAAAAATTAAAAAATAAGTCTCCAGGCTTATTTTGCATTATAGACAAATTATCCAGATTTAACAAATGAGTGCAGCAAAAGAACAAACTGAGATTGGGGTAAGAGGTGTTTTTGCAATACTTTTGCCGGTGAGGAGCTTACCTATCAAAATGAAAAAATCTCACATTGTTCTTCTTGTCTTAATCAGCATTACAATTGGTGTTTTAATCAGCATGATAACAGACGTTACCGGCTACGAAACCATTGCTTCTGCCAAAGAAAAAAAGGGTAAAACCGTTACCGTAATTGCAAAGCTGGACAAGAGTACAATTATGTATAATCCGGCTACAAACCCCAACTATCTTACGTTTGAAGCAACAGATACGTTGGGCGAACGGATGAAAGTGGCTTATTATTACGAGAAGCCTTACGATATGGAAAAAAGTGAGCGCGTGGTGTTGAAAGGTAAAATGGAAAATGGTGTATTTGAAATCCACGACCAGAAAGGCATTCTGATTAAATGTCCTTCCAAATATAAAGACGATCCGAACGCTGCACAAAAAAGCCTGAACCAGCAGGCAATGAATTAAAACTTTTCTTGCTGATGAATTATATCGGTGAACATTTACTGCCGGGCGAACTCGGACATTTCTTTGCGGTTTTATCGTTGTCGGCTTCTTTGGTAGCAACGATTTCCTTTTATTTTACAGGAAAAACAAAAGAATTACAACAGCAAAAAAGCTGGCTGACCATTGCACGTGCTGCTTTTCTGATTGAAACGGTAAGTGTGATTTCGGTTATCGGTTGCATTTATTATATTCTTGCTAATCATCTTTTCGAATACAAATATGCGTGGGAACACAGCGATAAAACCTTACAAATTCAGTATGTGTTTAGCTGTTTGTGGGAAGGGCAGGAGGGAAGTTTCCTGCTTTGGACGTTCTGGCATTGTGTGCTGGGCTGGCTGATTATCTGGCGCGTAAAAAAGTGGGAAGCGCCGGTAATGACGGCGATTTCGTTTGCCCAGTTCTGTTTGGCCACTATGATTTTAGGTATTTATTTTTTCGGGGTAAAAGTTGGCAACAGTCCGTTTGTTTTGCTTCGCAATGAAGGCTTGCTGGATAATGCGCCTTTCTTTAAAGACATCAATACAGGCGCCATACGAGCCGATTATCTTTCTGTTTTAAAAGATGGTTCCGGCTTAAACGCATTACTTCAGAATTATTGGATGGTGATTCATCCGCCCATTTTATTTCTAGGTTTTGCCTCTACGGTTGTTCCGTTTGCATTTGCGTATTCAGGGTTGGTAACTAAAGATCATAGCTGGGTAAAAGCCGCAATGCCGTGGGCTTTATTTTCTATGGCGATATTAGGAACCGGCATTATGATGGGTGCTGCCTGGGCTTACGAAAGCTTAACCTTCGGTGGTTACTGGGCCTGGGATCCGGTAGAAAATGCTTCTTTGGTTCCGTGGCTGGTGCTGGTGGCTGGTGTGCATACGGCTTTAATTTACCGGCATAGCGGTTATTCTTTAAAAAGCACATATCTCTTTTATACGCTTTCTTTTCTCCTGATTTTATATTCAACATTTTTAACGCGCAGCGGTATTCTTGGCGACACGTCTGTACACGCTTTTACCAGCGCAGGTTTAAATCAGCAATTATTACTTTTCCTGAGCGTCTTTGTTTGGTTACCGCCTTTTGTAGAAGCAAAAAAACAGGGTAGAATTATAATCGCCGGTTTGATTGCTGTGATATTAGCGCTGTCACTTTTTTTACCTGAAAATATTGTAGCAGGAATCTGGCTTTTTTCGTTGCTGGGCTTCGTTATTTTATTTGGCATTCAGCTAAATACAGACAAATCAATTCCTGCCATACAAAAAGAAGAAAGCACGTACAGCCGCGAATTCTGGATGTTTATTGGTGCGCTGGTTTTCTTTCTATCGGCTGTTTTAATTATCAGCCAGACATCGTTGCCTGTTGTAAATAAAGTGTTTAGTAAGAAGATGGCAGAATCGGAGGATTCAGAATTCTCTTATAATAAAATACAGGTTTTTATTGCCATCATTATTGGAACATTAACGGCTGTTATTCAATACTTGAAATATAAAAATACACCGAGGCAGGTTTTTGCAAAAAAAATATGGATTCCTACCGTTATCGCTTTAGCATTAAGTGTATTGATTAGTGTATTGGGCAATATTGATTATGATAAAAAAGGACCCGGCTTTTTGGGCGCCGTTCACGTTGCCATTTTTGCAGCGGTTTATTCAATTGTTGCCAACGCTTCTTATATCTGGCTTGGCTTTAACGGAAAAATAAAAAAAGCAGGCGCTGCCATTGCGCATGTTGGTTTCGGATTGGTTTTGCTTGGCATTTTAATTTCATCAAGCAAAAAAGAAATTCTGAGCTGGAATAAAACCGGCATTTCTACTTTGCCGACAGATGGTAAGGAAAAGCCAGCAGAAAATTCAACTTTATTTAAAGGTGTTGCTACCGACATGGGTAAATATATGGTTACCTATACGCGTGATACGATTAACGAAGTGAATCATAAACAATATTTTGAAGTAAATTTTAAGAGTAAAGCCGGCAATGAAAACTTCAATATATATCCTGATGTATTGCACAATACGAAAGGTCAGGAAGGTTTTGCGCCAAATCCCGATTCAAAGCATTACTTCAACAAAGACATTTTTGTTTATGTAACCTCATGGCTGGCAAAACCGAAAGAAGACACAACGACTTTTAGAAAATCAATTGTAAAAGCAGGCGACACAACATTTTATTCAAATGGTATTATTATTCTGAATAAAATTGACGTAAACAAAGCGGATGTAAAAGGTGCTTTGCCGGGTGAAACTACGATGACGCTTGACATGCTTGTGATTGGTAAAAATGGAAGCCGTTACGGTGCTTATCCCGGCGTTGCTATACAGAACGACAGCAATATGCGCAGCCTTCCTGATACAGTTGTTGCACAAAACCTAGTGCTACAGTTTAACCGTATTGCAGACGCAAAAGACGGCAGTTTTGAAATCGGGATTAAAGAAAGCGCTGACCTGACGGATTTACTGACTTTAAAAGTTCTCCAGTTTCCATTTATCAATGTGCTTTGGATTGGTGTAATTGTTATGGTAATAGGAACTTTTATCAGCATAGCAAAATATGTTGGAAAGACGCAAGAGAAGAAGATTCAGCTAATCAAAAAGCAAGATAGAAAGATAACAAGCCGTATCTGAATGTAAGATTTATTTCTGAATTGTATTTTGCTGTATTTTGTTCTTC
Organism: Ilyomonas sp.; assembly: GCA_965199845.1. Lineage (GTDB taxonomy): Bacteria > Bacteroidota > Bacteroidia > Chitinophagales > Chitinophagaceae > Ilyomonas. Next base: position 3,442 of record CBDATZ010000003.1, read on the forward strand.
AAAATACAATCCTGTGCTCACCGAAAAACTCCTGCAATTCATTTGGCAATTTCAATATTTCACTAAGCAACCACTCTTTACAACATCGGGCGAATGCTTGCAAATCATCAATCCCGGAATATTCAATACGAACCAGGGACCTGATTTTCTTCAGTCAAAAATTAAAATTGATAACACAATTTGGGCTGGTAACATCGAAATTCATATCAATGCGTCTGACTGGCTTTTGCATAAGCACCAGGCTGATGAAAATTATAGAAATATCATTCTTCATGTTGTTTGGAATGCGGATGTACATATTGAAGATGCGAACGGAAAAGCAATACCAGCTTTGGTTTTAGAACCACTTGTTTCAAAACTAATGCTGACGCATTACGAGGCGTTAATGCAATCGCAGGATTTTGTTCCTTGTCAATCTTATTTGCCGGTTTTATCTGCTATTGGCTGGCAAAGCTGGCAGGAAAGATTACTGATTGAAAGACTTCAAAAACGTTCGGCTATTGTATTTCAAAAGTTATATCAAACAGAAAATCATTGGGAAGAAGTGTTCTGGCAAATTTTGTCCCGCAACTTTGGAATGCCTGTAAATGCAGATGCTTTTGAGAGTATCGCGCAAAGTATTTCCATCTCGATATTAGCCAAACATAAAAACCAGGTTCAGCAATTAGAAGCGATTTTATTAGGACAAGCCGGTTTGTTACAGGAAGAATCAACTGATAGTTATGTATTGCTTTTGCAACGCGAATATTTGTTCCTAAAAAATAAATACAAGCTGACAGAAGCTTCTATAAAACCTTTGTTTCTCCGAATGCGGCCAGCCAATTTTCCTACGGTTCGGTTAGCGCAGTTAGCGATGCTGATTCATCAATCTGATCATTTGTTTTCTAAACTGGTAGAATCTAAAAGCGGAAAAGATATTGTTCAGTTTTTAAATATAACGGCAAACGATTTCTGGCATTATCATTACCAGTTACATACAAAAACAGATTATAAACCGAAAGTGTTGGGCGAGCAAATGGCGGAAAATATTCTGATGAATACAGTTGTTCCGGTTGTATTTGCGTACGGCTTATATCATAACAATCAAACCTATAAAGACAAAGCGCTGGAATGGTTGTCGCAAACAAAAGGCGAACAAAACAACATTATTAAAAGCTGGACTTCGGTTGGTGTAAACAGCGAAAATGCGTTGCAAATACAAGGTTTGCTGGAACTGAAAAAGCATTATTGCGATGTAAAAAAATGCCTCGATTGCGCCGTTGGAAATAAGATTTTAAAACAGTCGGTTTAATGAACCGGAATTTTTTATTCGTAATTGTATAATAGAAATAGGAGGTTAAGTTTCTATATAAAATGTTTTGCTGCGCGAAATATTTCGACTGGATTATGTAACAAGTTATATACTGTATATAAATATTATCACGAGTTACTAATAAAAGTTTCCGGCTTTCTTTCGGAATAAAAATCTTTACCTTTATAAAGCAGACTTACGGTTATTGTTGCTTGCTTTAATTTTTTCCGGTTGCTCATTTAAATCGTTGCCTGGATATTTCCTTCACTATGTCTGCCTTTTTCATCAGCCAATTAAAACCTATCCATATGAACTACGATTATGTCCAAAGTGATTTATCACGAGGTGTATTAAGCGGGCTTTATTCAGGAATTGTAGCCACTGTTCTTAACATGATATTTGTTTACATTTACCGTTACGTAACCGATTTTCAGGATTTCAATGGATTTGATGTTACCGTAATTGTATTTGGTACTTTGTTGCTTTCGCTTGCCTGCGGAATTATATTTTATTTCTTTGTTTATTATTTCAAAAAAGGCATTCCTGTTTACCGGGTTTCAGTTTTTATTATAACCATTCTGATTGTGGTTTTAGGTCTTACGCTCAGGCGTTCTATAAGCGGCGATGTGCCTTTTGAATTCAGAATGATTGTAATTGTAACGCAAGTTATTATCGGAAGCCTGGCTGCGTTTTTAATTCCTTATTTGTTTAAGCATGATAAACTTATAAGTTGATTTTAAAAAGACCCGACTTTTAGTTTTGTTGCGGTTACCATAATCTGTAATTTATCTTTGCATGGCTATGGTATATCTTACAAGAAAGGAACATTTTAATGCCGCGCATAAATTATATAATCCAAGCTGGAGCCAGGAAAAAAATGAAGGCATATTTGGTGCCTGCGCTAACGAAAACTGGCATGGTCACAACTTTGATTTATATGTAACCATCAAAGGAAATCCGGACGTGGAAACCGGTTTTTTAATGGATGCAAAAAAGTTAAGTAAATTGATTGATGACCAGATTATTGAAAAACTTGACCATAAGAATCTAAATCTCGATGTTGAGTTTTTACAGAATATGATGTGCACAACCGAGAATTTAGCCGTTGCCATCTGGCAGCAATTATCACCTTATCTACCCGAAAATGCGAAGCTGCATTGTATTAAGCTTTACGAAACACCAAGAATTTATGTTGAGTATTTTGGTGATTAGTTTGTTTATGTATTGTCATTAAACGGTTATAAATTACCGCTATTATCTTTTGTATTGTAAATTTGTTCAGGAAAACGAATCTTTCTATAATGTTGGTAGCTTGGTCAGCACACTTCTGATACAGCACTTACAGTTCATTTTTAATCATAAAAAATAATCAGTCATTAATGCCTGAAGTTGCCGTTTTTAGAGAAGAACATTTTAATGCAGCGCATCGTTTGTCTGTTCCGGAATGGAGCGATGAAAAGAACGCGGCAATATTTGGTAAATGCAGCAATCCCAATTATCACGGGCATAATTATAAGCTGATTGTAAAAGTGACTGGCAAACCTGACGAAACAACCGGTTTTGTAATTGATTTGAAAAAATTAAGTGATTTAATAAAGACTGATATATTAATTCGGTTTGATCATAAAAATCTGAACCTGGATATCGAAGAATTCCGGAACCTGAACCCGACTGCAGAAAACATTGCGATTACGATTTATGATGTATTGCGAAGCAAAATAGAAGCTCATTTAGGTTTAAAAATTACGTTGTATGAAACAGAAAGAAACTATGTGGAATACCCAGCATAATAATAATACAGAAAAAGTAGAACTTAGTCATATCACAATTGACGAAATCGGCGAAGAACATATTGGTTCATCCATTAATACGCCTTTGAAGCCGGATGCCTTCGAAAAAACGGACCAGGAAAAAATAGAAATTATCGAAAAGCATTTTGCTGCTATTATGGATACGCTTGGTTTAGATTTAAGCGATGATAGTCTTCGCGGAACGCCAAAACGCGTAGCTAAAATGTATGTACAGGAAATTTTCAGCGGCTTAAATCCAGCCAATAAACCAGCCGCTACTTTGTTTGAAAATAAATACAAATACAACCAGATGCTGGTTGAAAAAGATATTTCTTTTTACAGCAATTGCGAACATCATTTTGTTCCGATATATGGCAAAGCGCATGTGGCTTATATCAGCAGCGGAAAAGTAATCGGGTTAAGTAAATTAAACCGGTTTGTTCAATACTTTGCCAAACGTCCGCAAGTGCAGGAACGATTAACCATGCAGATCGGAAAAGAACTGCAATCTATCTTATCAACCGAAGATGTGGCTGTTATTGTTGATGCCCGGCATATGTGCGTGGCGAGCCGTGGCATAAACGATACCAGCGCCGCTACGGTAACCGCTTTTTATGGTGGTAAGTTTAAAGAAAATTCTGTCAAACACGAATTCCTGCGTTATATAGATATGAAAACTATTAATCAATAAATAATTCTGATAATATAATTTTATTTTCTCCCGGCATTCTGCATACAATTTGGCTACTCACTTTGTATACACAAATTTTATCTGTCTATGTTTTGAGCCGTTTTGCAACGAAACTTTAATGTTTAATCGTTTTTGTGGCATAGTTATTGGCAATTGGCCCAGTATTATTAACAGCTAAAATTAAAACTATGAAAAAGCTATTAATGGGATGTGCCCTTGTATTGTCTGCTGCTGCTATACATGCTACAGGAAATGATAATACTAAAGCGTTGAGTGATCGAATGAATATCTCAGGATATGTGTCTGCTGATACTACCCCTACTGACACTACTAAGAAGGATTCTTTGCAATACGGTTCTTTTGCTTATAACGTAAAAGATACTGTACCAACTGATACAACTAAGAAAGACACGATGTTCTCATCGGCCGTTGCTTATCGAATAGTAAGGGACACTGTACCAACAGACACTACGAAGAAAGACACCACGTCTATGGCTTTAGCTTTCAACAAATAAGCAAGCTTTTAGACTAACGTTACTAATAAAGCTTTTGCCATATTTTATGGTGAAAGCTTTATTTTTATTTATGCCCTATAATTAACTCGTAAAAGCTGTAACAATATCTTTGCTGCTTTATGAGCAAAGATTATTCTCTCTCTACGGTTCTTACACCAAGGTTGTTAGATTTATATGATGTAAGAAACAGTGTTGTCGTTATCATTGATGTATTCAGAGCTACTTCAACAATTGCTGCGGCGTTATACAACGGTGCCCGGCGTATTATTCCGGTTGATAGTGTTGAACAGTGTATTGCCATGGGCAAAAACTTAAATGCAATTACTGCCGGCGAGCGTGATGGTAAAATAATTCCGGGCTTACAATATGGAAATTCACCAGCCGAATATCACCGCGAATTTATTGAAGATAAAACGTTAGTGCTGACAACAACCAACGGCACCAAATTACTACACATGGCTTTAGCCAAAGGTGCTTCTGAAGTTATAACCGGTTCCTTTCCAAATCTTTCTTCTGTATATAATTTTTTAGCTGAAGCAAATAAAAATGTGATATTAGGTTGTTCAGGCTGGAAAGATCGTTTTAATCTTGAGGATACTTTATTTGCGGGAGCCGTGGTTAGCCGGTTAAAAGAACATTTTACAGTGCATTGCGATAGCAGCCTGATGGCAGAAAGCATGTATAATTTGCATAAAAATGATTTATTCCGGTTTATACAGCATACAACACACTGGCATCGTTTATCTGGTTATGGTTTAGAAAAAGATTTGGAATGGTGTATTACAGAAGATATTGCAGATGTATTACCTATTTATCAAAACAGCGAATTGGTAGTAAAGAAATAAAATGTCGTAAAAAGAAAAACAGCCTCCGAATCTGAAAGCTGTTTTTAATATTTTTAGTTTAATTTTTCTGCGAGTGCATTCATACCGTCAAGCAATTTTTGCTGAACGGCTTCTAATCTCCTCTTTTTAGTATCTGCTCTTTTTGCATCTTCTATAGAACTCACCATATCTTTCTGATCATCAACAGACAAAGACTTAAAAAAATCTTTTGCTTTTTTATGTTTGATAAAAAAGATTTCAAGTTCAGCAGGCAATTTTACCAATACTCTGTCAAAATCTTCGGCTTCTGAATTGTCATCATCACCATTTGCGAGACTTGCAATTGCAACTTCCGACTTCTTAAAACAAATTGCCATCCAGACATGATCCAATGCAATCTGGCTATCAATCTCAAAATCATGATCAAACAAAACCTGCCAGCTGCAATCTCTGTTTAAATCAGAAACAATTTTACTTGTTGCTTTCGGATAAGCAATCCAAAGTTTACTATCTAAGTGTAAAGCCGGAAATACATCACTTAAAATGGCGCACATCTGGTTCTGATGGATAGCAAATAGAAGAGCAAAATCTATTTTCCGGGTTCGGAGAAGTGGTGTAACATTTTTTGCGTAAGGTAACTTGGAAAATTGTTTTTCAATGGCAGAAGGAAGACCTTGGATAAGAACATTTTTTTCATCTTTCAGGTTAAGCTTTTCAATCATACTTTGCATAAACATTACCTTATAGTAAGCAATAAAAAGGTAGGCAAAGGTATAACAATCTATTGCATAAAGCAATTGATATTAAATGTTTTCGCACAAATAATCCTTAAAGTTGATATTATCCCTTAACCGGTTTGTAATATTTAAGCGCTTCAGGCATCCATTTCTGCAAATCCCGAATACGGGCGGCATCTGCCGGATGGTCACTTAAAAATACAGGCGTTGTTGAACCCTGGCTCAAACCCTGCATACGTTGCCAGAAAGGAATAGCTTCCTGCGGATTATAACCTGCCATAGCTGCGAAGATTAATCCATAATGATCAGCCTCAGATTCTTGCCCGCGCGAATTAGGAAGTAAAACACCAACCTGTGCAGTCGGTGCATAAACGGTATTGAATATATTTAGATATTTAGGATTACTGCTCAACGCTACGCCACCCAGTTCCTGGAGACCGGCAGCCACCATTTGCTGACTCATTCTTTCTCTTCCATGACCTGCAACCGCATGTGTAATTTCGTGTCCCAATACAATTGCTAACGCCGCTTCGTTTTGTGTAACCGGCAAAATGCCGGTATAAACAACCACTTTACCACCGGGCATACACCAGGCATTCACTTCTTTACTATCAACCAGATTAAACTCCCATTGGTAACCATTTAAAACGTCTGACTGTCCTTTTTCCTTGTAATATGCCGTAATTGCACTAGCAATACGCGAACCAACACGACGCACCATTTCAGCATCTTTGCTGGTTGATGTACTTACGACTTTATTTTGACTCAGAAATTGTTTGTATTGTGTTTGTGCGGTAGCTTCTATATCACTTTCAGAAACAAGACTTAACTGGTTGCGACCGGTTATTGCATTCCTGGTACATGCTGAAATCAAAACCAAGGAAGCAACGGCAAGTACGGATAAACGCATAATTGAATTTTTTAAATTTTTTTTCAATGGTTCAATATTTATACCAATTGATTGATATTGATTTGTTTGGTGTAAAATGAAAATGATGATATAAAGCCTAACGCTAAAGACGTAAAGTAATGGAATTATATGTAAAATAATTTTGAAACTTATTTGTAGAAATTATTACAACTGTTATCATTCTTTATAAGTAAATGAATTGTATGGTTGCTTGGCAAGATGAATAATGAATAAAAGATTATAGTATAAATGAAATTATTATAAAATAAAAAAGTCAGCTTTTGTTACTTCAAGGCTGACTGATATTATAAAATACGAAGGAAATGTAAAAGTTTATTTTGCTTTCTTATTTGCCTGAACAATATGCCAATGTTCGGGAAATAGAATTATTATGTTCCTGGAAAATCTGCTGAAAAGCTTCGGGACTTATGTTGAATTTTTTTGCCCAATAACTGATCTCTTTTGACTGGTTAAAATTTACCTGTGTATTCTCACTAACTTTTTCTTTCCGTGCCAAGTGTATCATTTTATTTCTTTTACTGAATAACAGCCAATGCTATGCCCATTCTTTAATAAAATATCTTTTGGTATGATTTTACTAAAATGTATCTCATATCATTTTAATTACTCATGACAACTGCAAAAATTGTTCGTCACCGACATAAATATCATCATTACGTAAACGATGATTTGAAAAGTGTAAGAGAAGAAACGTTTTTTAAAATTATTTTTTCTGATCCGGCAGAATTGGAAACTTTTAAAGATTGGATTAAACAAAACGGCGGCAGCTACGAATACGATAAAGATGAGTGTATGCAGCGCGGACATCAGCCAACATTAAGCAACTTTGAAGATAAAGTTTGCTGGTGTGATATTATGAGTTATTACCTGATGCATATAGCCGGCTATACATTTTATTCTACAATTCATCCATACAAGGGAGAAGTGTATATTAAAAATTGATGTTTGATATGTAATGTAAGGTTTTAATTTGATAATCACATTTTGCATTACATATCTAAAACCATATATAAACTAATGCATTCTGTCGCCTCTGAATGCAAGTTCTTTCATAATGGCAGCTTCATATTGAAGCCACTGAAGCCAGCGGCTTCTTACTTTTTGTTCATCAATATACAACTCAGCAAGCTGAATAAATAAAGCATAATGTCCTGCTTCACTTTCCATAAAACGGCGATAGAATTGTTGCAAATAAACATCATCTAAACCTTCGCTTAAACGTTTAAAACGCTCACAACTCCTGGCTTCTACAAGAGCCATCATTAGCAATTGGTCTAACAAACGACCTTCTTCATCGCCACCTTTTTGCCGGAATTGAATGAGCTTGTTTACATATTCGTCTCTGCGCTGACTGCCAAGTGGCAAGTTCCGTTTTCGCAACTCCTGTAACACCAAACGGAAATGTCCCCATTCTTCCGTAACAATGGGCGATAGCTCATTTACCAGTTCTGTTTTTGAAGAATAATATTGTATTAAAGTAATACAGCTCATGGCTGCTTTTTGCTCGCAATAAGCATGGTCGGTAAGAATATCCTGTAAGCTTATAGCGGCTAAATTTACCCAGCGCGGATCGGTGGGAAGCTCCAATCCTAAAATACTTTTTTGCGCTTTTTCATTTTGCTCCATAATGGTTGCGAACAATTAAAAAAAGAGCAAAAATAAGGGTTAGAAAACCTTTTGTACAATCAAAATAAATCGGGAGATGTTATTTTATTTTGACATCAAAATTGATAATGTTCATCATTGCAATTTTAAGAATAATCGCATTCAGGTTTTCTATATCATCGCGCTCTTCAAATTCAATAAAACGACACAAACGCAAGTCCTGGCTTTCTGTGCGGCTGTTTTCGAGCATTTCTTTCATCTGGAAAGCAATGTTTAAATAACTGTTCTTTTCAACAAAATAAAAAGTAGTAAACCAATCAATCTGCAACTGCGGATATTTCTTTTGTATGTAAGAAGCAATCTCGTACAATACATAAGTTGGCACAATGCCGTAAGAAGCTAAATAAAAGATGCTGGCTGAACAAACAGCACCGTCTTTAAACGAAATTTTTTGCAGTGACTGATCGTCTAACTGGTAAACGGAAAACGCTTCATCATCAACAATATGAAGAACATCATCACGATTAATAATAGAGTAGCGCATGATAGTGGATTTGTATTGCGCTAAATTGAATTTTCTTTTTATAAAAGGTCTTAAATAGGACTTATGTTTTTATTAAAATAAGATAAATATAAATGGATATAACCTGCATTGTTGGAGGTTATTTTCTTCTTTCCTCATCAATTGCCTGCAGCAAACCGTTGCTGGTTGTATCGTTGGTTAGTTCCCAAAACATAATGCCGTCTAAGTGATGGTCAATCACATATTTTGTTTTTTCTGCCATCGATTTTTTATCATCAAACGTTACAAGAAAACCTTCTTTGGCGTTGTAATAATAAGGCGCATGAGCCGTAGAATCCCAATGATAAACATAATTGTCATCGGCTAAAATAGTGTTGCTGAAATTTTTATAATCGATGCCTTTATAAAACGTACAAGGCTGATATAAACCATTTTGCAAACTATCGCTCAGCTTAAAAACACGTGCATAAAAAGCAGCGCCAACATCAAGCTTTTGTAAAGGAACACGCATAGAATCAAGTAAATAAATAGCGTTAGCAATACTTTCTTTTTGCTGCGATGTTGAATACAAAGGTGTATGATGTCCGCTTACTTTAGAATAACCATTTGTCAAATCATAAGTCATTAAATTCACACGATCAACGAGCGGAATTATCTTATCCCATTCAATCGATTTTAACAGGTAATCGGTAAAGCCGCCGGCAGCAAAACTAATCTCGTATTTTTTACCAAACTGCTTGCGCATTTCGGAAACAAGTGCTGTAAAATTTTGTTTGTCTTGTGGTAAAAACTGATGACCGGGAACGCCTTCAATTGCGGGATATTCCCAATCTAAATCAATGCCGTCAGCATTAAAATACTGGAGCAAATGTTTAGACGATGAAGCAAAATCTTTACGTCCGGCTTCCGTATTGAAAACTGCAGAACACATTTCGCAGCCGCCCCAGCCGCCCATAGAAAAAATAATTTTTAAATCAGGATATTGTTTTTTCAGAGAAACCAGTTTGCGAATGGTAGCACTGTCTTTTAATTTATCTACATGTAAATTGTTTCCTTGCAAATGCGTGAAGCTGAAAATAATATGTGTGAGCGCAGAAACATTGTATTTATCAATCTCCGCAGAATCGCCGGTATAATAAGCTAATACATTACAGGCTTTCGTTCCGGTTGTTTGCTGTGCAAATAAATTTGATTTGCTGATGAGCACAAATAATAATAAAGACAGTAAATATTTCATAGTTTGGTTTAAATCGGCTACCCGTTTTCCTTTTCCTGCAACTTTGTATAAGCCATGATAAATACAGCACCTAAATTTTTATAAGGCGGAACATAATCATCAAATAATTCTTTGTTCTGACCTGTTTTAAATTCTTTGGAAAAGCCTTTCCACATTAATGGCCAGTCCAGATCTTTGCCTAAGCGTAATTCGTTTATAATACCAGTAATCAGCGGTAAATTAATCAAACCACTTCCCGTTTGTTTTGAGGAAATAATATGCGCTTCGGGACAAATTTTCAATATCTGATTTAAGCTTTGATAACCACCGCAACTACCTAACAAAACCACCTGTGCCGTAGATGGCATTTGTTTGATGGTATTGATTAAATAATAGCTGTGACCACGATGCAATACTACGCTCGGATTTAAATCATGTTCTCCTAAATACTCAATCAAATCAGCCTGCGCTTTATCATCAAGACCTTGCATCTCGTCGAGCGGGCGATTGGAATAAATGGTTATCGGTGCGCCTTTCGTAGAAGTAAAAGTTACCCATTCCGGTGATGAAGTCATCTTCCAGTTGGCGTTATTAAAGGTTCTTACAAAAGCATTAAATACATTTTGACCGTCTTTATCGCCATAAAAAAATTGCTGTACAATAATTCTTCCGGTTGAATCTTTAAGCATATTATTCCTCATAAAATATACCGGGCGAATGCTTAATTCTTTCGATACATCAATATGATTTGTTGAATCCATTGACAGGAATAAAACGTTCAATATATTATAAATATTCAAAGCTCTCTGGTTGCCTGAAGCCTTTGCCTCGCTTAGGTTTTGCTTAACTTGTCCCAGAATTAGATGCTGAATATTGGGGTCATAAATACTCGCGTACGAACCAGCAACATCCACAGCATCTTCCAGACTATCTTTGCCGTTATGTTTATCCAAACCATTTACAAAAGCTTTCATTAAAACTTCTGCATTGTCTTTATCCATCCGTTTCAGAAAATCATCCAGCTCATTATAATTGGCTGCCATTTTTATCCACTTTTTAAAATGGTCAAAACGAACATTTACCAATAAAGAATCGCCGCGCGGCGATTTCATTTTTTGCCAGATGCGCGGGTACACACCACGCACATAACTCGATGTATAAATCAGTTCTTCCTGCATTACCGCTAAGTAATACAACTCTTCAGGAGATAGTTTATCTATAATGCGGAAGCGAACATTATCAGGCGATTCGTGCAAACCATTAATCTCATTTACAAAGTAAGTTCCGGCATATTTTATTCTATCATCCATAGAACCAATACCCATTGCCGTATCGCGCTGTAACATTCGTTTTCGAGTAATCTATTTTTGTAGAAACCAGCAAACGATAGTATTGCAACGGATCATCCATCACATTATCTATCTGTTCCAGAGTTACTTTGCCATGATATAAATTATCTAAAAAAGGAAAATATTGTCTGCCGGCTTTTAACCGCGAAAGCTTGCTGATAATTTGTACCAACGTATCCGGACTGTTACGGATTTTATTTCCCAGCTTGTTAGAAGCAGCTGCGTAAGTATATAATTCGTCGCCGTCGTAACGCGCACTAAAGCTGATAAGACTATCCGTAAAAGGAAAATCGGAATTTTTATTTAGAGAAGGCAATATTTTATCGGGATGGAGGCGGCAATCTTTTAAAAATAATACATTTTTAGCTTCCTGCAAAGTCGCGTTGTCTTCAAACAAAACCGTTTTTAAAAGAACATTATCAATGTCAAATGGTTGCGAAGAAACAAGATCAACAATAGATGCTTTTTGCTTGTCAAGTTGCATTCCGTTAGAAAAAGCAGTTATCAAAACCGGAAGCTGGTCTATTTGCATTGTCTGGTACCTGTAATTTCTAAGAAAGCTTTCCAGCGTTTCGGTTAAGGCGCGCAGGTATTTTATTTTTGAATTGCTGTCGTCCGTATCCGCTTCAATCGCAGCTTGTATGGCATCAATTCGTTTAGTAACTGTGTATGTCAGTTGCAGATTCATGTCGTCGTCATCATCTACAATGTCTAATTTATCATCAGCCGTTCCATCAAGCTTTAATAATTTTTTCTGCGCGTCATCCACTTTATCGTGAAACGCCTGGCGCATCAGGGGAATTTTTGCAGTTTGCGCCTGCAATGCAGTTGTTGTTATCAAAATAAAAAAAAGCAGCAGCGAATGTACCTGTTTCTTCATCACGCAATAAATTGGTTCAATGCTTCACAAACAAAATGTAAATATCTGTTTTTAATCGTTATCAATACGTATAGCAGCCATCATAAAAGCGTTAATAATATCTCTATATTTATTTTATGAGACGTTAGAAATAAAAGTAAAAAGAAAAAAATGCAATTCTGGTTCGTTTAATTTTTATTTCTAAATTCTATCTTTTCGCAAATCAATTTTCCTGCTTAACAATAAGATAATAAGCTTATAAACAGCCTCTGATAAATGTATTTTAATTTTGTATAAATAAATTGTTAATGGAAAGTAACGGAAAGAAGATTTTAATAGCTGATGACGAACCGGATATTGTTGAGATTATTCAATTTAATTTACAGAATGAAGGCTACGAAATATACACCGCAGCCGATGGAAATGAAGCTTTGGAAAAAGCAAACCTGCTACTGCCCAACCTGATTATTCTCGATATTATGATGCCTTTTAAAACCGGTATTGAAGTGTGCCGGAAATTAAGAGAAAATGACAAATTCGATGATACGCTGATTGTTTTTCTTACGGCTATTAACGATGATATTTCACAAATAAAAGGCTTGGATATTGGTGCCGATGATTACATTAATAAACCGGTAAGCACTAAGGTTTTGGTAAGTCGGATTAATGCTTTGTTCCGGCGTATGATAAAGCCGATTGATGATGATAATAAACTGATTCATGTAAACGGTATTACTATTGATCCGCAGCGTTATATTGTGATTGTTCAGGAGAAAGAAATCACACTTGCAAAGAAAGAATTTGAACTTTTATATTTACTGGCTTCGCGCCCCGGAAAAGTATTTTTACGGAATGAAATACTGACTTCTGTTTGGGGTAGCGACGTTATTGTAGGCGACAGAACCATTGATGTTCACATCAGAAAAATTCGCCAGAAATTAGGCATTGATTGCGTTACCACAGTAAAAGGTGTTGGTTATAAATTTGAGTGTTAATTAAACAAACTCATCGCTTATAGCTAATAGCTGATACAATACACATGTTCAAAACAAAAAATTTATCTCCCACCCAGCTTTCTGTTTTTACAGCATTGATTTTATCTGTGCCAACTGGCATTGCGTTTTTTATTGTCAGCTTTCATTTTGTAGTGGCTATTATTGCTTTAATAGTTACCTTTTTAGCTTCATTTCTTCTTATCCGTTTTGTGCTTCGCTGGTTTATTTACCGAAAAATAAAACTCATTTATAAGTTCATTTATCAAACCAAAGCCACGAAGCGCGAAGAGATGTATTACAAACATATTTTGCCCGATAAAAGCATAGATGAAGTGCAGGAAGATGTGGCGCAATGGGCGCAACAACGAAGCGATGAAATTGCAACTTTAAAATCGAATGAATTGTACCGGAAAGAGTTTCTGCAAAATTTATCTCACGAATTTAAAACTCCCATTTTCGCCATTCAGGGTTATGTAGAAACCTTATTAAGCGGCGCTTCCGACAACCCGGCGCTGAATACAAAATTTTTAAAAAATACAGCGCGCAATGTACAGCGCATGGTGAACTTAGTAAATGATTTGGATGAGATTTCAAAACTGGAAAGTGGCGATCAGCCTTTAGATAAATCCAATTTTATTATCCAGGATGTTATTAAAGAAGTCTATCAGTCTTTATATATTTTAACAAGCGTAAAAAATATTTCAACCTCAATTAAAAAAGGTTGTGAAGCGCCCGTTTATATATTTGCTGATAAAGAAAAAATCAGGCAGGTTTTAATTAATCTTGTTGAAAACGCAACTAAATACGGACGACAGGATGGTGAAATCATCGCCAGTATTTATCGCGCAGATGAAGACCATGTTCTGATCGAAATCAGCGACAATGGAATTGGCATTCCGGCACAACATTTACCACGCATTTTCGAGCGTTTTTATCGCACCGATCTTGCGCGCAGCCGCGATGTGGGCGGCACCGGTTTAGGTCTTGCTATTTGTAAACATATTATAGAAGCGCACAAGCAGGTGATTCATGTGCGCAGTAAGCCTGATATTGGTACAACAGTTGGTTTTACGTTAGAACCCAAGAATGAAACCGCCGGTTAAAGAGTTCTGAAATAAGGTCGGTTTGCCATGGATGAAAATTTCCACGGTATCATAATGAATATAATTATTAACGCAATTGTAAACCAGATTGCCATTGTTTTAAATTTTTGTTTGTCAGTCTTTTTGCGCTTCGACAACGAAGAACCAATTGTTATGATGATGATTGCTATAATCATCATCGTTCCATGTTCCATTCCAAAGAACCGGATTTCGTTATTTTTTTTTGCTTCTTCAAAATTGTGTAGAAAATAGGAAACAAGCGGGCTGATAGAATACAGTGTCAGACCAAGTACAAATTGAATGTGCGCTATTGTTACGGTTATGTTTCTTACGCGGTTATCAAAAGGTGTAAACACTTTGTTGCCAAGCCAGCCTTTGTAAGCGTTATAAACAGCAAACAATAAACTAAACAATACAAACCATCTTATATAAGAATGAGTGGTTAACACAAACGCATACATAGTTTTTGGTTTTAGTTGTAAAGACGATTTTTTGAAAAAATTACTTTATCCTAACCATTTTTCTTTTACCTGTTCTTTCTTCTTTTCCACAAAATAAAAATTTTGTTCTTCTTTCCGGTAAATTTTTCACCTCCTCCGCTTTTGAAAGTCAATGTTTTAAATTGCATCTCAGATGCCGACTACTTACAGAAATTTTGCTTTGCTAATACTTTGCTGCATTGTTTACAGTTGCAAAAGCCTTCAGCGTATGTCGGCGCGCGATACTTCTGTAAAGAATTCAACCAATACACATAAAAAAAGCAGAACCAACCTGCAATTTATAGATGATATAGCAGTTACAGGCGGCAGCAATAACAGCAAAATTGAGGAACCGCAAAACAGTCGTAGAAAGAAAAAAATTATTCCACAACCGCAAATGTTTTATGCGCCGCCAACCGATGTAACCACCAATTATAATATTGAAAATGCAACAGGTCTTCAGTTTAAATACGCCATTCTTCTCGATGCTTCGGTAGAGCACCTTACAAACATTGCGTTGCTGCAAAATATGGATCATTGGTGGGGAACGCATTATTGCTTGGGTGGCACAACAGAAAGTTGTATTGACTGCAGTGCTTTTACACAAATTATGATGCGCGATGTGTACAAAACGGATGTTCCGAGAACGGCGCGCGCGCAATACGACAACAGCGTCCGCATTGATTTGGAAAATTTGCTGGAAGGCGATCTGCTTTTTTTTCAAACAGTTGGTAGAGATATTTCGCATGTTGGTATTTATCTTACCAACAATAAATTTGTACATGCAGCCACCAGCGGCGGCGTTATGATTAGCGACTTGAATGATGCTTATTGGAAAACTAAATACAAAGGCGCAGGCAGAGTTTTGAAGCCTGTTCAGATGTTTTCTGCATCTAAATAAAACTTGGTTTTATTTTACGATTGAAGCAAGAAAAAAATCCTGACAAATTATAACTATCGCATCATATAATCAATTTATCAAAATCCTCAAATCAAAAAAATCTACCCAAATTTTCGTCACGGCTGCTCCACTTCTTTTACGTTCAGGTAATACATCTTCTCAATTGCATCTTTGGTAAATAAGGGCTTTTGTTTGTTGTTGATGGAAGCGATTTTCCAGCTTGTTGCTGGTAACAATTTTATCATCGCGCCAATGCTATCTTTTAAAACAACCGGAAGACTAAAACCAGCCACACAATTGGTATAACGATAGAAAACTTTTGTGTTTTCTTTATTAAAATAAAACTCGAAAGAAGGTATTTGTATCGTGGTTAAATATTGATTGAAAACATTTGTATAGTTAAAACCAGCTTGCTTGTTTATATAATCCTCAATCTGTTTGGTAGTAACGGTTTGATGATAAAATGTTTTATTCAAACCTCTTAAAATCATTCTGAATTTTTCGTCATTATTCAGGCTGTGCCTGATGGACTGAATCATATTGCCAGACTTCGGATACATATCGCCGCTGCCTTCCGCATTTACACCATACGGCGCAATAATTGGCTTGTCATTGCGAATGCCTTTTCGTGACCCGTAATTGTATTCATTGCCGGCTTTTTTCCCGTAATAATATTCTGTAAAAAGAGTTTCGCTGTAATTGGTAAATCCTTCGTGAATCCACATATCAGCCAAATCTTTTGAAGTGATGTTATTCGCGAACCATTCGTGCCCGCTTTCGTGAACAATAATAAAATCCCATTTCAAACCCCAGCCGCTGCCCGACAAATCTCTGCCTAAGTAACCATTGCCATATTTGTTTCCATACGCAACCGCGCTTTGATGTTCCATGCCTAAATGCGGCGCGTCAACCAACTTATAACCATCTTCATAAAAAGGATAAGGTCCCATCCAGTATTCAAACGCTTTCAGCATACGATGCGCTTCCGGCAACATGTGTTTTTCGGCTTTCTCTTTATTATAATCGAGCACCCAATAATTTACATCCAGCGTTCCTTTTTCGCCATGAAATGTATCGCTGATGTTTACATATTTACCTATGTATGGAATGATAAGATAATTGTTAATCGGGTTTACAACCGACCAGGTATAAGACGTTGTGCCATCTCCGTTTTCTTTTTTATTTGTCAATCGCCCGTTGCCTACGGCAACTAAACTATCAGCCACTTTTATAGTTAAGGAAGCGCCGCTATCCGGCTCATCGCTCTGGTGGTCTTTACAAGGATACCAAACGCTGGCACCCAAGCCTTGACAGGCAACCGACATCCAGGGTCTGCCAAGAGAATCTTTAGCCCAAATCCAGCCGCCATCCCACGGTGGTCTTACCGCTTCTCTCGGTTTACCATGATAATAAATCGTTATACTTCCTTTACTGTTGTAAACTTGTTTTGGCGCATTTACCAGGCATACATTTTCATCTTGTTTAAAGTTAAGCGAACGATGATTGTTGAACAAAACACTATCAACAATCATCGGTTGTTGCAAGTCAATCTGCATAAAGGCGGGATAACTTTTTTCGACAACTTTATATGTAATAGTATTACTTGCCAAGATGGTTTTGGCTTCGTAATCCGGCGTAACGGAAACATCGTAACGTAATACATTCCACCACGTACGATTTGGGTTTAAACTACCGCGAAGCCTATCTGCGTGCGTAAACGTTTCTGCTTTTTGCGCAAATGAAAACGATACAGAAAGTAAGAAGATTGATAAAAGTGCTGCTTTCATATTGTAAATGTAAAAAGATAAGAAATAAGATTGAAGAATCAAGATACAGGAATATAGAATTCAGGTATCAGCTGATAAGAAGTAATTTACGAGAAACAAGAAAGAAGAATATAATATTGAAGAAAGCTGCGCTTTGCAATACTTAATAGATGAATAATAAAGCCAGCGCTGCGGACTTGAGAGTGAAAGCCTGAATTAAAGCTGATATGTGTTTAGAAGATACCAGCAACATATAAACTCGTGAACTATTTACAAATAAAAAGGGTAAACCATATTTACCCTTTTTATTTTATTGCGCTTTCATTTCTTCTTTAAAAACCCTTTCAAACTTTTCGAGTTGAGGACGTATTACATATTGGCAATACATTTGTCTCGGGTTGTTGTTATAATAATTCTGATGATAATTTTCAGCCGCGTAGAACTTTGTAAACGGTTCAATCTTGGTAACAATGGGTTTATTCCAGGCGCCACTTTTATCTAATTCTTCTTTATAATGTTCAGCTTTCTGTTTTTGCTCTTCGTTATGATAAAATATAACGCTGCGATATTGTGTTCCTACATCATTTCCCTGGCGGTTAAGCGTGGTGGGATCGTGCGTTTTCCAGAATACTTCGAGCAATTCATCAAAACTTACTTTGGACGGATCGTAAATAACCTGAACAACTTCAGCGTGGTTGGTTGTGCCCGTACCAACCTGGTCGTAAGAAGGATTGGGAACCGTACCGCCGCTATAACCACTGATAACCTTTTCCACGCCATTGACTCTTTGAAAAAAAGCTTCGCTGCACCAAAAACAGCCACTTCCAAATGTTGCCGTATCTGTGTGCGGGCTTACCTGCGTTGTATTTGTTTCCATAATTACTGCGCTCTGACTTTTTTGTTCGGCACAGGAAGGTAACGCAAACAGCGTGCAAAGACTATGAAACAAAAGATATGTATTCAATGCCAGTCCCAACTTCATATTGCAAAGATGAAAGAGAGAGGTGCTTGTAAACAAGTTAATTTGCAAATCTTAACCCTTCCTTTAAATATCTCTGTCTTACCGGCATTGGCAGATTGAAAAGCCAAATTAATCACGACAGTTTTATAATTTTTCGTAGTGTTGTTGTTATCTTATCTCAAACATGGAATCAGGACAAAGCAGTCATAAAATCAGGCAACAAGTTTTAGAAACAAATACAGAAAAACCGGTTTATCCGCCACGCAATCCTGTATTACGGTTTCTGCAGATTTTGTACAGCCTGTATGCTTTGCTGTGCTTTTTAGTAACCATGATAATTGTACTTATCGTTGTATTGTTTTCGCCTTTGCTTGGCAAAACGCGCGGTGGAAATTTTGTTTACACAGCCTGTAAATACTGGGCAGTTACTTGGTATTTTTTAATTGGTCTGCGGCACAAAGAAATTTATGAATCGCCTCACGATAAATCAAAGCAATACATTTTTGTAGCCAATCATATTTCTTATGTTGATATACCGGCAGCCGTTCGCGTGGTTCATCAGCCATTCAGAATTTTGGGTAAATACGAAATGGTGAAGTACCCGGTTTTTGGTATCATTTATCGCATGGCAGCCATTGTAGTTGACAGAAGCAGCGCAGAAAAACGCGCACAAAGTATTCGTGCTTTAAAAGCCGCTCTGGCAAAGCATATTTCTATTTTTATTTATCCAGAAGGAACATTTAACGAAACCCGCGAGCCGCTGAAAAATTTTTATGATGGCGCTTTTCGTATTGCTATAGAAACAAAAACGCCCATCAAACCTATTTTGTTTCTTGATACGTATGAACGTATGCACTACCGGGGTTTCTTGGAATTAACGCCCGGTAAATGTCGGTGTGTTTATTTAGCGGAAATTCCGGTAGAAGAATATACTATAAATATGGTAAAAGAACTGCGTATAAAAGTTGCCGTAACCATGGAAGAAGGCTTGCGCAGATACAGAGATTACCCGTTGCCTTTGAATGTGTATTGATTAAGATTCGGCTTTAGATTTTAAATACAATTTAGGTAACGAGCGTCTGATACTCCGGTTGAACATCGTTGCGACGCTCCGTTCAGGTTTCTGTTAGGAATCAGGTTTTTAAAGTTACTTACTCCAAAAACTTCCCGTTTATCATAACTTTATCAATCAAATTTGTTCCAAAAGAATACGGAATAAAAGCCAGTGAAGGAATCTCTTTCATAAATATAAAATTGGCTTTTTTACCAGTGGTAATACTTCCATAATCTTCCGCAAGTTCCATTGCATAAGCACCATTTATTGTAGCTGCATTAATAGCTTCTTCCGGCAACATTTTCATTTGAATACAACTAAGTGAAACAACAAAATTCATATTGCCGCTTGGCGATGAACCTGGGTTATAATCGCTCGCCAAAGCAATGGCGCAACCGGAATTTATCAGCTTCCTGGCGGGTTGCAAAGGCATTCGCAAAAAGAAAGCGGCTGTTGGCAACAAAGTTCCGATTGTATGCGAAGCGGATAATAGTTTGATGGTTTCATCATCCATTGTTTCCAGGTGGTCAACACTTACGGCGCCGACCTTTATGCCAGCTTGTACGCCGCCCGATAAATTCAATTGGTTGGCGTGTATTTTAGCTTTCAATCCATACAAAATGCCAGCTTTGCAAATGCGTTCCGTTTCTTCTTGTGTAAAAAATCCGTTCTCGCAAAAAACATCAATATAATCAGCTAAATCTTCTTTTGCAACCGCAGGTAGCATCTCATCAATCACCAAACGGATGTAACCTTCTTTGTTCTGTTTATATAATTCAGGAATGCCATGAGCACCCAAAAATGTAGCCTTAATTGGTATCGGCAAATCCTTCTTTAATTCGCGAATAACACGAAGCATTTTCAGTTCGCTTTCTACAGATAAGCCATAACCGCTTTTTATTTCAATAGCGCCTGTTCCCAGCTTCATTAGTTGTTGCAAACGTTGCCAGGCAGCGTTGTACAAATCTTCTTCTGTTGCGGCTGCCAGCTTTTTTGCCGAGTTTAAAATGCCGCCGCCTTTGGCTGCAATATCAGCATAACCGGCGCCATTTATTTTATCAACAAATTCTTCTTCGCGAAAACCCGCAAACACAAGATGCGTATGGCTATCGCACCAGCAAGGCAAAACGGTTGCACCTTTGACATCTATTGTATTTTGACTCATTTCGTACATCATATCAGACATCAAACCATAATCTTTTATTCTATCATCTTCAAGTAATAAAAACGCGTTTTGCAGTATCGGTAATTCAGCCAAAGCGTTGCCTTTTAATAATAAAGATTGTTTGCGAACGTTTACTAAATATGTAATGTTTATAATGAGTTGTTGCATGGCGTAAACAAAAGTAAGATTGAATGATTATGATCTTAATTTTTAAGAATAATAAACGAACTGAAATGCAATTGAATGATATGAGAATGTGAATTCAATCTCTTTTCGGTAGATGTACAATTAAAATATTTTAATTCACCGCTGTTAACTTTGAATCTATATAATAACCGAAATTTGGAAAAGTTTTTGATTCATTTTTGAAAACTTTTATCACCGTAAAAACTATCTTAAGTATGAAACGTAATGTGGTTATTATTTTAATGTTACTGGCTTCGTTTGCATCTGTTCAGTCTTTCGCAAAAAATGGTAAACATGTATGGCAAGATAAAGTAGCTGCCATGACGGAAGAACAAAAAGAAGCGCGTGTAGCTGAAATGAAAGAAAGAGTTGAGGAAATTAAAAGCATGGACAAATCGAAGCTGACAAGTGAAGACAGGAAAGCATTACGCCACGAACTGAGAGATATGAATAAAGAAGCCAAAGCCTTGGGCAGCGGCGGTATTTATATTTCATTAGCTGGTATTATCATTATCATTCTTTTATTGATTATTATTTTGTAAAACATACTTGTAAACAAAAAAAGCTGGTTATTGTAACCAGCTTTTTTTGTTTATAGTTATTTATTCTGCATAACAAAAACAAGAAACCGCTTATCTTCATTTCTTTAAATTGTTATATGAAACGATTGCTGTTGCTAACTTTTGTTCTGGTTTCTTTTTATTCCTTTTCGCAAAAGAAAATTCAGGTTTCTTCGCCGGATAAAAATCTTGTTTTCAATTTTACGTTGCTTCATTCGCAACCTGCTTACAGTATTTCTTATAAGTCGAAAATCTTGATAAATAATTCAACATTAAGCCTTGATTTTGATAGTTTTTCTTTCTCAAAAAATATAAAGGTTGCTAATCCCATTTATCGCGATACAACAGAAGAATATGATTTGATAACCGGCAAAACAAGTCATGTAAAAACACATTACAAAGAAGCGCTTATTCCGTTGTCGGATGCTTCGCAAAAGCGCATCAATATAAGAGTAAAAGTATTTGATGATGGTGTTGCGTTTCGCTATGAATTTCCTGAACAAAACAATTGGCAATCGTATGTATTAACGAACGAGAATACAACGTTCCGGTTAAACGGAAACCCGGTTGTACATACGCTTATGTTTGATAATTATACATCATCGCACGAAGGTGTTTATCAAACCTTATCTTATAATAATTTGGTACCAGATACTTTGCTTGATATGCCGGCTTTATTCGAGTTTCCAGATAGCATTTATATGTCAATTACAGAAGCTGCTTTGGTAAATTATGCAGGCATGTATTTAAGTAAAGAAGGCGATAAATTAACCAGCAAATTATCACCTTTGCCCGGGCAAACATCTGTTAAAGTAAAAGCTGATTTGCCACACAAAACGCCCTGGCGTGTAATGCTGATAAGCGATCGGGTAGGAGCGTTGGTTGAAAGCAATATTCTTACAACACTAAATGAACCTTCTAAAATAAAAGACTGGAGTTGGTTAAAGCCTGGTAAAACAACGTTTCCGTGGTGGAATGGAAATGTAGTTCCTGATACGATAAATGCGCCGGGAAATAACTTTGTCACAAATCAATATTATATTGATTTCTGTGCAAGAAATAATATTCAATCTCATTCTGTTGTTGAATACGGTTTGCATCAGTGGTATGTAGATGATGGTGTAAATTTTCAACCCGGACCACATCCGGATGTAACAAAACCGGTTCCGGGTTTGGATATGAAACAGATTTGCGATTATGCGCACAGCAAAGGTGTTGATGTTCGTGTCTGGGTTCATTTTTATGCGCTGTATCCAAAGCTGGATAGTGCTTTTACGATTTTTGAAAAATGGGGATTGTCGGGAATGATGGTTGATTTTATGGACAGAGACGATCAGCAAATGGTAAATATGCAGGAAGAAATTTTACAAAAAGCTGCCGCGCATCATTTACACATACAATTCCATGGCGCTTATAAACCAACCGGCCAGAGCCGGACATATCCGAATGAGTTTACAAGAGAAGGAACGCGCAATTACGAAGTAGATAAATGGGATAGGGAAGGCATATCACCAGACCATGATATAACAATGCCGTTTACACGCGGCTTGGCCGGCGCAAGCGATTATCATTTAGGTGGTTTTCGTGCCGTGCCGCAAGATAAATTTCGTGCACAATTTACACGTCCTTTAATGTTGGGAACACGTTGTCACATGTTAGCGATGTACGTCGTATTGGAAACCAATTTAGGAATGGTTTGCGATTATCCCGAAGCGTATGAAGGACAAGACGGTTTTGACTTTATAAAAGAAGTGCCAACTACGTGGGACGAAACCAAAGTGCTTGATGCGAAAGTGAATGAGTACATTACCATTGCCCGAAGAAAAGGAACTGATTGGTATGTAGGAACCATTACAAATCACGCAGCGCGTGATATTGCCGTGCCTTTGTCTTTTTTACAAGACGGAAAATATACGGTTGATATTTACAGCGATGCAAAGGATACAGACTCTCAGCCAAATCATTTACAAAAACAAACTAAAACAGTAACAAATAAAGAGTTGATTCCTTTGCATATTGCGTCTGGTGGTGGCGAAGTCATGCGGATTTCATTCAATCAATAAAACAAAAAGTAAAGTAGCTCTATATATAAATACTATCATCAAATAAGCCTCGTAAGATTTGTAAATCTTACGAGGCTTATTTCGCCTAATAAACTCTTGTAGTTAACTTATTTCCCGATCATTTTCTGATCTGCTTTGTGTTTATCCTTCCACATTTCATTAAATGTTTTATCGCTGAAATTCAAGTCGGCTCTGTGTTTCTTCCAACTGGTAAATACATTATTGATAAAAGCATTTTTCAGTTTTCCATTGCCCATATTCATCATCTTGCGGTTCAGGCTTGCCATTTTCCAGCCTTTCCAGGCAATCTTTTCCGCCCATTTACTTTCGCCTTCTTCCACCGATTCATAACGGTTTTCGAGAAGCAGTTCATGAAGATTAATTCTTACCGGACAAACCTCGGTACAATTGCCGCAGAGGCTCGACGCATAACTTAAATGTTTGTATTCATCCAGGTTTTTTAAATGTGGAGTAATTACACTGCCAATCGGTCCGCTATATGTTGTATTGTATGTATGTCCGCCAATATTTTTATAAACCGGGCAGGCATTTAAACAAGCGCCGCAGCGAATACAATACATCGCTTCGCGTGTTTTGGTGTTGGCTAATAAGTTGGTTCTGCCATTGTCTAACAAAATCACATACATTTCTTCCGGCCCATCTATTTCGTTGGCTTGTTTGGGACCTGTAATGATGGTATTGTAAGATGTAATTTTTTGTCCTGTTCCAAACGTTGCAAGCAATGGCCAAAAAAGATGCAAATCGTTTATAGAAGGAATGACTTTCTCGATTCCAACCACTACAATATGCGTTTTTGGACACGCACAACTTAAACGCGCGTTACCTTCGTTTTCAGAAACCGCAACGCCTCCAATATCAGCGAGAATAAAGTTAGCACCCGTTACACCCACTTCTGCGGTTGTATATTTTTTTCGCAATAAATCTCGGGTATAAAGCGTCAATTCTTCGGGCGTTAACGAAGTTGATGTGCCAAATTTTTTGTTATATAAAAGCGCAATATCTTCTTTGCTTTTGTGCATCGCTGGTGTAACGATATGATATGGCGGTTCTTCATCCAATTGCTGAATATATTCACCCAAATCTGTTTCTACACTTTCTATTCCAAGCTTTTCAAGGTGCTTGTTCAGATGGATTTCTTCCGTTACCATGCTCTTACTTTTCACCAGCGTTTTGCATTCTTTTTCAATACAGATTTTTTCAATTTGTGCCAATGCCTGCTCGCCGGTTTCAGCCCATAACACTTTAGCGCCGCGAGATGTGATTTGTTGCTCAAAACGCTCCAGATAATTGTCTAACGATTCCATCGCTTTCCACTTGCGGTTCTTGGCGAGTTCGCGTGCCGGCATCAGTTTATCAAACTGTTCTTTACCTTGCGGAACAACAGCATTGTATTTACCAATATTAAAATTGATGGTGCGACGATGCGCAAGGTCGGCGGCTTTGAGAGTGCTTTTTGCAATGAATGATGCAGCTGTATCGTTACTCATAATTCTTACTTTTCTAAATGCTCCGCGCTGGCAGCAAGTGCTTTGTAAAACTCTCCGCCGTATTTATTAATTAAAGCTTCTTTTAAAAATATATATACCGGAACTTGTAGTTGCTTGCCTAATTTGCAGGCAGCTTTGCATAAGTCTTGTCGCGGTTCATAATTCACGTATTCAAGGTCATCGTCCTGCCGGCTTTTTTGAATTCGAATGGGAAACAAATGGCAACTGATTGGTTTTTTCCATTTTAATTTGCCATCATAAAATGCCTGTTCAATACCGCATTTGATAATGCCTTTTTCATCGCGAATTCCATAGGCGCACATAGCTCCGTGTATGGTTGGTGTTACCCAGCCAAAATCTTTATCATATAAATATTTTCCCTGCTTCTCTATTTCCTTAGTTCCTTCTTTGGTAAGATATGGTTTGATGACTTCATAATTGTTAATCAGCTCTTTTAGTTCATCTATTTCAAGCGGCGCACCGGCATCGCCATCTTCGCAGCAGCCGCCTTTGCACTTGGTTAAATCACACACAAACTGCGCCTGCAAAACTTCATCACTAATCAGTTTATTATCTATCGCTACCAAGACAATGATTTCTTACAAAGTTAGGCGAATCGGAATAGCAGAAACTGATAAAATTGTTTTTGTAAAAGATACAGGTTTAGTAAAAAAGTTATTGTTTTCAATTCTTATAAACAAAACGGAATGGCGTATAGTTCTTGCTGCCTGTTTTGAAAAAAGTGTATGCAGAAAAGGCATTGGTATTTTACGGTTTTATTGGGTTTCTTTTTTTTCTGTTCTTCTCTTGTGTTTGCACAAGATTCAGGAGACAATATGCAAACGCTTCTTCAATCTAAAAATTATACGTTTACGGCACAATACGCGCAACCACTTAGCGGGAAACAAATTAGTCTCACAACATTT
The DNA here is from genome assembly GCA_965199845.1 of Ilyomonas sp. Classification (GTDB taxonomy): domain Bacteria; phylum Bacteroidota; class Bacteroidia; order Chitinophagales; family Chitinophagaceae; genus Ilyomonas. The sequence goes on from CBDATZ010000003.1 coordinate 29,440, forward strand.
TATACCGTAACTATCAGGCATGATTCTTTGATTTGTGATCTTCCTTATTATGGAGTGGCTTATATAGCGCCGATGGATCCGTCGAAAAATGATTTGCATTTTACTTCGACGCATTATGATTACAATGTTCAGCCGGCTAAGCGCGGCAGATTTGTTGTTACCATAAAAATTAATGATCGAACCGCTGTTCAGCAAATGTATCTGAGTGTTTCGAAGAAAGGTTTTGCATCATTACAAGTGACACCGACAAATAAACAGGCAATTTCTTATTATGGCAAGGTTGACGAAATTATGAAGGCAAAATAAAGCGAAGGTGTTACTTACTATAATTACAGGTAGAAAGTTCATCCAATAACATCTGAATATTGTTGTTCCATTTTGACTGTTCTTTTTTGTTCAGCATGTGGTTTGTTTCAATATCATATTGGTCTTCCATTTTGATAAACGACTGCAAAATTATATTCGCTATTGAATCTACCTGTAACGAATAATTTCTTTTTAAGAAGACTGTTGCAGTCTGCGTTTCTTTCAAAGTTTTTGCACATATAACAGCAATGTCATAATGCCTTTGTTCATGACACAATAGATCTTCTGATGTTTTATCTTTTTTTACCCATGATGAATAATTCTGAAATACAGGCGTCGTTTGGAAAGAAAGGAAAGCCGTATCAGCATGAAAGGAATCAACCTTAGTTCTATAATTAACCAACCAGTGAGTCATGGCTGAAAAAGTTGATATTGAGTCTGCTTTTCCCTCAAAATCTGTCCATTCCAATTTTCGGTTAGTGATAACTCTGCCAATTGTAACCTGAGCAAATGTTACAATACAAGTGTATTGGCAAACAATGGCAAGCAAAGCAAATTTGTTTTTTAGCAAAAAAACCAAACTCATTTCCAAATATAAACAAATCAACAAAACAAAAAGCCCGTTCATCACTGAACGGGCTTTCATATATTAATACCGAATACTTATTACTTACTACAATACCTAATCTTCAACCTTCACTTTACCTTTGCTCTTTGCAATTACTTCTTCAGCGATATTGTTTGGAGCCGGAGAGTAATGGCTAAACTCCATCGTAGAAGTTGCACGACCAGAAGAAAGTGAACGAAGCTGGGTTACATAACCAAACATTTCGCTTAACGGCACTTTGGCTTTAATAACCTGCAGGTTAGCACGGCTATCCATACCTTCCAGCATACCGCGCCTGCGGTTTAAGTCACCGGTTACATCACCCATGTATTGGTCTGGTGTCAGAACTTCCACTCTCATGATTGGTTCCAGCAATGTTGGTTTTGCTTTGCGACCTGCTTCACGGAAGGCAGATTTCGCGCAAAGTTCAAACGACATAGCATCAGAATCCACATCGTGGTAGCTGCCATCAAATACACGAACTTTCATGTTATTAACGGGGTAACCAGCCAAGACACCTGTAGTCATTGAGGTTTCAAAGCCTTTGTTGATTGCCGGAACAAATTCTTTAGGAATTGATCCGCCAAAAATATCGTTCACAAACTGGAAGTGTTTGCCTTCGTTTTCTTTCAGCCATTCTTCATCTGCAGGTCCGATTTCAAACTGAATATCGGCAAATTTACCACGACCACCTGACTGCTTTTTCAGCACTTCGCGGTGTTCGATTGTTTTGCCAAACGATTCTTTATATGCTACCTGCGGCGCGCCCTGGTTTACTTCCACCTTAAACTCACGACGCATACGGTCAATGATGATTTCAAGGTGTAATTCGCCCATTCCACGAAGAATGGTCTGACCGGTGTCTTCATCTGTATTTACACGTAATGTAGGATCTTCTTCTACCAGTTTAGAAATCGCCAATCCCATTTTATCTACGTCAGCCTGCGTTTTCGGCTCAACCGCAATTGCGATTACCGGTTCCGGAATAAACATATTTTCCAGCGTGATCGGGTGATTTTCATCACACAAAGTATCGCCGGTTTTAATTTCTTTAAAACCAACTGCCGCCGCAATATCACCGGCTTCAATAAAATCAATCGGGTTCTGCTTGTTTGCAAACATCTTCATAATACGGCTGATACGCTCTTTCTTGCCGCTTCTTACGTTCAATACATAAGAACCTGCGTCAAGATGACCGCTGTAACAACGGAAGAATGCCAAACGCCCTACGAAAGGATCGGTCATGATTTTGAAAGCCAACGCTGCAAACGGAGCTTTTGGATCTGGCTTGCGCGTTTCTTCAGCACCTGTATCCGGATTGGTACCAACGGTATCTTCAATATCCAAAGGACCAGGTAAGTAACGGCAAACCGCATCCAGTGCAGTTTGTACACCTTTATTTTTGAATGAAGAACCACACATCATCGGCACGATGCTCAAATCAATACAAGCCTTACGGATGGCTTCATGAACTTCAGCTTCTGTAATGGTGTTTGGATCGTCAAAGAATTTCTCCAGCAATTTATCATCATATTCAGCCACCGCTTCAATCAGGTTTTGACGCCATTCTTCAGCTTCAGCCTGCATATCTGCCGGCACTTCAATTTCATCGAAGGTCATACCTTCTGTTTCCATGTGCCAGATAATACCTTTCATTTTAATCAGGTCAACCACGCCTTTAAAGTCGTCTTCAGCGCCAATCGGCAATTGAAGCGGAACGGCTTTCGCGCCCAGCATGTCCTTTACCTGCTGAACCACCATCAGGAAGTCGGCACCGCTACGATCCATTTTGTTTACGAAACCAATGCGCGGAACTTTATAACGGTTTGCCTGGCGCCATACGGTTTCAGATTGTGGTTCTACACCATCAACCGCAGAAAACAGCGCGATCAAACCATCCAGCACACGCATAGAACGTTCTACCTCTACGGTAAAATCTACGTGACCCGGTGTATCAATGATATTAAAATAGTAGCTTTTTGTTTCTGGTGTATCCTTACCTTTCAGCGTCGGGAATTTCCACTGGCAGCTAACGGCAGCCGAGGTAATGGTAATACCTCTTTCTTTTTCCTGCTCCATCCAGTCGGTAGTAGCGGCACCATCGTGCACTTCCCCGATTTTATGAATCATACCGGTGTAGCGCAGGATACGCTCGGTAGTTGTGGTTTTGCCTGCATCAATGTGGGCAGCAATACCAAAGTTGCGTTGAAATTTTAAGTCCGCCATAAAGGTCTTCTTTTACTAAATTTTAAGTTCGCGAAGGTATGAAATTTTTTTGGTGTGTTGGTAATGATTTAGGCTAATTGATTAGAATGGAATTGTTAAGGTTTGGGGAGGAAATTTGTAATTGCATTTTAATTTTAATTATTCTTGATTTAATACAAAAAGTGTTAGTTTTATTGTAAAATAAAAACTTTAAACTCATAAAAAATCAGGTAGCAAAACTCAGATTATGGTTATGTCTTGTATTGTTAATTATTGTTACCTCTACTTATTTTGCTTGTAAAAAGGGTGTCTTAGAAGCTAATAATGAGACATATAACACGCATGAATCAAGCATACAATCTAACTCAGTTACAAACAGTCAGACCCATTATTTATTTAGTAATGAAGTAACATCAGAAGTTGTTTTGAATAATACTTCAACCTTAGTTACAGCCTATAAATCTTCAAACGATTATTTGCAATTACCACAAAATATTCAAAACCAAGTAAATAATCGCAATCCCACTCAAATCAACTATGATAGTGCTAAAATACATGTTATGATATACACATTAAATAAACCAAACAGTAGTTTTACATATAATACTTTAGCTGTTTACGAATATCAGAATAAATTTCTATCATTAATTGTAAAAAATGAAAAGCTTGCTAATGGTTTTGCTCATATTAGTTTCACAAATTTATCTGGAAATGTTTACTTTGATTTTCAAGTAAACCTGCAAAATATGGTAGGCAAAATTAATTTCACATCAAATATACTATTTGAAAAAATTGCTCCTCGAACTGGTACACAAAGGGCTGAGCCAACTTGTATGCAAAGTACATCAACATTTTCTGACTGTTTATCTTGTGCTATCTCGGAGTGTGTTAGTGATTGGGTATGTGGATTGGCTTGTGGACTGGAATCTCCAAGTTGTTTAACAGTTTGGACAGTAGCTTGCGCTATAGATTAATTATAAAAATACTTTTATGAAAGTACTGCAATTTAAGATGTATTCTGGATTTATTGTAGGCTTTATTTGTATTTTGATCGGAGCCTACTTAATTGTTGCTTCTACGAATAAGCCTGTTCGTGACTTTTTCTTTTTAGCTGGAATTTTATCTGAAGCATATTCATTATTAATCCTTATAATGATAAAGAGATATAAAACAAATTAATAATGACGAATAAGAGCTAATGTTTAATCTCGTATTTTGTTATAAGTTTAGTAAATAATTAAGTAGTACGATACTACTTAATTATTTACTAAACTAAATTTAATTCGCTGTAGTTCGTTTTTATTTTTAACTCGCTCATACACATATACTAACTGTATCCATTCATTTCTTAAGTTAGCTTTTCTTTAAATACATAAAATCCATTTTAACCATCATTTCGAAATTTGATTATGCAATAAACTAGAAATTTTATTGCCTTTTGATTCTTTTTCTTCTCTTTCCCAATGCCTTCACCCACTCAACTCGCCATAATTTATCATGTACATTGAAGTGGTAAGCACTGTACATAAGTTGTACTTATGCATACCTTTGAAGGTAATATTTGGCTATAAATCTTCGTTTTCTAAACCATTTTATAAAGGGAATTGCACTGAAAAATATTACTTATATCTTTTTTAATTTCTGCATTGTGTAAATGTATAAACTAATCACATTCATACACAACTGCCAACCTGCCAGCAAAACAAGATTGGCGTTAAAGTTGATTTTTATACAATCTAAACACAAATAATAATATATGGCAAGCGAAAAAGCAATATTGGCCGGCGGATGTTTCTGGGGCGTGGAAGAATTGATAAGAGATATGCCGGGCGTAACATCAACAAGAGTTGGCTACAGTGGCGGAAATGTAAAAAATGCTACCTATCGTAACCACGGAACACATGCCGAAGCCATAGCTATCATTTTTGATCCGGAAAAGCTATCATACCGCAAACTGCTGGAATTTTTTTTCCAGATACATAATCCTACCACGAAGAACCGGCAGGGAAATGATGTTGGCACGTCGTATCGGTCAGCTATTTTTTATCTCAGCGAAGAACAAAAGAATACGGCACAGGAATTAATAAATGAAATGTATGCTTCCGGTGTGTGGCCGGGACCCATTGTAACTGAAGTGGCGCCTGCATCCGACTTTTGGGATGCCGAAGAAGAGCATCAGAATTATTTACAAAAGCATCCGAATGGTTATACATGCCATTATATAAGACACGATTGGCAATTGGCTGAAGCAAGCAAAGCATAGCAGATTTTGTTTTAGCAATAGCTTCTTAAATATTTCAACTCGTCAAAGTTTGCAACGACGCATTATGCATGTCAGGTCTATAACTTTTCTGTCTTATCATTTGTGTGAGTAAAATAATAGATAAGAAAGTTGTAAACGAAACAATACATGCAGCGCCGTTGCAAACTTTGACGAATTGTATATTGATGCGGTAATTTAGAATTTTATATCCATCTTATTTGTTAGGCTTACAATCTTACCACGTAGCAATCATACGTTATAATAAAAAGCAAAAGTGTAACAATTTCTAAAGAATTTCATCTATATGGTAGTCATCTAAAGCCTTTATATATCAACGTTTACTCAATAACTCCACATCAAAAATCAAAGTTGAGTGTGGTGGTATAGAACTGCCCGAGCCTCTTGCGCCATAGCCCAGCGCAGAAGGAATAAATAATCTCCATTTGCTGCCAACGGGCATCAATTGAAGAGCTTCAGTCCAGCCCGAAATTACCTGGTGTACACCAAATGTAGCCGGCGCGCCACGCTTATAAGAACTGTCGAACACTTTTCCATTTATCAGGCTGCCTTCATAATGCACAGTCACCATTGTATTTGGACCAGGCTTCTCACCTTCCACGTTTTTCAAAACCAGGTATTGCAAACCTGACGGTAAAGTAATAACACCTTCTTTTGCTGCATTCTCCAGTAAAAATTTGTCTTGTTCTTCTGTCGTTTTTTCAAACATAGCTTTTAATTTATCTTGTAAACTCATAACAATTTTTAATTGGCAAAGGTAGCTTAATGATAAGAGGCTTTCAAATTTACAACGCGGCGCAGATTATTGCTTGTCTTATAATATTTTCAACTACGAAATTGCGTTTAATCATTCCTTTCAATACTTTGAATTTCGCAACATAAAATCATCTTTTTATATTCATTTGAACTCCGATTTGAATACAAGAAAAAGTAATCCGGCTACTTTTCTCTGCTTTTGTTTATCGTCCTTTGCATATCAATCAGGAAATAAGTAATGATGAAAAAAGAAAGCCCGATACGGATTATCAATTCTATATGCGAATTGCATCGTTTGTTATCGCTTCCCAAGCCGGAGCATCCGCTCATCAGTCTTATCAATATGAAAGATATAAAGGAAATACCCGAAGAACTGAAGGGCAAAGTGAATTATAACTTTTACCAGGTTTGTATTAAAAAGAACTTTGAAGGTAAAATGAAGTATGGACATAACTATTACGATTTCGATGATGGCATTATGTCTTTTATTTCTCCGGGTCAAATATTGCATACCGAATCAGTAGCAGAAGAAGGTTGTGTTCTTCTTATCCATCCCGATTTTTTACAAGGCTACCCGGTAAGCAAAACCATCAAACAATATGGCTTTTTTTCTTACGAATTATCGGAAGCATTATTTCTTTCCGATAAAGAACAGCAGATGATTGAAATGATCCTGTTTCATATTGAGCAGGAATATCATTCTCCTATTGATTCGCACAGCCAGCATATTATAATTGCGCAAATAGAATTGCTGATTCATTATGCAGACCGCTTTTACAACCGGCAATTCATAACCCGCAAAAAAGTAAATACCGATTTATTAACCCGCTTGGAAGCGATTCTTACTGATTATTTTACCAACGACCAGGCTGCAGAAACCGGCTTGCCAAAAGTGGAATTTATCGCAGCGCAACTATCTGTTTCTCCGCATTATTTAAGTGATATGCTAAGAATGATGACGGGACAAAATACGCAGCAGCATATTCAAAATAAGTTGATAGAAAAAGCGAAAGAAAGTTTATCAACTACATCCTTATCTGTTAGCGAGATTGCTTACGCATTAGGCTTCAAATACCCGCAATCATTCAACAAATTATTCAAAAGCAAAACGCATGTTTCGCTGCTCGAATTCAGGCAATCATGCAATTAAAAAAAGATATTATGAAAAATGAAAATTCAGTTCAAAAAACATTTCGCCTGGGTGGTGATTTAGAAATCAATCGCATCGGTTATGGTGCTATGCGTATTACAGGTCCTGCTATCTGGGGAATGCCCGAAAATCCGCAAAATTCAATTGATGTATTGAAACGTGCTGTTGAATTAGGCGTTACTTTTATAGACACCGCCGATCAATATGGTCCTTTTACATCGGAGCAGTTAATTGCTGATGCGCTTCATCCTTACAAAGAAAATCTGGTGATTGCAACCAAAGGTGGTTTGGTGCGTTTTGGTCCGTGGGCAGATATAAATAACGATGCCAGCCCGCAGCATCTTCACGATGCTTTAAACGGCAGCTTACAGCGACTAAAATTAGATCGAATTGATTTGTATCAGCTGCATCGCATAGATCCGAAAGTGCCTGTTGAAAAGAGCTTCCGGTTTTTGAAAGAAGCGCAGCAGGAAGGCAAAATCAAACACATTGGTCTTTCAGAAGTAACGGTAGATGAGATAAAAAAAGCGCAGAATTTTTTTGAAGTGGTTTCTGTACAAAATCGTTATAGCGTGTACAACCGCGAGTGGGAGCCGGTGCTGACGTATTGTAAACAAAACAACATTGCATTCATTCCCTGGTTCCCGATTGGCGGTGGTTTGGATGCTAAAGGCGAAGATGTATTGCAGAAATTAGCTGATAAAAAAGGTGCCACTTTGCACCAGGTTGCATTAAGCTGGCTATTGCATCATGCTAATAATATTTTGCTGATTCCCGGCACATCAAGTATTGCGCACCTGGAAGAAAACATGAATGCAGCTTCTATAGAATTAACAGACGAAGACATGAAAAAACTGGATGCTATAGCCGGATAAGAAACAGGTTAAACCGCTTCGCAATTTATCAATGAAAGAATTTTCAAGAAGCAAAAATTCTTTTTAAAATCACAACCTTAACTATTAATGAAATTGTCCGAAGTCTTGGTTTTGAAGGACCACATCATTTCTCTTCATTCTTTAAAAAGAGACAAAGAATAATGCCTGAACAATTAAGAAGCTGATTGTTTCTTCATGTGATATAACTATAAAAAGAGGTGCGAAATAATAAGTTTCGCACCTCTTTTTATTTTCTATAAATATGTTATGAATTCTTAGCAAAAAACTCAAATATCTGGTTGTATAACCAATCGGTATTAAAACTTTGCATCACTTTATGCGGCACATTAGAAAGAGAGTATAAAATAACCGGTTTGCCAGGCTTACAGTTATTATAAGTATAAGCGGTTACTTTATTATCCAGCAAAGTAGATACCGTTGGTTGTGCGTTGCAGCCATTTACTTTTGCCCATTCTTTTGCCGTGTTTTCTGCGCTTAAAAATGTATATCCCCAGGGATTATAACCACCATCATAAGGAACCGTTTTATCAATTGTTCCATGAATCTGCAACATCGCAATTGGTTTGGCAGAAGCATTCATTTCGTCTACATATAAAGAGCCGGATATAGAAGCAACCGCCGTAAAAATAGTCATCTGGATGGCTAAATAATGAACAAGGATTGCACCGTTTGAAGTGCCAATTGCATACACTTTTTTCGTATCAATATTTGTATTTGATTTTAGCCAATCAAACATTGCCTGTACAAAATGAGGCTCACTCACTTTTTTAAACGGATAATTGCCGCCAACATTCCAATAACCACCATTGGCTCCCTGACCATACACTGCGATGTAATTATTTTTATCAATATAATCATTCGCGCCTCGATTTTTTATCCAGCTTGTGTCTTTGCCACGTATTGAATGAAAAAAGAAAACAACCGGGTACGATTTTGAAGAAGTATAGCCAGCAGGAAGCTGCACCAAAAAAGTTCTGGTATCACCATCTACAGTCAAATAATATCGCTTAATACCGGCTTGTTTTAGTAAAGATGTTTCTTTTCCGGTTGGTGCCGGTATCGAAGTTCCTTTGGGAATTTTTGTTGTTCCGCCGGTTGGCTTTGGTTTTCCTGTTCCGCGATTGATAACACGACTGCATGAGACCAAAAATGAAGAAAACATAAGCAGGCAGATAATGTATTTCATGAATGAAATTTGGTGCTTGGTTTTGCGAATGATGGTTTGAAAAATAACCAGCTAAAACATTTTTTTTTAAGCTTTTACAACTCCCATTTTCTCCATACACTTTTGTAAGCTTTCACGCCAGGGTTTTATCTTGATATTATACACAGATTGTATTCTTTGCTTGTCTAAAACAGAATAGGTTGGTCGCTTAGCGGGTGTGGGAAATCCGGAACTTGGTATTGCCTGAACATGACACGCAGAGCCCGATAATTCTTTTATCGCCATAGCAAATTCATGCCACGAAATATTGCCTTCATTGCTGTAATGATAAACGCCGGATTGAACCGGATTTTCAGCGGAATAACGGATAATTGCCAGGATAGCTTCAGCCAAATCTAATGCGTACGTTGGCGAGCCATGCTGATCGTTAACAACGCTGATTTCAGATCTGTCTTTCATCAGGCGCAGCATTGTTTTTACGAAGTTGTGACCATAATAACTATACACCCACGACGTGCGGATAACTACTGTGTGAAGATTGTTTTCAAACGCTGCTTTTTCACCTTCGTATTTTGTATAACCATAATGATTGACCGGGTCGGTTTTATCATCTTCTGCATACGGAACATGACCAATGCCGTTAAACACATAATCAGTAGAAATCTGGATGAGCGTTGTATTGTATTGCTTACATAAAGCGGCGATATAACCAACCGAAGTTGCATTTACCAAATAAGCTGTGTCTTTATCTGTTTCAGCTTTATCAACAGCCGTGTAAGCGGCACAATTAACAAAGAAAGCGGGCTTGTTTGTTTCAAAATAAGAAGCCAAAGCCGCTTGCGAAGTCAGGTCCAATTCTTCTTTATCTGTAAAGCTGAAATCGAAGCTTGTAAACAAAGCCGATAAATCTTTTAATTCATTTCCTAACTGTCCGTTCTTCCCGGTTACGACTATCATTGGTTTTGTCATGATACTATAATTTGCAATTACTTATTTATAAATTCCAAAACAGATGATGTAATATAAGTCAGTTGTTCTTCGTCAAGTTCTGTGTGAATAGGTAGAGATACAACGCGTTCTGTAAGCCAGTCTGTTGCTTCCAGATTTACGTCTGCACTGTTGAAGGAAGCAAACATTTGCTGGCGGTGTCCCGGTACAGGATAATAAATCATGGCAGGAATGGTTTTAGAAGCTAAATAATCAACCAAACCGTCTCTGTCAACGCCTTCTAACAACAATGTGTATTGATGAAAAACATGATTTGTATATGGCGCACGAAAAGGCGTGGTAATCTTTGGATGATTTGCGAAAGCCGCGTCGTAAAAATCAGCAGCTTTTCTTCGCGCAGCAATATAATTATCCAGCTCTCTTAATTTGATGTTGAGGATTGCTGCCTGCAAAGTATCTAAACGCGAATTGCAGCCTACCATTTCGTGATAATATCGTTTCTGCTGACCATGATTAGCAATCATTTTCAGCTTTGCGGCAAGCTCATCATCGTTGGTAAACATAGCGCCGCCATCGCCGTAAGCGCCTAAGTTTTTAGATGGAAAAAAAGAGGTACAACCAATGGTTCCGATCGCGCCTGTTTTCTTTGTCGTTCCATCACTAAAAGTAAAATTACTTCCGATGGCTTGCGCATTATCTTCAATCACAGGAATGTTATGTTCGGCAGCAACCTGCATAATCGCTTCCATATTGGCGGCTTGACCGTATAAATGCACCGGAACAATGGCTTTTGTTTTTGGCGTAATTGATTTTTTTAGTGAATCAATATCAATACAAAATGTCTTTTTATCAACTTCTGCAAAAACAGGTTTTAAATGTAATAACGCTACTACTTCGGTGGTAGCGATATATGTAAAAGAAGGTGTAATAACTTCATCGCCGGGCTGCAAGCTAAGCGCCATCATACTGATTTGTAAAGCGTCGGTTCCGTTGGCACAAGGTATTACATGCTTTACGCCTAAGTACGAAGCCAGCGCGCCGGCAAATTCCTGCACAGGTTTGCCGTTTATGAATGCTGAACTTTCAAGCACATCAATAACAGCTTTGTCTATCTCCGGTTTTAATTTTTGGTATTGGGTTTTTAAATCCACCATTTGTATTGGTCGCATAAAAAATCGTTTTAAAAGCGCGGCAAATCTAACAGAAAAAAAATGGCCTGGCAGGTAGATTTGTAACTATAAATGCTGTTGTTCATTTTGAAGTTGATTCTTTATGTTCTTTCATCATTCGCTGGTAAGTTTCATCATCTTTTACTTTTTGCCAGACATTATAAAAGATGGCGGCGCTTTGGGCTTTTATTTCATCTTCTTCGCGTGGCAATATGGTTCTGCCGTGCGCGCCGCTTTGGCCTTTTTTATCGTTAGGTACAGCACCGTTATATTTTTTGCCGGATTTATGATTGGCGTAACGCCTGGATCGGGTATAGCCCATTTGCAAAAACTTTCTTGCCATATCCATCCCGGCAAAATCATGTTGTTTTTTATATTGATTGAACAATTGGTAAATAGCTTCCGATGATGTGTTTGCGATATCCGGCGTTTTAAATTTCCAGTGCGGAAGTATCTCGCTTTTGTAAGGTTCAACCAGCAAAACACCTTGCTCACCTTTTCCGGTTCTGTAGAGTTCCGGTTTTTTTCTGAAGTCTATATTTTTATATTCTAATGAGTAATCAAATTCTGCAGATGGCATTGTTCTTCTTTACCTCTTACAGCACATATATAAAGCCACTTTTTTATTTATAAAAGAGATTTATTTCTCAGGTCAAGATTTTGAAGCAAGTCGTAAAAATCTTTTTTCCTGGCTAATTCTTTCAATGCTTCTAAGTGCCTGTCGTGGTGCATATCAGTTCCGGCAAACTGAATCATATTGCTTTTAATCAGCTTCTCTGCAGCTTTTTTTACATGCGGACCATAATAGCCAGCAAGAGATAATAAATTTACCTGAAGTACGCAACCCAAATCAATTAATCGCTGGTATTTATCAAATGAATTATGATAATAATTATAGCGTTCCGGATGCGCAATGATTGGCTGCAAACCTTTTATGCAAAGCTCAAATATCACAGCTTCGATATTGGGCGATGCCGCAATAAAACTCATTTCTATCAAAATATAATTATCGCCAAAAGTTAACAGTGGTTTTTCGTAACGAACCGCTTCTTCGAACTCAAGATCAACCATATATTCAGCGGCAGCTTCTATTGTTATCGGAATATTATTGGCCGCAATTTGTTGCTGCACTTCGTGCAAACGAGGCAAAATGGTATCGGGCGAATTCGGGTGAATATCAGAAATTATATGCGGCGTGCAAATGAGTTTGCTATAACCAAGCTGATGCAATTGCCTGACAAAGTCAATGGTTTCATCCATGGCTTTTAAACCATCGTCCAGCGCTGGTAACAAGTGCGAGTGCATATCGGCACCCAGAAATGAAAGGTCGGCATCTACTTTTTTATTAAACAATGAAAACATGCGGCAAACTTACTGAATGTAAAAGTTTTATTTCTTCGTGCATTTATCAATCAAAATAAATCTGACTTATTATCCATGCAATTCAACATCGCCGAAAACCGGATGCCCGGTGCAGGTAAGAACCAATCTGTTTTCAATATCTTTTAGCGTTAATACTTCGTTATAAGACATCCAAACCGTACCGCTTTTACAACGCATAGCACAGTTGCCGCATTTGCCGGCTTCGCAACTATAAGGCAATGAAATGCCGTTCTTTTTAGCCGCTTTTAAAATGCTGTCCGAATAATGAACTTCAATATGATGAACGTCTCCGGCGTAATGAATATGCGCATAATGCGATGTAGTATCCGGCGGAAGATTATATATAACCGGTTCGCTGGTATCAAAGGTTTCTTTCCTGATGTTTTCATCCGTAAAACCGGCTTCCTGTAACGTATACATACACATGCGCCTGTAATTTTTAGGTCCGCATATAAAGGCAAGTTTGGTTTCGTTTGCAATGTGTTTATCTGGTTTGATGAATGTATAAAGTAAATCTCTGTGCAAATGAGCCTGGTAAATATTCTTATCGGTACTAAAAAGAAAATGAACCGTAAGCTTGTCTTTATATTGATGTTGCAGTTGCTTTAGAGGTTGCAAAAACGCAGTGCTTTCGGGTGAATGATTGCTGTAAATCAATACGACTTTTAGAAATGAATAGACATGCAGAATGGTTTTTAAAAGTGAAAATATTGGCGTGATTCCGCTTCCGGCTGCAAACAAATAAATGACTTGGTAATGGGTAATATTTTCCGGCAAAATAAATAAGCCTGCGGCTCCGGTTGTTGTTATTGTATCGCCGGGGCGAATAACATCTGTTAAGTATCTTGAAAAAGTGCCGTTGTCAATTCTTTTTACACCAATAGATAATGGTTCGTTTAAAAAAGGAGAAGACGTGATGGAATACGAACGCCGTTCTTCTGCATTGCGAAATTGTTTTACCAACGTGAGGTATTGCCCCGATTGATAATGAAGTCTTGCCGATTCTTCTTCTGCAAATTCGATAGTAATAAAATGCTTTGATTCCTGCCGGATAGCCGACACGGTAAGTTGCTTAAATAACAGGTTCTTATTCACATCGTGCATGACGTGTAAAAGTAGCAAAACACAAGTCTGTAGAAACAAAAAGAAAGAATCTTTTTCCTGTTTTCTAATCGTATTTTTTATACTTCGTGTACCATAAATCCCGATAGGAAATTATAATGCCGATGCGGGTATAATTCTGTTGTAATACAGAACTGCTGTTTGCACCTTTTTTGCCTTCCTGCAAATAAATCTGGTAGCCAAGTGTACTGCGTTTTGCATTGCCGCCAATGCCAAGCGTAAAGCCTTTATCAGTAAGCTGTTGACCATTAATCATCAGGTAAGTATTACCATAATACAAACCGGCTTGCAGGTAGTAATTTTCAAAGGTCAGATTGCCGTATTTTTTTTTGTTTGCATATTGAAATCCCAGCGACATGCGGTTGCTGTTGGTGAGCGAATAACCTAAGCCGGTATAATTAACATCGCTCCATTGCTGCGCGGTATAATCTGCCGCAATCGTAAGGCTGTTTTTATAAACAACCGAAGCGCCGCCAGCATAATTAACCGGAAGTGTAAAATGAGTATTGTCAATCGTTTTATCTGTTACTAAACTGGTACTTCCCTGCCTTACATCTAACGTATAATCGGCATGAAGATCAGACTTTGGCGAAGCTGTAGCACCTAAAGCAAATTTCAGGTTTTTGGAAAACTTGGCTTTATATTGAAACCCGGCTTTCGGAACTACTTTGTTTAAATACATGTTTCTTGTGGTAACAATTGAATCGCTTACAATACTGGTTAACAATGTTTCATTTTGTATTAATGAACCAAACAGGAAAGATGCCTGCAAGCCGACAGATAAGTGTTTTCCAAGTGCAAAACCATTTCCAAAATAAGCCTGGTATAATCCGCCGGTTCCATCATAATGCGCTTCTGTTGAGTTGTTGGTTCCTTCAATAAATTTGTTGTTATAAAACGAATAGTTGCTGGAACTATACGGCGCTAAACCAACAGAGGCACCCCAGAATTTTTTTACTTTGATAGACATTGCCAGCCGAGCTACCTGCATATCTACGGAATGTGAATTATCAAGCGAAACATTATTGCCGACATAATTAATTGCCTGCAGCCTGCCACTGAGTTCGATGGCAAAAAAATGGTCGTCGAGGGCGCTGTACGAAGCCGGATTTGCATGATACATGTATTTGCCCGATGATAAGCTAACGCCCGCATTTGCCATGCCAGCCGATCTGTCTGAATAGCTTTGTTCGATATCACCAATACCAACCGCAGAATAGGGAGATGTATTGGTTTGCCCGTAAACAAAAGAAGTCAGTAATATCAGGGAATAAAAGAGTATAAGTTGTTTTGTCATAAACTACCGGCTTCTTATTTTACAGTTAGGTAATAAATTTGTAACTGGATGCGACTTGTTTTGTTTGACTCGTCACCAATAATAACACGTTTAAAACTTGTTGTATTGGCTATATCTGTAGCTTGTCTTAAGAGCAAACCGTTTTCATTCTCAGCGGCAACGGCTACCTGGCTGTTTAAATACGTGGTAATATCATAGGTATATTCTGTATTTTCTTCATACAAATAATCTCTTGTAAAAGAACCATACTGAACAGAACCGGTGCTGTAAGTTATGTCGGAACCAATGGCATTGTTTTTATCTGTCGAAGTCAGCCGCAAACTATCCGGTAATGTATAAATGCCAGTGTACGTGCCCACTTCGGGTTTTACTATTAATACTGCCCGTTCTATGCGCAGGAAAGAAGGAATGGTTAATATATCGCGTATAGATGGCATCCGGATTTTTGCCACAACATTCGTTGCCGGTTGCGTATAAGCAGCATTGCCTGTTAGCAAGCTTGGCAGCGCTTTGGTTTGCTTTCCAACTTGTGCGATGATTGTTCCTGTTCTGTCTGCGGTAATATGGTTAAACTGTTTGGCACTGTTATATAAAGTAAAATCGGCTGTTTTTTCATCAGACACAGAAGTGGATGTTTCCTTGTAATGCAGGCGCATAATAACGCTGTCTTTAAAACCAAAAACAAATGCGTTGGTTTGTTCCGGCGCGATATAAAGACCTTTAAAATAATTTACAAAGTTGTCTGCTGAAGATGTTTGATCTGAACTGTTTTGCAACAAATTCAAAAGTTCTTTGCCTGTTGCATCGGCAAGACGAATGGAAATCGTATCTGTAATGCCCGGATAAACATAAAATGTTTTTGTACCTAACGATGTAGATGAATAAGGAAACGAATCGTAACTATAATAACTTGTGCTTCCCGTTTTATTGATAACAGAAGAAAGCTGGTAAACACTTGCCTGCAAAGGCTTTGTACTATCACCATAAAAATTTCCGTTACGTTTTAAAATCAGTTCCAGCGAATCGAACACAACATTTTTATCACTGAATGCAGGCGGTTGTAATTGATAATAAGACGATGCGTTAATTTGCCCGAAAGCATCATCGTGATAAGAGCCTAACAAGCCGGTTCCTGTTGCCGATGTTACAAATGAATCTATATAAACTGTACTCAAATCAACGCCAAACGTATCTGTCATTACTAACTGCGAATATTGGTCGCCCACAAGCTGGCTGCCATATTGTATATCAGCTTTTGTGCAGGCATTTATTATTATGAGTAACAGGATAAATGCAAAATAATGTGGCGGTAAAATGTTTCTGCTTCTGTATTTTTTTTGCAGCATGGTGCAATGTTAGAAGCCAGTGCTGTTACAAAAGTGTTAGTATGTATTAAAGTAATCTTTTTGTCTGCCAGCCCTTTGTTTATGCCGATTTGCCCGCGCAAATTATAGCTTAACTTTTCTCTTTCGTTTTATAAAATAGCTTTGCTTCTTTCGTAAAAAAGGAAGCTGCGAAATTTATTAATCGCGATTATAACAGATAAAAATTGCTGATTCATCTTTACAATTTGGCAGATAATCCATTTTAACGAAACTACCCAAACCGCGCCGGATAATTTCAGCCGCAAATTCTTTTAGTGTTATGTATAGCAGAAAAAATTGGCTAAGCCTTTCGCTTGTTTCTCTTGTTTGTTTATCCGCCTGCCACAAAAGTTCCTCTACAACAGACGACACCACAACCGGTAACTGGATTAACCGTTACGAAATGAATGGTAATGTAAGAAGCGAAGCTGTAAATTTTGTAATCGGCGATACCGCGTATGTTGGTTCCGGTTATGATGGTACGGAACGTTTGAACGATTATTATGCGTTTGATCCGGCTACCAATTCATGGTACCAGACCGCCAGTTTTCCGGGTACGGCAAGAAATTCTGCCATTGCTTTTTCTGCAGCAGGCAAAGGATATGTAGGAACCGGATATGATGGTATTAACCGGCTTAACGATTTCTGGGAATACAATCCAACCACAAATGCCTGGACGCAAAAAGCAAACTTTGCGGGCAGCGCCAGGTACGATGCGACTGCATTTGCATTAAACGATAAAGGTTATGTAGTTGCCGGATTTGATGGTTCTTATTTAAAAGATGTCTGGCAATACGATCCGACTACCGATGCATGGACGGAAAAGCCGAACGGAATTGGTTCTAAACGCAGTGCGGCTGTATCTTTTGTTTATAATAACAATGCTTATGTTGTAACCGGAACAAACAATGGTCAGCTGGTTACCGACTTCTGGAAATACACGCCCGATACAGATACCTGGACAGAATTGCGTAAGATTTCGAATGTAAGCGACGAAAGCTATGATGATGATTATTCTGATATTGTTCGATCGAATGCAGTTGCTTTTGTAATGGGTAATTATGCCTACTTAGCAACAGGTGAAAACGGCGGTTATACCAGCAAAACTTGGCGATACGATTTTGTCAATGACCAATGGGAAAGAAGAACGGCTTTTGAAGGTGCTGCGCGTAGTGGTGCCGTTGGATTTGCTGTACAAAACAGAGGTTATGTAACAACAGGTAAGAGTAGTTCAAATTACTTTGATGATGTGTATGAATTTCATCCCGATGAAGACTATAACAGTAATGATTAAATATGGTTGCCTTATGATCCTTTTTACTGGTTTTTTGTCTTGTAAAAACAATACAGAAATCAAACAGGATTCTCATGCTGCACAAATGTTTGTAAAAGCAGTTCCCTTTAAAACGGCTGATGGCTGGGGATATGAAATTTATGCTGATAATAAATTGTATATCCGGCAGGCATTGATTCCGGGATTGTCCGGCAATCGTTCTTTTATCAATAAAGAAGATGCTTTAAAAGTAGGCGAACTGGTTATACATAAAATGGATGTTACACATAAAATACCTTTTGTTTCGCAAACAGATTTACAGCAATTGCATATACAAATTCCTGATTAAAATACTCATTATAAAGAAATAAGAAGCATGCCTCAGTTAACCAATTTGTCCCGTTTGCAGTTCATTCTGTTGCATGGCTTGCTGTGGATATGCTTTTTATTTTTTCCACTTTTGATATACCGGATTGATTTTTTTAACAAGCAGTTTTTTACCAGGGATTTAATTAATAATGCTTTCCTGATTGGTTTGTTTTATCTCAATTTTTATTATCTTTTACCAAAATATTTTAACGGCAAACAAGTAACAACTTACTTCATTATTATCTTGGTTCTGACTTTCGTTTTTATCTTTCAGCAGATGTATGTTGAATATCTTTTTATGCACTCGGAAATAGGAAAACCTTTCTTTACGCCCGGCTTTGAAATTCACAAAAATGCTATTGTTCATTCATACAACATGCCGCCACAGGCAATTATCGGAGACAGCAGTAACCAAAAAGTATTTAATGATGAAAGATTTGTAGATAATGACTTTTTATCAATGCCGGCTTTTTTCTGGATTGGCGGAATCAGGCGTTCATTATCGAGTATTCTTTCCATTTTATTAGCCGGTAGCTTTATTCGCGTAGCCATACAATGGTTTACAACCGAGAAGCAAAAAGAAGAATTGCAAATACAAAGATTGAATGATGAGTTGGGTTTGTTGAAAGCACAAATCAATCCGCATTTTCTTTTCAATTCATTAAATACTGTGTATTCGCTGGCACGAAAAGGTTCGCAAAACACAGAAGTATTTATTTTAAAATTGTCGGAGATTTTACGCTATGTTATTTACGAATCGTCTGCGCAAAAAGTGCGGTTAAGCAGCGAGTTAAGTTATATCAAAAATTATATTGAACTGCAGCAATATCGTATTGATAAAAACATGCAGATTGAATACAAATGCGAAGGCGATGAAACGAGTTTATTAATAGAACCCATGTTGCTGATTACATTTATAGAAAACGCGTTTAAGCACGGCATCAGTTATAAAGAAGGTTCGTTTATCCGCATTCTTGTAAACATACAAAAGGATGTGATGCAGTTAGATGTGAGCAACACATATAACAAGCAACCGGTATCAAGTGAATACAGTGGCATTGGTTTACAGAACGTAAGAAAAAGACTGCAGCTTTCTTATCCGTCTTCGCACGAATTAACCATTACAGACGACAATAAAATTTATTCTGTTCACCTTAAAATCAAATGCAATCATGATTAAATGTATTATCGTAGACGATGAGCCGCTGGCTTTAGATTTACTCGAAGATTATATTAACCAGGTTCATGAACTCGAGCTGGTTGCCAAATGCAACAGCGCAGCCATGGCGCAGCAAGCACTTGATGAGAATGATATACAACTTATGTTTCTTGATATACAAATGCCTGATGTAAGCGGCATCCGCTTTTTGCAATCGTTGAAAATGAAGAATCGTCCGCTTGTTGTTTTTACAACGGCTTACAATCAATATGCAATTGAAGGTTTTGAACTTGATGTGGCAGATTACCTGATGAAACCTTTTTCTTTTGAACGCTTTTTAAAGACGATTCATAAAATTGAAAACCGCCTGCAAACATCAACACAAACCGAAGTATTTTCTGCGCAAAATCAAAAGCACATTTTTGTAAAAGCAGAATATAAAACGTATAAAATTGATTTGCAGGACATCATTTTTGTAGAAGGTTTAAAAGACTATTCCAAGATTTATACAACAACAGGAAATGTAATGACTTTAAAGAGTTTAAAAGCCGTTGAAAGCATGCTTCCGAAGCACGAATTTATCAGGGTTCACAGATCGTATATTGTTTCTATCAATAAAATAAAAGTTGTCAGTAAAAGCCAGATTACAACCACCAACGATTTCAACATTCCAATCAGTGAAGGTTTCCGCGAAAACTTCAATGCTATGATTAATGCCAATCATATTTAAATACAAATACAGTTTTGATAGCGAGATATAATACTTGGTTTGATCGTCTGTTGTAATCATTCAATTGTTGTTTTTCTCTCGTAAATAAAGAGAAAAAAATCTCACTTGTACGTTCTTAAATTAGTTGAACAAAACACACCAACACTTATCTTACTTACATTTGGTAAATGAACAATAGCAATACATTTACCAGAGCTATGGCGTTTCAAAAACTATCTGAAAGCAGATATGAATATGCTCAAATATTCAGGCGCGGAACTTTAGAAGTTGAAATTTATAAGCCCGTTATTATTGATAAGCAACAGCCTCATAAGAAAGACGAATTGTATGTTATTATCTCCGGAAAATCTATGTTCATCCACGAAGAAAAAGTATCAGAGGTAAGTGCCGGCGACTGTCTTTTCGTACCGGCACACGATGAGCATCGTTTCTTTGATTTCTCAGAAGATTTTACAACCTGGGTTTTCTTTTTCGGACCCGAAGGCGGCGAGACTTTATAATTAAAAACGAAGTACCGGGCATTTTAATTCTTTACCGCCGTTGCCATACGTACCTGTTTTTATCAACGATATTTCGTAAGCGCCATAACGGTTATTATATGCACCTAAAGAAGATACCGTAGCATCGTAACTGGCGGTTAATTTAAAGTCGTTCAACAGGAAGCCGACCATCGGTATTGCCGCATCCTGGAAGCGGTAATATACGCCGCCAATTAGTTGTTTGGTTCCATCACCGCTCAGGTTGTAATTAGCGTTCATTCCACCCACAACTTCAAACGTATTTCCCATCTGGCTGTAGTAAGCGTTCGGGTTGATAATCCACTGGTCATTAATCTTATACATCGCATTCAGGAAGCCGGTATATCTTACGGCAAGCCTGGCATCAACAGCACTTTTATTCGAGAAAAAACTTTCTCTCGGCCTATTAAAATGCGAAAGACTGAAACCTGCGTTTACATAAGTATTACTGTTTGGGAAAAAGGCATAATTAACACCTGTTTGTAAGTCTAAATAACCGACTTGGCTGTAAGCAAAATCTTCATTGGAAGGAATGGTAACATCGAAGAACTGGCCGTTCCATTGATTATCAAAAGTGAGTTTTGTAAAATCTACTTTTTTCGCAACATATCCGACATTAAAACCAATGCTCAGCAAGCTTGATAAACCTACCAGCTGGTGATAAGCAACCGAGCCATACGCGCGTGTAGATGTAAGATTACCGGCACCTGCCACGTCTTTCATTATCGCTCCGCCAACGCCCATCCAGCCACTTTCAAAACGATTATTAAACAATTGTGCATCGCCCCAAGCGCTCATTGTTTTGTATGGATTTGATGTCAGACTCGAATATTGATTGCGGTAATTAACACCGGCGCGCCAGTCAACATCGGGCGCAAAACCTGTATTTGCCGGATTAACCAAAAGCGGCGTATTGAAATACTGGGAAAAGTGCAGGTCTTGCGCATGTATATTTTGCACGAATAAAAAAACCGCTGCAATAAGTAAATATTGATAAAAATTCTTCACGCTTTTCATAGTTTTCTCCTCATTATCTTAACAATGTAATATCTCCTGTCTTTTGATATTTTGTACCGTCAGAAAACTCAACGTTTAATACATAAGTATAAACTTCCTGCGGCTGCAAAACGCCTTTGTAAGTGCCATCCCAGCCTGTCTTCTGGCTGGTTCCGTTAAAAACCAGAACACCCCATCGGTTATAAATGCGCCAGTCCATTTTGGAAATACCATATCCTTTTACTGAAATGGTTCTGTTTGTGCCATTTGGCGATATGGCATTTGGTACATCTACCAACGGTGTAACAATAGCCGATACGACATGTGTTACTGTATCTGAACATCCATACTGATTATAAGCAATCAACATTACATTAAATGTATCTGTGCGGCCATAAATATGACTAATAGCAGTATCCAATTTTGTTGTAACCAGTTCATCACCATCATCAAAAATCCATTTATAACGAGTGCCGCCGATAGATGTATTGAAGAACGTAGTTGGTGTATTATTTTGTGCTTGTAACGGGCTGAAAGTAAAGCCTGCAACCGGATTGGGACTTACTGTAATGGTAAATGGCTGCGATGTGCTTACTTTATTACAGGTTGATTCATCGGTTGCTGTAAGCGTTACAGTATAATTACCAGGTTCAGTATAAATATGCGTAGGATATTCTTCGGTTGATGTGGTTCCGTCGCCGAAATTCCATAAGAAAGTTTGTCCCGCTAACGATGTATTGTTGAATACAGCTGTATAAGGCACGCAACCGGCAGGTGGAGTTTCAAACTGCGCTTTTACATTAGCTGCAATGCGTAAAGTATCTACTACTTCGTCCGGCGAATTGCAATAATTGGTGTCTATTAAAGACAATTTCACAATATAAGTTCCTTCTGCTGCATAAGTATGATTGGCAGGTTGAATGGTTGTATCGGTTGTGCCATCACCAAAATCCCATACGAAAGATTTATTGGTAAAAGGCTTGCCGGCCGGTGCGGTTGATGTATTATTAAACTGGTAAACTAAAGACGTACAAGGCGGGATTTTAATAGATTCAAAAGATAAATCAGCCTTGTCTTTCCTGGCTCTGATTATTGTGTAAGCCGTATCGGCAATATTACACGCAGACGAATCTATAGAAATCAGTCTCACCCTGTAATTTCCGATTTGCGTATAGGTATGAGAAATCGAATCAACCAAAGTTGTTACTTCAGGCGAACCATCACCAAAGTTCCAAACGAATTGTTTGCCTAAGTTTATAGTATCAATAAAATTTACAGTCAGCGGCACACAACCGGTTGTATCATACGCCCGGCCATCAATACTCGCGCGAACGCCGTTGCCGATACCAGCTAATTCAAATGCAATTTTAATGGCCGCCAAATTACAACCCGCGCCGGTTCTGGCGTTGTTGTTTGGTGCATATACACCGGTCGTTGTAGGAAAACGAATATCTTTATAATTGGTATAATAATCGCAGTTTGCGCAGACAGCCTGGTAAATAACACCTTGCTTATCAAAGCGGCTGGTTCCACCATCAACATGATCTCCAAATCCACCTCTTTGCCCGAAATAGCTTGCATAAAGTGGCGCTGCAGCATCTCGTTTTAATACAAAAAAGTAAAAATCAGAACCATCGGTTGTACTTTGTAAAGCTCTCGGCGTAGTAGAAATATACAACCCGATTGAACTTTGCCCCGGCAAATATTCAGAATTTACTTTGCCGGACCAGCCGGAAACGTAAACGTTTTCGCAACGGTCTACCAGGAAAGCCGTTGGTGATATGTCCGGAATGGAAGTTCCTTTTCCAAATACGGTTGAATACACATAACCACTCAAATCGGCTTTTATTTTACTGATAAACTGCTTTCCGTTTGCCTGACTCCAGGCTGCATTTACCACGGGCCAGGTTCCTGTCGTAGTTCCCATAATGTATGGAAAACTGAATTTATCGAATTGAATACCATATATCAAATCAGCACCGCCCGTTCCATAATAAGCTGTTTTTGTTAGTTGATAAGTGCTATTGTTGATGATGGAAACAAAGCCATCGCAATCGCCGCCTGTAAAGGCATTAAATGGTGCTGTGCTATTGGCTATGCCCGGTAAATTGTCGCTTGCGGTTGCGCCGGCTGTATAAATATTGTTATCGCTTGGATTTAATGCTAAAACAAAATTTGCATCATTGCCGGAGCCGCCTAAATAAGACGATAAATAAATGGTACTTAAGTCCGGCGAAGCTTTTATAATAACGCCATCCTGCTGGCCGCCGTTTACCTGTTGAAAAGCATTGGCTGTTACAGGATAATCAGAGGATTGTGTATTTGATGCTAAGTAAATATTTTTACTACCATCTGTAATGACTTCAGAACGGGCATCGTCGCCGTAATTTCTTCTGAGGCTTGCCGTGCCGCCGGGTTCTTTATATTTAGGACGAATATTTACGCCATCATCTCTTGTTCCTCCGATTCTGCGCGAAGCCATCAACGCACCCGAACCATTCAATTTGGTAAGAACAATATCTATATCTCCGCCACCGCCATCGGGTCCAAATTTGCTAATCGTAGAAGGATAATTTTTTGAACTGCTTCTGCCGGCAATGATAAGACTGCCATCGGCATCGGTAACCAAACTGTGTGGCTGTTCGTCGCCACTGCCGCCTAAATATGTTCCAAATACAAGTGTAGATCCGTTCTTGCTGAATTTTTCAATACCTATATCTATGCCGCCGCCGGTTCCTTCCGAATTATCGCCATCAGAAAACACGCGGCTGTAAGCGCCTAATGTGGTAGGAAAACCATTGCCGAACGAGATGCCGCCAGCATATAAATTACCGGCTCCGTCGTAAGTCGCTGTATAGCCCCAATTATCCGACGTACTACCGGATAATGTACAAAACACAAGTGTCGGGTCAATGATAAAGGTTGATGTTTTATCGTAAGAATCTGTTTTGAACCGAACGGTATTTCCACTTACAACATAGCTTACATTGACAGACGTTTTCGTGGTCGCTGATGTTTGATACGCAATCGGCGATAACTCTGTAACATCGCCCAAAGATGTAGCAACAATCAGGTTGCCTTTCTTTATTTTTAAGCCATTTGTACCTTCGAACTGCAGCGCTATTTTGCTTACATCTGCGCCGGGATGAACAATAATATCATATTTCAATCGCGTATTGTAAGTATAATACCTGACATCAATATTCGGATACATATTTTTATAAACAACTGCCTGGTAAATTTTACAGCCGGATGCCCATTTGCTTTTATCATTACCCAAGTAGTAGTTGTTATACGTGCCGGCATCTTTATCAGGCTGTACCTGCGGAGAAGCGGAAGCTCCGATAAAAGTAACTTCATAAGCATGTGAATGAAGTAGAAACTTCGGATCTTTATCATTATTATTCCCCGGATTCTTACCATCGTTTACCTGCCAAGAATGACCATTATTTGTAAGAATAGGAACGGTTGCAGAATCTTTATGGGCGCCATAATAATCAGAAATTGTCTTTAAGTCATCAGCGCTGTTTATCAAAACGCGGTAACCGTTTTTTTCAAGAAAAAATCCACCGCCGTTTATATCACCTGAAAAATTTACACGGCTGTCCCATTGTCCTTTGTTTTCTGTAAACTGAATATATTGTGCTTTTGAAGCCAGGGAAAGCAAGACGCAAAGAGTAAAGAAGAAAAGTGTACAATATACTTTCAAAACATTTGTTTTATCAATCTTTCCCGGAATTCTGATTTTATAATGCATGTGGTTATTTCCCGACTTAATGTAAATCAATATCAAATTTTGTACTCATTGCTATCAACTTAGGATAACAATACAATTATTTAAAAAATAGTGTACAATGAAGTTAAACAAATAACATCATCCTGCTAAATAATCAAATTCTTATAAGTTCAATCAGAGAGGTATTTTGGCGGCAATCAATCGTAGTAACGATAACTTTGTTTTCCGATTCATCAGCTTACATAAACAACTGCTTTCGTTTAAACAAACCTGTTTTTACTTTTTATAAAAGTAAGCATTCGTTAAATGAAATGCTATTCATTTTTAAGAAATTTTACTCCAGGCAGTTTTGCCTTGCTGAAGCTGTAAAAAGGTTTGTAAAGCCCTATTCTTTTCAGATTGAAGATGCGGATCTTCTTCAACAAGCTTTTCTGCATAAGAACGTGCGCTCATCAATAATTCTTTATCATCAACCAAACTTGCCAGTTTAAAATTTAAAGCTCCGCTTTGCCTGGTACCTTCTATTTCGCCGGGACCGCGCAGCTCCAGGTCTTTTTCCGCAATCTTAAAACCATCGTTGGTACTGCACATAATATCTATACGTTGTTTGGCATCGTTTCCTGCTTTCGATCCGGTTAAAAGAATGCAAAAACTTTGCTCGCTTCCGCGCCCCACACGCCCTCGTAACTGGTGTAATTGCGACAAGCCAAATTTCTCTGCGCTTTCAATCACCATAACACTTGCATTTGGCACATTCACACCTACTTCAATTACCGTTGTGCTCACCATAATATTTGTATCGCCGGTTATAAAGCGTTGCATATTCAAATCCTTTTGCTCATAAGGTTGCCGTCCATGAACCATACTGATATGCCACTTCGGTTCGGGAAAGAAACTTTTTACCTGTTCGTAACCTTGCATCAAATCTTCATAACTAAGCTTTTCGCTTTCTTCTATTAACGGGTAAATGATATAAGCCTGCCTGCCTTTATCAATTTCACTCCGGATGAAACCCATAATATTCGCGCGGTGCATTTCGTTGCGATGTACCGTAGTTATCGGTTTGCGGCCTGGCGGCAATTCATCAATCACACTATAATCCAAATCGCCGTAAGCCGTCATGGCCAGTGTTCTTGGAATTGGCGTTGCTGTCATCACCAATACATGCGGATGAATAGCCGCTTTATTCCACAACTTAGCTCGTTGCGCTACGCCAAAACGATGCTGTTCATCTATAATTGCCAATCCGAAATTTTGAAATTGAACCGGATCTTCAATAATGGCATGTGTTCCGATAATGAAATGCATAGTTCCATCTGCCAGGCTTTGCAATATTTCTTTCCGCTGCTTTGTTTTTGTACTGCCGGTAAGCAAACCAATTTTTACCGGCAGGTCTTTTACCAGATTCTGCAATCCGTCAAAATGTTGCCTTGCCAGAATTTCTGTCGGCGCCATCAAACAACTTTGATAGCCATTATCTGCGGCAAGCAGCATACAAAGCAGAGCGACAATTGTTTTTCCGCTTCCCACATCGCCTTGTAACAAACGGTTCATTTGATGACCATGCGCCGTATCGTTTCGTATTTCCCGTAATACGCGTTTTTGCGCGCCGGTTAGTTCGAAAGGAAGATAATTGCTGTAAAAGTCGTTAAAGAAACTGCCTACCTTTTCAAATACGATTCCGCGGCTGCTTCGGTTGCGATTGATGCGGGTAATATTTAACCTGACTTGTGCAATAAATAATTCTTCAAATTTTAAACGGCGAAGCGCTTCCTCGTATTGTCGCTGCGACGTGGGAAAATGAATTTGCTGAAAAGCCGTAAGTCGTGGCAGCAAACGGAGATTTGTTACGATTTGTTCCGGTAAAATTTCGGGCATATCTCTCTCTGAAAGCTGAGACAATAAAGCGGAGGTAAGTTTACCAATTTGCCGCGCGTTTAAGCCGCGAACTTTTAGTTTTTCTGTGGTTGAATAAATCGGTTCTAAAAAAGCTTTGCCTTCGGCTTTTGCATCGCTAACCAATTCAATTTCCGGATGCGACATTTGCGGTTTGCCGTTAAAGAAAGATGTTTTTCCATACACAAGATAAAACTCGCCTTCGTTTAAAATTTTCTCAATCCAGTTAATACCCTGAAACCAAGTAAGCTCAAGTGTTCCGCTTGAATCTTTTAAATGAGCGATCAAACGCCGAGAACGTTTTTCGCCTGTTATTTCAAAGAATACCAACCTGCCGCTGACTTGTGTAAAATCTGTTTCCGGCGTTATAGATGAAACCAGGGAAACTTTTGTCTTATCAATATAACGAATCGGGTAGTGTTCGAGCAAATCGCGAAACGTAAGAATGCTTAAGTCTTTGCGCAGCATATCGCCACGTAAAGGTCCAACACCTTTTAAGTATTCGATAGGAGAATTGAGTATGGAAGCTACTGGCGCGATTGCTAAATAATTTGGTTACAAATATCGGGAAATGAAGTGGCTGCAAAGAAATATTAACAACGGCTTTTATTATGGTGATAACACTTGATTTAAAGCGCTCTTTTTCCTTCTTATCTTTGTACTTATGTTGGAAGTATTGTCTCATGCGCAGTTAGTTGATATTGCGAACCAATTCGGAACTCCGGTTTATGTATATCATGCCGAAAAAATAGAACAGCAGTTAGAAGAATTGAAACAGGCTTTTGCCGATTGTAACGCGAAGTTTTTTTATGCCTGTAAAGCATTAACAAATGTGAACATTTTAAAACTGATTAACCGGTTTGGCGCCAATATAGATTGCGTAAGTATCAACGAAGTGAAGCTCGCGCTGCGCGCGGGTTTTGAGCCAAAACGAATTTTGTTTACACCGAATTGTGTTGACTTTGCCGAGATAGAAGAAGGTAAAAATTTAGGTGTGAATTTAAACATAGATAATATATCAATTCTTGAACAATTTGGCAATCGTTATGGCAATAGCTACCCGGTTTGTATTCGCCTGAATCCGCACATAATGGCAGGCGGAAATTATAAGATTTCAACCGGTCATATTGATAGCAAATTTGGTATTTCCATTCACCAGATGCGGCATATTGAGCGCGTGGTAAAAACGGCAAATCTGCATGTCAATGGCTTGCACATGCACACCGGAAGCGAGATAAAAGACATTAATGTTTTTCTGCAGGGATTGGAAGTGATGTTTGATATGGCGACACATTTTCCGGACATTGAATTTATAGATTTGGGAAGTGGTTTTAAAGTTCCTTACCAGGAATCGGAATTGGCTACCGATGTTCGTGAATTGGGAAGCAAAGTTGCCGAAGCGTTTCAGAAATACGAAGAAGAAACCGGCAGGAAATTAGAAGTTTGGTTTGAGCCAGGTAAATATTTAGTGAGCGAATGCGGTTATTTTGTAGTAAAAGCAAATGTGGTTAAGCAAACAACAGCCACTGTTTTTGTAGGAATCAATTCTGGTTTTAATCATTTGATAAGACCTATGTTTTATGATGCGTTTCACCGTATTGAAAATATCAGCAATCCGAATGGCGCGGAACGGATTTATACGGTTGTAGGAAATATTTGCGAGACCGACACATTTGCCTGGGACAGGAAAATAAACGAAGTGCGCGAAGGCGATTATCTGGTTTTTTATAATGCCGGCGCGTATGGTTTTGAAATGAGCAGCAATTTTAATTCGAGATTAAAACCAGCCGAAGTTTTAGTGATGAATGGCGAAGCCAAACTAATAAGGAAGCGTGATGTGTTTGAAGATTTATTGAAGAACCAGGTGGAAGTAATGTAATAGTAAGAATCAAGAGACAAGAATCAAGGTTCAAGGAACAAGAAGAAAGATATAAGAATCAGGAATGGATTTTAGGATATGATTTCGATTAAATAAAAATGTGAGCAAAGTAGTATGATAGTAATAAAAGACATGAATAAAAGCTTCGGTGATAAGAAGATTTTAAGCAATGTGAACCTGACCATGCAGACGGGAAAATGTAACCTGATTATTGGTTCGAGCGGTAGCGGAAAAACGGTGATGATGAAGGTAATGATTGGTTTGTTTGAACCCGATTCCGGCGAGATTTGTTATGACGATCAGGACATGGTACAAATGAATTTTGATGAACGCAAACAACTGCGCCAACAGATAGGAATGTTGTTTCAGGGTTCGGCTTTGTTTGATTCAAAAAACGTGGAAAGTAATATTATGTTTCCGCTGGAAATGTTTACTGCCATGACTTATCGCGAGCGCAAACGCAGGGTAAATGAAGTGTTGGAAAAAGTGAATCTGAAAGACGCAAACAAGAAGTTTCCGGCAGAAATCAGCGGTGGTATGATGAAGCGTGTAGGCATTGCGCGGGCTATTGTTTTAAACCCGAAATATTTGTTTTGCGATGAGCCAAATTCCGGGCTTGATCCGCAAACATCAGGATTGATTGATGAATTGATTCATGATATAACGGTTGAATATAACATGACAACGATTATCAATACGCACGACATGAACAGCGTGATGACAGTCGGTGACCATATTATTTATATGACGGAAGGAAGTAAGCAATGGGAAGGTACAAAAGATGATATTATTTATAGCAAAAACAAGCGTTTGAATGAATTTATTTTTGCATCAGAATTTTTACAGGACGCCAAAGACAAGAGAATTGAAGATGCAGAAGCGGAGCATAAAAAGCATTAATGTTTTTGCCTGATAATTTCCAATAGCGCATCTACAAACGGATGCTGGCTTTCATACATTTTTATTTTGGCTTCTTCAACCGTAAACCAGTTTGCATTATCGGTTTCAGGAAACGATTGCATATTACCCGATTTTGGCGGCCATTCCATTTGAAATAAATTGGAGCTTACAAATGGTTTTTCAAAGTATTCATTAACCGCCCAGGCTGTAATTACTTTTCCGCTTTTTAGTTTTACCGACGTTAATTGAATGAAATTAGTTGCCGAGATTGTATTGCCTGTTTCTTCGTTAAACTCACGCTGCGCAACGGTTAGCGGGTTTTCATCATCGTTGTATTCACCTTTTGGTATTGACCAGACGCCATTGTCTTTTTTTGTAAAAAAAGGTCCGCCGGGATGAACCAATAATATCTTCAAAACATTGTTTTCATCGAAATAATAGACAACTAAACCCGCGCTTTTTTTCGCCATAATTAATACGTTGTATAAATGATGAGCAAGCCAACAAAAATGATGATAATCATGCCAGCGAAAAACAAAATATCAGCCCATTTTTCAAGTCTTTCATTTTCTTCTTTTCGCAAGGCGGAATAGGAGAGAAGCGATGCTATAATGAAGATAGAAGTATCTAAAGCGAGAATTTCATCGGCATAAGTTTGCACGCCGGTTTTCATAATGCGAAAAATAGAAATAACGGTAAGACAAACGCCAACCATAGTATTAGAACCAGAAAAAACATAGGAAGCGATGCGCCTGTTGTTTACAGTTTTTTTCTGCATAAAAGAAGTGATTTCGTAATAAACTCAATACTTAGATGTGGAACAGAATTGATAAAGTAGTTATAGTTTAATCATTAAGAAAGTCTTGTAATTTCCGCGCCCAGGTTATTCAATCGCGTATCAATGTTTTGGTAGCCGCGGTCTATCTGTTCAATATTCTGAATTACGCTATCGCCGTCCGCACTCATGGCTGCAATCAGCAAAGCTACACCGGCGCGTATATCAGGACTGCTCATTGTAATACCATGCAGCGGATATTTTCTGCCCAAACCCACAACCGTTGCGCGATGCGGATCGCATAAAATAATGCGCGCGCCCATTTCGGCCAATTTATCTACAAAAAACAACCGGCTTTCAAACATTTTTTGATGTATCAAAACAGAGCCGATGGCTTGCGTTGCTGTTACTAATAAAATGCTTAATAAATCAGGCGTTAAACCCGGCCACGGATGATCTGATATGGTTAAAATACTGCCGTCTAAGAAAGGTTGTATTTCATAGACTTCCTGCGCGGGAACATAAATATCATCGCCTTGCATTTCCATTTGAATGCCTAATTGTCTGAATTTATCCGGTATAATTCCCAAATGCTGAATGCCTGCCTTTTTAATGGTCAATTCACTTTGTGTCATCGCCGCTAAACCTATAAAGCTACCAACTTCAATCATGTCGGGTAACATGGTATGTTCCGTTCCTGTCAATTCAGTTACACCTTCAATGGTAAGAAGGTTACTTCCAATGCCGCTGATCTTTGCGCCCATTCTGTTTAACATGGCGCAAAGCTGCTGCAGGTAAGGCTCGCAGGCTGCGTTATAAATGGTTGTGATGCCTTCTGCCATTACGGCTGCCATCACAATATTCGCAGTTCCGGTTACAGAAGGTTCGTCAAGCAACATGTATGTGCCCTTCAGGTCTGGCGCGGTTAGTTGCATTACGTTATTCGAATCATCATAATCAAACTCAGCACCCAGTTTTTGAAAACCGATGATATGTGTATCTAACCTGCGGCGACCAATTTTATCGCCACCGGGTTTGGGTATATACGCTTTTTTAAAACGGGCAAGCATCGGTCCTGCAATCATAACGGAACCACGCAATCGCCCGCTTTTTTTCCGGAACGCTTCCGAACCCAGATAATCAGGATCAATATAGTCGGCTTCAAATGTGCAGACATCGCGGGAAATGCGTTCTACTTTTACACCAATATCAGCCATCAGTTCTATTTGAAGATTTACATCCGTTATATCAGGAATATTATGAATCGTAATTTTTTCTTTTGTTAGAAGAATAGCCGAAATGATTTGTAAAGCTTCATTTTTGGCACCTTGCGGTGATATCTCGCCCTGAAGTTTTACACTGCCTTTTACTTTGAAAGAAGCCATACAGAATTGATTTGAAACGAAAATAAAAAAAGCCAACATACCGTTGGCTTTTACTTGCAAAGAATGTATTGTTAGAACCGCTTTTTGAAATTACCCGAATTGCGATTGTTGCTGTTATTGCGGTTATTATTACTGCTGCTGCGATTGTTATTTGCGCCACCGCTGCTGCGTGGAGAAGCATTATAATTATTGCCACGATTGCCTTCGCTTCTGTTGCCGTTGTTATTACCCGACCGATTGCCATTTCCGTTGCCTGCGTTATTGCTTCTGCCGGAGAAAACACGTTTAGCCGCCGGACGATAATCATCACTTTCAAAAGCCGGTGCGCGATGCTTGATATAAGGTGTATTACTGAATTCCAGTTCACCTTTTGTCATTGCTTTTAATTCGCTCCTGATGGCATCATCGTGCACAAGTTCTTTGTGCCAGTTGCTGTACGAAAGCTTCATATAATAAGCAATTGCATTTGCGAAACCTGCTTTCTTTTCAGGATTTTCTTCTGCCAAAGCTTTATCAATAATAATTTCTAAGTTCTTACCCAAATGAGAATATTTCGGATGACGTTTTGGATAACTCATCGGCTCCGGCTTTGCCTTATACGTTTCCTTTTTGGGGATCGGGTAAGGACTGTCCACATCGAGTTTGAAATCCGAAATAAAGAACAAATGATCCCAAAGCATGTGTCTGAAATCTTCTACGTTCTTTAAATGCGGATTTAAAAATCCCATTAATTCGATAACTGATTTTGTTTGTTGCTGACGTTCTTCTTTATCGGGTATAGATAAAAGATGTTCAACCATTTTCTGAATGTGGCGACCATACTCGCGCATACTCAGATAGTTTCTTATTGTATTATATTCCATGAAAATTCTAAAGAAGCAAATCTAATTATATTTTTATCAATTTGTAAAGAATAAAGGTTAATTATTACTGTAAAATTGTGAAACAAAGAACCGTATTTTACAAAGCTGAAGCCTTTATAACCGGCGATTTTACATCGTGATAAAATAAAAACGTCCAGTTCTGATCTTGTCCTTGCTGCCACCAATGCTGACGCAACTGCATACACTTTTTTCCGTCAAAATCGTACTTGGCAACAAAGCGGTTTTTCATTTGCTGAAGCTGAGGCGCATCATCGCCGCCAAAAAAAATAATCCCGCCTTTTTCTTTTATCCAAAAAACCTGGTGATACGGACTGTGACCGGCTGTTACTTCATAATCAATATAATCATCAATCTCGCCGTTACCTTCTAATTGTACCACCTGCGAATGATTGTATAAAACAGAAATCTCTTCGCTCAGGTACGATGGAAAACCTGTGTCCAGCGCGTATTCCAGCTCTTTTCTTTGTATAAAATAAGTTGCGTTGGGAAATGCAAGGGAGTAATTGCCCAACATATCTTTTTTACTTACGCCACCCGCATGGTCTTTATGCAAATGACTCATTAAAACCTTTGTGATGCTTTCCGGTTCTATACCATTTGCCTTTAGGTTTTGATGCAATTGCAACTCCCTGTTTTTATAAAAGCCAAGCCCGGCATCTAACAATAAAATATCTTTTTCTGTAACCACAACAAACGGCTGCACTTCTACAAGCAAACTGCCAACAGCGCGACTTTGCAGATCGTCTGCAGACGTATCAAACGGAACAAAAACTTTTGTTTTATCTATGGTAAAAGCACCTTCGGAAAGCGGAATAATTTGCATGTATAAATATGTCTTTTCTTAAAATAATACTTTGCAAAAATAGTCTCCTTTATATGTATGACGGATAAACAAGTTCGCCGGCGCTATCATAATTGATAAATACAATTTTTCATTTTCTCAATCAAAACTCAATTGCTTACTCATAATATAATTAAAAATTGTTTCATTATTCTTTTCAATAATTCTAACTTTGCGGTGCTTTTTTAAAAATAAACAACTATAGACATGAGCACAGTAAAAGTTGCCATTAATGGTTTCGGTCGCATCGGTCGTCTTGTATTTCGCCAGATTTACAATATGGAAGGCATTGATGTGGTTGCGATTAATGACTTGACAAGTCCGAAAGTATTAGCCCATTTGTTGAAATATGATAGTGCACAAGGTCGCTTTGACGGCGAAGTTACAAGCACTGAAAACTCAATTGTAGTAAATGGTGATGAAGTAAAAATATATGCACAAAAAGATCCTTCCCAGATTCCCTGGGGCGATCACCAGGTTGATGTAGTTATTGAAAGCACAGGTTTCTTTACCGATAAAGCAAAAGCAGAAGCACACTTAAAAGCGGGAGCAAAAAGAGTTGTTATTTCTGCACCTGCCACCGGCGATTTAAAGACAATTGTTTTCAATGTAAACCATAGCATTTTAGATGGCACAGAAGAAATTATCAGTTGCGCATCTTGTACTACAAATTGTCTCGCACCAATGGCAAAAGCATTAAACGATGCTTATACAATTGAAGCTGGTAGTATGACAACCATTCACGCTTATACAAACGATCAGAATACATTAGACGCGCCACATGCAAAAGGAGATCTTCGCCGCGCACGTGCTGCTGCGGCTAACATTGTTCCGAACAGCACCGGTGCTGCCAAAGCAATCGGATTGGTTTTACCTGCGTTAAAAGGCAAATTAGATGGCGGCGCACAACGTGTTCCGGTTATCACAGGTTCTGTTACCGAGTTAACTGCAATCTGTGCTAAGAAAACAACTTTGGAAGAAGTAAATGCGACTATGAAAGCTGCCAGCAATGAAAGCTTTGGTTATACCGAAGATGAAATTGTAAGCACAGATGTTATTGGTATTCACTTTGGTTCTTTGTTCGATGCTACGCAAACAAAAGTAATTACCGTTGGCGATAAGCAACTGGTAAAAGTTGTAAGCTGGTACGATAATGAAATGAGTTATGTAAGCCAGTTAGTTCGTACTGTTAAATACATGGCTGATATTATTAGCAAATAATCAATAAGGTCTTTTTAAAAACCGCAGTAATACAAGCTGCGGTTTTTTATTTTTACAACAGAAATACTTACAACCATGAGCAAATTCTCTGATTACAATTTCTCCGGCAAAACGGCTTTAATACGTGTTGATTTTAATGTGCCGTTAAATGATAAATTTGAAATAACCGATGACACCCGTATGCGCGCTTCTGTGCCAACCATCAAAAAGATTTTAAGCGATGGTGGAAGTGTTGTATTGATGAGTCATTTAGGTCGTCCGAAAGATGGTCCGACAAATAAATATTCTTTAAAACACCTCGTTCCTCATCTTACAGAATTACTTGGCAATGCACCCGTGAAATTTGCTGATGATTGTATCAGCGAACAAGCGGCTCAAATGGCGCACGGTTTACAACCCGGCGAAGTATTGCTTATCGAAAATCTTCGTTTTTATAAAGAAGAAGAAAAAGGCGATAAAGCGTTTGCAGAAAAATTGAGCAAACTTGGTGATGTGTATGTAAACGATGCGTTTGGAACGGCACACCGCGCTCATGCTTCTACAGCTGTTATTGCGCAGTTCTTTCCGCCAGATAAAAGGATGTTTGGTTTGTTGATGAAAAGTGAAGTTGCCAGCGCAGAAAAAGTGTTGCATGATTCTGAAAAACCTTTTCTCGCAATCATTGGCGGCGCTAAAGTCTCCGACAAGATTTTAATTATAGAAAACCTGTTGGAACGAGCTAACGACATTATTATCGGTGGCGGTATGGCATATACTTTTATGAAAGCCAAAGGCGGCAAAATCGGCAATTCTTTGTGTGAGGAAGATCGCCTGCAAACGGCTAACGATTTATTAAAAAAAGCCGATGAAAAAGGCGTTTGTATTCATCTCCCGGCCGATTCTGTTATTGCAGATAAGTTTGCTAATGATGCTAATATTTCAAGCTCGTTAAGCACCAATATTCCTGATGGCTGGATGGGACTTGACATTGGTATGATGGCTTGCGATAATTTTAAAAAAGTTATACTAAAATCTAAAACCATTTTGTGGAACGGACCCATGGGCGTGTTTGAAATGGAATGTTTTCAACATGGCACAAAAACCATTGCAACGGCTGTGGCAGAAGCCACCCAGAACGGCGCTTTCTCACTTGTTGGCGGCGGTGATAGCGTAGCGGCAGTTAACCAGTTTGGCTTTGCCGACAAAGTCAGTTATGTATCAACGGGCGGCGGTGCATTGCTTGAATATTTTGAAGGAAAAGAACTTCCCGGCATTGCAGCAATCAACGAAAAATAAAGAGTAAGAAAGCCGGTTTATAACCGGCTTTCTTTAGGAACTAATTATCAAAAACTTTCTTAAAGTGGTAGATGAATAATAAATGCACTTCCTTTTCCCTCTTTACTTTCAAC
>CBDATZ010000004.1:0-14057 GCA_965199845.1 Ilyomonas sp.
AAAGCCTGGTAAGATTTTCCTGTATCAAACGGCTTTAAGCCATCGCTCTGTGAAAGAAGGAGCCGATGAAAACAACGAACGCTTAGAATATCTGGGCGATGCGGTGTTGAGCACCATTGTAGCTGATTATCTTTTTAAACGTTATCCATATCGAGGCGAAGGATTTTCTAACCGAAATGCGCAGCAAAATGGTTAACCGCCAGCAGTTAAATGATGTTGCACTTAAAATGGGCATTAAACGAAGATAGCCATCTACAATAAATTCGATAATTTTTTAAAGGGCAGCCAGATTTTTGGCAACACTTTGGAAGCGTTGGTTGGTGCTGTATATCTTGATAAAGGTTATAAACAAACACAAAAAACTGGATGCTTAAAAAGAATAATAATTCCTCATTTGTTTGTTGATGATCTTGAACAAATAGATATTAACCTGAAAAACCGTTTAACTCATCGGCTGGGCAAGTAAAAACGGTAATAAGGCGCTTGAGTTTGAAAATGATAAATGAAAAAATGGAAAGTGGTCACACGACGAATTTGTTACAATTGCTGTAGTAATTGATGATGAACAATTATCTGCCCAAGGAAAAGGATTATAATAAAAAAGATGCAAGCCAGATTGCAGCGCAGTTAGCTATTGAGAGGTTGAAGCTGTAAATTATCTATATCAAAATCCGTTATCATTTATAGCCATTGCTCAACTACTTCAACATAAACTGTTTGTCTTGTATGAATAAAAAATATTTCTTTTTTATTTCTATATTATTCCTTTTTCATTTTTCATTTGTATTTGCACAAACTTCGATTCATACAAAAGATGGTTTGCCAATATTGAGCAAAAAACAATTTATTAATAATTGTTTGAATTCACTTCGTAAAGACAAAACCGACAGTATGGCTTTGGCGATATGTGATTGCCAGGCAAGTAAGCTGGACAGACATTTTACATCAAAACAATTTCGGCAACACACTTCTGCTGGTATAATTGATATAGCTTCTATGATTAAAGAAGATAGTTTGCTGAATGTACAAATAGATAACTGTTTTAAAAGCTCCGGCAAAACCATTCTGATGCAGGCAGAAGGGTTTGAAGAAGAATTTATTTCGGATTGTAAAAGAAGCCTTTCCACGGCTACCGAAAAGAAATTGGATGATGAACGCGTGGCTCGTTTTTGCCAGTGCCAGTTGCAAATGGTAAAAACAAAAAAGCTGACAGATGCTGATATGGCAACCTTATCAAATCCAAATTCGTTATTGTTTTTTGAAACGATGTACACTTGCGGCGATCCGTTCAGAGTAAAAGAAGAAAGTAACAACCAATGGAATGAAGCCGCAGCCAATGATATTAGCGGACCTGCATCTGACACTGTTTCTGTTTTGAACCTGAATGGAATGACGTATGTAAAAATGAAAACCGGAAGTCTGTACCAGTTTTGGTTGTTTGATACCGGCGCATCAGACCTTCTTATTAATAATGATATGGAAGCAACTTTGAAAGAAGAAAGCATTATCACAAATGAAAATTATCTCGGTACCGGTGAATATGAAATGGCAAACGGAATGATTGATACCTGCCGTAAATATAAAATCAACAATGTTCGTTTTGGTAAATACACATTGAATAATATAACTGTTGCTGTTACCGATAAAGGCAAGCGAATTATTGTTGGCAAAGCTTTACTAAATAAATTCGGCAATTGGGTAATGGATAACAAAAAGAATAATCTCGTGCTAACAAAATAAGTTTTTATCTACTTAATTATAGCTCTGTATATTGTGTTCAGCATATTTCTTCTCACTTCTAATTTACTCAGCAAACCATTGGCGCCGCCATCCGGACAAACACGGTTTGATAAGAAAATAAACAATAATTTTTCTTTTGGATCTGCCCATACACAAGTGCCTGTAAAACCTGTATGACCAAAGGTTTCCGGCGACGCATATAGGGAAGGATACGGATCGCTATTGGTCGTATTGTCTTTCTCCGGCTTATCAAAGCCAAGTCCGCGACGACTGCTATCGCTATGATAGGCTGTAAAAAAATGAACCGTTGCTGAATCAAAATACTGTTTTCCTTCCGAGATTCCGCCATTCA
The DNA here is from genome assembly GCA_965199845.1 of Ilyomonas sp. Lineage (GTDB taxonomy): Bacteria > Bacteroidota > Bacteroidia > Chitinophagales > Chitinophagaceae > Ilyomonas. Next base: position 2,093 of record CBDATZ010000004.1, read on the forward strand.
AAAGCATCAGGTAAAGCTTGGCTAAATCGTATGCGTTACTAAATAACCCGGCATGACCGGCAACACCGCCAAACATAGCTGCACCCGGATCGTGCACATCGCCGCGAAGCAATTGCATACGGAAATACATTTCTTTTTCTGTAGGCGCAATCTCTGTTATCGGAACAAAATGTTCTTTTGGGCGAAACGTTGTTGAATACATGCTCAGCGGTTTGTAAAATTGCTTATCAACAAAGCTGTCTAACGACTCGCCGGTTATTTGCTCAGCCACTTTGGCTAAAAAAATAAAATCGTTATCGCTGTAAACGTATTTGCCTGCAGGCAGTAAATGACTGTCAACAATCTTCTTAATAATCGTGTCTTCGTAATCTTTGCGCAGATACATATTATCTGCCACGCGAATCGAAAACGTATCGTCTTTTATGCTCTTAAAATAACCCAAATGTGGCAAGCCTGTAATGGTATCAATTGTTTCTCTGTAAAACGGAATAAAAGCAACCAGGCCAGCTTGATGAAGCAATATATCTTCTATGCGCAGGTTCTCTTTATTAGAACCTTTTACCCAGGGTAAATATGTGCCGAGCGTACTATCCAAACTTAATTTCTTTTGCTCATACAACCGCATAATTGCCATTGTTGTGGCCGATATTTTGGTAACAGAAGCCAGGTCGTAAATTGTTTTTGGCTGCACTGGTTCAAGCTGATCGTAGTTTAAATAGCCAAAAGTTTTATAGTAAACCACTTTGCCGTTGCGGGCTACCAATACCTGGCAACCAGGAAACGCATGATTTGCAATCGCGCTGTCGGCAATGGCTGAAATGGCTTGTAAACTATCACTGCTGATGCCTTGCGATTCGGGTGCGCTAACAACAAATCTGGTATGTAAACTATCTTGTGCGATAACTAAAGTAAATTGGAAAAAGAGTAAAAAAACAACGGCTGCGTATCTCATAATTGCTGGCTGGAATAAAAGAAATGATATGTTTTAATTGATTTGTAATGATAAGAAATTGATTTGAGAAGATGATAAAATAAGAAACAAGAGATAAGATACAAGGGACAAGAATACAAGAGGCAAGATTCAAGAATGCAAGCAACAAGAAAATAAAGTGTAAGAATACAAGAAACAAGGAACAATCGGCGTTGCTGAAATGCTGATGGGCTGCGGGATGGAAGTGGAAAGCCCGTAAAGCGCCAACGGAGAAAGAGACAAGAATACAAGAAACAAGTTTCAAGATGAACAGCCGGCGCTGCGGACTTGCAGCGGACAGCCCGAACGAAAGTTGAATTGAAATACAAAAGATAATAGCCCCGAATCATTATCAAAACTTATAACCAAACCTGCAAGCCTGCAAAATAATTGCGCTTCGGCGCCGGGTTATAATACCGACCGCCAAAAGCATTAATGTCGTTACCCAAACTGTATGTTTCGTTCAACAAATTATCGGCGCCGATAAAGATGTTGTAACGAAATTTTTGAATGTTGTTTTGAAAACCAATTTTGCTTTGCAACAAATGATATGGCTTTGCAAAAGCAGTCGATGCATCGTTTAAAGAAACGGATGAAACGGTATTGAAAATAACATTGGCATACACGCCGGCTTTGCTCATCGCTTCAATGGTTGATACGTTTATAGTGCGTGGTACGCCGGTAATTCTGTTGCCGCTGTAATCACTTTCATCAACCATGTAAGAAGTGAATTTATAAGGCTGATAAGAGAAGCTGTTGGCAACCGAAAGCGATGTGATAAATGTATTGTTTGTATTGATAACAAAGCCTTTCAGCCAAACTTCCAAACCTTGTTGTTTTGTTTTTCCGGCGTTGATGTAATAATCTATATTGTTACTATTTTGCCTGACAACAATCGCATTACGCAAGCCAAATGAGTACACAGAAGCGTCGAATAAAAACCTGTTTTGCAATACGCTGCCTTTTATACCAGCTTCATAATTCCAGCCATATTCGGGTTGTAAAATTGTATTGAATGAACCATCAGACGGATGCAGTTCATCACGGCTTGGCGGCGAAAAACCTCGTGCTGCAATGGCGTACAAATTCATATCATTTACAAGTTTATAAAGCACACTAAAACGCGGCGCTAACAAGTTATCCGTACTGCTTTTCTGAAAGTTATTTAGCAATGAATCTCCGAGACGGCGATACTTAATAACCTGTTTATTATTGCTGAATCCGGCTTGTAATGTCAGGCGTTTGTTTATCTCCAGGTTGATTTGTGTAAACAACGAATACTGCGTAGCGAACAATTCATCCTGGTATTGTACAGCTCCTTTTGAACCCGAATCGTTATTGTAATTATCAACATAAGAATGATTTTGCAACCACTCCGCGCCAGCCAGCCATTTGAAAGAAAGTTGTTCCTTTTCTGTATGATAAGAAAAGGTTGTTCTGCCGCCATAATTGTATTCATCACGCACTTCATAATTTGAAGTAAACGGGTTTTTGAATGATGTATGATTTGCGGTAAGAGTTGTGATATTATCAAAGTGTTTTGAGAAGTTTGATGTTAAGCTAACGCCACCAAAAATTGTTTTGTTATACACTGCATTGTGTTGCGTAACCGCGCGTGGATACGCCGTTGTATCCGAATACAATTGCCGCAAGGTTAAACCGCCCGGCGTTTGATAATATAAGTCGGAATAAAACGCTAAGAAAGACAGTTTTTCTTTAGTTGATATTTGCCAGTTGCCATCCCATTTTATCGCATCTTTTTGCATAGCAGATTGCTGACGGTAACCATCGCTTTGCTGATGAACCTGCTGCAAACCAGATTGAAATTTTTTATCTGCATACGACCATTTGGCTTGTTCATCAAACAAACCATACGAGCCACCAATAACAGAAGCCGAAACCTGGTTTTTTGGTAAATAGTCACCCGAATGCAAAATAACAGCGCCGCCTGTATTAGCTCCATATAAACTGCTTGCCGGACCTTTAATGACTTCGGCTGATTGCACCTGGCTAATGTCAACCACATTCAAATATGTATTGCCACCTGCATCAGTAAGCGGAATATCATTCCAATATACTTTTACATTTCGCACACCATAAGGCGAGCGCAATAAACTGCCCCGAATAGATAAGCGATAACTACCGGGCGAACGTTCTTCCATACGCACACCGGCAATTGTATTCAACACAGGAACCAGCGAAACATTGTTTAATAACTGCAATTGCTTTTGATTGATAACCGAAACGGCCGCCGGTGCGTCCTGCCATTTGCTTTGTAAACTGAACGCCGTAACCGTTATATTGTCTAATGTATTTGTTTTGATAGAATCTTTTGAAAGGCTTGCTGTATCTGTATTTTGCGCATTCACGGAAGAATAAAGCAAAACTGTTTGTAATAAAATAAGTGTAATCCAACGCTTCATAATGTATTACTTATTATCTCTGTAAACAGAGATAAATATTCTTGCTGATTGTTTTCTATTGAAAAATATGTCTCTGCAATTTCTATATTCTTTTTGCCAACTTCTCTATACAAATCTTTGTTTTGAATTATTGCCGTAAAACACGAATACCAGTTGTGTGTTGTATTAGCAAACATATTATCATTGCCATGATTGATTTTTATATTTGCTTCCATAGGTGTAGAAATAGTTGGCAAACCGCAAGCCATATATTGAATCAATTTAAAGCCGCATTTGCCATGATTGAACGGCTCGTTGGTTAACGGCATAATACCAACATCGCACGTCTTTAGCAATGCGACTTCTATTTGTTGTTTCCAGTCGTGAATCAAGTAATGTAAACCTTGTAAGTCCTTTTCTAATTTCTTATCAAACCCAATTAAAACCAATTGTATATTATACAATTTCTCAAGTTGCAACAAGCATTCTTTCAAGATTAAAACAAACGGACTTGTTGTGGCAGAGCCAATCCAGCCAATACGAAAATGTTTTTTTTCATGCTTTCTGTAAAAACAAATCCCGATGTTGTAACACCGGGATTTTTATACAATGAAACGTTTGTTCTTTCCGATTTCCTGTTTTATTTCTTCATATACATCACTTCTTTTACCAGATTTACAGTTCTTGGCACATCGGGCAAATATAACGCAGCTAAGTTAGGAGCGTAGTGCATAGGCGCATCGGCAGCCGTAATGCGACGAACCGGCGCGTCCAGATAATCAAAGCCTTCTTTTTGTATGCGATAAGCCAGTTCGGACGATACAGAACACATTGGCCATTGTTCTTCCACAATCACCAAACGATTTGTTTTTTGCACGCTTTGCAAAACCGTCATCCAGTCAAGCGGGCGAATACTACGCAAGTCAATCACTTCAGCACTGACACCTTCTTTTTCAAGTTCGGTTGCGGATGCCATTGCAACTTTCACCATTTTGTTATAAGAAACGATAGTAACGTCCTTGCCTTCTTTCTTTACAGCAGCTTTACCCAGTTCAATATAATATTCTTCATCCGGCACTTCCATTTTATCGCCGTAAGCAACTTCGGCTTCCATAAACATTACCGGGTCTTCTTCATAACGAATTGCCTGTTTCATCAAACCTTTGGCATCATAACCATTCGAAGGAGAAACCACCTTTAAACCCGGAATGTTTGCAAAATAGCTTTCGTAAGCTGTAGAGTGTTGCGCACCTAATTGTCCCGCGCTGCCGTTAGGCCCGCGAAATACAATCGGGCAACCAATTTGGCCACCACTCATCGCCAGCATTTTAGAAGCTGTATTGATGATTTGATCAAGAGCCAGAACCGCAAAGTTCCAGGTCATAAATTCTACTATCGGGCGCAAACCATTTTGAGCAGCGCCAACCGCTATTGCAGCAAAACCAAGTTCGGTAATCGGAGTATCAATCACACGTTTTTCACCAAATTCAGCCAGCATTCCCTGGCTCACTTTATAAGCACCGTTATATTCGGCTACTTCTTCACCCATTAAAAAAACCCGGTCATCACGTCTCATTTCCTCGCTCATGGCTTCGCGCAGCGCTTCACGGTAAGCAATTTGTCGCATAAATATGTTGTGTTGTTATGTCTGTAAAAAATGACGGGCAAAAATAGAGGTTTCTGTCTTAGAAAAATCACAGGTTTTTAGGTTTGGAGTTTGCGAGATGAAGTCAACTTTTTTCTTTGCGTTTCTTATATCTTACAGCTCGCACCTCATATCAAAATACATTTATTTTACAACTATGAATAGAGCTGACTGGCTGCTGGGTTTTATATTATTGATTGCAATGTTTATTAGTGTTAAAGCAAAAAAGTTAACGCTGGCGGCCGCTATAACCGGCGGTATTTTGGGCGTGTTAATTTATATCGGCGCAGGCTTTACAGGCATTGCTATGGTTGCGGCTTTTTTTGTATTGGGAACGGTTGCCACATCATGGCAAATGCAGAAGAAAGAACAATTAACTCTTGCAGAAAAAAATGCCGGAAGGCGGGAATGGACGCAAGTGATTGCGAATGCAGGCGTGGCGGCTCTGGCAGGTTCTATGTCTTATTTTTTTCCTGGTCATGAAGTTTTATGGCATGTATTGATGGCGGCTTCGCTTTCTTCTGCTACAGCCGATACGTTGTCTTCCGAGTTGGGAAATATTTATGGCAAACGATATTATAACATTCTCACGTTTAAGCACGATATGCAAGGCGAGAATGGTGTTGTTAGCTTAGAAGGCACGCTGGCCGGCGTTTGCGGAAGTATTATCATCGCAATCATTTATAGCATTGGTTTTACGGCAAATGCGTATTTGTTTTTTGTGATTGTTATATCCGGAACGATCGGCAATATCTTCGATTCCTTGCTGGGTGCGTCTTTCGAGCGAAAACAGTATTTAAGTAATGATGCGGTTAATTTTCTCAATACACTTATGGCTGCGTTGGTGGCTTTTTTCTTATTCTGATAATCTTGTAATACATTGTTCGCTGTTGATGTAAATGAATGTTTATGTTATCAACTTTCGCAACTCCGGTTGAACATCGTTGCAATCGAAGATTTGTTATTTTTATCTTTTAAGTAAAAAGAAAAAAGAATCACCCTTCAACGTTCTGAACAAGAATTTCACTTTTCATCAATACAATTCAAATTCATTCAACATCGGCTTTTATTTTCTGCCTGAATCCTTCACCTTTGAGGCATCAATACACTTGCATGAAAAAAATTCTTTTTATAGATCGTGACGGAACGCTGATAAACGAAGCGCCGCCAACTTATCAAATAGATAGTTTTGAAAAGCTTACGTTTTATCCCGACATGTTTACTTATATGCGTCGCATTGCAAATGAGTTCGATTACGAGCTTATTATAGTGAGCAACCAGGACGGTTTGGGAACAGAAGCGTTTCCTGAAAATACATTCTGGCCGGTGCAGGATTTTATTATGAAAAGTTTAGAAAATGAAGCCATTCATTTTACACAATGTTATTTCGATAAAACATTTGCCAAAGACAACATGCCTACGCGCAAACCCAATACAGGTATGCTTTCCGGCTATTTGAGTAATGCTGACTATGATATTGCAAACAGCTTTGTAATTGGTGATCGTATTACCGATGTACAGTTAGCTAAAAACTTAGGTTGCAAAGCTATTTGGTTAAATAACGATGAAAATCTGGGCGGCGCGGAAGTACAAGATTCGCGTGCGGCATTAGAAACGGTACTTGCATTGGAAACAAAACACTGGAGCGATATTTATTATTATTTTAAAAATGAAGCGCGGTTGGTAAAACATCAGCGCAATACAAACGAAACAAAGATTTCTGTTGAACTCAATATAGATGGTTCCGGTAAATCAACTATTACAACCGGTATTGGCTTTTTCGATCACATGCTCGATCAGTTAGCGCGTCATGGAAAGATGGATTTGACAATACAAGTACAAGGTGATTTGTATATTGATGAGCATCATACCATTGAAGATACCGGCATTGCGCTGGGCGAAACTTTAGCAATTGCGCTGGCTGACAAACGAGGCATGGAACGTTATGGTTTTGCGTTGCCAATGGATGATGCCGAAGCCAAAGTGCTGGTTGATTTCGGCGGCAGAAACTGGCTGGTTTGGAATGTAGAATTTACGCGTGAGAAAATAGGAGAGATGCCAACCGAAATGTTTTTTCATTTCTTTAAATCGTTCAGCGATGCGGCAAAATGTAACCTGAATATCGAATGTAAAGGCAGCAACGAACACCATAAAATAGAAGCCATTTTTAAAGCGTTTGCCAAAGCCATTCGTATGGCGATAAAACGCGATCCGTTTAGTAATTATCTGCCAAGTACAAAAGGTGTTTTGTAATAGAGATTCGTATTTCTCTGTTTTGATTTGCCTGTAAAATAAAATCTTAGGTAAAAGATGGAATTTTATTCTGCACACTTACTTTTGCATGGCAATTATAAAAATTATGATAGAAGATATTCAGGAAATAAAAGATAAAGACTTTAAATATAACTGGGTTACTTCATCCCGTTTTCTTTTTTATGTAATTCTGTTTTGTTTAATTTCCTGGTCGTTCGGTGCCTGTTATAAATTATATACACATCGCTGGAAAGGACATCCTGATGTAGAAGTGCCTGGCAATACGCTTTACACGCCGGAATATAAATCGTAACAAAAAAACTGGTAAAAAGTTTTGTAGTCTGGCGCAGATGATTATTTTTGCAACCCCAAAAAGTTCTTGTCAATTTCAAAAGCGGAAGTAGCTCATTTGGTAGAGCGCGACCTTGCCAAGGTCGAGGTGGCCGGTTCGAGCCCGGTCTTCCGCTCAGTCATTATCCCGCTTTGTAAAAGTGGGATTTTTTTTAAACTCACATCGCCCCGCCCCGGTGGTGGAATTGGTAGACACGCAGGACTTAAAATCCTGTTCGCCGCAACGCGAGTAACGGTTCAAGTCCGTTCCGGGGCACTCAAAATCAAGCCGTTACATATGTAGCGGCTTTTGTGTTTTTTAGATGGGTCAAACATAGGTCAAACAATATGCACAATAAATTCAGTTAAATATGAAGTGATATATTCATTTAAGAATTTTTAGCTAAAAAGATTTATAGATCGACCTTTTGCACTGATATTCTTTATACCTTGTACAGGTAAACTTTTATAAACTCATGGCTGACAAAAAAGTTATTTTCGTAGCATTTGCTATCGAAGACGAAAGACAACGGGACTTTCTAAAAGGACATACTCAACTTGCTCACTGCACATTTGAATATACTGATATGTCTGTGAAAGAAGCCTATGAAACAGATTGGAAAACAAAAGTTCGTACCCGAATTCGTAGATCTAATGGAGTTATAGCTTTAGTTAGTAAAAACTCATTGAATTCAATTGGTCAAAAATGGGAAATTGAATGTGCAAAGGAGGAGGGAAAAAGCATACTAGGTATCTGGATTTACAAAGATGATAGAACCACAATATCAGGTGTATCCATTAAAGAATGGGAATGGAAAACATTAGGAGATTTCATAGATAAAGTGTAACGCAGGAATAATGAAAATTGCATTGATCATAGGAATAAACTATTATGAGCATGGCAGCGCGCTGTTTGGTTGTGTGAACGATGCTTATGAAGTTAAAGGTGTTTTAGAACGAAATGCAGATGGCTCCATAAATTTTCAGTGTAAGCTTATGACTGCATCAGCTTCAAGCGAAATTATTAGAAGAGGCGATTTAAAAGATGCAATCGAAGAACTTTTTTCAAAAAGGGCAGAAACTGCTTTACTATATTTTGCCGGACACGGTCACATCGAAGCTGTAGGAGGTTATTTACTTGCTTCAGATGCTAAACGTGGAGATGATGGAGTATCTTTATCTGATATTCTTACTCTTGCAAACAGTTCACCTGCGACAAATAAAGTGATTATTTTAGATAGTTGTCATTCTGGTATTGCTGGAAATGCTCCTGGTAAAGATGATATCGCAACGTTGACAGAAGGTTTGACGATTTTAACAGCCTCAACTAAAGACCAATATGCATCCGAAGCAGATGGGAGTGGAGTGTTCACATCTTTACTAGTAGACGCTTTAAGTGGAGGTGCAGCAAATTTGGTTGGTGATATAACACCTGGAAGCATCTATGCACATATTGATCAATCTCTTGGTGCTTGGGAACAAAGACCTATTTTTAAAACAAATGTTAGAACCTTTGTTTCTCTCCGCAACGTGCCACCATCAATTGCTCTAGATGAGCTACGGATGATTTGCAATTTTTTTCCTTCTCCAGGATTTGAATTTAATTTAGATCCTACTTATGAGCCAGAACTTCGAGGCAGAGATGAAGGATTACCCTTGCCTATAGAGGAGAATACAAAAAAGTTTGCAATTCTTCAAAAATATAACCGTTTGAATCTTCTTATACCTGTAGGTGCTCCGCATATGTGGCATGCTGCCATGGAGAGCAAATCATGTAAATTAACCGCATTAGGAGAGCATTATAGGAAGTTAGTCCACCGAGAGCGTCTTTAATTTATTCCTTATTGGTTTAAAAGTGTCCCTTTTATCGATTGAGCTATTTTGAGAACACCGTCTTATTTATGCTCGCTTGTATTAGAAGTAGGTATTTGCTTATTTTCTTTTGAGGTTCTATCTGTTGCTGCATTATCGGATATAGGAGTAAAATAACTCGAAAGAATCAACGTAATTGATAAGAGTCCAACTAAAAAAGTGCCATAGCGAAAAGATCTATTCGCATATATTAAATTATCTGCCTTTTGATTGTTTATCAAAATATTTCTTTCATTTGAGTAAATCAAATCTTTTAATTCTTCTATTTTAAAGGCATCCATCGATTCAAAAGTTTTCGAAACTGTTGATACACTCCTTTGACCATACTTATACTTTTGAACGCTCAAGTGTCTAGTAGCCTGATATATTGTGAGTATATAGAAAGCAAGAGCTACTATAAAAAGTATTGTCAATGTTATTTGTAAGGATTTAGGAAGAACAGAAAATTTTGAAAAATAGTTTGATACAAATAAGCTAAGTAGGGAAAATATAACTCCTGTTTGACCAATTAATTGTGAAATCTTGTTTTCAATGGTTGTCTGTCGGCTTGTTTCTTGATTTTCCAAAGACTTTAAATATTCTATTTTAAGATCAAGATTGTCAATAAAAGAGAAGTTATTAGGATAAGTAACTGATATTTTTTCCTCTTTGGTAAGACCAAAATGTTCCTTAATCCATTTCAGCATGTAAGAAAATTAATTATTGAATCAGATATTTTTTGTTCTGTGTCTTTTTCAATCCAAACCCATTGTCCATTTGGATTTATTTCTAAAAAATAATAACGGTTATCTAACGACTTTACCAAATCGAATGCGCCATAAGAGAGATTCAATCTACTTAAAAGCTGTAAACATTTTTGATTTATATCTTCTGGTAAAAAACATTCTTTGAATTTCAACTTCTTCTTTCTCCAATCCACTATTGTTTCTTCATCCGTTTGTGAATCGACTCTTGATGCATAAATGTCTTCTCCAACAATGGTAACCCTGATTTCATATTCCTTCTCAATATATTCTTGGCAAATTGCTGGTGTAAGATGAAAGTAATCGATTTGAGCAATAGTATCTTTATCAAGTATGCTTGTGAATATTAGTTTCGAACTTTCATTATTCTTGTAATCTATTCTTCCCCTTGAAATTGGTTTGATAATCGTTTTATTATACTTTTTTGTAAACGCAATTAGTTCATTCTTATTTGTTGTAATAATTGTAGTAGGTACGTTAAATCCAATCTCTTTTGCAATAGATAATTGTAGAAATTTGTTTTCAGCAATCACAACGGAAGCAGGCTCACTCAACCACTTTGCTTTAATTACACCAAACATGTTGTGTAGAAATGAGTCTATTTCGTTTGCTAGATAAATTTTCTCTTCGACTGTTGCGTCTTTTATCTCAGGAAGTTTAGTTCTCCTATACCAGACGGCAGTAAAAATTGAAAAATTATTTATTGCAATGTCCTGTTGCTTTCCAAATCGAAGGGTTATATTACTCTCCAAGCAGTCTTCACAATTAAATCGATAATAAGCTATTTTTCGCTTATTTAATTTATCAATTATATAATCTGCTGTATAGTCTTGCTTATGGGTAATAATTAATATCATTTATTTATCACTGTCAGTTACTTCTAAGGATTCTGTAAGAGTTCGAGTATCAACCACATATTGTAAGGCAGTAAAATTCTTATCATCATCTGAGGCTTCCGTATTGGTAAAAGTTTTAGTTCTTGTATCTAACATTAGCTCTAGTTGATTGTTTTTATCGTTGTCTGATGACTCGTTTTGTGCACGTGTCTGTGTGGATGTGCCTAAAATAATATCAATTTTTGATTGCACGTCTTGGTCAGAATCAGTTCCTTCAAATCCTCCTTTTGTAAATGTCTCAGTTGCTTGATTGTCGAAGATAACGGCTGGAATACTTGTGCTTTTTAAGACGTTCAAGTTTAAATTATGATCATACTCAATTAAGCTTGTGTCGATTGGTTCTTGGTTGGCTTCTTCCGCAAGGTGCAATAATAAATGTTTCATATTGTATGTTGTTTACTTGAAATATTTCTATTGATTTATTTTCAAACCATTTTTGTTTAAGCAGCAAATAATTTCCTTATCCGAATTTAAGTCGCTAAAGCAATTCAATAACATTTCGTATGTGGAATTTCCTGATCTTACTAACTGTCTGGTGATTGAAATTACTTTAAATCGCTCTTTTATTACTAACAAATATTGAATTATATAATAAAACACAGCGATTATGGTCGCTATCCAGTAAATAATCATACTCACTTCATAATCGATTTTAATGGAAGAAAGTATGCGTAAAATCGATTCCAAAAAGTCTGCTATAGCTATGGCAATTGCAAAAAGGGTCAATACCTTTTGAGCTTTTGTACGAAATTTTAGTAAAGTGCGAAGAGTATTTTTGCGAATATCGATTTTAGATTTCAGTACATACAAAATAAAGTTTCTTAAAGGTTCAAACTGAAATTTTTCTAATTTGT
>CBDATZ010000005.1:0-387929 GCA_965199845.1 Ilyomonas sp.
CACTTGTAAAGTCTTGCTGCAGGTAGTTTTCAGCTACCGCATAAGTATGTTTTGAATCGGTAATCTCAATACGATACTTTCTTCTGACAATGCTTTTTAGGTTCGCTCTTTTCATCACCCTGGCTACCCTGGGCCTTGATACTATAATACCTGCTGCTTTAAGTTCAGCTGTAATCCGGGGACTACCATAGCAACATTTACTTTTCTGATATACCCTTTGTACCTGCACCAGTAACTGCTGTGATTTTAGTTCAGTTAAGCTAACGGGATGCTTTAGCCAGTGATAATAACTGCCGGGACTTACACCTAATACTTTACACATCTTTTCTACGGTATATTCGTCTCTGTGGGCCTTTATAAATCTGAATATCTCCCGTCTCCCCTGGAAAAGATGCTGACCGCCTTTTTTAGGATATCACGCTCCTGCTGTGCCTCCCTTAACTCTTTTTGCAGCCTTTTGATCTCTTTTTGTTCATCATTTAGATTAATGACAGATACACTGCTGTTACCATTACTGTACTCGAGTCTTCCACTTACTGATCCGACCCGGATCTAAGCCCAACTCAATTGCAGCTGCCTTTACTGAACCTTTCGCATCAGACAACTCTACAGCCATCTTTTTAAATGCTACATCATACACTCGCTTTTTCATCATAGTCAAATTTATTGTTTAATTAAATCTGCCTATATCCTTTCTCCAATCAAATGTAGCAACTCCATCCAGTTGGTGTGTGTCGAGGTTGTAGGTGAGAGTTGTCGGCTTATTGATGAATTTCAGCCCTTTTACATTTTCATTAATGCTTTTTTTAAACGTCCATCGGACGGGTCTGTCCATGGTTGAAGCATTTTAGCAGCAAGACAAGTCCATGAATTTCAAAAGGAATCATCACCCAAAACTGTATTTTCAATTCAAATGAATCCTTGTACTTTTGAAATAACATTTAAGCTTCTCTTGCAACAGTTACAAAAACCATCTATGAAAATCAAAAAATCACTCTGCTTACTAGCCTCTTTTTGCATTGGCTTCACAACTTTAATTCATGCGCAACAAGTCAAAACGAATCTATCCAATCTGACCACTCCGACCGCTATCAATGTAAACTACTTCACACCCAAAAGTAACGGCTTCCAAAGCCTGGGAAGCCCAAGCAAGCAATGGCAATGTCTTTACCTTAGAGATACTTTGTATTTAGGTGAGCTATCTTTAAATGGAAAGCTCACTATGTACATAAGCGGAGAACTCAACGATAATTTCTATGTTGGTCCCCAGGCAGGCTCCAGTGGCAGTTTCACTTCACAAAACACGGGTGTAGGTATTAACGCCTGCGGTGTTAATGAATGTAGTGGTAATACAGCTGTCGGATACAGCGCACTGGGTGGGTATTGTTATGGAGATGATAACATTGCCGTTGGACGTATCGCTCTTTTTAAAGATGAAGATGGGTCTTATAATACGGCAATAGGAACGGCTGCCCTTTCTAACAATCGTGACGGCTCAAGCAATACGGCTGTCGGAAATTCCGCACTATTCCTCAATCAAGCGGATAACAATACTGCCACCGGAGAAAAAGCTCTTTATAATAATAATTCCGGTTTCAATAATACAGCAAATGGTTACCTGGCACTATATAGCAATACGACCGGAAACAGCCTTTCGGCAACTGGTGACTCGGCTTTATATAGTAATACGGAAGGAATGAACAATACGGCGAACGGGTCAAGAACCTTGTTTTATAATACGACTGGGCAATCTAATGTAGCAAATGGCGTATTTGCACTGTACAATAACATTTCAGGCTCCAATAATACAGCAAACGGAGCTTATGCGCTTTATAACAACAAGGGAGAAAACAATACAGGAACCGGAGACTCTGCCCTTGTGAGTAATACAACTGGAACCTTGAATATTGCAGATGGGGTCAAGGCACTTCAAAAGACCACTACAGGAACCCGCAATACGGCGGTTGGTGTATCAGCCGGTGAGGCTAATACAACCGGAATCCGCAATACATTTATTGGTTATCATGCAAACACTAGTGCTGGCAACTTCACTAATGCCACAGCCTTGGGCAATGAAGCCCTTGTTACTGCCAGCAATCAGGTGCGTATCGGAAATAGCGATGTTACTTCCATTGGGGGCAGCGTGAATTGGAGCACCACTTCGGATGGAAGAGTGAAAAAAAACATAAAGCAAAATGTTCCGGGTCTGGCTTTTATCAATAAACTGGAGCCTGTAACCTATAGCCTGGATTTAGAGGCAACTGAAAGAATTACACAGGGAAAGCAACAGTCAAACGAAAAAACGGTTGCAAATAGTGAAGTTGAACTGAATGCCAGAAAAGAAAAAGAGCAGGTCAGTTATTCTGGTTTAGTGGCGCAGGACGTGGAGAAAGCGGCTAAGGAGATAAACTATGATTTCAGCGGCGTGGATGTAGCCAAAAATGATAAAGATTTGTATGGGTTACGTTACTCGGAATTTATTGCTCCCTTAATTAAATCAGTCCAGGAATTAAGCAAGCAGAATGATGCGCTTCAAAAACAAAACAATGCTTTAGAAGCAAGGCTGTCAAAACTTGAAGCGATGATGAATATACAGCTGCCTTCATCAGCAGCAAGCGTCTCTTCTGCTTTTCTTGAGCAAAACATTCCTAATCCTTCAAAGGGAACAACTGTTATTGGTTATACGCTGCCGCAGCAATACACCTCTGCCAGGATCATAATTGCCGATCAATCAGGCAAGACGCTGAAACAAATCCCTGTTTCAGGCAATGGTAAAGGAAACGTCACTATGGATACTTCTATCCTTGCAGCCGGTGCTTATCAATATTCGCTTTATATAAACGGGGTAGTCGTTGCTACCAAAGACATGGTGATAACAAGATAATATCCATCGTAAAAAAAGATAAAAAGCAGCTACCAAGAATGACTGCTTTTTAATGACTGAGTATAGCTTTCGTGCTTTAGCCATGAGTGCTTTTCAACGAAAAGCTTCGCTATCAGCATGCAGTTGTCGATAGACTGGACATTCCGTGTACAGAGATCACGCAATTCCGCAGCTGTTTGACAAGAAAGCTTCTGTTAACCAATCATTTTACTGCTCAATGATACGCGGAATAAGGTGATCCAGCCTGCCGAAATGTTTAATACAAGTGAGATAATAAATCCTAAGATAGTTATACACCTGTTGTTGACAATCCACTTATTAATGCTTATCACAAAACCCTTTGGAGTATTCCAAAAAATCATACCTCCGTTAAACCACTCATGTACACTTCCTGCACATGCTCCCGCAACCGTCTTACCTTCTCAAACATTGCATCAGACTGCGCTTCACTCACCATATATCCTTTCTTATAACGGGCTTCGATATACGCCTGCTGCAGCAGTTGAAACACTCCTTCATTCGGCGGCTTCCACCGTTCAAAAATCTCCGGCAGTCCCCACAGCACCAGGTTTGCATACCGCATCAGCTTGTCCAAGTTATGAGTCTGGCAGCCGTAGCCCGTCATCACCTCTATCGCCGTCCGCAGCAGGCATTCCGCCGCCTGGTGCAACATAAACGCAGCCATCCCGTATTCCTTTCTTACCCGGTACAGGTCGGCGCCTGCACAATACGCTTCTACCCGCTTTGTACTTTCGTTATACACCGCCCGCTTCACTTTACCCTGTATCACCGCATCCGGCACTGCGCCGGGCGTCCATACCTCACCTGTTCTATTATACGGCAGCACTGCTTTATTCACCACCGAATGGATAAAGGGGTGTCCCTCTGCCAGCCACCTTACAAACTCATCACCGCGAATCACAATTGCTGTCACCGGCACTACCGTCTTACAGTGGCTCTCGATCCGTTCCTGCACCGCGTGTATCTCACCGGCTCCGCCACCCACCACCAGCAGGTAATAATGAGCCGTATACCGGCAGCCCGGCATCTCTGCCGAAAACACACTTTCTACCCGCCGCTTCATCTGCGTTGCGCCAAGTAAGTACACCTTCTCCGGATCGCTTACTTCGCGCACCTGTGCCATTAGCCGCTTTCCTTCCCCCTCTGTTATTATATCTATAGATTTCGCTTAATTTTACCACTGATTTCGTGAAGAAGTGACCAGCAAAATAATTGATTGTCAACGTTTATATTGATTAACACCTTGCGAAATGTGTGATCAAGGGATGAGAGACTCTCCACTTCCATTCTGGAAAAGGCTTTTTGTTCACCAGGTGTTCACCCAAAAAAGCATTGATCCATGCTAGTCCTTTATCATTGGCTGCCAACAGAATATAAAGCAATGTATCTCCGTTACGTATTTCAACACCGGGAACCGGGTTGATGCCTGCTTCCCGGCACAGTTTTACAAAGTCCCATACATCGCAGGTTGAATTGATATTAGTAAGCGCAAGAGAAGTAACGCCTTGTTCTATAGCTGCCTCAATCAAGCCTTTGGTTGAGTACGTGCCATAGCGAAAACTGAAGAAGGTTTTGCTATTCAGATACATAAAAGTTGGTAAGTAAGTGCTAAAATAGTTAGCGAAGTTTAGCTAAAATATTGAGCCAACCAAATTGAAGTTTATTTTTACCCCTTTTTAGTTTACTTACATGAGTGGCAGCTGCAAGTAACGTTTTCGTCTAATGAAATTATTATGTTAAGCTGCCTTTTGATAAGAACACCTCGGCAATTAACTATTTGGGTGCTCAACAATGGCCGGAGTTAGGTGATCAAGCTTGGCAAAATCTACATAGAAAAATTCCAAGTCTTCCCGGCTTACGTGTAACAAGCTTTTCTGAGTTGGAATTTTTTAAGGAAATGATTTTGTAATAGTTAGTCGAAAAATATTATGTAAATTTCTACCTTGAAAAACTTGCGGTAAATTTTTTCCTAAAAATATCTGGTTTTATATTTTCAGCTTATTTAGGTAGTCTGTTTACAATCTTTTTCGCTAAAGCATAAACAATCATTTATGAAAACACCTTCTGAACAAAAAGCTCCTTGCCTTGTATATCTATTGATCTTATTATTTTTAAGCTTCCTTTCCTTTTCAGGTTTTTCACAGTCTTCTGATGTTGAGCCTAATAACTCTTTTGAAACTGCAAACATTATGTCTGCTGGAACTTTACAATCAGGTACAATGAGTCCAACTGACCTTACAGATTTCTTTGTTTCAAATTCATCTGTTAGAGGAACGTTGACTATACATGTAGATGCTACTAATACTGGACCTGCCGAACCAAGATGGTTTTCGATTACAGGATATGACCAAACAACAAAGGGGCAAGTATTTTATCATGATTTTTTTCTCTATAAAGATTCTAGTGCGCATTACAGCGTTAGTATCAAAGGATTAAACTTAAATAGACTTTACATTCAAACTTGGAAACTTCAATCACCTGATGGAAGCTTCAGTTATAATTTTAGTTACCAAGTTACAGATACTTACACGAGTGATAGTGAGCCAAATAATGATTTTTCAAGTGCATTAGAACTTGGTGCTAATCAAACGGCATTAGGTACTATCGCATATATATCTGACTTTTACAACACATCTACTCATGGTATTACCCGGGATGAATATGATTATTTCAAAATCACATCACCTGTTGATGGTACACTGAATGTACACCTGAAAATAAAAGATAAAGAATACAATTCTGGCTACTTACACTATTATACAATGGTAGTTTATGATGCTCAGGGCAAACAACTGTATTACCCCTCAAATAACACCTACTTCTACAAACAATTCTCTACTGCTAATATTTTCAATTATGATACGCTCTCTTTCATTTGTAAATCCAATGAAACTTATTATGTTAGGGTCGGAACTGAAGAAGCATGTAATTACGAATTAAGTTATAATCCTAACAGTTTACCAATAACAGTAAATTTTGTTAATCCAAATCCCAACTTAATAAGTGGTGATACTATTTCTGTAAACACTTCGCAAATAGACACTACACAAACTATAACCGCAGCAGCTGCAGATGGCATTACAAAGCTATTATTAGTAACAAATGCAAGTTTTCCCCTTGCTTTTTCGGTAGCTAACAGTGATGGAAATTTAAGCAGTTTATCTGATCAAAAGACAATCACCAAGCAAATCATAATAGAGCCAGATAATAATGGTAAAGTCGTTGCTGTATATACTGTACCGGACGGATACGGAACTGCAAGTCCGGTGGATGGAAGAAATGCTACGATAACAATAGCTAATGCAAGCAATGCCGGCAATTACACGACTACAAGTATAAAATTAGTAACACCACCTGTTGTAATGGTGCATGGTATGTGGTCAGATCCTTCCATATGGGTGAGGAATGGATTTACAACTTTCTTGGCAGGTTCAGGCATCACAAATGTGTGCTTAGCAGATTATAGCCAGGTCAATGCTTCCACATTTGACCCTTACAGTTTTGAAAGTTTTCTAGGCCGTATGTCAGTACAAGTACAAATCGATAAGGCTTTGCATGATTACCAAGATAAAAAAATTGCAGTGACCCAAGTGGATGTGGTAGGACATAGCTTAGGCGGATTAATGACAAGAAGTTTATCGCAGCAAAGTTCGTTTTTAGAGCAAAGAAATTATTATAAAGGCTTTGTTCATAAACTCATTACGATGGGCACACCTCATCGTGGTTCGCCATTTGGTCCGGAATTATATAAGTTCAAAGATTCCTTAACTTATTATCATGTGGCAGGAATAGAGTTTAGCGCCCCTTATCCCTTATATTTTATTATGCAGTGGCTGGGTATGCCCATCGGCGATTGCCATAAAGATTTCGGCATTACCTCACAAGGAATTTCTGACCTTTCGGCAACACTGCCATACCGGACATTCGCTATTACAGCTAACCATGAAGGAAATGGAATTATACCAAGCGATCCAACCGGATATCTCGGAATGGAAGCTCTATCCTTGACTATATTTCACAAACCATTTGAAGAGGTAATGAAGTCAAGATGTAATACAGGCGTATTACCGAATGATTTAATTGTGCCTTATAAGAGTCAAACCGGATATATCAGTTCCACGCAAACATTTTATGGTACTTGCCATTCGATTCCGGGGTTAGTAACAGAAACTAACAACCCGCTGATACAGGCAAAAGTTGCTGGGCTACTTTTATCAGACGATACAACCGAATTCAGTGTGGGTTTTCCGGCACCATCGAGTTTCCCTATAGAAAGTTGTGATAATGCCAGTGAGTTAATTGGAGGTGATCAACCTGTAAAAAAGAGAGAGACTTCAAATAGTTTGGCAGGTGACATTCAGCCTACCGGAAAAGAATATGTGCAGATTTCCGCTCCGGCAAAAGGCAGTGTTTATCGTATCAACATGGATACTGTAATCACCGTTAGTTATGAGCCGTTAGGTGGTGCTATACCCACAAATGCTTTGCTTGTGATTCAGGATGTTGGATGGTATAAACTGCCGACAAAACCACCCTATTCTACCAATATTACTCTTCCTAAAAATGTGAAGACAGGTAGTCTGAATATGGCACTAATAGTAAATGATACAACAGGAGTAAATCTTGTTGATACCTCGCATATTATATTTGTACCAAGTGGTATTTTAAACAACATAACAATACAACCGACCTCTTTACTTTTTGATTCGTTGAACCGGCAAACCAAGATGTTGATACAGGAAGAATACGCTGGTGTTCATGGCACTTATTTATCCGACATCAGCAGCACGGCTGATGGAATAACCTATGCGACACAAAAAGGCAATTCGATTATAGCAGTGGCTGCAGATGGCACTATAACAGCCGTAAGCGCAGGTATAGATACGTTAATTGTTCGGGTAGGTGACAGTACCTTCAAAGTACCTGTAATTGTCGACAATAGTTTTCTTTCCCGAACGCTTTACCCCAATATTATTGATTTTACAGATATACCTGCTAAAACAGAAGGTGATGCACCTTTTGCTTTGGATGCAACAGCTACGTCTGGTAACAATGTAAACTTTAATCTGATCAGCGGACCAGCAGAAATAATAAACGGTGTAGTTTATATAAAGGGTTCGGGTATAGTAAAGATACAGGCTACCAGTGCAGGCAATGTGTATTTTGATTCTGCTGCGCCGGTTGTTAAAACATTTTATATCAACAGTGTTTTGCCTTTGCGATTGTTAACCTTTACCGGTTCTTTAATAAACAATGACGTGTTGTTAAACTGGGCAACTGCTAATGAAATAAACACTTCTTACTTTATTGTAGAAAGAAGTATCGATGGGATAGGTTATAAAGATATAGGGAATGTAAGCACTGTTATAAGCAATTCGGGTACAGGCAATTATTATTTTAAAGATCAATCAGTAAATATTCTCTCTTCGTCACCGGTTTATTATCGTTTGAAAGAAGTTGATAAAGATGGCAAAGAAACTTTGAGTAAAACAATTCCTATTACACTAAAGAACTTGCAAAAGATCATTGTTTATCCGAACCCTGCTAAGAGAGTTATTAATATTTTGCTGAATCAGCAACTTAACGGTGGCTATTTCAAGTTATTCGATATGGCCGGCAAAGAAGTGTTGAATCAAAGATTGACAATTGGATTAAGTCAGCAGGTGAATTTGCCGACTTTAAGTCGCGGAAATTACAAAATCATCGTTTGGAACAATGGTAAAATAGTTTATCAACAGACGGTGTTTGTTTCAATATAATTGCAAGTATATACTGAAGGGCTATACAAAAGTTGTATAGTCTTTTTTATTTTTGTAACAAACTTATTCTAACACCATTTGAATACAAGAAAGGGCTGATAAAAGATTAAAATACATTTACCAGCAAAGGCATAAGCAGACGAAAATTACTTACCTCGAACGAAAGCTGAATGAATTTAAGAAAGACACTGGTTGATATGGTTAAAGCGAAGTCTTTTGGCAGCATTTAGAGAAAGCTGACAACTAGTAGCCTGCCCAACTTTGGATCCTTTTATCTATTTGCTTTTATAAAAGGGAAAAGTAAAAGCAATCTTTCTTCTGATTTATACATTAGCACAAAGCGGGACAGAATTAGGAGCGAACAATGGTAAAAAACAAGGTCAATTAGTGAAAGGAAAGGGAACTGAACTCATTGGCAATGAAAAAGCAATCAAGGGAAGAGCCAAAAGAAAACTCATTACTGATACCATGACACTTAACCTTTTATCGGTAGCCCAAGGAAAAGGTGATCAAGAAAGGATGAGAAGCTATTGGAACACCTTTCACTGCCAGCGCACTGTTTACAGCGCAGATGGAAAGTTGTATGGCAAATACTGCAAGAACCGATTCTGCACTCTTTGCCTGAGCATTCGAAAAGCAAGCATTATCAACAAATACTTACCCATCATTCAATCCTGGCCGGAGCCGTATTTTGTTACGCTCACTGCTCGTTCTGTGAAAGCAAACATTCTTCACAAACGGATGAAAAAACTAAATCATGGTTTTTCTGTTATCGTTGAAAAGTATCGTAAACGTGCGCAGAGGAGAAAGGGAAAGAAGCTGATAGGTATAAAATCTCTTGAATGCAATTACAATCCGATAAGGAAAACTTATAATCCGCATTTTCATCTTATTGTGCCCGATAAAGAAACGGCTGACATATTGGTTAAGGAATGGCTTACCAAGTCTACTCCTGAATTTGCTTCTCCCAAAGGACAAAAGGCAGTCAAAATCACAGACAGGGAAACTGCCATGATTGAAGTCGTAAAATACGGAAGCAAGATATTCACAGAACCGGACGTAAACCAAAAAGCAAACAAGAAGACAGACAGAGATATTTATGTTTCAGCACTGGACAATATCTTTTATGCCCTGAAAGGAAGACGAGTCTTCGACCGCTTTGGCTTTGACCTTCCAAAGACAGTGTTACATAATGAAAGTTCAACCAGGCTTTTAGGTGAGTACGAAGAATGGGAGTTTGACATGTACACCACCGATTGGATTAATAAACTCAATGATAGCCGGTTATCGGGTTACTCACCACCACAGGAACTGGTAAACCTGCTTCAATATCACATCAATAAAGAGTTAGAATAAAAGAAGAGAGAAGCGTACTTTTATCGTCTTAAGCCGTCTTTGTATGCAACTCATTACACTTTTTCCCCTTTACCACCGCGGAGAGGAAAGAATCGCTATCCGCTTCTCTCCATCACCCGTTTTAGAAGGTATCATCAAAAAAGCTCCTATGGTCAGGTGGAGCAGAACACACAATTGTTGGTATATTCCCTGTCGCAAAGATTCTTACAAAGCCCTTCTTGACAATATCGGAAGGGAGGGATGTATCGATAACAATCTTCTTAAGAGCTATCTGGAACAAAGAAAAGCCCTTGTATGCTCATCTGAAGTGTCTCTGTCAAAAGCAACGGCAACACTTATGATACATCATCCACTAAACAAAACCAATTTAGAAGCTTTCAGTAATTACAAACATTTACTCATTTTAAAGGGGTATAGTCCTGCTACTCAGAAAACCTATTGTAACGCCTTTCTCTTCCTGCTTGGCTACTGAAAGAAAGAAATGTAGCCGAACTTACAAAGCCGCAAATCATGTCCTACCTCTTATGGCTCATTACAAAACAGGGCTATAGTGAAATGCACATCCATACAACGGTCAATGCCATTAAGTTTTATTTTGAAAAAGTGCTCCACCAAGAAAGTGAATGGTATGACCTGCCCAGACCTAAAAAGCCTTGGAAGCTACCAGAAGTACTGGCAGAGGAAGAAGTTGTCTCACTCATTAAAAAAGTTGAAAACATTAAGCACAAAGCGATACTCATGGCAGGATATTCAGCAGGACTAAGAGTGAGCGAAATCGTAAATCTTAAAGTTAGAGACATCGACAGCAAACGTATGATGATACACATCCACGGAGCCAAGGGCAAGAAAGACAGGCTCGTGCCACTATCCAAGACACTACTCTTCACCTTACGGGGCTATGTAAAAGCGTATCGTCCGAAAGAGTATTTGTTTGAAGGGCAGCATGGTGGTGCTTACAGCACACGCAGCATTCAGGAGATACTAAAAGAAGCAAAAAGAAAAGCGGGAATCAGCAAAAAGGGAAGTGTTCACTCTCTGCGGCAAAGCTATGCGACCCATCTGGTGGAGGGAGGTGAGGTGTGTCGATTTTGCCGGACAGAGAAGTTGCTTAGGTTTTGTAAAAATAGTAGTTCTTTTCAAAGTCATTGGGGCATTGATAACCGAGAGATGAGTGCCTTCGTTTTGTGTTGTAATACGGGTATACTCAAAGATTTCCGTTTGGGCATCTGCCCTGTTGTCAAAAGCGCCATCCTGCAACAGCTCTGTTTTGAAGCGGCTGAAGCAGGACTCCATAAAGGCATTGTCATACGGGTTATCCGACCGGCTCATACTCTGCAACATCTGCCCCGATGCAATCAGTTCCCGGAGCCCGTTGCCCGCATACTGACCGCCACGGTCAGTATGAACAATCAATCCTTTTGCATCGCTACGGCGGCTCATCAGTGCTTTTTTGAAAGCTGTTACCACCAGCGCTTCTTTCATGTGACTGTCTAACTGCCAGCCGGTAATTCTGCGGGAATACAAATCCATCCAGACTGCCAGGTAAAGAAAGCCGCCACCTGCCAGCGGGATATAAGTGATGTCTCCTGCCCATACTTCATCCGGTCTTTGTGCCGCCTCTCTTTCCAAAAGCAGGTTGGGGCTAATGGGGTAAGGATGACGGCTCTGCGTGGTTCCGGGAACAAAGCTGCGGGGCTGGATAGCTTTCAAGCCGTGCTCTGTCAGCACTTTACGAACTTTGTACCGGCTTGTCTTTACCTCTGCTGCTTTCAGTTCCGCCACTATCCTGCGCGTACCATAGCGCCTGCGGTGCTCCTGAAAAATATCAACAATATGTTGCTCCATTTCTTTTTTCTTTTGGTCAGCAAGGCTGCTTCTTTTCTGCTGCTTCCAGTGGTAGTAAGCGCTGCGGCTTACCTGAAGCACCCGGCATAGCATCTGTGCCTTGTATTGTCCCGCTTGTGTCTCAATAAACTGGTAGCGCTCCCTCATGTCTGACGGCTGAAAATGAGCAAGGCTTTTTTTAAAATATCACGCTCCTGCTCCAACTCTTTGATTCGTTTGAGTAAGGAAAGTTGATCTTCACCCGCAGCAGGGCTGTTCTCCTTACCAACTGTATTTGGCTGCCCCTGGCTGCTGTTGTGACTGCGGCTTCTCCACCGATAGATAATGTTCTCACCAATGCCTAAGCTGCGGGCAACCTCGCTCACCGGGCGACCGTTCCTGATCATTTGTAACACTTCTTCCTTAAACGAAGCATCGTACTTGCGGCGCTTGATACCGTTGCTGTTTTCTTTCATTCCTGTTGCTAATTTATAGCAACTTCTCTGTCCGGTTTTATTAGACCATCTCAGAGGGAGGAACCGACGTAAGAATCATTCAGGAACTGCTAGGTCATAACAGTATCACAACAACAATGCGCTATACTCATGTGAGCAGGAAAGACATAAGCCGAATTGAAAGCCCGCTGGACAAATTGAAGTTGTAAAAATTTCTGCGTTTTTGGAGTATTTAGCTGCGCATTTGAAGTATTCGGCTGCGTTTTTTGGGTATTCGAAACCAACATAGAAAAGTCTATGTGCGTTTAGATAACTCCAAACACGAACCTATTTTAATGATGACTTTCAAGAAGTAACATATTTTTGTAACCACTTTTAGCGAACTTAAAACCTTCGTATATTTAAGAGTTGTACGCAACAGAATTATGACACTTCGCAATATTTTCGTAACAGCTTTATTACTGACATTACTAAATACAAAAGCACAAACCTGCAAGACCTCATCAGCAAATAAATTTATTAGTAGTTTATTTCGTGATAAACCATACGTTTCATACGACAGCACAAGATTTTTATCGTTTGCTTCTGCCAAGACAAATAATATTGATGCACCATTATTAAAAATCTTGCTACCAAATTATTGTTTCTTTTCAACTGAATTTGAAAGTAGCTTTTATGAATATAGACAAGTTGAAATAGCAATCGCTTTAAGACTTGACTCTGCAAGTAAATCAGTAATTATTCATTCACCTGTTTTTACTCAAGAAAATAAATCCTTTATCCAACTCTTTTACAATTTAACTGTTCAAGATAGTTTAAAAAGAACTGAGTTATGCAAAGAAATCATGAGCATCTTTTTAAGTATAACTTATAAAGGACACATCAATCAGCTTAGCAACTTAAAAAATCAGAAAGTAATTTCATTTGAGTTGTGGCATGACGATTTGAGTTGGAGAATTTATGACTTTCACTTTGACAATAATAGTTTAGTGGAAATTGAAATTAAAGGCGGTGTTAAGCGGGACAAAATGGAAAGTGATTATAAGCGAATGTAAACTGCTGCGTACAACAATAGGTTTGGCAATAGGCTGGCTGACGGAAGTAACTTCGGCTGTAGATCAATATCAGCAGTAGTTCCCGCTTGACTTTATAAATTTAGCTATTAGTTGTTATCTTCATCTTTAATAACAATTTTCGGCTTTGGCTTCGGGCTTGACGAGCAATGAATTCCAGCCCATCGCCAAGCCTCGATCGTTAGCAGTAACCTTTTATGACTTCTCCACAAGACCACAATTGTATAGACGACGATAAATTGCTTGACGATGTAAAAAAATTCGGTTGGACTGTTATGCTTATTGACGCAACTAACTACTTACCTTCCGTTGCTTATACCGTCGGACTTTGGAAAAATTATAATCATCCAGAACTTATAGCTTTTGGACTAACTACAAAAACTCTACATTCAATTTTAAACATTGGTGGAGAACTGGTTAAAGGCGGAAATACTTTGAAAACTGGCAGAGACTATAATGATTTCTTTGACCGTGGAAAAGCGCAAATTGTACAAATTGACCCAAGAAATCTCAAAGACTATTTCGGCTATGCCATTTCGTTTAACCGGACAAGCGACTTCCCTGCATTACAGCTTATTTGGACAGACCGCAATAATAAATATCCGTGGGAAACAGGCTTCGAGGAAGAATTTATTTATCGTCAACCTTTGCTTGACCGAAACGCAGACTTCAAATTCAGGGAAGCAAAGAATGTTGCTGTATTTACAACAAGACAATGGTTAGAGGAAAAGAAACCAATATTGCGGGTAGTTCATGATGAAGATGGTGATTGGCAATTCTTAACAGGTGACCAAATGCCGGAGGATATCAGAATTGTTGCTCTTGAAGAATTGACATTAAGAGACGAAACAATCAATGACGTTTTTAATCTTGACTATGGAGAATCTGCCGAAAGAGAATTTGTAGGTGATAAGTGGATTAGAAGCAGCTTTAACGACGAAGAGTAAAGGCTACTGCTAACAGTGTGTTTATAAAATTGTGGCGGGACTTTAAGCATTCAACTATAAATCGCTATTTTGCTTTTGTGGTTAATTGAAACAGACGTTTTTCAAATGCCACAACTTCATAAACACTTAAATGTTATGTGCCAGTAAATTGGACACTTCATCATGACAAAATCATTGACAATAGTTGCCTTACTTTTTTCGACACTTGTTCATGGACAAGTAACGAAGGAGATTGCCTATAAAAACACAGATGGTTTGACTATTGCAGATTCAATTACTTGGAAAGATATTGTAGGTGGGTTTTACATAAGTGACGGTTTTGGTGGTTACAACTTTCGGCTCGACTCAAGTATGACATTTCACAAAATTGACTTTAGTTGTATGTCAAGGTTCACGGTTGACAGCGGCTCGTGGGCAATTAAAAATCAAAATATAGTCGTCCTCAAATCAAAAACACTAACACTTTACTTTGACATATTTAAGTTTGACAATTTCTACTTTTTCATTCTACCCATCCAAAGGCAAAAATTTATAAAAGATTTGCAAGCGACGAAAGATCAATATAAAAATGCCAAACCTTTTATCATCGACAATAAGACATATTCTAAAAACTATCTAATTGGATATAGCTTAGTAAAAAAATACTATGCAAAAGAACTCGAGGACATTTCCGGCACATAACACGGGTATTTATGCAAGTGTGGCAGGACGTTATAATTGGGCGGACGAACATCACGGCATCAATATTTTTCAATCAACAGGAGTGCTGCCAATTCCACCCCTGCATAAATACCTATCCGTTGTATGCCATATTGGGGTGAAACCGTAAAAGTGTGTAAATTTCACTTAATTAAATTAATGATATCGTAAAGAACTGATCAGTAGAATATCTGATTGTCAACTCTTATAGTGGTAAGCGTCTTGCGGAATTGATGATCAGGACTTACAAAATTATCCACCTTATTAGCCGCTAACTTACTGGTGAAAAAGTAAGTCCCCCCAACTCACCTTAGCTCATCACCAACAACAAAAACCGTTTCCACTGCGCGTTTGGCTGCGCCTACGCGTAACTTCGGGTGTAGCTTCATAGCTACCAAATCGTACACCTGCACATTTTAGTAAACACCAACCTTCATCCGGCCATCAATAACATCCATCCGGCACCCAATAATATGCAACCGGTCCTCACCGATATGCATCCGGACATCATTGATATGCACCTGGCCACCGCTGACCTTCATCCGGCCATCACTAATATGCATCCGGCCACCATTGATTTTCATCCGGCACCCGCAGATGTGCATCTGGCTACCACTGATCTTCATCTGGTCCACCACCTCAGCTAAGCATGTAACACAGGAACTGAGCGAAGTTTGCAACCATTAATGTTCAATATATTAAAAGCTTGGCAAAATCACTTATTCTGATACACCTGAGCCATCAAGGCTCAAATGTCTTTAATCGCAGCAGCACCCAAAGTCCCATCGGAGTTTCCGTGCACGGAACTAGCGAAGCGATTTCATTGAGACAATTAAAAATCATTATTATCGAAATATCGCAGCTTCATCCGTGCTTGATCTTCTTTGCTACAGGGTATCCAGAGAAGAAAGTAGAAGTTGATGTTCCTATAAACAAATGCTCTTTACAATATTTCGAACACCAATGGTTTGCAACTTTACCCTATCTATCTCACAGTCTGCGGCTATAAATCCTGCCATACTGTCAATCTAGTCAATAAAATGCTCAAATACTTTCTTCGGGTTGTGTTCGGGTTTCCTTCGGGTCTGTTGGTCAATAAACAAGCTGCGTCCCTTACTGACACATTTGCAGTTACGTCTTTCGCCCACCGTAGCTTACCAGTAGCAATAAAGCGCCCCTAACTCAGCGTAGCTTAACGCCAACCATGAAGTGGCTGGCACTGTCCGTGGGTGCAACTTTCAGTTGACAGGAGTAGTTATTATCTACCAACCAAATCTTCAATATAGATGGTCAACAGATTTAAAGTCACTAATTAAGTTTTACTTTGCAAACTTCTTTTCTACCCCTTCCATATCATGAAACAGTTTTTCCTCATCCACATCAGCATAGATCTGTGTGGTTGAAATTTTTTTGTGTCCCAGCATCTTGCTTACTGTTTCTATCGGAACACCATTTTTAAGCGTCACGGTTGTTGCAAATGTATGACGAGCCAGATGGAAACTCATATACTTTGTAATTCCGCACAGATTGCCGATAATCTTCAAATTTCGGTTAACCTCTTGATTGCTAACGTAAGGAAATACCCTGCCTGCGCAGACACTCTTCGGATGGTTTGCATACTTCTCAAGATACTGGATAGCTACGCTGAGCAACGGAATTGCTGCAAATTCGTCGCTTTTCTGACGGTATATTTTGCACCACCACTTTCCTCTGTTATCCTGTTCCAAGTTTTCCGGTGTCAGGGCGATTGTATCGGCATATGCAAGACCTGTGTAACAACTGAACAAAAAGAGGTCTTTAACCAGCAATAAACTATCACCTGAAACAGACAAAGCTTCTATCTTTTGCAATTCGGTGAGATCGAGCTTTTTCCTTTTAAATTTTTTATACGAAAGCCGGTAGTCAATAAATGGGTCTTGCGTTAGCCAACCTAATTGCCTGCCCCAATGAATCATTTTCTTAAGCCGCTCCAGATGCTTCATAATGCCGTTTCCTTCGCAACGGTCATGTGCCTTAATCGGATTTTTCCTGATAAAGGATTCCAGCTCCCTAATGAACGCATGATTCAACTGACTTAAATACAGGTCTGCACTCTTGTGCTTATGTTGTATAAAACGTTTGATATACTCTTCCGTTGTCTTATAGTTTTTCATCGTGCCCCAGCTTAGCTTTTCTCCTTCGAGTTCGTAATGATACTTCATCAGTTCGCAAAGGCTGTGCTCATGCGGTTCCCTCTCATTTCCGGTAAAGGAATCTTTGATATTTTGTGCCGTCACCTCTTCACCTTTATCAATCATTGTACGGTACTTTTCCCGCAGTCTAAAGAGCACGTTTTTAAGGTAATTGTTTAGTGCTTTGGCTTCCGGGACGCGTCCATCTACTTCTCCTTTTTCTTCATTCCATGCAGATAGGCTTACCTTTTCTTTCAGCGAAATTTCCAGCGTGGTTCCATTGACAACCACGCGTACAAAAAGAAGTCCTTGGGAGCTGTTGGGTTTTGTGCGGCGGCAGCGCAGTGTCAATGCAAATGTGTTTGTTCGTGTCATAGTCTGTTCTTTTAATAGTTCGAACTGTGGAATTCATGCGTGTACATCCGTTTGGGTAAATCAGCTTTAATGTCTTGTCGAAACAGAGCTTTTGGCTCTGCATGAGTACTTCTTCGCTTTTTATCTTTCTTGTTCACGAATTTGAAAAACTGATGAACAAGAAAGATATTAGAGATAATTGCTAACTCCCGAATCGCTCACGGAAGAATGATGTGATTTGAACAGATTTGATATTGTATAAATAAAAAAAACCTGTAAATCATCACATTTACAGGTTTTAATTTTCCCTTATAAGGGCTTTAGTCGGGGCGGCAGGATTCGAACCTACGACCTCCTGGTCCCAAACCAGGCGCGATACCGGGCTACGCTACGCCCCGAAAAATAAAAACTATCAGCGGTGAGGGAGGGATTCGAACCCTCGGTACAGTTTAACCCGTACGGCAGTTTAGCAAACTACTGATTTCAGCCACTCATCCACCTCACCGTTCCCCCACTTATTTAAGGGGTTGCAAAAATAGGGAGGTGAAGGTGAAACGCCAAATGAAAATTTGATAAGTTTTTTCAGAAAATTTTTATTGAAGTTGTTTGCTGATTTTTCTGTGTATTGAATGATGCTCAATTATTGTTCAGAACCTTGAACGTTACCAATCTTACTGCTTCGACACGTAAACTGTATAACGATGTTAAATCGGAATTTCGGACGCTGATGACAAAAAAAAATCAGTAAATATCTTCAGTATTTACAATTCATTTCTAAAGAGAAATTAACCTGTAAATCCAATTTTTGTATGGCTTCCATCGCAATACGGTTTATTGGCAGAAGCTCCGCAACGACAAAAAGCGGTGACTTTGTTCTTGTGTGTTTCCACGCCATTTTTATCTTTAACAACGATGTTTCCATATACCAGCAAAGGTCCGTTTAGAGAAACTTCAACAATGCTTTCACCCTTTATTTCCTGCGGTTGCCTTTCATCTTTATTCATGTAATAACTCAAAGCACCGCTGGGACATTTATTGATTTGTTCAACAATGGCTTGCGTGCCCGCGCCATGCGGTTTTACCCAGGGACGTTCGCGCGGATTGAAAACATTTATCAAACCGCCCGCACCTTTCCAGCAAATGGTTGAATGAATGCACATGGCAGGTTTCCATACAATTGTTACTTCGCCGTTGGTATATGTTTTTGTGATGTCTTCCATCTTTTTTTATTACAAGATAATTTATTTTTAAATAAATAAAATTCATTTACCTAACGCTATTATTTCACTTGATATGTATAAATGATAATGAAAATGATGACATATTTCGGAATGACAAACCCAATATAAACATTATTGAGAGGTTACTTTTATAAAACAGAAAAGCCGCTTATACAAGCGGCTTTTTATAAAAAATAAAAAGAAAATTTCTATTGTTGAATTACTAATTTCTGCATCAAAACCTGGCTGCCTGCGCTTGTTATTTTTACATGATAAATGCCCGCCGAAAGTGAAGACACATTCAATGATAATTGATTGCTGCCTCCAGATGCCTGTATTGTTTGTGTGCTAAAAATTCTTCCGCTTGCATCTGTAATGGTTACTTGTAATTTACCGCTGATATTGTTAGTAAGCTTTACATAAGCCACGCCATTTCGCGTTGGGTTTGGATATAAAATAACGTTAGCATTGCCTGTTACCGGCTCAATTCTTACAACAATTGAGTAAGTAGCAGCGCCGTTGTTTTCTATTGTTTTTAGTTTGTAATAAACAAAGTTGGCTGCTTTTACGGCTGACGCATCAGCGTCTGTAAATATGTAACTGTGTTGTATTGTATTTGTTGCTTTTACAGAACCGATTGCCGTAAAATCTTTACCATTAAATGATCGTTCAACAGTAAATGAACTTACATTTTTTTCGTTGGTTGTTACCCAGTTTATATTGATTGTATTTGCACTTCTGGAACCGGCAAATGATAACAATTGCAAAGGCAAAACAGAGTTTGCATTTTGATCAATAAACACATGATATTCGCCGGGCTGCAATGTATAGGTAACCGATGTGTTGCTAACTGTGAACGATGAATCGGCAAGATAATCGTACCAAATACCGACATGAGAAAATATAAACGTTCCACTTTGCGCTATCACATCAAAGTTTCCGACAACTGCAATATCAACCGGTGCTGAATTGATTTTTTCCCATTTAAAACCACCGTTCAAACTCCATGTAAGACTATCTTTTGGTGCAGTAAATACTGGCAGATAAGGCGCATAATTGCGAAGCGCAAACAAGCGTGAATACACATTATACAAAGACGCGCGATTTGCATCGGTTTTATAATCCCAGCGAATAGGTTTTGGACTTGTGCGACAATCGTTATTAATCGTAGTTCCGTCTTCACAAGTATTGATAGAATAATCATAACCCAATTCACCGAACTGCCAAACCATTTTGGGTGCTGGTTGCATTGCCCAGAAAGCCGTTGCCATTGCATTACGCTGTAAACCGGTTGCCAATGTTTTTATATTGTACGAACCATTGCTGTTTCCGTATTGCTCATTCTTAAACATCAGTCTTTCTTCGTCGTGGCTTTCCATATATGTAACCAGGTTCGGATTTGCCCAGTTTCTGTCTGAATAAATGCCGTAGCTTAAGTCAGAACCATTGTTATCCAGATAACCCATCGTTGCCTGATTATAATTATAATTCATATTGCCCCACAACATCATTCCGTAATTACTCAGGTCAATTTCTTCGTTATTAACAGCAAAATGTTCGAGAATACAATATGAACCGGGAACAATGTTTTGCATTGTATCGTAAATACGTTTCCATGTAGTTACACGACTGGTATCGTATTGCGCCCAGATATCGTAATTATCACCTGACACTTTTTGTGTAAATCCTTTCGATAAATCCCAACGGAAACCATCAATTTTATAATCTGTAAGCCAATGTTCTACTACGCGCTCCACAAGTTCCTGCGTAGCCGGACTTTCGTGATTAAAATCAAAACCTACGCTCGCCGGGTGCGTTGCAACAATGTTATGCCATGGATTATTAGCCGCCGGACGATTATTCACCGGATCCCAATACAATTGCACGGTTGGCGATGAGCCAAATGCATGGTTCATTACCATATCCATAATTACGGCAATGCCTTGCTTATGACATTCGTCTATAAATTGTTTTACCGCCACATCGGTTCCATAATATTTATCCGGAGCAAAGAAAAAGTCCGGATTATAACCCCAACTGATATTGCCTTCAAACTCGTTGAATGGCATGACTTCAATGGCATTAATACCTAAACGTTTTAAATAAGACAACGTATCCTGAACGATTTGCCAGTTGTGCTTTGCAACAAAATCCCGGATTAATAATTCATAGATAATAAGATTTCTTTTATCCGGCTTTGTAAAATTTGCCGCTTGCCAAACATAAGCCGGTTTTGATGTTTGCAAAACACTTACAATTCCACTTTGCCCGGTAGGATATGCTTTCAGGTTTGGATACGTTTCCGCATCAATATATGAATCGTTATTCGGGTCTAATATTTTTTCGCTGAACATATCAGCCACTTTCAGCGTATCGTCAACGATGTATTGATACGCATATTCAATACCTTTTTGCAAACCCGTTAGTGAAAGCCAGTAGCGGGTTCCGTCGGGTGTTCTGTACATTTCATAACCAGCCGAGCGCGCCCAGTTATTAAACTCACCAATAACAGCCGCGCGCGTTTTATTTGGCGCATATAGAACCAGAGTTGCCGATGTACCATCGCTGCCATAATTGATACCATCTCTTACGCCGGCTGGCAAAGCTTGCGTAACAACCGGTGTATTGATATAAAAATTAACCGTATCAGCCTTTGTTGTTGAACCATTAGTTGCTTGTACAACAATCTGGTTGTTGCCGCTTACTGCAGTTGCTGTTGCAGAAATAGAAGTATCAGTTTTTGCAGAAACCAAAGTGCCGTTATATAACAACTGTAAAGAAGCGGTTTGGCTGGAAGCCGCCGAAATATTTACCGCATCACCAGCTTTATAATTCAGCGTTTCTAACAAAGGCAAAAAAGTTGGCTGGGGATATGGCTGCGTAATTCTTGCCTGCAAACCAACATCGTAAACCGGTACATACATATTGCTTCCATCTGAATTAGCTAACTTTTGATTTCCGTCACCGCTGCGGAACAAAATTGCAATCTTGAGAATTTTTTCTGCCGGATTTGTCATTTTAAAAAAGCTGCGAATGGTGCCAGGCAGCGTAAATGTCCATTTGTTAGTGCTGATAGAAACGGCATGAACACTATCCGGTGTTGTTGCCCATGTTGATTGAACATATCTCCAGTCGTCGCTGTTAGAACTGGATGTTGTAATAACACCGATATGCACATAAACATCGCTTGCCGTATGGTTGAGCAAGCCTTGATTACCTTTTGTTGCATCGGCAGTAATGGTTGTGTTTTGTGATTGTTCGGTAATAAAAGTGGGCGACCAGGAAAGCAATTGGCTGTGTGCCATACAAAAAAGTAGTACACACAAAAGTGTAAAAGAAAATTTCATACGCTTCAATCGTTAAAAGTAAATGTGTAATTGTTACACAAAGATTCGTAGCTTTTTTTGAAAAAGAAGAATTTTTTATTGTATTGATTTAGATTGTTAAGAAGATTTAGAAGTGGACATTTTTCTTTTTGATTTGATATTTTAGTTATATCAGGAAATTTTCATTTTTTGCATTTTTATTTTGGTGATGAACTTTTGTTTTTCATAATATCACCTGTTGCGTCGAAAGCTTGATCGTTCTGAATACTGTTCATCAATTGCCTTTCGTAATCTTCAAAATAAAACAGTACCGGCTTTTCAATTTCAACAATAAAACCATAACGTTTTGCAATTTTATATTGTGTGGAATCCCGGTTTAACGACTTTATAAAACCAGCAACCAATTTTCTGAAATCTTCAATGCTCATGCTGTGTTTATTGATGTTGCAACTGGCACAAGCGGGCATACAATTTTCTGCGCAATCTCTTTTTGGATACCGGCAACCATCTTTCCGCATGTGTCTCCTGATTGGCTTTATATGATCTATATGCCAGCCGGGTTGCAGTACGCAGCCGCAATACGCGCAATAACCATTATATTTCTCAAAAATCAGTTGTCGTTGCTTCTTTGTCATAACCTGTAAAGTTCCCTGCAAATATCTGTATGAAGAAAGTAGATGGAACATGAAAAGTCAAAGAAGCTGGTAAGATTTTTTAAAATCTTTTGTATATCAGGACAACCTTTTATGAAGATGCCTAAAAGCGCAATTGTTTTGTTTATTGTTTGCCTCAATTGCTTACTATATTTTTGCATCCGATTTTTAAAGCGCAAACATTTTCTTTTTGTTGAATAAAAATTCTTTAGCTGAATGATCACGAAATTAGTTCCTATTGATAATTTTCAATTGTCTCAACGAGATTGATTAAAACAGAGCTATTTCATCGAAGATAAAAACCATAACAACAAAAGAACAAGTACAAATAATTTCGGTTGTGTAAATAACCAAAACGTGCGCTGAATAAATGTTTGAACATTGACAAACCAAAAATATTTTTTGACTTATATGTTATGAACGAGTATGAAAATAAAAGGCTCTTCATCATTTATAATTCATCATTTATAATTCATCATTTATAATTCATAATTAGCACAAAGTATGGGACGCATATTTGAAGTAAGAAAAGCCACCATGTTTGCCCGCTGGGACAAGATGGCAAAAGCATTTACACGTATTGGAAAAGAAATAGCGATTGCCGTAAAAGCGGGCGGTCCGGACCCGAACACAAACTCAGCCTTGCGCCGTTGTATGCAAAACGCAAAAGGCGTAAACATGCCGAAAGACCGCGTGGAAGCCGCAATTAAGCGTGCGCAGGGCAAGGAAATGGATAATTACGAAGAGATTGTATATGAAGGTTATGCGCCGCATGGCGTAGCCGTTATGGTAGAATCGGCAACGGACAATCCAACGCGAACTGTAGCCAACCTGCGAAATATTTTCAAAAAAGGCGATGGTGTGTTGGGAAACAGCGGTTCCGTTGGTTTTTTGTTTAATCGTATGGGTGAGTTTAAGGTAAAGAAGGAAAGTCTTGATATGGATGAGCTTGAACTTGATTTGATTGATTATGGACTGGAAGAAATTGGTGAAGATAACGAAGGCAATATCGTAATCCGTACGCCGTACGAGGATTTCGGACACATGAGTAAAGCTTTGGAAGATAAAGGCATTACGCCGATCAGTGCAGAGCTTACGCGGCTGCCAACTACCACAACGCACTTGGAGGAAGAGCAAGCCAAAGAAGTGTTGGAACTGGTTGATAAACTTGAACAGGATGAAGACGTGCAGAAAGTGTATTACAATTTGAGTTAAGTGTTATAGAACAGGGATGACACAGTTATCGCAGGATTTGAATGGATTGCCGTTTTATAATTTTCTTATCCTTGTATTACAATCAGTGTCATCTGTGTTCCTTTTATTCTACACCCTGAACAACAATTACAATTTCTCCTCTTACTTCTTTTTGCGAAAAGTAATCGTGCACTTGTTGTAAAGTGCCTTGTTTGTTTTCTTCAAACATCTTGGTAAGCTCGCGGCTAACGCTGCATTGCCTGTCAGCCCCAAAATATTGAATTAAATCCTGTAATGTTTTTACCAATCTCACCGGGCTTTCGTAAAGTACAATCGTTCGTTCTTCTGAAGATAATTTAGTAAGCATAGTTTGACGACCTTTCTTTACAGGTAAAAATCCTTCAAAAGCAAAACGATTAATGGGCAAGCCGCTGTTCACAAGTGCCGGAACAAAAGCCGTTGCACCGGGAAGACATTCAACTTTAATTCCGTTTTTATTGCATTCTCTTACCAATAAAAAAGCAGGATCTGAAATGCCCGGCGTTCCCGCATCAGTAATCAAAGCCATGTTTTTACCTGCCAGTAATTGATCTACCAAATGTTGTAAAATCTTGTGTTCATTATGCTGATGATAAGAAGAAAGCGGCTTTTGAATATTATAATGTTGTAAGAGTTTCGATGATGTGCGCGTATCCTCACACAAAATAACATCTGCATTTTGCAGCACTTCTATTGCGCGAAACGTGATGTCTTTTAAATTGCCAAGCGGAGTGGGAACCAAATGAAGCATGAGATGAATTTGAAAATTTGAGAATGAGCGGATTTGAAAATTATGAGCTTATCATTTCCAAATTTTCAAATCAGTATATTTTCAAATTGATTAGTTTATCATTTCAATTTCATAGAACTCCATTACAGGATTTGCCAATAGTTTTTTAGCAGCTTCTTCCGCAATTGAACGGGCGGCTTCTTCGCTATTGGCATTGATTTGCATAGTGATATGTTTGCCAATACGAACATCGGTAACGCCTTGCAGATTGAGGTTTTGCAAACCACCTAATACAGCTTTTCCCTGCGGGTCTAATAAATCTTTTAATGGCATTACTTTTATCTGAACATTATACATGACTAACGTGAGTTGTTGGTTTAAAAATCAAAGATACTATCACATATACAATAAACGCAACCGGAACAGCTAACCAGCCTGCTATAAAAGCAGTAATGATTGCAACAACAGCAACAATTATAAATGGAATAAATGTTTTTATAGTTGCGTTTTTAAACTTTAAAGCCAGCATAGGTAAATTAGAAACCATCAAATAACTTATGATGATAATAACAGCATACCAAAACCATTGATTGAGAAATAAGGAATAAACAATTGTGCTGTTTGTATAAAAATAAATCAGGGGAAAAGATGCCACCAACAAACCAGCTGCGGGTATCGGCACACCTTTGAAACCATAACTTTGGGTTGTATCTATATTGAACCTTCCCAAGCGATACGCGCCTGCACAGGGAATAATAAAAGCGGGAAGCAGCCAGGCTGCATTTATATTCAATCCATCTGCCTGTTGCGAAAAACTGTAACGCAAAAACATATAAACGATAAAGCCTGGAGCAACACCAAAACTTACTACATCACTTAACGAATCTAATTGCGCGCCTAACGGCGATGTGGCTTTAAACAAACGTGCCACAAAACCATCGAGGAAATCTATGATGGCAGCGCAACCAATAAACACAGAAGCCCAATACAGTTGTTCGGGTAAAACAACTAAGCTGGTACCGGTTTCATCGGTTGTAAAAGTTAATCCGGGCT
Source organism: Ilyomonas sp. (assembly GCA_965199845.1). Classification (GTDB taxonomy): domain Bacteria; phylum Bacteroidota; class Bacteroidia; order Chitinophagales; family Chitinophagaceae; genus Ilyomonas. The sequence goes on from CBDATZ010000005.1 coordinate 25,759, forward strand.
GCAGTATAGATACAATTGCCAAACAACCAAAAACCAGATTTAATAACGTGAGAAGATTGGGGATGACAGACGACCGTCTATTGTCAACAGTCTTCACAGTTTGCAATTCGCTCATTCGTGTAAAGATTTTATTAAAGCCTGTATCATTATAATTAATTTTTCGTATTTCTCACACTTATCTGCAAACATTGCTTCCGTAATATAACCTCTTTGTCTGGCAAGATAAAGACAGGCAATGACTTCTGAACCGGAACAGTTCTCCATTATTAAAAATCTTCGGAATTCTGCATGTGTATGAAGTGTTGAACCTTCTGTTATATTCAATAACACAGAATCGGCTGCGCGTTTTATCTGTGATGTCAAAATGAACAATTCGTCTTTTAGAAATGTCTTCACCATCTCAGAAATATCACCTGATAAATTCAATGCATTCTTCCAAATTTTTAAATTTTCAAACTTAAACGACATTTTTATAATCAGACTTTACGGTTGACTATAGCCTGTTGACCGTTGACTATTTATTCATTAACGCTTCAATTTCATCAACTGTAATCGGCATGTTTTTCATCAGGTCAATATTGCCATCTTCTGTTATCCAAATGTTGTTTTCGATGCGGATTCCCATCTGTTCTTCTTCAATATAAATGCCCGGCTCAACGGTAAGCAACATGCCAGGTTGCAAAGGAATGGCTTTGCTTCCCAAATCGTGTACATCAATTCCTAAATGATGCGAAATGCCATGATATAAATACTTGCGGTAAGCGCGGTTGTTCTTGTCTTCTTTCGTTACATCTTCTTCGGTAAGCAAACCAATCTTTATAAAAACCTGCGTCGCTTCATCGCCAACTTTTTGTTCATATTCATTAAGCGTAATGCCAGGCTTCAACAAAGTTTTGCAGTAATTGTGAAGATGCAAGCAAGCATTGTACACTTCTTTTTGTCGTTCGGTAAACTTACCGCTGACCGGAATTGTTCGGGTTAAATCAGCCGCATAACCGCCGTACAAAGCACCAAAATCCATTAAGATTAATTCGCCGTCTTTACATTCCTTATTATTAAAAACATAATGTAATGTTCTGGCTCTGTCACCACCGGCAATAATGCTGCTGTAAGCTTCGCGGCTGGCGCGGTTGCGAAGAAATTCATGTACAATTTCGGCTTCAATTTCATACTCCATAACGCCGGGTTTTACAAATTCTAATACGCGGCGAAATGCTTTTTCTGTTATATCAATCGCTTGCTGCGTAACCGCAACTTCTTCGCCCGATTTGATTTGACGAAGCTTTTTTAAGATGCGCGCGCTGCGTTCATAATTGTGTAACGGATATTGTTCTTTTATCTCATCAATATAACGATAATCGCGGGTTTTATAGAACGAACCTTTCCTGTCGTTTTCGTTTGAGTTTAAATAAATTGTTTCGGCTGTGTGCATCCAGAGTTGTAATAATGCAGGCAAACTATCTAACCACACAATGGTTTCAAAACCTGATATTTCTTTGGCTTCTTCGGCGCGAAGACGTTTGCCATCCCATTTTTCTTTCAATTCATTCGGACGAACCAAAACCAATACTTCTTTATGTTTTGTATCCGGATTATCGGGATATAAAATCACCATTGTATCTTCCTGGTCAATGCCTGAAATCCAATACAGATCGCTGTTTTGCGTAAATTTATACAACGCATCACCGTTCATCGGCATTTCATCATTGCTGTTGAAAATGGCAATGCTGTCAGGCTTCATTTCCTGTATAAAACGCTTCCTGTTTTGTGTAAACAACGTGTTGTTGATTGGCAAATGTTTCATGTCGCAAAGATGTGGAGAAAATAGTTTGAGTGATTTATAATTTGGTTTCTTTTATAAAATCGGTGTGAGAGATTTAGCAAGTGAATCATATTAATTTGTTAGTTTCAAAGTAAAGATTTCGGTTATCATTGTATGGAAAATGTTCGATATTTTCATTTAGCAAATTGAATAGTCTGAAAATAAAGCATTCCATTTCGACACCGAAAATTTTGATTTCATAAATTTATTTTGGTTTATCATTTACAATTATTTCAAAATCGGTATATCAAAAGGTAGTTACTTTGCAACATTGTGGCAATAATTTCAAGCGTATCTTCTGTTGTTCGTAAACTGATCGGAGTGTTCCTGATTGGTTTGTTTGCGTTCAGCATTACGCCGGTTATTTTATTGCACGAGATCGTTGCCAATCATAAAGATGTTTCGTATAACAATCCTTTATGCAAAGGCGACCAGGTTTCAAAAGCCGGTATCAATTGTCATTATATTTCATTTGTTGCTGAAGCGCAATTCTTACAGTCATTTACACATTTTGTAATTGCTTCGCCTCAATTCTTATCGCTTTCGCGAACTGTTTTTTATACAGAAGATTTTTATTCACAACATCATTTCTTTGCCGAACTCCGCGGCCCGCCTTGTTTCGCATAACTTCTTATTTCTTGTTCTTATTGCTTTGCAATAAGATATTCAGCTTGCCTGCTTACCAATTATTTCATTTATTCGATGCTTTCAATAGCGTCCTGAATATTAAATTGTAAATCAATCATGTCTTTTAAATATACTGCGTTACTTGGCGTTAGTTTGGTTTTTTGTTTTCAATTATTTGCGCAGCGAACGTTAACCGGAAAAGTAACCGATAATCAAACCGGGCAACCATTAGATGCGGCTACTGTTTATATTAACGATTTAAAGCTCGGCACCGTTACCGATTCTACCGGCAATTATCATTTTTCTAATTTGCCTTCGGGAAGTTATGTTGTAGAAGCCCGCTCAATAGGTTATAAATCGCTTACGCATACCATTCGTTTTCTGTCGTCTGCCAATCAGGATTTTGCCTTGCCTGAGAACGTAGTGGAAGAAAGCGAAGTGGTAGTTACCGGGTTGTCAAAAGCTGCACAAAGTAAACGCAGTTCTATCCCGATTGTATCAATTAATCACGCAACGCTTACTTCAAATATCAGTAACAACATCATAGATGCTATCACCAAAGTGCCGGGTATTACGGCTGTTACAACGGGGCCGAATATTTCAAAACCATATATACGTGGTTTGGGTTTTAACCGCATTCTTACTTTGTATGATGGTGTGCGGCAGGAAGGTCAGCAATGGGGCGATGAGCATGGCATTGAAGTAGATCAATACAGCATTGACAGGGTAGAAGTGGTGAAAGGCCCGGCCAGTTTGAGTTACGGCTCCGATGCGTTGGCCGGTGTTGTAAATCTCATTCCTACACAACCGGCGCCGGAAGGAAAAATAATAGGCGATGTTACAACTGAATATCACACCAACAATGGTCAGTTTGGCGGAACAGCCATGCTTAGCGGCACCAAAAACGGCTGGGAATGGTTGGGCAGATTGTCTGATAAAGAAGCCACGAATTATCAAAATAAAACCGATGGTCGCGTGTACGGAACTTCGTTTAAAGAAAGAGATGTTACGGCGTATTTAGGAAAACATGGAAGCTGGGGATATTCGCACCTTAGTTTTTCTATGTTTGATGACAGGCAGAAAATACCAGATGGCAGCCGCGATTCATTGACCGGACAATTTACAAAACAAATAACGGAAGAAGATGATTTTCGCCCGGTAGTTTCGCCCGGCGAACTGAAGTCGTATGATATAACCGGTACGTATCAGCGGGTTCAAAACTACCGGTTGTTTAGCAACAACAGCTTTACAATTGGCGGAAGTCGTTTGGCGGTAAACCTGGCTTATCAAAATAATCACAGGCGCGAATTTTCTCATCCTGAAGAGCTTTCTATTCCCGGTTTGAACTTAGCATTGAATACATACAACTACGATGTAAAGTATTATTTTCCTGAAGACAAAGGCTGGAATGTTTCGCTGGGCGTAAACGGAATGTATCAAAACAACAATGTAACAAACGGAACCGAATTTATCATTCCTTCCTATCACCAGTTTGATATTGGTCCGTTTATTTATGCCAAGAAAACGATTGATAAATGGGATATATCAGGCGGTATCCGATATGATACGCGTTCTTTTAGCAACGATGCTTTATATACTACTATTGATCCGGCAACAGGTTTTGATATGGCCGTAAAAGGACCCATAACAGGTTTGGTAAACAATCCGTTTTCTGCTTATCACCATGTGTATTCCGGTGCGTCGGGGAGCCTCGGAGCTACCTATAACATAACTGATAAAATTACCTTCAAAGCCAATATAGCACGTGGTTTCAGGGCGCCAAACATTTCTGAAATTTCTGCTAACGGCGTGCACCCGGGAACCAATATTTACCAGATTGGCAATAAGAATTTTAAATCCGAATTCAGTTTGCAGGAAGACATTGGTTTTATATATTCATCGAAGTTTGTTGTGGTTAATCTTAGTTTGTTCAACAACAATATCAGCAACTATATTTTCAACCAGAGAGTGGTTACAGCAAGTGGTGCCGATTCAGTAATTGTTGACGGCAATCAAACTTTTCAATTTCAGCAAGGTAAAGCGCAGTTATATGGTGGTGAAATGAATGTTGATTTTCATATCATCAAACAACTGCATTTCGAGAATAGTTTGTCTGCCGTATATGGCGCAAACAAAGCGACCGGTGATATTAAAATCGGTGATAGTTCTAAATATCTGCCGCTGATTCCGCCGTTTCATGGCGTGTCTGAATTGCGTTATGATTTCGCTTCCAAAGAACATCATATTGTAAATGGATTTGTGAAAGCGCAGCTTGTTTATTGCGCAACGCAAAACCGTGTTTATCTTACTGATAATACCGAAACAGCAACCGCAGGTTATGCGCTGTTTAATGCTGGTGCAGGTTGTGGTTTTACCAACAAGCGGGGCAAAACCATGTTTAATATTTATGTGATGGCAGACAATATTTTCAATACGTCTTATTACGATCATTTAAGTCGCCTGAAATATTTTATGTCCGATTATAATTCCACATTAGGCATTCATAATATGGGTAGAAATATTAGTTTTAAACTCGACGTTCCGCTTTCGTTTAGTATGAAATAGTTTGTTTTGAACTATAATTTATTTGAACCACAAAGACAGTAAGTGAAAAAGCTTCACGAAGATTTGTTATTCATAAAAATTTCATTTTATAATCATACTAATACTAACAATATTTTCTATTATTGGTATGAAGAAACAATGTTTTTATTATGAGTAAATATCATGCTATAAAGCATTAAAAATGAATCTTCGCGAAGCTTCTTCTTTTACTGTCTTTCTGGTTAACAAAATTATTTTACCGGCTCACTTTTACCATTTAAAGGTTGCCCGTTCATCTTCAATAATCCCATCAATTGCTGCATTGTCTTTTGCATACCATCTGTGCTGCCATCTAAGAAGATAACATTTCCTCTTCCATACTCAGCAAAGTTTTTTACAGCTTCCGTCCACATACTAAATAAAATCACATTGGTATCAAGATTTGCCTGCTTCATTTCTTCCGCTGCATGGCTCATACCACGCGCCACTTCTTCTCTGAATAAAGCCACACCCTGACCGCGCAAACGCGCTGCTTCACGCTCGGCTTCGGCTGCAATTTTTATCGCGTTACCTTCTGCTTCGGCGCCTTTTGTTTTTGTGATTAATAAGGCTTGTCCTTCGTTTTCTGCAGCGGCTTTTAAGTTGTTGCTGGCAACTACGCGACTCATACTTTCCATTACCTGTTTATCAAACGTAATATCGTTGATTTGAAGGTCTTGTAAATGATAGCCCCACTCTTCTAAAGAATGGTCAATCTGGTCTTTTACATACTCTACAATTTCTCTTCGTAACAAAAGAATTTCAGCTTGTCTTTTGGTAGCTACAAATGCGCGGATAGAACCTTCGACCGTACGAATTAAAGCCTGCATTAAATCTTTTTCAGAGATAAATTTAAAAGCGACTTTAATGATTGTTGCTTCATTCTGATCTATCACAGAATATAACAACATACTTTTAAAATATACATTCGCCTGGTCAACGGTTACAGCCTGAAACTCCAGTTCAACAGACCGGTTTTGTATGCTGATGCGGCGATAGATTTGTTCAAAAATCGGTATCTTAAAATTTAACCCGGGACGAAGTATGCGGCGATATTTTCCAAAGAGAGTAACAACCGAAATGGTTCCTTGTTGAACGGTAACTAAACCGCTGAATATGATAAACAATAGGATGAGTAACCACCAATAATCTCTAAAAAAATCCATAGTTGAAATTTTTAGGAAAGGTACTGAAAGAAAAATGAGATTGTTGTTATAAATGATAGTTGAATAAAGAAGGCTGTGGATGAAATCAATCTACAAATAAAGAAAAAAGAATGACTTACTCTTTTACATTACGATGTACAAGTGCTGGTTTAATAACCAATAATTGTTTTCAGTTTTCCCCAAAGTTCATTATCAAAATCAGAGACAGCCAATTGAAAACCACCGGCTGAATTTCCCATCCGAATTACCACCAATTGCTGCGATGGAACTACATATATTTTCTGGTCGTTTTTGCCAAGTGCAGCATATAAATCTGCGGGAGCATTAGGTATAACAAAACCGGGAAGAACCAATTGCGAAGTTGGAACCATATAACTGGTTTTGCCGTTGAGCCACGTTAAATAACCATAACTCAGATTGTATTGTTGCGACGTATTGATTTGATCCGTAAAGTAAGTCACATCGCTCAATATGGAAGTTGTATTCCATTTTCCTTTATTCAGCATTAGCAAACCAAATCTCGCCATACTGCGGGCGTTGCTGTAATAAACATTATCTTCCTGCGTTTGCAACCATAAGCCGTTCATTCCGATTTTATCTCTTATTTTTTTCTGGAAATAAGTGTTGTAAGGTAAGCTGGTGGCGGTTTCTACCACTTTATCAAGCAATGTATAGGCGGCATTGTGATAAGCCCAGCGTGTGCCGGCATCAGCTTTATAAACTAAACAATCCGGTGATGTACAATCCGCATCGGCTACGCCATCGTCTAAGCCGGATGTCATTGTCAATTGATTTTTTACAGTAACCAAGTTCTCTTTATCCAAAGGTTCCGATGTCCAGCCGGTTCCCAAATATTGCGAGCTGCGGTTATCAATATTTATAAAACCTTCCTGCTGCGCAATGCCTACTAAAAAAGCTGTCATTGTTTTGCCGGCCGATGCCCAGTACCAAAGACTGTCTGCCGTAAAAGTTCCGAAATATTTTTCCGATACTATTTTTCCTGATTTTAATATGATGAATGCTTTTGTGTCTTTGCTTTCTAAATATGAGTACAGATTATTGAGGTTTGTTTCATTCCATCCCAGCGTAGAAGGTGAAGTTGTCTGCCAGTCGCTGCTGCCAACAGGCGGAAAATACAAACTGTCTGCCGTTGCCGGATTTTATTGTGGCAAACTATCTTTTTGACAAGAGAAAAAAAGATTAATAAAGACAAGTAAAATGAATGAGATAAGTTTTGGCATATTTGGTTGCGATGCAATTGCTTCGTATCACAAAACGGTGTTATTTAATACTTGTTGCATTCACCCGCAATTCATTTACAAAATTATGCGCCATCCGTGTTGGTTCGGGTATGCGATATTTTCTCACGCATTGTTTTATGATGTCTAAACTTTGCTCCATCGAAATTAAATTACCCGGAGAAACAAAAACGGGCTTTACATTTTTCTTTGTCCGCAACACTTTTCCAATCAATTCATTCTTCGAAAATAAATCTGTAACAGAACCCGCTTCTATTGCAGGTTCATTATATTTTCCGGTTAATAAACTCTTGGCGCAACCTAATGTTGGTGTTTGCATTACCACGCCAAAATGCGCTGCAATTCCCATTCTGCGCGGATGCGCAATACCATGACCATCCAACACCAAAACATCAGGTTTTGTCTTTAGATTTTCCCACGCTTTTGATAATGCCGGAACTTCACGAAACGCAAGCAAGCCGGGCACATAAGGAAAGGCTGTTTCATCAGTTATGCCAGATGTTTCGATAACTTGTAAAGATGGAAACTGCATCAATACAATGCCTGCATAAACTGTTGTAGAATATTTATTAAAAGAAATATCAGCACCCGCAATCGTTGTTATCTCTTTTGTCAATTGTTGAATTTGCAGTTGCTGGCGCAATTGGGTTTGTAATTCTATCGCTTGCTGCGGTGTAATATTTTCGTAATTGATAATCATATTGAAAGTATGTGATTGAACAAAACAATACGCGTTCCGAAAATGAATAAAAGACTGTAAGAAAAATCAAATGGAAATCAAATAAGAAAGAAGTAAATGGTAATTTATTTCGTACCTAAAAATTTGCTGCACGTAGTTTACTTTTTGTTCCGGATGTATAAATGTGATTCTTTTTTTCACTTACAAGAAAAACAAAATTTTGATTGCAACGAGGCTCAATCAGACGCCGTAACAGAAAAATAAATTCTAACATCAATCTATGATAGAGTACAAATTTATTAACACGAAAAAGTCCCTGGTAATTACCAGGGACTTTGATTTATAAAGAGAAATATTATTGTTGCAATAACTGGTACAACTCATCCAGCTTTGGTGATAAAATGATTTCTGTGCGGCGATTTTTTGCACGTCCATCAGCAGTTGAATTGGTATCAACCGGATCGAAAGAACTATGTCCGGAAGCAATCACTCTCGCCGGCGCAACCTGATAATCGTTTACCAATACACGAACAATAGATGTCGCACGAGCTGTACTCAGCGCCCAGTTATCTTCGTATTTGCCACGAATCGGTATAGAATCGGTATGACCTTCGATGTTTACGCTGATATCAGGATTTACATTTAAAACCTGCGCTAAAGTTGCCAGTGCCTGCTTGCCTTTTGGATTCACAACGGCACTTCCCGAAGGAAATAATAAGCTTTCCTGCAAACTCACATACACGCGACCATTCTTTTGCGTAACCGTTAATTCGTTAGAATTAAAGCCGCCTAACGCATCAGCCATCTTTTTTCTAAGCTCTTCGCTTTTTGCTTTTTGCTGATCTAAAATTGCCTGTAATTGTTGCAGTCTTTTTTGCTGATCAGCAAGCTGACCCTGACTTTGCTGTAATAAATTTCCTTTACTGGCAGCATCGCTCGATACAGCTTTTAACTGGTTTTGTATATCAGTATTGCTTCTTTGTAAAGTAGCTATTTGTGCCTGCAATCCGTTTACTGTTTTATTCAATTCGTTTACTTCGTTTGCCAGCCGCGAACTATCGGCTTTTGAGTAACGCAACGCGAGTTGAGAATCTTTATATTTTTTTGTGGCAACGCAACTGCTTAAAAAGAAAATGGCAAGAATGCAAAGGGAAGTAACATGAAACGATAGTTTACGCATGTTGTTGGTTTTAACTTTTTAAATGAATGATTTGTATTAAAATATAGCGAGTTCTTTGTTTAAATGGGTTTTATATATGCTGTATTTTAATTAATTAAATAATGACACCAATGAACAACATAAATGCCAAACTGCTTTTTTTATCGTATTGTGAAAAACAAAGCACTGCACATAATGTGCAGTGCTTTTAGCTTTATAAATTTTTATAACCAATTACCCGAATAGTTCCGGTGCTTTATCAACGCCGGAAGCCGGTTGCTCCCATTGCGTTGCGATAGCTGTTTTTGTAAAATCCATCAGCTTTGTACCAATTGCTTTCCAACCCATAATATCAACCAGCTTATCAATTTTAAACTTTGCCGTTCTTACAGATTGACCTTTGCCGGATTGAACCAGCAGAACAGGTGCTTTTTGCGTAGTTGCATTTTCAAGTACATTGCCAACGCCTTCTTTTATGAAGTAAAACCCGCTGTGCAAAGTTGTGGTTTCTATCTTAAAACGCTTTACATTATATTGTTTCTTTTCGTTGTCTAAATACACCGCGCTGATGATTTTTTCAGGATCCCATTTTTCAATAACAATAATTTTGTCGCTTTCAAAACGCTGAGTGATTTCGGTATCCGTCAACTCATAAAAGCCGCCTGAATAAATCACCAATATTTTTTCGTCGCCTTCAAAAGAACCAACAAATCTGCCTTTGCCATCCGCATTTAAGCGATTGTAAACATCATCATACCAAAGCTTTCTGCCGGCTAACGTTGGTCTTCCTTTTTCTTTAAATTTTACCGAACGAATGGCATGTTTGGTAACCTGATTTCCAATGCTGCTTCTGCCTTTGATATCAATTTCTTCAAAAGAAAAATCAAGCTCTTTGTTACGTGCATTGCTGTTTGGGCTAAGTAACACTTTTACTGTTTCCGCTTCGCCATTCGGGTTAGCGGTGAAGTATAAAACTTTACTTTTATCGTTCCCTTTTGTGAGATCATATTCTTTATCGCGCGTGATGCCGGTTACATTAAAGCGTTTGGCAAAGCCGATTCCGGTTTCACCATCCATATAAATGAGATTGTATGTTGTGCGTTCATCATTTTTCTGAAAAACAGCAGCATGTAAAATGTCTTTACCAATAAATGTTTTATCTGCTACGCGAACCACTTTCATAACGCCGCGTTTGGTAAATACAATCACGTCATCGAGGTTTGAACAATCGCATAAAAATTCATCTTTCTTTAATCCGGTTCCGATAAAACCTTCTGCGCGATTGATATACAACTTGCTGTTGGCAATGGCAACTTGCTTGGCTGTAATGGTATCAAACAGTTTGATTTCTGTTTTACGTTGTCTGCCTTTGCCATATTTTTTTAGTAAGCTTTCAAAGTAAGCCACAGCAAATTCAGTCAGGTTTTCAAGATCATATTTTACCTTCAATATTTCTTCATCAATACTTTTGATTTGTGCATTGAGTTCATCAATATCTAACTTATAAATTCTTCTTACAGGTTTTTCTGTCAGCTTTAAAATATCTTCTCTTGCAATGGCGCGTTTCAGTTGTTTTGCAAAAGGAACAAAAGCTTTAGCAATGGCATCAATTACTTTATCCCAGGTTTCATATTTTTTCTCTAATTCTTTATAGATTTTTTCTTCGAAAAATATTTTTTCAAGCGATGTATAATGCCATTTGTCTTCGAGTTCGGCAAGCTTTATCTGCAACTCTTTTTGCAATAAAGTTTTCGTTCTGTCTGTTGAATTGGAAAGCAATTCCGGCACGCCAATAAAACGCGGGCGCTGGTCTATAATAACACAAGCATTCGGAGAAATAGAGATTTCGCAATCGGTAAATGCATACAAAGCATCAATGGTTATATCGGGAGAAACGCCGGGCGCTAATTCAATAATGATTTCGACATTTTTCGCAGTCGCATCTGTTACTTTTTTAATCTTGAGTTTGCCGCTGTCATTCGCTTTTACAATCGAATCCATAAGCGAAGAAGTAGTGACGTTATAAGGAACGCTTTTAATTAAAAGTGTCTTCTTATCCGTTTCTTCAATAATGGCGCGAACGCGTATTTTGCCGCCGCGTTTACCATCATTATAATTGGTAACATCCATTTGTCCGCCGGTAAGAAAATCAGGATACAATTCAAACTTTCTACCTTTTAAATACTTAATCGCTGCTTCGCAGATTTCAACAAAATTATGTGGTAATATTTTGGTTGATAAACCAACGGCAATACCATCTGCGCCTTGCGCAAGAAGGAGCGGAAACTTCATCGGAAGCGTAACCGGTTCCTGCTTTCTGCCATCATAACTTAACTGCCATTCCGTTGTTTTTGCATTGAAAGCCACGTCCAGCGCGAACTTGGACAAACGAGCTTCTATATAACGTGCGGCGGCGGCATCATCGCCGGTACGCGCGTCACCCCAGTTTCCCTGCGTATCTATCAGCAAATCTTTTTGCCCCATGTTCACCAAAGCTTCGCCAATACTTGCATCGCCGTGCGGATGATATTGCATACTCTGACCGATGATGTTAGCTACTTTATTATAACGTCCATCATCCATTTCTTTCATCGCATGAAGTATGCGGCGTTGCACCGGTTTCAAACCATCTTCTATTGCCGGAACCGCACGTTCCAGAATCACATAAGAAGCATAATCGAGAAACCAGGTTTTGTATTGACCCTGAACGCCGCTTTCATTGTTCGGGTCAATGGTATTTATATCTTTAGCCATTATGTCGTATTATGTAAAATGTATTAGGTGTATGTATTAAGTAATAAGATTATGATATGGAAAGTTCGGCTTGCTGATAAGATGGAATTTGAACTGTAATGTCTTTCCAGCCTTTGTTCCAATCTCCGCTGATAATTATTTTATTTTCTTCTTCCAATGTTCTGATGCGCCAAACAATAAATACATCGCCGGTTTTTACGCCGCTTTTTGTATAAAAAATTTGTAGAAACTTATTCAGCTTTTGCGGCTCTTTATTTAAGAAGTTAAAGATGTTTTCATCATAATAAAAAACTTCTTTACCAACAATTTTTTTGCCGCCTTCCAATACGCGAACCATTGCGTTTTGATCGCATATTTTCTTCCATTCATCGTTGTCCATTTCAAACTCGCTGGCGGTGATTAGTCGTGATAATTTCTTAGCTTTTAAAAATTCTTTGGGTTGTATTTTGAATAAATAATTTGGATAAAACAAACCGCCTTTTTCGTTTATAAAAGGAAGATTGCCTAGATTTAAAATGAACACTTTACCAACATGCTCTGCTAACTGCGAAATGAGCCAGTAATAGCCGCACACATCGTGCGCGTTTTGACCAATCCAAATCCAGATAACTTCGTTTTCCTGTTCTATTTTTTTATTGATATTATGAACCGTCATCTTATCATCCACAATATTGATTTGTTCTTCATAAGGCGAATATTGAAGTAAATCTTTCCACCAGTTTCTGCGTTGCAGATAACCTTCCGTTTCATAAATATTTGCGAGCGTACCAACCGCAAATTCATCTTTGATTTGCCATACTTCACCGGCTAACGAATTGTCTAATGCAATGGCTTGTTGTAATGTATGTATGTCAGCTTCGCCGAAAACAATGTGCAACATGTTTATCTGAATATTTATACCGATTCTATTATTAGTTGGATGCCTTCTTCCTGACAAGCTATTGTGAAGTCTGTGTCGTGACTTGCAAGTTTCGTGATGTTATGAATCTTACAGGTTGCCAGAATAATCGCATCGTTGGGAAGAAGATTGTATTTTGACATGAATTGAGGGATCAATAAATACAAATCTTCAGTGGATGCGCAAAAAATAAATCTTTGAAGAATATCATATGAAGAATTGCTTCGCAAAATCAAGCTGATTTTACTTGAACTTTGAAGAGAAAGCGGTGAAACGCCTCCATTAATCTTCAACCAATAAAACAAATATTCACTTATAATAGTTTCTGTAATGCAACAATCGTAATTTGAATCAGTGATAAGTTCAAGTAATAATTTTGATTTATTTCCTTTCAAATACTCAATCAAAATTGATGAATCAATAATTACCTGATTGTTCATATACTTCGTACTTATCAATGGATGTATCAGGATATTTTGCTTTGCCTTTATATTGTTCCAATATTTTTATTCTTTCTTCCACAGGCATTTCATGAAATTTTTTTACTTGATCTTCTCTTTCAGCAATTGTAATTTCCAATTCTTTTCCATTGAAAGATTCGGGAACCTCAAATACAACCTTTCCGTTTTGAGCAATTGCTGTGATACGAAAGTTTTTCATACAAACTTATTTCTTTCAAATTTACAAAACTCTTCTTATTCCATCGGTCCCAGTTCTTCTGCCAAATCAAGTTCTACTTTCAAATTGTTGATAATAAACTCCTGTCGTTCCATCGTGTTTTTCCCCATAAAATATTCAAGTAAATGCTGAATATGATCGCCCTGTTCTACAATCACGGGCTGCATACGAATATCATCGCCGATAAATTTACCAAACTCTTCGGGAGAAATTTCGCCCAAACCTTTAAAACGTGTGATTTCAGGTTTGTTGCCGAGCTTTTTTACCGCGGCTTGTTTCTGCTGTTCATCATAACAATATATAGTTTCCTGTTTGTTGCGCACACGGAACAAAGGTGTTTCTAAAATATATACATGATTTTGCTTTACCAGGTCGGGGAAAAACTGGAGAAAAAATGTCATTAACAACAAACGAATGTGCATACCATCTACATCGGCATCTGTAGCAATAACAATATTATTGTAACGCAAATTATCTAAACCATCTTCTATATTTAAGGCATGTTGTAAAAGATTGAACTCTTCGTTTTCGTACACGATTTTTTTTGTTAAGCCAAAACAATTGAGAGGCTTTCCACGCAGACTAAAAACAGCTTGTGTATCAACCTGCCGGCTCTTTGTAATGCTGCCGCTGGCGCTATCACCTTCGGTGATGAAGATGGTTGTTTTATTAGTTAAAGCGCTAAACTCAGGTTTGCCTTTTACGGGCGGCTCATCATTGAAATGAACCCGGCAATCGCGCAATTTTTTGTTATGAAGATTGGCTTTTTTAGCCCGTTCGTTTGCCAATTTCTTAATGCCGGCAAGCTCTTTCCGTTCACGTTCGCTTTGCTCGATTTTTTTCTTTATAGCATCGGCAGTTTGCGGGTTGCGATGCAGGTAATTATCTAATTCTTTAGAAAAGAAATCAGCAATAAAGTTGCGCATGGTTGGACCACCTTCGTAGGTGGTAACAGAACCTAATTTTGTTTTTGTCTGGCTTTCAAAAACGGGTTCCTGAACACGCACGGCGATGGCTGCGGCAATGCCCTGGCGAACATCAGCAGCGTCGTAATCTTTTTTAAAAAAATCGCGGATGGTTTTTACAAACGCTTCCCGAAAACCTTGCTGGTGCGTACCGCCTTGCGTAGTGTATTGTCCGTTTACAAAAGAGAAAATATCTTCACCATAATCGTTGTTGTGCGAGATGGCAACTTCAATGTCTTCACCTTTCAAATGGATAATGGGATAACGAATTTCATCTTCATTGGTTTTGCGCTTTAATAAATCAAGCAAACCATTGCGGCTTACATAACGCTTTCCGTTGAAAATGATGGTTAAACCGGCATTGAGATAACAATAATTCCAGAGAAGATTATCTAAAAATTCGTGTATGTAATGAAAGTTTTTAAAAACAGTATTATCTGGAATGAAAGTTACGAATGTGCCGTTCAATTCTTCAGTTGCTTTTTCGCGGTGCTCTTTGGTAAGATTTCCCTTATCAAATTCGGCTACTTTGGCTCTGCCTTCGCGGTAGCTTTCTACTTTAAAATATTCGCTAAGCGCGTTTACAGCTTTGGTACCCACACCATTCAAGCCAACACTTTTTTGGAAAGCTTTACTGTCGTATTTGGCGCCGGTATTTATTTTACTCACTACATCTACTACTTTTCCTAACGGAATGCCACGACCATAATCGCGCACGGTAACAGTTCTGTCTTCAATGGTAAGTTCAATCTGTTTGCCATGCCCCATCATGTGCTCGTCAATACAATTGTCAATCACTTCTTTTATCAATACATAAATGCCATCGTCGGGTGCGGAGCCATCGCCCAATTTACCAATATACATACCCGGGCGCAGGCGAATGTGTTCGCGCCAGTCGAGGCTTTTAATACTTTCTTCGGTATAATCGAATACTGAATTTGGTTCAGACATAGTCGGTTTTCTCTTCTTTGTTTCTACTAATTGTACCTTCTGTTGTTTCTTCTGTGCGGTTACCATATCTGTATTGCGTTGACGGATTGTTTAGTTAGCTACAGCTTTCGGCTGCTAAAATATCCGCTATATTTTGCTAACAAAATTAGTAAAATAATTGCACATGAAGAAGGGCAAATGTAGGGATTCGCGATTTTTTATTTTAAAAAGGATGCTTTTGCATTTGTTTGGGAATTGTGTGATAAATGAGAATCATAAGCTTTATATTGAACGCAGTGGCGGCGAAAATTTTACTCAATATAAAAGCCAGGCAATTATTTACGCCTGAAAATACCGGAAATATAAAACCTTATAAAAAGCAGTAAAAAATATTTGAACTTTTTAAGTTCTGGCAAGATATTATCTGCTAAGTTGGGACTAACAAATTGAACCAATGGATTTATTGTATATTGTTGATGACGAAGAAGACATGTTATACTCACTTCAGTTTTATTTTCAAAAAGAAGGTTACGAAGTAAAAACATTCACAAAATCGAAAGACATGATGGAAGCGCTGGAAACGCAAAAACCCGACCTGATATTAATGGATGTAAACCTGAGAAGAAACGATGGCAGAACCATGTGTAAACTGATAAAGAGGAAATATAATATTGAGGCACCAATTATCCTTTTTTCGGGCGACACGAGTGTTGAAACCGAGTATAAAGAATGTAATGCTGATGGTTTTGTAAGCAAACCTTTTTCCTTAGAAGATATTTCAAAAGTGATTGCTTCTCACTTACAAAATTAGTTTTCGATTTGGGCTAATATTTCTTATAACAAGATCGCTACACTACAGGATAAAATGCTTGTACCATAATTTTCTGGTTGCTCAGAAAGGGTAGTAAACAAATAGATGTAAAACAGGCAATTAGATTTGTAATTGCCTGTTTTAAGTGTGCATTAGAAATGAATTACTTTGCCAGCAATTCATCCAGATTGCGATGCGCGGCTGTAAAGCCTTCTTTAAAGCCCATTTCAACTACTTTATTAAGGCTTTCTTCGCTGTCAAAAGTAATTTCGATACTAACCTTTGTAACGCCATTTGCTTCGCTGAATTCATTCTTCCAACTCATTTGTGGAAAGTCATTACTCATGTTTCCGTTCTCATCACAAAAACAATCTACTGCTGTGTAGCTTTTATTTGGAACAATTGTTTTATAATCAGCACGGGACCACTGCTTTTCGCCATTTGGACCTTCCATACAATACAGCCAAAAACCGCCTTCTGTAAAATTCATTGTTTTAGTCCTGGCTTTCCAGGGCTTTGGCGCCCACCAATTGTCGAGCAGGTTACTTTCTGTCCATGCTTTCCATACCTGGTCGAGCGGAGCATCAAACTCTCTTACAATAAAAAGCTTTTTGTTGGCAGCATCTTTTGTGATGGTCGTTTGTTTTTGTTCTTGTGTCATTTTTTTTTATTTTTTTGGTTCTTTAATAGTTCATCCAACTGACTGAAACGAGTTTCCCAACCGGCTCGAAATGGCTGCAACCCATTTATCTACTTCCTTTAATTTTTTAGAATTGAAATGATAGTAGATTTCTCTTCCGTATTGCTCTTGTTTTACAAGTCCGCATTCTACAAGAATTTTAATATGTTTTGATACCGCCTGCCGGCTGCTGTGGAAACATTCCGACAAAGCATTTGGCGTCATGGCTTCTGTTGCAATCTTACTAAGAATGCCTCTTCGCGTCGGATCTGCAATAGCCTGAAATACATCTCTTCTCATAGTTGTAATATTGTGCAACCGTTCGATTGCAAATTTATATGCAATTAATTGGTTGCGCAAATTTTTTTACATTAATTTTTTTTCATAAAATAAGTATGAATACTTACTTAGCATAAATGCTTTAAAATCAACCAAATTTTCTTTGTTTTATTATTATTGTCTATTTAAAAAATTGACTGAAAACAGATCGCTCATAGTTTCGAAAAAATCAAAAAATGTGACTCAGAATAAATGCAGGTATGTTGGAAATAAAAATCCCTTTTTTCAATACAAAAAATTGAGTTTAATACTTATGTAAAACTTGTAACATCATCAAATCAATTATAATTTTCGATTTGTAATTTGAAAAAGTATTTGCTTTGAAAATATCTATTACCATTTCTTTATTCTTGTTTTGATAAGCAACTATATTGTTATTCATGGCATGATTTCAGTTTTGTAACTGGAAAATGAAATTTTAATATCTATGGAAGCAAATAATAAAACCATCAGGAAGGGAGCACGTATTTTATTAGGAGGTCTTTTAGTTACGGCAGGCATTAGTCATCTCACAATTGCCAGGAAAGCGTTTCGCGCGCAAGTGCCGGATTGGGTTCCGCTTAAAGTTGATGATACAGTAGTTATTTCAGGATTTGCTGAGATTGCATTGGGTTCTGCCTTAATCTTCGCCGGAAAAAAAGAAGAGACAATTGGTAAAGTTGCAGCCGCATTTTTTGCTGGTGTGTTTCCGGGTAATATTTCACAATATGTAAACAAGCGGAATGCGTTTGGACTTAATACCGATAATAAAAGATTGGCAAGACTATTTTTTCAACCGGCTCTCATTTACTGGGCACTAAAAAGTACAAATAACTAAACCTGAATTCATATTGATATAGATGATCGCTTCTGTATTTTTCTTATTTTGTTTTGAGATTATTTTATGTTGAAAACATAGATATTTTCCAAAGCTGGCATAGAAAAAATACTCTTAATTCCTTCATACATTATATTTACAAAAGCGATCATTTACATCAACAATATGAAAACGATAATTGCCTTTATATTACTCTGCAATTGCTTTGTATTATGCACACCGAAAAAAACTGATGAAGCATCAACAAAAGCACGAAAACCCATAGAAGGAACCTGGCGGTTACTTACCGGAACCGTAGTTGATAATGGTGTTACTACCGTTACTGATTATACAAAAGATTTGTCTTTCATTAAGATTATAAACGATACGCATTTTGCGTTTTTACTACACGATTTACACAAAGGAAAAGACTCGTCTGCAACTTATGTTTCAGGTGGTGGCAAATACTCACTTACCGATAGCTCTTATACTGAACATTTGGAATATTGCAGCGACAGAAAATCGGAAGGTTACGACTTTACATTTACGGTTTCTTTTAACGGCGATACGCTTGTTCAAAGCGGAATTGAAAAGGTAGAGAATGTAAGTAAATTCAATACTGAAAAGTATGTAAGATTGAAGTAATAAAGCTTGTTGTATTGTAATCATTTTTAAACAGCAAATATGATTATATAAATCAAAAGAGAATCATACTTGCTTTGATAAATCAATGAGAGCAAGAGAATTTTATTCATATCATGGATTGACAATATTTTATTTTCATCCTTCAAATAAAATTGTAAAATAAATGAAGCCAGCCTTGTTAACGATTGCGCTGTTAATGTTGTTTCTATCATTCTCTCAGGCTCAAAATAATAATTTAAAGCTTTGGTATAAGCATGAAGGTAAAAGTTTTCAGGAAGCGTTGCCGCTGGGTAATGGTAGTTTCGGTATCATGATGTATGGCGGCATTAACAAAGAAAGACTTTCATTAAATGAATCAACACTTTGGACCGGCGCACCGGTGAAGGCTGACATCAACAAAAATGCAGGCAGCTTTTTACCAAAAGTAAGAGATGGTTTGTTTAATGAAGATTATAAGCTCGCAGATTCTTTGATGCGCAATATGCAAGGGCCTTATTCTGAATCTTATGAGCCGCTTGGCAATCTGTTTATGGACATAAAAAATAACGGAACACCAACAGATTACAGAAGAGAATTAGACATACAAAATGCAGTTGCAACAGTTGAATATAAAATCAATCAAACAACATTTACAAGAGAAATTTTTGTTTCGTTTCCTGATAAGATTGCAGTTATAAAAATGGCTGCCAAAGGCAAAGAAAAACTAAATGTTACTTTTTATTTCAACAGTTTATTAAAAAACAAAACATTCACTCATGGAAATGATTTAATCATGCAAGGCAATGCACCGGCACATGCATCACCAAATTATATGGGCGATGTTCCAAACGCGGTTGTGTATGATGATAAAAAAGGAATGCGTTTTTATACGCAACTCAATATAAAAAAAACAGATGGTTCTGTTCAGCATACGGATACTTCAATTACTATAAATAATGCATCATCTATTGAATTGTTGTTGAGTGCGGCAACGAGTTTTAATGGTTTTGATAAAGACCCGGTGGATGATGGAAAAGATGAAAAAACAATCGTTGAATCAACTATTAAAAATGCTTCCAGTAAAACGTATGACTTATTAAAACAAACACATACTAATGATTACAAAAAATACTTTGACCGTGTAAGTTTATCCATCGGAAATAATGATACATCAAACAACGACAGTGAAGAAAAATTATTGGCTTTTACCAATGACAATAAGGATTATTCTATTGTTCCGTTATACTTTCAGTTTGGGCGTTATCTTATGATTTCATCATCAAGACCTGATGGTTTTCCAACGAATTTACAAGGCATCTGGAATGAAGAATTACGTCCGCCGTGGAGCAGTAATTACACAGTTAACATCAACACTGAAATGAATTACTGGTTGGCAGAAAACTGCAATCTTTCTGAGCTTCATCAACCGCTGTTCAATTTTATGGATGAGCTTTCAAAAACAGGAAGCGTTACTGCAAAAAATTTTTATAACTGCAGTGGCTGGTGCTGTCATCATAATACAGATATATGGGCGATGACAAACCCGGTTGGAGATGGAAAAGGCGACCCGCAATGGGCAAACTGGATGATGGCTGGCGTATGGCTTTCATCGCATTTGTGGGAACATTATGCTTACACTTTAGATAAAGATTTTTTACAGAACAAAGCCTATATTTTAATGAAGGGTTCTGTACAATTTTGCCTTGATTATTTAGTGAAAGATAAGCAAGGTTTTTTAGTAACAGCGCCATCAATTTCACCTGAAAATATTTATATAACTGATAAAGGTTATGAAGGTGCAACAATGTATGGCGGAACCGCAGATTTAGCAATGATAAGAGAATTGTTTATCGATTTTATAAAAGCGTCTGATGTGTTGCAAACAGATAAAGATTTGGAATTAAAAGTAAAAGAGGCGCTGCAAAAAATGTATCCTTATCAAGTTGGCAAAGCCGGCAATTTGCAGGAATGGTATCACGATTGGAAAGATGCCGAACCCACGCATCGTCATGTGTCACATTTGTTTAGCGTATATCCCGGCGCATCTATCACAACAGATAAAACACCTGATTTAGCCAAGGCTGCAAAACGTTCACTTGAAATAAGAACCAACAATGCAACCGGCTGGGGAATTGCCTGGCGAATTAATTTATGGGCAAGACTTCACAACCCTGATATGGCGCTCGATTGTGTTCAAAAACTAATTCATTACAGCGGCAATAAAGGCAATGTTGAAATGCACGGCGGCGGTACATATCCTAACTTTTTCGATGCGCATCCGCCATTTCAGATTGATGGCAATTTTGGCGGCACAGCGGGTATTGCAGAGATGTTGATGCAAAGCCATCAGGGTTATATTGAATTGTTACCTGCGTTGCCAAATGCATGGAAAAACGGTGAAGTAAAAGGATTGGTAGCCAGGGGAAATTTTATAGTTGATATAAAATGGAATGATGGAATAATTGTGGCATCAAGCATCACATCGCGCAGCGGCGGTGTTTGTAAAGTGAAATATAAAAGCATGATGAAGGAGATTTCTACAGAAGCCGGTAAATCATATCAATTAAAATTTAACTAGTAATGGTAAAGATGATGATTGTGGTAAGATCAAGCTGTCTTGCCAGTAAGGCAAATTAAGTTGATAAATCTAAAGTTAACATCTTCTCCAAAAACTTACTTCTACATTAAAATATTATTGACTGCTGTGAGAGGTTGAGGTAAATTAACTTCATCAAGCATATCCCGCAAATCAATTTCAATGGTTCTGCTAAGAGCTGTAACCGGAACATCGTTTGGATCGCCTTCAAATGGATTTTCTGTGGCTGAACCAATTCTTTCCATTGATGTAAAAACCCACGAAACAACAACACTTGCCGGGATGGTGAACCAAACAGAATAAGTGCCGAGCTTTTGAAATTCGTTTAACAATCCCAGCGGAAGCAGCCCGACAAAAAGCCACACAAAAAATAAACTAAGGCTTGCAAAATGTCTAGGATACGGAAAGTTTTTTATGCGTTCACATTTTCCCTGCTGATCATAAAAATCTGAAAGCCTTTGTTCTAATTCCACATATTCAAGCGGCTCAATCAAACCCTTATCTTTCAATTGTGCAAGATGTTTGGATTGCAGGCTGATGATTTGCGTTGCACGATTTTTCTTGGTTATAATGTATTGCCTTTCTTCTTCAGACAAATAATTGGCAAGTTCATCTTCCAGTTGTTTGTCCCATTCATCTACACTAAAAAGACGATGATATTCTTTATTAAACGCTTCGGTTTGCGTTTCCCAAATTTGAGGTTTGCGCAGTTGAAAACGCAACGCCGTTAGCCACGCAAAATGCCGGTAAAAAAGTTGCTTATGAACCGGGTTTTCGGCTTTTATAAAATCTTTTACCATCATTCCCCAACTGCGGCTTCCATTAATAATAGCGCCCCAAATTTGCCGCGCTTCCCAAAGGCGATTATAGGTTTGCGTATTTTTAAATCCAACAATAAATGCGGCTGACGTGCCGACCAAACCAACCGGAACCCAGGGAATGGCGAGCCATTTACAGCCAAAAAAGAAATAAAGAATAGTAGGCACAGAAGCAATAAGAATCAGTGCATAAATATCCCGCCGCGTCCAGAAAAGAAATTCTTTCAGTTTGTAAATTTTACCTGTATGCATATAGTAAATAAATTTTAAAGGTTTGATTTGATTGTAGCAACCTGATGATTTTTTGTTGTCATAAATTAGGTGTTTGGTTTCAATTCATTTGATAGTTTATGTTAGTAATGAAGTATGTTTCTTAAAATAAAATTCTATAAGAGTTATAAATGACAAACAATTGAAGGTTATCATCTTCTGCGAAGCAAAAATATGATTTACTATTTCGAAAGACAATTGCTTGCCGTTTGTAAAGTTCTGTAAAGAAAAGGATCGTATTTGCATTCACCGGTATTCATATTTGTTCTCCCGCTTTTCACATTTTTTTATTAGTTTCTATTTTTTACCTTCATTCCTATTTTCAATCAGTTGAAACCATTAAACTATTTAAGAAGCTGTATTGATGAAATCATTTTTACTAATACCCGCTTCCTGTTCTATAAACCTGCACCAATGAAATTCACGTATTTCTCCTGCCTTTTCTTTTTGTTGTTAGCAGCCTGCCATAACAACAAAAAGAATGATAAGCCAAAAGCAATACTGGATTATCCCGTTCTTACGATGGAACCCAGAAAAGCGACGACTTACAATGATTTTCCGGCAACCATGCAGGGAGAACAAGTCGTGGAAATAAGACCTATGGTAGATGGTTATTTAGAAAAAATTTATGTGCCGGAAGGCGCCAATGTTTCCAAAGGTCAGTTGCTTTTTAAAATCAGCAACCCGCAATATGAGCAGAATGTTATTACGGCAAAAGCTGCTATAAAAAGTGCCGTTGCCGATGTAAACGCTGCGCAAATGGATGTTGCCAAAGTAAAGCCGCTGGTTGATAGAGATATTGTAAGCAAGTATGAACTGGAATCGGCGCAATACACTTTGCAATCGAAGCAGGCGGCGCTGGCACAAGCCAATGCCACATTAGCCAATGCAGAAACAAACATCGGTTACACATTTATAAAAAGCCCGCAAAATGGTGTTATCGGTATGATTCCTTACAAGGTTGGCGCGCTGATAAGCAGCACAACAACTAACCCGTTAACTACGCTCTCAAACGCCGGTAATGTGTATGCTTATTTTTCTTTGAATGAAAAGCAATTGTTGTCTTTTTCCAGCCATACACCCGGCAAAACAATGAATGAAAAGCTCGCCAATTTGCCACCGGTGAATTTAATATTGGCAGATGGTAATTTATATACACAAACAGGTAAAGTTGAAACGGCAAGCGGTTTAATCTCTACAAGTACAGGCACTGCAGAATTTAAAGCCACCTTTCCCAATCCGCTTGGCATTATAGGAAGCGGCGCCAGTGCCACCGTTCATATTCCGAGAACGAATGATACCGCCTTATTGGTTCCGCAAAGCGCAACCTATCAGTTGCAGGATAAAACATTTGTGTATAAGCTGGTTAGTGGCAATAAAGTCATCAGCACAGCTATTAATGCAACGCCCACATCTGACGGACAATTTATGATTGTGCAAAGCGGTGTTAGTAAAGGTGATAAGATAGTGCTGAATGGTTTTAACCTGAAAGACAGCACCGTTATAAAACCGAAGCCTGTAAATGTAGACAGTCTTTATCAATCAACAACAGATTCGACTAACAATCAATAGCAGTTTATGCTAAAAAGATTTATAGAAAGACCCGTATTAAGCACCGTAATTTCTGTGCTGATTGTACTCTTAGGAATTTTAGGTTTGCTGAAGCTCCCTATCGAACAATATCCAAACATTTCTCCACCAACAATTCAGGTGTCTGCAACTTACAGCGGAGCCAATACCAGTACGGTTTTAAACAGTATTATTATTCCGCTTGAGCAACAAATAAATGGTGTGGAAGGAATGACGTATATGACGTCCACTGCAACCAATACAGGTTCGGCAAGTATCAGCGTGTTTTTTAATGTCGGAACCGATCCCGACCAGGCGGCGGTTGATGTGCAGAATCGCATATCGGCGGCACAGGGAAAACTACCGCAGGTGGTTATTAAAACAGGCGTTACGGTTCGTAAACAACAAAGCAGCAATTTGCTGATCGCATCTGTATATAGTGATAAGCCGGAGTACGATCAAAAATTTTTACAAAACTATGCTGCCATCAACCTGGTTCCGCAACTGCAAAGAGTTAATGGCGTTGGTGCTGCCAGTGTATTTGGTTCTGCAATGACGTATGCGATGCGCATTTGGTTAAAACCTGATGTAATGAGTATTTACGGTATTACAACAGATGATGTTTCTAATGCTTTGGCAGAACAAAATGTAGAAGCGGCACCGGGAAAATTTGGTGAAAATGATAACCAGACATTCCAATACACAATCACTTATACCGGCACATTAATAAGTACGCAACAGTTTGAAAATATCATTATCAAATCAACCGGTAACGGGCAGTATTTACGGTTAAAAGATATTGCCAGGATTGAATTAGGCGCTCAAACTTACACAGGTTCAACGGCTACAAATGGCAAACAATCGGTTGGTATTTCTATCGCACAAACGCCCGGTTCAAACGCACACGATGTTATCCTGAATTCACAAAAAGTAATTGAGCAGGCTGCGCAAACATTTCCTGCCGGTATTCATTTTACATATCTTGTTGACATCAACCAATTCCTTGATGCCTCTATCAGCAAAGTGGTGCATACATTAATAGAATGTTTTCTGTTAGTGTTTTTGGTGATTCTTATTTTCCTGCAGGATTTGCGTTCTACCATCATCCACGGCATCTCTGTTCCGGTGGCAATTACCGGCACTTTTTTCTTTTTGTACTTGTTTGGATTCAGCATCAACCTGCTCACTTTGTTTGCGTTGGTACTGGCAATTGGAATTGTTGTGGATGATGCCATTGTTGTGGTAGAAGCGGTGCATTCAAAATTAGAAAGCGGTTACACATCGCCTCGCAAAGCTGCCATAGATGCCATGAGCGAAATATCAGGCGCTATTGTTTCTATTACATTGGTGATGGCTTCGGTGTTTGTGCCTGTTACTTTTGTTACAGGTTCAGCCGGTGTTTTTTACAGGCAATTTGGTATCACGCTCGCCATTGCTATTATGATTTCTGCGGTTAATGCGTTAACGTTAAGTCCTGCGCTGGCAGCAATGTTTTTAAAGCCGCCAAAGCATGAAGAGGAAGGGAAGAAAAAAAATCTCGTACAAAGGTTTGGTATTGCCTTTAATACAGGTTACGAAGCATTGACTCAAAAATATATTCGCGTTGTTAAATTTCTTTCAATAAAAAAATGGTTGACTTTACTCATCATTGCTGCGTTCGGAACTTTGTTTTATCTCTTATTAAAATCAACGCCAACCAGCTTTGTGCCCGATGAAGATATGGGAACCATCTTCGCCAATATCACGCTTCCGCCGGCTTCAACCATGGAGCGTGTTCAATTGATTAATAATGAAGTTGATAGTATAGCTCACACGATTCCGCAGGTGCAAAATACCATGCGTACATTAGGACAAAACTTTATTGCGGGAAGCGGCAGTTCGTATGGAATGGTAATTATTCGTTTGATACCCTGGGACGAGCGCCCGCATGTTACCAATACAGATGTAATAAAACAACTGACGCAGAAAATATCTCAAATACGCGGTGCTACCATTACATTTATGAACCAGCCAACGATTACCGGTTTTGGTACCAGCGGTGGTTTTACATTTCAATTACAAGACAGAGCCAGCCATAGTTCGGCAGAGTTTTATAAAGTAGGGCAGAAGTTCTTAGATGAACTATCAAATCGCCCGGAAATACAATATGCAACCACATCGTTCAATCCGAATTTTCCGCAATACC
This sequence comes from Ilyomonas sp., assembly GCA_965199845.1. Taxonomy (GTDB): domain Bacteria; phylum Bacteroidota; class Bacteroidia; order Chitinophagales; family Chitinophagaceae; genus Ilyomonas. The sequence goes on from CBDATZ010000005.1 coordinate 51,966, forward strand.
AGTTAAGTGTTGATATTGCCAAGTGCAAGGATGCAGGCGTTTCTCTGACTGATATTTTAAGTACAATGCAAGTATTTTACGGCAGCTCGTATGTGTCAGATTTTTTTGAGTTCGACCAGGAATACCAAGTCATTGTTCAGGCTGATACAAGCTACCGGGCAAGTCCGTCATTGCTTAAAAATGTTACCGTAAAAGCGGGCGATGGAACGATGGTTCCGATTACAGAATTTATAACTTTAAAACGAGTGTTTGGACCTGAAACGGCAACGCGTTTTAATATGTATAATTCTATGTCGGTAAATGGTTCGCCAAACGAAGGTTACAGCACAGGACAAGCGTTGCTGGCAATCCAACAAACATCTGCACAAAGCTTGCCCTCCGGTTACAGTTTCGAGTATTCGGGCATTAGCCGCGAAGAGCAAAACAGCGGCGCGCAAATGGTCTATATTTTTGTGCTTTGCCTCTCTTTTGTGTACTTGCTGCTTAGTGCTTTGTACGAAAGTTATTTGCTGCCTTTTGCTGTTTTATTGTCTTTACCAATCGGGCTTTCCGGCGTATTTGTGTTTGCCAAATTGTTTGGTATTGATAATAACATTTACATGCAGATTTCCATTATTATGCTGATTGGTTTGCTTGCCAAAAATGCCATTTTGATGGTTGAATTTTCTTTGGAACGGCGGCGAAAAGGAATGGATTTAATGCAGTCGGCTTTAGAAGGTGCAAAAGCCAGATTGCGTCCGATATTGATGACATCGCTGGCATTTGTGTGTGGCTTATTGCCCTTGATTTTTGCTTCAGGTGTAGGTGCTCACGGCGATAAATCTATCGGCACCGGAGCCATTGGTGGAATGTTGTTCGGAACCTTGCTGGGTGTATTTGTAATTCCTGCTTTGTATGTATTGTTTCAAAGCTTGCAGGAAAAAATTAAGACGAATAAATACGATGAGAACGGTGAGTTGATTGTAGATGAAAATGAAAAGAAAAGTTGATAAGATGATTTGTAAAACTGTGTTATACGAAGTGAAAAACTTTACAAATGCGGAGCGCGTGAGGGATAGCAGCGGAAAGCCCGCAGCGACGCAGGAGCGAGGACTTGCAGCGTATAGCCCGACCCAAAGGGGCACGCCATTATGATTACCTGTTCTTGAATGTCTTTTATTAAAGAAATGAATGGAAAATGAACCACAACCGATTTTATAAACTCTTGTTGTGTTGCTCTCTGCTATTGCTTTTGCAGGCGTGTAAAGTGACGCAAACATATCAAAGGGCAAACAATATTGCGAACGATAGTTTATACCGTGATGTACATACAAACGATACAAGTTCTATCGGCAATTTGCCCTGGCGCCAACTGTTTACCGGTAAGTTGCAGGCGCTGATTGCGGATGGTATTGCTAACAACCTTGACTTAAAAATGGCAACCGAAAGAATAAAGCAGGCGAGCGCGAGTTTCACTCAAAGCAAGCTGGCATTTTATCCATCGTTAAATGCCAATGCCAATGCGACGTTTCAAAATTTGCCGGGCAGCCAGGTTGGTAATGCGCAGATTTTTGAAGCTTATGGAAACTCATCGTGGCAAGCTGATATCTGGGGCAGGTTACGAAGTTCTAAACGGGCTGCCTTAGATTCTTTATTGCAAAGCGAAGCTTATAGAAGATATGTGCAAACGCAACTGGTTGCCAGCATTGCTTCAGACTATTATTCTTTGATTGGTTATGATGCTGAACTGGCTTTGACATATCAAACACTTGAAAACCGGAAGCAGGATGTGGAAACAATGAAAGTGCTGAAAGAAAGTGATGTTGTAACAGGCGCAGCCGTTGTGCAAAGTGAAGCAAACCGCTATTCGGTTGAAGTAACCATTCCTGATATAAAACAAAACATTCGGGAAACAGAAAATGCCATTTCTATTTTGTTGGGTCGTAGCCCGGGACCGATTGACAGGGACAGTCTTTCCAGCGAAACGTTATATACAGATTTGCGTACTGGTATTCCATCGCAATTGCTCTCTAATCGTCCTGATGTTGAGGAAGCTGAATATCAATTGCGGTATGCGTTTGAACTGGTAAATATAGCGCGTACTTATTTTTATCCGTCTTTATCTATAACCGCAGAAGCCGGCATCTATAACAATACAGTGTCAAAGCTTTTAAACCCGGTTTCATTTTTTGCAAATATTGCCGGTGGATTAACGCAGCCGATTTTTAATAACGGTTTGAATAAGCAACGGCTTCGCATTACACAGGCTGAGCAGGAAACATCTTTATTAAACTATAAAAAAATATTGTTGACGGCAGGCGAAGAAGTTTCAAACGCGTTATATTCATACCAGGCGGCGCAGGACAAAATTGATGTGCGTTCAAAACAAATTGATAACCTTCAAAAATCTGTTGATTTTACACAAGCCTTGTTGAAATATACAAGCAATACCAATTATACAGATGTATTAACGTCAGAACAAAATTTGTTGGCTGCGCAATTAAGCAGCATCAGCGATAAATTGCAGCAATGGCAGGCTGTAGTTGCGTTGTACGCGAGTTTGGGCGGTGGCTGGAAGTGATTTGATGTGATGTTTTAATTCATCTCATTATCAATTTGGTAAATGAGTTTGAAATTTGCTGAAGAAATAAAAGTCAATCATCATGTCGAAAGAATACAATATAGAAAGATTTATAGATGCACAACAAAGAGATTATGCAACGGCATTATCGGAAATAAAAAACGGCAGAAAGCGAAGCCATTGGATGTGGTATATTTTTCCGCAAATACAAGGTTTGGGTTTTAGCGAAACTTCGCGATATTATGGTATCAAAAATATAGAAGAAGCCGAAGCCTATTTAATGAACCCGGTTTTGGGCAAACGGCTAATAGAAATCAGTCAGGAACTGCTTACACTTGCGGATACCAATGCAAACAAAATATTCGGAAGTCCGGATGATATGAAGCTGAAATCTTCTATGACTTTATTTGCTTCGGTTCCCAATTCAAATCCTGTTTTTCAGCAAGTATTAGATAAATATTTCAGAGGCGCAAAAGACGAAAAAACATTGCAGCTTATCGGAAAATAAACCTTGAGTTAACGATAACTTTTCTTCGGTTTTATATATAAAACTGGTTCAGAATATCGGCGGCTCTTTCAACCTGTGCTTCCGCTACCATTAATTTAATACCACCAATCGCATTGGATAAAAAAGGATCAATTGTTACTGTATATTCATCCTGAAGCCAACAGTTAATATCATGTTCCTGCAATTGTCCCATAACCATGTGCGCTTCTATATAACTATCAAAACTCTGCAGGCGAATAAATTTCATATTCATTCAAAAATATAAAGATAAGATTCATAATACCAAACTGTGAATCCTTAGTTGTATAAACCAGTAATACAAATTGAGTATTTGTAAACTTTTAAAATGAATTATTTATACTGACAAATTTTGCATGTCCGACAAGAAGAATATAGATGACATTTATTTTCTATTATGTAAACATTTACCTGTTTTTTTAAACAAGGTTTTTGTTTGAACTAAGAATTCGGCTTCGCGAATTTTTATGTATTGCTTTTCTGTAAAAAAAGAAAATAATAGATACAACAAGAAGAAGTAATACAACGCTGCTTGCTATCCAAATCCAGGTACGAGAAGCAGATAATAATGAAATGGGTTGCGAGCTGCCAATTAAAACGAGGTTTGCCCAATAGTACGGTAAAGCATGTTCTTTATCGCAATTATTGAGATACCAGATTTTGGCTTTTTGCAAGGCTTCGCTTTTGTTCATGCCTTTAGACAAGTATTCATTAAACTTTGCGGAAATGCTATAAATCGCTTGCTCATCGGCTTTCCATAAGGTAGCAGATACAGCAGGAATACCAGCCGATGCAAAGCCACGCGCCAGGCTGTAAATGCCTTCACCGGCTGCGTTTCTGCCAATATTCGTCTGGCAGGCGCTTAATAAAACAAATTGCACCGACGGATTTTTGAGCATCTGCAATTCGGAAAGATGAATCAACGCATCCTGCATATACAATACAGGTTCCGTGTCTGTTGTATCTGCCTTTGCGTGAGAAAAAATAGTTACTACAGAGTATCGTGATGCATTGGTAAAGAAGTTGTTGCGTGTTGCTTGCTTTTCTGTAAATACGATATTGTTTGTATAAAAATCAGCCACCTTTTCTACTGCCGTTGCTGATTGTTTTAACTCAGCTACATCTAACGAAGCCGAAAATGAAACCGGCGCAAAACCGATAAAATTCCCGGTTGGTTTACTGCATGTAAACGGCTTCATAAGCGAGCGTGCCGAATAAACATAACTGAAATTATAATCGGTTAATAAAAAGTTTTTTCCGTCTTTATCGCTGCACAAAGCTTCAAAAGGAAGAAAGAAATTATCGGTGCAAATGGCAACATTTCCTTTGCTTACTTGTAAGGGTTTAAACAGTTTATTGCAAATGGTTTGAGATAGTAAAGTGAAGGTGTCGTAATTATTATTTAGTAAAGATCTGTTGCTGCACAACTGCATAAACTGCGATAGTTTATGACTATCAAAATCGTCCGTATTTATCTTGATGAATTTTGTTTTATCTTTCGAAATACCAAGTGCATACATGCTGCTATCGCCCATAAAATAATACACAAAGCTTTGATTGTTTTTTGCTAAATATTGTTGTAAAGACTGGAACGAGGGAACGCTGTCTGCATATTTAGATTGATAATAAATCGGATATTTTTTTTCTAACGCACTAATAAAATGATATAAAGTATCTCTGGTTAATGCTATGTTGCTTTCAAACTCTGTGTATTGTATATTGTCGGGTTGCGAAAGAGTTAACTGTTGTTGGTATTCAATCAGTTTAATTCGCAAAGCTTCAATTTTATTGGCTTCTGCAGCATGTAAAAACGAAGAGGCGGCAATCTCGTTCCATTTATCATTTAATAAAACAGCGCGGCTTTTTTCTATAAAATAAAAAGCGTTTGTAACATCATCCAAAAGATAACAAGCTTCAATAATATCAGCAAAAAATTTACGGGTTTCATTCCGCCAATACAGCTTGCTTCCTTCACCTAAATTTTCATTGCGCGTTTGTGTAATAAGCGTATCAGTTGTTCTTGCTGTTTGAAGACAAGCTTGTAAATACGATTTTTGATGGGTTTCTTTATAAAGCTGAAGAAGCAATTCTGTTTTTCCAAACAAGAAAGAAAACATGACATCTTTATAACCTACTGCAGCAATTTGAGCAGACGGAATTGGCGCAAGTAAAAAGTTATCTGTCTTAATATTTGTAAATGAAAGCGCTAAACGATAATTGTCTTTTGCCTTATCATATTTATGTTCTCTTGTACTCATTTCTGCCATGCTTACGTATGCCATAAACAAGGTTAGAGATCGGTCAGAACGCAGGCATTTATTACCATAAAAAATAGTTTTATAAAATGTTTTTTCTGCTTCTTTGAAATTCTTGGTTAATAAAAAAAGCAAGGCTAAATTGTAGTAATCCGTAGCTGTTGTTTGATACCAGATTGCTTCAATTGGTCGTATTGTAATTGCTTTTTTTAAATAGAACTCAGCCGAATCATACCTTTCTTCTTTTTGATATAAAAGACCTTTTATTTCGTAAGCCGTCGCTAATTCGTAAGTGTCATTTATTTTTTGAGCAACGGGTATATTTGATTTGACATCAGCAAAAGATTGCTGCAATTGATTTTGAAACAGTAAAGAATAAGCGCGAAAATTTAAAAAGGAAGTATAACTGGAAGAATCTTTACACAGTAGTGTTTCTTCGATACCGATTGTGCTTTCGTCTTTGGCTTTCTCATGATCGCCTAACGAAAAATAAATTTTTGCTTTGTTGTTCCTGGCTAAAATTAAATAATCGCGCGCCTCGTGCTTTTTATAAAACTGCAGAACAGAATCATAATACGTTAATGCCTTATTATAAAGTATTGAATTTTGGTAATAATATGCCAGGTTAAACCACGCATTAATACATATATCATCCGGTGCATTATCGTGCAATTGATGATATATGTCTAACGCATTTTGTGTGTACCGGATTGATAGATTGATATTGTCATTCTGAAGATATTCATACTTAGCAAGCTTAACAAGGATAAGAATGTAATTTCTATCCTTGTTAAGCTTATTTAGTTCAGTATTCTTTTTTAAACTGCTTAAAGCTGCTATTTTTTTGCTGTTTGAAAGAGAACTTTCGTCTATACTAACAGCATCTTTATAAATATTCTGTGCCTGTAATTTTTGACCAATTAGGTTATTGCTTATTAAAAAAGTAAGCAGTAAAAGGAAACGGTATCTTGAAACCAGCTTCAAAGTTTTGTTGTTTTATAAGCATGTTTGCTTTTGTACAACTATCGTTTACAAATGGCACCGTAATGCTACTGTTGGTTACATCACATTCTCATTTATCCTCTGCGCGCCGGGTTCAATATCTCTTTGAATTTCCTCAACCGCTTTTTGAATTTTCAATACAGAAAATATTAAAATAGCAAGTTCAATTATAGTTATAATTTGAAACAATCTGTTGGCTCTTCTGGGACCGGTAGGTTTACTGGGAACAATTGTGGAAAGTGCAGAAACCGGATTGTGCATAAAGTAAAGTTTTGAAGGTTTTTAATTATTCCTGGGTTGGTATTACTTCAGGTTCATCTCCTTTTGTATCCTCATCAGTCATTTGTGTTTCCTGATCTTCATCAGAAGATGAGTTTGTGTTACTTTTTGGTCCGGTAGGTTTGCCGGGAACGATTGTGCTGCTTGCAACAAGTTCGTCGTCGTTAGCTGGAAGATAAGACATAATTTTAAATTTAATTAATGATAGGAATGAATGAATTAGTTAGCTTATTTATTATGGAAAGTTAGATATTCTAAAAACATTTCATTATAAAAAAATTACTCACCAGTTTTTCAATGCTTCTCTTGCCAAATCGTTTCCTTCTTCATTTTCGCTTACCACTTTTTCGAGTAATCCTTTGGCTTCTTCTTTATCGCCCGTTTTGTCGCGCAGCAATAAAGTGGTTGCCTGTAAAATGTCGCCGCTATTAACGTGTAAATTCTTCATGGCAGATAACTCTTGAAAACGCTCCAATGCTTTATCGTAATCTTCCATTTGCAGGTAAACAATTCCCGACAATTTTTTTGCATCATCGTTGGTTGTGTCTTTTCGACTAACACCTTCAAACAAGGCTAAAGCATGTTGAAAATTTTTGTTGTTATACTCCGTAATACCAAGCTGAATACTATCTTTAGAAGCATCCATGGTATGTTGTAATTCGTTATAATTGTCTTTGATGTATTTTGCGGCTAAGTGTTCGGGCGCTTTTAATTGTACAAGAAAACTAAACGCCATTATCAATATCAAACATGCCGCAGCTGCATAAGGCATCCAACGTAAAACAAGAGATTTCTTTACAGGTTTTTTTTGCTTGTCTGCAATCTTGTTTTGCCATTGTTCTTTCTTTTGTTCAATCAGCGCTTCCTGCGTGGCTGCGCGTGCAGCAATATAAAAAGCAACTTCCTTGGCAAAGGTTTCGTCTGTATTACATCGCGCTTCAAACTGCCGCTTTTCATTTTCTCCTAACTCATAGTTAAAATATGCATCAATATATTCCAGCATCTCACTCATAATTTCATTTTCAAAATTTCCGACTCTTACTGTTTTGCAAGCCTGCTCGTTTAATTGTTGAAAGAAAGCGTTTTTACTCTTTCCCTCAATTTATCTAAACAGCGCAAACGTGTGGTTTTAACTACGGCTGCGTTGTTATACTGCAAATGTTCGGCTATTTCTTTATCTGTATAACCGTCTTCAAATAACAGTAAAAGTTCCTTGCATCTGTCACCAATTTTCTCCAGGTTTTCTTTTACTGCCAGCCGTTGTTCACGATTCATCATTTTTTCAACAACTGTTCTGGCAGCATCAGGCAACTGGTTCATCAGCTCAGGCATTTCCATTGTTTTAAATACCTGTTGTTTATTAGTCGTGTTTTTTCTTACGAGGTCAATACATTTATTAGAAAAGATTTGAAATAAATAGGTTTTAATAGAAGAACGCCCGTCAAAACGCTGAGCCACAATATTTAATACAGCCGAAAGAAAAGCATCGCTGTACGCGCTGAAACTATCTTCGTAAGTCAGATTGTATTTTCGGCAACCTTCATTTACAAAATAGAAATATTCTTCGTACAATAATTTTTCCTGCCTGGTGCGTTCTGCATTGCCGGCCCTGAGGTTTTCAATGATAACGTTGTCAGAAGTAGTCAAGTAAGTGCTTTAAAAACAAATCTAATACATTATGATATATATCTTACCAACATGCTGCTTGATTTGACGACAGTATAACAGTCGCAACAAATTATAAAACCGGTTTTCCGGTAAAATCATTTCAGCTTGTGTTTCCATCAGAAGATTATTTGCGATTCAATATATGTACCCTTCATTTTCAACAAATTTAAAACATGAAAAAACTAATTTTTGCAGTCATTATGGTGCTGGCTTTGGCATTGGCTTCTTATGGAAAAGCGAACGATAAAAACACTGAACTTGTAAACAGCCTGACGACAGCCTGGAAAAATTCACAAACAAGTTTCACAACGGTGAAAGGTGATTTTGCCAGAACAACATTCGATTTTAGCGGGAAAAAAGTAATAGCTTATCACGATGCGCAAAGCGATGAATTGATTGGTTTTGCTATCCCGGTTTCAGAAGACGATTTGCCGGCTGGTGCTTTAACCGACATTAGGAAAAAGTATAGCGATTACGCGATAAAGGAAATGATTTTCTTTATTTACGAAAACGGCTCTTACGGGTTTTATGCTTCGCTTACACATCCTAACAAACCAACGCTGATAGCAGGTGTTAGCGCCAAAGGCAAAGCCTATTATTTTACTACTATGTAACCAACTCCATCAACCCAAATAAACAGAGGATTTTTTTATAAAACTCCTCACATCCTTACCCCGATTTAAATTGAAAGCCACGCAAGCGTGGCTTTCTGTTATTGCACATCAATATAAAAAATCGGGCATGATAAATCAAAAAAAATAGTGAAGATTAGAATCCTTCACCGTTTAATTTTTACTTACAATCAGATGTGCAGTTTTTCTTTTTTCTCCAATAGTTCATCTACGGTTTCCCTATACATTTCGTCCGGTACGCAGCAATCTACCGGGCAAACCGCGGCACATTGCGGCTCTTCGTGAAAACCCTGGCATTCGGTGCATTTGTTAGGCGAAATATAATATATGTCCACGCTTACAGGAGAGAAGCGTTCATCGGCATTTACCGTTTCGCCATCCATTAAAGTAAAGCTGCCGGTAACGCTGGTGCCATCTTTTATTGCCCATTCTACGCCACCTTCATAAATGGCATTGTTCGGACATTCCGGCTCACAGGCGCCACAGTTTATACATTCATCGGTTATTTTGATTGCCATATTATCTTCTGTTTATCGAGGTTTACAAACTACTTTTGTTACCCAAAAATAAGGCTGAAAAATGAATGTGCAACAACGGATTGATTTATTGATGCAGGTTGGCGATTACATGCGCGAAGACAGTGAAGAATGGAAAGCCGTAAAGAATAAAGCTTTTCTGCAAAATCAATGGTTTATACCTGAGTTTATTGATTTATCAACAGAAAATATTTGTACAGAATTTTTGCAAAAAAATATTTTAGAGAAACTGGTAAACGATTACCAGATTGATGAACCAAAAGAAACAAAAACAGTTGGTATTGTAATGGCAGGAAATATTCCGATGGTTGGTTTTCACGATTTCCTTTGTGTCTTTATCAGCGGTCATAAAGCGGCTATCAAATTATCTTCGAAAGATGAAATTTTATTGCCGTATTTACTAAAGAAAATGAGTGAATGGAATGAAGAAATAAGCCAGTATATAAAGATTGCAGAAAACCTGAAAAACTGCGATGCTTACATTGCAACCGGAAGCAATAATTCGGGAAGATATTTTGAATATTACTTTGCTAAATATCCGCATATCATCCGTAAAAACAGAACTTCGGTGGCGTTGCTTGATGGCAGCGAAACAACTCCGGAATTAGATTTATTAGCCAATGATATTCAGTTGTATTTTGGTTTGGGTTGCCGCAATGTAACCAAGTTGTTTGTTCCCGAAAGTTATAATTTTATTCCGCTATTGGAGGCGTTGAAAAAGTATGAGTATTTCCTGGAGTTTCATAAATACAAAAACAACTATGATTACCAACTGGCTTTGCTTATTATGAGCAATAGGTTTTACATGAATAACGGCTCCATTTTGTTGGCCGAAAATGCTTCGCTATTTACGCCGGTTGCGCAACTCAATTTTAGTTATTATAATTCTCCGAAAGAAACCATTTCTGTCTTAGAAAACAATCCCGATATTCAGTGTATTGTAGGGCACAATTTTACGCCGTTTGGTATGGCGCAAAAACCTTGTATCACCGACTTTGCCGATGGTTTTGACACATTGAAATTCTTGTTGAATTTATAGTTTACAAATCGCTTTATTAAGTAAGATTTTATTGGCATAATAATCGTGACTTTAGAAGTATTAATAACCTCTAAACGATTGTTTATTATGGACAAATTAGAATTAAAAGGTAAGTGGAACGAAATTAAAGGCAAAGTGAAACAAGCACATGCCGATCTTACCGATGACGATCTGAAATATGAAGAAGGAAAAGACGATGAATTCTTAGGAAATCTTCAGCAGAAAACAGGAAGAGCAAAAGATGATTTGATAAAATGGCTGAGAAGTCTTGGTTAAATTATTAAATAAAAAAGTCTCTGGTTTAAGTTAACTTTACCAGAGATTTTTTATTCAGCAAACCTTCATGGAATTTGGTAAAACCGATAGTAACCAATTAGCGGAAATCAATTTTACATTGCCGCCAGAACCACCGGATAATATAAAAATTTTAGGTGGAAAGCCAGCTATTTCTCCACAAATTTATATTGGTTGCGCCCGCTGGGGAACCAAAGAATGGCTCGGTCATTTTTACCCGGAACATTTAAAAGAAAAAGATTTTCTTCACTATTATGCAAAGCTCTTTAACTGCATAGAACTCAATACAACTTATTACCGCATTCCTTCGCTGCCCCAAGTGAAATACTGGAAAAGTCAGGTTAATAATAACTTTCGTTTTTGCCCGAAATTTCCGCAACAAATAACGCATGTAATGCGATTGCAAAATTGTGATAAAGACGTAAATGAATTTGTGCAAAGCATCTTTGCTTTTGAAGAAAATTTAGGACCTGTTTTCCTGATGCCGCATCCGCAAATGAATCCGCGCGAATTTCCGATTATCAAACGTTTTATTGAGCGTTTGCCTGCTTCGCTAAATGTATTTATTGAGCTTCGTCATCCGGCCTGGTTTGTAAATGGATTGAACAAACAACTTCTTGATTTTGCCATTGATTATAAAGTGGGGTTGGTAATAACCGATGTTTCTGGCAGGAGAGATTGTGTGCACATGCACCTTAGCAAGAAGGAATCGTTTACCCGCTTTGTTGGCAACGATTTGCATACAACTGATTATACACGTGTTAAGGATTGGACAAGCCGGATAAAGTTGTGGTTGAATGAAGGCTTGGAAACTTCATATTTTTTTATGCATCAGCATAATGAACTCAACGCGCCGCTACTGAATAAATATGTGATTGAACAATACAATTCATTGCCTGATATTCATTTAACACCGCCACAAATCATTCGTCCGCAGGCTACTTTGTTTGATTGATTTTTACATAACAACAGACGCTTTTTCAATATCCAATTCTTTCTCCCAACGCGATATAATTAATGTTGCGCCGGCATTACCAATGATATTTGTTATCGCCCTGGCTTCGCTCATAAAGCGATCAATTCCTAATATCAAAGTCAAGCCTGCCACAGGCACATGACCAACCGTTGGGAGCGTGGCCGCCAGCGTAATAAATCCACTTCCTGTAACACCAGCAGCGCCTTTTGAAGTGAGAATTAAAACGGCTAACAAAGTAATTTCCTGCGAAAGATTGAGCGGTGTATCGGTTGCCTGCGCAATAAAAACAGCCGCCATAGTTAAGTAAATGGAAGTGCCATCTAAATTGAAAGAATAACCTGCCGGAACCACCAAACCAACTACAGGTTTCGAGCAACCGGCGGCTTCTAATTTTTCCATTAAAGGCGGCAATGCCGATTCGGAAGATGATGTGCCAAGAACAATAAGTATTTCGTTTTTGATATAATAAAGCAGTTTAAAAATATTGAAACCAAAGGCTTTTAAAACCGAACCTAATACAACAATAACAAACAGAATACACGTTAAGTAAAACGTGCCCATTAAACCGGCAAGTGGTTTTAATTGTGCGATTCCATAAGCGCCGATGGTGTAGCTCATTGCGCCCAAAGCGCCGATAGGCGCGGCTTTCATAATCATATTAATCACGGCAAACAAACCATAAGAAAAAGACTGAATCACCGTTAAAACAGGTTGCGCTTTGCTGCCGGTTTTTGATAAGCCAAAACCAAACAAAACAGAAATCAGCAATACAGGAAGCAAATCGGTTTGTGTAAAAGCACCGACAATCGTTTCAGGAATAATATGAAGTAAAAAATCAACTGCCGTTGTGTGTTCAGGTTGTTTTGCAGTAATGGCAGAAGCGTCGAGTGCGGAAACATTAATGTGCATTCCGGAACCGGGATGAAATAAGTTTATCAATATAAGCCCTACAATTAAAGCCAATGTTGTCATCACTTCAAAATAAAGAATGGCTTTTAAGCCAACGCGGCCTACCTTTTTCATGTCTTCCATGCCGGCAATACCCGTAACAATGGTGCAGAAAATAACCGGCGCAATCAGCATTTTAATGAGCCTGATAAAAGCATCGCCAAGTGGTTTTAATTGCTTTGCAAAGTCGGGAAAAAAATGTCCAAGTAAAATACCGGTGATAATAGCAAGAATGACGTAGAAGTAAAGCGATTTGACTATTTTATTCATGACCTTATAATAAAAATCGGAATCTAAATTTATTTGTGTCAATAGTATCAATTTATATTTGAAACAAATAATATTGCACAAACTAAACGCTTGATGGAACTATTAGGTCCCGATATACAAATTTTATTATTGCTGGCATTTCTGCTTATCTTTTTTGTCCCTTGTATTTTTTTTCTTATCACTTTACAAAATACAATGAAAGCTATAGAGCCTGAAAACAGGCGCATGAAGCCTTCGCATGTTTGGTTAATACTGATACCGTTGGTTGGTTTTGTTTATGTATTTCTAGTTGTGATTGCTATTGCAAACAGTTGCAAACTTCAATTGGAAAAGTATGGCATTTTCAGCGAGCAAAAGCCAACGTTTGCAATTGGGCTAGCCTGGGCAATTTGTTTAGTGATAAGCTTTTTTGTGAAACTGCTTTTTGTTCCTTCTATGATTCTGATGATTATTTATTGGGTAAAAGTTGCCGACACAAAGAAGCAGATTCTGCAAATGAAAGAAGTCTTTGCAAACAAAGAAATAAGTTCTATTTTCTAATCCATAATCTCGCTCAGTTCCAGCCAGCGCGTTTCTTTCGTTGCTATTTCATTTGTAATATTACCAATACGATTACTCCAGGTAGTGATTTGATCGTAAGAAACGCCGGATTCGCCTAACTGCAATTCGAGTTGTTGTTTCTCTGTTTCCAGATCGGAAATTTCTTTTTCCAATATTTCAAACTCGCGCTTTTCTTTATAGTTCGGCTTACGTTTGTTATCTACGGTTGTTATTGTTTGATTGATTGTTGCTGGTTGCAAAACCGGTTTCAATTCAACCATTTGTTTCTGTTGTTCCGCCGATTTTTCTTCTAACCTGTATTGTGTATAATTTCCGGGAAAATCTATCACTTTGCCTTCGCCTTCAAACACAAAAAGATGATCTACCAAACGATCCATAAAATAACGGTCGTGCGATACAATTAAAATGCAACCCTGATAATCCTGAAGAAAATTTTCAAGTACGCCAAGAGTTGGTAAATCCAGGTCATTTGTCGGTTCATCCAATATCAAAAAATTCGGATTGCGAAATAAAATGGTGAGCAATTGCAATCGTTTTTTTTCGCCACCGCTTAACGAATTGAGATAAGTATATTGTTTCTCAGGCGGAAAAAGAAAAAGCTCTAAGAACTGCGCTGCGCTTAAGCTTCCGCCTTTTGCAAGCGGAAAATTTTCGGCAAATGATTTCACATATTCTATCACACGAATATTGTCTTTAATCGCCAAACCTTGCTGCGAAAAATTTCCGAAAATAACAGTATCGCCAACATTTACTTTTCCGCTGTCTGTGGTTTCCAAACCTTGCAGAATATTTAAAAAAGTAGATTTACCAACGCCGTTTTTTCCGATAATTCCAATGCGTTCTCCCTTACTAAAAGTATAATCAAAACCTTTTAAAATCGGTTTTTCGCCATAGCTTTTATATACTTTTTTCATCTCGATAATCTTGCCGCCAAGACGGCTCATTTTTACCTGTAACTGCAGTTGATTATCTTCAATTTTTTGTTTGGCTTTGGCTTCTACTTCGTAAAAATTATCTTGTCTTGATTTGCTTTTTGTGGTGCGCGCTTTCGGTTGTTTGCGCATCCATTCCAACTCTTTGCGATATTCATTTTTTGCTTTATCAATGCTTGCCAGTTCACTTTCTGTACGCGCGGCTTTTTTTTCTAAATAATTTTCATAATCACCTTTATACACATACATATTGCTTCGCTCGAGTTCCCATATTTCGTTGGTAACGGCATCCAGAAAATAACGGTCGTGGGTTACCAATAAAAGCGTAATATTTTCGCCACTTAAATAATGCTCCAGCCATTCAATCATTTCAACGTCAAGATGATTGGTTGGTTCATCCATCATTAATAAAGTGTGTTTGTGTTCAAAGCCAATATCAATAAGTGTTCTGGCTAATGCCACGCGTTTACGTTGTCCACCGCTAAGGTCACTTACATTTTGATGGAGATGATGAATGTTCAGCT
This sequence comes from Ilyomonas sp., assembly GCA_965199845.1. Lineage (GTDB taxonomy): Bacteria > Bacteroidota > Bacteroidia > Chitinophagales > Chitinophagaceae > Ilyomonas. The sequence goes on from CBDATZ010000005.1 coordinate 66,968, forward strand.
TCGCCATAATCTGTTTCACTTTCGATTCAAACTCCCAGGCATTCATCTCATCCATTGCAGAAATGGCTTCCGTAATTTGATCTACATCGCCGCTTTCTTCTGATTCTTCAAACAAACGAATCGCTTTTAAAATGGGGTGCGAAACATGAAATATATTTTCAAGAACTGTTTTGTTTTCTTCCAGTTTCGGGTCTTGTTCAAACAAAGCAACCGTTACATCTTTATGAATCCAAAGCTTGCCGTCATCCGGCGTTTCTGCGCCAGCAAGAATGCGGAGCAAGGTGCTTTTGCCAACGCCGTTACGGGCAACTAACGAAATTTTATCGCCTTCGCTTATATGGAAAGAGATATTATTGAAGAGTGGAGTGATACCAAAACTTTTTGTAAGATTTTCTGCGGACACATAATGCATGGCACAAAGATAAGTTGTAACTGATTGGTGTTTGCCGAATGATGATAATAGAAAAGTGAAAATGCGATATTGATGAATACAATTTGCCAGCCAGTAACGAATCTAATGGTTGATGTAAAGCTGCCTTATAAATTGTTTTGAAAATGATTTCGCTTAAATATTCATCTACATTGTAAAATGAAAAATAAGCGAGATGGAGAAATAAAAGGAAAGAGAGGAACTATATTAAATAAAAAAGCCCGGCTTATATAAACCAGGCTTTTTGTTTAGAATATGATGAATGTTGATTGCCTTACAGCTTTGTTGTTTATACAATCAATATTATTTTATAAATGAAAAATGCAAGAATTAATAAGTTACTCATTCATTTGTTTGGCAGTCATGGTAATTACAATGTTTACTTTCTGAACCAGTTCCGGTAAATCTGTCAACTCTTTTTTAAGTTTTGCATTAGATTCAATAAAACGAATATCATCTTTAATAGAAATGATTTTCAGAATATCAATACTTGATTTTAGTTTATGCGCCAGGAAGCTAACCTGCGCCCAGTCGCCCTCATTACAAGCGTTCAACATTTTGTTGGCGTCAGAAGGAGTGTGGTTGATAAAAGCGTCTTTAATGATGCGGATAAAAGATTCATCGTCCTGATGAATTTCTTTTAAACCAGACAAGTCATAGAGTTTCTCTAACATGTACATAAGTATTGGATTAAATGAATTATTAATAAACTTTTTCCGGAACGCTAAGTTCTTTATTTTTTATTAACCGATACAAAGTTGATTTACCTACATTCAATACCCGGGCTACTTTCAATACATCATAATCATACTTCTCTAAATAATCCTGCAATAACTGCAAAGTAAAACGTCGTAACGTAAGCGGCTCGTCCAAAGAAGAAAGCGACGAAGATTGGGCCGCATTCATCCGCTGCATGTGCGTAAGATCTATTTCTTCACTATCACTCATTACGCAACTCAGGTCTATAATGGATTTCAGTTCGCGTATATTACCGGGAAACTGGTAGTTGAGCAACTGCTTTTTTGCGTCGATAGATAAATATTTCTTTGGTAAATTATTCTCTTCACAAAACTGCTCTATAAAATATTTCGCAATCAGAAGAATGTCGTTATCGCGGTTCCGCAACGGCGGCAAATGAACAGGCAAACCCAGCAAACGGTAATATAAATCTTCACGAAACGTTCCTTTCTTTACTTCCGCCATTAAATTGCGATGCGTGGCTACTACAATACGGACATCTACCGGCGTTATTTTGTTGCTTCCGACACGTGTAATTTCTTTTTCCTGCAACACGCGCAACAATTTTGCCTGAAGATTAATATCCATTTCGCCGATTTCGTCTAAAAACAAAGTGCCTTTATTGGCTTCTTCAAACCTGCCGATGCGTTGTGTAACAGCGCCTGTAAACGCACCTTTTTCGTGACCAAACAATTCACTCTCCATCAATTCTGACGGTATTGCTGCAATATTCACCGGAACAAAAGGTTTTCCTTTTCTTGATGAATTGTAATGAATGGCTTTGGCTACCAAATCTTTACCGGTTCCGGTTTCGCCGGTTACAGAAACTGTGATGTTGGTTTGCGATGCTTTTTCAATCATGGCAAACACCTGCTTCATAGGCGAACTGTTGCCAATAATCGCTTTTTGAAAATCGTATTTCTTTTCAACTTCTTTTTGCAGTGTATAAATCTCTTTTTTAAGAGACATTTTTTCTTTACAATTTTTTACTGCAATCCAAAGCCGGTCTTGCGTATCCACATCTTTTACAATGTAATCGTCGGCACCTTTCTTTAAAAGATCAATAGCCGTTTTCACATCTTGCTGCGCCGATACAACAATGACGCGCGTATCCGGCAACGTATCTTTTATCTGCTTTACCATCTGGTCGGCAGTGCCATCCGGCAACGAATAGTCGAGCGTTACCAGGTCTGGTTTTTCGTAAAGCGATTTTAAAAACGAAGCAACTGTGGAAAACGATTTGACTTCATGTTCGGGATTTAAGCTCAAAAAATGCGATAAAACCGAATTATAAAATTTATCGTCTTCCAGTATGTGTATTAAAAAATTCTTTTCTTTCATAAGATATTGGTAAAGCCCTTGGAAGTATAAATGTCGGACTAAATTTTCATTTCGGGAAAAATTAAGGGCTTAAACCTGCTTTAAAAAAAGCTGAAAGACTTCTAAAACAGCTTGATTAAGAGAAAATTATCTCGCAAACGCAATACAGGTAAGGCTTTTATTGAAATCAATGAAATTATACTTTTTCTATAAAATTATTGGCACAAGAAAAACTTTTGCTTTTATAATTATGTCAATACTTTATATTGAACCGGCTTTAGTAATATTGTCGCTATTTCTTGTTTGTATGTTTGGAGTAACAATTCTTGGAAACAACTCGGCTTTACCTGCGTACGACAGGCACCCAACCTCACAAGTCGTTACTCTTAACGACCGGCTGTTTTTAATTGATTGCGGCGAAGGAACTCAAATGCAAATGAACCGGTACAAGATAAAAAAAAGCCGCATCAGCCATATCTTCATTTCACATCTTCACGGCGACCATTATTTCGGATTGGCTGGTTTGCTTACAACTTACAGTTTAAGTGACCGCAAAACGCCGTTGCACCTTTATGCGCCTGCCGATCTGGAACAGATTATTAAACTTCAGGTAATGGTTGCCGATTCTCAATTGTCGTTTCCTTTTTATTTTCATGCTTTGCAAAACGAAGGAGTTTTGGTAAATGAACCGCAGTTTTCAATCAGTTGCTTTAAAGTATTTCACAATATAGAAGCCTGGGGATTTTTGATACAGGAAAAAAAGAAACCCAGAAGAATTGATGGTGACAGAATAAAATTATATCCGCAAATTCCGGTTTCTTTTTATGAACGACTACAATTCGGCGAAGACTATTCAGCGCCGGATGGCACAATCATATCAAACAAAGAAGTAACCGTTGCCAATACACTTCCTAAAAGTTATGCTTATTGCGCCGATACGGCTTATTTTCCTTCTATCGCCGAACATATAAAAGGAGTAACAATGGTTTACCATGAAACGACTTATTTAAAAGACCAAACTGACCGCGCTGCCAGCCGCAACCATTCAACAACAGAACAAGCTGCTAAAATTGCTGAATTAGCTGACGCACAAAGTTTATTGATTGGTCATTTCAGCAGTCAATACGATAATGATAAGCTGTATCTTTTTGAACAGGAAGCCAAATATATTTTTCCGAATGTACAATTAGCGTTAGAAGGCGCGACTTATGAAATATAACCGGATTGTTGATTTGTGATGTTAGATTTATGATTTGAACAAACAAACTAAATTGAATTTAATCTCAATCCAAACTCATAATTTATCATTCATAACTCATAATTCTTTACGTATTCTTTTATCTTTTTTTGAATGCCTTCGCTTAACGGAACGAGAGGCAAACGAAGATAGTTTTCAATCAAACCTTGCTCAGCTAAAAAGCCTTTTACGCCAGCCGGATTATTCTCAACAAACAACAACGTATAAGCAGCTAACAACGGATCATTTAATTCTTTTGCTTTCTTAAAATCAAATGATAAACCTGCGCGAACCATATTGGTAAATTGTTTTGGAAAACAATTCGCAGCCACGCTGATAACACCATCAATACCACAGGCAAGTTGCGGCAATACCAAATCATCATCACCACTTACGACGAAAAAATGCTCAGGACGTTTGTGAAGTATTTGCATAATCTGCACCATGTGATTGGCAGCTTCTTTAATGCCGCCGATATTTTCTATTTCATGCGCAATACGAAGCGTGGTTTCAGCTTCCATATTTCTGCCCGTGCGGCCGGGAACGTTATATAAAATAATTGGTTTTGGCGAAGCCGCCGCCAACGCTTTATAATGCTGATATATACCTTCCTGCGAAGGTTTGCTGTAATACGGCGATGCGCTTAAAATAGCCGTCGCTTTTTCTATTGGAAACGTTTCTAAATCCTTAATTAAATCGCGCGTATTGTTGCCGCCAATACCAACAACAACCGGAACGCGGCTGGCAACTTTCTCAAATGTAAAGTTGACAATGTCTTTCTTTTCTTCTTTCGAAAGCGTAGGCGTTTCGCCGGTTGTGCCCAATGTTACTACGTATTCCACGCCATTGCTAATAACAGAATCAATTACTCTTCCGAGAGCATCAAAATCAATTTCTTCGTTTGCTGTAAATGGTGTTACCAAAGCCACGCCGGTTCCACGTAATTGCGTTCTTAAATCAGACATATCAATCTTTTTCGAGGTGCAGAATTACGAAATTTTACAGCGATATAAATAGGCTTTTCTGATTAATACAAAACGCTTGAACAAAAAGCTTAAGAAAAAACGAAAACCGGCATTCAACTTTTTGATTTTTTGCCTGTCTCTTTTCCGTGGCTTTATTTCTCTTTTGTTTGATTACATAATGCTTTAACAACTTTTATATAACATAAAATCATACACATGCGTTTTCTATTTTGTTCTTACAAACCACTCTTTATGAAAACACTTTTTGCCGCTGTTATTGTATTGCTTTGCGTTTCCCGAACTTCAGCACAATCAGCAAATGAAACCTATTCTACATCAACTTACGATCGCGCTATTGGTATTAAATTTCCGGGCGGTTTTGCGGTTTCTTATAAACAATTTCTAAAAGATTATCAGAATGTAGAAGCCGAAGCCATGTTTTGGAACCAGGGATTTTGGGTGGTTGGATTGTATGAATTTAACTGGAATATTCCGGATATTGAAGGCTTGCGCTGGTATGCCGGCGGCGGCGCTCATTTAGGATTCTGGAATAACAATTACAGCAAGCGCAGCAATACAAGCAGCGCCGGTTTTGGGTTGGATGGCGTAATAGGATTGGATTATAAAATCAATACGTTGCCTATCAATGTAAGTCTCGATTGGCAGCCAGCCGTTGATTTAATCGGATCAACCGGTTATAATGCGGCTTATGGCGGAATCGGTGTTCGATATACGTTTTAGTTATTGTATTATGTAACAGGTAATAAGTATAAAGATTAGAATTTCAAAATTTCAAATCATAATACTTAATACAATGTACATAATACAATTTGCCGAAACAGTATAACTTGCGCCGATGGCAAAGGCAGCAAAAAAGAAGGCGAAAGCTAAGGCAACAACAAAGAAAAATGACGATGAAAAAATCATCTTAATTACAAATGATGATGGCATTACATCGCCGGGCATTGCTGCTCTGGTTGAAGCGGTAAGAGGTTTGGGAAGAATTGTTGTTGTGGCGCCTGATAAACCGCAGAGCGGAATGGGACATGCCATTACAATTGGCTTTCCGCTGCGCATGGTAAAAGTAAAAGTGTTTGACAATGTAGAATCATGGAGTTGCAGCGGCACGCCGGTAGATTGCGTAAAACTCGCAGTTGATAAAGTGCTGCATCGCAAGCCGGATATGTGTTTGAGCGGTATTAATCACGGCGCAAATCATTCTATTAATGTGATTTATTCAGGCACCATGTCGGCTGCTTTGGAAGCAGCTATCGAAGGCATTCCGAGTATTGGTTTTAGTTTATTGGATTATAGTTTGGAAGCCGATTTTTCGGGCGCGCAGTATTACGCAAAACACCTGGTTGAACAAATCATCGGGAAACAGATTGATAAGCATTTATGTTTGAACGTAAATATTCCTTCTGTACCAACGGATTTTTTAAAAGGATTGAAAGTGTGTCGCCAGGCGTATGCGAAATATGAAGAAGAATTTACAGAGCGCAAAGATCCCGGCGGAAAAAATTATTATTGGCTTACCGGCGAATTTATGAACTTTGATACCGGAACCGATACAGATGTGTGGGCATTGGAAAACAATTATGTAAGTGTTGTGCCGGTTCAGTTTGACCTTACGCATTACGAACTCAAAAAGAAACTTGAAAAAAGTCTTACACCTTGATACTGCAAAAAGATAATTTACGATTGGGTCTTATATTAGGCATCATCGCGCCATTTTTCGGCATGGCTGTCTATTATTTATGGAAGTTTTATCCCACCTTTTCTGTCGGCGATTTCTTTCGTGTGCTTGGTATGCAAAAGACGCTTATCACAGCACTTATCAGCTTCTCGCTGTTTGCCAACGCGGTTATTTTTACCTTGTATATCAATACACGTCGCGACCGCACTGCCAAAGGTATTTTTATTATTACTTGTGTGTATGCCGTCGCCGCGATTATTCTTAAAATGCTGTTGCGATAAAGTGTTTTTTTGCTTCACTATCAAAATTTATTACAACTCATCACACGCTGTTATTATAAAGAGAATTTTTATGTAACCAGCGTTCGTAACTCTGGTTGAACTTTACTTGCGTCGCACTCTTGTACGCCTTGTTATCAATTGAACTTTTTTGAACCACAAAAACACAGAGAATACAAAGGAGCATTAAGATTTTATAAAATTATTTTATGCAATTTCTTGCCTTTGTGTCTTTGTAGTTTCTATTGTAATATTGTAAACAGCGTCTTTAATTTTTATTCATAAATCAATACAATCAAATCAATCAATTCAATCCAAATAATCAACCCAAATCTCCGTTATTGCTTCACAAAATGATAAGGATCGTACTCTAGGAAATCATTCACTTTAACATCGGTTGATATTACTTTGCCCTCTTTCATTTCAAACTCCAAAGGAAAAATTCCATAGGCAATGCTGTTGTACGAGAGCAGCCATTTGCCGCCATCCATATATTGTAACGAAGCAATGAGTTTCGGATGACTGTCAAAACTCATCTGCAAATTATTTTCTTTTACGCTGATGTAAATATTTCCAAACAATTCGTTATTGTAAATGCCCGTATAATTACGCAAAGGCAATTCCGGTTTCGCGCCTTTTACGCGTTTTTGTAATCCGGCAACAGAATCAATAATTGTCTTTTGTTCTTCCCGAAAAGATGATAAATACTTCTTACTATAATTCACATACGGCATGTTCAGATAAGAAGCTAATATCTGGTAACGAAGCAGTTCAAAAAAATCCTGGTTATCATTATTTGTAAGAATCGTTATGCCAAGTTTTTCTTCCGGTACAAAACAAACATTGGTTACAAAACCATCTACACCGCCGGTATGATCGTACACTTGTCTTCCATTTATATCTCTGATGTAAACGCCCAAACCATAAGCAACAAAATGACCGGCAAAATTATTTTTACTTGTACTTATCAATGTATTTACTCCACGTGTTTGCTGCAACGCTTTCCACGGCAGAACCTGTTTGCCTTCATATCTGCCGCTATCAATTTGCGCCATCAGCCAATGGCTTAAATCACTTACAGAACTTACTATGCTGCCGGCAGGAGCCAGGTTATCAAGCTCATCATAAGCTAATTTGGTAAGATTGCCTGTAAACGCAGTTGTATAAGGTGTTGCAGCACCAGGCATACTCATCATATTGGTTCCCAGCGTATGTGAATTTGTCATGTTAAGAGGTGCTAAAATGCTGTCGTAAACATATACTTCCCACGGCTTGCCGGTTACTTTTTGTATTACCTGGCCGGCCGTTAAAAAGCAACTGTTGCAATATCCATACGAAGCGCGGAATGGCAGCGGAGGTTTTACAAACCGCATTTTATACATGACAGAATCTCTGGGCGATGAAGTGTTCCAGAAAGTAAAATCGCCCTGAAATGTTTTGGTTCCTAAATGATGACCCAACATATCCTTTATCGTAACAAGTTCTGTTGTTGTAGAATCATACACACGAAACCAGGGAAAATACTTGGTAATCTTATCGTTTAGTGAAAGTTTTTTATCGTAGTCCAATTGCGCCAAAGCCGTGCCGGTAAAGAGTTTGCTGTTACTGGCAATCATAAACAAAGTGTTTTCATCAACCGGTTCTTTTGTATCAATATCACGTACGCCGTAACCCTTCATTAGAACAACACTATCGCCTTTTACAATGGCAATCGCAAGTCCCGGAATATTCCAGTCTTTCATGCCTTCTTTAATATAATTATCAAGACTGTCTTTTAGAAATGAAGGCTGCGCGAAACTGGTACAAACGAAAACAAAACAAAGAAGAAGAGAGTAAATTTTTTTCATAACGTCAAAAAGGAAAGATAGTGAATGAATGATTGTTTTAATGATAGTTCAAATAAAATCTCTTTCTTCCTTTGTGTCCTCAAATCTCCTTTTATATTTACATTCTAACAGGTTGCAAAATGATCAGACTTATCTCATCACTTACTATTTTTTTCTTACTGATTAGTACATTTCTCTTCTCGCAGGAAGTCTGGACAATTAAAGCTGATACGATTAATCCATCCAATTATTTTGGCGAAACCGTTGCCAATGGTATGATCGGAATTGTGTCATCGCCTGACCCGCTAAAAGTAAAAGACGTTGTATTGAACGGTGCGTTTGATTTGTATGGAAGAGGTCGCGTTAGCAACATACTCAAGACGTTCAACTTCGTGAATATGTATCTGGATATAGACGGTCAACGCATTGAAAGTTTTAAACAGGTACAAAACGTAAAGCAGGTGCTTGATATGAAGCACGCAAACCTCAATACAACATTTGATTTTGGCGATAAAGCTTCTGTTTCTTATACATATTATTCTCTTCGCCATTTGCCTTATACAGCTTTGGTTGATGTAACCATTACAGCCAAAAAAGATATTGAAATCATTCCGGCTTCTGTTATGGAAGCACCTGATATGTTGAAGGATGTACAGAATTATTTTAACCAGATTGGTCGTCCGCATGTAACCATTTCTTTGCTTACATCAACCGCAAAAAGTCCGACCGGAAAACTATTATTAGCCGCATCAAACAGCTTTTTATTTGATGAACCACATGGCAGCGAGCCATCTGTAATTCATGAGATGTGGGATAACAGTATGCATCTTTTAAAATTCAAAAAAAAGCTGACTGCCGGTCAAATCTATCATTTTGCTGTAGTTGGCTCTGCCATTACATCTGCGCATGATGATGACCCGTTAAATGAAGCAGAACGTCTTACCATTTTTGCAACTTTGGAAGGTACAAAACGCTTGCTTCAGTTTCATAATAATTCGTGGGATAGTTTATGGAAAAGTGATATTGTAATTGAGGGTGATGATGAAACACAACGTGAAGTGCATAGCATGATTTATCACTTATACTCTTTTGCGCGAAGCGGAACAGCCTATAGTTTATCGCCGATGGGATTGAGTGGTTTAGGTTACAACGGTCATGCGTTTTGGGATACAGAATTGTGGATGTATCCATCGCTGTTATTGCTTCAGCCAGACATTGCCAGATCATTATTAGAATATCGGTATCAACGATTACAAACAGCCCGAAACAATGCGTTTTCTCATGGTTATAAAGGCGCGATGTTTCCCTGGGAAAGTGCAGCAAGCGGGAATGAAGAAACGCCGGTTTGGGCATTAAGCGGACCTTTTGAACATCATATTACAGCCGATATTGCCATTGCAGCCTGGAATTACTATTGCGTTACAGGAGACAAAAACTGGCTTCGCGAACGTGGCTATCCATTACTAAAAGAAACAGCCGATTTCTGGGCAAGTCGCGTTGAAAGAAAAGGCGTTGGTCATTACGATATTAAGAACGTAGTTGCCGCTGATGAATGGGCTGAAAACATTGATAACAATGCCTTCACCAATGCCGCAGCCAGAGCCAATTTGAAGTATGCAACCGATGCGGCAAAACTGCTTGGCATCACGCCGGATGCTGACTGGATGAATGTACATAATAACATTCCAATCTTAAAATTTCCGGATGGTGTAACAAAAGAACATGCAAGCTATAACGGCGAAAAAATTAAGCAGGCTGATGTAAACTTATTAGCTTATCCCTTACATGAAGTAACCGGCGCAGCTATCAAAAAAGATTTGGATTATTATGAACCTCGCGTAGGTGAAGGTCCGGCTATGACACATGCTATTTTCTCTATTTTATATTCCCGCATAGGAATGCCGGATAGTGCTTACCAGGCTTTTAAAGTGGGTTTTACACCCAACATGCGCCCGCCTTTTGGCGTGATTGCCGAAACAGCAACCGGCAACAATCCATATTTTTCTACCGGTGCCGGTGGCATGGTTCAGGCAATGTTGAATGGCTTTGGCGGATTAGAAATTACGCCATCTGGTATTACGCAGTTGAAAACGAAACTTCCTTCCAAATGGAAATCGCTGACGTTGACTGGTATTGGTCTTAGTAAGAAAACCTATACGGTGAAATAAATAAATTTATCAGCTTCGTTGATATACAGATTTACTCGAGATTGATTTATCTCAACATTATTAAAACGCATATCAAATATTGAGTAAGTATAGATAAGAATTTATTTGATAATTGTTAGCAAACGAAAAAGATTTGCTAAAACATATCTTTCTGCATCATTGGTTTATAAGTGCCCATAAAAAATCAAATTACCAGGAAAAGAACTTCAATTATTGTTTTAAAGTTTTAGTTGTTTCTTTAATAATAAATAACATTTAACCTGTTGGCGGAGTTAATTTGAATAGTCAGCAACAATAAATGCTGTGCAGTTGTCTACATGAGTGACTAAACTTACGAATGCAACATGCACAACATCAAAACAAATTTCGATAAAATTATTGTGGTGATAAAAGATATTTTAAGTGATGAAATAAATGAGAAGGGCAATTATTTACGGCGTGGCACCGTGCCAAAATTTTCTGATATTGAAGTGATCGCATTAAGCCTTACAGCAGAATGTTTAAGCATTGACAGTGAGAATTATTTGTTTTCCAAATTGAACAAAGAATATGCGAACGAGTTTGAAAATTTGATTAGCCGCAGACAATATAATGACCGGAGAAAACTGTTGTTTGAAAAAACGGAAGATGTGCGAAACCTGCTATCAGAGCGGCTTAACAGACTATCAGATGTATTTGCAATTGATTCCATGCCACTTGAAATTTGTAAATTATCAAGAGAACAAAGAAATAAAATGGGTAAAGAATCCCTGTGCCACCGCCCGGACAAGGGCTACTGTGCATCACAGAAAAAATATTTCTACGGCTATAAATTGCACAGCGTTTGTTCAGCGGCAGGTGTTATACAATCATTGGATTTAACTAAGGCAAGTGTGCATGATGTACATTACTTGCATGACGTAAAAGAGTTGTTCAGCAATTGCATCCTAACGGGTGATAAAGGATATATTGGAAGAGAGCATCAGATAAATTTATTTGAGGCGGCAGGCATTCAGTTGGAAGTGCCTTTAAGAGCCAATCAAGGGGGACAAAAACCTGTCATGTGGATCTTGAAAAAAGTAAGGAAGCGAATAGAAACAGTTTTTTCTCAATTGTGTGACCAGTTTATGATACAGCGCAATTACGCCAAGTCCTTTACAGGCTTCAGGTCCAGGATACTTGCTAAGGTGACGGCGCTCACCATTTTACAGTTCTTAAACAAATTTATTTACAATCAACCAGTAAGCAGAGTTAAACATGCGCTGGCTAATTAACTCCGCCAACGGGTTAACATTTAATTATTAATTGAACTATAAATCAATTCTATAATTACCGTATAAAAACTGTCGGCTTATGGTAACAGGAAAAAGCTAAAAATATACTCTTCTAAAACTATAATGTTCCTGCGATGTCTGCGTCCCTGATTGTACTATTTCCTGATATACCATCTACGGTATCGGCTCTCCTGTTTATATTTTATATTTTAATTTGTTATTTACTTGCTAAATGGATAGGAAAACCAAGAATCATTGGGTTTGGCGTTTGTTTCATAAATAACGTATAACAACTTGCTGATAGTAAAGAGATTTTAATTTGTTGTACCGGCTTTCCATCTTCTTGACGAAAGCCAATTGTAAACTTTGGTCTTTGTTTCTGTTACCATCTGGCGTACTTCCTTATCAATTAACAATAAAAATGTAAAGAAAAATATGGAAAAAACAGTTGAATCAATTAGTAACTTACTGAAGTACATATTAGTTGCCAGCATTGCGTCTGTAAATTCCCAGCAACACCAGATTACCAGGATGCTTACAGGTATAATAATCGCCCAAAGAATAAGCGATTTGCGTACCATATCGCCGGAAAAATAACCCATGCGATATACTTTGTAAGGGAAATAAAAGAAATCGGCTACCAGCATTGTACACATTGCAACCACTACCGTTCCCATAATACCGTAATAGCGGGCAGCAAAATAAAGCAACACACCATAAATAAGGTTTCTGACAATATTGAACTGGCTGTTCTTTTTTATGTCGCCCAGCGCATATCCTACATTCGACATGAAGTAAGTAATCAGGTTTAGGAAATTAAAAATGATAAGCAGGTACAATATGGTATTTCCCATTGGCATGGCGTTACCAATATATTTTTCAGGTCCCGTCCAAAGCGAAATCAGGTTAAAATATACCAGCACAAACATCAGGCATAAAAAAATGGAAGCATAGCTATAAAACTTAAACTGCTTATAAATGAGGTCTATAATAGATTGCTTGTTTCCCGCGCCTACGGCATGTGATATCAAAGGCATCAAGGCTACCGAATGTCTGCCTACCAGTGTCGTTGACAGGTTTATCGGGCGTTTGTTGATTTCATATACCGTAATCATACTTGGCGGAATAAATCGCGCCAGCACCAGCATATCTACACTGTATGATAAGCCGGATATTATTTTTGAAGCCGATGTGAAGGAAAATATTTTGATGAACCTTTTGAAATGCGTGCGTTCCCAGATAACAGGAATGCTTTGCCGCTTTAGCAGCCGAAGCATGGAAACGATATTAAAGCCGTTAATAAATAACGCGCGAGCTAGATTGGCAATGGCAATAGACATCACGCCAAAACCTAAATATAAAAATGCAAGATTGACAAAAAGGAATAAAAAGTTAGCTGACAAAGAAGAAATAGCTACATGCGCTGAGTTGTGTAATCCCTGGTTTATACCCGATAAGGTAAACGAAACGAGCGACATGCCGGTTGATACAATGGTAATCATTAAAGCTGCCGCTAAATGCGGATATTGCGTTACATCTTTATTGATGATATAACCGATTGAAAAAAAGCAACCAAAACCGAACAAGATTGCGAGAATGACAATGATACCCGATGCCACAAAACCGGAACCAATTGACCGGCTGATTTCGCCATATTCTTTTCGACCTAAATATTCGGCGATATTTTGCTGTAAAACTTCTCCAACGCCGGGATCAGCAAGTGTCATCCAGTTTAAAACGCTGCTGGTTGCCAGCCAGACGCCCAAAGTTGTACTATCAATATTTTTTACGTAAAGCGGAAGCAGAAGAATGGAATTGAACATGTTGGTTAGAACCCAACCATATTGAAAAACAAAATTCCAACGTAATATTTTTTTTTCCATTAATTGAATCTCAATTACATGAGCAGTTTAGCGATATTGGTTATTATTGTTTGTAAAAAGCCGGTACAAAAATACTTATATATACAGTTTTATGGGTTGCTTTAACAAGTAATATTGTTTTTTAAATATTTTTTTAATATTCTTATTCATTTATATATACAAACCTGTTTCTTTTATAACAGGTTTTCTTTTTTCTTTGAAGAAAGACCTGATGTCATCTTCTTTCATGTCTTCCCAATATCTAACTGAATGAATGATTTTTTTATTATCGGCAAGTAATTTTTCCGGAGATACCGGTAACCCTTTCCAGGCACAACCAAATGGAAGTCCGTCGCCGCAAAGACCTGAAAGCATAAATCCGTTTGCTTTTGCGAGAAGTGAAAACAGATGATCTTCTCCTAAATTCAGCGATTGAAATGTGTAGTTAGGAAGCAATCCATTTTCATATAGAGAAATTAAATACGCTTCGCTCATAAAATAAGCACCGCCAAATACACTTTCACCTGTTTTGTAACCATTCTTAAGCGCTTTATTGTGCAATTTGATAAGCTGCCAGTTAGCCATTGGACGACGAAAAAATTTCCATGTCCTGGTGCTGTTTACAATACGTTGTCTGGGCCATTTTATATTCCAAGGCTTGCCCAAATAATCGTTTGGATATTGCCCTGCTATTCCCGCATTGGGATGTAAAGCAAATAATTCGAGATCTTCTTTTTCCGGCGCTTCACCGATTATAAGTGCATCTGTATCTAATTTCAATACGGCTTTAAACTTATATTGTTCTACCGCTTGGCGAAAAGCTAACGATAAAGTGATATACAAGCCAGCCCATCCGCCCATCGCTTTTTTAGTTGTAATAACGTCAGCTGCAGGAAACAAAGTTTTCAATTGGTTTCCGATACCTTGTTGAGAATCATCTGCAAAAATCACTTTGAAAGATAATTTTGTATAATATTCATAACTTAAAACCGTATCTTCAATAAACTCAACTTGGCTGTTTGGACCAACAGGAATAACAACGATAACATCAAACTTAGGCTTCATTAATTTGATTTATACTTATCTACAATAAGCCTTAGAGTTTAATTTGATATATGAGCTTTTATGTAAATTGTATTACAAGTTTATCATAAATTATGCCTTTAAAAACTTTTAGATAAGATAGCTTATGATATTTCCTGGTTATAAAGTGGTTTTCAAAATAAATAAAGAGGGTACAAAGAACATGATGAAAATGTAAGGGAACCGTTATTTGATTCCAAGTTTTTTGAAAGCTGCAACTAGTATTTACTTCCTGTCTCACTTCACTATTTCCCGACGGATCATCTTTTGATTACAGTATTACAGCTATTATCATTATAAAATTTGCATATTTAATTTATAGGTAACAAAAGCCATTATTTTGTAATTGAATATAGTAAAGGCAAAGTTTTTCCTTAGTAAAAAAATGCTTGCTGAAGATTAGTCTAAAACCTAAAACAACTTAAGCGTTTGAATCTCCCAAAAACATCAATATTGTGTCTATTCCTCGCGAAGGCTTTTTAAAAAGGACAAGGAAAATTATTGATATTCCAATAAAAAAAAGTAACAAACTTTAAAAAGTAGCTACTAATCTACTTTCTCAAAATTTGTTACTTTGATTTTATCAAACTCAACACCGTAAGGATTTTAAGATTGATTTTTATTGTGCCCGGAACAGGAATCGAACCTGCACTCTCTTGCGAAAACCAGATTTTGAGTCTGGCGCGTCTACCAATTCCGCCATCTGGGCAAAACCTTTTTTGAAAGGGCTGCAATATTAAGCCATCAGTTTATACCTGCCAAAATACGTGTGAGGTATTTTTTTTTATAGTAATAATCTTTTACCTGCAGCAGCTCTTTTTCGGTAGTAACACCTTCCTGATAATTTTCAATAATCCTTTTAACAGGTTCATATATTTCTGTTTGAATGTTAGCAATATTTTCCTGACCGGAAGCCATTGCCGGCTGGTCATCATCCATTTTAGCTTCCATCATTTGCTCGCTCAAGTCAAGCATGTCCATTAAAAAAGCAGGCGGCAATTCATACTTTTCTTCTTCGGCAAGCAATCCTTTTTGCTGCAATACATATTTAATAACCTCATCTTTATTTTGAAAAACTTTATAAGCTTTGTTTACCTGCGATGATACATCCAAAACATTTGATTGCTCTTGTTCGGAAGCGCCGGTAAAAAAATCGGGATGATACTTCCGGCTCAGCTCATAAAATTTTTTCTTTACTTCTTTTTCATCCGGCTGAAGTGTAACCGGCATTTCGTATAAGTCGAAATAATTCATGCTGCAAAGCTATTGCGCAATAGAGCAAATACGACTATATTTTTTGTTACAACAATGCCATACTTCTCATAGTTCATTTGTAAAAATTATCTTGCCGCCAAAACATTCGAATGTTTACCATAGGAATTATCCGTGAAGGCAAAACGGGCGAAAATCGCGTTGCTTTAACCCCATCTCATTGTCATTGGATACTGAACAATATAAACGATTGCCGGATTGTAGTTCAGCCTTCAGACAAGCGTTGTTTTACCAACGAAGCTTACACAAAAGCCGGATCAATTGTCTCGGAAAATTTACAAGATTGCGATGTATTATTAGGCATTAAAGAAGTGCCTGTTGCCGATTTAATTGAAGATAAAACGTACTTGTTTTTTTCACACACAAAAAAAGAACAGCCGCACAATCAAACGCTGATGCACGCCATGATTGATAAGGGTATAACATTGATAGATTATGAATGTTTAGAACACGAAGATGGTCAGCGAATTATTGGTTTTGGCTTCTTTGCGGGCATTGTTGGCGCGCACAATGGCATGATGGCGTATGGCAATCGAACAGGTTCTTATTTCTTGCCGCGCGTTTATAAAAGCAGCGATTACCGGCATTTGATTCGCAGTTATTTTGGACTGAAATTGCCTAATATAAAAGTGGCTGTTACCGGCAGCGGAAGAGTAGCGCATGGTGTGCTGGAAATTATGAACCTAATGGACATTCAGGAAGTTGATACGGAAGAATTTTTGCAAAAGCAATTTACATATCCGGTGTATGTTCATTTGAAAGGAGCCGATTTATATATTCACAAAGACAAACGTACTTATAACCGCGAAGATTTTCACTTGAATCCGCAGGATTATGAATGTTTGTTTCAGAACTATTTTTCAGAAACGGCTATTCTTATCAACGGCGTTTACTGGGATACAAATATTCCAAGATTGTTTGAGCCGGAAGCCTTGTTCAGCAAGGATTTCAGGATACAAACCATTGCTGATATTACAGATGATAGTTTTGGCAGCGTTCCTTGTAATATAGTTGATGGAACCATTGAAAATCCTGTTTATGGTGTTGATAAAATAACAAATACAAAGACAGCGCCTTATCTTCCTGATAGTATAGATATAATGGCAGTTGGCAATTTACCTAACGAGTTGCCTTGCGATGCCAGTGATTATTTTGGTGATCAATTAATTAAGTATGTATTGCAACATTTGATAAGTGGCGATAATGAAATGATTCAGCGGGCTGTTATTCTAAAAAAAGGACAATTAACCGAGAGATATAAATATCTTGAATCGTATGCAGCTCATTAAAACAACTCATAAATACAAGTAATAATCTTTCAATAAATCAATAAAAGCTGGTGTGTATTGATCCTTATTTTTAATTGCAATTTCATCCTGAATCAAATCCTTTTTTCCTGTTGAAAAAATCATCATACTTCTAAAATAATCGTGCTGTTCCGTTTGCTTAATCACCGTCTTTCTATGTAAAATAAATCCGGCTTCCATTGCCAGTTTTTCTATTTCTTTTGTACGATGATAAGGAAGAAGAATCGCAAAGTTTCCATCATCCTTAAGTAATCTTTTTATGGCAATCATCAATTCAATCAAAGTCAAGCCTGTATTGTGATGCGCTGTATTTTTAGATTGATTGCTGCTTTGCAAATCATTCCGGTAAAACGGCGGATTGCAAATGATAAAATTATATTTTTTGCTCGCAAAATTTTGTGCACTTTCCCGATAAATATGAAGCCTTTCTTTCCAGGGTGATTGCGCAAAATTTTCTTCCGTTTGTAAAGCGGCGGCTTCATCAATTTCTATTGCATCAATCGTAGCTGTGGGGAGCTGTTGTGCAAGCATCAAACTCAACAAACCTGTTCCTGAACCAATGTCAAGAATGTTATTGATTTTGTTATCACTTTTATATAAATAGTTTGCCGTCCAGGCACCAAACAAACAAGAATCTGTACAAACTTTCATCGCACATTTTTCCTGCTGAACCGTAAACTGTTTGAACCGGAAATAAGAATTAGGCATGAAGCAAAACAAAACTGGGTTGATTAATGAGCACAATCTTCTGCATGACAATGCGCTGCTTTTTTGCAATGTTTGTAATTAAAAAAATGCGCTGTTACAATAAAGAAAACGGCGGGCGGTAACAACCAGAATTGCTTATCGTGCCAGACCTGTTTTGCGCATAAAAAAAGAATCCCGATTACAAATAAAACGATTGGTAATAACTGGTGATGATGTTTTCTATAACCATGAAATAATGAATAAAAACCAATGCTGGCCGCAATAGCAATCATCATAATTTCAAAAGAATTGTTGTCTATCAATTCAAAGCCAAACACCGGCAAACTGGTAAGAAAAAGCGGTAATAAAGCGCAGTGAATTGCACAAGCCAATGAAGCTGTAATACCAAGTCCATCCCAATTAATCTTAAAACGCATAGAAGGCAAATATAAGAAGTAATTTTATAAATGCAACTTCGTTGCAAAATTAGATAACAGAATGTTACATTGATTTCTTTCCGTTTTTGATGTTGTAATTTTGAGCTATGAAAAGGAAAAAACTTCTTACCTACGGTGGATTTTTTGTAGGTCTTTTCGTTATATACCTCTTGTTTGTTTTTTGGGGAACCGATAACTGGAAAACCAAGCTGCCAGAGCTTTCTGCTACGGTGCAACCGTTCTCTTTTACTACAGAAAACAATACCCAATTCACACAAAAAGATATGCAGGGAAAAGTATGTGTTGTGAATTATTTTTTTACAACCTGCAAAGGCATTTGTCCGCGTATGAACGGCAATCTGAAAAACGTGTATGATAAGTTTAAAGACAATCCGGATTTCTTAGTTGTATCTCATACATCCGATCCGGAAACAGATTCGGCCGCCAGGTTAAAAACCTATGCAACGAAGATGAAAGTGGATACAAACAAATGGGTTTTTCTTACCGGTAAAAAAGACAGTTTGTATAAACAGGCGCGCGACAGTTATTTATTGGATGACCCAAAGAACGCTGTGGTAAACATAAACGACCAGTTTCTGCATACACAATTCATTGCATTGGTAGATAAAAACGGAACTCTGCGCGGGCAGATTTATGATGGCTTAAAAGCTAATGAATTGAAGCAATTGGAAACCGATATTGCCATTTTACTGAATGAAAAAAGAACTGATTTTTCCGGCAGTAATTTTACACATTCTACTAATTAAAACGCTATGAATATCCAGGGTATATTGAAGCAAAATCAATTGAGCACAACGGAAAGCCGTAAAGCCATTCTGAAATTATTTTTAGAAAGTAACGGCGCGCTGGAACATTCTGTAATCGAAAAAAAAACCGGCGAACAATTTGACCGTGTAACCATTTACAGAACCTTGCAAACGTTTCAAAAAAGCGGTATTATTCATACCATTCCTTCTGTTGATAATGTGGTGAGATATGCACTTTGCCAAGATGAATGCAAGCAAGGACATCATCATGATAATCATGTACATTTTGTTTGCGATAGCTGCGGGGTTACATATTGTCTTCAAAACATTGTTGTGCCGGAAGTGAAGCTGCCAATGGGTTTCAGAACAAGCGCTATTGATGTTTTAGCAAATGGAATTTGTAAGAATTGTATATAGCATTTGCCATGTTTTCTGAGCTAAGCATATCGTTCAGCCAAAACTATTACATTGTCATAGCATCATATACCACAACCTTTTCCCAGAGATGACTGTAGTTTTTAATAAATGACTGATGAACAGCATTGTCTTGATAAGAAGCCTGGTCTTCTAAATTATCAAAAAACATAATTTCCGAAACGCCCCACGACTGATCAACCACATCACGCTTTTCCGTATTGGCAACCACACCAACATATAAAGTTTTGATTTGTTTAATGTCAGCCAACGTTTTTACACCTTCCACAAGTTTATCACGCTCCTGTGTAGAAGACGGATTTTTCAACCAGAAAATAGCATGATGAATCAATGGTTTTTTCATGTCTTTTGTTTTTGCAAATAAAGTAAAAGGAACAACGGCTGCTGCACCCAAAGTTGCAGCAGCCGTTGTTCCTTTTCTTCTGCCCGTTTTCTTATTTGTCATACAGGCTATAAATGTATTAATAAATATCAGAACGATTATCTGTAATCGAAGCACTTTTGCGTAATGCTTCAAACACACCGCCGCCATTGCTTTGCTGGCGTTGTAGCATCTGTTTCATATTGTCCTGCACCTGTTCTGTAGAAACACCCGAAGAAGATAAAGCTCTTACACCATCGCTTTTTACAACAAACACACCGGCGTTACCTGCAATCGGGTCACTGATTTTTGAAACGATATTCTTATTGAAAGCCGCTCCCAAAAATTTCGGTTCAAAACCTACATTCGGTACAGCCGGCGATTGAAATGAAAGGCTGTCTGCCTGTTGTACAGCCACATCTGCGCTTTTCGCTATCGCATCTAATGTGCTGCCCTTAATTTTTGTATTGATGATTGTTCTTGCTTTCTTTTCATTTTTTATTATGGTTTCAACCTGCGGGCGGGCAGAATGTGCCGAAGGAAGACCAGCTTTTTCAGATGAAGTAATCAGCGCAACTACATATTGATCACCTAACTCGTATGGATCAGAGACATCACCCACATCACTATTAAAAATCCATTTGATAAAATCGCGATTTTCGCCTCCAACAACTCCCAGCGAATAGTCTGCTTTCTTAATTTCCTGTGAGTTAATCGGTGTCAGGTTGCTTTTCTTGGCAGCAGCTTCAAAGCCTTTCTGATCTTTGCTGCTGGCTGCAAACTGGGAAGCTGACGTACTTGCATTGTTGATAGTTTCGTTGCTGGCAATGATTGGTTTTGTAACGTACGCCACGTTGTACGCTTCCTGCATATTTTTCTGGCTTAAAACTTCGATATAGTGATAACCCGCATATTGACTGTTTGAAACTTTTACCGTTTTCTTTGTGCCAACCGGATTATAAAAAGCCGTTTCTGCAAACTCTTTACTGATACCTCCGAATTGTGAATACGGAAAATCATAGACGCCTTGTGTGGTTTTACTTCCGGGGTCATCGCTGTATTTCTGAACCATCGAATCGAAATTAGCGCCGCCCTGAATGGCAACCGAGATGCTGTCAATTCTCTTTTTCGCAACGCTGTCAGACAATACATCTTTACCTGCATCCTGAGTTTTGATTAAGATATGGCGAACCTTTACAGAATCAGGAACGGTACGTTTGCTGACTAATTTGGCGAGTGTATATTCCGCGTTGTTAATATAAGGTCCGTAAACATCGCCAACAGGTAGTTTCATTATTGTATCTGCAGCAGCGTCTTTCAAATCAGCTTTTAAACTAAACGTATTGGCATAAGGCACATCGCTGTTCTTAGATACAACAAAAGAAGCTGCATCACTCGTAGTTGTAAACGACGGCTTTAAGGCTGATAGCTGGTCTCTGACAGCTGCAGAATCGGAAGCTGTGGGTATTTCGCTGAATGAAACATATTGAACCGTTCTCGTTTCTTCATCGCGTTTAAACTGATCTTCATGTTTTTTCAGATACGCATTTATTTCATCGTCGCTTACGGTAATAGCACTATCATTAATCGTATTGTAAGGAACAAAAACATAAGATGCTTTGGCAACGGAATTGTTATCGGCATTTGTTTTTTCTGCCAGCCATTTTGGTATGTAAGTAGCGCCGCTTAACAAAGCAGAATACTTGGTAAACATTGCCTGCTGAATGGTAGGATCGATAAACTGCGTTTGAATTTCTGCAACGCGCGGATCGTTAGGATTTTTCTTTATCTGCGCAAATTGCTGGCGGGCAGCATTCGCATCGAAGATACCTGTTTTCTGATCTGTAAATTGTTGCTGCATCCATTGTGGCGGGTTGCTGCCAAACAATACATCGGCTAATTCTTTTGAAGTAAAATTTAATCCCAACTTAGCTACTTCCTGGTTTAATAAAGTCTGCTGAACCATATAGTTCCAGACTTGCCCGTTCAACATGCCGGGCTGCATTTCCTGGCCACGTTGTTTGCTGATATTATCGAAGAAACTGATTTTACTTTGAAAAGCGGTTCTGTCAATCTTTTCGCCGTTTATGCTTCCGATAGTATTGCTGTTAGAAAAAAAACCGCCTCTGCGCAAAGAAGAATCCTGGAGAATAAATGCAATCAGGGCAAGAGCGATCAGTGCAAATATGATCCACGCACCTTTATCATGAATTTTTTGAAGAACTGACATATAAAGACAAGAAATTTTTAAAGGTGGCAAAAATAGGGGAATATCACATGCGAAAATATAAAGGATTTTATGTAAAAAATCAGCTCAATTTTTATTTGGAAAGGTTAACTGTATCAATCCGACTGCTCTCAGAAGATTGCGCAACGATCATCAACCGGAGCAATACAGATAGCTCTACAGAAATTTCTAATCAATACAAATGGAAATTTCTAATTCTTATTGTAAGCAACAGGCTGTAAATCAAGCTCAGATGCTTTCTGAAGCATAAATTCGTAAGCCGCTTCATAATTGCCGGGAATGATGCCATCGAGAATGGCTTCGCGGATAGCATCTTTTATAATACCGACTTTTTTGCCTGGCGGCAAAGCAAAAGTCTGCATAATGATTTCACCGGTAATCGGCGGTTGCCAGTTGCGTAGCTTGTCACTTTCTTCCACTTCGGCGGCGCGATGGCGCACCAGTTCAAAATTTTGTAGAAAGCGTTTTGCTCTTGAATTTATTTTTAGTGGTAATATCGGCATCACAAAGAATCATTAGTTTATCAATGTCTTCCCCGGCATCAAATAATAAGCGGCGGATGGCGCTGTCCGTAATGTTTTCTTTGGTAAGACTGAAATAGGCCGCAAGTGCAGCAAGAACTAGCTTTTGTACAAACTTCATCGTATCGCCAAGCGGCAAGTTTCAGCTTTGTAAAAATTTTAGGAACCATGCGCGCGCCAACCACTTCATGACCATGAAACGTAAAGCCATGACCTTCCTCAAATCCTTTGGTAGCGGGCTTTCCAATGTCGTGCATCAGCGCAGCCCAGCGCAGCCATAAGGTCATCACTTTTTGCAGCCACATTATCTATTACCTGGAGCGTATGATAAAAATTATCTTTATGCCCCAGTCCGTCCACATTTTCAGCACCTTGCAAAGCAGCCATTTGCGGAAAAATGAGTTGCAATAAACCACTTTGAAATAAAAGTGTAAACCCAATTGAAGGTTTTGAACTAAGCATTATTTTATTCAGTTCAACCGTTATTCGCTCCTGTGTAATAATGCTGGATGCGGTGTGCGCATTTTTGCTGATGGCAGCAAACGTATTTTCCTCAATCGTAAAAGTTTAATTGTGATGCAAACCGGATTGCCCGCATCATGCGAAGCGGATCATCAGAAAAAGTAATGTCGGGATTAAGCGGGGTTCGGATAATTTTATTCTCAATATCAATTAAGCCGTCAAAAGGATCAATAAGTTCACCATAATTTTCGCTTGTTTAAACTTATAGCTAATGCGTATTAATAGTAAAATCTCTGCGGTTTTGATCATCTTCCAACGTTCCGGGAGAACACAGTCGGGATTTCGGCTTTCAGAACGATAACTTTCTTTGCGTGCACCAACAAACTCAATTTCGAATGTATCAATCTTAATTTGTGCTGTACCAAAATTTTTGAAGAAAGCAACACATGGTTTGGGATGAAAACGGTCAGCGACTTTTTCTGCAAGTAAAATACCATCGCCAACACAAACAATATCGGCATCTTTTGACGGGCGACCAATAATTTTATCTCTTACAAAACCACCGATAATAAAAGTTGGGTAAAAAAGTTCTTTTGCAGCGGCTGAAATCTTTTTAAAAATAAACAACTCTTTGTCTGTACAATTTATTTGCATTGCGGCAAAGATAAATTGACAATTGGTAATGACGCTTTTGCTAAAACGGGAACTTAATTCTTAAAAAAATCTATTCAAATTCAAGTTCATTCATATTCAAATCCCAATCGATAGAAAAACGCTTGGCAGTTGCTTTACGATACCAGTATTTTGGTGCAGATGTTAAACTGATAAATGTTTTGTTGTTGTTGATTTTTTTTCCGAAAGAAGAAAGAGAAGGCATAGACAAGATTTGGTTTGCACTGTTTGCGGATGTATTGAAAGCTAATGATGTCATAACGTTGATTTTATAGTTACGCACAATATCTTCACATAATTGTGCCATTTTTTAGTCGTGAAAAACTTTCAATAGGAAATAAAATATTAAAAAAAAATTACTTTGATTTTGAACAACTTATAAAGTTGAAAAAAATGATAGTTAATTGTGGAATTGAGAAAGCGTGGAATAATACCGGACACATAGTGTTCATAAATAAACAGCAGAAAACTTTACCTATATTTGAAAGGATTTTGAAAAATAGAGAAGATAGGTAAACGAGCCGCATGTAAAAAACTTTTTGCATTTTTGCAATCATACTCTTTATTAATGAAGCAACAATTATATCAACAATTCAGGGATAGAAAAAAGCTTGGCCGCAAATCGTTTGCTGTATTGATTGATCCTGATAAGGTTGATATTACCAAAACAGAACAGCTTGTAACTCTTGCCATAAATGCGCAGGTTGATTATCTTTTTGTGGGCGGCAGCCTTGTCATTTCCAATTGTCTGGATGATTGTATTAAGCAAATAAAATCTTTGTGTGATATTCCGGTTGTATTATTTCCCGGTTCGCCTTCGCAAATCAGTAAGTATGCCGATGCGCTACTTTATCTTTCTCTAATCTCCGGCCGCAATCCTGAATTATTGATTGGTCAGCATGTTATCAGCGCGCCGTTTGTAAAAAGCAGCGGGCTTGAAATTATGCCAACAGGTTATATGGTGATTGATGGCGGTGCGCCAACAACCGTATCTTATATATCAAATGCGTCGCCGATTCCGGCAGATAAAAATGAGATTGCCATGTGTACTGCTATGGCTGGTGAAATGCTGGGTATGAAATTAATTTATATGGACGCCGGAAGTGGCGCCAAGCGGGCGATTAACGAGTTAATGATTGAAAAAGTTTCTTCTCATATTGAAGCGCCGTTGATAGTTGGCGGCGGTATTTGCGATCCGGAAAAAGCGTATCTGAATTGTAAAGCTGGTGCCGATGTTATTGTTGTTGGCAATGCAATAGAAAAAGATCCGGCGCTGATAAAAGAAATGAGTGATGCAATTCATTCTATACCAATAACTGCCTGATATTTTGAATTGTATTCTTTTTCTAACGGCTCATCGGATTCAGTATCTTTAAACAACACGTTTTTATGAAGTTGTTTTTGTTTTTTGGATTGTTTGTAATGGCAATGAGTTCTTTTGCGCAGCCAAAACAATCAACAATCAATATTGCCGAAGCTGAAAAAAAAGGTGGTGCGATAAAGATATTGGGAGATGCCGGTATTTACACATCCGCTTCATCAAATTTTACAACTTCTTACGCGCGCTGCCGCTGGAGTATTGATCCATCTTTATTTTACATAAGCGGTTCTGTTACGTATTATATTAACCTAACCAAAGACGCAAAACAAATTGTTTTTGACCTGGATAATGTATTGCTGGTTGATAGTGTTGTTATGCACAATACGAACATTGACTTTACACAGAAAGATGATAAAACCCTGACTTTGAATTTTCCACAAACGAAAAAGTCAGGACAACAAGATTCACTCGCCATTTATTATCACGGAACGCCCGCCAATACAGGTAACGGAAGTTTTACCAAACGTATTCATAACAGTGATATTCCGGTTCTATGGACGCTTAGCGAACCTTACGGCGCACGCGATTGGTGGCCGTGCCGCAATGGCTTAGATGATAAGATAGATAGTATTGATATTTATATCACACATCCATCTGTATATTCAGCTTCTGCCAATGGTTTGCTCTTAGATTCTTTGGTTGATAACAATACAACAACATCGCATTTTAAACATCGTTATCCCATTGCTACTTACCTGGTTGGCATTGCCGTTACAAATTATATAACGTTCACTAAACAATTGTCTTTACAAAAAGGGGTGCTTCCGGTTACAACAACTGTATATCCGGAATATGAAACTTATTTTCAAACCTATGTAACGCCGGTTTATGATGCGCTTCTGCTTTATGACCAATATTTTGGTGCGTACCCGTTTATGAATGAGCGGTATGGGCAAACTGAATTTGATTGGACCGGCGGGATGGAACACCAAAGCAATTCGTTTATTACCAATGCTGAAGAATATTTGATGGCGCATGAATTGGCGCATCAGTGGTTTGGCGACAAAATAACATTGGGAAGCTGGCAGGATACCTGGCTAAATGAAGGTTTTGCCACTTATCTCGCTGATCTTTTTTATACAGAACATTATCATCCTGAAAACCTCGCAGCTATTGTATCGCAGGATATGAACATGGCAACATCTGAACCATCTGGTTCTGTTTGGGTAGAAGATACAACGAATATCAACCGCATATTCAGTGATAATTTAACTTATAAAAAAGGAGCCATGTTGCTGCGCATGTTGCGCTGGACGTTGGGTGATTCTCTTTTTTTTAAAGGCATGAATCTATATCAGCAGGACGCGGCTTTACAATACAATTTTGCGCGAACCAAAGATTTTCAGCGAAACATGGAAGCTACCGGCGGCAAATCGCTCGATACTTTTTTTACACAATGGTTTTATGGTAAAGGTTATCCATCTTTCAATATAAAATGGAACTGGAAAAATAACAAAATACAATTGCAGGTAACAGAAACGGCCAGCGACACTTCAAATACACTTTTTACGGTGCCTTTACAACTCGTGTTTGCCAATGCTTCGCAAAGCGATACAACCGTAATAAACATTCAGAAAAATATAAGTAATATAACGCTGCCACTTTCTTTCAACCCGGATTCTGTTTTGATTGATCCGTCACAATTTATAATCACGAAAAATAATAATTCAGCAAAAGATACGATGCTTACGATTGTTGAAGAAACGCCGATAAGTAATGAGCTGATTCTTTATCCAAACCCGGCAAATACGGTTCTTCATATCAAACTCAAAACATCCGATTCGGCAACTTTTGCCGTCATAAATATTATTAGTTCTTCCGGTGCTTTTGTGTATAAGAAAACGTTTACAAGTATTAGTCAAAACGCACTCACAGTTCCGGTTTCGCAATTGGCAAAAGGTGTTTATTTTGTTCTCATTCAAAACAATAAAGGCATTATTAATAAGAAGAAATTCATCAGGCAATAACAAGGTGAGAGAAGGCAATGACGAAGAAAAAAAAGAAACACAAACGCAGGCAATGGCTGTATCTTATTATTCTTGTTGTTGTTATTATCGCTTCTTATATTTCGTATCAGCTTTACCAGGTTTATCTATCTTATAAAAGCAACTTTGTTCGATACGAAGGTTTCAATATTGATGTTCCTATGGGTTATACCATTCACGGCATCGACATTAGCCGCCACCAGGGAAACATTGCGTGGAATGCGGTAAAAGCTATGCAGGTGCAAGATATTAAGCTCGATTTTGCTTATATAAAAGCTACCGAAGGTTTAACCAAAGTTGATGTTTTTTATAAACGAAACTGGAGTAAATGCAGCCAGCTTCATATTCCGCATGGCGCGTATCATTTTTATTTAGCCAACAAAAGCGGCGCACAACAAGCTATCAATTTTATCAGGACAGTAAAATTGCAGCCCGGCGATTTGCCGCCTGTTGTAGATATTGAACAGCTTTATGGTACCAAGCCTGATGTAATGCGTATTGAATTGAAGTTGTGGCTGAATATGATCGAAACGCATTACGGCGTAAAGCCGATTATTTATTCTTATGTTGATTTTTACGAACGTTATCTCGGTAAAGACTTCGACAACTATCCGCTTTGGATTGCCCATTATTTACAAAAAAATAAACCGCGCATTAACCGCGATTGGTTGATTTGGCAATTCAATGAACACGGCACAGTAAACGGTATTTCGTACAATACCGACTTCAATGTTTTTAATGGTGATACAACTGTCTTTAATGATTTATTGATAAAGTAAAACAATCCTTTTTATAAGTTTATCAATACACATTGTATGCTTGTATTGATATTGTATGTTGCAAGCTTTCAATATCTAAATTGAGCCTCATTGCAGTCGAAGATTTGTTATCAATGAAACTTATATCTCCATAACCAAACTTATTCCTTCGGCACAATCTTGATTGGTGGAATAAATGTCATCACTTCTATAAAAAAAGAAAGCAACATCAACAGAAATATACCGGCTCTTTTTTCCGGACAAATGCCGCCAGAACAAGCGCCAACCAATAAATAATTGCGAAGGCTCCAGGCAATATTCAAAGCGCCGAGAATGACATTGGTTCTCTTTGCCCATATTCTCGGAATCAAAAAGAAAACAATCATTATAAAACAAAGAATAATGTTGAACAAACCCGGTCTGCCAAGGTTTACACCACCATCAATACCCGTAATTACTAAGTTGATTTCGGCCACATAAGTCCATGGAAAAAAACAATTGATAATAAGGGCAAGACAAGCAACGGCACCAAGAGGTTGTGAGTATTTCATACAGAAAATTGAAAAACCTATAAGGATTTGCACCTTATAGGTTTTGAAAAATGAGGTCCCGACCAGAGTCGAACTGGTGTGGAAGCTTTTGCAGAGCTCTGCCTAGCCACTCGGCCACAGGACCATTGGGGCGCGAAAATAATATAATGCAATCAATAATAAAATTTTGAGAAGAATTTTATGATTCTGTGCCCGACTTTTGCGTATAAATCGGCTTGATGAACATTATTGCAGAAAGCGAACTTATTATCAATCAGCGTGGTGGTATTTATCATTTGGATCTGCGGCCCGATGAACTGGCGACGACGGTAATCACAGTTGGCGATCCGGGACGTGTGCCACAAGTAAGCAAGTATTTCGACAGGGTGGAAGTGGAGCGGCAGCATCGCGAGTTTATTACACATACCGGTTATATTGGCAGCAAAAAAATTTCTGTAGTTTCTACCGGCATCGGACCCGATAATATAGATATTGTGATGAACGAACTGGATGCATTGGTCAATATAGATTTTGCTATACGCACAATAAAACCGCAGTTAACGTCATTGCAGATTTTTCGTTTGGGTACAAGCGGTTCTTTGCAAAAAGATATTCCGGTTGATAGTTTTGTTGCTGGTACACATGGACTTGGTGTTGATAATTTGCTTCATTTTTACCGTCATGATAATAATGAAGAAGAACGACAGATATTGAGTCATTTTATAAATTACACTGGTATTACAAATGCTTCTTCACAACCTTATATTGCTTCAGCAAGAGCGTCGCTTTTGAAACATTTTACACAGCAATATCACCAGGGAATTACAGTTACTTGTCCGGGCTTTTATGGTCCGCAAGGCAGAGTATTGCGCCTCGGTTTAAATCATCCCGATTTTGTAAATCAATTAACTTCATTTCGCTTTGGCAATCATTTTATCAGCAATTTTGAAATGGAAACCAGCGCCATTTATGGCTTGGGAAAATTGTTGGGTCATCAATGTTTAAGCATTAACGTAATTGTAGCCAATCGCGTAAGCAAACAGTTTACAAAAGATGGCATTGCAACAGTAGAAAATCTTATTAAAAATACATTGGAAATTATAGCTTCGGTTTAATCATGCAAATCACATTTTATAAATACCAGGGAACAGGAAATGATTTTATTATCCTGAATAATTTAAACAAAGAATGCAAACTTACCACAGAACAAATTCATCATTTATGCAATCGCAGGTTTGGCATTGGCGCCGATGGATTGATGCTGTTAAATCCTTCTTCTGATTCTGATTTTGATATGGAATATTATAATGCCGATGGACGCGAAAGCAGCATGTGTGGCAATGGTGGCAGGTGTCTGGTGAAGTTTGCCTCGCATCACGGGCTGCGCAAAAACAAATACTTGTTCTCTGCCATTGATGGATTGCACGAAGCTACGATTGAAGATGATGGCTGGGTATATTTAAAGATGAAAAATGTATGGGGCGTTAAAAGATGGTATAACGATTCTGTGCTCGATACCGGATCGCCTCATTTTATAAGACCTACACGCGATGTGAGAAGAGTAAATGTAAGTAAAGAAGGAAAAGACATTCGCTACAGCGATACATATAAAGAGGAAGGCATTAATGTAAATTTTGTTGAAGAAGAAGATAACAACATTTTTGTTCGCACTTATGAACGTGGGGTTGAAGATGAAACGCTAAGTTGCGGGACAGGCGTAACAGCTGCCGCATTGGTATTTGCGCATAATGATGTTGGTTTTAACCGCGTAAACGTTACAACATTAGGCGGCAAACTGGCTGTTGAGTTTGATAAAATAGACGATGATAAATTTGAAAATATCTGGCTTTGCGGTCCTGCTGAATTTGTATTTCAGGGAACTGTAGAAATTTAAAACTATTTTTTTGTTGAGTCGGATGTTGTAGCACCTGAAATAACAGCCTGACCGTTTTTTATCGTATCAACAGCTACGGCACCACGGTCTTTGGTATCTGGTGAAGATGGCATAGAAGTTCCGCTATCGCTACGTTCTTTATAACCGCCGTTTGGCATTTGTGTATTGGTATCATTATTTTTACAGGAAGAAATATACAGGCCGACAATAAGGAAGAAAACGGAAAGAATATTTTTCATAATTATTTATTTACACAATAACCAAAAACCAAAAGAAGTGCCATGAATTAGCTTGCTCTTACTTCGAAAATGTTTTAATTGTTCCATCGTTGTAGGCAGCAATTACTAAAGCCGCTCTTTGAATAAACAAACCGTTATCTACAACACCAACTATCGTATTAATTGCTGTATGAAGCGAAGCAGGATCTACAATTTCATCAAAATGACAATCTAAAATATAGTTCTGATTATCGGTTATATAAATCTTATCATCCGCTTTACGTAAGGTGGTTTTACAGCCAAGTTGCTGCAACTTTCTATCCACTACGGTTAGCGCAAACGGAACTACTTCAACTGGCAGCGGAAATTTGCCCAAATGCTTTACCAGCTTGGTTTCATCTACAATAATGATGTTCTTTTTGGTTTGCATCGAAACCACTTTTTCGCGCAGTAAAGCGCCGCCGCCGCCTTTGATGATGTCTAAGTTTTCATCTACTTCGTCAGCGCCATCAATTGTAATATCAATCTCATCAAAATCAACAAAACCAACAATCGGAATGTTGAGTTCTTTTGCCATTGTTTCCGAGCGTTCCGAAGTTGCAATGGCTTTTATTTGTAAAGCTTCTTCGGCTACACGCGCACCAATTTTCTGAATGGCAAAAGCGGCGGTACTGCCGGTTCCAAGCCCGACAATCATTCCATCTTTTATATAAGTAACGGCTTGTTCTGCGGCTAACTGTTTTGTATTTACAGATGACATATGGCGAATGAATAAGAAAGCAAAAGTCAGTAGAAAAATTTGATTATAACCTCAGGCGTAAAATTGTACGAAATACAGCAATTATCTATCTAACAATTTTTGCAGCGTGGCAAGATTAATTTGTTTGTAATCATCTATCACAGCGTCGGTATGTTTTAGATCGTCTTTGCTTTCCATTGTAGCCACGCCAACTACTTTCATACCCGCCGCTTTGGCGGCAGTAATGCCGTTAAATGAATCTTCAAAGACAATACATTGTAAAGGATCTGCGTGTACATAACCGGCGGCTTTTAAAAAGATTTCCGGGTTTGGTTTTCCATGCACAACTTCCGATGCATCAACCACGCGATCAAAGTATTGTTCAATAGGAATATGTTCAAACATAAAGCGCACATTCTGCGGCGTGCCCGATGTTGCCACGCACATTGGAATACCGGCTTTTTGAATTTCTGTAAGTAAATCAATCAAGCCATCAAGCGGCTTTATATACGGCGTATAAAGTTGACGATATAAGAGATTTTTTTCGTTAGCATATTTTGTAATTTCTTCCGGTGTCATCTCTTTGCCAAAAAAAGTCTGGAAGATTTCAACAGATGTTCTGCCGCTGATTCCTGTTTTGTATTCATCAAGCGTAAGACTGCGATAATATTTGGTGTAGAAAGTTTGCCATGCCTGGAAATGATAAGGATTGTTGTTCATTAATGTTCCATCCATATCAAAGATGATTGCGTCTGGTCTCATTTGTTCTTAAATTGTTCTGCTAATTTTTGATTAAATTCTTTGCTTTGTCCTTTGGCAATACTTAATGGTTGCCAATCTTTTCCTTTTCTTGTTTTACCAATCTGTATAATTTGACCAACATGATATGGATAGTGCGCAAGCTGTCTTAAGATCGCATCATAAACCAATAAAGGTTCTGTTCTGATATAAATGGTTTTCATCAGGTCTTCGGGCTGTAAGGCTTGCAGTGCCTGCATTACAGCTTGCCAGCCTTCGTTCCATAAGGCTATTATTTTTTCTTTTGATAAATGAACTTCATTAAATTCGGCATCGCGTTTACGCCACGGTTTTTCGCCATCTTCTGTAAGAAAATTGGTGAAGCGACTCAGCATATTTCCATTCATGTGTTGAATAATAACAGCGATGCTGTTGGTTTCTTCGTTTGGTTTATAAACCATGTCTTCATCGTTTAACTGTGCAAAGGTTTTATCACCCAAATCTTTATAAGCGACAAGTCTTTTAATTACATCTTCTATAAAGCCTTCTTCAAATGTTTTCATGATTTTTTTGTATTGAAGTTTGTAATATTTGCAACAAGTATTAGGTATGAAGTATTAAGTATGAAGTAGTAAGATAATGATTGTATATCAATAACTTTATTTGAAATGTAGTCTTATTACTTACTACTTATTACATCTCACCAACCCGCCACGCTATCATTTCCTCTTATATCAGCCGCGGCTTCTAAAGTGGCTCCGTTTATCTTAATCACTTCGGTTCTGCCAATAGGACCAACGCCATTAAAAATATATCCTTTTGCCTGTAACGTTGTTAATGTTGTATGAGGAAAAGCAGCTTCAGTATAAATCTCATCCGGCAACCATTGATGATGAAATTTCGGACTGTTTACAGCCTGCGCGGCACTCATATCAAAGTCAACAATATCAATAATAGTTTGAAAAACAGAAGTGGGAATTGTAGTGCCGCCGGGCGTTCCGACAACAATATAAGGCTTATTATTTTTTAATACTAAAGAAGGCGTCATCGAGCTTAGCATACGTTTGTTTGGCACAATGGCATTGGCTTCGCCGCCGTAAGCGCCATACATATTCGGAACGCCGGGTTTCGCGCTGAAATCGTCCATCTCATCATTTAATAAAAAGCCCGCACCGCCAACAAATGTTTTACTGCCATACGTATTATTTAGCGTAGTCGTGATAGAAACCATATTGCCATCTTTATCTATAATACTCATGTGCGTGGTTTCTTTACTTTCATGGATTGCGCCCGCTTTTATATCCTGACTTTTAGAAGCATGAAGTGTGTCGAAATCTTTCATGCGATTTGCTAAATATTCTTTGCTGATTAACGTGCTTTGCGGCACTTTATAAAAATCAGGATCGCCCATGTGTTCGGCTCTGTCGGCATAGGCGCGGCGTTCTGCTTCAACCATTACCTGTACTGTTTTTGGCGATTCAAAGCCATAGCTTTTTATAGGAAAAGGTTCAATCATGCCCAGCATTTGCGCAATTAAAATTCCACCACTGCTTGGCGGCGGAAAGCTGATGATTTGATAACCGCGATATATAAACTGTATGGGTATTCTTTCTTTGGCTTTATAGTTTTTCAAATCATCATAACTCATCAAACCGTTGCCACGCTTCATTTCTGCCACAATTAAATCGGCTGTCGCGCCTTCATAAAAGCCTTTTTGTCCGTTGTCCCTGATGCGCATTAGCGTTTGTGCCAGTTCCGGTTGATATAACGTATCGCCGGCTTTCCATTCGCTTTCTTTTACTAAAGCCGTTGGTTTCGTATTGAATTTTACAAACTCTTCTTTATTGCTGTTAAAACTATTGGCTTCCGATTTTGTTAACGTATAACCGTGAAGCGCCAAATCAATTGCGGGCTGAATTAATGTTGCGAACGGAAGCTTTGCATATTGATGCATGGCAAATAAACCCGCCACCGTGCCCGGAACGCCGGCAGATAAATGACCGTTGATAGATAAATCGGGAATAACATTGCCAGCACTGTCGAGATACATATTACGGCTGGCTGATGAAGGCGCTGTTTCGCGATAATCGAGAGCTAACAATTTGCCATCTTTTTTTCTGGCTAACATAAAACCACCGCCGCCAATGTTGCCGGCGTTCGGATATACAACCGCTAACGCAAGATTTACAGCAATGGCTGCATCAAACGCATTGCCGCCTTGTTTCATAATGGCAACACCAACTTCGCTGGCTAATGGATGCGCACATGATACCGCTGCTTTTGTAAATGTTTTTGATTTGGTAATGGAATACGAAAACGGATTTACGTCTGTACCGATAATGTGTTTTTGCTGCGCAAAAGAATGTATAAAACACAGCGTAATGATGATAATAAAAGAGAAATGTCTCATATTACAAATGTAATACAGCGATTGTTTAATCAGGTTGAGAGTTTGCAAGCTTTGTTATTAATCGTAGATGAGCCAATAAACTTCCAACAAAATAAAAATCCGCTTACAGAAAGCGGATTTTCTATAATCAAATAAGAATCAAACTACGGCTTTTTATTCTTCTGATATTCATCATTCAAAAGCTTTACAATACTTGGCGTGATATCGCGAAGCGTATCTTTATAATACAAATAATCTTCGTTGCTGGAAGCAAGTACATACGTGTAACCGGAATCCCGGCAATAACTTTTCAGCACATCCTGAATACGAAGTTTTACATCCTGCATCTTTTGCATATAAAGGCTGTTCATCTGCTGACCTACATCCTGCTGGCTGTGGTCGTAATCATTTTTTAAACCAATGAGTTGCTGTTCAAATGCACTTTGTTCAGTTTGATTCATCGTCGGACCTTTCTGATTGTATTCTTTCAGTTTGGCGGCGTATTTATCACGAAGCCCGTTTAATTGCTTTGTCATACGAGCTTCCTGGTTATTCAGATAATCTCTCATTTCTTTAAAATACGTATAGTTTTCCTGTAGAGAATCCAGCTCGAAATAAGCAATTTTAAAACGGTTTGCCGAAGCCACATTTGCCTGCTGAATGCGATGCTTATCCTGGTTTGTATAATTGAAAAATAAAAAATATAAAACGCCTAAACCAACCAGTAAAATAATATTCAGCGGCAATAAAAATTTGTTCATTCCAATAACAATATGGTCAAAAAATGAAGATAACAGGTTAATGGGAAAGAGAATGTTAAATCAAAATGGATTGAGGTGCAAAACAGAATTGATATATAGCTTAATGATAATTGCTTCTTTCCTTGGTATGATAATAGTTGTTTTTATATAAACATTTCTTATGGATATAATCATAGAATCTCCCGGATTTAAAGCCAGTGCAGACTTAGAAAATTATGTACGTGAGACGCTTGCCAAATTGAAAAGTGATAAAATTATTCGGGCTGATGTTACCTTGTATGTTGGTTCTGACGGCAACCCTGCCAATAAGTTTTGCGAAATCAGGCTGGAAGTGCCCGGCAACGATCATTTTGTAAAAAAGAATGCGGGAACCTTTGAAACCGCTGTGTTAGATGCAACAGAAACGTTGCAGGAAGTAATTAAGAAAGCAAAAGAAAAAGCAATAGATCGAAACCGGCAAGTTGATATGGATTCTATTCTTCAGCAATAATATTTAGTTAGGGTGAATACAATAAAGCCTGCGCTTTGGTGCAGGCTTTTTATTTATACATATCTAAAACGCGTTTTACTTGTTTATAATATGAATTTCCAAACAGGTTAAGATGAAAAAGTAACGGGTATAACTGGCATAAAGCAACGCGGTTTTGCCAGCCGTTTTGCAGTGGATAACTTTCGTTATAATCAGAATAAAATTGTTTATCAAAACCACCAAATAAAAGCGTCATTGCAATATCCATTTCCCGGTGTCCGTAATAAACAGCCGGATCATAAACCGCAGCTTCAACCGTATTGCAAGCCATAAAATTACCACTCCACAAATCGCCGTGTAAAAGAGCCGCTGGTTCGTCAGGAAAAATATCTGCCAGTTTTTTACAAATGGTTTCGGCATCCTGCACATCAGTCTTTGTGCATTTGCCATCTTCAAAATTTTTATAAATCAAAGGCAATATTCTTTGTGTTGCATAAAATTCTGCCCAGCTATCGCAAAGCGTATTCAATTCAGGCAAAGCGCCAATATAATTATCTTCCTCAAAACCAAACTGCAATTGCGTTTGCTTGTGTAAAACAGCAAGCCCTTCTCCCAATTCTTTCCAGGTTTGTTGTGTTGGTTTACCTCTTTCCAAACATTCCATTAATAAATAAAAATCAGTTTCGAAAGTTCCGTACATAATCGATTCAGGAATTTTCAAAACACTTTTACTCCTCAGCTTTTTTAACCCGTTATATTCCTTTTCAAACATATCTGCCGGGGAAGTATGATTTACTTTTATAAAATATTTTCTTTCATTTGTTGTAATGATATAGGCAAGACTTATATCGCCGCCATATACTTGCTTTGTCGCTTTTATTTTTATGGCTTTTCCGGCTGGTTCCGAAAGCTGCTGTTCTAAATGAGTAAGGAATGAATTTGTCATTTCCAATATATTTCTTTGCCTGCTGTGTTGTAAAAACTTGTGAAGCCCGGTTATCTCTGTTCTCTTATAAAGCCTGAAAATATTACATTTGCCGGATAAAAATTTAGCAGTTCCGGCATGAAGAAGATAGAACTTGAGATTGTGGCTTTATCACACAGCATTACACAGACGCATTCTTACGCTGTTGTTTTGGGAGAAGTAAACGGGTTGCGCCGTCTGCCGATTGTGATTGGCGGGTTTGAAGCTCAGGCAATTGCCGTTGCTCTGGAGCGTATGCAACCAAGCCGCCCGCTTACACACGACCTGATGAAAAACTTTATGAATGCTTTTAATGTAGAGTTGATGGAGATTATCATCAACGATTTGCAGGAAGGTATTTTTTATTCTAAACTGGTTTGCATAAGTGAACATGATACCGTTGAAATAGACAGTCGTACCAGCGATGCATTAGCGCTGGCTGTTCGGTTTGGCTGCCCCATTTATACGTTTGATAATATTTTGGAAAGTGCAGGTATATTAATGGAAGACAGCAATAAAAAGAAAACAGATGTTGCTATTGAACAACCGGTAACAACATCATCATCGTCAAAAGAAAGTTTACATAGTCTTAGTGTGGATGAACTCCAGACTTTATTGAATGAAGTTTTGGAACAGGAAGATTATCTCCGCGCCATTAGCATTCGCGATGAATTGAACAAGCGTAAAAAATAATTTTGTAATCTTTTTGTGTGATACGTTTTCCGAATTGTAAAATCAATCTGGGCCTTCATATTTTAGAAAAACGTACCGACGGATTTCATAACCTGGAAACTGCTTTTTACCCGCTTCAAATACGTGATGCGTTGGAAATATTGCCCGCGCCCCATTTGGAAAAGCCGGAACTTACATTATCCGGTTTGCCGGTTGCCGGCGATGGAAACAGCAATCTTTGTATAAAAGCCTGGCAGATAATAAAGAATGATTTTCCTGAATTACCGGCTGTAAAGATTCATTTGCACAAAGCCATTCCCATGGGCGCAGGTTTGGGCGGCGGCAGTGCTGATGGCGCTTTTATGCTGATAATGCTGAATGAACAATTCAATCTTTATTTACCTGATGAAACCCTTGCCCGATATGCGTTACAGCTTGGCAGCGATTGTCCGTTTTTTATATATAACAAGCCTTGTTTTGCTGCAGGAAGAGGAGAAATAATCGAACCTATTCGTATTGATTTAAGCAATTATTTTTTTTATATTGTTAATCCGAATATTCACATCAATACAAGCGACGCTTTTGCACAATTAGAATATCAATCTCATTCAACATCAATAAAAGAAATTGTTCAGTTACCTATTGAAAAATGGAAAGAATCTTTGATAAATGATTTTGAAGAAGGCGTTGCAAAAAAACATCCTGCCATATCAGAAATAAAACAGCAATTGTATAATAACGGCGCTGTATATGCAGCGATGAGCGGAAGTGGAAGCACTCTGTTTGGCATTTTTAAAGAAAAACCCCAGATCATCCCTTTTCCAGAATCTTATTTTACTAAGATTATATCTGCATGAATCTTTTACATAAATAAAGCCTGCAACACTCGCGTATGACAGGCTTTCATTTTTATACAATATAAAATCTTTTATGGTTTCTGCATCATTTTGTGTGTGCTATCCATTGGCAT
Organism: Ilyomonas sp.; assembly: GCA_965199845.1. Classification (GTDB taxonomy): domain Bacteria; phylum Bacteroidota; class Bacteroidia; order Chitinophagales; family Chitinophagaceae; genus Ilyomonas. The sequence goes on from CBDATZ010000005.1 coordinate 105,461, forward strand.
TCCGTCAGGCGACATTTTATGCGCGCTGTCCATCGGCATTCCATTCGGTGGCATTCCTCCCGGCGGTGGCATCATGTGATGATCTTTTTCAAATTGCAGTTTTGCTTCAGGATGTGGCTCGCCATGATGACAAGTATAACAAGTTACCGCGCGAATAGTGTCCGGCTTGTTCGAGTTATTAAAATTGAAATAATTCTTGTTAATGTCATACGTCATCTTCATCATAGCGCGGGCAATTTCTTTTTCCGGTTTGTCATCGCTTGCAAAATTCAGTTTGCCTGTGCTCGGGTCGGGCGCATGACAGAAGCCACACTTCACGCCCAGTGAGCCTTTGAAGTAATCCATAATGGCATCCAAACTATCATGACTTATATCTTTCGGTAACACTTTCAGGTTTTTAAATCCGCCTTGTCTTGATGACGGTGTAAAAGCCGAGGAAGCCATATAAATTAAGGCAACAACAATGGATAAAATGAAGATTTGTTTTCTCATAGTGAATATTAATCAGTCGTTTAACTTGCTAAAAATATGAAATTAATTCAAATAAAAAAGAGCGCATTATGCGCTCTTTTCAAATCTAATAATATGTTGTAAACTTTATTTAGCCGGTGCAGGCGTTGGAGCGTTGTTCACTTTCGTTTCTGCTGTGTTAATAGCGTCTTTACCTTTATCTAATGTTTCTTTACCACTATCTAATAACTTCAATATTTTTTCGCGAACGTCATCGCTAATACCTTCAATTTTTTCGCCGAATGCAGCTTTTAAATCATCAGCTTTTGTAGCGGCTTTCTTTGTAATCTGCGAAAATTTATCTTTAACTGTGTCAGTTAATTCATCTGTTTTATCAGATATTTTCTGACGTGTTTCTTCACCTGTCATAGGTGCAATTAACAGACCTACTGCAACACCAGCCAATACGCCGGATACAGTTCCTAAGATTATTTTTTGTGCGCTCATATGATTGAAATTTTTGTTAGTTAAGCAATTAATTTTCCAATAACCCTGCCAAGATTTTTCGTCACATCAATACCTTTGGCGCATGACAAAAGTGATTTTAAAACGGAAAATTGCGCCTCGCATTGCCAACGGACACCCGTGGATTTTCGGAAATGAAGTGAATACAATAGAAGGTGAAGTAAAACCCGGTGATATAGTTGATGTTTATTTTGCTGATAATTCATTTGCAGGGCGCGGATTTATCAATCCAAAATCGCAGATTATTGTACGATTGCTTACGCGAAAGAAGGAAGATATTAACGAAGATTTTTTTTACCGGAAAATAGAAGCTGCCTGGCATTACCGCAAAAAGATCGGGTACACAGAAAACTGCCGGCTTGTATTTGGCGAAGCTGATTATCTGCCTTCTTTAATCATAGATAAATTCAACGATTATTTTTCTATACAAACCATGTCGCTTGGTATGGATTTATGGAAGCCGGCCATTGTAAATGTTTTGAACAAAATCTTTTCACCCAAAGGTATTTATGAACGTAACGATGTGCCGGTTCGCGAACTGGAAGGATTATCGCAACAAACCGGTTTTTTATCGCAGCCTTTTGATACGAAAATTAAAATACAGGAAAATGGTATTCACTTTATTGTTGATTTGGAAAACGGTCAGAAAACAGGTTATTTTTTAGATCAGCAAGATAACCGCCGCGCCATCAGGCACATAGTAAAAGGTGCGGATGTACTGGGCGCATTTACATACACCGGAACTTTCGAAATTCATGCAGCGCATTATGGTGCCAAATCGGTGTTAGGGTTAGATATTTCGGAAAGCGCAGTAATGCAGGCAAATTATCATGCAAAAATAAACGGAGTAGAAGACAGATGTCGCTTTGAAGCCGTAAACGCTTTCGACGTATTAAAACAATGGGTTAAAGATGGAAGAAAATATGATGTGGTAATGCTCGATCCACCGGCGTTTACAAAGAGCCGCGAGAACATTCAAAAAGCCATCGCCGGTTATAAAGAAATTAATTTGCGCGGCATGAAGTTGCTTACAAATGGCGGTTTCCTGGTTACAAGCAGTTGTACAAACTTAGTATCGCCGGAATTGTTTTTGCAAACAATAGAAATGGCAGCCAAAGATGCGCGTAAAAACATTCGGCAGGTTACGTTTAGCGCGCAATCGAGTGATCACCCGATTATTTGGGGAATGGAAAATACAAATTATTTAAAATTTTTAATTGTTGAGATAACGGATAAATGAAGTAAGAAAAAGTATGGATATAGAAAGCAAAGCATTTTTTGATATTGAAAAGTTTCCATTTCATTCCCGACTTATTACATTACATATTATATCTGACCTTTCACTCTGTATCTCTCACCGTATTTAAGATTTATAAAACAGGATATTGATAAACCTTTATCATTTGAGTACGTCATTTGCTTTCCGGTAAATAAAATACAGTTTACATTTTAATTGATACTATGAAGAAAATTATTTTTGCACTCTTATTTGTCTCTTCCATTTATTCAGCCAATGCACAATTTAAAAAGCTGCTGAAAAATCCGTTACAAAAAGATTCATCCGGCAAATCTTCCCTCAATTCTATTTTCTCAGGTAATTCTGACGATATTGCCGGCGGTTTAAAAGAAGCTTTGAATAAAGGTATTGAAACCGGCACTTCGCAATTATCTGCTACGGATGGATTTTTTAAAAATGCGGCTGTAAAAATACTTCTGCCGCCGGAAGCTCAGAAAGTAGAAAAAACCTTACGCAGCGCAGGTTTGGGAAGCCAGGTTGATCAAGCTATATTAACCATGAACCGCGCAGCCGAAGATGCATCTAAAAGTGCAGCACCTATTTTTTTAGACGCAGTAAAAAAGATGACGATAACCGATGCAGTTAATATTTTAAGGGGAAACGATTCGGCAGCCACCACTTATTTGCAAGCCAATACAACAAGCGCATTAAGCACAGCTTTTCGCCCGGTTGTAGATAGCTCGCTGGCAAAAGTAGATGCAACAAAATATTGGTCAACCATAACAACAACTTACAACCAGATGCCGTTTGTGAAAAAAGTAGAAACGGACCTGACTACTTATGTAACCAGCAAAGCTTTGCAAGGTTTGTTTCACCAAATTGCTTTGCAGGAAAAGGACATTCGTAAAAATCCGGCTGCCCGAACAACCGATTTATTAAAGAAAGTTTTTGCGCAGCAATAAGTTTTATATCCTAAAAATTCAATACCATTCAAACAAATCAATTGATGAAAAGACTTTTAATTATCTGTTCATTATTCCTGTTTTTCTCAGGCTGCGAAACAGCGCAACAAGTTTTAAATTCATTACCAGCAAATACCACAGGTTTATCATCCGAACAGGTTGCCGCAGGTTTAAAAGAAGCACTTACTATCGGCACACAAAACAGTACAAATCAACTGTCTGCCGTTGACGGATTTTTTAAAAATGCAGCTATCAAAATACTTATGCCGCCCGAAGCTGAAAAAGTTATCAGCACATTAAAAAGTTTAGGTTTAAATAGTCTGGTTGATAAGGCGGTATTGAGCATGAACCGCGCTGCCGAAGATGCATCTAAAAGTGCAACGCCGATTTTTGTAAACGCCATTAAACAAATGACAATTACAGATGCCATTGGAATTTTGCGTGGCGGTAATAATGCTGCTACGGCTTATTTTAAAAGTAAAACAACAGCCGACCTGACAGCCGCTTTTAATCCTGCAATAAATAAAGCTTTGCAACAAACCAGCGCTACCAAATACTGGAACGATGTATTTACAGTTTATAACCAGTTTTCCAAAAATAAAGTAGATACAGATTTAAGCAGTTATGTTACCGGCAAAACCATTGATGGAATTTTTTACCAGGTGGCTGTTGAGGAACAAAAAATCAGGCAAAACCCGGCGGCACGCGTAACTGATTTATTGAAGAAAGTATTTGGAAGCAGTTTAGCCAATTCAGCAAATGCAAATACAGGTACGATTAGATAGTTTAGGGTTCGTATCTTACGTTGCAGTCATTCATTCTTTTATATTATGTCAATATTATTTTGACTACACTTATCCATAAGATAAATTTGTATTTTACACATAAGCATTTATGATTACAGATACCAAAACGCAAACGGCAGACATTGCAGAATACAGACTTCACAACCGTTTTTTGCTGGCTGTTGATTGTATCATCTTTGGATTTGACGGCAAACGATTACAAGCTTTGTTTATTAAAAGAGCATTCAATCCCGGCATCAATAAATGGTCACTCATGGGTGGTTTTGTGCAGGCTGAAGAAGGTGTAAAAGAAGCGGCTTCCCGCATTCTGAACCAGTTAACCGGACTCAGTAATGTTTATATGGAGCAACTTCATTGTTTCGGCGATGTAAGCCGTGATCCCGGCGGTCGTGTTGTATCTATTGCTTATTTTGCCCTGATTAATATTGCTGATTACAGCGAGGAATTAATGAAGGAACACAATGCAAAATGGTTTGAGTTAAGTCATATTCCTGCACTTGTTTTTGATCATCAGAATATGGTAAATCTGGCAAAAAAAAGACTGCAACAAAAAGTTGCTAATCACCCGATTGGCTTTGCTTTGCTACCTACAAAATTTACCTTGCGCCAATTGCAAACTCTTTATGAAGCCATTAATGAAACAGAATTGGACAAGCGAAATTTTACACGCCGTATTTTGGATTTAGGCATTCTGAAAAAGCTTGACGAGAAGGAGAGAAGCACGTCTAAAAAAGGTTCTTTTTATTTTATGTTTGATGAAGAAAAATATAAGAAATTAGATACAGAAGGTATTAAGTTGTTATAAAATATTTGTACTAAAAACAAAAGTCTTCCTAGTGATTCAGAAAGACTTTTTAATGTGATATATTCGTTCTTTATCGCCTAAAATAATTTCCTTCTACCGGTTTTATTTTGATGTTTTTAAAGCTCACGCCGCCACCATGATCCTGTAAATCAATATGCCCGGTTTGGTTGGCAGCGTAACCTTCTGCGTCTTTCCATTTACTTTTTTCTTTGGCCGATTTCCACTTATCAGAACCAATTTCATAATCAGCTACTTTTTGTCCGTTTAGCCAATGTTCTACATGTTTCATGTTTACTTTTATAACCGTATGGTTCCATTCGCCAACCAGTTTTAACGCATTAACCAGCGGTTCATCCATATCATAATTGGCTCCCGATTTTTGCGAAGCATGAATGTGTTCTTTCGGATCGGTAATATAAAACGGATCATCTAACAATTGATATTCAGGTCCGCTTTGAAAAGGATATTCATACTTTTCGTTTACCATATATAAAATGCCGCTGTTCGCTCTCGGTTCTGCTTTCCAGTCGAGCGCCAATTCAAAATTGGTGTATTCTTTTTCTGTCATCAAATCAGCGTGTTTATAAGTGTCGGTTGTATCGTATTTACAACCAAAAAGACCTTCACTTACATACCAGGAAGTTTGCGGCCATTTCTGATAAGTGCGCCAGCCTTTCATGCTTTTACCATCAAACAAAAGGCGCCAGCCGGCTGCTTTCTCAGCTTTGGTTAATACATTGTCTTTTGTTGTATCGCGAAGATTTATTTGCAATACAGATTTTGCTTTGCAGAAAAAAATAAAAAAGCAGCAACAAAAAGAAAGAAGAAACCACTTCATGGCAGAATGTTTTGTATGAAGATAAAAGATACACGCTTTCGGATAAACTTTTGTTTGCAATAACAGGACTTTATACAATTCAACATTTCATTTTGTTACTTTTGGCCACTTTAAAAAAACAAAACATGCAGTCTCTTCCGCACGTAGACTTAGATGCGAGACGTTTACCGCGCCATGTAGCGATTATTATGGATGGTAACGGGCGCTGGGCAAAAGAGCAGGGACAAGACCGGCTGTACGGTCATTTTCATGGTGTGGAAAGTGTGCGCCGCGTAACGGAAGGCGCAGCCGAACTCGGTATCGAATATCTTACTTTATATGCCTTTAGTACCGAAAACTGGGACAGACCGGAAGAAGAAGTTACAGGTTTGATGTCTTTGCTGGTTGATACAATTCGTAAAGAAGTAGAAACGCTAAATAAAAATAATATACGTCTACATGTTATTGGCGCTACGGATATGTTGCCCGAATCGGCGCAAAAAGAGTTGAATGAAGCATTGAATGAAACGGCAAATAATACAGGTCTTAACCTGATTATGGCATTGAGTTACAGCAGCCGCTGGGAGATACTCCGGGCTGTAAAAAATATGGCGCTGGATGCAGAAAAAGGGACACTAAATCCTGAAACTATTGATCACGCTGTATTTCAAAACTATCTCTGCACTAAAAATTATCCCGACCCGGAATTGCTGATACGCACCAGCGGTGAACACCGCATTAGCAACTTTTTATTATATCAGATTGCTTATGCAGAATTATATTTTACTGATACGTTGTGGCCTGATTTCCGAAAAGAAAATTTAGTAGAAGCGTTGCTGAATTATCAAAACCGGGAACGCCGTTTTGGTAAAATCAGCGAGCAGCTTACCTAACGAAGTTTTGGTGAAATGCTTTAAACCACAAAGACAGAAAAAAAATTAGTTTCACGAAGATTATTTGTTTGCAGGTAACGATTGTTGAAATTGTATCACCATTGCGCTGTCATTGTTTCGCGCTAACACAAAAGATGGTTTGCCATCAATCGTAATGTTTTTCATTTGTCTCACTTCACCTTTTACCTGTAATCCATTCAGGTTTTCTGCCGTAAACTGATGGTTGCCTTTGTTTACGAGTATGGTTCCAAAATCGGCATCGTATCTGCCCATTTCTATATTATTTTCATCATAATTTCCGAACAATAGAACATCGGGTAAACTATCATTATTTGCGTTGATAATGGTTGCTGTTTTAAACGGTGAAAGCTGCGCCTGCCACGGCATTGCCTGAACCGAAAAATGCAACTTTCCATCGTTGATAAGAACAGCGTTGGAAAAATAATTCGCTGTAAATATTTGCGAAGCGTCGAGTTTATCTTGTGGAAATAAATCGGATAAAGAAGCTTTGGCAAAATCGGCGGCGTATAAATAGTTCTTTTTTAATCCCGGCATTTGCTTTTGCAATTCATCTTTATTAGCAAAAACCAATTCTTTATTGTTTAAGTAATAAGTAAGCAATTGTTCTTTAGTGCCATTGTTATCAAAGTCGTTATAATACATGCGAACCGGCTGTTCATCGCTTGCTTTTAAGCGACTATTCAAACCCAAATTACCAGCTACCAAATCTATATCACCATCGTTATCAATATCAACCGGAAGCAGGCAATTCCACCAGCCTTTTTTATCTGTTAGATATTGTTTGGTGAAATGATTTTTATCGTTGATAAATGCAACAATGCCATCCCATTCTAAAGAAAGAAGCAAATCTTTATCGCCGTCTTTGTCTATATCGAACCATAAACCGCCGGTCACAAAGCCAACGCCGGAAAGGCTTTTGGCGTATTTTGCAGTAACGTCAGCAAACTTACCGGTGCCATCGTTTTGCAACAAAAAAGATTGCGGTATCTGGCCGTAATTTGAAGGCACGCATCGCCCGCCGATGAATAAATCAACAAAGCCATCGCCATTAAAATCGTAAGGCATTATACAGGAAGCCGTCATATAAACATTGGAGAAGGCATCTTCTTTTTTAGAAAGATTTCCTGAACCATCATTCAAATAAATCCGGGGCAATAAATGCTCATCTTTTCCATAATATTCATTACCGCCGCTGGCAATAACAAGGTCGGGATGCTTATCATTATTTACATCAATCCAAACCGCATCTGCATCTTCCCACATGCTGTCTTTATCTAAAGCCGGCTCTGGAATTTTACTGAATTTTCCTTCTTTATTTTGTACGAAAACAGCAGGTTTTTCTCTTTTTGCCGCACCGATAAATACATCGTCTGTTCCATCGCCGTTAATATCGCCGACAGCAAGCGCAGGACCTTCGCGCGAAATCATGTGAGGAAGTAAACGCTCTCTGTCAAATTCTATAAACGGATTTTCGTTGTGCTTATACAATAAATTGGTTTGCTGAGTAATGTTTTTTACCGGAATTGTATGGTTGCTAAAATAATGTTGTATGATGTTGTAATCGAACTTAGGCAAGCCTTTTTGATAAGTAAGCGCGATTGTGTGCATCGTATCTTTTTGCCAACTTATTTTTTGATATGTATTATCATTCCATATCAATAACATGCTGTCAATGTTAGCGCCTTCCAAGCCAATGTGAACGGGCGTTTGCATACTTGATAAAAAGCCACGCACCGGGTAATTTTCATACGTACGGATGCTATCGTTTACAAACAAAATGATTTTAGAACCCAACGCATTGATGTTGTTTTCAGAACCTTTGAGTTTGATGTCAATGAACTTTTTCTTTTTTACATCGTTGGTTTTGTTTTCATAAATCAAAGCCGGATCGTCAATATTATTTACTACAATATCCAGATCGCCATCGCCATCCAAATCGGCATAAACAGCACCATTGGAGTAAGTAGGCAAATCGTTCTGTACTTCATCAGCAATATCACTGAATTGTAAGTTGCCGTTATTCTTAAAAAACTTGTTCGGAATTTTTATTTGAGGAAATTTTCCTTCCAGCGAAACATCTTTTTTACTCAACGAATTGTTGCGGATGTTTTCCTGCAAATCTTCGTTTGAAACAAAGTTTACATAGTCAATATCATTAAGACGTTTGGGAATGCCATTCGAGATAAATAAATCTTTTTGTCCGTCATTATCAAAGTCCATCCAAAGCGGCGACCAACTCCAGTCTGTAGCGGCAACGCCGGAATACAAACCCACTTCGCTAAACGTACCGTTGCGGTCATTTAACTGCAGATTGTTTCGTGTGTATTGATGTGTGTAACCATAACCGAGCTTCATGGTAAAAATATCATAAGCATCTTCGCCAAGTGAACGCTTTAATATGTAAGGATCGTTTGGCAGCATATCCATACTAATGATTTCAGGATAAGCATCGTTGTTTACATCGGCAATATCAATACCCATTGAATACTGGCTGGTGTGCATAAGTGAAGCTGAATCTTCGTCTTTAAACGTACCGTTGCGCTGGTTGATATAGAGATAATCATCTTCGTGAAAATCGTTGCCAATATACATGTCGGGATAACCATCCATATTGATGTCGGCAACGCAAATACCAAGACCATAACCAATTACCGAACTGTTGATGCCGGCTTCTTTTGTTACTTCAGTAAATTTTCCGTTGCCATCATTGCGAAATAAATGATCGCCCGATACCGCACTTGGTGTTGACAACATTTGCTGGCGCGGCCCGAATGTTCCGTTTTGATGAATGGAATGATTAAGTAAATACATGTCTAAATCGCCATCCATATCGTAATCTAAAAAAGCGACTTGTGTGCTGAAACCTGAAAAATCAAGTTTCATTTGCTGCGCTTCATCTTTGTAATGCGGAACGCCGTTTTTATCAATGCCGGTACAAATAAGAAACTGGTTGCGACTGTTGAGAATTTCATATTTACCAACGCGGCAAATGTATAAATCGAGTAAGCCATCGTTGTTGATATCTATAACCGAAACGCCTGTATTCCAGCCACCATCGTTCGGAATTTGTGCTTGTATTGTAACATCGGAAAACTTCATATTTCCTTTGTTCAGAAAGAGTTTGTTTTCACCTTGATTGCTGGCAAAAAACAAATCAATTTTTCCATCATTATTAAAATCTCCGGCGCTTACACCTGCGCCGTTGTAGAAGTACATGTAATGAAAAACATTGAACTGCTCGGTAGCAGAAAGTTTGTTTGTGAAATTTAATCCTGTGGTTTTGCTATCGAGCACTTGAAACAAAGGCTTTGGTTTTGTTTCGGTTTTGCAACTTATGGCAGCAGCGAGAATTAGTATGTAAATAAATAACCTGTTAAGCACTTGTCCAATCATTCATTAAGAAGTGCCTAAATTAGTTTTATTTGAATAATAGCTGTGAAGTAATTTGTTAAGAAACAAGAATTAAGATTCAGGAAACAAGAGACAAGATTCAAGAATCAAGAAACAAGCAACAAGATACAAGAAATAAGATACAAGAGAATTGAAGGAGCGGGAATCAAGTAACAAGAGACAGGAAAATACAAGAAACAAGAAGATAAGTTTTAGGAATTTAAGATGATATAGAGCAGCGTTGTAAGAATAAGTTGAAGTAATGATTCAATTGATAATATCTATGAACAATCTTTGTTTTATGAGGAAGTGAAGTTATTGTAAAGCTTTGCTTTGTAAGCTTTTGTTTGTGCGGCATTTATCGCTGCAATATTTTACATCATTCCATACTTTCTCCCACTTTTTGCGCCATGCAAACGGGCGTCCGCACCGGTTACATATCTTTTGTGGCAGATTCTGCTTCTTTACATTTTTCATAAATCGCTGATGGATATAAGAGACGAATGCAAATCAGAAATTAAGTCAATGATATTGTACTGGTTTTATATCTTAATCTTTTTGTGGTAAATTCTTAAAAACATCTTTGAGATTTTCGATGGATACGGGTTTGATGATATAATTTCTGACTTCTTTATAAGAAGCGGCTTTTAAAATTTCAGAATTATCTACCGATGAAGTAACCATATAAATGGTAATGTGTTTTTCCGGGTTTAATGGCATACGAACAAAAGTGTCGAGAAACTGCCAGCCGTTCATAACCGGCATATTAATGTCGAGAAAAATAACATCGGGCAATTCTTTCTTTTTGTCTTTATGAATTTGCAAATATTCAATTGCCTGCAGCCCATTGTAAAATTGCTTAATCTCGGTTTCTACCGGCAGGTAATTAAACATGCGTTTCATACCAAACTGGTAAAGAGTATCATCATCTATAATAAATGTAATCAGCAAATTTTTCTATTTTAATGTTTAAAAATGTATTATAAAAGTAGAGCCAATATCAACAATGCTTTCTACTTCAATAGTGCCGCCCATACTTTCTATCTGGTTTTTTGTAATGTACAAACCAATGCCACGCGCATCGGAATTATGATGAAAAGTCTGGTTCATTTTAAAAACACGATTGCCATATTGTACAAGGTCTAAACCCATGCCATTATCTTCTACTTTTAAAACCGGTTTGTCATCTTCAATAGAAGTGCGTAAAGATATGGAAGCCTTACGATTCGGATGCCTGTATTTGATGGCATTCGTGATTAAATTTAGTATAATGCTTTCCAGGTAAGCAGGTACATAATCTATCACTTCGCAAGCCGAAAAATCTACTGCCAGATTTACGTCTTCACTTATCAAACTATAGTTGATAACTTTCTTAACGTTATTAAATGTTTCTGTAAAGGAAACTTGCTTTTTGTCTTTTGTATTTAATGTAACCAGGTCGTTAAGATTGTTTACCGTTTGACTTAGTGAAGCCGATACGTTTTTTACAAGATCTAACCATTCAAGCTTTACTTCCATATCTGTTTCCAAACCAACCATTTCTGTAATCATTTTCAGGTTGCCGGCATGTGCGCGCAGATTGTGAGATACGATATGTGTGAAATCTTTTAGTTTATCGTTCTGATCATTTATAACTTCAAAAGCGGTATTTAATTCCAATTCTTTTCGCTTCTGCTCGGTTATATCCTGAATAACACCTCTTGCTTTTACGATAATTCCCAAATTATTCATTACGGGTTTTCCAATTATACGGCACCATGCTTTTTTGCCAACGGCAGTTGTAATCTCAAATTCAAAATCGAAAGGTTCGCCTTTTTCAACCAACCTGTTGAAAGCTGCAATCATTGTTTCCCTGGCGCGCGGCGTAAATAGATTAAGCGTGCTGCTAAATTCAGGCTCATAATTGTCAGGAAAATCAAAGATTTTTTTTGCTTCTTTTGACCAGTATATAAAATTATTTTCGAAACTAATTTCCCAACCGCCTACACTCGCCATCGTTGATGTTTCTATAAGAAGAAATCGTTGCTCAATCAATTCAATGTTTTGCTGGTTGATAATCGTAAGCGCTTCGTTTAATTCTGTTTCTTTTTGTTTCAGATAAGTGATGTCCTGAATAATACCTCTCACTTTACAGATTCTACCAGCAGCATCTGTAACTGCTTTTCCCATAACATGAACCCATAATTCGTTTGCTTTGGCAGTTGTAAATTTAAGTTCTATATCGAAAGGAGTACCTTTTTCTATTAAAGCGGTTACTTGTTCCTGTAATATCTGTCGCGAAGGAAGCGGATAAAAATTAATTGCTTCTTCAAAAACCGGTTCATAATCATCCGGCACCTCGTGAATTTGCCTTGTTTGTTCCGACCAATAAATAGTGTTATTATCAAGATTTATTTCCCAGCCGCCAACACGTGCAGTCGTAGATGTTTCATCAAGTAAAAATTTCTGCTTGGTTAATTCTTCGTTTTGAGTGTTTATAATATGAAACGCTTCACTTAACGCAAACTCTTTTTGTTTTTGCTCAGATATATTCTGCGTTACGCCACGTATTTTTATTATTTTTCCATTAGTATCTGTAATAGGTTTGCCAATGACTCTAACCCAAAGATTTTTTCCATTGGCAGTCATTATTTCGAGTTCCAAATCATACGATTCTCCCTTTGTTACTAATCTCTCATAACTTTGACGCAGTTCTTCTGTTGAGTTATAAAAGCGCATGATATCTTCGGTAGCAGGTATAAAGTCTGAAGGATATTCAAGAATTTGTTTAAGTAATTCTGAAGAATAAATAGTTAAGGTTTCCAAATCAATTTCCCAGCTACCTAAACGTGCCATAGTTGCAGATTCGTTCATGTAAACTTCTTGTTCTATCAGCTTTCGGTTTTGTTGATTGATAGTTGTAAGAGCATTACTTATTTCCAGTTCTCTCATCTTCTGGTCTGTGATATCCTGAACAGAACCTCTTACTTTAATAACTTTTTGCTCTGTATTTAGTACCGGTTTGCCAATAGCGCGAACCCATCTTTTTGTTTCGTCGTTTGTTTTTACTTCCAGTTCAAGGTCAAAAGGTTCAGCGGTTTCGGCTAATTTATAAAAGCCTGCTGTTGCTTTTTCTTTAGAAGAATCGCTGTAAAAATCGAGCGCTTCGCTTAGCACCGGATCATAATTGTCGGGGATATTAAAAATATGCCTGGCTTCTTTCGACCACGAAACAGTAGCATTTTCAAGGTCTACTTCCCAGCCTCCCAAATGCGCCACTGCTGATGTTTCATCAAGACGAATTTTTTGTTCAGTCAATACCTCATTTTGTTTATTAATAGTTTGAAGTGCTGTATTTAAAGCTAATTCCCGTTGTTTCTGTTCTGTTATATCTTGTAATGTTCCCTTAATTTTATAAATCTTGCCGGAACCATCCAAAACCGGTTTCGTTATACCACTTACCCATATACGATTGCCTTTTGCTGTTACCAGTTCTATTTCGGTAGTATAAGATTTGCCCGTTTCTATTAGTTGATTAAATCTTTTTTGTGTTGCCACGCGCAACTCGGATGAATAAAAATTAAAAACATTATCAAAAGTTGGAATGAACGATTCCTCAACTTCGTGAATTTCTTTTACCTGTTTCGACCATATAATTTTACCGCTGGCTAAATCAACTTCCCAACCGCCTAAGCGCGCTGTATTTGATGTTTCTTCCAAAAGAATATATTGTTCTGCTAATTCTTCTTTTTGCTTGTTAATTATGGCAAAAGCATTGTTCAGTTCTAATTCTTTCTTTTTTTGTTCTGTTATATCCTGAATAATTCCTCTTACCTTAATTATCTTTTCTGAATCTTCTGCTTTTACAGCTCTGCCAATGGTACGAACCCAAATTTTTTTTCCCTTTGCCGTTATAATTTGAACTTCAACATCGTAAGGCTTTCCTTCCTGTAATAAGACATTAAAGTGTTCAAAAAAAACTTCTTTTGATTCGGAAGAAACAAGATTAACTGCTTCTTCGGTAGTGGGTATATAATTCTCATCTACATCAAAAATTTCTCTGGTTTGTTTCGACCATGTATATGCACCGGTAATCAAATCAATCTCCCAGCCGCCGACATGTGCAATGGTTGAAGTTTCGTCGAGAAAATAATTTTGTTCTGCTATTGAATCCCTGATATTAAGAAGGAAACCTTCTCTTATTTTTTGCTTCTCTATTTTTTGAATGATGCTTCGTAATCCTGTTACATTGCCCTGCTCGTTAAGCAATGGTTTCCCGGTAGTTCGAATCCATGTTTTGTTTCCTTTTGCAGTAATTAATTGCAACTCCAAATCAAAAGGTTTTTTATCCTTTTTCAAATCATTTACTGCGTCGGCTAATAATTTAGCATCTGTTTCATTGTAGAAAATATTTCTGTCTATGGTACTGATTGGTGCATCATAAGGCAATTCAAAAATATCATACACCAGTTTTGAAAATATTCTTTCGCCGGTTATAAAGTTGGTTTCTAATGTGCCGATTCCCATCATGTCTTCGGCCACACTAAGAGTAAACTTTAGTTTTTCGAGTTCTTCATCGTGCGCTTTGCGATCATCAATATTTATAAGACTACCAAATACATATTGAAGCTTGTTTTGCACATCATATTTGGCTTTGCTAACTACTTCATACCAGTTATAGATTCCGTTTTTGTTTTGTAACCTCACTTCTATATTGCCGGGCGATTCGTGATTAGAAAGGTATTTTTTTACGAATGATATTACTTTATCTCTATCTGCAGGATGAACAATGTTGTCTAAAAAGTTTTCAACAAACAAGGCTTCGTTCCTGTCTTCGATACCTAATAAATCATAAGATGAATCAGACAACCACAAATGTTTATTTATGATATCAACTGTCCAGCACCCGATATTGGTGTTTCGGCAGAGGAGATTAAAAAAATCGGCAACAGGAATATTTAAAGTTGAAAAATCCATAGCTGATCGCGATATCTATCTTACAATATTATGCGATTCAAATAAAAAAAAACACACGTTTCAATATTTTAAGCCTGACTTAATGTTCACTATCAATGAGTTTTAAAAAATAAGCTGATTGAAGCCTTGAAAATATGGATTGGATTTGATTGTATATCCTGATAGTGTTTGTTGAATATTGATATTTATGAAATGAGCAAATAAAATTCAAAAGTAAAAACCGAAGCTGATGATTCTTGCAAATTTGCTTTCTCAATTTTTACTTTTGAATGTATTGATCGGTTGATTATAACAGATAATGCAGGCTAATATAATTCACTTTCTTATGTTACGATTCCTGTAAGAAAGCGTACAAATAATCCGGCGGCGGATCAAACGTTTCTTTGATGGTTCTGGCGCTTAACCAGCGATACAAATTCAACAGGCTTCCGGCTTTATCGTTCGTGCCACTGGCGCGTGCGCCGCCAAAAGGCTGCTGACCAACTACGGCACCGGTTGGTTTGTCATTAATATAAAAATTACCAGCCGCATTTCTGAGTTTATTTGTAGCGAAAGCAATTGCACTCCTGTCCTGCGAAATTACAGAACCTGTTAGCGCATACGGCGATGTGGAATTGACAATATCAATGGTTTCTTCCCATTTTTTTTCGTCATACACATAGATGGTTAATACAGGTCCGAAAATTTCTTCGCACATGGTAACAAACTTTGGATTTGTTGTTTCTATAATTGTCGGTTCTATAAAATAGCCTTCTGATTTATTGTAATTGCCGCCCGCAATAATTTTTGCTTCCGGATTATTTTTAGCCGTTTCTATATACTGGCTTATTTTATCGAAGCTGCGTTCATCAATCACGGCATTTATGAAGTTGGTAAAATCTTCAACCGTTCCCATCTTCATGCTCTTCACATGCGCCAATAATTTTTCTTTGATTTCATTAGCAATATTGGATGGCAAATAAGCTCTGGAAGCAGCCGAGCATTTTTGTCCCTGGAACTCAAAAGCACCGCGCGCTAACGCAACAGCCGAAACGTTTGTATCGGCGCTTTTATGTATCAAAACAAAATCTTTACCGCCGGTTTCGCCAACAATACGCGGGTAACTTTTATAAGTGCCGATATTTTGCCCGATATGTTTATACATGGCATTAAAAGCACCTGTTGAACCCGTAAAATGAAGTCCTGCAAAATCAGGATGATTAAAGCAAATATCGCCTAATACAGGTCCTTCCGTATAAATGAGATTGATAACACCATCGGGCAAACCAGCTTCTAATAAAATGCGCATAAACATTTGCGCGCTGTAAATTTGTGTATATGCCGGTTTCCATATTACCGTGTTGCCGCACAAAGCCGGCGCAGTTGGTAAATTGCCACCGATGGCTGTAAAATTAAAAGGCGTAATTGCCAGCACAAAACCTTCCAGCGGGCGCCATTCCATACGATTGTGAACGCCGGAAGAATTGAGTGGTTGCTGCTTATAAATCTCACTTAAAAAATGTACATTAAAGCGTAAAAAATCTGCCAGTTCACAAACGCTGTCTATCTCTGCCTGGTACGCATTTTTGCTTTGGCAAAGCATCGTTGTTCCGTTCATATAACCGCGATATTTTCCGGCAACCAAATCGGCAGCTTTTAAAAAAATATGAGCGCGTTCTTCCCACGATGTATTTGCCCACGCTTCTTTGGCAGCCAGCGCTGCGTCAACGGCTTGCTGCACATGCTGCTCATTTCCTTCGTGAAAATAACCTAACGTATGTTTTATTTGATGTGGCGGACGAATGGCTATTTTATTTCCGGTTCTTACTTCTTTTCCACCAATAAACATCGGCACATCGGTTTCTTTATTTTTCAAATCCTCCAATGCTTTTTTCAAAGCAATCTTTTCCGGCGAGCCGGGCGCATATTGATGTACAACTTCATTGGCGGGCGAAGGATAATTGAAATAGCCTATGTTCATCTGCTTGTGTTTTTTGCGAAGGTAAAAGAAACAAAATATAAGTTGAAGGAACAAGATACAGGGAACAAGAAGCAAGAGACAAGAATGAAGAGGGAACAGACAAGGAACAAGTTGTAAACTATATTATCAACCATCACTTTTATCAATTCTCTCGGGTCGTTAAATTGCTGATAAACAGCAAAAAACCGTTTTTCGGGCAAAGAGGTAAATTTACATTTGTAATATGTTTAAGAAAACATTTCCAGTTATTGTTGTGTTGATTGCCTGCTCCGTATTAGGTGTTATTGTTATTCAGGTGTCCTGGTTAAAAAACCAACTCATCATACAACAAGAGCGTTATTTTGAGCGGGCCAGCATGGCGGCGTATAATGTAAAGGAAGAAATTAGCCGGCAATCAATCGGCAATGCTTCGCGTGCAAATGGAATAAGCCGCTGGATGCCTTCCGAACTGGGTTCTTTAATCATGCCCAGACCTTCTGTTGCCAGCCGGTACACAGCAGCAGAAATTGGTGATAAAATACGAAAAGCGTTAAATGCCCAAGGTTTAAAAGATGTAAGTTTTGAATTTGGCATTGCAACGCCACATGGCGATGATATGTTTGTAGAACTGCAATCGAAAAACTTTGTTCCCGCTTTTTTAGATACCAATAATAACCGGAATGTTTCGATGCCGATTATACCCGAATCGTCTTATGATGTGCCGAATGTAATGGCTGATGAAGTGTTACATATCACCATGACGCATTTTTACCCGACGGTTCGTAATTCATTGCTTTGGATGATGGCCGCCTCCGGTGCATTTACCATCATTGTATTGGCTGCTTTTTTTCTAACAGTAAAAACAATTCTCGACCAGCGCAAGCTTAGCAAAATAAAAAATGATTTTGTAAACAATATGACGCATGAACTGAAAACACCACTGGCAACAATATCGCTTGCCGTAGATGCTTTACAGAATGCGAAAGTGATTGGCAATCCTGAAAAGAGCAATTATTTCAGCGATATTATTAAGCAGGAAAATAAGCGCATGAACAAACATGTAGAAACTATTTTGCAGGCTGCGCTGATGGATAAACGGGAATTGAAACTGAACTTAGTTCCGCTTCATGCGCACGACATTATACAAAAAGTAATTGGCACGTTCACGCTTCAGATGGCGGAAAAAGGCGGAACATCGGAATTGAATCTAAATGCAAAAAATGACCTGATAAATGCAGATGAAAATCATTTTACCAACCTCATAAATAACCTCGTTGATAATGCGGTAAAATATTCCAAAGAGAAACTTCATATTGTTATCAATACTCATTGTACAACCAAATATTTAGCCATTCAGGTACAGGATAACGGCATTGGAATGAGCAAAGAAACTGTAAAGCGAATCTTCGAAAAATTTTACCGTGCGCCGACCGGGAACGTTCACGATGTAAAAGGTTTTGGCTTAGGTATGAGTTATGTAAAATCAGTTGTTGACGCACACAGCGGCAAAATAAAAGTAGAAAGCGTACAGGGAAAAGGCAGCGCTTTTATTGTTGAAATTCCGTTGTATAAATCAGAAGCGTAAGCGTAAAAGGAGATCAGAATTGTCGTGTATTTTTGCTTTTCACTTTTTGATTATTTACTTACTTAAAAATCATGATTCAATGGCTTAACTGGAGAAATGCGCTGGCTGCGGTAGCAATTTTAATTGTATCGGGCAGCATCATTTACTCGCAATATTTATCACGCAAAATTGCTTCTGATGAAACCCGTAAAATTAAAACCTGGGTAGAAGCGCAGCGAACTCTTATTAACTCAAACGATCCGGCAACGCTAACATTATCTTCTACTATCAGCCAGGGAAACAGCGATATTCCGATAATCGAAACCAACGAACGCGATAGCATTACCGATTATCGCAATCTGGATAGTTCAGATGTATTCAAAGACAGCCGGTATTTATACCAGCAGCTTTCTGTTTATAAAACACAACATCAGCCAATCAAGATTGTTTTATCTGATACGCCATATATCGCTAACTTTTATTATTACGGCGAGAGCCGTTTGCAACAGGAAGTTAGATATTATCCTATTGTACAATTAATTATTGTTTCGTTCTTTATTGCGGTTATTGTAATTGCACAACGCAATAGTTACCGAAGTACGCAAAACCAATTGTGGGCTGGTATGGCAAAAGAAACGGCGCACCAATTAGGAACGCCGGTAACAAGCTTGCAAGGCTGGGTTGAGATGCTGAAAGAAACAGCCGGCGCGCAGCAAATAGCACCGGAAATAGAGAAAGATGTAAACCGTTTATTGCTGATTACAGACCGTTTTGGTAAGATAGGAAGCAAGCCAAAATTAGAAGAACGAAATCTTGTAGAACAGGTAACGGCTATGACAGATTATATGCGCAGACGAGCTGGTGGCAAAGTGAAATTTGTCTTAGATACAAATGGCGAAAACCATATTTCTGCCATGATTTCTCCACCACTTTTTGATTGGGTAATTGAAAATTTATTAAAGAATGGTTTGGATGCAATGGACGGAAAAGGAACGCTTACCGTGCAATTGAAGAACGATGCCACGCGCAATATTATTGAAGTAACTGACACTGGCAAAGGCATTTCAAGAGCCAATATAAGTAAGGTTTTCAAGCCTGGTTTTACCACGAAAAAGCGGGGTTGGGGATTAGGTTTAACGCTCACCAAACGCATTGTTGAACAGTATCATCACGGCAGTATTTTTATTAAACAAAGCGAGCCGGGAAAAGGCACAACCTTCCGGATTGAATTGAATAAAGCTGTCTGAGCCGGATTTTTGTAACTATTAAGATAGTTTGAATGAAATAGCAAGCCAATGGATTTATTTACTCTGGTTTGTATTATGTGCTTTCAAAACAATGGGTAAGTAAAGTTCATTTTATTCATCATAAAAATCTCATTCATTACCGTTCAGACTTTCCCTTGAAACTGTTACATTTGTCGCCCCAAAGTTGCGGAGGTGGCGAAACTGGTAGACGCACTACTTTGAGGTGGTAGCGCCTGTAACGGGCGTGGGAGTTCGAATCTCCTCTTCCGCACAAAAAAAGATGAAGTTTTTAGCTTCATCTTTTTTATTTGTATCAATTCATTTATTACAATATCAGGTCGCAGTTTCGTTCAGTATCATTCATATCAGCACCCAGTTTTTTATAAAAATCAATGGCATTTGTGTTCCAGTCTGATACTTGCCAGCGAACTTTTTTACAATCACTTTCTTTTGCCAAAAAGATAACGGTATCTAACAACTGCTTTCCGATTCCAAACTTTCTATACGGTTCTGTTACATACAAATCATCAATATAAATGGCTTTGCCCGACCATGAATAATAAGCCGGGAAAAAAGTTACAAAGCCAATAATATTTGTATCATTTGTTTGCGCTACAAAACATTGAAACAAATATTTATCCCGCTTCATTTGATCGGCGGTCATCTTCATTTTATCCGGTGTTTTCTGAAAAATAGCAAACTCTTTTTGCAAAGTAATGATAGCTTCAAAATCAGATTCTTCGGCTGGTCTTATTTGGTATTTTATTGTTGATTGATTGTTCATTTTTATGAAATAAAACCGTTAATTACAATAAACTTTTGCTTTGCAAATATTCTGCAATCTGAATGGCATTTGTAGCGGCGCCTTTGCGAAGATTATCGCTTACAATCCACATATTCAGTGTGTTTGGCTGCGTTTCATCGCGACGAAGACGACCAACAAAAACATCATCTTTATCGTGCGCCCAAAGCGGCATCGGGTATTGTGCGTTTTCAATATCATCCTGCACAACAACGCCCGGTGCGTTGGCAAGTAGTTGTTTTATTTCATCTAAATTATAATCGTTTTCAAACTCAACATTTACGCTCTCGCTGTGACCGCCGATAACAGGAATGCGCACTGTTGTAGCGGTTACGCGAATGCTGTCGTCACCCATAATTTTCCGTGTTTCGTTTACCATTTTCATTTCTTCTTTGGTATAACCATTGGGAAGAAAGACATCAATTTGCGGAATGGCATTCAAATCAATTTTATATTTATAAGCCATGTCGCCTTTTATATTATTGCGTTCATTAAACAATTGGTCAACCGCTTTTTTTCCTGTGCCGGTTACGCTTTGATATGTGCTGACAACAATACGTTTGATTTTATATTTTTTGTGTAAAGGTTGTAAGGCTACCACCATTTGTATAGTAGAGCAATTTGGGTTGGCAATGATTTTATCTTCCGCTGTTAATACATCAGCATTTACTTCGGGTACAACTAATTTTTTAGATGGATCCATACGCCAGGCGCTGCTGTTATCAATTACCGTAATACCGGCTTCGGCAAATTTTGGCGCCCATTCCAGCGAAGTGCTGCCACCGGCTGAAAAGATGGCTACGTCTGGCTTTGCGGCGATGGCATCTGTCATGGACACGACTTTGTATTGTTTTCCGTTAAACTCGATTTCTTTACCAACCGATCTTTCTGATGCGACAGGAAATAATTCGGTGACAGGAAAATTTCGTTCGCTTAATACCTGCAACATCTTTGTGCCTACCAGGCCGGTAGCGCCTACTACGGCTACTTTCATTTTTTGATTTGTTTTAAATTTTAAAATAACTGACAACAAAAAAGCCTTCCGGTTGTGGAAGGCTTTTGGCTCGTATATTTTATACATAAGCGTCTATTACCTTTCCCGGAAGAGTATCTTAATAGTGCGCTTTGTTGTATGATTTGTTATTGTCATTTGCAGCGCGAAAGTAAGGTGTTATAAATATTGCTGCCAAAATAATTTTTGTTTGCCACGACGAATGGAAGATACAAGAGGAATGAAAAGTGTTTTGTGGTTTGATAGTATAAACCGGCAATTGTTACTTTGATATAAGTGGTGATTTGTTCTCACTGTTTATTAATATCCGCATTGCTTTGCTTTGATTAGTAATTGACTAAATAACCCAAGTTGCTAGTTATAGAATAAGAGAACAGAGCAAGGGATAAGGAATAATTTTGAGTTACCACACTTAAAATTATGTACCGATGCTCTGTGAGGATAAAATTATAGCTCTTTATTGTATTGTGGATGACATTTTAAAAGCAGTTGAACACAAGGAAGATAAAAGAAGGAAAGTAAGTGATAGCGAAGTGATTACAACAGCCCTTGTATCGGCTCTTTACTTTGGTGGTCATCAGGACAACGCAAGACAGTTCATGAAGATAGCAAAGCTGGTTCCCCGTATGTTGGATAAGAGTCGTTTCAACCGGCGTCTGCATGAGGTAGCAGAATTGCTGTTCAGCCTGTTCTATCAGATCGGTCATTGTTTGAAGACAGCTGCCGGTGCATCCGAATACATCATTGATTCTTTCCCAGTGGCAGTATGTGACAACATTCGTATCAGCCGTTCAAGACTGCTCAGCGGAAAGCAATGGAGAGGAAAACAGGCAAGCATGAGAAGATACTTTTATGGAGTAAAAGTGCAGGTGCTCTCTACTGCACAAGGCATTCCGGTTGAGTTCTGCTTTGTGCCGGGATGTGAAAGCGATGTACAGGGACTGAAAAAACTTTCCCTGGCAGTGGCAGCAGAAAGTAAAATATATGGCGATGCGGCTTACACCGATTACACCATAGAAGATGATATGAAAGAAACGGATGGGATTGAACTGATGATACAGCGCAGAAGCAATGCAAAGAGAAAAGATGAGCCATGGATGAGCTTTCTGAAAGAACAAATGAGGAAAAGAATCGAAACCACATTCAGTGAGATCAAAGCCTTGTTTCTCAGAACCATTCATGCTGTAACTTTCAAAGGGTTTCTTCTCAAACTTGTCCTTTTTATCCTTGCTTTTACTCTTAATAAAATCCCTTGATTAACTAACAACTTGAATTAAATACGCTTTGTGTAACTCTGTGTTCTTTGTGTCTTTGTGGTTCAAAATGATTCATTGATAACAAGGCGTACAAGTGAGTGACACAACGATGTTTAATTGAAATACAAAAGCCGGTAACATAAAACTGTATTTTGTTGTTTTTGCTTTTCGTTTATAGAATCGCTTTTTTATTCTTTTGACATCTGGAAGGCTTGCTTTAGGTTTGCCGACATCATAAAAACTGATATGAAGAATTTTTCGTGGAAAAAAATACTTCCGCATGTAGCAGCGATTGTTGTGTTTGCCCTGGTTGCCATTATTTATTGTAAACCGGCTTTGCAAGGCGAAGTGTTGCAGCAAACAGATGTGGTTCATTGGCGCGGCATGGCGCAGGATGCGTTTAATTATAAAGAAACACATGGCACGTTTCCGCTTTGGAATACGCATGTGTTTAGCGGAATGCCTAATTACCAGATTGCTATGTTATATGTGCAGCCATTAAATTATATCAATAGTCTTCTTACGCTTTGGCTTCCTAAACCCGCTAACTTTTTTTTTCTTGCCTGTATTTGTTTTTATATTTTATGTATGGCATACCGAACCCATTTTCTGGTTGCCATTTTAGGCAGTCTTGCCTTTGCCTATTCAACATACGATCCGGTTATTATTGCCGTAGGTCATGATACAAAAATGATGGCGATTGCTTACATGCCCGGCATGATTGCGGGTTTGTACTTATTGTATGAAAAGAAGTATGCATCCGGACTTGCCATAACGGTTTTATTTGCCAGCCTGGAGGTGTTTGCCAATCATCCGCAGATTAATTATTACTGCATCTTAATTGCCGCTTTTATAACCATTGCTTATATTATAAAATGGGTGAAAAGCAAACAATGGAAACACATGATGATTGCCGGCAGCCTGGCTTTATTTGCCGGAATGGTTGCTGTTGCCAGTTCGGCTTTAATTCTTCTTACCACGGCTGAATATTCTAAATATACCATGCGCGGTGGCAAATCTTTAGATAATAGCGGCGGCACGCTGAAAGATGTAAAAACGAGCGGTTTGGATGTTGATTATGCGTTTCAATACAGCCAGGGAAAAACAGAATTTCTTACTTTCTTAATGCCCAATGTCTATGGCGGAAGCAGCTCCGAAACCTTTGATGCAGACAGCAAAATTGCAAACGCACTTATAGAAAAAGGAGTTCCCGAAAGCAATGCACAACAGCTTGCACAATCGCTGCCAAAATATTGGGGCGGCATTTTTTCAACTTCAGGCCCGGTTTATTTGGGAGCTATTATTTGTATCTTGTTTATTATTGGTATGGTGGTAGTAGAAGGTCAACAAAAGTGGTGGATTTTTGGCGCATGCCTGTTAGCCGTATTGATGGCGTCAGGTAAATATATGCTGGGCTTTAATGAATTTTTATTTACTCATCTTCCTCTATATAACAAATTCAGAGCGCCAACAATTGCATTGGTAATACCACAATTGTTGTTTCCTTTATTAGCTGTTTTGGCTTTGCAAAGAATGTTTTTTTCAATCACCAAACAACAGTTGCAGGCTTCATTTAAATACATTTTATACGCGGTTGGCGGTGTGTTTGTTTTTATCATTCTGGTTTATTTATCAAGTGATTTTGTGGGCATAAATGATGAACAGGTGAAAGGTTATTTAGGTCAGATGG
This sequence comes from Ilyomonas sp., assembly GCA_965199845.1. GTDB lineage: Bacteria > Bacteroidota > Bacteroidia > Chitinophagales > Chitinophagaceae > Ilyomonas. The sequence continues at coordinate 129,833 of CBDATZ010000005.1, forward strand.
CCGGTAACAATCCAGACTTTGCCAATGTAATTTATAACAGCATTATAAATGAACGCAAAAGCATGTTCAGCAATGAAATTTTGCGTGCCTTACTCTTTGCTTTACTTACTGTTGGTGCTGTATTTATTTACTTAAAAAATTGGGTAAAACCGGTTATACTTATTGCTGTTTTATTAGTGATAAGTACAATTGAATTACTGAAAGTTGACAGTAAATATCTAAACGAAACCAATTACGTAGAAGCTGATAATTACGAAGCTAACTTTAATGTAACGCTTCATGGCAGCGCCAACGATCCGGTTGCTTATCAGCAATTGCAATCAGATAAAGATCCGCATTTCAGAACCTTTAGTTTGGCGCCCGACAGGTACAATGAATCTATGACGGCTTATCATTATCGTTGTGTCGGCGGTTACAATCCTGCTAAGCTGAGCATTTACCAGGATTTAATAGAAAACCAGTTGTCCGAAAAATTAAATCTGCCGGTCTTAAATATGCTTGATACCAAATATTTGCTTGCGCCGGAAGGTCAGCAGCCAAATACATTTACGGTGCAACGTAACAGCGGCGCTTTAGGCGCTTGCTGGTTTGTAAAAAATATAAAGTATGTAAACGGAGCTGCCGCCGAAATGAATGCGCTAACCAATTTTAACCCGGCAGATACGGCTGTTGTTGATGCGAGTTTTAAAAATGTTGCGGGCAATGCGGGCGCGGCTGATAGTGCCAGCAGCATTAAGTTAGTAAATTATGATAATGATGATGTGAAATATGCTTCGCAAAGCAACGGTGCCAATTTCGCTGTGTTTAGCGAAATCTATTATCCCGAAGGCTGGAAAGCTTATGTAGATGGAAAAGAAACGCCGTATTGCAAAGTGAATTATGTATTGCGTGGACTGGCTGTTCCGGCGGGAAAACATGATATAGAATTCAAATTTCGTCCATCATCTTACTATACCGGGCAGACATTAATTTATATTGGTAACGCTATTTTATTTCTCTGTCTGTTAGGTGCCGGTTTCTCTTATTGGAAACGCTCAAAAGCAATAGCCGTATAATAATTTCTTTGTATTGAAAGATGACATTCGCATTTTAGGAATTGCTCCATATCGGTTTTTACCAGCTGTAAATGGCGGGCATAAAGCGATTGAGCAATTTTATAGAAATGTAGGTTCTATTACAAAAACTATAGTTGTTTCAACAAATAACAACGATGAAACTTTTGCCACAAATTATCGTTTGATTAAGCTGTTTACGAACAGCATTTTTCGCTATGGCAACGTGTTGTATTTTTCTAAAATAAAAGCCTTATTAAAGCAGTTTAAAATAACGCATGTTATATTAGAACATCCTTACCTGGGCTGGTTAGGAGCGTGGCTAAAAAAGAATACAGGCATTACACTTATCATTCATACGCATAATATAGAAGCTATACGTTTTAAAACGATAAATAAATGGTGGTGGAAGCCGCTCTGGTACTATGAAAAATGGACTTATCAGCAAGCCGATCGGGTTTGTTTTATTACAGCAGAGGATAAAGATTATGCGGTAAATACAATGCATTTGCCTGAAAACAAATGTTTAATTACAACGTTCGGAACTGAATTACATGAAGCGCCTTCTTTATCATCAAAACAACAAGCTAAAAGGGTTTTACAGGAGCAGCATCACATTTCGCAAACGAACCAGATTCTTTTGTTTAACGGCAGCTTTTCTTATGAGCCAAATTTAGAGGCGTTATATCATTTGCTTAATACAATCAATCCATTATTGATAAACAAACAAACTACAAATTACACTATCATCATTTGCGGTATAAATATTCCGCAAGACGTATTAGAATCAAACTTTCCGAATGTTATTATTACAGGATTTGTAGAAGATATGAATGCTTATTTGCTGGCGGCTGATTTATTTGTTTGCCCCGTTGTTACAGGCGGCGGAATCAAAACAAAACTGGTGGAAGCTTTGGCTTATGATGCGACTTGTATAAGTTATCAAAGCAGCGCTGCTGGTATTGATAAAACAGTTTGTAACGGTAAATTATTCATTGCAGAAGATAATAATGCCGGGCAATTTGTAAAGCTTATACAGCAAGGCTTACAAGCTGATGTTCATATCAAGGAAGAATTTTATGAGATGTACGGCGCGAGACATATTGCGGAACATTTATTAGATACATTGCAGAACGCCGTTCCACAATAAACCGGCGGTTTTTTCCCATGAAAAAAAAGCTGCTCTTTCCATTCCTTTTTTTACCAGATTTTGCCTAAGGGCTTCATTGCTTGTTATTGTTTGCATAGCCGATGCTATTTGATTTATATCAAACGGATCAACCAATAAAGCGGCATCACCGGCTATCTCCGGCATGGATGTAATATTGGAAGTAATCACCGGAATTCCATTGTTCATCGCTTCAATAATCGGGATGCCGAAACCTTCGAAGTAAGGCACATAAGATAAACAAAAAGCAGCAGAAACAACTTCCTGTAATTCTTTATCCGGCAGGCGTCCCAAAAAATGAACATCATCTTTATATTGCATGTGGTTGTGATAAATATGCATTTCATCTGTGCGATACATTTCTTTTCCTGCAATCAATAATTTCAGGTCAGAATTAAAACTGATTTTAAAAGCTTCAAACGCTTCTAACAAGCGGAGAATATTTTTTCTGGGATGCAAAGTGCCAACAAATAAAAAATAGTTTTTTCCCTCGCTATACTTCTGTTTGGTTGCGGTCTTTTGTTCTTCATCAGCAGAAACAAAAAAGCTGTTGATACCATTATAAACCACGTCAATTTTTGAAGCGTTGACGTTATATTTTTCTACCAAATCCTGCTTGCTGAATTCAGAAACAGTGCCAATACGAGTTGCTTTTTTCGCACTTTTTTTTATGAAGTAATTATAATAAATACGATTGGTTAACTTTAAATCTTTTGGATAATAAATAAAGTTTACATCATGAATGACAGTGTATTGTTTTCCGTTCCAGCCAAGACAACAAACGCCATCCGGCGAAAGGAATAAATCGGGCTTTATTTTATTCAGCAATCTTCTGCACGAAATTTCAAACCAAAGCACATTTAATACAGCATGTTTGGCCGGCGGAAACAGGTTATGTGGAATCACATTTTTACCAAATAAGAAGTCTTCTTCTATTCCGCTGTCGAACAAAAAATGAAAGGTGATATCAGGATTTTTTTCAACAATATATTTCATGGTATTGTAGGTAAACCAGCCAATACCATCCATTGCGTTTTTGCGTAACAGTCTTGTATTTACAACAATTGTTTTCATAACAAGTGCTGCAATATGCAACCTTTTTTTATACAGTTTTGTTATTGTATAAACTTCCTGTTTTTTAAGTAACTCGAAAACATATATAGCTTCGAGAAAACACCTTTCTGTAAGCGATTTGAATTTATTTTACTTTGATTTTCGACCATGTTTTCGATTACCGTTGGCCAAGGTGAAGCATATTGATATAAAGTCTTTTTGCTTCTTGTATTTGTATTACGAAGAATGCGCCACCAAGCGTCGTAAACCAATATACTTTTCAAAGGATTTATTCCATACTTATCTAACAATAACCAGCCTTCAGGAAGTTCAACGCCAGGCACATTTAAACAGCTATATGTAACTTGTGTATCGCTGATTCCAAGGTTAATGAGAACATCAGCAATATGAGTAAATGTTTTTTCGGCTAATAAAATTTGTATGTAAAAATCAATGTCAACACGCCACTTCATGCGTTCATCATATTTGGCGGTTACGGAGCGATGAACCATGCAAACACTTGGTTGCCCGATATAATTGGTTGACAACAAAACCATTGGATTTTTTACCAATAATTTTTTTATGAAAGGTGAAAGCAAAGGCTTGCTTAATACATTGCCTTTCTCGTCTATATTGTTATAACCGCTTACAATAAATTTCTTTCCGGCTTTGGTTACATCAGCAAAGCTTTGTAAAGAAGTTGCCGTTGCAAACCAATCGTCATCGTGCATAATTTTTATCCAGTCACCATTTGCTTTGCTAATGCCAAGATTCCAGTTTGCCGGTGTGCCGAGCGAAGGTTCGTTTTTATAATATCGAATTGAAAGTTTGGCTCTATACTGCTCTGACAACTGCTTTACAGAATCATCATTGCTATCATCAGAAATAACGACTTCAAAGTTTTTGAAAGTTTGTTCTGAAATGCTATCGAGCAAACGCTTCAAATAATGCGTACGCTTATATGCCGGAATACAAATGGATATCAATGGTTGAGAATTCATACAAATGCAAAGCTAAGACAAGAGAAATTGACGATAAAAACATTGCCTTTTATGTTTGATAAAATCAATAAGTTATTTATTGATTGTTTTGATATTACTGGTAGCTTGAGAAACAAAATCGGCTTCGATAAAAGTGTAATGCAATAACGATGAACCGGAGTATCAAAAGCCGATAACGTAAACTATATTTCCTTTGCTTATCACAATAAAAAAGCACCACATAATAAATGCAGTGCTTTTTATTTTTTTATAGAAAAATCTTATCTCAGGTAGCTTCTTAAAAACCACGCCCATTGTTCGTGTTTTTCCATCATGCCTGTAACAAAATCTGCAGTTCCGGCATCTTTAATATTATCAGTTAATTTATCAACATCGTTTCTCAATAAACGAATGATTGTTTCATGATCGTTCAACAGGTTTGTAATTTGTTCCGGTCTGTGATTTGGATAATCGCCTTCTAACAGATCTGTTGTTTTTAGAAAGTCAGCCAATCTGCCTTCTGAATAATGTCCAAGCTGGCGAATACGTTCTGCCACTTCATCAAAACCTTCTTCAAGTTCGGTATAAAGTCTTTCATAAAATTCGTGCATCTGCAAAAAATCCGGACCTTCTACATTCCAGTGATAATTTCTTGTTTTTGTATACAATACGTATTGGTTTGCCAACATGCGTTGCAGTATCTGTGCTGAAGAAGCTTTTTGCTCTTCAGTCATTCCGATATTTGCTATCATAAAAGTATATTTAAAATTTGCTCTGCTAATCCAATAATGCTGCCAGTTTCAACAACTCATCGCGCTTATATGCGAGGTGCGCATCAGTAAAACATTTCGCAAGTTCTTCAATCAACAATTGAATAATACGTTTGTTTGAAAGAGGACGAAAATAAAATGGTGTTGGTGGTACGGAAATACGTTTGAAATACAACTCAATTTCTTTATGCGAAAAGACTTGTCCGGAAGTTGCATCTACATAAAAAAGAATGTGCTTTTGCGGATTGCTTTTATGTAAAGTCGCGTCAAAATCAGGCTTAAAAAAAGCCAGCACAAAATGCTTGGGAACGTTGATGGCTTTTACAGGAATATCAAGTAAAGCTGCGAGCACCAAATACAACAAACCATTTGATAAAGCGTTGCCACGCTTGCTTTGCAGCACTTTATGCAGCAGGAATTCATCAGGATTGTTGTATGAAATTTCAACACCTTTTAAGCTATAATAATTGTAAACGATGCTGGTTAATACATTCGCCTGTTCGAGCGGTGTAAGAAAGCTGTTCAGTTCAAGCCAGATATTCCGTCTTATCTTTTCAATTTCCTGTAAAACCGGCGTGGTTTGCAAATCGGGATACTGAAATTTTGCTACGAGCAAAGTGCCAAACAAAAGATCGTTATAAGCGCTGCTGTTCCATTGTTGCAAATCGTAAGTCAGGTCTTTATAATGCAGTTTGTGAATCAGCATTTCTATGCGTTCCTGCACTTCTTCGCGAAGCGTATTCTCCCACAACGATTCCAGGTTCGGAATGATGTTCGTTCCGTAATCTGTAATGCGTTCAGACACGGTCGAAAACACTTCCTCATCGGGATCGTCTAACAATGTAAACAGTGCTGTTATTTCTTTAGTTTCCTGCATTAGGTTTCGCATACAAACAAAGTTCTATTTTTTATTATTCTGCAAGAAAGTTATGCAATTCTGTGAATAATATAATCGTGTATAAAAGAAGATTTTTTCTATATTAAGATCAACTGATATTCCGGTTGCATATCATTGCAATCATTGATTTGGTTTTTTCTCTTTTACATAAAGGGAAAAAACAATCACTCTTGTAACTCTTTGTTATCAACTGAACATATAAGCGAATGCTATTTGTGAAGCAGTAAGACAGAAAGAATATAAAGGTTCACGAGAAGAATCATTCATGAACTTGTTACTCTTTTTCTAAGAAATATTATGTACTGTTATTTCAACAACATGATAAATCTCTTCACAAACATCAATTTATTATCGTGTAAATATGCTTCGGTTTTCGAGCATAAAGGCTGCTATCTTGTTTGTCAAAATCAAAGCCTGTAACGAAACTTACGCGCTTTTTTTATTGCTCTTCTTTGCTGCTTTCTTTGGTGGATTTGCCTTTAGATTTTCAATGATTGCTTTAACTTCTTCTATTGTCAGCGAAGCGGCTCTGTCTTGCTGTTCTTTGGTAAGTTTATAATTACGCAGACTTTGTTTGATATAAGGTCCGTAAGGTCCGTTTAAAACCTGAATTTTTTCTTTCTCAAATACTTTGATTGTGCGTTCATCTTTCGCTTTACGTTTCTCTTCTATAATCGGCGCAGCTTCTTCAAGAGAAAGACTATATGGATCCTGTTCTTTGTTAAGCGAATAAAACTTTTTATCGTGCGCAATGTAAGGACCGAAACGACCAATACTCACCAACACTTCACTACCTTCAAACAAACCCAAATGACGCGGTAAACGAAACAATTCCATCGCATCTTCAAACGTAATGGTTTCAATGCTTTGAGATGATTTCAGCTTGGCAAAACGAGGCTTTTCTTCTTCATTTACATCACCAATCTGCACCATCGGACCGTAACGTCCCATACGTGCCACAACCTTCTTTCCGCTGTCCGGATCAACCCCCAATTCACGTTCCCCTTTTACACGTTGCGCAGTTTCTAATGTATTGGCAATATCAATTTTAAAGGGCTGGTAAAAATCATCAACCATCTTTGTCCACTTCTCTTTACCATTAGCAATTTCATCAAACTCACTTTCTATTTTGGCGGTAAAGCCGTAATCCATAATATCGTCAAAATACTGGTTTAAAAAATCTGTTACTACCAAGCCTAAATCGGTTGGGAATAATTTTGATTTTTCAGCACCCGTATTTTCGTTTTCAACTGTTTTATACAGCTGGTTGTTCTTCAATACCAACACGCGAAAATCTCTTTTTAAACCTTCCTTATCACGCTTTTCAACATAACCTCTTTTTAAAATAGTAGAGATAGTTGGCGCGTAGGTAGATGGTCGCCCGATACCTAATTCTTCCAGTTTTTTAACTAAAGAAGCTTCCGTATAACGAGGCGCCGCACGTGTGAAACGCTCAACGGCTTTCATCTCTTTAAAAGAAAGTTTAGCTCCCTTTTGCAAAGGCGGCAATGTGCCTTCTTCCGTTTCCTCATCATTCTCGTCTTCATCATCTCTGCCTTCAAAATATACTTTCAGGAAACCATCAAATTTCAACACTTCGCCTTCCGCTGTCAGCTCTGCGTTATTGGTGGAAATATTAATTTTTGCAATGGTTCTTTCTAATTGTGCGTCTGCCATTTGCGAAGCCATTGTGCGTTTCCAAATCAACTCGTATAAACGCTTTGTATCGGCATCGTTCACAGTTGTATTGTTCATGTAAGTCGGGCGTATAGCTTCATGCGCTTCCTGTGCATTTTCGTTCTTATTTTTATACTTGCGGTGCTGCAAATAATTGTTACCATATTGGCTATTAATTCTGCCTTCAATATCCTGCATAGCGGTATCGCTCAAACTTACACTATCGGTACGCATATAACTGATATGACCGTTCTCGTATAGCTTTTGTGCAATCAACATAGTTTTGCTAACACCATAACCCAATTTACGGCTGGCTTCCTGTTGCAATGTTGATGTTGTAAATGGCGGAGCCGGCGATTTTTTCGTTGGCTTTACCTGAACATCTTTCACTGTGTAAACAGCGCCAGCACAGCTTTGCAAGAATTTTTCAGCGTTCTCTGAATTATTTTGTCTGGCTCCTTCTGCCTTAAAATTTACTGTTTTTCCATTGGCATCCGGTGCTGAAAAAAAGGCTTCAATTTTAAAGCTGCTTACAGGTTTAAAAGCATTGATTTCACGTTCGCGTTCTGCTATTAAACGAACTGCAACACTTTGTACACGACCGGCACTTAACGAGTTGCGCATACTGATTTTGCGCCACAAAACAGGACTCAATTCAAAGCCAACAATTCTATCCAAAACACGTCTTGCCTGCTGCGCATTAACCAGGTTCATATCAAGCAAGCGCGGTTGCGCAACAGCCTTTTTAATAGCTGGTTTTGTAATTTCATGAAACACAATACGCTTGGTAACCGCAGGGTCTAACCCAAGCACTTCACACAAATGCCAGCTAATGGCTTCACCTTCGCGATCCTCATCCGTTGCGAGCCAGACTTCACCAGATTTTTTTGCAGATTGTTTCAGTTCTTTTACCACTTTTTGTTTGTCTTCAGGTACAATATAACGAGGTTTATAATTGTGTTTGATGTCAATGCCCATATCATCTTTTTCAAGATCACGAATATGACCATAACAGCTTTTTACCTCGAAATCATCTCCCAGAATTTTTTCTATGGTTTTTGCTTTTGCCGGCGATTCTACTATTAATAAATTCTTTGCCATTCAATATTTGTTCTCTGTTTTGTTTTCCCTTAAATATACTATATAAACCCTGTGCCAGATGTGTGTTTGTAAACTTTATACTTCTTTTTGCTATTGCATTACAGCTTATTATTCATGTAAAGATTCATTGATTTTGCGGGCTTACTTCAATGCTTGTTGCAAGTATGTTTTACGATAATAAAATGTATAAAATCTTATGAACAGAAATCCTTTTTTATTTAGTTTAACGAGGAAAAGTTAATGCAATATTAAAGCAATGAAAATGAATTGTAAAAATGTTAAAGCCTGATACAGCTTTTTACCAAACACTTGTTAGTATGTCAAGATAAGTAATAAAACATATTATTTATGAAACTAGTTTTTTACTTTATCGCTGTTATTACAGCCACAGTTTTTATCAGTGCAAATGCATCTGCACAGTATGGTCGTTATGGTTCTAACGATCATTACAGAAGCAATGTCCCACAAGCCTTTTATTACTATCCGCAAAGTAACGTGTATTTCAGTTGTGCTACCAACCAATACATTTATAACTACCGGAATGCATGGTTGGTTTCAGACCATTTGCCACGCCGTATGAGGCTTGACAGAAGAGAGCCACGATTTGTTGTGAATCACTACGGCTTTGATGTATGGAACGATAATTATCGTCACGTAATGCAGTTTAGAAATTACAGACATATGCAGCCGGATGTTGCTTATAATGATCGTCGTAATTATAATGATGATCACAGACCTCATGATGGCAGAGGCTGGTAATAGAAGTGTGTATTTTGATATTTGTTTGATTTGAACCACAAAGACGATTAGAGAAGATTTTCGAAGCACAATAAAATGCTTTCAGGTTTTTTATCTTGCCGTCTTTGTGGTTTTATTTATACCTGCTTATCGAATAAATTAATAAAAAACATCTCTTCAATTCCAATCATATTCGATTGAAATACAAATACTCTTTAACCTGTTGGCGGAGTTAATTTGAATAGTCAGCAACAATAAATGCTGTGCAGTTGTCTACATGAGTGACTAAACTTACGAATGCAACATGCACAACATCAAAACAAATTTCGATAAAATTATTGTGGTGATAAAAGATATTTTAAGTGATGAAATAAATGAGAAGGGCAATTATTTACGGCGTGGCACCGTGCCAAAATTTTCTGATATTGAAGTGATCGCATTAAGCCTTACAGCAGAATGTTTAAGCATTGACAGTGAGAATTATTTGTTTTCCAAATTGAACAAAGAATATGCGAACGAGTTTGAAAATTTGATTAGCCGCAGACAATATAATGACCGGAGAAAACTGTTGTTTGAAAAAACGGAAGATGTGCGAAACCTGCTATCAGAGCGGCTTAACAGACTATCAGATGTATTTGCAATTGATTCCATGCCACTTGAAATTTGTAAATTATCAAGAGAACAAAGAAATAAAATGGGTAAAGAATCCCTGTGCCACCGCCCGGACAAGGGCTACTGTGCATCACAGAAAAAATATTTCTACGGCTATAAATTGCACAGCGTTTGTTCAGCGGCAGGTGTTATACAATCATTGGATTTAACTAAGGCAAGTGTGCATGATGTACATTACTTGCATGACGTAAAAGAGTTGTTCAGCAATTGCATCCTAACGGGTGATAAAGGATATATTGGAAGAGAGCATCAGATAAATTTATTTGAGGCGGCAGGCATTCAGTTGGAAGTGCCTTTAAGAGCCAATCAAGGGGGACAAAAACCTGTCATGTGGATCTTGAAAAAAGTAAGGAAGCGAATAGAAACAGTTTTTTCTCAATTGTGTGACCAGTTTATGATACAGCGCAATTACGCCAAGTCCTTTACAGGCTTCAGGTCCAGGATACTTGCTAAGGTGACGGCGCTCACCATTTTACAGTTCTTAAACAAATTTATTTACAATCAACCAGTAAGCAGAGTTAAACATGCGCTGGCTAATTAACTCCGCCAACGGGTTACTCTTTACATAAAATGTATTCATTGTATTGCTTTCTTCAATCGTTTCCGATAAAGAAATTGACAATCGTATTATGAACGTCGCGGCTGATATAAATACGTGTATGACCTAAACCTTCTGTTGTAATAAATTGCAGATTTGGCAATAGCTTTTGCCTGATTGGTAACGTATCTTCATAAGGACACATTTTATCGTCTGTATCGTGTATCCATAGAATAGAAGAAGGTATATTTTGAACCGCCCGCGCCACCGAAAACCATTCCGTTTGATGCCCGCTTTTTTCATACACCAAATCGTCAAAAGCTTTTTTTGTTTTCTTTGTTAACGGAACGGTTTTGAAGAAATTCTGAAAGATGGTTTTTACTTCCGTTGCCGGCGCAATGAGAACCAGTTTTTTATCCGGATTCTTCATTTCTTCTACCGCAAGCGATGCGGCTAAAGCGCCTAATGAATGCGCCATAATTCCATCAAAAGGACCAAATAACGCTTCAATTTCTAAAATGATATTTCTATAAACAAAAGCATTTACTGTTTTGCCATCACTAAAACCATGTCCCGGTGCATCGAATGCAAATACCTGGAAACCAGCGTTTAGAAATGAAGGAACATACTTGGCAAAACGATAACTGCTGCTGTCAAATCCATGACAAATCAAAATTTTTTTACCATTGCTTTTTTCTTCATCAGGCTTAAAATGAAATCCTTTTACTTTTAATTTTTTCAAATAAAAATCAATAGGTAAAGCAGCGTCAAAAAGTTGCGGGGTTTTCGCAATGTTCTTACCATTAAAAGGCGTGCACATTAACCGCCAGGCTTTTACCGCGGCTTTGCGCGTAGAAACAAGACCTATAAGACGTAATCGCTCTTTGTTATATAAAGTAAGTAAGGTTTGCTTTATTTTCACTACTTAATCAGTTACTATGAAAGTGATAATGATGGGAACCGGAAATGTGGCTGTAGTGCTTAGTCAGTTGTTAGTTGCCGCCGGGCATTTTATTGTTGAAGTACACGGCAGAAATCCGGTTGGTTTGAATTACATTTCCCAATTAACCGGAGCCGAAAGTAAGACAAATTTTTTGCTTGCCGGCTGCACAGCTGATATATGTATTCTCGCCGTATCTGATAGTGCTATCAGCCAAATTGCTAACCAGTTAGAATCAACGAAAATGCTTGTTGTTCATACCAGCGGCACTACTTCTAAAACAATATTAAACCGGTTTAAAAATTATGGTGTTTTATATCCTTTACAAAGCCTCCGCAAAGAAATGAAGCAATTGCCGGACATTCCTTTTTTTGTAGACGCCAATACAGAAAAGAATCTTACTATCATAAATGAATTGGCTTCATCGACAGGAAATAAAGTAGCGTTTGCAAGTGATGAAGAAAGATTGAAACTGCATATTGCTGCTGTGCTTTGTTCTAATTTTACCAATCACTTATATGCGCTCACGCAATCGTATTGTGAAGATGAACATATCAGTTTTGAAAATCTTTTGCCTTTGATAAAAGAAACAGCCAACAGGCTTGATTTTTTTCCGGCAGCGCAATTGCAAACCGGCCCAGCAATACGGCATGATGAACATACAATTCATCGTCATCTAGAAGTATTGCAAACGCATCCTCATATTAAACAGATATACCAAATGCTAACGGAAAGCATTCAAAGGTTTGCTAAATTGTAAAGAAAAAGATGTTGAGAAATAACATAAATCTTTATAGTTAATTATAAGATGGTCATAATAATTTCGCACGATGAATCTGCTAACCAGCACGAGGTCTCCACGCACATATCGCATTGCAACAACTCTCTTTTTTTTCATTTCCGGTTTTGGTTATTCTACCTGGGCGTCACGCATTCCGGCCATTCAGCAGCAGTTGCATTTGAGTGATGCTGATTTGGGTAAATTATTATTAGCATCACCGATCGGTGTCTTGGTTACAGTTCCGGTTACAGGTAAATTATTAAGTAAATACAGCAGCAAAAGCATCACACTTTTTGGCGCTATCTTTTACAATATTGTATTGGGCTTACTTGCTTTTACAACGCAAATCTGGCAATTGGCAATCATTCTTTTTTTGTTTGGTTCTTCGCGTAATCTTTTAAACTTGTCTATGAATGCACAAGCCGTTGAAATACAGCGATTGTACAATACATCTATCATTACTTCATTTCATGGCATTTGGAGCATGGCAGGTTTTGCCGGCGCTGCGGTTGGTTATTTGTTTACGGTGCTTATTGTTTCAACGAACTTATCAATACATTATCATTTTTTATCGGTCAGTGTTGTGCTTCTTTTTTTATCATTCATCTGTTATCCTTATTTGTATTATCAACGACACGAAGCGCAGCCGCGCAAACCGCTGTTCTCGTTGCCCGACAGGCATTTGCTGAAATTTTCACTGATTGCTTTTGCTTCTATGGCTTGCGAAAATGTGATGTACGACTGGAGCGGAATTTATTTTCAAAAAGTGATCGGCGCTGCCAAAGGCACAGCCACAGCCGCTTTTGTTATATATATGATTGCCATGACAACCGGGCGTCTTGCGGGCGATAAAGTGGTAAATAAAGTGGGTATTATTCCGATTTTAAAATACAGTGGTTTGTTGATTGGTGCGGGTTTATTACTGGCTGTTTTGCTGCCTTATAATGCGACAGCCATGCTTGGTTTTGTGATGACAGGTTTTGGCGTATCGTGTATTATTCCTTTGGTGTTCAGCTTAACGGGAAAATCTACCAAAACCAGTAGTGGTGCCGCGATAGCTTCTGTATCAACCATTGGTTATTTTGGATTTCTTGCGGTGCCGCCATCGGTTGGCTTTATTGCGCAGGCTGCGGGTTTGCAATGGTCGTTCGGCATAATTTCGCTGCTGGGACTTGCGATCTTTTTTCTGGTTGCTACTATTAAACAACCATCGTAATTATAAGTTTTATTCCTTTGCAGTTTTTTACAAGTAAAGGTTTTACCCGTCTTCTTAATTAACCATAATGGAATTCACGATTTTAAAGAAAAAGATTTCACTGCCAAAACATTTTTACTGGCGCGAGATACTGGCTGTTCTGTTCCTGCTGATTGGTATTTATTTCTTCCATCAGCAACGGCACGAAGTAAGCACCATCATACCATATTTGCACCAGGCAGATAAAGGCTGGCTTTTAGTTGCCGCCATCATTACGTTTATTTATATTCTTTTTCAATCAGGGATGTATGTAAATAGTTTTGGTGCAATTGGACAAAAGCTATCACTGAAATTAAGCATCGAACTTTTCTTAAAACGAAGCTTCTTATCTGTCTTTCTTCCCGGCGGCGGCGTTAGCGCGCTGGCTTATGTTCCTAAAAATGTAAAGCGGACAATAAAAGATAAACTGCAGATTTACCAGGCTTCTGCTTTGTTTGGTTTTGCAGGCGTTTTGTCCACTTTTATCATCAGCATCGTAGTTGTGGTTTCTTCGTTTGGTACAACTAAAAAAGATACCAGCCAGACAACAACCGGATTGATACTTTTGGCAGCTTTTATTTTTGCTCTTTTATACCTGATGTATGCTGTGCGAAAAGAAAAGCAAGTGTTTCGCTGGCTACAGAAAAAATATCCGAAATCAGCAACACGCGTAAAAGAAATTGCAGGCGCCGACGTTAAAGTAGGAAGTTATTTGCTCGCCATCTTCAGTTCTATTGGTGTTGAGCTTTGCGGCATCGCGCACTTGTACATTTCCATGCTGGCGGTTCATGCGCATCCGTCTTTACAGGCGGCTGGTTTGGCTTATGTTATTTCTGTTTTGCTTACAGTTGCATCTCCATTTTTAAAAGGCGTTGGCGCGGTCGAATTATCTGTCGCTTATATCTTAGGAACTTTTGGTTACAGCGCTGTGGAAGCATTGGCTATAACACTTGTTTATCGCACGTTCGAGTTCTGGCTTCCGCTTTTATGCGGCTTATTTTCTTTCTTAGTAAAAGGCAAAAATTTATTTCTCCGTTTATTCCCGGCGTTCTTTATTTTCCTGTTAGGCATCATCAATATACTTTCTGTTTTAACGCCGCCGTTAGCAGACAGAATGCGGCTGTTGCACCAGTTCCTTCCTGCCAACACCATACATGCTACCAATACGCTTGTGATTTATGTTGGCGTTGCTTTACTTGTATCAGCGGCTTATTTAGTTCGCGGTTTGCGCAATGCGTGGTGGTTGGCTGTTGTGTGTACTTTATTATCGCTTGGCGGACATATATTTAAAGGTCTCGATTGGGAAGAAGCATCGCTGGCTTTATTGGTTTTATTATCTCTTTTATTTACCAGGAAACAATACACGGCGCGAACCAATCCACGCCTGATAAACAGGGCGACAATAACGGCTGTTTTTGTTTTTGCTGCGCTGATTGTTTATGGTTTTATTGGATTTTATTTTTTAGAAAAAAGGCATTTTAATATTGATTTCAACAGGTATCAATCGATAGAAAATACAATGCTGATTTTTTTGTTACAGAAAACAAACCTAACGCCTGTAACGCCTTATGGCAATGAATTTCTGATTTCGATGTACGTATTTTCCTGCGGCGCCTGGATTTTTTTACTATATGCTTTTGTAAAGCCTTATGTAAGTAATTCGTTGCTAAATAAAGAGCAGGCAAAAGCCATACAATTGCTTCAAAAATATGGAAATTCATCTGTTGATTTTTTTAAGATTGCAGATGATAAACAGTTTTATTTTTCAAAGAAAAAAGACGCTTTTATTTCTTATCGTATTGAACGTGGCTACGCGATTGTATTGGAATTGCCGGTTTGCGCACCGGACAACAAACTGGCTATTGTGCAAGAGTTTTCGGAATACTGTAATCGTATTGGTGTGAAAACAGCGTATTATCGTGTTGACGAAACAACACTTTCTGAATTTAATTTGTTGAAGAAAAAACATTTGCTGATCGGGCAGGAAGCCATTGCAAACGTAACTGAATTTGATTTGGCTGGCCGCGATAAAAAATCACTGCGAAATAGTTTGAATAGTTTGCAAAAAAAAGGCTTCGTAACATCCGTTTATAAGGCGCCGCATAACACTGATTTTATACAATCGTTAAAGCAAATTTCAGATGAATGGCTACGTGAGTACGAGCGGGAAGAATTGGTTTTTTCGCAGGGAAAATTTGATGAACCGCTATTACAACAACAAGATATTATTGCAACATTCGACAGCGAAAATAAACCTGTTGCTTTTTTAAACATCATACCCGATTATGCACCGGGCGAATGCACGTATGATTTGATACGTAAAACCGCAGATGCGCCCGGCGGTTGTATGGATGCTTTGATTATTGAATTGATAAAATATGCCAAAGAAAAAGGCGATACATACTTAAATCTGGGTTTGGCGCCGATGTCGGGTTTAGAACAAGCCGATACAACCGTAGAAAAAGTAATGAAGTATGCGTACGAAAAAATAAGACGCTTTCGCCATTATCAGGGATTACGTTCTTTTAAAGAAAAATATGCATCGCAATGGCTGAATAAATATCTTGTTTACGATACCGATTTTGATTTGATTCAACTGCCATCAGCCTTAAATAAAGCTATGAAACCTTATGATAAATAAACTCTTATTTGTAACCTTCTTCCTGTTTTTACAAACGATTGCTATGGCTGAAAAAGACCTGCCTGTTGATACATTCGGAAGTGCTGATATGAGCAAGCCGATTGTACTGTACATCAGTGGGGACGGCGGTTTTAATAGTTTTTCTACTTCTTTTGTACAACAATGGAATAGCAAAGGTTATCCGGTTATTGCGCTGAATGCCAAGTCGTATTTCTGGAAAACCCAAACACCGGAAAATGCAGCAAAAGATATTACCGATTTACTTTCCCGCTACCTCATGCTCTGGAAACGTAACGATGTTATTTTAGTTGGTTATTCGCTTGGTGCCGATGTGTTGCCTTTTATACAAACGCGCATTTCTGCGGCTCTTATAAACAAGATAAAACATACTGTTTTGTTATCGCCATCAAACACAACAGACTTTACAGTTCATCTTTTTTATGGCTCCGGTGGCAGTAGTGTGCCGGCAGAAATTAACAAACTCAATAAACCTGTGCTTATTATTTTTGGTAATGACGAAACCAGCACGCCTGACAAGCAAATCAATAATAAAATGGTAACCATTCTGAAAGTAAACGGCGATCATCATTATGATAATCAGATTGGCGGTTTGGTGGCTAATATTTTACAAAGAATATAAGCGGTCGCTTATATGAATACGAACAAACTTATTTTACTTTTTCTTGTTTGTTTTTTAATACACAAATCTGCTTTTTGCTAGGCTGAAGACACATTATATATAGCCAATTATGCAAAGCGAAACAACACTGAAATTGTCAACTCATATAACAGTACAAGACTTCATTTTTATACGGTAGGAAACACAACAAATGCGGTCAATTTTTTCTCAAATAATGGTTTGTTTTCCGGTATTTATCTCAATTATAAATGGCTGAGTTTGGGTTACGGAATTAATGTTCCGTTTACCAGCCGCGATAATGCGGTAAAGGGTTTTAAATCGTACCGTTTTCATTTCAACAGTTATTTTCATGGCTGGGGAATTTCGGGCGCTTCTGATATTTATAAAGGCTTGTTATCGCAGACTTATAAAAACACATATACACCTGTTGATGGCGTTCGTTATACAAGTATCAATGCTGATATTTTTTATGTAGCAAATGCAGGTCATTATTCGTACAAAGCAGCTCAGTATTTAGGTCAAAAACAATTGCGAAGCTGTGGTTCCTTTATATATCACATCCGACCGTATTTTTATGCGCTTGGTTTGCAAAGTGGTCCCGAACAGTCAAGTGATAGTGTGCAACAGTTTATTAACGGCAATCCACGCTGGTTATCTGTAATTGCTTCGGTTGGCTATGGATATAATTTTGTTATAAATAAAAGCCGCTGGATTATTAGTCCGCGTGCAGAAGCCGGGCTTGGTGGTTTATACCAGTTTGGAATTGAAAAGAAATTAAAAGCAGCGGCTTTCTTCAGAACCGCGCTGGCTGCGGGTTACAGTACAGATAATATATACACTTACATAAGTACCGAAACCATAAATACGACCAATTTTTTCGCGTCAACCATCCTTGCAGACAACAGGTTGCGCCTTTCTATTACAACAGGTTTTCGCTTGCCTTCTTTGAAAAAGAAGGTTCTGGATGTATTATAAAAGAATTTTACAGAACTTCTAAATTATTATACCATTATCGTTTTAGTGTTAACAAACATTTTGTTTGTTTGGCTCTCTTATGTTTTCCATGCTCTCTATATTTCAGTTATTTTTGCTGTTGGCTTTGTGTAAACGAAGCCGTTCATAACAGGAAAATTGACGTTAAAAAACACTTGTGGCATTACCTTATCTCACCAAACATATTTATAACAACGGCACTGATGAAGTGATCAGGCGGGGAAAGAAAATTTACTCTTTAGGAAACGTAGAACTGGTAGATTTTGATGACCTTCTTGGCACCGTTGTGTTTCGTGTAAAAGACGATAGTTATAATACGTATTACAAAGTTCACATCAACAAATTTAAAGACGAAAGGAATCTTTCTATCCGTTGCGGTTGTCCGTACAATTTAGGAGAAATCTGCAGGCATGAAGCGGCTGCTTTATTCCAGCTTCAGGATTCGTTAGATAAAAATTTACTTGGCGAAAAAGACATTGCTTATAACCAGCGGCATACTGTAATTAAGATGAAGCAGTTGGATGTGCGGGTTATCAAACTCTTGTCATCTCTTGAAAGTTATGCAGAAGCAGAAAGCTTTTTAAGCAAATCAAAACCTATTATTAAAGAAGCCAAAGATGAGCGTGTATTGGCTGATGTGCGTTTTGACAATGATGTTTTTAACGTTGTGATTCAAAAAAACGAAGAACGCAACCTGGATACCAGCTGCCATTGCAATACAGAAAGTAAACATCCGCTTTGCGTTCATAAAACCATTGTTTTGCTTCATTTGTACAAAGCGTTTGGCGTTAATTATTTTGACAGCATTCGTAATTGGGATAAAGAAAAAAACAAACTTCTTTCATTATACGGTTATTCGCTTGAAGACGATATAAAGAACAAGTTCGAATTTGCTTATAAAGATGGCAAACCTTTTCTGCGTGTACTCGACCCAAGTATAAAACGGGTTGCGCAAGTGGCGGCACCTGTTGAAACACCTGTGCTTCAAACAGCCAGCGTGCAGGACGAAGAAGTGCCTGTAAAACATCGTGTAAAACTCGGCATTGTTATCAGTTATAATCATCACCAATATCCTTATGTACAGCTTGATGTTGTACAAGGTGAACCAAAAGAAGACAACTCTGGTTTTGCCGGTAAGATTGAAAAAATAGACATTGCGCGTTTTGTAAATACAGAGATTTTTGACGAAGATGATAAGTCTTTATTGCAGAATGTCCGTAAGTTAATGAGTGCAGAAGTGAGCCGTTATCTCAACCGCAATTCGCCGTTCAGCGGAATCTGGGAAAACATTGTTCAGCCGCACGATGATGAACTTCCTGAAGAGACAAGACAGCTCATCATAGAATATCTTCATCCCAAATTTAAGAAGTTGTTTTCTGATGTTGCCGAAAGCAATTTTACGTTCTTTTTGCCACGGCAAAAATCGTTTACATCTTCTAATTTTCAGGAAGCCAATTGTTCAATTAATTTCATCGTTCCGGAGCTGACTATTAGTTTTTCTAATGGCGAATACGAAGTGGCTTGTAACGTAAGAACACCAATTGGTGTAAGTAATATAAAAGACAATGTATTGTCGTCTTCGTTGTTGTTTCAGCAAGAAGATCAATTCTATATCTGGCAGAAGCCGGAAGACGTTTTGCTGGTAGAAAAATTTCTGCCTTCCGGCAAAATGGTTATTCATGAAAACGAATGGAATCAGAAGCTGCAAGACTTTATTGTGCCGCTTACAAAAGAATATCATGTTCACTTTAATAACATACAAAAAGAAGAAGTACGCGATGTAAAACCAGAGATAAAAATCTTCCTGAAAGAGAAAGGCGATTACCTGCTTTTTCAGCCTGTGTTTATTTATCATGGTTACCAGGTAAAGCCAACCGACAAGGATAACATTTTGTTGCCGCAGGCAAATAAACTGCTCCTGATTCATCGTAACCTGTCTATTGAAAATGCCTTTACAGACAAATTAAGAAATCTTCATTCCAACTTCATTATTCCCGCCGAAAACAGCAATGCACTTGCCTTAAAAGGAACAGAAGTTTTAAAGAATAACTGGTTCTTTTTATTTATTGATGCGGTGCGCGAGATGAATACGCCGGTATATGGTTTTGAAGCTTTAAAAAACTTCCGTTTTAATACCGCAAAACCTTCTACCAAAATTTATATCAGCAGCCATACCGATTGGTTTGATGCAAAAATTGATATTCATTTTGGCGACCAGAGAGTAACGGTTGAAGATGTAAAAAAAGCATTGGTTAACAAGCAGCAATTTGTTCAGTTAAAAGATGGAACGCTTGGAATTTTACCGGATGAATGGATAAAAAAATATTCGTTGTTATTCCGTGTCGGAGATGGCAAAACAGATGATATCAGGTTAAGCAAATATCATTTTGGTGTTATTGAAGAATTGTATGAACAGCGCGATCAGGAAGAGCTTGTTTTTCAACTCGAAAGCAAATATGAAAATCTAAAAAGTCATTACTCGATAGAAACCATTCCAGCACCGGAACATTTACAGTCTATTCTTCGGCCTTATCAAACGTCGGGTTTTCAATGGCTGAATTATTTGAATGATGTAAAGTGGGGCGGCATTTTAGCCGATGATATGGGTTTGGGTAAAACGCTTCAGGCGCTTACATTTTTACATCATTTAAAAGAAAAAAACGGTCATTTAAAAGCCTTGGTTGTATGCCCGACAACGTTGATGTTTAACTGGGAAAATGAAATAAAAAAGTTTACGCCGGTATTAAGTTATTATGTTCATCATGGCAACCTGCGTTTAAAAGACAGCCTGCTGAAAATAAAGGCAGACATCATCATAACAACATACGGAACTTTGCGCAGCGATATACGCCAGTTTGTTGAACTTCCTCTCGAATACACCATTTTAGATGAAAGCCAGGCGATAAAAAACCCGGCAAGTAAAGTAACCAAAGCTGTTTGTTTGCTCAATACAAAAAGTCGTCTTTGCCTGAGCGGTACACCGTTGCAGAACAATACGTTTGACATTTATGCACAAATGAATTTTCTAAATCCGGGTATGCTTGGCAGCATGGATAATTTTAAGAATGAGTTTGCCGTACCGATAGATAAATTTGGCGAACGCGAACAGAAAGATCACTTACGCAAACTCTTATATCCGTTTATTTTGCGTCGTACAAAAGAACAGGTTGCAAAAGATTTACCTGCGAAACAAGAGATGATTTTGATGTGCGAAATGGGAGATGAACAGCGGGAAATTTATGATGCTTACCGCAACGATTACAGAGATAAAATTTTGGGTGTTGTGGAAGAACAAGGCATTCAGAAATCGCAGCTTTCTATCTTGCAGGGCTTAATGAAATTGCGCCAGATTTGCGATAGCCCGGCTATTATGAAAGATGAAGAACAATTTCCGAATGTGTCTGTAAAATTAGAAGAGCTGACAAGAGAAATTACCGAAAATATTGGTAATCATAAAGCACTTGTTTTCTCGCAGTTCTTAGGAATGTTGGGATTGATTCGCGCAAAACTGAAAGAACTGGAAATTCCCTTTGAATATTTTGATGGAAGTACCTCTGCACCTGACCGCGAGAAAGCCATCAACCGTTTCCAAAACGACGATGAATGTCGCGTGTTTTTAATCTCTCTAAAAGCGGGCGGCGTTGGGTTAAATCTCACTGCAGCCGACTATGTTTATATTGTAGATCCGTGGTGGAATCCGGCGGTGGAGCAACAGGCAATTGACCGCACACATCGTATTGGACAGACAAAAAATATTTTTGCTTATCGCATGATTTGTAAAGACACAGTAGAAGATAAAATTCTCTTGTTACAAGAAAAGAAACGCGCACTTGCAACAGATTTAATTTCAGACGATTCAACATTTGTGAAGAGTCTCACCAGGGAAGATATTGAATATTTGTTTAGTTAAGTAATAAGTAAAAATCATATCATAAATAGTCACTTTTGAATGACTTTATCTCATGGATATTTCCATTTGGGAACAGGAAAGTTTTTTTGCTCGTCGCGATGTAATTATCATTGGTGGCGGGCTTGCCGGTTTGTGGTGTGCGTATGAGTTATTATCAAAAAATCCTTCGCTTCATTTACTTATTTTAGATAGTGGTATTATTCCAACAGGCGCAAGTACGCGAAATGCTGGTTTTGCCTGTTTTGGCAGCCCGACCGAACTGTTGCATGATGCAGAATTCTGGGGAGAAAAGCACATGTGGCAATTAACCGAAATGCGTTATAAAGGCATTGAGAAAATCAGAACTATTTTTCGTGATGAAGTTATAGATTACAGCAACTGCGGCGGTTATGAATGCTTGCGAAAGGACATTAATAATGTAGAAGAAATTCAGGAGAAATTATCCTGGTTAAATAAAGGATTACAAGAAATTACGGGTAAAGGAAATGTTTTTACCAGAACAGACGAAAAGCTTACTGCTTTTGGCTTTCAAGGTTTTGATGCTTTGATTGAAAATCAGTTGGAAGGTAGTTTGCACAGCGGGAAATTGGTAATGGCTTTACAGGAAAAATTTCGCTCGCTTGGCGGACAAATTATGCATGGAATAGAAGTAGAAAGATGGGAAGAAAATGATAAAGAGATATCCGTTTTTACAAAGCAAAACATCAGGATAAAAGCATCTAAACTTTTCATTTGTACTAATGCATTAAGTCAAAATTTATTACCTGGAATTACGGCAAATCCGGCACGCGGACAAATCATCGTAACATCACCAATAAAGGATTTACAAATGCGTGGCACATTTCATTTTGATGAAGGCTTTTATTATTTCAGAAATATAGGAAACAGAGTTTTACTTGGCGGCGCGCGCAATACAGCTTTTGAAGATGAAAAAACGATACAATTTGATTTGACGCCTGCTATTCAAGACACGTTAGAAACTTTTTTATCCAATCATCTTTTACCAAGAAAATCTTATAAAATCGAATATAGGTGGAGCGGAATTATGGGCTTTACAGAAGATAAACAACCTTGTATAAAACAACTTTCAGAAAGAGTAACGGCTGTTATAATCTGTAATGGAATGGGCGTTGCGCTTTCGCCTGTTATTGCCGAAGATATTTCTATTTAGTTTTACCTTCGGATAGTTACGGTTGTTCCAACCGGTATCATGCTGAACAACTCAATCACATCTGTGTTCTTCATACTTATGCAACCTTGCGTCCAGTTATCGTATTTATCAATTGCATAATCTTCGTGCGGCCATGTGCCGTGAATACCAACGCCACCGCCCATCCTGGCATTAGCAGGAATAAGTCCCTGTGCTTTTCTTTGATTAAATTTTACAACACTTTCCTGGTTTGGATAATCAAGCATTAACATGCGGCACCACTTTTCGTGAAACCGTTTACTTGCAATTTTAAAATTTCCTTCCGGTGTTTCGCGGTCGCCTTCTACCATTTTATCACGCAAATCTTTATTGCCAAACACAACCGGGTACGTAACCAGCCAGCCTTTGGAATCGTACACGCTTAACTCGTACGTGTGTTTGGTTATAACGATAGAAAAGTTAGGAAATGTAAACGAGCTTTTATTATGAAATGAAGTTGTAGCAATAAACAACGCAAGCAAGAGGCAGATACTTACGCATTTTTTCATTCGGAATACAGCTTTTTATTAGAACGCAGTTACGGCAAACTAAGTATGCAAAAACAAACTAAAATTTTATTCTGTTGAAAGGGCTTTATCTAATAACAAATTGATTTGTTCAACAGTTTGGTCAGCTTCGGTATCAGCAATGATATAATTGCCCGGTTTAGAACTTTCTGTGGCTATCCAAAGCAAAACCATTGATATATAATCCTGCATGTCTTTGCCGCCAAAAGCGGTTTTAAATTCTGTGATTTTGTCGTTGATAAGCCGGGCTGTTTTGCGTATTGTTTCTTCGTCTTGTACGCGTGTTTTTAAACGATACGACCTGTCGGCGATAAGGATATTGATAGCAATTAGTTCTTCCATGTTTACTTACGGTCTTTTTACAATTGGTTCAATTGATAACAGAAACCTGAACGGAGCGTCGCAACGATGTGTAACCGGAGTTATCGGCGATGGTAACATAATTGTATTTGCCATTCTGCTACTTTATTCATTGATTAATGCAATACATTTATCAATCTCTTTTAAGTATTGATCAATACGCCTGGCAAAGATTTTTTTCTGCGCGGGATGCCAATTCTGAATACCGGATTTCAGAATATCAGATTCTTGTTGCAATTGTTTGATTTGCTCGTCTTTTGCGTCGAGTTGCTTTTGCAGATTGTTGCGTTCTGATGTAAGTTTAATATTTTCTTTTTGCAGCGCAGAATGCTTGTCCAGCAAGAGCTTTAGCTTTTGATGGACATTTTCTAAGCTTGTTTGTAAATTGGTTTGCGCCAAAAAAATGATTGTTTTTATTTCCTGATTTCTGCGTGTAAGTCTGTTTGCAGACTTTGCATAATACGATTCATCATGTTATCAATTTCTTTGTCTGTCAAAGTCTTTTCGTCATCGCTGAAAGTGAAATTGATAGCTAAAGATTTTTTGTCGCCACCTAATTTTTCGCTTTCAAATTTATCAAACAAACGCACGTCGGCAAGTCTTGATAATTTTTGTTTGTTGATGGTTTCTTCAATTTCTGCATAGCTTACCGATTTGTTTACCACCATTGCTAAATCGCGCTGCACAGTTGGAAAACGCGATACTTCGCTGTACAGAATTTTTGTTTTTTGAGCCAAATGCAGAAGCGAATCAAAATGAATATCGGCAAAATAAACAGCTTGTTTTATATCGAATTGTCTAGCGCTTCGGTTGCATCAATTTTCTTTAGATTTCCTAATTGATGTTTACCGGAAAATATAGTCAGGCTTTCTTTTTCTGAAGCTGCTTTTTCGAATGATATTTTCTGCAACGCAGATGTATGTAAAACCGCTTGTACATAGCTTTTCAACGAAAAAATATCCAGCGGTTTTTGCTTTTCATCCCACGAATCTTCATGATTTGCGCCGGTTATGTAAAGACACAAATGTTCCTGTTCATAATAATTTCCAATGTCTTTTTTATGATAGGTTTTGCCCCATTCAAAAAAGCGCAGATTTGCATTTTTACGGTTTGTATTATACACAATCGCTTCCATCCCGGTTTCTAACATAGAAGGTCGCAACACATCTAAATCTGCGCTTAGATTGTTTATCATTTTTACAGATTGCGATAACACTTCTTCTGAATAAAATTTGCTGTTTGTAATTGAATTGGTTACAATTTCATAGAAGCCAAGACCAGCTAACTGTTGTGATATTTTTTCTTTTAAAGCTTCCTTAAAACCTAATGTTTCCCGGGCAGGAGACAGTGTAATGGTTGCCGGAATTTCAATGTTATCCAAGCCATCAATACGAACAATTTCTTCTACAATATCAGCCGGTAAAGCAATGTCTGGTTTGCTGTATGGAACGGCAACGGTAAGTTGTTCTGTTGTTTCGCTGATAACAGAAAATCCAAGATTGAGAAGTATGTTTTTTACACTTTCAACAGGATACTTTTTACCGCTTAATTTCTGTAAAAAACGATATGATAGCGTTACATTTTTTTGAGGTTGCGGCTTTGGATAAATGTCTATAATCTCGCTGCTAATGGCACCGCCGGCAATCTCTTTTATTAGTAAAGCCGCGCGTTTTAAAACGGAAACTGTATTGGAAACATCCGTTCCTTTTTCATATCGCGTCGCTGCATCTGTGCGCAAACCATGCGCTACCGAAGTTTTGCGAATGCCGGTTGAGGCAAAGCAAGCGCTTTCTAAAAAAATATTTTTCGTATTGTTTTTTACACCGCTTTCTGCGCCACCAAAAACGCCGGCAATACACATGCCTTCGGTTTCATTACAAATCATCAAATCATAACTATGCAGTTTCCTTTCTTTACCATCAAGTGTTGTAAATGTTGTGCCTTCCGGCAAATTTTTCACAACAACATGATTGCCCGTAATCGCGTCTGCATCAAATGCGTGAAGCGGCTGACCGGTTTCGTGAAGAATGAAATTGGTGATGTCAACAATATTATTAATCGGGCGCAAACCAATGGCTTTTAGTTTGTTTTGCAGCCAATCCGGCGATGTTGTTACTGTTATATCAGAAATACTAACACCCGAATAGCGAAGACAAGCGTCTGTATTTTCAACCGTTACATGAATGTTAGATTTGTTATTGTCTGTAACAATGGCATCTTTATAAGGAAACTTGGGTTTTATTTTTTTGTTTTGATGATGCGATAAATATGCACACACATCTTTTGCTGTACCCAAATGGCTCATCGCATCCATACGGTTTGGGGTTAAACCAATTTCATAAATGAAATCGCTGTACGGTTTGAAATACTGATTGGCAGGCATTCCGACAGTAACATCATTCGGCAAAATCATAATACCGGCATGGCTGTTTCCTATGCCGATTTCGTCTTCGGCGCAAATCATTCCCTGGCTTACTTCACCGCGAATCTTCGCTGCTTTCATCGTCATTGGTTCGCCGGTTGTCGGGTAAATGGTTGTGCCAATCGTTGCGACAATTACTTTCTGTCCGGCGGCTACGTTCGGCGCTCCGCAAACAATTTGCAAAGGCTCGCCTGTTCCCGTATTTACGGTTGTTTTCTTTAGCTTATCAGCATTCGGATGTTGCTTACAAGTAACAACTTCACCAACAACCAAACCTTGTAAATTTCCTTTTACGGTTTCGTAAGGCTCTACGCTTTCTACTTCCAAACCAATGGAAGTGAGAATGTGAGAAAGCTCATTTGGCTCTATGATTTCCGGTAAATAATCGCTCAGCCATTT
This sequence comes from Ilyomonas sp., assembly GCA_965199845.1. Classification (GTDB taxonomy): domain Bacteria; phylum Bacteroidota; class Bacteroidia; order Chitinophagales; family Chitinophagaceae; genus Ilyomonas. Next base: position 156,516 of record CBDATZ010000005.1, read on the forward strand.
ATAAGAAATCGTCATGTAATCTCAGATTTGAAAAGTTTGTAAAGATAAAAGAGTGAACGGAAATTTGAGTTGATTTAGCAGATGATATAAGGTTTTAAATTTCTTGATTAATCCGATAAAATCTTCTGAATAACTCAATATATTTTATGCCCTCAGGATAAAAAAAGAAAAAGCCCGCATCAAGATTAATGCAGGCTAATTGATATAAGTAGTATAACAAGTTTACTCACCTGTCACTTCAAACTCAATTTCGGTATTGTTGCCATTACCAAAATCTACAGAAGCTTTATAGGTGCCAAGTTCTTTAACATCATCTGTAATATGAATGCGTTTGCGGTCAATTTCGTAACCTTTCTGGTCGCGAATGGCGCGTGCTATTTGTAACGATGTAATGCTGCCAAATATTTTACCGCTGGTTCCTGTTTTAGCAGTTACTTTAACAGGCGATTCTTTCAACACAGCAATCACTTTGTTGATTTCAGCCAGCATAGCCGCTTCTTTCTTTGCTTTTACCTTTTGTTTTTCTTCTAACTGTTTCAGGTTAGAACCGCTGGCTTCAACTGCCAGTTTATGGGGAAGAAGATAGTTGCGGGCATAACCGTTTTTTACAGTTGCCAGTTCGTTGGCGCCGCCCAGATTATCTACGTCCTGAATTAATATTACCTGCATGATGATTTGTTTTGAAGGTGGAAGCGAAAGGTGAGTATTTTATCATCTCACTTTTTACTTCTCACACAAAAGTTATTTCAATAAATCAGTTACAAAAGGCAACAAAGCCATCTGGCGTGCTTTCTTAATTGCATCTGATACTTTACGCTGATATTTTAAAGAATTACCGGTTAAACGGCGAGGTAAAATTTTACCTTGTTCATTAATGAATTTCTTTAAAAACTCGATGTCTTTGTAATCAATGTATTTAATTCCGTACTTCTCAAAGCGGCTGAATTTCTTCTTTGGCTTTTCCTGTTTAATAGCCGTGAGGTACTTAATTTCATTTGCTTTAGCCATTCGTTACCTCCGCATTTTCGGGTTGAGATACATTATTTCTTTTCTTAGCGTTGTATTCAACAGCATACTTATCAAGTGCTGTGTACATAAAGCGCATAATCTGCTCATCACGCAGAATCTGGATCTTTAACTTCTCATTGAAGCTGGATGGCGCGCTATACTCAACTACCCAATAAATACCGGTAGTTTTTTTCTGTATAGAATACGCCAGCGATTTTAAACCCCAGGGATTGCTGTGCACAATAGTTCCACCGTTATCTGTAACGAAATCAGTGTACTTTTTCTGAACGTTTTTAAACTCGTCTTCAGAAAGCACAGGGGTAAAAATCACCATCAATTCGTAATTGTTCATTACCCTGTTTTTGTTTGATTAAAAATTAAATTTCGGGCGGCGAAGGTAACGGAAAGTAATTGAATATCTAATAATTAAGGTTGAAAATTTTGCAAATATTGGGTTATCACTTTTCTGTAATTCGGTTTAACTTTCGTTTGATCGATATGCGTCAAGCCAGCGGCGTCAGCTATTTTATGCAGAAAACAAATGATTAAATCCTTTCCATAACAATACAAAAATGAAAAAGTTTTTTAATGTTTGATTGATAAAGGAATTTTTATATTTGTTACTATGTTAATTGACATGAAATCAAAACTCCTTTGCTTACTATGTTCGGTCACCCTAAGTACTTTTATTTCGTGCGACAAAAACCTGAAAGATAAGACCGATGCCCCTGCAGATGCCGGAACAGAGACACTTATGTCAGCCAAAGAAATCAATACCAGCATTGAAAATGAAGTTGTACAAAATGGTTCTTTCGAATGGAAAAATGCCAGCCTGAAAATAGTTTGGAGTGCTCTTCAGCAGCAATCAGATCATATCATGTGTATTGGTTACAAATCTTTGTCAGAAGATGATATTGATAACAAAATGGCTTCTATCAATATAAATTCTGCAAGCTGGAAAGAAACCAAACAACAAGTTTTAAACCTGATTCTGCAAAGCGAGCGAAAATTAAATCCTTCGTTGAAGCCCGAAGATTTGGAAGTATGGAAAGAAAATACATTGCCTGTTATTGATGTTGAAATAAAAAATATAGAAACTGTAAAACTGCTTCGCGCCAGTAACCTTATCCGCTATGTTGAACCGATGGGTTACGATCCGTTAGCTTATGAAGATAACAAAGTGGCTCAACCTAACCAGGTTGGTTTCGATGGAAGTGGTTGCGGCGGTTACGATGGTAATAATACGTTGGTAGCCGGGCGGGATTACACAATCATTTCTCCCAATACAAAAATTTCCTGGAATTATACATATCATAACATCAGCCAGGCATGGACGAAAAGCACCGGCGCCGGCATTAAAGTGATGGTGATTGATACCGGTGTTGATCCCGACCAGGATAATTTCGGAAGCGGTTTTAATCAAGGTTTGTCGAGCGGAAGAACCATTCAAAAGATAGTTACGCTGCCGAATCAAACCTCAGCAGATGATGGCTGCGGACATGGCACAACTATGAGCGGCGCTGTAGCCGCACCCAGAGGTACAGATGGTAACAGTTGCGGTATTGCTTACAATTGCAACTATATTATTTGTAGGGCAGCGCAAGATGTTTACATAGACCAAAGCGCAGAGGTAAAAGGCGTAAGCGATGCCTATAAATATGCAGGCGATGATAACTCTGTAAAAATTGTTAGTATGAGTTTAGGTCGTATTACAAGTAACGGACAAATTAAAGATGCTATCAATTATGCGTATGGAAAAGGGAAACTGATGTTTTGTGCAGGCGGCACATCGTTTAGCTGGTCATCTGCTTTTGTTGGCGTTATTTTTCCGGCCAGTTTACCAAACGTAGAAGCTGTTACAGGTGTGAAAGATAAATCTGCCTTAACTGCCTGCGAAGATTGCCACAAAGGAAAACAAATCGATTTTGTAATTGTGATGGAACAAAGTGCGACAGGCAATCACCAGATAAGTACTGCCGTTAGCGGCGATGTGCCAACAACTGTGGGCGGATCTTCTGTTTCAACTGCTGACGCGGCGGGAATCGCTGCTTTGGTATGGAGTCGTTTTCCAACATTTACGAGAGAACAGGTTGTAAACAAATTAACTATCACGGCAAGCCTTTATCCAAACAAAAGTAAAAATTTTGGCTGGGGAAAATTAAATGCCGACGCTGCAACGAACTAATATAAACAAATCCCATACTTCCTCAAGTCCTGTTCTTCCCGCAGGACTTTTTTATTTGCAAAATGGCTTCGTAACTCCTACACAACTCACTGTTATATTTGTATTGTTTAAAACATAAACACACAGATGATATGGCGACAGAAATAATTCAAAAACTAAAGGAAACAATTGACTATATACGACATTATTACAAAGAAACGCCCGATGTGGCTATTATTTTAGGAAGTGGTTTGGGCAATTTTACTTCTGAAATGAAGATTGAAAAAGAAATCAATTATTCATCTATTCCGCACTTTCCGGTAAGCACCGTTTTTGGTCATAGTGGTAAGTTGATTTTTGGAGAACTATCCGGTAAAAAAGTTGTTGTTATGTCTGGCCGTTTTCATTTTTACGAAGGTTATACACCGCAACAGGTAACTTATCCCATAAGAATGTTGAAGCTATTAGGAACTCAGAATTTATTCCTTTCCAATGCGGCTGGCGCAGTGAATAAAACCTTTACAGTTGGCGATTTAATGATTATTACAGATCATATTAGCTTCTTTACACCCAATCCTTTACTCGGTAAAAATGAAGATGAATTGGGAACGCGTTTTCCGGATATGAGCGAACCATACAGTAAAAACCTAATAACAAAAGCGGTCGAAATCGGGGAGAAATTCAATTATGATTTAAAAAAAGGTGTGTACGTGGCTGTAACTGGCCCAACTTTCGAAACACATGCAGAATACAAACTTATTTTAGCTGTCGGCGGCGATGCGGTTGGTATGAGTACGGTTCAGGAAACGATTGTTGCCCGTCATGCCTCGATGAATGTATTTGCTATCAGTGTAATTACAGATTTGGGTATTCGTGATGATGATAATGTGATTACTCACGAAGAAGTATTAGCCGCCGCCAAAGAAGCAGAACCGAAGCTAACAAACATCTTTAAAAATTTGGTTGCAGAATTATAAAACGAAATCAGAAATTAAACATCATGATAAAAAATCATTTAAAAATTATTTTCCTTATTTCACTTGCTACGCTTGTTTATTGCAACGTGCAGGCGCAACAGCAAGTATCGAAGATTGTAGCTGAATGTACCATTACTTATTCTGTTACCATTAAAGGAAATGATAAGAATGAAGGAACAACAAAAACGCTTTATATAAAAGGTCGAAAAATACGTTCGGAGATAAAAAATACGGCTTTTTACCAGGCAACCATTTTTGATAATAAAACAGAAGAAGCGGTTGTATTAAAAGAAATTGGCGGCGATAAATACATGTCCCAATTTAACGCAGCGCAATGGAAAGAAAAGAACCAGCAATGGAATGCGTCTTCGGTACAAGTAACAAACGAAACAAAAAAGATTCTGAATTATACGTGTCGCAAAGCGATCATAACAACAAAAGAAGGAAACAGTTTTGTTGTTTATTTTACAACCGATATGACGGCTTCAGCAACTGAAAATCCATATCAGTTTAAAGACATCTCAGGATTGGTGTTAGAATATGAATCTCAAACCAGTGAAGGAAAAAATATTGAGTTTACGGCAACAGGAATAAATTTTAACCCGGTTCCGGCTGCTAAATTTATAATACCAACTACAGGTTATCGGATTATCTGATAAATCAATTATTGTTGCGGACGGGAAGGCGTTGTAAATTTCGGAACTTTTGCCGTGTATTTGTATGGATAAACAAACGTTGTTGTTGTCTTTTGCGATTGTAAATATGAACTTACGGGAGCACTCATACTTAAACCATTGGCTTCTCGGTTATAAAAATAACTTCCGGACGGTTGGGCGGTTCTGTATTTTAACTGGAAAGACAAATAGTTGTTAGACAGTTTGTTAAGATGTTTTAAGCTATATTTATTTTTATTTGCGTCATCTTTATTTGTAGTAAAAGCAGCCATAGCTGTATGGGCAATCAAAATGGTAGCAAGAATAGCAATGAAATATCGAAAAGGTTTCATAATTTATATAATGTTGCAAAGGTACAAATTATTGTTTAATTAACAATTTATTCTATAATGTTATTAAATAAATTTTTGTAAAAAGCTGGTGGATTAAAGTTTGATGTTTAATTTTCATAAACGAAAAAAATGAAAGAGCAACCATTCCGCGAAGACAGGGAAGAAATGGAAGAGCTTATACGGCAATATAACAACCTGCGCAACGGTAAAAGTTATTCGTTTTTAGAGGAAGATGCTTTTGAGAGAATTATTGATTATTTCGACGAAAACGATGATTTTGTAAAAGCGCTTGAAGTAGCCGAAACCGGTCTTGAATACTTTCCTTATTCTTCACATCTGCTTATTAAATATGCTGATCTTCTCATTGTTTCCCGAAAATATTATGAGGCTTTAACCATTCTTGAACGAGCCGAAGTTTTTGATGCCAGCGATATCAATATACCTATTTTAAAAACGGATGCTTATTTAGCGCTCGACCAACAAGATAAAGCAGTAATTGTATTGGAAGAAGCACTTGGTTATTTTGAAGGCGAAGACAGGCGCGAGTTGCTTTTTGAACTGGCTGATGTGTATGATGATTATGAAGAGTTTGATAAGGTATTCGATTGCCTGCAACTGATATTAGAAGAGGATTTAACGAATGAAGAAGCATTATATAAAATTTGCTTTTGGACAGATTTTACAGGACGAAATGAAGAAAGTATCAAGCTTCACCAACGTATTATAAATGAGCATCCTTACAGTGAGCTTGCCTGGTTTAATCTGGGAGCGGCTTACCAGGGAATTAAGCTATACGAAAAAGCGGTTGATGCATATCAATATGCCACTACAATAGACGAAAAATTCGATTATGCTTACCGCAATATGGGCGACGCATACATTCGTCTTCGCATGTACAAAGAAGCTATCGAAGTGCTTCAGAAAGTAGTAGAACTTACCCGGCCTGAAGAAGTGATTTATGAAGCGATTGGTCATTGTTTTCACCGGCTTAACATTTACGCACAGGCACGATTTCATTATCGTAAAGCGAGCCACATGAATCCGGATGATAGTAAGCTGTATTATAAAATCGCACTTACTTACATAAACGAGCAGCAATGGGAGCAAGCCGTTAAACAGCTTGATCATGCGATGCGTATTCAAAGAAATGTTGCAGAATATAATTTAGCAATGGGTGAATGCCGGATGAACCTGCAGCAATATCGCGAAGCCATTCATTATTTTGGTATGGTTATCAGGCAGCGGCCGCGCAATGTAAACGGCTGGGAATCGCTGATTAAATGTTTGTATAAAAAAGAAGCTTACGAAGAAGCCTGCGAACAATGTCTGGCAGCGTTAAAAGCAACAGAAGGCAAACCGGTTTTTTTGTTTTATTATACATCGGCTCTTATTGGTGCGGGAAAATGGAAAGAAGCGATGTTGCAATTAGAAAGAGCCATGGAAAAAGCACCGAAATTGCTAAAAAAATTCATCGAAATCAATCCATCTATTTTACAAAAAACGCAGGTTGTCGATATTATTGCACGCTATAAAAAGAAAAGATAGAATTTCTTATAGCAGGAGAGAGAAATGATGAAATTGTTTTCCGAAAGTGAAAATAAGTCACGCGACAAACGCTCAACCAGATTTACAGAAATTAGTGACATAAATCAATCATCACACAATACAATAAGTGTCATACATAAAGAATGTATTATTCAAAATAAATTCTTACGGTTTGATAAAACCATTTGTGTTGCGGAAGAACCGTAGAATCGGAAGAAAAACGGCTCAGCCCAAATAAACCTGCCATGTTTCCTTTGTTTACAGAAATTTCGAGATAACCGGCAGAATTAAACCACGCTAATTTTTCTCCCGGCGAAACCGAAGCATAATGCTCACTTAGTGAACTGATAATTTCGTTGCGCATAAACGAAATATGAAAATTTCTGCCTTTTCGCTGCTCTTCAAATTCAGGCTTTGTAATGTTTATAACTACGTTTTCAAAATTGTCTATAAAAATAATTTGTCCTTCTAACCAATCGGTCCCGATAGTAGAGCGCAACGGATATTTTTCTGTGATGTCTGTAATGGGTTTGCCAACTTCTTCCACTTTTTTCCCGCCTGTTAGTTGGGCTAATGTAGCTGCAACGGCTGCAGTGTATTGAATAGTATTAATGCCATTTTCCGATTTTAATTTTACAGCGATAACATTCTCAGGTTTTGTTCCGGTTATCATGGTAAGAATCCCATTATCAGGACAAATAATGCACTGGTTATTATGATTTGCAATCAGGAAATGTTTGGGTGGAATGGCAAACAAATCAATCAGAAGAATATGAAATGTTCCAGCCGGGAAATAGGTAAATGCATTGTTACAGATGTAGGCCGTATGTGGATATTCGTCGCGCAAAAGCGTATGAGTGATGTCTACAATTTGTAAAGAAGAATCCACAGAAAGCAATTGTCCTTTAATGGCTCCGGTAAGATAATCATGAAGACCTATATCTGTAGAAAGAGTAACAATAGGCATATAAAAATTGTGGCTGCAAAGTAACCGGCCTTATTTGGTAAGCACACCGTTTTTAAAGAAGAATTTATGAACAAGCCTGTCTGCTAAAGAAGGAAAATATTTATTTATCAACACCGTTTCTTTGCCAGTTAGGGTAAGAACCAAAGTGCGTTTTCTCTGTTCGATAGCTTTCAAAATATGCTTCGAACATTCTTCCGCGCTCATTAGTTTATTTTCATCCAAAGGCGATTCTCCCTGCGGTTCCGCATATTTGTTTAACGCTACATTGCGAATGTTGGAAGTTGTATATCCCGGGCAAACCCACATTACGTTTACACCGGTTCCATAAAATTCTGTCCGTAACGCTTCAAGCCAGCCATTCAGGGCAAATTTAGAAGCGGAATAACCACTGCGACCCGGCAAGCCGCGAAAGCCTGCAATTGAAGAGATACCTACAATATCACCTTTATGTTTTGTGATGGAATCTAACGCGTATTTAGTGCAATAAACAGCGCCCCAGAAGTTTACATCCATCAGGCGGTGAAGCGTTTCCATATCCGTTTCTGCAAACATCGCCCGCATTGATATACCCGCATTATTGATAAGAATATCAATGTGTCCGTATATGTTTATCGTTTCTTCTATAAAAATCCGGCACTCAGTTTCACGGCTAACATCTGCTGTTTTTATAAATAAAGGTTTGCCGGCACAAGCCGTTTGCAGGCGGTAAAGTTTATCGTAATTGCGGCTGCAGGTTGCTACTTTTGCGCCAAGTAATAATAAGGCTTCTACCAAAGCTCTGCCGATGCCTTCGGAACCGCCGGTTACTACCACCACTTTATTTTCGTAATAACTCATAAAACAAATTCTGCATCAAAAATAAGACATACCTGTTTGCGGAGGCGGAAATCATTGTCAGGATATTATGAGAAATTAAAAGGTCAAAAATTTGTTTAAGAATTAGATTCCTCTATTTTTGCACTCCCAAAAACGGGTGCGATCTCGTAGCTCAGCTGGTAGAGCACATCACTTTTAATGATGGGGTCTTGGGTTCGAGTCCCAACGGGATCACAGGAATTATAAAAAAGAGGTTGATTTTCAACCTCTTTTTTTATAGATAACTTTGTTGGTTAATTTGATAAACGTAATCAGTTTAATTAAGTTTTCTTTCTATTCTTCGCAACTGTGTTTTTCAGTTTCCTCTTTCAGCTTATCATTAAATACTTTCTGATCATCATCTTTTGTAAAAACAAATTTTCGCAGAGAATCAAGCTGCTTATGAATTGAATCTGCAAGAAGCAAACTTTGCTGTAGCAGCTTTTCTTTTTCACTATTAAAAACAAGAAGATTTTGGGATAATCGTATTGAATCTTTGTTTGAAGTCGTTGCAGTCAGCATTGTGTCTTGTGCAAAACGAATCTGGTTAGCTAGCGCAAATCGTTGATTACGCAAAGCAATCGCTCTGCATTCTAAATCTGACATCAATTTTGCTTTGCTGCTTATTAAATCCGAATGATCGCAAGAGGAAAAAAGACAAATAAGCGTAATCGTAAAAACTAACAAAAAGCATTTTTTATTCATGCTTTTCTTACTTTATATCGGTTGGCCAGTGAATAAGATTGTTCACATTATCGCCAACTGCTCTGCCGCAAATGAGGCCGTTATCATTATCCATCGGGTAGTGAATACCCGCATAGAAACGAGATTTGGCGCACTCTTCAGCCATTGCATTAAAGTTGGTATAATTGCGTGGCATAAATCCGTATTGTAACTGGCTTTCATCTGTAAAATTATAATTGCCGCTGCCATCGGTAAACAGTTTGGTAAATACTTTGGTGCCGGCACCAATCTCGCAGGAATGTCCTGAAGTGTACGATGGAAACGCAGGTGTACCAATAATAGTTGCAAAATCAGAATCAATATATTTTTTGATATAACTCACCGGTCGAATCAACGCGTATTGATATTTGCCTTTCCAGCAGGCAATAAACGCATCGTTTTCGGCAACCGCTAATTTTGCATACGCAACAGAAGTTTTTTCAAGCGTAGCCGTACTTTCCTGTAACAACTGGGTTAAAATATTAAAAGTGTGCCCGGTTGGTGTGCAGGTATTAAACGGATCGTCGGCCCAATATTTTGCAATAGCAATTTCGTCGGTCGTATTATTTTTTACCTGGTTGTAAACCTGCACAGCCTGGTTGTAAAATTCAGAATTTGGATTGGTTGAAAAAGATAAATAAGGAGCCGGAGCTGTATTGTCAACATCTGCCTGTAAAAATGGACGATTGCTACCCCAATGTGGGCTTACCGGATTTTTAACGGCACTTGTCGGCACCCAACAGAAAGAATCGGGCGGAAGCGAAAATGGAAGCTGAAACGGATCTAAATACGATTCATTACCGCCATCAGAAGTTGAATAAGTATATAAAGCCGAGGTAATACTTTTACCGTATTCAACAGAACGGTTTATAACATCTTCGACTACGCCGGAAGACAGCTTTGAAAGCGTTGCCGTTTCCATGCTATCAATCGTAGAAAGATTAGCGGCTGATAAATTTTTATCGAACATCTTTTTCATCATGGCTGCGATAGCCGCGTTTGAGGAAATCGCCCAATTATATTCTTCACTTGAGACTGGTGTTGGTAACGAAGCTAAGCCATTGATTTGCCCGCTTAAACTATGTGCATTTGCAATACCATTTACCACAGCTTCATACGCAGCAACGCCAACATAACCGTACGCTCTTGATACCTGTGGCGGGAAAAAACCGGGTGTAGATTTGGAAATCTTACACATCAGGTCAAAATAGCTATAAACAAAATCGCCCGAATATGTATTGGTTAATTTGCTGCTTCCGGCAACAACCGGTGGTGACGTTAATGGCGCCGGCGCATCTTCTTTATGGCAGGAAAAAATGAATACAGTAACGAGCAAAGCAGTTACAATTAAACACTTGTTGCAAAAAGCTTTCATAAGTTTTTGTTTGAAACAAACAGATACGTAATAACCATTTATTGCGCATCAAAAAAAGATGGATTTAAAAGTTTTCGATTCCTTTCGTTACTAAAACAATTCTCATAAGTGTGGTATCAGATTTTTAGTTGTGGTGTATTGTATAGTTATTGGTAATATCCTGCCGTGTTTACAAATTTTTTAATCGAACACGATATTAGCAAAAAGCGGGCAAAATACAGCTAAGTTTTTTGATTATATAAAAATTTAACGTTCAGAATTTGTGAAGATTAAATCAGGAAAAGGAATAGAAGAAATGTAAACAGATTGCCGGTTTTGTTTGCCTTTAATTTGTAAAATTATTTATCTAAAAAATCAGGTGATTTTTATTCTTAATTTTTTCCTGCGGCAATTCGGTTACTAACAATACATCACTTAATTTTCTTACAGAAGATATGAGTTCATTGCATTGATTAATATCGCAGGATTCGTTTTTTATCATCCATATAAAATCTAAATTTCTAAATTCCGGTAATAAAAATTCACCATCGTGAGAGTTATGATATATATAATGCGAAATAAAACTATTGCGAACTGTATATTCATAAACGCGGAAGTAGTAGTTGCGGCCTTTCCGTTTTAATTGTATTTCTATTTCGGGATTTAAACGAAAATGATAACTAAGTGCATTATTAACGTGCCAGCAAAACTGGTAGCTTTTCTTGGTAGAATTAATACCCAGCAAGCGCGTATCTTCAAAGAAATCGTCAGTTAGCATATCAACATCGAGACAAAGATTGGTCGTGGTTGAATCCATAATAAATAGTCGAAAATAGTAAGTAGTCGGGTACAAAAATAAAAAAAGCACTATCGTATTAAGACAGTGCTTGATAAAAAAAAGCTTAGAAGTTTATTAACGCACATTAAAAGCAATATGCAATAAAACGAATTAAGATAATGCCCAGGCTTTGTCGCCTTTTTTGTAAGGCAAATCACCATCGTATTTGCCCGGAACCGGCAAATAGCGCAATGCTTTTGTTGCGCCAACTTCACTTGTGAAGTAACCCCATAAAGTAAGTTGCTTCATCAGGCTGAAATAATGATTCGGATCTTTTTCTTTTTTGTTTTTGTTGTAATCTTTCGCTTCTTTATCGAGCGTTACCAGCAAATCGTGTTTCTGGTTAGCAGCCAGTTCCATAAACGATTTATCGAATTTCTTTTTGCTGGTATCGTTCAGTTTTCCAATACCATCGGTAAATGCTTTCTGATCATCTTCATTATAGCAATCCGTCACCATAGTTTTCATAAACTGGCCAATCTGTGCAGATTTTGCACCCGGCGATAAAGCTGTTGTCGGCAAGATGGTATCGCCCACTTCATCAAGTAAGGCAACATCATCCAAAGCAAATAAACCTTCTTTCTTGCCTGTTGTTTTACAGCCGGTTAAAAAAGCTTCGGCGCCTACCAGCGTACCGCCAAACAGCAACGCTAAAGATGATAAGGCTTGTCTTCTGTCCATCATACAATTCTATTAATGTATTATCAATACGGTTTACAAATTCATTTTCTTTAATTCGCTTATTGCGTAATCGACAGCCCGCGCTGTCATAGCCATATAAGTTAAAGATGGGTTCACGCAGTTTGCGCTTGTCATAAAAGCTCCATCGGTTACAAATACGTTAGGCGCATCCCATACCTGGTTATATTTATTTACCACAGATGTTTTGGAATCTTTACCCATACGTGCGGTTCCCATTTCATGAATGCCGCGACCTAAATATGGATTGTTATCCCAACTGTTTACATTCTTCACACCCATTGCTGTAAGCATTTCAGCACCATCATCCTTCATATCTTTTCTCATCTTCAGCTCATTATCTTTCAACTCTACATCGAATGACAGCACATTTAATCCCCACTTGTCTTTTACCTTTTTGTCAAGCGTTACTTTGTTTTCGTGGTAAGGCAAGGTTTCACCAAATCCGCCCATACCCATTGTCCAAACGCCGGGTTCGCTCAATGCATCTTTAAAGTCGCCACCAATCTGTAATTCAGGAATATCGCGGCTCCAGCCCTGGCGGCTTGCACCACCCTGGTAACCAAAACCTCTTTTATAATCTCTCTTATCGCCAAGAATATTACGGTATTGCGGAATGTAAATACCATTGGCACGACGACCATAATAGTATTTATCTTCATAGCCTTCTACGGTGCCGCTGGCGCCTACATTCAGGTGATGATCCATTACATTATGACCTAATTCTCCGCTGCTGCTTCCCAAACCGTCGGGCCATACATCAGTTGCAGAGTTCATCAATACCCAGGCGCTGTTAAGCGCAGAAGCATTTAAGAAAACGATTTTTGATGTGTAAGTATATGTTTTGTTGTCTTGCGCATCTAACACTTCAACACCGGTTGCACGTTTTTTATCTTTATCGTAAAGAATTTTTGTAACAATACTCCAGGGACGAAGTGTAAGATTACCTGTTGCCGTTGCGGCCGGTAAGGTGGAAGATTGCGTGCTGAAATAAGCACCGAACGGACAGCCTAACCAGCATTTATTGCGGTATTGACAATTGGTACGACCAGGCAATGGTTGTGTAATATTTGCTGTGCGGCCAATGAAGTATTGGCGTTGATTTTTATAATATTCTTTTAAACGCGGCTGCAAAGCTTTTTCTACCACATTCAATTCCATTGGCGGCATAAACTGACCATCCGGAAGCTGAGGAATACCTTCTTTAGAACCACTTACGCCAATAAATTTCTCAACATGATCGTACCAGGGCGCAACGTCTGCGTATCGTATTGGCCAATCAATAGCAATACCTTCTTTGGCATTGGCTTCAAAAGAAAGATCGCTCCAGCGATAACTTTGTCTTCCCCACATTAAAGAACGACCGCCAACATGATAACCACGAAACCAGTCGAAGCGTTTGACTTCTGTGTAAGGACTTTCTTTTTCGTTTACCCAATAATCAAGATTGGTTTCATTTAGCGGATAATCGCGGTTCAATACAGGATAATCTTTAATCATCTGCTGTGTTTTGCTGCCACGATGCGGAAATTCCCACGGACCTTTTGCCGCATTCACATAATCTTTCACATGCTTGATGTCTCGACCGCGATCCAGCATCAGCACTTTCATTCCTTTTTCAGTCAGCTCTTTTGCAGCCCATCCGCCACTGATGCCCGAGCCGATTACAATTGCATCATAAACATTATCAGCCATAATCGTTCTTTATTTGTGTATTGAAATTTTTATTACCTTGCCAGCCTTTCGCTGTGAGTTTTAATATTGAATACTTGCTTCCTTTATCTTGCTTCTTGTTTATTGTACCTTGACTCTTGCTTCTTCTCAGACATCACATATTTTTACGCAGGTTTCCAGCGAAGCGAGTTTGTCTTTCTTTAAAGGAATAAATTCCTGCGCTACATAACCTTTGAAACCCGTTGCTATTATGGCTTTCATTATGGCAGGATAATACAATTCCTGCGTATCATCAATTTCATTTCTGCCTGGAACACCGCCGGTATGATAATGAGCAAAATACTGATGACGTTCATTAATGGTTGCAATCACATCGCCTTCATCTATCTGCATGTGATAAATATCGTACAACAATTTAAAATGCTCCGAACCTAAGCGTTTGCAAAGTTCAGCGCCCCATTTGCTGTTGTCGCACATATAATCTTTGTGGTTTACTTTGCTGTTTAAAAGCTCCATTACCAAAACCACTTTTTTCTTTTCAGCCAAAGCAACCAAAGGCTGCAATCCTTCCACACAATTCTTTAAACCGGTCTCATCATCCATACCTCTGCGGCTGCCGCTGAAACAGATTAAATTGGTATAACCTGCATCGGATACATAATTAATACCGTCGGTATAATTCTTTAGCAAGGTAGAATGATATTGCTTGTCGTTGAAACCCTCTGTCAGGCTGATTTCAGAGCCATTACACATCGGTGAATGCAGGTCGTACTTTTTCAGTGTCGCCCATTCTTTCGGACCTACTAAATCAATACCTTTTAACCCGATTTTTTTACCGCCTGCGCATAAGTCTTCCAGCGGTATATCGCTGTAACACCAGCGACACGCTGAGTGATTGATATTGCCTTTTAATGCCAATGGTTTTTGTTTTGATTTTTTATTAGTAAATGACGACAGGAGCGTATCGCCCGCCGCAATAGCTGCCGAACCGGCAAGCATGTTTTTTATCGCTGATCTTCTGTTTGAGGACATATAAGGAAATGCAAATCGGTAGACAATTTTGTTAAGCCGCGATAAATGTATAAATAAAATTTCATTACCCGCTTTTGTTATTTGCGGAATTTTTTTTACGCTTTGTGAAAATATGATTTTATAAAGCCGAATGAGTAGTATTGTAAAAGCTTTGCTTCCTTTACATTTGCTCTTTTGGTTGCTTGCGGTTGCGGTTTGTTTGCTGATAGGGAAGTGCAATTGTTTCTTAAAATGTTTTTCATCATTAAATTAAAATATTCTTTATGAAAAGAAAACTCAGGATGGGCATGGTCGGTGGTGGCAAAGGCGCTTTTATTGGTGCTGTTCATCGTATTGCTGCTAATATGGATGGCTTGATAGAATTCTCTGCCGGCGCACTCAGCGAAGTAGAAGAAGTAGCTAAAGAATCGGGCAAAATGTTATTCCTTCCTGAAGATAGAATCTACACCAGTTTTGAGGATATGATTAAAAAAGAAGCGCAGCTTCCCGAAGACAAACGGATAGATTTTGTAACGATTGTAACGCCAAACTTTGTGCATTTTGCTCCGGCAATGATGGCGCTTGAATACGGCTTTAACATAGTAATTGAAAAGCCGATTACGTTTACTCTCGATGAAGCAAAGCAGTTAAAGAAAAAGGTAGAAGAAACCGGTAAAATGCTTTGTCTCACGCATACATACAGCGGCTACCCGATGGTTAAGCAGGCAAAACAAATGGTAAGAGAAGGCGCTTTGGGTAATATAAGAAAAGTGGTTGTTCAATATCCGCAAGGCTGGCTAAGTAAACTTACCGAGCGCGAAGGTAATATGCAGGCATCGTGGCGAACCGATCCAAGCAAAAGTGGTAAAGCCGGCGCTATGGGTGATATTGGTACACATGCAGCTCATCTTGCCGAATATATAACCGGTTTAAAAATAACCAAGTTGTGCGCTGACTTAAATATTATGGTTGAAGGCCGGCGACTTGATGATGACGGTAATGTTCTGTTACGTTTTGAAAATGGCGCAGCCGGTGTGCTGGTTGCATCTCAGGTGGCAGCGGGAGAGGAGAATGCACTGAACATAAGTGTATATGGCGAAAACGGTGGCTTGCAATGGTACCAGATGGAACCAAATTCTTTAATCGTAAAGTGGCTCGATAAACCCATGGAAATTTATCGCGCAGGTACGCCGTGGCTTGGTAATTATGCTAAGTTTAATACACGCACGCCGGGCGGACATCCCGAAGGCTACTTAGAAGCGTTTGGAAATATCTATCGCAACTTTGCTATTTCATTATCAGCCAAAATAGAAGGTACAACGCCACGGGAAGAAGCACTTGATTTTCCGGGAATAGAAGATGGTATTCGCGGTATGGCGTTTATAGATAACGTGGTAGCTTCATCGAAGAGCGATATGAAGTGGACTGACCACGTTGTATAAGAACAATTAGTTACTATTAATTTTTATGCGCATCTTCTTAAAAGATGCGCATTTTGTTTATATTTAGTCTGATTTTTTTCTGTAATCTTCGCCTTCTTTTATGTCATCTATATTGGCGTCAGATTGCAATCTGTCAAGGTTGTCTGTGAAGTAAAAATACACAGCGCCATCGTCTTTCATTCTTTGTAAAGTTGCATTTATCTCATCTTCATCCGAAAGAAACTGGATGTCTTCGATTGCGTCATTTTCATTTGTAAAAATATAAATACCTGCACCTTTAGAAGCTTCGCCGATTTTATAACGAGGAAAGAACGTGTATTTGTTGCCTGATTTGCCCTTTAATTCCAATTGCTTTTCGTCCATATTTTATTTTAAGAATTTCAAAAGTATCTTTTATTTGAAACAATGAAAAACGGTTATGATTTGTATGATGTAAATGAAGAAATAAAGAGAGCGTTTTGAATACAGACTTGCCTTTTGAAAATTTGCTCCAAACTGTCTTTATCTTTTATTTTGTTTCCAAATTCAAAATTATTTTGATAAAGAACATCAATACTACTTCATTAAAACATAACCAATGCATATATCTGCTACTATCAAAAACATAAACTCAGAAAACAATATTGTTATTACAACAAATAATGCAAACAAAGTAATCAGCATTCCGAATAAACCGGAAGATCGTGGTTCGCTTGTGAATGGAGGCGAACTGCTTTTTCTATCGTTAGCCACATATTTTTGTAATGATATTTATCGCGAAGCAAAACGAAGAAATATGTACATAGAATCGATTGAAGTAAAGGTGCAGGGCGAGTTTGGTAAGGAAGGAGAAAACGGCTCGACCATTATTTATGAAGCAAATGTGATTGCGCCTGATTTGTCTGAACAAGACATAAATAACCTGATAAATTATGTTGATAAAATAGCTGAAATACACAACGCTTTACGGCAAGGCGTTTCTGTTTCGTTACAGAAATAAAATCAATTATTGAGTAAGAGATTCGTGCGTAAAAGCTATAAATTGCGTCTTCAAAAATATTCTTTGTAATAAAAGCTTGACATCATGACAACACTGAAAGGACCAGGCATTTTTTTAGCGCAGTTTGCCGGCGACCAGCCGCCTTTTAATTCTTTACAATCCATTTGCGAGTGGGCGAAAAATCTTGGCTATGAAGGCGTGCAGATTCCAAGCTGGAACGGCTCTTTGATTGATTTGCAAAAAGCAGCCGAAAGCAAAACGTATGCTGATGAAATAAAAGGAATTGTAAATGCGGCCGGTCTTCAGATTACAGAATTATCAACGCATTTGCAAGGACAATTAGTGGCTGTGCATCCGGCTTATGATTCTTTGTTTGATGGCTTTGCGCCGGCTCAATATCATAACAATCCCAAAGCCCGCACCGAATGGGCAATACAGCAATTAAAATGGGCAGCTAAAGCTTCGCAGAATTTGGGTTTACAGGCACATGCAACGTTTAGTGGTGCTTTGCTTTGGCATACAGTTTATCCTTGGCCGCAACGTCCTGCCGGATTGGTTGAAACGGGGTTTACAGAATTAGCAAATCGCTGGCTCCCGATATTGAATGTTTTTGATGAAAACGGGGTTGATGTTTGTTATGAAATTCATCCGGGCGAAGACTTGCACGACGGTGAAAGTTATGAAATGTTTTTACAGCATGTAAACAATCATCCGCGAGCTTGTTTGTTGTACGATCCATCGCATTTTGTATTGCAATGCCTGGATTATTTAACTTATATAGATTACTACCACGAACGCATAAAAATGTTGCATGTAAAAGATGCTGAGTTTAACCCAACCGGCAAGCAAGGTGTATATGGCGGTTATCAAAGTTGGGTAAAACGTGCCGGACGTTTCCGTTCATTAGGTGATGGTCAGGTTGATTTTAAAAGTATATTCAGTAAACTGGCGCAATACGATTTCAAAGGCTGGGCGGTACTGGAATGTGAATGCGCTATTAAGAGTGCAGAAGATGGTGCGAGGGAAGGTGCGCCTTTTATAAAAAATCATATCATTAACGTTACTGAAAAAGCCTTTGATGATTTTGCTTCTACAGGAAGTAATGAAGATTTTAACCGTTTGGTATTAGGATTGCAATAAGGGTTGCCAAAGAGCAATCGTTATGAAAAAAATAATGGCAGCAGCCGGAATCGTGATCGCTATGACAGTCATGAGTTGTGGCAGCAATCCGAGAAATGATACACAGAATCCGGCGCAGGATTCATTGTCAACAGGGGCTACGGCAACCCCAAACCAGCCAGACAATAGTGTAGATAATCCACGTGCGTCAACAAACGATCCTGCCTACGCGCAAGGCGCTGTTTTGGTAGCCAATAATAATTGCAAAACCTGTCATGCGATTGATAAGAAAATGACAGGTCCGTCTTATAATATGGTTGCTGACAGATATACAAATGATGCTGGTATGAGAGATGAGCTGGCTCACAAAATCAGAGTTGGCGGTTCGGGCAGATGGGGAAATGTTGTAATGCCGGCGCATCCGCAGGTTTCTAATGACGATGCTAACCAGATGGCGAATTATATTTTATCGCTGAAGTCGAAATAGCAAAAGATAGTATTTATTTCAAGCAGTAATGTTTGTTGAAAAGCAGGCATTACTGCTTTTTATTTGTAATAGCTTTTATAAACAGTTTAATTGATGAGAGAACGTTGAACGGAGCGTCGCAAGGAACGATACATCGGACTAATAAAAGCTCATAACATAGAACTGTATTTTGTATTTTTATTCTACCAGTTTATTCAGTTTGGCATGTTGTAATAACAAAATCGTTTTGGCGTCTTGAATTTCGCCGTTTGCAAACATCAAAAAAGCTTGCTCAAAAGGTATTTCCATCACTTCGATGTCTTCTGTTTCATCTGTTCCTCCACCCTCATTTTGTTTCATGTTTTCAGAATATTCGGCTGTAAAAAAATATAGTTTTTCTGTTACAGAGCCTGGTGTCAGAAAGGCTTCAAAAATTTTTGCAACCTGTTCTATTTTGTAACCGGTTTCTTCTTCAATCTCGCGTGTGATGCAATCTTCCGGGGTTTCATTATCATCAATGGTTCCGGCGCAAGCTTCCATTAACATGCCGCTTTCATTTCCGTTAAAATAAGTTGGTAACCGGAATTGTTTTGTGAGAATTATATTTTTTGTTTTTGTATTGTAAAGTAAAACCACAGACGCATCTTTCCGGCTAAAAACAACCCGTTGTTGCGGTTGCCAGCTTCCATCGCTTCGGTGATAATCGAAATTCACTTTTTCGAGTTTGCATTTATAATCTGATAATAACTCCTTAGTCAGATTTTTTACTTTGTTGTTCATGATTGTAAAAGTAACTACTGATAGCATGTTAAATAGTTTTGATTTACAAAAGGTATGATGTTATAAAACAAAAAGTCTTCCTGTAGAAACAGGAAGACTTACTTACTAAACCAACTAAAAACTATCTTGATTCCCTATCGGGATATTGTTTATTTATTCAGCTTCAGCACCAACCGCAACGCCGTTTGTAGCGGGAACGCCGGTTGTTTGTGCTTCAGCAATTTTAGCTCTTATTTTACCTTCAATTTCGCCGGCTAATCCTTCATTATCCTGTAATAAAGATTTTACCGCTTCACGTCCTTGCCCTAATTTACTTCCGTTGTAACTGAACCAGCTGCCGCTTTTTTGTACAATTCCCAGTTCAACGCCCATATCTATAATTTCACCAACCTTACTGATACCTTCACCAAAAATGATGTCAAACTCAGCCGAACGGAACGGAGGTGCCACTTTATTTTTAACTACTTTTACTTTCACATGGTTTCCAATGGCTTCGTCGCCATCTTTTATCTGCGCTGCACGGCGAATATCCAAGCGTACAGAAGCATAGAACTTCAACGCATTACCGCCAGTAGTCGTTTCGGGATTGCCGAACATCACACCAATCTTTTCGCGAAGCTGGTTAATGAAAATGCAAATGGTATTTGTCTTGCTAATAGTAGCCGTCAGCTTACGCAAAGCCTGGCTCATCAATCGGGCTTGCAAACCCATTTTACTATCACCCATTTCACCTTCCAGTTCACCTTTCGGAACCAGCGCCGCCACAGAGTCAATTACAACAACATCCAAAGCACCGGAAAGAATTAAACGGTCGGCAATTTCAAGAGCCTGCTCACCGTAATCTGGTTGTGAAATCAACAGGTTATCTATATCAACGCCAAGCTTCTGCGCATAACCGCTGTCGAAAGCGTGCTCTGCATCTATAATAGCGCAGATTCCGCCTTTCTTTTGCGCTTCGGCAATAACATGCGTTGCAATGGTAGTTTTACCGCTCGATTCAGGTCCATATATTTCAACAACTCTGCCTCTTGGCAAACCGCCGATTCCTAATGCAACGTCGAGACCAATTGAACCAGTTGAGATGACCTCCATCTGTTTGTCTGGTCTTTCGTTCATCATCATTACGCTGCCTTTACCAAAGTCTTTGTCTATTTTGTCAATAGTAAGTTTAAGAGCTTTCAGTTTATCTGTGTTACTCATGTGGATGTTTCTTTTGAATTGTAAATGTAATCAGCATGTAAATGTACAACAAGAATCTTTTACAGACTAATTATTTTAGTTTTTTATTGTTAATAAATTCTATAAAAAGAATGCGGTTTTTATGGTAGATAATAAGCTGATTTTTAATATATTACGAATCTATATAAAACTTGTATTTAAAACTCTTATCATCAATAAAATTAATTATTATTTACATAAGTATTTGATGATACTAATACATTTAGGTTTGGTTTGATGATTGCATCTTACCTTCTTGTGGTGAAAAAAAAGGTAATTATTATAGGTAGTGGCTTTGCCGGAATGGCAGCTGCTTGTTGTCTTGCAAAAACAGGTTGCGAAGTAACGGTTTTAGAAAAACATGCGATTCCCGGCGGCAGAGCCAGGCAATTAAAAAAAGATGGGTTTACATTTGATATGGGACCAAGCTGGTATTGGATGCCCGATGTTTTTGAACGCTTTTTTGGCTTGTTTGGAAAACAGGTAAGTGATTATTATAAATTGGAAAGATTAAACCCTTCGTACCGCGTTTATTTTAAAAATGAAACTATTGATATTCCTGCCGGTTATAATGAACTGAAAGATTTGTTTGAAACGATAGAACCAAACAGCAGCAAGCATCTTGATGCTTTTATGAATGAAGCGGCTTACAAATATAAAGTCGGCATGAACAAGCTGGTTTATAAACCAGGTTTGTCGTTTTTTGAGTTTCTGGATTGGGAAGTTATGAAAGGTGTTTTTAAACTTGATTTGCTCAGTTCCATGGAAGCGCATGTGGGCAAATATTTTACAGATAGCCGGCTTCGCGAGTTAATGGAATTTCCGGTTCTGTTTTTAGGTGCGTTGCCCAAACATATTCCTGCTTTATACAGCTTAATGAATTATGCTGATATGAAAGGCGGAACCTGGTATCCGCAAGGTGGCATGTTTCGTATTGTGGAAGCGATGTATAGTTTAGCAATGGAGTTAGGTGTAACATTTTTATTCAACCAAAATGTATCATCAATCAATATGCAAAACAGCGTCGCAAAAAGTGTAAGTACAGATGAAGCTACTTATGAAGCTGATGTTATTATGAGCGCGGCTGATTATCATTTTACTGAAACAAAATTGTTATCGCCTGAGTACCGTAACTATTCAGAAAAGTATTGGGAGACAAGAGTGATGGCGCCCGGAAGTTTGTTATATTATATTGGTTTGAATAAAAAGCTCGCTAACATCACACATCATTCTTTGTTCTTCGATACTTCTTTTGAGAAACACGGCAAACAGATTTATGAAACAAAAGAATGGGCAACGGAACCGCTTTTTTATGTAAGTGCAACATCTGTAACAGATAATACAACTGCGCCGGAAGGTTGCGAAAATTTATTCTTCCTGATACCGGAAGCAGCAGGCTTAACAGGCGATACAGAAGAATTGCGCGAGCATTATTTTTCTGTTATTCTCGACCGTTTTGAAAAACGCATCGGGCAACCTGTAAAGGAACATATTATTTTGAAACAATCATTCGCGCACCGTAATTTTATTGAAGATTATAATGCATACAAAGGCAATGCTTACGGACTTGCCAATACGCTGAAGCAAACAGCGATCTTAAAACCATCGTGCCGGAATAAAAAAATTTCGAACCTTTTTTATGCGGGTCAGCTTACGGTTCCGGGGCCGGGTGTGCCGCCATCTTTAATTAGTGGCGAAATTGTTGCAAATGAAATCATGAAAACATTTTACAATCAGACGAGTGAAGCAATCTAAGGAAAATACAATGGAACTCTTTTACAGAGTCAGTCGGGCATGTAGCAAAATTACAACAGAGTCTTATAGCACTTCTTTTTCTTCGGCTATCAGATTGTTGCATTCCGATTTGCAAACGCCTATTCATAACATTTATGGTTTTGTTCGGTTTGCCGATGAAATTGTAGATACATTTCATGCTTATGATAAGAACGCTTTATTAAGCGAATTTAAAGTTGAAACCTTTGCTGCTATTGAACGCGGCATCAGTTTAAATCCCATTTTACAAAGCTTCCAGGAAACGGTTAACAAGTATCATATTACGCACGATTTAATCAGCGCTTTTTTTGCCAGTATGGAAATGGATTTAGACAGAACTTCTTATAATGAAAACGGTTATAATGTGTACATATATGGAAGTGCCGAAGTGGTTGGATTGATGTGTCTGCATATCTTTTGTGATGGCAACAAAGAACAATATTATCATTTAAAACCTTTTGCGCGAAGCTTGGGAGCTGCTTTTCAAAAAGTAAATTTCCTTCGCGATATGCAGGCTGATTATAACGAACTAAAGCGTATTTATTTTCCCGGCTGCGATTTTTCGAACTTTACATTGCCCGATAAAACTTTGATTGAAGAAGATATACAAAAAGATTTTGACAATGCTTTTAAAGGCATTCTGCAATTGCCGATGAAAGCGCGTTTTGGTGTGTATGTAGCTTATAAATATTACCAGAGTTTGTTTAAAAAAATAAAGAAATTACAACCCCAGAAAGTGCTTGAGCAACGCATCCGTATTCCTAATTACAGTAAGGCAATGATATTTGCAAAAGCCAGCCTGCGCAGCCGGTTGAATTTATTGTAGATTGATTGACCAATGAAAATTGATAAGGATTATAAACTGATATTTTCTTCATTATCCCAATTGGCACGAATAGTTACTTTATTATTACCAGATCTTGTTTTTGCGGGCTGTACAATTTCGGGTTGCCGCTTATCTATATAACTGCCAGCATCCCATTTACCATTGCGATTTGTATCGTATAACATTCGTAATTCATATTCGCCGGGAAGAATAAACTTCTGTCGCCATTCGTAGGTTTTTAAAGGCACATATTGAACAATCTTATCAGCCTGCAATAATTCTAAAACCGGGTGTCTTGATGTGTCTAAATTCTGAAACCGCATAAGAATGCTTCCATAATCGCTTTCGCGTAAAGTAGAAAAAGATAAAGTATCATTCTTGGCCAATGTATAACCCGCTGAATCGCTGACAGCATCTTTTTCTATCACTAATTTATAAAATGTATTTTCCGTCCATTTATAAGATAAAATGAGTTTGTTGGCAGATGTATCCGGCAAAATTTTTAAACCCGGCAAAGGCACATAATTGGTATCGGTAAAATGAAACTTACTGCTATCAAAACTTTTCAGCGTATCGCTGAAGGTAAGCTCAAGATTTTTTAAAAAATCCTGCCTGCCATTATCTAAACTTGCGGTTACCTTTAATGTTGTATCGGCGGCTTTTTTCTTTTTTGAAGAGTTCTTATTATCAGGCACATTCTGCAAAGTATTAGCAGCTACTGATTTCTTCTTTTCCGTTTCTAAAAACTCCTGGTAAGCAAATAACGCAAGCGGCTTTGTGCTGGTATCTTTTACATAAACCGGCTGATTAAGAAAAGCAAAGATCTTTGTACTGTCATCATATCGCTTGGTATAATCGTTCGGAACTACAAATACGTTAAACGTATCGGTAGGTAAATTGTAAAACCGGAAATTGCCTTTTTTGTTCAGTTTCGCATAATAGCGCGGCGGATTTTTTTGAATAGCCGTATCATTCAAATTGGTTTGCAAAACCACCAATAAAGTAGAATCTATTTTACCTGATTCAGCCATCTGAACATTGCCTTTTAAAACATTGCCGTCCAGTTTATCGCCGGTTGTAAAGGCATAACTGAAACTGCTGTCTGCATTACCTTCGTTGTTATCTTTCAGCGACTTTCCAAAATTGATTGTATAGGTTGTATTGGGTTCCAGGCTATCTCTCAATTTGATAGTTAGCGTTTTTAACTTGGCTTCTATAGCAGGTGGATTTTTGGGATTTGGCCAAACAATTACATTGTCCTGCGGATTATCAACCGTAACATATTCATCAAATTCGAGCGTAATTTTATTCGTCTTGAAATGAGCCGTCGAATCAACAGGCGTTGCTTTCAATAATACAGGTGGCAAAGAATCTCTGGGACCGCCGGTTGGCGGAACAATATTGGCACAGGAATGAAGAAGCGCTATAGCTATGATAAAAAAGAAAAAAACAAAGGTTGTAAACCAATAAGAACGAATCATGTAAAATGGTCAATAACTGCAAACATAACTTCTTTCAAAAGCGAATGGTGGTTCGGGTTGCTTTTTTGCAATATTTTGGGTGAGATGAACAAATCAGGATTCAAAACAGTACTTGGAATTTCTATAATTTCTTCACACGAAAATTATACTTGCACTCTATCGTCAATAGCTGTGCTGAGAGCCGCAAAGATGGCATCAACAGAGCCTTCTCCTTTTATCAAAACAACTTTATCCTGCCTGCGATAATGATCGGCAACCAGGGTTGTTTTTTTATTGTATTCAATTATACGTTCGCGTATAACAAGTTCGTTTACATCATCGGCGCGACCACTTGTAAGACCCCGATTTAAAAGACGGTTTACCAATTCTTCATCACTTACTTCAAGCGCTAAAACAACCGAGATTTCTGTTTTATGAAGTGCCAATAATTTATCTAATGCTTCCGCCTGCGCTTCGGTGCGCGGAAAACCGTCAAACAAAAATCCGTTTACAGTTGGGTTAGCCTCCAACGCGGAACTTATCATACCAATTACCACTTCATCCGGCACCAAAATACCATTGTCCATAAAGCTTTTGGCTTCCATACCCAATGGTGTTTTTGCAGCAATTTCGTTGCGTAACAAATCGCCGGTACTTAAATGCTTTAATCCATATTTCTGCATCAGCTTTTCGCTTTGAGTGCCTTTACCACTGCCCGGCGGGCCAAAGAGAATTATATTAAACATTATGATATATTAGTTGATGACGTGACAAATATAAGATGCAAGTAATTACCTGCTAAGAGAAAATACAATTCTGGTTGATAAGAAGATGATTTACTAAACGCAGAAGCAAATTTTATTGGTTTTAAATTTTTTTATAAAATAAAATAACCATTATCAAACTGCGAAAAATACATGAACTGATAAAAATTATTTCTGATTTGCTTCCGCAAGTTTATTCAGAATCTGAAATGAAAAAACCAATGTAAAAACATTGGTTGTCACATAAGAAAAACTAAAAAATCATTTATAAATCAGATGTCTGCAATGGCTTTGGAATATGAATCGTAGCCGTTTGAGCCGCACTGCCACGCTGATAATTTATTTTTACATCGTCGCCTGGTTTTACATCAGCCAACTGGTCTTTTACATCTTTTACAGATTGTACATTTTTACCGTTTACCTGTGTAATTACATCGTCTTCATGCAAACCCGCCTTGGCTGCAGGAGAATCATCATCATTCACATCAATTACTTTTACGCCGGTATTATTTTCCAAATCCTGCACGCGAAGACCCAAACGAGGTTTGTTATCATTCCAGTTTAAAGAAAAGTTTTTAAATACATTGTCACTGTTATTCCAGTTAAAAGTCTGCGTCTTATTTTTTTCAAGCGTAACTGTTATATTGTTCTCTTTATTATCACGCTTATAGGTAATTGTTATTTTATCTTCAGGTTTATATTTACCAATCGCTTCCACCAAATCATTAGCATCATCAATATGAGTGCTGCCAACTTTTGTAATGACATCGCCTTCTTTTAAACCTGCTTTTTCTGCCGGACTATTTTTGGTAACAGAATTTACGCTGGCACCGCCGTCTTCACTTTCGGAAGCCACACCCAGAAAAGCGCTGTTTTGCATACTATTAAAACTTCTCACAAACGTTTTACTGCCACCATGCGGACCTGCCGGAGCTAACGGCGCAGCAGGTGGAAAAGGTGGTGTTGCGCTAAAGTCAAAATTGCCATCGCTGTTTTCGGTAATTTCTATATTGCCTTTATAATCTTCAATCGGTTTTCCGTTTACGGTTATTTTATCACCATCAATTACAATGGTTGTTTTCTCTTTATCATCTCCATTTTTACGAATGATAATGTTCTGAGATTTTTCTTTTGCCGGTGGCGCTTTTTGCCCGAAAGCCGATGAAGCACAAATAGCAAGTAACATAGCGGACGTTGCAAGTATTCTTTTCATAGTGAATCTTTTAAGTACGAATTTTTTAGTAGATTCAAAAATAAGGAGTTTTATTGATATACGAAATGATTCGGAAATGTTAAAAAGAAGAATGGATGTAACAAATGTTTTGAAGGCAATACATATCGAATTTATGAAAAACGAGATGGTTTTATCAGATGAGCATTTTTACAGGTAAATACACTTACGAAGTAAAATTGAAAAACTATTACAGCGGTGCATTAACACCTAAATCTACCCTGTATCACTTATGTATTTCTCTGCTTTTATGGACGGAGTGAAATAAAACATTGATTATAAAACGAGAAAAGATTATGGAAATGTTAGAAAAACTGGTCTTATAAGTATGGTTAAAAAGCAAAATCGGGAAAAGTATGGCATCTGTCACATTCCCTTTTTATTGAGTCTTGTTTTTATTCCTTTAATAGTCACCTGCAAGTATGTAGAGTGGGATAGTAATCGTTTGCAAAGTAAGCATGCTATTCGTTTGGTATTAGCAGATACTATCGCTTTGAAAAAATGGAATGCTTCCTTCAAACTTTATGAGGGAAATTATATACCTAAGCGAAACTACATTGAAATTTCATTGACAGGCAATCGGCAGGAAGACAGTACAAAACTTGAATTTGCCAGGATCATAACAAAAGAAATTGTTAGCAATAATGATTCGCTCAATGGCATTCATTTTCATTTTGGCGACAGCACAGAGTATTGGGAGTTTGTTAGAGCAATAGATAATTTAAACAAAGAAGGTGCAAAGCGCTATGCGCCATTTGACGATGATCTTTTATTCTTTCACATACCTGAAAAAAAAGAAGTGCAGACTAAGACATTCTTATATTTATAATGACATCTATCGTCGCCATCTTGACAACATCTGTTTGTTAGTTCACAAACAATTCTATCCAATTAAATACTTACTGGCTGGCAAATAAGAAAGGATTTTGATAATAAGAAAGGAAGACACAAACGTAAGTACAGCAATAATCGGGATGGTAATTGCCGCTGTTGAAAATACAGGGTTGATAATCGGGTACCAGACATTCAATATCATGATGTGAGCCAGATACACACCATACGATAATACGGAAAGATGAGAAATAAAGCGTTGTATTTTTGATGCATCTTTTCCTTGTATATTCTTACAAACCAGGAACAATCCGGCGGCCATCATCGCCACATTAATGGTTTCAAAACCCCATGTTAATTCAAGTTGCATAATGTATTTCTCAGTTGACAACCTATGCAGGAATCCATAAGCTGTAATAGCATAGCCAACAACAATCAACACAACACCCAATAACACCTGGGAGAGATGAAAGCCGTTATGAAAGCGCTTGATATAATTCGCCAGTACCACATAGCCAAGAAAGCCGGAGAAGTAATAATAAAGCGGCGTGTGGTTCCAAAACGCGTCGCCCAGGACTTCTGGAAAAATAAGATGGATGTACGGTAAGCAAAGGGTGAACGCCCAAAGCCATAAATACAGTTGCATATTTTGTTTAGATGCCATAGCAATCCAGGGCGAAAGGATAGGAGCGAACAGGTAAATGCCAATCAGCATGTACACAAACCACAAATGACCGATTTCGGTTCCATAGTTTACAGGTATTTTCAGGATGTTTATAAATGCGGTTTGCAAATCTGTCTGTCCTAACATAAACCCTCGCAAAGCGTACAACACACACCAGATAATAAACGGAATCAAAACCCGCGTTAAGCGCTTACTAAAGAAGGTTTTAGTGACGGGAAACAAAAAATAACCGGTGATCATTACGAAAAAGGGGTACACAAGCTCTAAATAAAGAGTTATACCAACCCACCCAGTAAGGATTTTCGCCCGGCAGAACACTGCCATCGGAAGCAATATAAAAGAACTCCCCTGTGTGTATCTGGATTACCATATAACAGGCAATTACACGCAAGAGATCAAGACCAAAATGTCGGGATGGCTTTAGCAGTGTCATGGATAAACTATGTTATGAATGATGAATTATTAGTGATAAACAATGAATGACGCATCATAACTCATAACTCATCATTCATAATTACGATTGTTTCCGCTTCATCAATACAGGTAACAATATCAAATTTGTAAGCGTTCCTACAACTAATGTTAATGATGTAAGCCAACCCAAACCTCTTGTTCCGCCAAACTCACTAAAACAAAATATCACAAACCCGGCAATTAATACCAGCGATGTATAAATAATGCTGATGCCGGTATGTTGTATTGTTTCTTTTAAAGTTGGATTGACTTGATTATTATAGCGCGGCAGCTCCTGTTTATAATTAATCAAAAACCGTATGGTTACATCTATCGCTATTCCCAGCGCCACGCTGAAAACCAATACAGTCGAAGGTTTCAAAGCAACGCCTGTCCATCCCATTACACCGGCAGTAACAACTAACGGAACCAGGTTCGGTATTAGTGAACACAACAAAATGCGCAGCGATTTAAAGAGATACAACATACATAACGCAATCAATCCAAACGCATACAGAATACTTTCCTTTAACCCGTTAATGATAAATGTTGTGCCTTCCAGGAACGTAACACCGGAACCTGTTATCGTTACTTTATACTTCGACGTATCAAAAATCTGGTTCGCTTTCTTTTGAAAAGAATCCAGCAAAACCGGCAATTGTTTACTGCCAATATCTTTCATGTTTACACTTATCCTGGCAACCTGTTTATTACTATCAATATAGCTCGAAAGTAAATTCGTTACGCTGTTGTTCTTAGCCGCCGAAGAAGAACTATCCGCCGTCGTAATATAATCCTGCATCATGCTCAGGTCTATCGCCGTTGGCACGCTATAACTCGTGCTGTCGCCATCATAAAACGCCTGCCTTACAAATTTCAATCCTTCCACAAAACTCAATGGTCTTGCCGTTACCGGTTGCTGCGCAATGTAATGGGAAAACGAATCAATATTTTGTATTGGTTTCAGGCTTTTAAACAAACCCTTTTTGTGTTTTGTATCTACCGTAATTTCCAGCGGCATCACGCCGTTGAAATTGCTTTCGAACCATTTCAGGTCTGTATAAATCACATCTGTTTTTGGCAAATCATCCACAATAAAACCTTCGCTTTTCAGCCGGAAAATACCCGCTATTGCAAATGCTAAAACCAATGCAGTTATTCCATACACCCAACCGCTTTTGTTAAACGTGATGTATTCAATCTTGTTGAGTATTTTCTCTAAAAAAGCGTTGTGTAAATACTTCACTTCTCTCGGCTTTGGGGGCGGTAAATAACTCAGTACAGCCGGGATAAAAATGAGTGATATTATGAATAACGCCATCACATTAATACCGCTCACCACGCCAAACTCTTTCAGCAAATCAGAACTGGTTAAAGCAAATACGGCAAAGCCAATTGCCGCCGCGATATTGCAAAACAAGGTTACAATTCCCATCCTGCCAACCATTGTTATCAGCGCCTCACGTTTATCGCCTTTTTCCAAGTAAGACGAATGATATTTATTCAGGAAATAAATACAATTCGGTATTCCAATCACAACGATTAAGGGTGGAATTAATGCCGTAAGCAGTGTAATTTTATAGCCGAAAAATACCATCGTTGCTAAGCTCCATACCACGCCCATGCCCACTACCAAAAGACTCATCAGCATGGCGGGAAATGAGCGGAAAAACAATAAGAGCGTAATGGCACTTAGCAGGAAAGAACCTAACAAAAAATAGTTCAGTTCTTTTGATATTTTATTGGCGACAATAGTGCGTATATACGGCAAACCACTAATATGCACATCTGTCTTCATTGCCTTTTCAAAGCTGTTCACTTTGTCTAAAATATGATTCATCAAAGCGGTGCGGGCTTTGCTGTTTGCGCTGTCTTTGTTTAGTTGCACAGCCATCACGTAACTGTGTGTCGCTGCATTATACAGCAAGCCTTGATAAAAGGGAAGATTCTCGAATACTGTTTTATCGCTGTCCAGCGCCGCCGCATCTGTATAAGGCGCGTGAAAAACACGTTTTGCATCCAGCTTTGTAAGCGTGTCGTTCTTTAGTAAGGTTACGGCTTCCGGCACGCTTAATATACCTTCTACGCCCGGTACTTTTTTTATGTCGGCATGAAGGTTCGCTGCTGCATTAAAGAACGGAACTGTATATAAATTATCGGTTTGAAAACCCAGTACTAACGTATTGCCACTTTGCCCGAACTGTTTTATAAACTGCTGGTTTTCCTTATATTTCTGGTTGTCTGTTGGTATGGCTTTCGAGAACTCATAACTCATCTGCACCTTACTGGCATAATACGCCATCACGCCGGTAACAAGAGCCAGCAAAATGAGCAAGGGAAGCCGGTACTTTAAAATGAATTTTCCTAATTGAAACCACATACGCAAATCGTTTGAATGGAAAAGTAATATTTATTATTAACCCGTTGGCGGAGTTAATTAGCCAGCGCATGTTTAACTCTGCTTACTGGTTGATTGTAAATAAATTTGTTTAAGAACTGTAAAATGGTGAGCGCCGTCACCTTAGCAAGTATCCTGGACCTGAAGCCTGTAAAGGACTTGGCGTAATTGCGCTGTATCATAAACTGGTCACACAATTGAGAAAAAACTGTTTCTATTCGCTTCCTTACTTTTTTCAAGATCCACATGACAGGTTTTTGTCCCCCTTGATTGGCTCTTAAAGGCACTTCCAACTGAATGCCTGCCGCCTCAAATAAATTTATCTGATGCTCTCTTCCAATATATCCTTTATCACCCGTTAGGATGCAATTGCTGAACAACTCTTTTACGTCATGCAAGTAATGTACATCATGCACACTTGCCTTAGTTAAATCCAATGATTGTATAACACCTGCCGCTGAACAAACGCTGTGCAATTTATAGCCGTAGAAATATTTTTTCTGTGATGCACAGTAGCCCTTGTCCGGGCGGTGGCACAGGGATTCTTTACCCATTTTATTTCTTTGTTCTCTTGATAATTTACAAATTTCAAGTGGCATGGAATCAATTGCAAATACATCTGATAGTCTGTTAAGCCGCTCTGATAGCAGGTTTCGCACATCTTCCGTTTTTTCAAACAACAGTTTTCTCCGGTCATTATATTGTCTGCGGCTAATCAAATTTTCAAACTCGTTCGCATATTCTTTGTTCAATTTGGAAAACAAATAATTCTCACTGTCAATGCTTAAACATTCTGCTGTAAGGCTTAATGCGATCACTTCAATATCAGAAAATTTTGGCACGGTGCCACGCCGTAAATAATTGCCCTTCTCATTTATTTCATCACTTAAAATATCTTTTATCACCACAATAATTTTATCGAAATTTGTTTTGATGTTGTGCATGTTGCATTCGTAAGTTTAGTCACTCATGTAGACAACTGCACAGCATTTATTGTTGCTGACTATTCAAATTAACTCCGCCAACAGGTTATTATTACTATCTTAATAAAAGAGCGCGAAGGTATTTTAGGTGGAGGAGATGGAGAAGGAATTGTTTAGGATGAATTATTAATGAAATTCCAAATTGGGATTGGTTAGGGAAAAGCCTGTTTTAGTACACTAAACAGGCTTTTGTTTTAAAATAACAAGTTACTGTTTAATAAACTTTACTGATTGAACTATGTTGTTTTCTATCACCCTCAAAATATATAATCCCTTATTTAAAGAAGCTGCTGGAAGTATAATAGTGTTCATTCCTATATTCACTTTAACATCCTGCGTTGCCAGTGTTCTTCCCGCCATGTCCGTTATCTGGAAAGTAGAAGATGAAAAACTTTTACTTTGAAATAAAATTCTAATGTTATTATGTACTGGATTGGGACTGATGATAAGCGAGCCTTGAGCTGTAAACGTTATTGGAATTATACTTGAGTAAGTTATCTTTCCGTCTTTATCAATTTCTTTCAACCGATAGTAAGATGTCCCAAATAAAGGATGCAAATCGTTCGTAGTGTAAGTTTGCACATTACTGTTGGTGCCTTTAGCGTTTACTTTTCGCAATGGAGCAAATGATATGATATTGCTGCTTCTTTCCACGGTAAAATAATCTGTATTTACTTCATTAGCTGTTTTCCATTCTAAGTTCACACTTTTATTTTCAAGAATAGCATTGAAAGAAAGAAGCTGCAGGGGCAAAACGCTGCAAAGATTAGTTCCTGTACCTTCTTCATTTACTACTATGCTTACATCGTTGACAACAGTAGTAACAAGACTATCAATGGTGCTTGCGGCAGAGTCAGTTCCTAAATCACTAATGTCGCCAATAGAACTTGTGCTTCCGCAAATGTCAAAATTGTTGTTGAATTTACATATAAACCTTCTGCGAATTAAATTGCGGCCTTCACTCTGATAACTAAAACCAGTGGTTATTATACCGCCATCACTTGTATGTGCAATACTTGAATAGGAAGATAAAGAATCATTTACTGTTTTTGTCCATTCCAGTGCGCCATCGGAAGCTAATTTTATAAGATAAGCAGAATTAATGGTTGGTGAAAGAGTTGAGTCGAATTTATTGTAGTGACCTGTAAAAATGTAACCTCCATCTTTATCTTCTATTACGGAGTTGCTCACACTGTTAGATTGTCCAGATGAATTAACAATTTTGGACCAGTTTAATGTTCCCGAAGCATTAAATTTACATATTAGTATTCTTGGATAGGGCACATTAAAAGAATTGCCGGAAGTGTTTATTGTAACAGGCACTTCTAAAAAACCAGATGTAACTATACTGCCATCAGAAGTTTGTAAAAAGGCAGTGGGAATATTACCAACATCTCCGGTGTTGATATATTTTGTCCATAACACATTTCCATCACGCGTAACCTTTAAAATTGCTGTTTTCCATTTATATATATCGCCATCCGTATTTTGTACCAAAAGCATATAGTTGCCATCGTTAGTAGCGAAAATGTCATCTATTGCGCTTGTTCTATGTAGAAAGAATTGTTTAGAAAACAAAACATTACCATTACTATCTGTTTTTACAAGATAACTAGCTGCATTAATGTTCGGTGTGTCATAAGTACCTCCAACAATGATGTAATTTCCATCAGTGGTCTGAATCACTTGATTGCTGCTACTAAATTTGCCAGGAATGGCATATTGTTTTTTCCATTGTAATGTGAGATTTACATCAAACTTCATCAATGCCATCTTAAAACCGATACTTCCGCAAATGACAATACCGTTGTCTAACGTTTTAATAACGGAAAATCCACTGTTTCTACTCCTGCCGATGCTATCATAAATTATTTTTGAAGTTATTAGTGTTCCTTTTGCATCCAGTTTTATCACCGAAACGGCACTTGAGTCTCCAGCTTTTGTTCCGACGCCAATGTAACTGCCATCTGCAAGTTGTATAATTTTATCAATTGTATTGAGATCATTCAATGAAGGTGTAGAGATACTTGTTTTAAAAATTGTTTGTGAAAAAACACTTGTAACAAGAATAAAAAATGTACATGTAAAAAACAGTTTCATAAAATATTTAGGTTTATTACTATTGTAAAAAGGTAAGATATATAAAATGATTTATGAGATCAATAATTAAATATATGATGTGAAAATAGAATCAAAAGTTACGAAGCCAACTTTTCTCTTCCCACCAAATCAGCGAAGTGTTATATAGAAACTGTGGTAAAGTTTGCATCTTCACCACAGTTGTAATGAAATTTATAACTTCATTACAAGCAATTACAAATCAAAAATAAAGCTTGCAAAGTTGCAAACTTCGACGAACTCAAACTTCTTCTTTATTTAATACTGTAATCAATCAGATCGGAAGAGGTTTTCAAAACAGGAGCGCCCGACATGCTTATATCTGACTTGATCTTAACAATGCCCACACCTTTGGCTATAAAATAATCATAGTCGCCAAACTTCATTATACTTCCAAAGATATCATAAGAGAAATCCAGGTGTGTTTGAATCACGTTTGTATAGGTTTTGCCTGCTACTGTTACGGTAAGTTTTTTAGCTATAATGGTTGTTGTAATATAAGCTGTAAAACCATTTCCGCTTCCGGCTATGTATTTCCAGTTATAACCTACCGAAGCTGTATCATTCAGATAATGAAATGTAAGATCGTAGGTAAGACCGCTTGGGCTTACGCCTTTTTGACTCAGGTAATAATTGGGTGACGGAGCAGCAACCCATCCTGTATCGTTTTGAATGGTGCTGGTATAAATAGCGGCTTTGTAAAGAATGCCATTGATCATTTTAGTGGTTGAAGCGAGCGTACTCATGGTTATAACACCTGATGTTGAATCCTTGTACTTCCACCAGGAGCCGGTTGTGAGCGGATAATATGAACTTACAGAATTGGTATCGCTGCCGTTGCCTGTCGTGTCTCCCGTGCCGGGCTGCGGGTTGTTTGTCGAATCGCCTGTGCCAGGCTGAAGCGGATCAATAGGTTGAAGCTCTTTTTGACAACTAAAAACGAATACACATAAGATGAGTGAAAGTGTCGTGAAAAATTGAATTTTCATTGAAGATAGTTTGGTTGCTAATCGGGCAAAAATACAATCCAGATTGCAAATTACATGAGTCTTTTGAACAAAAGCCGGTAAGATTTTGTGGCTTGAAATCCGAATCTTAATACTGCTTAGTTTGCGCCTTCGCCATACTTGTGTTGACATCAATAACAACATCATTTATCAACCAAATAGTAATTGGAGAAAGGATGATATAATAAAATCAGAAACCAATACATACGTTGCCGCAACTGCAAACTTCGATAAGTTTGGAAACAAGTTTAATAGAGTTGACTGAAGAATACATATAAAGCAGCATAAACGCTTACACTAAAAACAAAAGATACCTGTCATAAAATCATAACGAAAGCATATTGAAATATGTGCGCAGGCAAAGCTATAAATGTATGATAAGCCATCTTACAGCGTAAACTCACATACTAATAATTCTCATCTCGAATAGTTTGTTTACTTTTGAAAACCTTTTGTAAACATTCTAAATATCTTGTACTATGAAAACGATCCACAAAATCAGTTATGCTTTTCTGTTATTTGCTACTATTACGTCCTGCACAAAAGAAAGCGTTACAAGTACCGAAACGCAATCAGTAACTGAGAAAACAGCAAACGAAGCAATTGCCGGCGCTCTCGTTGTTCACCACATTGGTGATATGTTTGGCGGCGGTGTTATTTTTTACCTCGACGCTACCGGAAATCATGGATTAATTGCTGCCACTAAAGACCAGAGCAATGGTATAAAATGGTACAACAACAATTATATTGTTACAGGCGCAAGAGGTGCAAACATTGGTACCGGTGCAAGCAACACAACTACCATTATAAGCAAGCAAGGCAACAGCGGCAGTTATGCGGCAAAACTTTGTGCCGATTTGGTAACCGGCGGCTTTAGCGACTGGTATTTACCATCCAAGAAAGAACTTAACCAGTTGTATAAACACAGAAGCAAAGTGCCCGGGCTATCTGCTACCAACTACTGGAGTTCAACAGAAATGAATGCCAACAACGCCTATGATGAAGAATTTGGCGGTGGTTTTCAGTTTGCCGACGATAAAAGCTTCACCATACATGTAAGAGCGGTTCGCACTTTCTAATCAGGTATTGCATCTCAGCCGGTTAACAAAAAAATTTGTGTTCTTTTTTGTAAATACGTCGGTTGTAATCAATTACAACCGACGTATTTAGTTAAACTTTAAATGAGTCTTATATCACTTGTAATTATCAGCCATGCAATGAAGTTACAAACCCAAGATAAATACAACGTAGTCGTAAACTTTTTTAAATAAATTTACCCTGTTATTTTCTGGTTCAAACAACAATGTTCAAATGATATAATAAGCAACCTGTACTCATACTTTGCAGTTATTGTCAACTCGGAAAATGTCAAACTTTACTCTGCGGTAACAAAGCCAGCAATAGTAAGTAAGCTTATTAAAATTCGTTTCCTTCTCTCATCTTTTTGCATAGTCATTCAGCCAGTGTATGCCACCTCTTTTACCACGGGCTGCGAAGTTGGTCATGGCATTTATATTACGAATTAACGAACTCAAAGACGATGGGTTTAACACAAGACCTGGCACCTGTGTATGATAAATCCAAAAAGTAGGATCCCACGGCGGATTCATATCAACAGTAAGAGCGGGGCGATATGTAAATACAAAGCCTGCTTTATTGTTCTCAGTAGCGTTTACATAATTCAGATACAATACCATGTCGGCTTGCGTTACATCATTCACAACCTCTATATTTTGATTTTTTTGCAATAAATTTTTCAGAGACGCCGAAATATCTGCCGGTACAGGAAGAAAGATATAAAAACGCTGTTCTTTACTTCGTTGCAAAAGCTTCAGCGCCTGCTCGTTTGGATACGCGCCTGTGAAGAAATAATTATAGGTTGTACTATCAAAATCCCAGTTGTTATAATCATGGTAGCCTCTTAGTTTGGTAAACGGAAATATATTGGTATTGAAGAATTGAGAAAATGCGGTCGCCGGCAAAGTTGAAGTTGGCACATATACTTTTAAATACGGAGCCGAAACCGAAACCGTATAACGATCCGTCAAAGTAAAAACATCGCCTTTTGTTATTACACCAGAACGCTTATTTAGCATAGCAACCGAACTATCGGCATACACTTTTGCAACCGAAATATTTACACTGCCTGTTTTGTTTTTTCCCGTAAATATATTGCCTCGCGCTACATCGTCGTTTGTGCCTTTATCAATAATGATTGTATCACCATTTCTGCGGAGGCAGATCGCCGAAAACGTATTGCTGAAACCTGCCGGAGAAATGCCAAGCAGGTTGCCTTTTAATCTTGTTTTATCATAGTGATAAGTGGGACTTTGATAACTGGATACTGCAGTAAAAAACTGTTTTGAATGCATCTCGTTGGTTATGGCGGGTAAAAGTTTCGCCAGCGAAAGATCAGAAGGGTTTTTGCGATAGACAGAGAGTATAGATTTGGTTAAAGCGCCATGCCGTACATTCGATTCATCCATGACTTCCCAGGCTATTTCGTAATTGCTGCAGGCAGATATAGAAATAAAACCCGAGTTCTTAGTTTCCGAAGGGCGATCAACTTGTTCCGTATCTGCAACCGTAGGTACAGTTCCAAACTTATAAGCCCGGCCGGTGGCGCGAACATCGTTAATTGGAATGGTCTTTAATTCAGATACAGAATCAGATACAAGTGAATGAGGTTGAAAATATTGGTTGTGAAAAGATACCGAAGGCATCATGGCGATGCCACCGCTAAAACAGCAATCGAAAATAGAAGTCACCTTCACTTTCTTATTCACAAACCTGTTAAATATCTTTTTCAGCGTATTATCTTTTAATAAACAATCGAGGTTCGGAGCGTATATATCACTCATGCAAAGAGCCTGGTTATAACCTTTCTTTATTGCATCACTATCGTTAAAAGGATTGTTGATGTAAATACCATGACCGCAGAAATAAAAAAAAACAGCATCGCCAGCTTTGCAACCAGGCAAAATATCCGCAAACGCATCAACAACATTTTTCTGTGTTGCCTTATCGTTTAATAAAGTGGTAATGTTTGTTTTACTAAAGCCAAAATGATTCTGCAAAAGATGTTGTATGGCAAGCGCGTCATTCACACAACCTTTTAAAGAATGCTGTCCGCTTAACACGCCCGGCTGCTCGTAATAGTTATTGATACCTACAATAACGGCATATTTATTTTGTGCATTACCCGTTACAACAAGAAAACTAAAAAGAGAAAGGAATATTAATTTTGATATTTTGCACATAGGTTAAGTTATGAATGGGAAAACAAAGCTAATTACAAAACTACACTTATGAAGTTTGTTCTATTTATTCTTATAGCGCTTCTTACTTCATTCTATTCTATAGCGCAAAGCGCCGTGATTGATAGTCTTTATAAAAAATTAGATCACGAAAAAACCGATTCCGGCAAGGCGATTATTTTATACAATCTCAGTTATTATTATCAGAAGTATAAGCCGGATTCTGCGCTGTTGCTTGCGCAAAATGCTTATACCATATCAAAGAAACACAATTTCCTGAGAGGCGAATCCTGGGCGTTAGCGGGTATTGCCAGCGCATATCAAATATTAGATAATTACCCGAAAGCTATTGAATCTTATATTGAACAACTGAAGATAGAAGAGAAGAGAGACATTCCCGAAAATATGAGCGCCACGTACATTAATATGGCGGCTGTGTACAACAGCGCGCATGATACAGAGAAGGCTTTATATTATGCGCTTAAAGCAGATTCGATATGTAAACAATACAACCTGTCAGACATTTTATACAGCAGCCTGAATATTGGTGATATATACGAAAAGGCAAACCAGCTCGATTCTGCCATGGCGTACACGCAACGAAGCTATCAGCTTGCCTTGCAACAAAACAATGCTCTCATTACAGGAACCGCGTTAAATAACATGGGTAATGTTTATCTGAAGCAAAACAACTT
The DNA here is from genome assembly GCA_965199845.1 of Ilyomonas sp. Classification (GTDB taxonomy): domain Bacteria; phylum Bacteroidota; class Bacteroidia; order Chitinophagales; family Chitinophagaceae; genus Ilyomonas. Next base: position 195,822 of record CBDATZ010000005.1, read on the forward strand.
TACAGCGGCATTTGTCTGTTATCAGAAAAGCATTCCATACTTAGAAGCAAATGAAGATTTTAATACACTTGCCGAATGCAAATTGGGACTGGCGAAAATATATGAAATGAAAAAGCAAACAGATTCTGTCCGCTATTATGCCAAACAGGTTTTTGATCTGGCTATGCAGAATCAGTTTTTAAAACGCGCTCTTGATGCCAGCGCTCTTCTGGTATATTCTTATAAAAGCGAAAAGCGCATAGATAGTGCCTTCGCTTACCAGGAAATCATGATGAGCCTAAAAGATTCTATAGACAGTAAAGAAAGAATAAGAGAGTTTCAAAATATTACCATTGACGAACAACTAAGACAAAAGGAAATTGCAGAAGCCAGGCAGCAGGAGGCAGAAGACAGGAAGCAAAAGCTGCAGTTACTTTCTATCGGTATTCTAATCCCGATTTTATTTTTTATCAGTGTATATCTTAGCCGTAAAAAGGTGCATAAGAAAGTAATTGAGTTCTCAGGTGTGCTTTCCCTTTTGCTTCTGTTCGAATATATTACTTTGCTTATTCATCCGCTGGTTGCAGAGAAAACAAATCATTCGCCTTTTTTAGAAATCATCATTTTTGTTGCCATTGCATCGCTGCTATCTCCAACACATCATAAAGTACAGGAATGGCTCATCGCCCGGTTAAGCAAAATGCATGAGCATCACTTGCAAAACCGTTTACAGGCTGTTAAGAAACCGACGCCTGAAGAAAAAGCTTAGCTTGTTATTGCTAATTAATAAAGCAGACTAAAGCCTGCTGTATCATTTTTTGGGTGGTACCGGCTGTGTGTTTCTACCGTCGCCGGTATCTTCTGCGTTTGCCGTATCGGCCATACGGGCAGAAGGCGAATTATTTACGTTGGTGTCGGGCATCGGTGTACCCTGCATAGAAGATGCGGTATCAGCCGTCGCAGGTTCCTTTTCATTAACATTGCTGCAGCTTTGTAAAGAGATAAAGAAAGACAAAAAGATGAGCAACGCAATGAATGAGTGAATGTTTTTGTTCATGAATAGTAATTGTAATGAGTAAAATTATATATTATTATTTTGAACAATAAAAATAAATAAAGCCTTAAAAGGAAATTACTTATACTCTTTTTCTTCATAACATTTCCGTTCAAATTTTCTTTGGTATGAAGATAGTAGCCGAAAAATATAGCCATGCTCGCGGTATTTGTTCAATCTAAATCTTACAGGATAAGTTCATTCTTTATCATACTTACATGTGAAATTAATTATGCAAAATAAAATTGACTGCGATAATTCTCTTATACAAAAGCTTCTTATTTTAGCGGTGTCTTCACTTAAACTTGAAACAAAACAAAAACCGCTTTGTGGAAAAAAATACTGTTGTTGTTATCATACCTATCCACATGGAAGAACCTACTGAACTTGAAAAAATTTCACTTCAGCAAACACTTACCGTTTTACATAAATACCCGATTGTTTTTCAGGCGCCTTTGCATTTAGATACAAGCTGGTATATAGATTATTGTAAAGGCAAAGCCGAGGTAAGTATAGAACGCTTCGACTGGAAAGGCCATGAAGCTTATGGTTTGCTTCATACATCGGATTTTTATTATAAGCGCTTTCTGAAATACGAGTATATGCTTACCTGCCATTTGGATGCTTTTGTTTTTCGGGACGAACTTGATTATTGGTGCAGCCTGGGTTACGATTATATTGGTTCGGTGATTTATAGTACAAAGTTTATAATGAAAGATACTTTCCTTAAAATCGTTACCACATTTACCAATCCCGAATATTTTGGCAATGGTGGTTTTGCCTTAAAAAAAACCAGAACGTTTTATAAAATCACCTCGCGGTTTAAGCTGTATATTGATTTATATCATTGGCAACGAAGGATGAGAAAACGTGGTTTCTACGACGATCTTTTTCATTCTACGCATTATCCTAAATTATCTTCCTCATTTAAAGCCGCGCCCAAACATTTAGCCGAAAAATTTGGTGCTGATTTCGTGATCTGGAACGAGGCGGACTTGCCATTTTCCAATGCCGATCAAAGTTCTTTACCTTTTGGTATTCATGGCTGGATTAAAAACCAAAATGAGTATTGGAAGCCTTGTATAAAACACTTTGGATATAACATTTGATGTAGATATTTCTTGCTCGTTATAACTTACTTTATTCAGTAAATTCAGCCATTTTTTTACTGGTAGATAGAACACAATATACTTTCAATTATTATATAAAACTCCGTAGGACACTAACACGTCGTAGGATACGATTCTGAACCATTTTATTATACCTTTTATTCTTACGATTATTTACTCTGACCGCAAATTTTTTGACGGTTTTGTTACGGCGGCTTTTGCTGAATAAAATGTTGCCGTTGTAGCCGCCGCCATTACAATAATAAAAGCAGAAACAATAAACGGAATCACAGACAAGCCGGTATTATATGGAAATATGCGTAGCCAGTTGTTCATAAAATACCAGGCAAACGGAAAGGCAATACCTGCGGCTATTAATGCCAGCCACAAATAATTTTGAGTCGTCATAACAATTACCTGTGCAATGCTGGCGCCCATCACCCTGCGGATGCTGATTTCCTTCTGCCTTTGCTGCGTGGTAAAAGCGGTAAGCCCAAGTAAGCCAAGACACGTAATGATGATTGTGAGTATAGAAAATGCGGCAAATATTTTTCCCCGTTTCTGGTCAGCCGCGTATTGCGAATAAAAGTCTTCATCCAGAAATTTATATTCAAATGGCAATTGCGGAAAATGTTTTTTCCAGCTGCTTTCCACTTTTGCAATGGTCGCGTTGATATTGCTTGTATTCAGCTTTAATTGTATGATGTTTGAATTGGGTGAATAGAATAAAAGCAATGGCTCAATGGGATTGTATAGTGATTTCTGATTGAAATTCTTTACCACGCCAACGACTTCCAGATAATTGTTAGATGTATCGCCCGGAAATTTTACTCTTTTTCCAATTGCTTCATCCCAATTAAAATGTTTAACCATGGCTTCATTCACCAAAATGCTGTGCAGTGTATCAGCCAGGTTAGAAAAGTTACGACCTTTTGCTATAGAAATACCCAGCGAACTCAGATAATGTTCATCAATGCCGTAACAATTAATCGCTTTGTCAACATACCCGTTTTTGGTTTCTATAGAAAACAAATTCAGATTAAGGTTTGCGCTGCCGGGGTAAGCATTGCCGGTACCCACTTCTGCAATGCCCGGCAAGTTGCGAAACTCGTTGTTCATCACGAAAATTTTACCGCGTTCATCTTCACCTGTATTTATCGTTACTGTCATCACCCTGTCTTTATTAAAACCAAGGTCTTTATTTCGTAAATAAGAAAGCTGGGAATACACCACCCAAGTGCAGATCAGCATAATCATTGAAATAGAGAATTGTATTACTACCAAAGTGCGCCGCAGGTTTACATTGCCTGATGCTTTTGAAAGCGTTCCTTTTAAAATACTGATTGGCTGAAAACCTGATAAATAAAAGGCAGGATAACTGCCGCCAACCAAACCTGTAAATAAACCAATCCCGAGCAAGAGAAGTATATTAAATGGCTGCAGCAATGTATAAATAGTAAAGTCTTTACCAGATATTGAATTGAAAGATGGCAGCAAAATAATTACCAGTATGCTGCTTACAAACACGGCTACAAATGTGGTAAACAACGACTCGCATAAAAACTGAACGACCAATTGTTTTTTTGCCGAACCCATAACTTTACGCATTCCGATTTCTTTTGCTCTTCGGGCTGATCTTGCTGTGGTCAGGTTCATATAATTAATACAAGCAATCAGCAACATAAAAAAAGCAACTGTTGAAAATATCCAGATGTACGACATGCTGCCCAGTTCTTCCGGTTCGTTTTCTAATGTTGAATGAAGATGAATAGCTGTTATTGGCTGAACACCATAGTGCATTTTTACATTGAATTGTGCAAAAAGCGGCGCCATATACTTATCATACATAGGCAATAATTTTTTGTCGAACGCTTCTGCGTTAGTGCCTGGTTTCAGCAGCACATAAGTAAAATTGTTGAAGTTGCCCCAATTGTCCTGTCCATCTTGCGCTCCTTTTAATATCGTAGATGCTGATATCAGCATATCAAAAATCAGGTGTGAATTTTTAGGTACATCTTCTATTACCGCAGTTACTTTATATACATCGTAAACCGTCTTCAGTGTTTTACCAACCGCAGGCGTGTTTTTTCCAAAGTATTTATCAGCCAGTGTTTTGGAAATTACGATACTGTTGGGTTGATTCAGAGCATTGGCTGCATTACCTTCTACAAACTTGTAAGTGAACACCTTGAATACATTGCTATCAGCATAATACAGCTTTGTTTCATAAAAACTTTTCTCACCATTTTTAAACAAAGTTCTTTCCCTGTTTAAAAACCTAACGGCTTCTTCCACTTCAGGAAAATCTTTCTGTAAAGTAGGAGCAAGCGGAAGCTGCGTTAATGTCCAGTTGGTGTTTTTGTCGCGCTCCTGTATATAGGAAACAATCCGAAAAATACGGTCAGCTTTTTCATGATAGCGGTCGTAATTCAGTTCATCTCTTATATAAAAAATAAGAAAAAGACTAAAGGTAATTCCAATGGTAAGTCCCAATATATTTAAAAGGCTATACCATTTGTCTTTTTTAAAATTGCGTACCGCAATACGCAGCAGGTTTTTTAGCATGGCAGGTTCGTTTATTAGGATAAGAAGTAAATACTTATCGTCTAATTTTAGTTATCAAAAAACCGGCATTATTTATTACGATCTAATGGTCATAAACATTCGGGCTATACGTATAGGAGTCATAAGATAACATACTTAGAACGAAGAGCAGAATTCATATCCAACAGCTGTGCCACTGCCGGAACGCTTTGCTGGTAAGCTTTTCAGGAAAATCAGATAAAATAAGGTGTTCATTTCCGAACACCTTTTGTGCGTATTTGATTGTTTTTTTAGCGAACCTGATTGCTTTATTGCTTTGCTTAAACGAACCGTGTTTTGAGAAAATTTATGATAAATTACTATCGCCAAAGTTTATCATTCGCAAGTAAGAAAATTATATTGCACATCATCGCAGCTAAGTGAAATTAATGTGCAGACTTAGATCAATAATATGAAGTGAGAAATCAATCAAAAACCATCTTATACAATACTGATTTCTTTTTTTCGCAAATAGTCGAAAATGGCTTTCGATATATCGCTTTTAGCGGTTTCCGTCCGCGTTACATCAATACACCAGAACATAAAAGAAAGCTGGATACTTTTAGCAGCGATATTATTTACCAGCATGTCAGGTTCGCGTGTTTTTACAACATTATTATTGGCTTTGATAATAGCAATAATGTCGTTCTTAATATCATAGTCTGCAGGTAAATTTTCAATAGAAAAAGTAATGACAGACCTGATTTGATTATTTGTTAGCGTCCAGTTTACAATGTTGCGCGAAAGAATATCTCCGTTCGGAATAATCACTTCGGCGCCATCCGGCGTAAGCAACGTGCAGGCGCGGATACCGATTTCTTTTACAATACCTTTTTTATCTCCCAATTCAACCACATCGCCGATGCGCAGAGGTCGGTCAAAGATCAAAATAACACCTGAGACAAAATTGTTTACGATGTTTTGTAAACCCAAACCAATACCCACGCTGAGTGCGCCCAGTATCACCGTAATTTTATCAACCGGCAAGCCGGAAGCTACAACGGCAAGCAGAAAACCGCCTATCAATAAAATAAGCCTTGTAATCAGTAATCTTGAACGTGACTTGTGAATGTTTATGCCGGTATCGTCGCCGGTATCGCCAAAAAAATAAGCAATGTATTTTTGAAGTCCGTTGGCAAGCCAGATGATGCCCAGAAACAAAATAACGCCCCAAAAAGTAAAAGGCAAACTTCCGATTTGCCGGGGCGCTGTAAAGAAGCTTTGCAAGGTATCTGTTACGGTATCATACAAATTCAGATTCGTAGTAAATACAATCAGCCATAACCAGATAGCAAGCGCCGTTGCTATGCGATCCAGATTCTTGTATATTTTGGCAAAATCAAATGCACTCGGGTAATCTTTACGAATGCGGCTCGCAAAAATTTGTAATAAGAAAGCTTCTGTTATAATCCGTACAAACACTGTCAGACTTATCATTTGTGCGAAGCCGTAAACGGCTGTGGTACCAAATATTTTCGTGAGTGTAAGCCTGCCAAAAATGTTTGCTAATGCTGCTGCTGCATTCAGAAATGTATAAAAAGCCGCAGCCGTAAGCAGATTCGGACGAATGCGCAAATCTGCTTTGTAAATATGCCTGAAAAAATAAATGCCGAACAAGCAGGCGGCCAAATCATCAAGCAGCATTAACCAGCGTTGGGTAACAAAAGAAATATTGGTTAAATTACCCAAGGGAATTACAAGAAACAAAGCAATGATAACGCACCAGCCGGTAAATAAATCTTTTGGCCAACGCTTCCAAAATACAACGGTGAGAATCATCATCAAAACAAACTGCACCGATTCTAAATAAATGGCCGGCGCATTCAAATCCATCAATGGCGCCAGCGTAAGCATAACAATGAATGACGTGGCAAAAGGCAATGGATTTATAAAAATGAAATGAAACACAGTTGTCTCTGCCAGTTTATTTCTTTTCCGGATACTCCGGAAATTATAAAAAATCCAGAAGAAAAATACAATGCCACCCAGCAGCAACCATAAACGCTGGCTTCGTGTATTAACGAAGTAAAAATGACCTGCCGCATTCAGATTGTCAGATGATTTTTTATAATCATTAATTAAATCATCACCACTTTGCTCTTTCATAGATTCCCACAGAAAAGGCACTTCTTTTAAAAAGGCGCGCGGTCCCAGTTTTTGAAGTCGCATATCGGTCTGGTATTCCAGTTCTTTCAGGGTAATATCATTTTCCGAAACCTGTACTTTCAGGTAATTGATAAGTAACGTAGCTTTTCTAACAAGTGTGTCTGTATCTTTCCACTTTGCTCGAATGGGTTTTAACTGTTCCGCGAAACTCTTTCGCAATACAGTATCCCGGAACATGCGCCGGAGAACTGTATCTTTCCGGATGGATAGAATGTTTTTTTTAAGGCTGTCTAACCGCTTATCGTAGGCATTAACTGTTTGTATATACTTGTTATTGCTCTCTTGTAAATTGTCTATCAATGTTTGAAACATTTGTATGTTTCGAAGACTTAATACACGAATATCAAACGACAATCCTTCTTTGATAACATTGATTGCCGAATCTGCCTGGCTGATGCTTTTTTGTATGGTCGCCGCTTTATCAAATGAAGATGTAATTAGCGGAACCTGGTTGAGAGCTTCCTGCATATTTTCTATCGCCACCAGGTAATCGCTTGTGGTTAATACATTCGCATCGGCAAATAAACTGCTATCAAAATAACGGTTCGGATGTTTAGAAGAATCAGCGCGTCTGGTAGAATCTCTGCCGCGCCGCGCCGAATCCTGCGCCTGCAAAAACAGACTGCTGCAAATCAAAACAAAACAGAAATAAAAACGCATCTGCAATATTAAGGACTTGTATTTGTAGCCGCTTTTGTTATCTCAGTTTTAATGTTGTCTTAATTGTTTTCGTACAGAAAGAAAAAGTAAAAATTTTGGCGGCATAGGAATTGGATAATTCGTTATATGAAAAATGCCATGCTCGCCGAAACAGAAAGTAAAATAGAATTTGTATTAGATGTACATCGTCGCCTAGCTGTTGTATATGGCAGTAGTATTAAGTATTTTCATGATTTGGATCCGCTTAGCGAACTGGTTTCATCGCTCTTATCTCACCGCACAAAAAATAAAGATTCAGGCGAGGCGTATGCCAACCTGGTTCATACATTTGGTAGCTGGGAAGCTGTTCGCGATGCGCCTGTACATGAAGTGCAAAATGCCATAAGACCTTGTACCTGGCCGGAACAAAAAGCGCCACGCCTGCAGGAAGTTTTGCGAAGAATAACGGAACAACGAAGCCGGTTGTCTTTAGATTTTTTGGCTGATATGAATGTAACTGATGCCAGGCTTTGGTTAGAAAGTTTACCGGGTGTCGGACCCAAAACAAGTGCTGCTGTTATGTCGTTCAGTACATTGCGGGCAAAGGCTTTGCCGGTTGATTCGCACCATTTTCGCGTAGCGGTACGATTGGGTATTATTGATAAGAAAATAGGCGAAGCTAAAGCCAATCGCGTACTGGAAAGCTTGCTGCCACCAGAATTTACGTCTCAGGAAGTATATGACAATCACCAATTAATGATGAAGCACGGACAGAAAGTTTGCTTTCATTTTCATCCCGATTGCACGCATTGTGTATTGCTTGACATTTGCCCGACGGGTAAAACTATTTTAGAGAAAATATGATTGATGATAACTATAAAAATAGTTTCACTTTATAAATGATAATCCTGTTTTATCAGAAGTATTTTGCTTTTAAAAAATCTGTAATTACATGTATTGAAATCGAAATCAGTTCATGTGCAAAAAAGACATTTTACTTTATCATGTTTTCATACAAGATATTCAAAATCGAGTGCAGAGATTTATTAAAGCCATTTTCGTAAACAGGATTGCAACCGTTTGTAATCACAACAATTCCAAATTTTTCTTTCGGCTGAAAAAACATCATGCTGTATAATCCATAAGCGGAACCCGTATGCCCTTTCATAATTTTTCCGGCGATAATCTGGTCGGTTATATACATTGCCAGGCCGTATCCGCCTTCTCCGTCAGACACTTTTGTTTGCATGGTTTTCGCGCTTTTTTTCGATATAATTCTAACGCCTTTGTATTTGCCGTAATACATGTGCATCGTCATATATTTTGCTAAATCCGTTGCTGATATTTTCAAGCCGCCGGTTGGCGAAAAAACAGGCGTGCTGTATCCCTGAATATATGTATTGATTTGCGCTGTGCGTTGATTGTAAGCCTCCGGATCGGGCGTAAGCTGTTGCGTAGCCGAATCATATTCATACAGCGTTACAAAGCGGTTTGAATCAAGTGCTGATACTTCATATCCGCCATACAATCCTAAGGGTTCCAGAACATGCGATTTTACGTATTTATCAAAGCGCTGTCCCGATGTTTTTTCTATAATCGTTCCCACCATATTGTAATTCAAATTGCAATATTCATAACCATCTCCGGGTGCATAATCGTTATAGCATTTTACCCGGTTGGGATTTTTATTTGAATTGATTGAATCCAGCGTAAAATAACCTTGCGTATCGTTCAGACTCGATGTATGCGACATCAACATTTTGAGAGTAATCACTTTATCAGGAAATTTGGGATTGCGCACTGTAAAACCAATCAATTTACTTACATCGTCGCTTAACGATAACTTCTTTGCTTTTGCCAGTTGCATAATAGAAGTAGCAGAAAATGATTTGGAAATCGAAGCGATTCGAAAAATATCTGTATCGCTTAACGGGATGGCTTTTTCCTTGTTTTTCATCCCAAAAGAATGTGTATAAATCAGGTCACCTTTTTTAACCACAGCAACAGAAACGCCTACCATGCTGTATTGTTTCATTACGCTGTCAATACGCGTTTCGACTTTGTTGTTTTGAGCAAATAAAGCATGGGTTACACAAAGAAACAGGCATACATAAAAGCTCTTTTTTAGCCGGTAATTGATTGTCATAATATCAATATTACGATAAGAATAAACAAGTAAATCGGTTTAAGGTTTATGTAAAAAGAATAAGGAAGTAAACAATAAAAATCATTCAAAATCGCGAGATTTACTATCAATCCATAAGCTCAGTTTTATTGATTTGAAACACCTGTTTTTTCAATAATCATATCAAATAAAATTGTTTGAATCAATCTTCTTTTGCCAGTTGTAATACCAAGGTATTTTTATCAGGAATCATTCTCAAAACCTGGTCTCCGTTGCGTTTGATAAAACTGCCTTGTGATGTTGTAATTGCATACGGAAAGCCATCAAAACGGCAAGCAATACGATTTGAACTGATGGTTTCAAAAGGTAGTTTTACACTATCGGCAACAGATAAATCAAAATGCCATTTTATAGAATCTTTGGTAAGCAAATGAATAGCAATTTGCTTTTCATCAAAATTCATTTCCAATGTTCCGTTCACGTTTTGTAATGGCCAGGAAATAACAAGTTTACCTGTTGACGGACTTTTTATAACTGGGTTCTTTCCTGTTATCATCATCTCTTTGCCATTGATATTAGCCATAAACCGCAAACCGGCTATATGATTGGGTTTGCTCCATAAATAACCATCAACAACAGGTAATGTATAAAAAGAACATTCGTTAGAAGTCGCTTTGCCGGTTGTATAAAAAGAAGGAAATGTTTCGTAAAATTCATGTATATCACGAAACCGCAGCGTATTGTTTTCCCATAATACATTAGCGCGATAAAACCGGCTGTTAAACCATACAGTTTTGCGATCGCTCCCCGGCAAATCTTCTGTTACCGTAACAGCTGTTGCCGGTGTCGTTTTATAGTGTTGCTGAAACCATTTTCCCGATTCTGCCAGCGTTTCAATTTTTACTTTTCTTTCATCTCTTAGTTTTGCTAATAAAGGCAATTGTATTTTAAATCCTTTTGACATAGCATCCCATGTAAATGAGTTTTCCTGACCGGCTTGTGTGTAAGCAAATTCCATACATTCACCTTGGGTAAATTGCTTGAAAAACCAATTTACCCAGGAAGAATCGCCGCCGCCATCTTTGTAAACCGGTTCTAAAGTTATCACACCCTGACGACTTGTTCCTAAGCCATTGTCATATTGCCGAACCGGGTCGCTGCCCAGCATTCTGAAGATCGGAACCGGCGTTTGATTTTGCTCGTGTTGCGCAGGCATGTAACTATTGATTTTACTGGGATAATAAGCCTGGTTCCAATAGCCGCCCCAAAGCGTATAACCATCGGTTCCGTACTGGTCTTTACAATTGCACGAAGCCACAATTTTGTATTTGTTATAGAGATAATTCAACGTGTGCGCATCTATAAACCAAGAGCCAACAGTTTTTGGATAATAGCCAAAAATGTTCTTGAAATCAGTCATATAAACATCAACCAGTTTCTCGCGTTCCTGCGGCGTATAACCGGTAGAAAAACCAACATCGGCGTGCCAGTCCCACGGGTAACGCCCGCGCCATTTGAAACCCGCTTTTTCAACCAGCGGCTGCGGAATCTCCCACCAGCCGCCGATCTCAAAACTATCGCGCGGAAGATTCTTTAAAAGATTCTGATACCGTGAATCGAGCAGCGCATCGTATTGTAAAAGAAACGTGCCGCCGAGTTTATATTGCTTCATCATATCAACCTGTTTCACCACGGTTTGATACAATACATCTTCTGTAATGGCAGAATCTCTGGGTTCAAGCAAACGAATAAAATTGACAATGTTTACAATTTTCGGTTTCTCGGTTTCTGCATTTGTAAACGACAGGTTTTTACCGTAAGAAAAAGGTAATATAAACAGGCTGATGATACTAAGAAATAAAAGCTGCTGAAACTGGTTATTGCTTTTCATATGGAATTGATTTTGGTTCTTCTGCTTGAATATCAAACAAAATTATTTATCCGGATAAAAACGGATATGCTCGAAAGTATAGTCGGTGTTTGTTCGTAACGTATCAATCAATTCTTTCAATTCACTTTCTTCCCAACTTTTCTCGAACATCTCATCATGAAGAAGCAATACAAGATGATTTTTTGTAAAAGTGCCGCCGCTTCCCAATCGTTTTGCAATCGCAGTATACATTTCATTCACGCTCTGTTTGGGCTCGCCGGTTTTATTGTTATGAAACCATTCCAAATCCCATCCCACAACTTCATATCCGTTCTTTACCAACGTATCAGCCGAAGATGCGCCGCCTGCTTTATCATCTCTTCTGCGATTGCCTATGCGCCATATATTTCTGCCCGGCAGCCGCACTATTTTAAAGCGAAGGTCTAACGCAGCTTCGTTCTCTTCTATATCAGCTAAAACTGTTGACGGATTTTTATAAAAACGGTCGTACTTATTGTTCGCATGTGTAAAGCTGTGATTGTACATTTCAACATACGGATTCTGTTTGTACAATTCGTAATACGAATTCCAGACTTTGCTTCTTTCAACGTTCCGGCCTACTAAAAATACATTCACTTTCAGCTTTTCCGCCAGTATAATACTATCAATGTTTTCGCTGCCATTTAAAGGTCCGTCATCAAATGTCAGGTAAATGTATTTGCCTGGCAGTTGTGGTTGAGTTGATACTTGTTTTGCACGTGCTTTGTTTGTTTTTGCGGGAGCAGTAACATGAGAATATCTTTCAAATAAAAAACCAATTATTAAAAAAATAAATGAACATATTACAATAACTATTTTGAGCGATCTATCTTTTTTCATAAGGGCAATTAGGAACCAAAAATAGAATTGAAAAATTCAAAACAAATAAAATTATAAACCAATTAACCTTTTGATTTTTGATAGATATAATCAGTTCGTGACAGCAAACTGAAAGTGTTATTGTGAATGTGTGATTGATAAAACGATTCTATCATTTAATTCTTAATTTTTTATCTTTCAAATACAAAAAGACAGACATTTATCTTTACAAAAAGATTGCTCTCATGAAAGTAATGTCTGCGTTTTTCCTGCTGTTTACTTTTTGTTTTTTATTTACAAACAGCAAAGCCAATATTCATCTTTCTGTTTTGTTTCAGGATAATATGGTTCTGCAGCGCGATAAGCCTTGTAATATTTGGGGAACAGCCGATAAAGGCGAAAAAATAACGATATCATTCAACAACAATACATATCAAACTATAACCGGAAAAGATGGTAAATGGAAAGTAACCTTGTCTGCGCAAGAAGCCGGCGGACCTTATGATATAACGCTAAACGGAAAGAATGCCGTTACACTGCACAATGTTTTATTTGGTGATGTCTGGATTTGCGGCGGACAAAGTAATATGCAGTTTCATGTAAGCGAACTGGCGCATAAAGAAGCCGATAGCAGCAAAGATAATAACAGTAACATTCGCATTTTCACGGCTGGTATTACTATGAATTATGTTCCGCAGGACACGCTGAAAAGCGGCAGGTGGCAAGTGGCTTCTGTAGAAAGTATTCAAAACTTTTCTGCGGTCGCTTTTTTCTTTGGTCGTTACATTCAGGAACATATCAATATTCCCATTGGTTTAATCAGCGATAACCTCGGAGCTACTTCTGTTGAAGAATGGATGAGCAATGAAGCCATACATCAGTATCCGCAATTCAATTCGTATTATAATGATTACTTTGCCGGCGGCAAAAGCTTTCAGCAATTAACTGCTGATTTTGATAAAAACAAATCAACTTACGAAGATAAAATTTATTCACCTGACGATCCGGGTTTGCAGCAAAAGTGGTACGCCAGAAATACCGATACCAGCGACTGGAAATCTATGAATTTACCAAGCTATTGGGAAGATGCCGGCTTGCCTGATTATGATGGTTCGGTATGGTTTAAAAAGACGTTTGATTTGCCAACGAATTATAACCACAAATCATTTCATATTGGTTTGGGTGAGATTGATGATTATGATGCTGTTTGGATAAACGGCGTAAAAGTAGGAGAGGGTTATGGCAATTTAAACCTGCGCGATTATGAAGCGCCTGATTCTATTTTGCAACCCAAAAATAACGTGATAACCATTCGTGTTTTTGATGCCGGAAACAAAGGCGGCATGTATAATTTTTTCTGGTTTCCCGACTGGCGCGGCAAATGGTTATACAAACCCGGAATCAAGATAAATGCATCTTCTTTTCAAAAGCCAAAAGTGGTAAATGCAAATATTTTTGGCTCGCCGTCTGTGTTGTACAATGGCAATATTGCGCCCATTACAAATCTTGCGATCAAAGGCGCAATCTGGTACCAGGGCGAAGCCAATGGAGACAGAGCCGAAGAATATAAACAATTATTTCCGGCTATGATACAAGACTGGCGAAAACAATTTAAGCAAGGCGATTTTCCTTTCTTTTTTGTTCAGCTTGCCAACTATAACGAAGAGCCTTCCTTACCTGGCAACAGCAATTGGGCAGAGCTTCGCGAAGCACAGGCTTCTGCTTTATCGTTGCCCAATACAGGTATGGGTTCTGCGATAGATATTGGCGAAGCAGGCGATATTCATCCGAAAAATAAAATGGATGTTGGTAAACGTTTGGCTTTGTTTGCTTTAAAAGTGGCTTATGGTCAGGATACAACGCACATACATCCTATGTACAAAAGCATGAAAGTTGTAAACGATAGTATCATTATCAGTTTTACCGATGATGTTATTACCAACGATAAATACGGTTATGTAAAAGGATTTAGTATGGCTGGCAAAGACAGCGTTTTTCATTGGGCGAATGCATATATAAAAAAGAATGAAGTGGTTGTTTATTGTCGCGATGTATTGCAGCCGGTTGCCGTGCGTTATGCATGGGCGAACAACCCGGGAACGCTTAATTTATACAATAAAGAAGGTTTGCCGGTAGTTCCGTTTCGTACCGATAACTGGACGCCTTCAACAGCCGGAAAAAAGTTTGTTTATATTGAGTAAAAGAACATAACGTTATGAATTCCGTTTTGTAAACCATCTTCTGAAACGCAATCCCAGCGCGATGCCCAGCAAAAACGCGATGCTGTGTGCAACGGTTGTAACCGGCGGAAAATAAATAGCGTAAAACACGATAACTGTTAATGCAACCAGCGGAGAAAATATCCATAAAAAGGCTGTTAACTTAGATTCTTTCCGGTAAAGAAAAAAGCTGAGCAGATTATATCCAGCCAATGCGCACCAGATAAGCGAAATACCAACAGCGCCGGTTGCAAACCATAAAGAAATCTGGATGATCGTAAAAAGCATCAGCAATATCCACCAGGCGGTTGAGTTTCTTTTACCAATAAAAATATTGGGTATCAGCACCAATACAAGTACAACATAATTGAGCACGATATGAAAGGGATGACCGGCATAAGTAGCACCTTCGGTGAGCGTTTTCATTATATCCATTCTGATTCTTGCTTTTCGCGGTAAAATAAAAAAAGATTTGCCGATGATACACGAATAAAAAAATGATATTTGCGCCATTGAACATTGACTCATATTCTTTTTATATATGGCAAGAATTATTGGAGTAGCAAACCAGAAAGGCGGGGTAGGTAAAACAACATCTGCCATAAACCTGGCAGCGAGCTTTGCAGTATTGGAATATAAAACGTTGCTGATTGATGCCGACCCGCAGGCAAACAGCACAACAGGCGTTGGCTTCGATTTGCATAATATAACACACAGTTTATATGACTGCATGGTAAACAATGTGCCTGCTGGCGAAGTGATTTTAAAAACAGAAATACCGAATCTTGATTTGATTCCTTCGCATATAGATTTGGTGGGTGCCGAGATTGAAATGATAAATTATCCCAACCGCGAAATGGTGATGAAAGGAATGATTGAAGCTGTAAAAGCTAATTACGATTTTATTGTGATTGATTGTTCCCCTTCGCTTGGTTTGATTACGGTAAACGCGCTTACGGCTTCAGACAGCGTGATTGTTCCGGTGCAGTGCGAGTTCTTTGCATTGGAAGGATTGGGTAAATTATTAAATACAATAAAAATTGTACAGAGCCGTTTAAATCCATCACTTCAGATTGAAGGAATTTTAATGACGATGTACGATGGTAGGTTACGTCTTTGCAACCAGGTTGTAAGCGAAGTAAGAAGACACTTTGATGAAATGGTTTTTACAACTATCATTCATCGCAATACACGATTGAGCGAAGCGCCAAGTTTTGGCAAACCTGTTATCTTATACGATTCTGACAGTAAAGGCGCCGTGAATTATTTAAACCTCGCCAAAGAAGTTTTACAAAAAAACAATCTGACAAAAATTACACAGGAAGAAAGAATTATGGAATAAGTAGTACGTGGTAAGTTTTGAGTGATAAGTAAAATCATTCAGAAACTTACAACTTATAACTTATAACTTATAACTTGATAATGGCTACAATAAAACCACATAAAGATGCGCTGGGCAAAGGAATTCGTTCTTTGTTGCAGAATATAGATACCGATCTGAAAACAACAACCGGCGCTTTAAAAAGTAATATTGTTGAACAGGTAACTTCTGTATTGCGCATTCCTCTTTCTGACATTCAGACGAACCCGAAAAACCCGCGCAGAGATTTTGATGAACAATCTTTGCAGGAACTGGCAACATCACTCAAAACATTTGATGTTGTGCAGCCGATTACAGTTTCAAAATTAGCGAATAATAAATACCAGCTTGTTGCGGGCGAGCGCCGTTTCAGAGCCGCTAAGATGGCTGGTCTCAAAGATATTCCGGCTTATATCAGGCAGACAAACGATTCAGAATTATTAGAGCTTGCTTTATTAGAAAACCTGCAGCGCGAAGACCTGAACGCAATAGAAATATCTTTAAGCTATAAGCGTATGATGGACGAATTGAATTATACGCAGGAGCAAGTTGCAGAGCGCATGGGAAAGGAGCGGAGCACGGTAACCAATTACATTCGTTTGCTTAAACTTCCACCCGATATTCAATTGTCTGTTCGCAACGGCAGCATCAGCATGGGACACGCGCGTGCTATCATCAATATAGATACGGTTGATAAGCAGCTTTTTGTTTTTCATGAAATTACAGAGAAAGGCTTGAGCGTTCGGCAAACGGAAGAATTGGTGCGCAATCTATATAAACAAGGCGATAACGCTGTTAAATCTACCGTAAAACAAGCTTTGCTGCCTGCATACAAACGAATAGAAGATAATTTAGCTTCTCATTTCGGAACCAAAGTAAAGCTGGCACATAACAAACAAGGATTTGGCAGCATCAGCATCGAGTATTATTCGCTTGACGAGCTGAACAAACTGCTCGAAATGATGAATGTGCAGGCGAGTTAATATTATGCGGCTGATTTTATTTTTTATATTGTTTCTCTCGATTTTTTCGGTCTCTTTACTGGCACAAAAAGATACTGTAAAAGTACCTGCTACCGCCTCGACATTATTTCCCGACAGCAGTTCCGTTCAATTAAAAAGCGACACGATCAGGAAAGCAGCTGATACAACAAAGGTTCTAACCAAGAAAAAACACGATCCGCGAAAAGCCACGTTTCGTTCCGCTGTTTTGCCCGGCTGGGGACAGATTTACAACCACGAATACTGGAAGCTGCCGATTGTATATGGCGCACTGGCAATACCCGCTTCTTTATACTTTTACAACAACAGTTATTACAAGAAAATGAAGTTCGGATATGAAGCTGTATATGCAGCTACTGTTCCTGTAAAAAAAGATTCATCGTTGTTGCCAAAAATCAGCCCAAAAGTGAAACGGAAAGACGGAACTACTTTCGATTTATCTATTTATGAATCTTACCGTAATATCTATAAACGAGATAAAGATTACAGCCTTCTTTGGTTTATTGTTTTGTGGGGCGTAAATGTGGCCGATGCTACTGTTTTTGCGCATTTGAAAGACTTTGATGTCAGCGATGATTTGACGCTGCATATCAATCCGACTTATATTCCTTCTACCAAAGCAAAAGGTGTAAGTCTTGTGTTCAATTTAAAAAATCCAGCACACAAAATGTTGCCTTCATTTTAAAATAAAACCCATGAAAATAGCATTGATTGGTTATGGTAAAATGGGTAAAGCCATCGAAGATATTGCGTTGCAAAAAGGACATGAAGTTGTCTTGAAAATAAACAGTCGCAATACTGATGACATGATTACTGCGAACCTGCAAAAAGCCGATGTCGCTATCGAATTTACATCGCCGCATACCGCAGTTCAGAACATAAAAAAATGTATTGATGCGAATCTTCCCGTGGTCAGCGGCTCTACCGGCTGGCTGGATCATTGGGCAGAAGTAAAGCAATATTGTGAAGATAAAAACGGTTCTTTATTATATGCCAGCAACTTTAGTATCGGTGTCAATTTATTTTTTGAATTGAATACTTATCTCGCACAACTCATGTCTTCGTATCAGGGTTATGATGTGATGGTTGAAGAGATACATCATACACAAAAAAAAGATGCGCCAAGCGGAACAGCTATTACATTGGCTGAACAGATTTTGCAATATGCAAAAAGCAAAAAAAAATGGATAAACGAACCGGCAAAATCAAAAGAAGAATTAGTTATTATCAGCAAACGAATTGACCCGGCACCCGGCACTCACGTAATAAAATATATCAGCGATGTTGATGATATCGAGATTACGCACACAGCGCATAATCGTACAGGTTTTGCTGCGGGTGCTGTAATGGCAGCTTCGTTTTTACAAGATAAAAAAGGAATTTATACAATGAAAGATGTGTTGTCTTTGTAAATAAGATTTCTCTTTTATTGCCTGATTTCAATCGTTATATTAATGGTTGAACTGTCGCAATTCTTAACAATACAAATGGTTTTTGAATGATTACCTGTTGCATTTTCCCAACGAACAATTGGTGCTGAAAAAAGTGTTGTATTTACCTCAGGCGCATCAGGAGTTACAGTAACAGGTTCGTTTGCATTTTCAAAAGAAAAGTTATCGTATGAAGCTGCCGGCGGCGGCGGTGGAAGCGGAGCAACAGACAGATTTTTTCTTATCACTTCAACTGTCTTTTTGTAATTTTCTCTAACCCGTTTAATAGATTCTTTCTGCGCTGCTTTGTCTTGTTTTTGTTTATCTTTTTCCGCTTCCCAAATTATTTTATCAGTTATCGCAGCCGACTTTTTTATGGAATCAACCAGAACTTTGAAGTTTAGATTTTGGAGAGAAGCCAGTGCGGTTGTTGTTAATTGTTGCAAATAATCTTTACTGAAATTTTTGTTTAACTGCAGGTTTTCCAACTCGTGCTGAGCCGCTACCAAACCTTGCTTTGTACTATTTAAAATATCAGCATTTGACATAGCGATATTTACTGAGTTCCGGATGTACGAAGAATCAACAAGCTGCGGTATATGTTGCTGTAAAACGGCCCAATCTACATTTTTCAGACTTTTACTAGCTTCGTCTTTTGCCTGCTCTATTACTTTTTGCCAGTTGCCGGACGATATGGTTGATATAACAGCCGGCGCCGCTTTTTGCAAAGCAACTTGTGCTTCTTGTAAGTTTACTTTTGTAAGACTATCTGTAATTGTTTTATCAAGATCTGCAATAGATTTATTTACATCTGCCTGTAACGATTTTGAAAACAAAGAAGCGGCACTGAAAAAAGGATTATCAATCTGTGCCGTTAACGGCGTAACCACAATTTGTTTCTCAACTTGTTTGATATTGCTTTTTCCTTTTTGAGAAAAATTATTTTCGCCTGGTTGCAACCACGCAATCGAAAATAATAAGCCTGTAATTAATGCTAAAGCAGCTATCTGGTGTTTATAATTGAATGTTTTTTCGCCGGGTTGAACCATGCGTTTTACACGTTGCAGCAATTCTCCTTTTTTATTGGTTGCCGCGTTCATCTGGAAGCCGTTTTCACGTTGTAAGTACGCAATACGCAAAAGCGCTTCGGCATACATTTTTGCATTGTATTGATATTGCAAAACCCAATCATCACAACAATTCTCTCTTTCTTTCTTAATTAATTTGCCAAGCAACCGCGTAAACGGATTGAAAAACAAAATAATTTCAACAACGCTAACCAGCATATTAATGATATAATCAGAACGCTTGATATGCGCCATCTCATGTAATAAAACAGCTTCCAATTGCTCTGTTGAAAGATGGTTAATACTTGCTATCGGCAAAAGAATAATCGGTTTTACATAACCAATAGTCAGCGGGCTTTTAGCTAAGGAAGATAAATAAATTTTTACATCCTGCAGAATATCCAAACGGTCTGACATTTCATTAATGAAAGCCTGCCATTTAGCATCAACCGGTTCTAAGCCTGTAATGGCTAATTGTTTGGTGTAACGAAAATTGCGAACCCATTTTATAACCAGGAATACGAGCAGGAAAAGATAAGCAAGCGATAGATAAGGCAATGTTTCTTCGGCTCTTATCAAAAATGATAACAAACTATCATTTCCCGTTATCAGGTTTTGTGTGTACACAACTGCATTTTGCGAAATGAGTTGTTGTGCTTCTGCAGAAGCCGCGCGGCAATGATTATAATAAAATTGAAATGTTGTTACAAACCAGACAAAGCCTGCTACCTGCGCACTTAATGCGGTTATATATTTTATATGCGATGATTGCCTGATAAACGTGTTTACAAGAATTACAATCAACCATAACAATCCGATTTGCCACAAACTATTTGCAATGGCATAACCAAGCGCTTGTAAAAAAGGCATTTGCAGGAAGGAAAACATAACTATTGTTTTTTCAGATTATCAAGCAATTTCTGTATTTCATCCAGCTCGTCAGCCGAAGCCGAATTATTTCCCAAAGCCTGCATAACAAGCTGTGTAGCCGAGCCATCAAATAACGAATTCACCATTTTATCAACCAATTGTCTTTGTGTTTTTTCTTTCGACACAATCGCTTCATATATATGCGTCTTGCCCGAATCGTCGCGCTTTACCAAACCTTTTTCAAACATAATCTGCATCAGCTTCAGCGTAGTTGTGTAGCCGCTGTCTTTATAAATATTGATGGCTTCGTGCACATCGCGAACGGTTGCTTTTTTCTTATCCCACAGCACACGCAATATCTCAAGTTCACCTTCTGTAGGCTTCATTATTTTTTGCTCACTCATTATACGATAATTTTCGTAGTGCAATGTAAATAAAGATTTTTCATCTTGTGTTAAAAGAATGTTTTATCGGTAAAATAATTTTATAGTAAGTAACGAAGAATTATAAAAGCAAATTATCTATTAACCTGACGCCGCCAATAAAAGCAGCCACCAACGCAACCGCTCCTTTTGAATCACTTATATTATGTAACGGTTTTAAGGTTTCCGCATCAGAAATTTCAACATAATCAATTCTCTCAAAACCATTATCCATAAGCATTTGAGCCGCTTCTTGTTTTAAAGTTATCAAATCAACTTCACTCTTATTTGCTTTTATATAAGACAAAGTTTTATAGATGATTGTAGCTTTTTCTTTATCTTCTTCGCTCAAATGAAGATTGCGGCTGCTCATAGCAAGCCCGTTTTTTTCTCGGATTGTCGGATGAACCACAATTTCAACAGGCAGTTGCTTTATTTCAACCATTTTTTTAATAACCATACATTGCTGGTAATCTTTCTGTCCAAAATAAGCGCGGTGTGGTTTTACGATATTGAATAACCGGTTTACAATCTGGCAAACACCTTGAAAGTGGCCGGGACGATATTTTCCTTCGAGTAATGTTTCTAATTCGCCAAGTTCATAATGTTCAATTCCATTTGTTCCTTTAGGATACATTTCTTCTACCGACGGAAGAAATAAAATATCATTTCCCTGTTCCGTTAATAACAAAATATCGGTTTCAATCGTAACCGGATATTTTTTAAAATCATTGATGTCATTGAACTGCGTCGGGTTAACAAACACGCTGCAAATGGTGACATCGTTTTGTTCGCGGCTGGCTTCTATTAAGGAAAGATGTCCCTGGTGAAGCGCGCCCATCGTTGGAACAAAACCTATACTTTTTCCTTGTTGCTTTAGCTCATTTATTTTATGTTCAATGTCTTTTTTATACTTGTATAAAATCATAAAAGAATATATGGGATAGCAAAAAGAACAAAAAGACATCAGACCACAAAAGATGAAACAATATAAGCTGATTTGTACAGGAGAAAATTAAAACCTGTTATAATAGGATTCAGAACTTTTTAAGGTGATTATAAGGCAAACGCAGGAAGATAAAAAAAGCGCAGAGTGTGAATTCCTGCGCTTTTTTTATCAATTGTTACAAATAATAAACAATTCATGTTCCGACTTTTCCCCACAAAATGCTTTTAATAAGCGGTGGCGACCGGTGACTTTTTTACGTTCGACAATATCGAGAACTTCATTTGTAACAACAAAAGCATTAAAAGATTCGATGTACGGGAAAATTTTTTTCATGTTTTGTTTTTCTGCTTCAATCTCTTCAACACTTAAAACACTATCTTTTGGCTTCAGCAATATCAGCTCCCTTTCCATATTATGATTGCTTTGTTTAATTAACAGATGCTAAATTGATACCAAATATATAACAAGGTTTTTCCGGTGGAAAACCTGTTTATTAATTTAATTAATTATTAAGGATGTTCGTCAAAACAAGCAGTCAGACTAAGTTTGCGTAAATAATGGTAACACAAACAGAAGCCGCCCGGCAGCTACGAAAATACCTTACCAGCCAGAACCTGTACACAAGTATCAGGTTAACGGCTGCGGCTCTTATTCCGGCTGTTATTTTATATCATTATGATTTGTTGTTAAGTGCCATTGCTTTGCCGCTCGGAGCTATTTTTACAGCTTCTATAGACAGCCCGGGACCTTTGGTTCATCGTCGCAATACTCTTGCGGTTTCTATCGTTTGCACTTTTATTGTGATATTGATTGCCGGTGCGCTTCATGCATATCCGCCGTTTGTAATTGCTGCGCTTATTTTCTTCGGGATGTTTTTTTCGCTTCTTGCGATTTATGGCAACCGCGCAAGCTCCGTTGGTTTGAATGCGTTGATTGTTTTCATTTTTAATATTGACGGGCATTTGCTCACAAACAGTACAGCTTTGCACGAAGCGTTACTGTTTTCTGCCGGTGGCATCTGGTATTTTTTGCTGAGTATGTTATCGTATTCGTTACGACCTTACAAATTAATCCAGCAAATGTTAGGTGAATGTGTGATAAAAACGGCTGATTACTTAAAAATAAAAGGCAGATTGTATTCATCTTCTCCCGATTATACAGACATAAATAATCAACTCATCCAAAACCAGGTTTCCATCCGGCAAATGCAGGAAGACTTGCGGGAAATCTTATTTAAAACCAGGAGCATTGTAAAAGAATCTACAGTAAAAAGCCGCGTACTAATGTCTGCTTTCTTAGATATTGTTGATTTGATGGAGCGCGTTATGACATCGCAATACGATTACCAGGAACTGCACGAAAAGTGGGACAAAACTGATTTTCTTTCTTTATTAGCTAAGCAAATAAATATTCTGGCCGATGAACTGCACGAAGCAGGTTTAGCTCTGCAAAGCGGTTTGCCAAGTTCGAGCCGCCGCGATCTGGATGTTCTGCAACAAAAGAGTATGGATGCGTTCCTGGCTTTGCGCAAAACAAATCTCGACGAAAACACGATAGAAGATTTCATTGCTTTGCGGCAGATTTTATTTAGTCTGCAGGATATTACTGAGCGAATCAAAAGACTTCGCTTAAGTACGCACTACGATAAAAAAATCAGCAAAGAATATAAGAACGATGTTGATATTGAGAAGTTCATTTCGCACAGCGACATTGATCCGCGCTTATTGATAAACAATCTCACTTTAGAATCAGCCAATTTTCGCCACGCCATCCGGCTTACTGTTGGTTTACTTATCGGATATACTATTTCGTTCTTTTTCCCGTTCGGGCACAGTTACTGGATTTTGCTTACGATTGCTGTTATCATCAAACCTGCATATAGTATTACCCGCAAGAGAAATATTCAGCGCGTATTAGGAACACTTACGGGCGCCGTTTTTGGTTTCGGTATTTTGTATTTGGTTCATAACAATACTGCTTTATTTATTATAATGACAGGCGCAATGGTAATTGCGTATTCGTTTTTACGGGTAAATTATTTTGTTAGCAGCGCAGGCATCACTTTATATGTTTTGGTAAGCTTTAGTTTTTTAAGTTCGGGCGGCTTTCAGCACGCGCTGAACGATAGGTTGATTGATACATTGATTGGTTCTGCCATTGCCTGGCTGGTGGCAATTTTTGTTTTGCCAAACTGGGAGCATAAACAGATTGATGAATACATTACGGCTGCCTTAGAAGCCAACCGGAAATATTTTAATACCGTTGCGCAATCTTTCATTGGAAAACCGGTAGATACAACGACTTTTAAACTGCATCGTAAAGATGCGTTTGTGGCTTTGGCAAATTTGTCTGATACGTTTCAGCGAATGCTTAGCGAACCAAAAAGCCGGCAAATAAAAATGGAAGAATATCACCAGTTTGTGGCTACCAGTCATACTCTGACTTCTTATATTGCTTCGCTTTCTTATTATGCGCAAACAAACGCAGACAAATACGCTTCGGAAGAATTTGTGCCTTTAGTTGCGCAGATAGATAAGCAGTTTGAAATAGCGACCGATGTATTGGAACATCACCAAACCGTGAAAGCTTCTGAAATAAAGCCTGCTTTGCCGGTTAGTAAAAAAGTGCAGCATTTGCTTGCGCAACGCCGCCAGGAAATCAGTGCCGGAAAATCTGAAATGGAAACATCTGTGCGCAGAACTTTATCTGATTTAAAAACGATAAATGACCAGTTTGAATTAATCAGCACAGCAACAGTAGATGAAGTAAGAATATTAGAAACACTAACTGAATGATTAAAAATAAAAGGCAAAATTTTCATTCTGCCTTTTGCTTCAAAACTTGAATCTTGTAACTTGATACTTGTACCTTCTGTTTTAACTTCCGCCCATAAAAAACGACATATTATTTATTTACCGAAAGGTTTAACTTTTTATAACATTTTATGTTGGAAACAATATATTTGCCTCACGTGCTTGAGTATGATAGCTTTTGTAAGAGGAAATTTTATTTTTAGATCGCCCACCCAGGTTATTGTGGATGTAAACGGAGTTGGTTATGAGTTGCAGATAAGTTTGCATACATACTCGGCTATCAGCACCAGTAAAAGTGGTCAGTTAGCTACGTATCTTCAGATTACAGAAAATAACCAGACTTTGTTTGGTTTTCACGAAGCAGCAGAAAAAGATCTTTTTTTACAATTGATAAGCGTATCCGGCGTTGGCGCATCTACCGCACGCATGATGCTTTCAGGTATGAAACCGGATGAAATTGTAAAAGCGATTCTGCAAAACAATGTAAGAGCGCTGGAAAGTATTAAAGGAATTGGAAAAAAAACAGCGGAACGGTTAATTGTGGAATTAAAAGATAGGATAGGCAAACAAAATACAACTTCTGTTGAGGCTTTTACACCAGAAAGCAATACAATGGAGCAGGATGCGTTAATTGCATTAACATCATTAGGTATTGCGAGGTCTGCAGCAGAAGTGGCTCTAAAGAAAGCAGTCAAGACAATGCCCGACAATATCAGTCTGGAAGAATTAATCAGGCTATCACTTAAAAACATGTAGGCCTATAAAACAATATCTACTTAACTAAGGAGCTAACTGACATTGGCGCATATAATTTTACGTAATCGCTTTTACTGGCTTGCTGTTGTGGGAATGGTTTGCAGTTCCGTTGTGTTTGCACAGACCGGCGATAGCTCGCGTGCAAAAAAAAGCGATTCATTGCATTACCCGTTACGAGACCGCAGAGGTGACCGTTTTACCTACCGGAACAACAACCCGTTTTACTTACCTGACAGCGGTATTGTAAAGCAGGATATTCAATACGATCCGGTTACCAAAGAATATTATATTATTGAAAAAATAGGCAATTCCTATTATCGCAAGCCAACTTCTTTATCATATAACGATTTCTGGCAGTTACAAAACCGCCAGGCCGAAGAGAATTATTTCCAGGAACGTTCACAAACACTTTCATATTTAAACCGCAAAGCGCAGCGCCCGCCGATGCAGGTTTACAATTCTTTATTCGACCGCATTTTCGGATTAGATTCCAGCGGCTTAAAAGTGTCAATTAAACCACAGGGAAATGTGGATTTACGTTTGGGTTACCAGGGACAAAATATAAAAAATCCAACCTTATCAGAAAGAGCGAGACGCAACGGCGGCTTTGACTTTGATATGGATGCGAACCTGAATGTGCTGGCAAATATTGGTAATAAATTAAGGCTGCCTATCAGTTATAATACGCTTGCCAATTTCGATTTTCAAAACCAGTTAAAGCTCGATTATAAAGGCAAAGATGACGAGATTTTAAAATCTATCGAAGCCGGTAATATGTCGTTCCAAACCAAAGGCACGCTTATGAGTAGTGTGCAAAGTTTATTTGGTTTGAAAACACAGCTTCAGTTTGGTAAATTATTCTTTACAGCCGCTATTGCCAGCGAGCGTTCGCAACGGCAGTCTATCACATTGCAAGGCGGCGGTTTGTCTCAGCAAATCATAAAAAAACTGGATGATTATGACGAGAACCGCAACTTCTTAATGGCGCAGTATTTCAGGAATCATTACAACCGAACCATGGCAAATTTGCCCGTGGTAAACAGCCAGGTTCAGATATTGCGTATAGAAGTTTGGGTAACCAACCGCACCGGGCAAACCACGCAGGCAAGAACCGTTGTCGGTTTGATGGATTTAGCTGAAAACAATCCGTATAATAAAAATAATATCCGGGTTTTATTACCCAACGATTCGCTTCCGCAAAACGGAGCAAATGATCTATATTCTTCGCTGGCTTCTAACCAGGCGTATCGCAATCCATCTTCTATCAATAGTTTGCTGGTTGCAAAAGGACTAAAGCCGGTAGAAGATTTCGAAAAAACATTTGCGCGCCAGCTAAATCCAAGCGAATATTATTTTAACCAGCAGGCAGGTTTTATTTCTTTATACCAACAGCTACAGCCCGATGAAGTTTTGGGTGTGGCTTATCAATATACTTATAACGGCAGAGTGTACCAGGTGGGAGAATTTTCGCAGGATGTAGCCGTAGATTCTACGCAAGGCGTACAAAAAGTGTTGTTTTTAAAACTTCTGAAAGCCACTTCGCAACGTGTAAATCTTCCGATCTGGGATTTGATGATGAAAAACATTTACTCGTTAGATGTAAGTGGTTTGAGCCATGATGACTTTAAGCTGAATGTATATTACCAGGAACCCAGCGGTGGATTAAAGCGTTACCTGCCGGAAAGCAATCCTTCCGTTTCTGGCAAACCTTTGCTGTCAATCTTAAATTTAGACAGGTTAAATAACCGGAACGATCCTGTACCGGATGGTCAGTACGATTATGTGGACAGTTTCACCGTTTTATCTCAACAAGGAAAAATTATTTTCCCTTTGCTTGAACCGTTTGGTCATGATCTGGATTCTTTAGCGTTTACCGGACAACCTGATGAAATCAGGCAGAAATATATTTATAACCAGCTTTACGATTCTATCAAAGCCATTGCGCAAACGTATGCAAACCTCAACCGGTACCAGGTACAGGGAACGGTAAAAGGGAGCTCGAATACAGATATATATTTGGGTGGTTTTAATATTCCGCAGGGATCGGTTACGGTTACGGCGGGCGGGCAAACGCTGTTAGAAAATACAGATTATATTGTAGATTATAATCTGGGTACACTGAAGATCATTAACCAGGCAATTATCAATTCGGGTGTGCCGGTAAGTGTCGGCTTCGAAAACAATGCTACCTATGGCATACAACAGCGCAGCTTCATTGGCTTGCGTGCCGATTATATTGTGAATAATAAACTGACGTTAGGTGCAACGATGGAGCGCATTAGCGAGCGGCCTTATTTTACCAAAATGAATTATGGTGAAGACCCGATTAACAACGCGATGTATGGTGTTGATTTCAACTATCGTTCAGAATTGCCCGGACTAACAAGACTGCTTGATAAACTTCCTTTTTACACCACAACAGCAACCAGTAGTGTTAATGCTTACGGTGAAGCAGCTGCACTAAAACCCGGACATCCATCGCAGATTGGTAAAGGCAGCAGCGGATTGATTTATATTGATGATTTTGAAGGAAGTACCAGCAACGTAGATTTGCGTTATCCTTTGGTATCCTGGGCAATGGCTTCTACGCCGCAGGGAACCGCTCGTTTTCCGGAAGCTACGTTAAGTAATGATTTAGCTTATAATAAAAACAGGGCGCGGCTTGCCTGGTATAATATTGAACCCGTGCTCCAGGATAAAAACAGCCCGAGCAACCCACTTCGCAGAGATTTAAATGCACTGAGCGATCCGCAGGTAAGAACAGTTTATACAAATGAATTGTTTCCGCAACGTACCACGAACATTACAGACGTACAAAGCACTACGTTTGATGTGGCATATTACCCGACAGATCCCGGACAATATAACTATGAAACCAGCAATGCAGAAATTACATCGCAAGGAAAATTACTGAATCCGCAGAAACGCTGGGGCGGTATTATGCGCAGTATTGACCAGACCGATTTTGTTACCGGCAACGTGCAGTTTATAGAATTCTGGGTACAGGATCCGTTTATTAAAAAGCCAGCCAGCAGCGGCGGTAAGTTGATTATTAATTTAGGAAATATCAGCGAAGATGTGCTGAAAGATGGCAGGCGTTTTTACGAAAACGGTTTGAATACGCCAAAACAACCTGCTTCTGTTGATACCACTTCTATTTGGGGCAAAACACCGGTAAATCCCATCCAGGTTACAAATGCATTTAGCAACGATCCTGATGATCGTCCTTACCAGGATGTTGGTTTTGATGGACTGTCAGACGATTCGGAAAGAATCGTTAGAAGCGCTTATATACAACAGATTGCAACTACCGACGGAACGGCTTCGGCTTTCTACCAAAGAGCCAGTCAGGATCCATCGAATGATAATTATATCTGGTATCGCGATTCGCGTTATGATGCCGGCAATACAGGCATTTTAGGCAGATACAAATTTTACAACAACCAGCAGGGAAATTCGCCTGTTTCTTCTGCCAGTTCCTTATATTCTTCTGCGGCAACATTATACCCCGATAACGAAGATTTAAACCGCGACAATACATTAAACGAAACTGAAGAATATTACGAATACGAGATAGACCTGAAACCCGGCATGGACGTGGGTTTAACGAAATATATCACTGATAAAAGAGTGATTACGCCAAAGCTGGCAAACGGCACAACATCAAGCGAAAACTGGTATTTGTTCCGCGTACCTATTGACCAGTTTACAGCGAAAATCGGCAATATTCCCGACTTCAAATCCATCCGTTTTATACGTATGTATATGACAGGTTTTGAAGATTCTGTTGTGATGCGTTTTGCTTCTCTTGATTTGGTTCGCAATCAATGGAGAAACTTCACTTACGAATTAGATACAACCGGTTCTTATACGCAGTTGCCAAACAATTCAAATACAACGTTTGACGTATTGGCGGTGAACCTCGAAGAGAACAGTGCCCGCACACCAATCCCTTATAAAATTCCGCCGGGTATCGAACGCGTACAATCGTTAAGTAACAATGGCATTAACCTGTTACAAAATGAGCAATCAATGAGTTTGCGTGTTCGGAATTTACCGGATGGCGAATCTCGTTCTGTATTTAAAACTTTGAATCTCGATATGCGGCAATATGGCAAATTATCCATGTTTGTTCATGCCGAATCGTTTGGTATTGATAATCTTCAGAACGGACAAGTGAATGCTGTAATTCGCATCGGGCAAGACTTTTTGAATAATTACTACGAAATAAAAATTCCGTTAGAAATTACTCGTTTCGGCATTTCAGATCCAAACCGGATTTGGCCGGATTCAAACAATCTTGATTTCTCGTTAAGCGAGTTGGTCAATCTGAAATTACGCCGTAATTCAAGCGGTTCCAATCTAACAAGTATTTATCGTGAGCAGATTGGCGACAAAACGTTTTCAATTTTAGGAAATCCAAACCTGGGCGAAGTCAGAGGCTTTTTAATTGGTGTAGAAAATCCAAAAGATGGCAACACCCAATCAATCAGTACGGAAGTTTGGGTAAATGAATTGCGGCTGTCGGAGATAGATGAAAAAGGCGGTTATGCGGCTTTAGGAAGGGCAGATTTTCAGCTTGCCGATTTAGGAACTTTATCGGTTTCTGCCAATACATATTCGCAAGGCTGGGGCGGTATTGAACAACGCGTAAATGAACGCGCAAGAAACGATATGCTTCAATACGATGCTGCACTCAATATTGATGCGGGAAGGTTGTTTCCTAAAAAGCTTGGATTTACCATACCTGTTTATGCAAGTCTCAATAAAACGATATTAACGCCGGAGTACGATCCGTACGACCTGGATGTAAAGTATAAATACAAACTGGCAAACACCCGCAATAAAGATTCTGTACGCCGTGCCTCACTTGACCAGACAGCAATCAAGACGCTCAACTTTACAAACGTTCGGTTTGCACAGCCAACGGCAAATACCAAGTTGTGGAGTTTGAGCAATTTGGATTTCAGTTATTCATTTACGCAAATCACACAAACAACACCGATTATTGATTTGAATAAAGTGAATAAACATCGCGGCGGCTTTGGTTACACTTACAATAGTCAATCGCATTTTAAAGAACCGTTCAAAAGATTGATACGAAACAAGAGTCCTTGGTTTGCATTGGTTCGCGATTTTAATTTTAATCTAAATCCGTCGCTGCTAAGTTTCCGCACAGATATAGACCGGCAGTACGGAAAATACGTGCCGCGTATTGTAAACGTGGGTGATACAAAGATTGAACGTGTAGATACCACGTACGACAAATATTTTACGTTCGACAGGTATTATAATGCCCGCTGGGATTTAACCCGAAGCGTTAATTTCGATTTCAGCGCTACCAATTACGCACGTATAGATGAAGATTCCGGCCGAATAGACACAAAGGAAAAAAAGGACAGATTATGGCGTAACTTTTTAAAGGGCGGACGCAATACGTTGTATCAGCAAAGAGCTACCATCAGTTACAATATTCCGTTGAATAAGTTGCCTTTCGCCGACTGGATAACTGCCCGTTATAATTACTCTACCAATTATAACTGGATTGGTTCCAGCCTGCTGGCTGTTAACTTAGGAAATACGTTAGAAAACGGTCAGCAAAACAGTTTAAACGGCGAGTTTGATTTTACAAGATTGTATGCGAAATCGCGCTTCTTAAACGCAGTCAATACGCCGGCTGCGCCAAAAGCGCCAAAGCAAACTTCGCAGGCAGATCAAAACAAAGCGCAAAAGACTGCCGACAGCAGCCAGCGCACAAGAGCCGATGTGGTAAAAGATTTGAAAGGCAGAGCCAAGAAAAATGCGTTGCGAACCTGGCGTCGCCAGAAGCGAGATGCACGCAAATCTGCACGACAATCAAATCTGAATGAGCCGCTTGAAGTAAGCGGACTGGCAAAAACAGGCGGGCGCTTAGTAACAATGGTAAAACGGGCTTCTGTAAATTACAGCGAGAACTATTACAGCCGCGTGCCGGGTTATACTGATACATCCAGAATATTAGGAAATAACTTTAGCAATATGCAGCCTGGGTTGGATTATGTTTTTGGTCGGCAACCCGACTCGAACTGGCTGAATAAAAAGTCGAGAGAAGGTGTGATTACAAAAGATGCTACATTCAATTTATTGTATCGCCAAACTTTTGAGCAACGCTTAAGTATTACAGGACAATTGGAACCGATACCGGAATTTATTGTTGATATAAATATTGATAAATCATTCAATAAAGATTATACGGAATTGTATAAAGATACTACCGGAACAGGCGGCGATTTCAGGCATCTGAGTCCGTATGCGAATGGCGGTTTCAGTGTATCTTATATCAGTTATAAAACGTTATTTACCAAGCACGATCCAACGCAGATTTCGGGCATTTTTACCAAGTTTGAAGATTACCGGGCTGTTATATCTTCACGATTGGCAGGTAACAATAAATATTACGATGGTACTAAATCATCTGATGGTTATGCAACCGGTTACGGGCGCAACTCGCAGGATGTATTGATACCTGCATTTATTGCGGCTTACACAGGTAAAAGTCCGAACGATGTTGCATTGATTGGTCAAGACAATTCAAGCGTTAAAAAGAATCCGTTTAATGGCATTAAGCCGTTACCAAACTGGCGAGTTACTTATACAGGCTTATCAAAGATTCCTGCGCTGGCCAATATTTTCTCGAACATATCAATAACGCATGGATACAACGGGCAGCTTAGCATGAACAGCTTTAACAGCGCATTGAATTTTTATGATCCTTTCCATTATGGAACGCCTGGTTTTATTGACCAGACATCCGGAAATTTTGTGCCTTTTTTCCTGGTACCAAACATTACGATTTCAGAACAGTTTAGTCCGTTAATTGGTTTTGATGTAACAACAGTAAATCAAACAAACATTAACTTTCAGTACAAGCGAAGCCGCCAGCTAAGTTTAAGTTTGATTGATTACCAGCTTAGCGAAGTAAACAGCACTGAGTTTGTATTAGGCGCCAGCATTCGTAAAAAGAATGTAAATCTGCCTTTTAAAATACCTGGCTTTAAAAAGCTGGATGCGCAGCAAAGCGGCACTGGGAACGATTTGAATATTCGTCTTGATTTTTCTATCCGTGATGATGCGCAAAGCAATAGCCGTCTTGATTTTCCGACAGCTTACAGCACCGGTGGTCAGAAGGTAATCAGCATACAACCATCTATAGATTATGTATTGAACAATCGAATCAATTTGCAGTTGTATTTTGATCAGCAACGAACCATTCCTTACATCTCAACGTCAGCGCCGATAACCAATACAAGAGCCGGTTTGCAGATACGGATTTCGCTGGCGCAATAAACTAATAACCTACATTATATCTTTCTGTAATAAAGTTCCGCACAAATGAAAATGCGGAACTTTTTTTGCTGATATGTTTTGTCTTCGATTGCAATTCTTTTTATTCATTATTACTATTTAAAATGTCTGTATGAAAAAAATCTTTACACTTTTGTTTTTTATAAGCTGTGCGCAAATACTGTTTGCGCAATCAGGCTCTGTAAAGCTGGTCTCTTTTTCCACGGGTTATTCTTTGCCGCTCGGCATTGAAAACTGTGGCGACAATCGTTTGTTTATTGTTCAGAAAACAGGTCAGATTATTATTTGCGATACAACCGGTAAAAAAGTGGCGACGCCGTTCTTAGACATCAGCGATCGTATTTTAGCAAACGGCGGCGAGCAAGGCTTATTAGGCCTGGCTTTCGACCCGAAATATACGTCGAATGGTATTTTTTATGTTAACTATATCAATAGATCAGGTAATACGCAGATATCACGTTTTAAGGCAAGCGCGAAAAACAAAAACCAGGCAAATAAAGGAAGCGAAAAATTTATTTTACAAATAGCGCAGCCTTACGACAACCACAACGGCGGTTGCATTCGTTTTGGTCAGGATGGCTATTTATATATCGGGATGGGCGATGGCGGCAGCGGCGGCGATCCGCAGAATAATGCACAAAACCCGGCAAGTTTATTAGGCAAAATTTTACGTCTTAATGTAAAAGGAAAAGATACTTATACCATTCCAGCAAACAATCCATTTGTAGATTCTGCGAACTATAAAAAAGAGATTTGGGCACTTGGCGTTCGCAATCCGTGGCGTTTTAGTTTCGATGCAATCAATGGTTCGCTTCTCATTGCCGATGTTGGCCAGGATTTATGGGAAGAAGTAGATTTACAAAATGTAACAAGTAAAGGTGGCGAAAACTATGGCTGGCGTTGTTATGAAGGCAATCATGCTTACAATACAAGCGGTTGCAAGCCGCAATCTGCCTATACATTTCCGGTTTATGAATACCAGCATTCCAGCGTAACGGGCGATTGTTCTATAACCGGTGGTTTTGTATACAGAGGTAAAAGATACCAATCTTTATACGGTAAATATTTCTTTACCGATTATTGCAGCGGCATCATTCGTACATTAACTTTTAATGGCTCCGCCGCCACAAAAGCAGATGTATTTACCGGCGATAAATATGCGTATACTTCTTTTGGTGAAGATGCAAATCATGAATTGTTTATAACCAGTTATGCAACTGGAAGTATTTATCGAATTACACCATCTTCTGCGTTAGCAAGCAACGAAACAGGCAACTCTCTCGTATCTATGATGGTGTATCCAAACCCGGCTAACAAAGCATTTTCTGTAAAATATAAAACTAGCAAAGCAGAAGAATGTGTTGTAACGGTATATGGAGCTAATGGCAGGCAGGTTTATTCTGCAAAGAAGGTTTCTGTTGCCGGCGAGAATACCTGGAAAGTTGTGCTGCCCGATTTTGTTCGGGGAAATTGTTATGTAACCATTTCATCTTTATCAGGAAGCCTGGTAAGAGAAAATATAGTGATACAATAAGACCTCATATTTTAAGATTGAATTCGATTTTATCTTAAACAGAACGATATAACCAGCTTATTTTCATCGAAAGCAAATAAGCTGGTTTGCTAAGAACTAAAAGGTCTGTTTTTACGTTTATATAAACGAAATAACTACTCTCTTCGTAACTGTCTTGATGTTCAATTGTTTTTTATTGAATTTAGAAAAGAGTTAAGTTGCTTAAAATCCTTTTCAATTTTGTTTTGCCATGATATTAGATTTATTTCATGAGATTTTTCCTTGGATTATAGCCCTTGCTGTTATTTTTTTTATTTGGCTGATTGTACAAAATAAAAACCGGTTATATAAAATCCGTAACAGCGGGCGTATTTCGGAAATAGTAGATCGCCGCAGGAATATTGTTTTATACATTATTGCCATAATCGCATTGATAATTGGACTGTTAGCCGAAGTTTATTTTTATTAACCTGGCTTCCTTAAAATTTCTCATAAAAAATGTGAGAAATCAACACAATGTGCGTTCTTTTTTTCTTCCCATTCTTTATACAGATACTTGGCGAACTATCGTTATTCTAATAGGTTTGTGAACCACGACTATTGATTATGGCGAACAGATTAAAAAAGAAAACAGAACCGGCGCCGCCAAAAGCCGATGAATTAAAACCTGAGAAAGAAGAGCAGGTCAGCATGGCTGACATTGCCAAAGACGATCGTACCCGTAAAATCATCGGAGCTGTTAGCTTACTTACCTGTTTGTTCCTGTTTTTTGCATTTACTTCTTACCTGTTTACCTGGCAGGAAGACCAGGACAAAGTTCAGCAATTCGGTATCAAAATTTTTAGCACAACCGATGTGCGTGTCAGCAATCTGCTGGGTGTGTTAGGCGCTTATTCAGCCCACAACATAATGACTTATGGCTTTGGCTTAGCCGCCTATTTTTTTTGTACATTCTTCTTTATTACCGGCGTTAATTTATTGTTTGGCAGAAAAATATTCAACCTGTTACGCAATGTAAAATACATACTTGTTGGCTTGCTGGTTATAAGCGTTACGCTTTCTTTTTTTACAAGCAGCAGCTCTTTTTCGTGGGGCGGAGCTTTGGGTGAATTAACGGAACAATGGCTGGTAAAATGGATTGGTAATATGGGCACAGGCGCGTTACTTTCCTTTGCTGTGTTCAGTTATATTATCTGGCGTTTCAATCCAAAATTTACTTTGCCCGAAAGAAAAAAAGAAAAGCAAATTGAGACTTCCATTATGCCGGTTGCTGAATATGATTCTGAAATATTGTCTCCCGTAAAACCAATACAAAAAGAAACTGACATTCCATCGCCAAATACATTACGTGCAAATAACAAAGGCGTAACGGTAATGATGCCGAAACATTCATCTGATGACGATGAGATGAATGAATTTATATTGACGGAAAAAGAACCAACCAAAGCAGACGGAGAAAGGATTAACGAAGATGAATTTATTATCAACGAAACATTTACAAAACAAAACAAAGAGCCGGAGTTTATTGTAAACGATTTGTATTCCGCAGAAGCTGAACCTATTGATAAAATTGACTTACAGGTAGATGAACTGCCGACTTTTTACCAATCTCCGGCAAGACAAAATGCAGTAAAAGAAGCTAAAGAAGCAATTGAACAACCTTCGCTGGAAATAAAAGAAATCCTGGATAATGAAACGGCTGAAGAAGCAATCGCGGTTTCCGTTTTCCAGCCAGCGGTTCAGAATGCAAAAGCGGAGTACGATCCATTGTTGGATGTAAAAGATTATCAGTATCCAACCTTAGATTTATTAGAAACGCATGGCAGCGAAAAAATAGTTCACGATGCCGAAGAACTGGAAGCGAATAAAACGCAGATTATTGAAACGCTAAAGAACTACGACATCGCTATACAACGCATTGCAGCTACTGTTGGGCCGACCGTTACATTATACGAAATTGTTCCGGCGCCGGGCGTTCGCATCAGCCGTATTAAGAACCTCGAAGATGATATTGCACTAAGTCTTGCCGCGCTTGGCATTCGTATTATCGCGCCCATTCCGGGCAAAGGAACCATTGGTATTGAAGTGCCGAACGTGCGCAAAACGGTGGTAAGTATGAAGACTTTGTTGGCTTCAGATAAATTTCAAAACAACAGCTTTTCGTTGCCGATTGCGATAGGTAAAAAAATAGATAACGAAAACTTTATTGTTGATCTTGCCAGTATGCCGCATTTGCTGATGGCGGGCGCAACCGGACAAGGAAAATCGGTTGGCATCAATACGTTGCTTGTTTCCTTGTTATATAAAAAACATCCTTCGCAGCTTAAGTTTGTTTTGGTTGATCCGAAGAAAGTAGAACTCAGTTTATATCGTGTGATTGAGAAGCATTTTTTAGCTAAACTTCCGGGCGAAGAAGAATCAATTATCACCGATACCAAGAAAGTAATTTATACTTTAAATGCGTTGTGTATTGAGATGGATAACCGTTACGATTTATTAAAAGAAGCCGGTTGCCGCAACATAAAAGAATACAACGAAAAGTTTATAAAACGCAGGTTGAATCCGCAGAAAGGACATCAGTTTTTACCTTTTATTGTTTTAGTGGTTGATGAGTTTGCCGATTTAATTATGACTGCCGGAAAGGAAGTTGAAATGCCGATTGCGCGCCTTGCGCAGCTTGCCCGCGCAGTAGGTATTCATTTAATTATTGCTACGCAACGACCTTCTGTAAACATCATTACCGGAACTATTAAAGCCAATTTCCCGGCGCGTATTGCGTTTAAAGTATCAAGCAAAATTGATAGTCGTACAATCTTAGATGCCGGCGGCGCGGAACAATTAATTGGCAAAGGTGATATGCTCATTAGTTATAACGGAGAAATTACGCGTTTGCAATGTGCTTTTGTTGATACGCCCGAAGTAGAGAAAGTGGCTGAATTTATCGGCTACCAGGCAAACTTTCCTGAACAATATTTCTTGCCGGAATTTGAAGATGAAAAAGAACTTTCAGGAAAAGATTTTGATGCCGGAGACCGCGATCCGCTTTTTGAAGATGCCGCAAAATTGATTGTTGCCAATCAGATCGGCAGCACCTCTTTAATACAACGCAAAATGAAGTTAGGTTATAACCGCGCCGGTCGTTTGATGGACCAATTGGAAGCGGCTGGTATTGTTGGCAAAAATGTAGGTAGTAAAGCACGAGAAGTTTTGGTAAAAACAGATAGCGAATTGTTTGAGATTTTAGAAACGATAATATAAAAGTAAAAACCTCCTGACTTTCAATTGCAGATGATACAAATCAAAATGTTGGCGGCAGTTACAAAATCCACCATTGTAATGCAAGACAAGCAAAGCAGTAAATAATCCGTCATTATAAAAAAGGACTTTTCGCAAGTCCTTTTTCTTTTGATTTTATTTCAAAAATTTTCTTGTGTAGATAGAAAGTTTTATTTTACTTTGTATTTCAAAGTGCTTTTAAATTATTCAATAACTTACAAAATTCAATCACTATGACACAAAACAACAACTTCATGATGCCATTATTAAACCTAGCAACAATTGCAAAAAGAGCGTTCGTGGGTGCAGCAATCGCTTATGTATTAATCACTATTTTCCTGTTAATTCCCGGTGTGGCAACTAACCCCAACTGGCCAAAGTTTTGGATGATAAGACCTTTACTTATCGTTCCGCTGGCAGGTGCAATGGGCGGTGTTTTTTATCATCTTATGGACATTTTACGTAAACAGGAAGGATGGAAAAAGATAGTCGCTAATGTAGTGAGCTTGCTTGTTTATATCATAGGATTGTGGCTGGGTACCGTTTTGGGTTTGGATGGCACTTTGTGGAATTAATCAAGCCATAGACAATCAAAATTAAATGATCAATCCTACTTCTTATCAATCTTGTTTTTCTTTCATTATTATTTCTTCCCGTTAAACTTTTTTCTGCAAAATTTATCTTGCTGTAAAGAATTTTATGAAAAGAATAGTGTTGATGTTATTGTTGGCCGCTGCCACTATAGTTGCAGACGCACAAGTTCATGGAAGTATCATTATCGGCAGACCTGGTTATGGATACGGTCGCGGTTACGGACGCTTTCATGGTGGTTACGGTCGAACAAGAATTACCGGCGGCTATCGCCCGCAACCTCAAGTCAGACAACAGCGACAACAACCTGCTTTTCAACCCAGCGTCAACCTTAATTTCGGCTATGGTTTTCCTAATCTTGACAAGCAGTATTTTGCCAATTTTATAAATTTATACAAAGGCAATATAACCAATCAAACCGGACCTTTTGTTGGTTCGATAGATTACCAGTTTAGTCGTTATATGAGTGTTGGTGTGATGGGAACTTACGGCAAAGTAAGTCAGCCTTACTATACGTTTGATAATAATTCTTCAGTAGCTGATATGACCGGACATTATGAAAACTGGAGCCTGATGCTGAATGTAGTTACGTATTTTCCAACACGAACCAGAGCCGTTTCGCCTTACCTGAGAACTGCAATTGGTTACCAAAACTGGACTCAGGATTATATAAACGTGGATGGTTCTAAAACTGTCGGAATTGAAGAACCTTCGCAACTGGCTTACCAGGCATCTTTAGGCGCTAAATTTAACCTATCGCCGCGGGCTGGTATTTTCCTGGAAGCAGGTTATGGAAAATATATCGCGAGCGGCGGTTTGGCTTTGAAGTTTTAAACTATTTCAGATTTATATAAAATAAAAAAGCCTCCGAAAAGAGGCTTTTTTATTTGAAGAAGTTTATGTTGTCATTCAATATTTCTAAGTTATAATTTTTTGTATTCGTGTATTTTATCAATCTCTAAAATGGTTGTTTTGCCGTCTTCACTTTCCCGATACATCGGAATAAATTTTACGTTGTGCATAATTTCATCATACACATAAGACGTGCGTTGTAACACTGTATTGGAATAAACATCATCAAAGCCGCGAATTAAAACATACACTTCCAGATCTGTGTTTTTCATGTCTTCTGCCGTAAGATTTGCAAGCGGACTATCTTCTTCAACAGGATGAACAACAGTCCAGTTCATCATCAAACTATCTACGCGACTTCTTTCTAAATTGAGAGTAAAAAATTTGTAAGTCGGCTGACCATTTTCTTCCACCTGGAAGCTGCAGGTAACTTGTATATTTACATCTGTCAACGTATGTCCGTCTTTATAAGGAACCATACGAAACATAAGCGCGGTTTTATCTTTATAAGGAGAAATGAGTGCGTGCTGGCTAAAAATAACATGCGCGCGCGGACGCGAAAATCGCCCGTAAATAAGACCGGTAGCCAAAGCAAACGAAAGAAAACCAAGCATCGCTTCAAATGAAGCCACAATATTGGCAGCGTCTTTCACAGGATTTATTCGACCATAACCAACCGTTGTAAATGTTTCAGTGCTGAAAAAATACAACTCTTTTATTTTGCCCCATTCCGAGGTGGCAATAAAGCCCTGAAAATCCTGTGTGCCCAGCAAAACATAAATGATGGTAAACGCGATATTGATACCCACATAAAAAATAATAATAGCTAAGAAAAACTTCCATCGCGGCATATCGAGCATGCTGTGGTACATACTAAAACGATCCCAGATTGGAATGCCATCTTTACGAATGTTATAGCTGCCATCTTTATTAATAAACCGGCCGCCGTAACTGTTTGGATTGGA
This sequence comes from Ilyomonas sp., assembly GCA_965199845.1. Taxonomy (GTDB): domain Bacteria; phylum Bacteroidota; class Bacteroidia; order Chitinophagales; family Chitinophagaceae; genus Ilyomonas. The sequence goes on from CBDATZ010000005.1 coordinate 235,633, forward strand.
ACCAAAACCTGTATCGTTATTGCTTTTGGAAGCCGGGTTTAGTTGCCTGATGGAGGTTAATGCCACGAGTGTTAGTTTGAGTGAAGATAGGAGGAATAATAAATTATAAAGATGAGTGATGAACGATATTACTTTCTTACATTACTCATCACTTATCGTTCATCACTCATCATTTATAACGCGGTTAATACTTTTTTACTTTTTTCAAACTGCATACTATGAAGTTTACTATACCAGCCGCCCAATTGAAGTAATTCTTCGTGTGTGCCTGTTTCTTTAATTTCACCTTTGTCTAATACAATAATTTTATCGGCTTTGCGAATGGTTGACAAACGATGTGCAATCACAATAGACGTTCTGCCGGTAACCAATTTATCTATAGCTTGCTGAATCAGCATTTCGCTTTCGGTATCTATTGACGAAGTAGCTTCATCTAAAATAAGAACAGAAGGATTGTATAATAACGCACGTATAAAAGACAACAATTGTCGCTGACCCAAACTGAGTGTGCTGCCACGTTCCATTACATTATAATCATAATTACCCGGCAACTGCATAATAAATTCATGCACACCAATCAACTTCGCGGCCTCAACCACTTGTTCTTTGGTTATTTCCAGATTGCGCAGCGTAACGTTTTCTAAAATGGAACCGGAGAACAGAAAAACATCCTGCAATACAACACCAATCTTGCTTCGCAAAGCATCTAACGTGTATTCTTCAATATTTACATCATCCAACGTAATACTTCCTTTCTGAATATGATATAAGCGATTCAGCAAACTAATAATAGATGTTTTTCCGCTTCCTGTATGACCCACCAACGCAATCGTTTCACCGGGATTGATGGTAAAGTCAATATCTTTCAATACATAATGTTCGCCGGTATAAGCAAACCAAACATGATTGAATTGAACTTTGCCTTGCACATAAACTGGCGCAAACGTTCCTTGTTTTTGAATATAATCTTCGTTATCCAATACGGTAAATACGCGTTGCGAAGCAATAACGCCCATTTGTATAACATTGAATTTATCGGCAATCACGCGCAACGGTCGAAAGATTTGGTTAAGATACAAAATAAACGAAACCAATAAGCCGGAATCAAGCTTTTTATCAGCAATCCACCAAACCAAAATGCCGGTGCTGACAGCTAAAATAATTTCAACAACAGGAAAGAAAACCGAGTAAGCAAAAATGGCTTTGATATTGGCGTTGCGATGTTCTTTATTGATGGCGTTGAACTTACGATATTCGCGATTTTCGGCTGCAAAAGCCTGCACGATTGCCATGCCGGTTAAATGTTCCTGCACAAACGCATTTAACGCTGCCACTGCATTGCGCACTTTGATGAAACTTTTGTTTACGCTTTCTTTAAAATAATACGTGGCAACTATTAATATCGGAAATGGAATGAGGCTGATTAGTGTGAGCCGCCAATCAATCCAAAGCATAGCCGCCAATGTAATGATAATGGAAAGTAAATCGGATATAATCGGAATCAAACCATCGGAAAAAATATCGTTGATGCTTTCGATATCATTGATGGTCCTGGTAGTTAATGTGCCAATGGGTGTTGTATCAAATTGTCTTAAATTTAAATTGACAATTTTTTGATAAACAGTCGTGCGCATATCTTTTACAACACTTTGCCCAAGCCAAGATGTAATAAAAGAAAACAAAAAGCGAATGGCTGTTTCAATAAAAATAAATACAACCTGGAAAATGGTTACTGCCACAATAAACTGTTCAATATTATTGAGGTTTGTATTGAACAATAACGTATGCAGCCAGCCGGGCGTATGAACCGGTTTGTTTGTGGCTTTGTCAATTGTCAGCTGTATTAAATAGGGGCGGATAGGAGCAAAAATGGCTAATACAATTGCCATAACAATGCTGCTGTAAAACTGAGTCCGGTATGGACGAACAAATGTAAAAACCCGCCGCAACGCACCAACATTGAAACTTTTTTTCTTCGCTTCTTCACTCATGATATACGTGCAAAGATAAGTTAGAAGAGACAAGAATCAAGGTTCAGGAAACAAGATAGAAGATGCAAGGTTCAAGAAACAAGATACAAGAACCAAAGTTTAAGAAGTAAGGTTCAAGAAACAAGGTTCAAATTAATATAAGTAAGAAGGTTTACATTTTGTCTCTTGTTACTTGTGATTTCTTCGCTTGTTTCTTGTCTTTTGAATCTTGTCTCTTGTTTCTTTTATTCGGTTTTATTTACAGATACGTCGCGCATGAAGCTTTCTTCCAAAGAGATAAACGTTTCGGTTCGCTCGATGCCTTTTATTTTTTGTAATTCGTCATGCAGTACAAAACGAAGCTGTTGAATATTTTTGCAAACTATTTCTGCAAACATGCTGTAATTGCCGGTTGTATAATTCAGACGAACGATTTCCGGAATCTTTTTTAATTCTTTGGCAACAGTATCGTAGAGAGAACTTTTTTCAAGATAAATACCGATAAAAGCAATCACATCATAACCCAATTGCTTCATATCAACATTCAGCTTTGTTCCTTTAACGATTTTTGCTTCTTCCAGTTTTTTAATACGAACATGAATGGTGCCGCCGGAAACAAACAGCTTTTTGCCTAAATCTGCATACGAAATACCGGCATTGCCCATCATTTCCTGAATAATTTGCAAATCAAGTTTGTCAAGATTCATTTTTGCGCTCATTAAATCTTTTCGGTTAGATGATTTTCAAAAATATAATAATTTGATTGAATGAAATCTAAACTTTTAAAATTTTAATTGGAAAATTATCTGCAATACAGATGAATATCCTAATATTGCAACCGCAAATGAGTTCTTGTATACTGTGGGGTGATGAAATCTGGCAGACATACCCTCTCGTCTCGGGGGTGAGGACAACAGGATAAATTTAAACATAGAGCCGACCAAACTCGTGTTAGGCCGACCGGGGTTGACCACCAAGTCTTTGTGTTTTAGCTAACTGCTTCGTGTAGGTTCGAATCCTACCCCTACAGCTTTTGAAGCCTTACTTTAGTGGTAAGGCTTTTTTATTAGTAGTGTAATTTTTCCTTTTATTATAATTCTGTTTTGCCAGGATGGTTATAAATTTTTAGCTTCTAATATTTTTGCTGCAAATTCATTGCAACGTTGATTTATATTGGCAAGAAGTCCTGCTTTTAGACTTTCTGTTGTGGGTAATTCATTTAGTTTAGCTTCTAATTCAGAAATTTCTTTGCCTATATGCTGTGATCCGTGTGCAACTGAATGTCCCAATTGATGCGGCAGATGTAATTTTTTTCCAAAAAGAGTTGAAACAACACCTACACCCGTTGCTGTCCATTTAATCCAGCTTTTTTTCTTAATTTCTGATTTTAATTCGGTTGCAGTTTTAGTGTATTCTGGCAAATGTGTTATTTTCTCATCATATTCATCATATAAATCTTTACAATGATCTTCAAAAACTTTTTTATAAAATGGAATACAATAAGCTCTTGCATAATCAGGAAAAATAGTATAGGCTCTTAAAAAATAAGTAACTGCCTCTTCGCTTTCTTTACGAATTGCTGAAACAAGCGTTAAACCTATATAACAATAACACACCCAAAGCTTATTGTAATGATTGGCCGTAATGAGAGAAACATCTAAGCTTATGTTTTTTAACAGGTTTGTTTCTGCTTCTGTAATGTGCCTGTTTTTCATTGCTTCGCTATCGATATTTATAATCCCGCTTATTAACTTTAATGAACTTTGAATTTCATTAATAACTTGCAAATCGCTCAATTTTCCTTTATTATCTGGGGAAATAATAATGTTGCTGATTTCTGTAATTGCATTAGGTAAGGAAACGAATATGTCTCCATTAAACTGAGGAAATAGATTTACTATTTCGTTGAATGTAAATAAAGGGGAAGCAGGCATTTTATGAAGATTGATAACTAAAATTACAACTTATATTAAAAAGCAAACCGTTTTCTTATTTACATACATCTTCATAAAATTATTCTATAAACAGGATTGCTTCGGATAGATGACTATTTTTAACCCTTCAACTGGCACTGCGCAATGGGTATTATCCGGAAACAAAGTATTTTTTCTTCTGTTTTTTCTTATCTCGGCTTTGCGATTGGTGCGGTTAATAAACTGCTTATTTTCCCGGTTTTTTTTACCAGTAAGCAAATTGGTTTAACAACATTGCTGGTTGATTTCGGGCTTATCTTTTCGGCTGTTGCTACATTGGGAACGAATTCCATAACAGCTAAATTTTTTCCTTTTTACAAAGCTTATTTACCCAAACGAAAAAATGATTTGCCCGCGTTTACTCTGTTTATTTGTCTTGGCGGCTGTTTAATTGTGCTATCGGCTTTATTTATTTTCAGAGAATTTATTTCGAGGAAATTCGGTGCGCAGTCGCCGTTATTTGTGAGTCATTACCAGTTGTTATATCCGCTGGTTGTTTCTATTGCTTTATTTAGTTTGTTTGAATCGTACGCGTGGAGCATTCGCAAAACCGTTATATCAAACTTTCTGCGCGAAGTGGTTTTCCGGCTTTTTGTTTTGTTGTTGCTGGTATTATATATCTACAAAATTATTTCACTCGAAACTTTTTTCTCGTTGTATGCATTTATCTACGTACCGGCAGTTGTTATTTTATTGATTTACCTGATTCGAAGCGGTAATTTTCCAATCAATTTTTCCGTCAGCAATGTTACCAGACGAATGCACAAACGGATAATTTCTTTTGGTGCGCTTGTGTTTTCCAGTTCCATACTTAATGTCGTTTCGCGCGCTATAGATGTTATCTTCTTGGCAAGCCAAAGTACAGGTGGATTAAGCGATGCGAATGTGTACTCGTATGGTTCTTATATGATAAGTATTATGGAAGTGCCGCAACGAAGCATTACCGCGATTGCAACGCCGGTTATAGCGCAGGCCTGGAAGGATAAAGATGAAAAGCAGATTGAAGTTTTATACCATAAAACATCGTTGAATTTATTGATTGTCGGCTTTGCTATCTGGGGTTTGATTTATCTGAACATGGACAATGCGATTGCATATTTGGGTAAAGAATATGCGCCGATGAAAACCGTATTTTTTATTATGGGAATCGCTAAACTGATTGATTTAGGAACCGGCGCGAATTCGCAGATTTTATTGTTAAGTAAATTCTGGCGGTTCGATTTTTTTACCAATATGATTTATGTTATTTTATCGTTGCCGCTCAACTTTTTTTTAGTTCGTAAGTATGGTATTTACGGTCCGCCTTTCGCTAATCTCATTGCCTTAACCGTGTTTAATACCGTTCGGTTTTTATATATCTGGAAATTCTTTCGCATACAGCCGTTTACGCTTTATACTTTGTATGCCATTGTGTTTGCGCTTGCCTGTATTGTTTCTATTCATTTTATACCGATGATGGGTAATATTTATACCGATGTTATTTTTCGATCCGCCATTTATACCGGTGCTTTTGCAGGTTGCATATTGCTGTTTCGTATTTCGCCTGATATATCGGCTTTGTATGAAAGTACATGGGAACGTTTCAGAAAGAAATAGTTCTTATCTTCATTACTTCACAAACCAAATTTACTACTAACTGCATGGAACGCTTTCAGGGACTCTTTGGTATCGCTTTAATTTTAGCTATCACATTTTTGTTTTCCAATAACCGTAAGCGTATCAATTACCGGCTTGTGTGTAGCGGTATTGCGTTGCAGGTTGTAATTGCTGTTCTTGTTTTTAAAGTAGCACCGATTGCCCGTTTTTTTCAATGGTTAGGTCATGGTATGCAATTGATTGAAGGTTTTGCCTTCAAAGGCGCTTCTTTTGTTTATGGAGGAATTGCTGTGCCTGCGGCGAATAATACAGTTACAGATTATGCCGTGAATGGTTTTGTATTCGCGTTTAATGTAACCGCAACCATCATTTTGGTTTGTGCGCTGGTAGCTATTTTTTATCATTACGGCATTATGCAACGCATTGTTTCCCTGATTGCTAAAGCCATGAATTTTGTAATGCGTGTAAGCGGCGCAGAAGCATTGAGTAATGTTGCCAGCGCATTTGTCGGACAAGTAGAAGCGCAGGTAATGATTCGTCCATATTTAAAAGGCATGACAAAGAGTGAATTGCTGGCGAGTATGAGCGGAAGTTTGGCTTGTATTGCGGGCGGAATTTTGGTTGTATATGCAAATATGGGCGCGCAGGCAGGATTGGATTTGGCGCCGAAATTAATTACTGCCAGTTTGATGGCTGCGCCTGGTGCTTTGGTGATTTCTAAAATTGTATTTCCCGAAACGGAAGAAAGCGAGACAATGGGTAAAGTGAAATTAGAAGTAAAAAGCAGTTATACAAATGTAATTGATGCCATATCGCATGGCGCCGGCGACGGTTTTAAAATTGCAATGAATGTTATTGCGATGCTGATTGGTTTTATTGCGGTTATTTCTTGTCTTGATTATGTATTGATTAAGATTGGTCACATTTTCAATCCGGATTTTACATTGTCGCTGAATTATATTTTTGGAAAATTGTTTTACCCGGTTGCCTGGGCAATGGGCGTTCCGCAACAGGATGTAAACAGCGCAGCAACTTTATTGGGTCAAAAACTTACTATCAACGAGTTCGTAGCTTTTAAGAGTTTAACAACAAAATCGGTTCCTGTTCTCACCGATAAAGGCTTGCTTATAATCAGCATTGCGATATGTGGATTTGCAAATTTCAGTAGTGTTGGAATGCAGATTGGCGGTATTGGAGAACTGGCGCCGGAGCGGCGAACAGATTTAGCAAAACTTGGATTGAAAGCTTTATTATGTGGTACGTTAGCCAGCTATCTTAGTGCGACAATTGCCGGCATATTAATGTAAAAGTTTAATCTCGTTTGCTTTCCGGTTGACCTGGAAGATTAATATTTTGTTCGTTTGTAACAAGAAACTCGTTATCAGGAAAACGATCTTTTTTATTTGAATTTTTATAATGAAAAATAAAACATACAAGAAGAAACAACATAATATACAACATACACAACTCTTTTCTTTTATCCCCTTTTCTGACAGTCTTTACTCATACCAGTTTAAGAAGAGAGAAAACTTTGTGCCAGTAACTATGAGATTACAGTAACGATTTCACAATCAAATGATTATTTATTTGTGTACTTTTTAAATTGTCTTGAAGACTGTTGCGGCTACTAATAAAAGTATTTTTCCGGATTCGGTTTAGGATTGATGATTTGTTTGTGGAAATCATAGCGAATAACAGATTTTCTATTTTCAGCTAATTGTATTGACTTAGATAAGCTGTAATTCCACCTTTCAGATTATACAAGTTATCATAACCAAAATTAGATTCCAACTCGCGTATTGCTTTTGCGCTGCGGCTGCCGCCTTTGCAATGAACCACCACTTTTTTATCGCGTAAAATCTGGCTGGTGTGTTCTGAAACAGAATCCAGCGGAATTAAAAGCGCACCAATATTTACTTCTGCATATTCATCCGGTTCGCGAACATCAATCACTTGTATATCTTCTCCCATTTGAATCCATTCATATAACTGTTCAGGCAAAATTTCTCTCACCGGTTTTTCAACTGCTTTAACGCCACAGAATTGCTCATAATCTATCAAGCCCGTGATAGTTGGATTTGTTCCGGTTAACGGATTTTCGGGATTGGCTTTAAACGTAAATGTTCTCGATTCAAAACTCAGCGCATCGAATATATAAAAACGACCAACCAAAGGTTCGCCAACGCCGGTAATAACTTTTATAACTTCCAATGCCTGTAAACTTCCGATGATGCCGGGCAATACACCCAACACGCCGCCTTCTGCACAGTTGGGAACCAAGCCTGGTGGCGGTGGCGCCGGGTATAAGTCGCGGTAGTTAGGGCCTCTTTTGCCATCTTTATGTTTATAATTAAAAACGGAAACCTGCCCTTCAAACTGGAAAATGGAAGCGTACACATTTGTTTTGCCCAACAGCACACAAGCATCATTTACCAAATATCGGGTCGGGAAATTATCGGTACCATCAGCCACAACATCATATTGACTTATTAAATCTAACGCGTTGTAAGAAGTAAGCTGTGTATTATAAACGTTTACCTGGATAAAAGGATTTAAAGATGTGATTCTCTGCTTCGCCGCTTCGGCTTTTGATTTGCCAACTTCCTGCACACCAAATAAAACCTGGCGTTGCAAGTTGCTGTCATCAACCACATCAAAGTCTACAATACCGATAGTGCCGACACCGGCAGCGGCGAGATATAATAAAGCTGGACTTCCCAAACCGCCCGATCCAATGACCAAAACTTTGGCCGCTTTTAGTTTTTTCTGAGCTTCCAAACCGAAATCGGCCATGATGATATGCCTGTTATAACGGCTCAATTCTTCTTTTGAAAACTGTATATTATCTGTGTTCATAAAGAGATTATGGTTAATAAATTCCACCGGCAATTGCCGGAACAATGCTGATGGTAGAAGAGTCTGCTACCTCTGTATTTTGCTGCTGCAGGTTGCGGATATCATCTTCGCCTACAAAGATATTTATGAAAGGACGAACTCTGTCTTCCATATCAAACAGGTGCTTTTTTAAATCGGGATACTTTGCAGTGAGTTCTTCGAGCGCGTCGTGAATATTACTTCCCGTTACGCTGACTTTTGACGAGTTACCTGTGAATTTACGCAAGGGCGTAGGAATAATGATGGTTGCCATGAATAAAATCTTTATTAAAAAACGTCTTTTTTTTTGTAATTATTTCTTCTTCAAATTGTAACTGTTCATTTAGCTGCCAGCTTTTGATGCTGGTTTTGTTGTCATTCGCAATCCCAACTATAAGGTACGAAAAATAAGGAAGTGCAGCTTTTAAATCTGAAGAAGATGGATCTGCTGTCGTATTCGGGTGTGAATGATAAATACCCACAAGGTTTAATTTGTTTTCATCTGCCTGTCTTTCTGCATTTACATAATCATTTGCAGAAATCAGAAACCGGTTATGCTTTGTAGCTGCTATGTTTTTGCAGGAAACCATATCAGTTACTTTTCGTATTTCATCTTCTTCTTTACCTAATAAAAAACCACAACATTCGTCCGGATAAGCATTCGAAGCTTCCTGTATAATTTTATCAAGAATAGGTTGTATTACAATAAGCATAGTTGGTTTGTCTATGTTTGAGGCGTTACCGACAGCTTTGGTTCGGCTGGTTTATTCTCCGTAATCAAATGTTCAACTTGGCTGTACCATTCTGTGCCTTGCAGACTGTCTGCCAATATAGGAACTGTTAAGCCATATTCTTTAACTGTTGTTTTCTCAAGATATAAATATTTTTTTTGCAAAGCCCAGTTTAGAATATTTACGGTATCCTGCTTATCAACAGAAGCAAGCGAATTTTGTACCAGCGTAATGAGTTGCTTTGTCAGACCTTGCTTCAATTCGCGTTCGTCATCCAGATTCTTCAAGCTGTTTATAGCATGTAAAAGCGTAGTTTTTTCTACCGGGCAAATATGCGAAATGATAATGTCGCTATCCTTATTTACCTGTATGTGTTTGTATTCATACACATTAATCAGCAGGTTCAAATCATCAGGATGCGACCAGTTGAGCTGTCCTCTGAAAAACTTTTCTGCGTAACCCGGCGGGTTGCCTTTAAAAATAACCGGTATATCGCGTTTAGATAATTGAATATAATACAAAGCCACTTCCAGACTTTCGACCGGCCACTCCAGATTTTTTACAATTAAGAAATTGGCTTGGCCTTTCTGAGAATAAATCAAGCAGTTGAGCATTAGTACCGCGGCTTCTTTTGCATTTTGCGCCGTCACATATTTGCCCGGCGAATGAATGGCAATATAATTACTCAGCCGGCTGTCGGCTTCCAGTTCATCATTCATCAGGCTGTTATCTATGATGTGCGTAAAGCGCGTCATCGAATACAATACACGCCCGGTTCTGGCATACACATCAAAAATGTACTCGCATATTTTTTTAGTTTGCGCATAGACTTCGTTGGTAAAATAGCGACTGGCTTTACCGGTTGATGAGAACACGCATTGCTTTACGCTGCTTGTTTGTTCACACGCTTCAACCACGTTTATTGTACCAATTACATTGGTTTGAAATGTATGAACCGCATTGCGTTCTGCATATCCTGGACTACGTTGTGCCGCTGTATGAAACACAAACTGAGGCTGATAAATTGAAAAATATTCTTGTACATCTTCTCTGTTCCTGATATCGCAGGTAACAAATGCAATACGTTCATCCAAATTGCCGGCTGGTGGTGTCGCAATATCAAGTATAACAATCTGCTTAACATCAAACCGGAGCAACTCATTTACCAGCATCGTTCCTACGCAGCCCAAACCGCCGGTTATCAAACAAATGCTATCTTTTAATTCCTGGTTAATTTCTGCAAAAGGTAAACTAAGGATTCTTCCAAAAGAAGGTTCAAAAGGATTCTGGTCGAGCCGTCCCTGCAGAGCATAAATCTCTATGAGTTCTTTTGTAATATGGGTTAATTCAGCAAATGCATCCTGCTGATGAATGTTTGGGGATAATTGCCATATACGTTTATAAAACTCTTCTGTCATGTTCACTGGTTGTCAATATCAGATTTTTAAAAAACTGATTTTGCTTCTGTCGCTTTATGAGCAAATTTTTATAAATCAGTAACAGTACAAATAAAATACAATTTTGAGCATTTTTTCGAGACACTCAATTGCCTGTTAATAACTACGATATAAAAACAAAATTCAGATTTGTAATAATTGATTGTGCAAATTACAATAATTATAACTTACGACAACATTGACAAGGCTGTTGGTTCTATTATGAAAGTTGTTTTCGGTTATTCGTTGTTGATTTACTGTGAATTGTATCTTATTAAAAAACACACTACAAATTAAAACAATTTATTGCTGATTTTCCAGTCTTTAATTACATTTTAAATCGCTTCAACTCATTTTTAATCAAAGCAAGTTATCATTGATTTGTTTTGATGGAAAAGCGGATTGTGTAAGTTTGCGCCACAGACCGGAATTAAAAAATTGGTATTATGAAACCCGCTTTTATATTAACTATTGCATTTGTTATGCAGATTGTTTCCTGTTCCGATTCGGCATCAAAACAAGCAAAAGCTATAAAAGAAATTCGCGAAGCGGAAGAAAGTTTTGCGGCTATGAGCCAGAAAGAAGGTATTAAAAAAGCGTTTGCTGCTTTTTGCGACGACAGCGCTCATATACGCTCGGAAGACAGTTTGATTTCGGGCCGAAAAGCGATTGAAAAATATTATGCGCAACCTTTCTTTAAAAGCGTTTCCCTGAAATGGAAACCCGATTTTATAGATGCCAGCAGCAGCGGCGATTTGGGTTATACATTTGGTCGTTACACATTTACGGTAACCAATACAAAAGGAAAAAAAACCGAAAGCAAAGGCATTTTTCATTCTGTATGGAAAAAGAAAAACGGCGAGTGGAAAGTCGTTTGGGACAATTAATATCTTAAATCAATAACTAACCTTGAAAAATGTATAAAATAAAACCTATGAATGTTCAGACGAAATATCAACACGCGCTGGCTTTTGCGGCCGCAAAACATGAAGCTTCAAAACAAAAAGTAAAAGGAACAAATTTGCCCTATATTGTTCATGTTTGCAATGTGGCAATGGAAATTTTAATAGCCGCGCCACAATCCGGCGAGTTTGATTTATCGCTGGCAATACAAGTCGCTTTGTTACACGATACCGTTGAAGATACAGATACAAAACTTAACGAGGTGGCTCAGTTGTTTGGTGATGAAATCGCGGTTGGCGTATCGGCTTTAACCAAAGATGAAAGCCTTCCGAAAAACGACCAGATTGGGGACAGTATTAAAAGAATAAAGACGTTACAAAAAGAAATCTGGGCAGTAAAATTAGCCGACAGAATTACCAACCTGATGCCGCCGCCAGCCGATTGGAACAACAAAAAAATTCAGCATTATCTTAACGATTCAAAGATGATTCTGGACGAATTGAAAGATGGAAATATTTACTTAGCCAACCGTTTATCGGAGAAAATAGAAGAGTATAGCCAGTATTTATAAAGACAGTGTCTTTCAAAATTTTATCTACCCTGCAAAGAATAAATCGCTACTTTTCCAACGTTAACCGAATGAAACCAGAAATCAGAAAATAAATAATCAATTCTTATGAGTCTGTTTACGAAAAAGTCTTTAACTACTTTGATGGCGGAAGCATCGGAAAGCGAAAAAGGAATGAAGCGGACACTTACCGCTGGTTCTTTAATTGCTTTGGGAATAGGCGCTATTATTGGCGCCGGTTTGTTTGTAAGAACGGCTGCCGCGGCTGCACAAAACGCCGGCCCATCTGTAACCATTGGTTTTATTGTAGCCGCTTTTGGTTGTGCCCTTGCAGGGTTGTGTTATGCCGAATTGTCTTCTTCCATTCCAATTGCAGGAAGTGCTTATACATATAGTTATGCAACTATGGGCGAATTGGTTGCCTGGATTATTGGCTGGGATTTGATATTAGAATATGCCGTTGGCGCAGCAACCGTTGGTATAGCCTGGAGCGAATATTTAAACAATCTCCTGGTAAATGTTTTGGGCTGGAAAGCTATTCCGTACGAATGGTCGCACTCGCCGTTTGAGAAATTATATGATGCCAATACACATGAAATGATTGCTCATGGCATGATGAATATACCCGCGCTGGCAATTGTTTGTTTACTTACTTTATTATTAATCAGAGGAACGCAGGAATCGGCTTTTGTAAATGGAATAATTGTAATTACAAAAGTAGCCATTGTTATATTGTTCATTATCATTGGCTGGCACTTTATCAACCCGGCTAATCACAATCCATATATTCCGCCGGCTTCCACATACACAGATCGCGAAGGATTGTCTCACAATTTTGGCGGCTTTTGGGGAATCATCGGCGCAGCGGGCGTTGTGTTTTTTGCCTTTATCGGGTTTGATGCCGTTAGTACGGCTGCACAGGAAGCTAAAAACCCAAAACGCGACATGCCGATTGGTATTCTGGGTTCGCTGGTAGTTTGTACAATTCTGTATATTTTGTTTGCTCATGTACTTACAGGTGTGGCTACAACACAAGATTTCAGAACATCCGGCAAAGAAGCTTCGGTTGCTTTTGCCATTCAGAAATACATGATTGGTTATGGCTGGTTGGCAAAGCTGGTTACAGTGGCTATTCTCGCCGGTTTTTCCTCGGTAATACTTGTTATGTTGTTAGGACAATCCAGGGTCTTTTATTCAATGAGCAAAGATGGTTTGCTGCCTAAAGTATTCAGCGAGCTTCATCCAAAATACAAAACACCTTATAAAGCCAATTTATTTATTTTGATTATCGTAGGAATATTCGCTGCTTTTGTGCCGGGCGATATTGTTGGTGATATGACGAGCATCGGAACTTTATTTGCATTTATGCTGGTATGTGCAGCCGTAATTGTATTGAGAAAAACAGATCCCGATTTACCACGACAATTCAAAACTCCTTTAGTGCCAATTGTTCCAATACTTGGCATTGTGGTTTGCGGATTGATGATATTAGGTTTAGGCTGGCCAAACTGGTTACGCCTGATTGTTTGGTTGTTGATAGGTTTTATTATTTATTTCAGCTATGGTAAAAAACATAGCCTGGTACAAAAAGGAATTACCAGTTTACCTGTTGATCCGCCGGGCGACGGATTGCATTAAATCTGTAAGAAGCTGTGCTAAGATTTTTCAAGAAAGCTTTTGTACATCAAAGTAAAAAAATCATCACATTAAAAGAAAAATTAAACATTTCTTACTATTAAATAACTATATCTACAACAATATAACAACAATTGATTTGGCTGAGGTAAGAGATTAATTAGCGATGAATTTAAGAACTTTTTTTTGAATGATATTTCGAAGTTGCCGGTGATGATAATATCATATTGCTTCAAGAATCAACGCTTGTCAGGATTGTGAATCATTAATAATACGACAAATCAAAATTCCGTATTTTTTCACTGCCAATTCTGAATCTTATGAAGCTGCTTTGGTTGCAGATTATCGTTTTTCTCTTTTCTATTCACAATGCAGAAGCGCAAAATATATCATGGTTTTACGGCACCTGGTATGGTGAGACTTATTTTCCCAACGGCCCGATAACCAAACGCATTATTGTGCGTATGAATGTTACCAAAGTAAGAGGAAATACCTTTACTGCAACAATGGCAAACCTATATCCGAACGATACAACCATACGTTTAGAAAGAGAATTGACCGGGAAAATTATAAAGAGAAAACTTATTGTTACACACAGCGAAGAAACCTATATACGCGATCCCCGCACTCGCAATTTCTGGCAGGATTGCAGCAGTTGTCCCACCATTTCGGATTTTAGTATCACCAACAGTGATGTAGTAATTAAGATAACAACCACGAACTGCTCTGATATTTGTAATGGCGAAACGATTTTTAAAAGAGATACCAGCCATTTCGATTTATCATCGAAAATAGAATTGGCAAAATGGTTTGTTTTACCCGCAAAAAATACAATTACTAAAGTTGATAAAAAGAAAAACGATTCGTTGATTATTACAGAGAGAAAACCAATACTAAAAGATAGCGTTATTACAAATTCCAATGCCAAAAAGCAAGTTGTTAATCAGCCTGGAAAGCCGGTGAAAAAAGATACAACAAAAGAATTTTTTGCTAAAAGATTACTCGTTGTAAAAGATACGTCAGCAGCGGTTTTACAAACAAAAAAGGATACCATACCGGAAGCGTTGACGGACAGAAAAACAAATCTTGTAAACACATACCAGGTAACGTCACCGCATATTATAATTCAGCTTTTCGACAATGCTGAAATAGACGGCGATATGGTGTCTGTTTTTCATAATGGTCAAAGGATTGTTGAACGCCAAACGTTAACACACAAAGCCATTACTTATTCTATTGATGCATCGGCAAAAAATAAACATCATGAGTTTGTAATGGTTGCTGAGAATTTAGGCTTAACACCACCAAATACAGCACTGATGCGTATTACAGCCGGCAATCAAAAGTTTGAACTGGAAATTTCTTCCGATTTCAATAACAATGCAGAGATTGCAATTGATTATACCGGAGAATAATTTTGTTACAAAGAAAAGTTTTAACTACTTGTTTTTTTAGTCCTGCAAATCTTGTGGCAAATAACTTATTTAGCTTCTAAAATATAAAACTGGTAAGGCTGCAAAATCAGGTAATCTTCATCATTACCAACCGTAAAAGTTGTTTCGCTCCAGTGGTCGTATAATTGAGCAGGAACAAGACCGTGTTCTTTAAAGGCATACCAGGTTACAAACGCTTCCCGGTTATTGAAATTGAATAAACAATACACACGTTTTTCATCCCAGGCACGCAGGTATCCGCTTACATGAATATTATGTGGCGAGAGCCAGGTAATATTTTTCTTATCCGCAATAACGTCAAGCTTTTTACGGATATGCAATAATTTTTTTGTAGCAGAAAAAACAACATTTTCTAATGTGCCATCCTGTTCAGTTTTTGCGTTCTTTTCCCAATCAATTACTGGACGATGCATCCATCGGTTATCATAACTTTTTGCAGGATCATCCAAATAGCTGTAATCGTTCAGATAACCAACTTCATCACCATAAAAAATGATTGGCAAACCGCCTATAAAAAAGCTGTGAGCCTGCATCAGAATTATCTTATTAACCGATTCTTTTACAGCAGCTTCATCACCCTTTTCAATTGCTTTTTCCATCCCGCAAAGCGAAGCTAAAGAGCCGCTGATACGAGCGTCGCCGGTTTTTTTATTTTCAGAAAAAAGAGCACCGCTCGATGGCGAATAAGCATATTTGCCCGAATAATAATCTTTCAGATAACTACGATGCTGGTACGGTTCAAAGCCGGCTTGTGCAATCATATAATCGTCAAAGCCTAAACCAATATCATCGTGACAGCGTGTATAGGTTATCCATGATGTTCCATAAGGCTTTCGCAAAACTTCGTGTTGCGCAGCTAACAATACTCGTGTATCGCCGGTTGCCAAAGCATCCCATTGCAACGCCATATCAGTTGCATTGTAAGCAAAATCGCATTCTTTAGCTGTGTAATAACCCGTTCCAAAATAGCGCATAATTTCATTTGGCGCTACAATGGCTTCGCCTAACAAAGCCATACCCGGCGTTGCAATCTGCACACATTGTTTTATAAGTTGTAACAACGTATGTGCCTGTGGTAAATTCTGACAAGTTGTTCCCATTTCTTTCCATATAAAAGCCGGCGCATCTATACGAACTATATCAACACCAAGATTGGCATAAAAGAAAATGGTATCTATCATCGTTACCAGGACAACCGGATTGCGATAATTCAAATCCCATTGATATGAATGAAATACACTCATCACCCATTTATTCAAATCTTCTATATAACTAAAACTTCCGGGCGATGTATCCGGAAAAATTTCAGGCATCGTACGCTCAAAGTCATCAGGTATGGTTCTGTCAGGAAAAAAATAATAAAAATCCTGGTAATAAGCATCGCCTGCTTTTGCGGCTTTTGCCCAGGCATGTTGTCTTGATGTATGATTTAATACAATATCCAGCATCAGGTACATATCCTGCTTTTGCATTGATTGCTGAACATTCTGTAAATCTTTTAAAGTACCAAAACGTTCATCTGCTTTTCTGAAATCGGATACCGCATAACCGCCATCACTTTCATTTGCCGGACTTTCAAATACAGGCATGATATGAACCAGATTCACGCCTAAATTCTGCAGGTAGGAAAGCTTGCCGGGAATATTTTTTAATGAACCGCAAAACCGGTCTGCATACAAACTCATACCAGCTAACTGATTACTTAAAAACCAATCTTTTGATTTTGCTGCATCTCTTTCTTTCAATGCTTTTGAACGGGACAAATACGCATCAATAATTGTATCAACCAATTGCTGAAACGCATGATTGCCCTGCGGATGATAATAATAAATTGTATTGTATAAAGTAACAAGATCGGTAGCGCCGGAAAGAAAGCGGCGATAGAAATCATCATGTTTTCCGTTTGGTAAAATCTTCTTTGCGGCTAATTGAAATACAAGACTGGTATACGCTTCATTAATATCCATGTGATGTTTCTTCGGTTGTATTTCCAATGAAATATTTGCTTCAAACTTTACAAGTAAAAAGTAGAAAAATGCTTCCGTACCTGTTTTCTACTTTCGTCATTTTAGATTTTTACTTTTAAATTAATGCACAGTAACCGCCATATCAAACTTTTCTTCTGTTGGCTTTTGATAGTACATAAAGGTTGTACAAACCGAAGCAATCAATAACAACGCACCGGCAAATGTGATAGCTGCTTGCGGATTGCTGCCTAAGAAATGTTTATAAACAAAACCAAAGGTTAGCGTCTGCAAAATCATCGGCACTACAATCATCATATTGATGATTCCCATATAGACGCCATACCGTTTTTTTGGTATGCTGCTAATGACCATAATATAAGGTACGCCCATCATACTTGCCCAGGCAACACCAAAACCAATCATCGGTGCAAAAAGAAAATATTTATTTTCAATATGAGGCAAAATAAATAATGATAAGGAAGCGGCTAACAAACAAACTGCGTGAACCCATTTGGCACTGTATTTTTTTGCCAACCAAACCAAACCAAAAGCTGATAAAAAAGTAACGATGTTATAAAAACCATTTACCAGTCCGGTCCATTCGGCAGCTTGCTCATACAATTCTCTGTTTTGTTCGGCTGACGTATGATAAACAGAAGCTGCAATACTATGCGAAATATATTGCCAGTAACAAAACATCGCATACCATTGAAACAGGTACACCAAACCTAATTGTTTTAATATTTTCGGCATGTCTTTAATAGCACCAAAAATTTCAATAAACGGAGTAAAAATACCTCTGTGATGAGAACGCATTTCTGCCAGTTCTTCTTCGGTAGGTGGTATTTCAGGCGTTTTACTTACACTCCAGGCAACAGATGTTATAGAGCAAACGGCACCGACAAAGAAAGACCCGAACACCCAATAAGGAATGCCCGCTTCTGTTTTTCCTCCGATAAGTTGCCCGAAAATATAAAGCGACACATTTGCCAGTGTAATACCAAAACCGGTAAAAAAACTTTGCGTTAAAAAACCGGTCGGATGCTGGTCTTCGGGCAATTTATCGGCTACGAAAGCACGGTAAGGTTCCATTGCTGTATTGTTGGCAGCATCCAATACCCAAAGCAAAGTAACCGCCATCCATAAGGCTGTACAAAATGGAAACAGGAACAAGCATAAACTGCAAAAAATAGCACCTGTTAAGAAAAATGGTTTCCGTCTTCCCCAACGTGGCGACCATGTATTATCGCTTAAAGCACCAATTACAGGTTGTATTAGTAAACCCGTCATTGGCCCGGCAAGATTGAGCAAGGGCAACTGTTCGGGATTTGCATGTAAAAAAGTATATAGCGGATTAATAGCGGTTTGTTGCAAACCAAAGCTATATTGAATGCCGAAAAAACCGACATTCATGTTAATGATTTGCCAGAAAGTAAGACGCGGTTTAAATGCCATAACAATCGTTGAATTCTAATATCAATAGCAGCTACCAAACAGAATTCTCTCCTGCAAAATAATCATAACTATAATGTGAAATAATAAATTTTCAATATCGAAAAATTTCACTTTCCAATGCAAGCCTTCTACGTTAGAAACTCCTTCATAAAGTTGTTTCTTAAAAGAGGTAAGCATTTTGCTTTTGGTAGGTTGATATGTAAATAAATTGATCTTATGAAACACTTTCTTTCTTATTTCATCTTATGTTTTTATAGCAGTTTTCTTCTTCTTTCCTGCGCCGCCAAAGACGATACAGACATCCAGCAAAAAATAAACGATGAGCTAAAAAAAGACAGAGCCGGCGCAGCTCTCAATGCAACGGTTGATAATGGTATTGCAACCATAACAGGCGAATGTATAGATGATAGTTGTTCGGTACGATTGGCTGAAAGAATCAAAAAAATAAAAGGTGTAAAAGAAGTTCAGACACACATTATCGAAAAAAAATAGAGTTGGCATCAACTGTCTCGTGCTACAGATTTTCTTCAAAAGCCGGAGAATAACTTTACCTGCTTATAGGAAAAATTTGCATGAACCTAATCAAATAAACTTTATTTCTTCAAAAGCAGTTTGTTACTTATTTCACTACCAAAACCTGGAACGAACCCGGAACCATTGGCGGTCTTTTTTCTCCGGCAACGGGCGTTCCAAAATCTGCAGCAGGCAAATAAACAGTATGGCTTTTTGTATCAATTGATAAAGTTCGTGCGCCAGGTTTTGTGGGCAGGTTTTGTACAACTTCAAACTTATCTTTTGATACTTCTTTTATCACGGTTAATGTGCCTTCGCCATTAGAAGAATAAATTATTTGTGAAGATGAATCAAATGCAGTTCCATCGCAGCCATCACCAATCGGGAGATGCGTAATTAATTTGCCGGTTTCTGTATCAATAACCATCAGCATTTTGTTATCACAGCCTGCAAAAAGTCGTTTTGTTTTTCTATCAATAGATAAACCTGATGGTGCTTCACCCGGCGCCATTGTCCAGCTATGTATTACTTTGTTGTTGTTAATATCAACCACCTCTATTTCGCTTTTATCTTCGTTATTGATAAATATTCTTCCGGCTCCATCGCTTACTGCGGTTTCCGGTTTGCCATTCAGTGCTATGGTTGCCATTACCTGGTTGGTCTGCGGTTCTATAATCGAGAGGTCTTTACTTCTTCCATTACAAGTAATTATTTTCTTAGAATAATCATCATAAAAAATAGCATCGGGATTTTCACCTGTTTTAATACTGTCTGTTACTTGTAGTGTATTCAAATCAAACACAGTAACTGTATTGCTTCTTCCATTACTTGTAAAACCCTTGTTTAGTGAATGAACCAAGGCAATCCCATGCACACCATTTGTGTTTGGTATCACGCCAAGAGAATCGCCTGTTTTTTTATCTAAGACATTCACTTGGGTACCGTGCGAAACATAGAGTTTATCAGATGCCTCATCGGCAAGAATATAATCCCAGCTACCAGCACTTTGAATGTGAAATGTGTTCACGACTTTTAATTTGGATGATTGCGCAAAAACAGAAAAATGAACTATAAGAACAGTGATAAACATTGTGGAAAAAGACTTATACATAATGGTGGTTTTTTAAAATCGCTAACTATATGAGGAATGTAGTTTTTTCTGTTTAGTCTTCTGTATATAACACCTTGCACAATTAGTTTTCTGCCGCTTTTAAAAACCTGCCTTGCATATCAAACAAAAGGTCTTTTCCTTTCACTTCTGCTTCATACATCTTATCACCGTTGCCTTTTACAATCATAGCTGCTTCTTTAATTGAAGCGTCTTTATAGTTTGCTTTGATATAGTCGGTAACAGAAGAAGGAAGTTCAGCTACTTTAATATCGGTTTCTGTTTCTTCGAGCGTTCCGTCAGCGCTAAATGTAGCTGACATGGTTTTGCCATCTTTGATAAAATTGGCTTCGTATTTACCATGTTCTTTGTCCCACTTTTTAGCTGTAATGCCGGGGAAGTTTTTTGCAAAAGAACCTTTCACCGCTGCAGGTGCATTCTGAGCTATACAACTTACTGTTGCCAATAGTGCAAGTGCTACTAATACTCTTTTCATAATTTGTTTATTTAGATAACAAACATCTGTCTCAATTCTGTGGAAATACTGGTATGAACATTTTTACTTTACTGAAATTAGCATTCAGATAAAACCGGCTTCTTGTTTTTATAAAGTAGTCTGATAAATGTTGGCAAAACAATAAGTAATAATGGCAAGGCAATAACAAACCCGCCAATTACTGCGATCGCCAACGGCTGATGCAATTGTGCTCCGGTTCCAATACCAATCGCAATTGGCATCAACGCAATGATAGCACCCAATGCAGTCATCAGTTTCGGGCGTAACCGTGTAGAGATGGCGAAGATAACAGCCGCATCGGCGTCGCCTGATTCTTTGAAAGATTCATTGAATTGCAGGAAGGTAAAAATTGCATTCTCAGCAATGATACCAACAATCATAATCAAGCCGGTATAACTACCTACATTCAGTGCTGTATTGGTGATAAACAAACCGAGATAACTGCCTGAAATACCAAGTACAGCTACAAGTAAAATGATAAGTGCAATTCGAAAATCGCGGAACATAAATAAGATAACACCAAACACAAGAAGGCTTGATGTAGCCAGGATAATCAGCAACTCTTTAAACGATTGCTGCTGATCGGCATAAGCGCCGCCATAGACAATGCTGTATCCTTGCGGCAAAGAAACTTTTTTGGAAACCTGTTGCTGAATTTCTTTAATGGCGCTGCCCAAATCGCGGTTGTCAAGACGCGCTGTAACCACGCCCATATTCTGCATGTCTTCGCGCTGTATTTCTGCATCGCCGGTTGTTATCTGTATTGTCGCTAACGAACTGATTGGCATTAACTGTCCATTTGGTAAAAACACAGGTAACTGACTCATATCGTTCACGCTTAACGTTCTGTTAACGGGATAAATCATACGAATATCACTTAGTTGTTCTTTATCATACACACTACCTACAACATTGCCTTCCAATGCGGTTTGCAATTGATATTGCAAGTTCATTGGTGTAATACCAAATTGAGCGAGATTCATTCCGTTTGGCTGAATATTTACAGATGGACCTGTAAGCGTAATGCCATCAAATACATCAGCTGTGCCGCTTACTTTTTCCACAACACCTGCTACCTGTTTAGAAAGGTTTTGAAGAGTGTTTTGATCGCTGCCAAATATCTTTACTTCGATTGGTTGTACAGACGTCATTAAGTCGCCTAACATATCACCGATTACCTGTCCGAAATCCACGCGCAGCGCAGGTTGCGTACTTTCTATCCGCTGACGTATATCGCTGGTTACTTCATCCGTTGTGCGGCTCCTGCTTTTCTTCAACTGGATTAAATAATCGCCCGTATTGGGCTCCGTAATAAAGAAACCCATTTGCGTACCTGTTCTCCTTGAATAGGCTTGTACTTCCGGTACTTTCACAATCTCTTTTTCAATTGCCTGCAGCATACGGTCAGTCTCAGCTAACGATGTGCCCGGTGGCGATGTATAATCCATTACAATACTGCCTTCGTCCATCTCCGGCAAGAAGCCGGTTTGTAGTTTTGGAAAAATAATAATAACAGTAACAATAAGTATAGCTATAAAAGCAAAGCTGATATATGAGTTATAAATGAAAAATCCTACCCAACGCTGACTATGTACAGGTTGTGATTTTTCCTCTTTCTGTTGTTTATGTTTGTTCTTCGAAAACAATAAAAAAATAACCGGCAATACAAGCCAGGTAACAAAGAAAGAACACACCAATGTAATAATCATTGTATTGGTCATTACTTTAAAATAAGCGCCTGCCACACCACTCATTAAAACAAACGGAAGAAAGATAACGATGGTGCTTAATGATGAACTGATCATAGCCGGGAACAAGTAACGGATCGCTTTCTGTACCAAGGTTACAGAAGGCTCGCCGGGATGTTCTTCGTGAGTGCGATGTATTTGCTCCACCACAACAATGGCATCATCTATTATTAAACCAATGGCGGCAGCAATAGCTCCAAGCGTCATAATGTTTAATGTTTGGCCTGTTGCGTATAATACAATTAAGCTAAGAAATAAAGTAACCGGGATGGTTACCAATATCACCGAACTTGCCTTGAAGGAGCGAAGAAAAATGATGGCAACGATGATAGCCAATGCAAGGCCAATCCATAAACTATCGGTAACACTTTTCACCGCATCATTAACAAAATCTGCCTGTATATAATAAGGTTTGATTGTTACATCTTTCGGAATGATGTTTTTAAGATTGGCTACTTCGGCTTCCATTTGCGAAGACAAATCTACCAGGTTAGCATTGGGCTGTTTGATGATAGCCAGCAACAATCCCTGCTGCCCGTTGGCATTGATCTTCACATATTCTTTGGCATCTTTTATTTGTATATCGGCAATATTCTTTAGTAAAACAATACGCTTGCTGTTATTGCTTATCACCACATTTTGCAATTGCTCTAACGAATTAACCGAAGCATCGGTAACAGTTAAATACATCAACCGGTAATCGTTGAGATAACCATTGGATTGAACAAAATTATTCTGACTGAGAGATGTGTTGATTGCATCCGGTGTAATGCCAAGCGCATTCATTTTTTGCTGGTTCAATATCAATTCATATTCTTTTGTTTTACCACCAATGACACGAACATCTGCAACGCCCTGCACACGCGATAAATAAGGTTTTATGGTGTAGGTTGCCAGCATCTTCATATCAATCGGTGAGCGGCTGTGACTTTCCAAAGAATATCCTAAAACAGGCAGGATAGAAGGGTTCATACGCTCAACAGTTATATTTACGCCGGCGGGTAGTGTATTGCGTATTTCGCTGATCTTCGATTCAATACGTTGCTGCGCCACATTTACATCTGCATTCCAGTTTAAAAAGGCCGATAACTCGCAACTGCCGCGACTTGTGGTGCTGCGGATGGTTTGCAAATCGGGTATTTGTTTAATAGCATTTTCTAATTGGCGTGTTACCGTAATCATCATTTTATTTACCGGCTGCTGACCTGCATCTGCAATGATTTTTATTTTGGGGAACGTGATCTCCGGAAACAAAGCTGTCTGCATTTTGCTGTATGCAAAGCCGCCGCCGAGCAAGATGATAACAATGAGAACCGTTACCGGATTTTTATATGTTACAAAGAAATTATTCATGAATATTATTATTGAATCACTTTTAGCCACCAGCTTAAGCCGGTGACTATTGTATTGCAATTTTTGCCGTATCAGATAAACCATAGTTCCCGGTGAGAACAATACGGTCAGAATCACCTAAAGATGGTTCTGTAATCTCTACATTGGTATTTGTTTCCAATCCTTTTTTTATCGGCACTTTTACAGCTGTACTATCATTCAACAACTCCATAATCCAGAAATTACTTTGTTCTTCATCGCTTAATACCGCAGGCTTTGGCAGCGACAATACATTCTGATGTTGTGTCTTTAACAGGTGCACTTTGGCAACTAAGTTTTCCGGTATCAGTTTATTGGTTTGTACTTTAATAACAAAGCGTTGTGTTTGCGCAACCGAATCAAGTGTTGGCAAACCTGCCTGCACTGTGCCGATAAGAACTGTGCTGTCGGGCAGATGCAATTCAACCGTTTTATTGGAAGACAAGTATGGTTTTAATTCGTAAGGCAGGTCAAGCAAAAACGCGAAGCTTTTTTTATCTGTTATCTCCGCCAGTTGCTCACCATCCTGCACATAATTTCCGGTTGTATAAGTAAGCTGTGTAATGTATCCGTTGCCCGGCGATTTAATTTTGATAACGCCTTCAAAATGAAGTGATGTATCTAAGCTATTAATTGTATTGCCAAGTGCTTCTGCTTCTTTGGTTTTAATGGTAAATAACGTTTGTCCTTTACTTACATATTCTCCCAAATGAACGTTTGCAGATTGCAAATAACCAATTGCATTGGCTTTCACATACGTCTTCAGTAAAAAAGACGAAACAGCATTGATGTCAACCGTTTCACTCATGTTGTTATGTTCCGGGTGCGTAATGGTAACCGGCGTTATCACATCTTCCGGCGCTATATCTTCACTGCTGTCAGCCTCTGTGTTTTTACAAGATGAAATGATTGCAGCAAATAAAAATAACAGCATTATCATTTTATATTGATTCATCATCTGTTCCAGTAATTGATTTGGGTAATGATTTGAAATAGACTGACTATATTTTGCGTTACTACATTTTGCGCGGTTAAATAATTGTTGATGGCAATTACATAATCTGCAATCCGAACATCACCGGTAGCCAGCAGGCTGCGATTGGCTTGTATTAACGTGCGCACATACCTTAATTGCTCATTTGTTTCGTTAATAAGTTGCCTCGTAAGATTCAATTGTTGTGTTAACTGCGCAACTTGCTGGTTGTATTGCATAGCAAAAAAATCTCTGTAATAAGCTCTTGTATTTTCTAAAATATCCAGTCTTCTGTGTTGCAGTTTTCGTTGCCTGCCATCATAAATGGGAACCGTTAAATTAATGCCTGCACTGGCACCAAAGTTTTTATAAGGCGTATAGGTTAACGAAGAAACATAGCCTCCGTCTGCCGAGAAACTGACTTTTGGTTTGTATGCTAAATCTAACTGCTGACCGGCGTTTTTAAGAAGCAAACTGTCTGTTGTAAACTTACGGTAAAAAATAGTTCCTGACATTTGTGGCAACTGCGCCAACTCAATGCGGGGAGAATCCAATGGCGTCAACGTGGTATCGAATAATCCGCTTAGATAATTGAGTGTGGCAAAATCGTTCAGATACAGAACACGCGATTGCGCAATAGCAAGATGCTGTTGCTTTAAGGTAACCAAAAACGTAAGATAATCGGTTTGTCGGTACACACTTGCCTGTGTTAGCTTTTTCAGAATAATATCTTCTTTCGATAATAAATCATATACTTCCTGGTTAAATGAATATTGGCGCCAGTTTCCATAAGCCGCAATATAAGCGGCTGTAATGGTGCGCTTCAAATCCTGTTCAGATATTTTTCCGGCAATTAATAATGAATCGTTGAGTAATTGAATACCATTGAATTGTATGCGCAGATTTCTTTTGCTTACCAAATTTTTTGTTACACTAACCTGCTCGCTGAAGTTGCGAAAATTGGTAATAATTTCATCATAACCATAACCTCTTACAACGGGTGCATAATTATTGGTACTAACACCATTTACCTGTGGCAGATAAGTTGCCTGGATACGCATACTATCTATACGGTTGAGAACAATATTATTTGCATTTTCTTTTAATAACGGACTGTTTTGTATGCTTTGGTTTATATAATAGTCAAGCGTCTTTTGCTGTGCCTGCGTGGTGTTTGTAAACAAGCAAAAAGTAATAAAGAAACAAGTATATAAGTAAGAATATAAGCTTTTGAAAATCATATTTATTTTACATAACAGTACAATAGCATTGCACCGCAAATCTGGAAAATCATGCATTTTGCTGCGCAAACAAAAGAACTGATTCTGAGTTAAAATTGTAGTTAGCAAACAAACTCATTGCTACAACATAGAAAACAAGAAATGCAAAGTTTTTACGGAAAGTGAGACGTAGAATGTAAATAGAATTTGCAGCTGATTTTATGCAATTTCTGATTTATAAATTGTGAAGAAAATCAATCTATATACAATCAATAAAAAAAAATTATGCTCGTATAAAATTGTTCAGACAAAAAGAATACGAAACGGGATATTAAAACTGAGAAACGAAACCAATAGATAATCTTTCACCAATTGATTGTGAACAAATGAATATTAGGTAATTGAAATTGATAACGGCAACGATAACCTGATACATCACAAATTTGTTTTACAATAGACAAGCCCAAACCATGTTGTCCACTCATAGAATTTCCTTTATAGAAACGGCTGAAAATGAGATGTTTTTCTAATGGATCCGGTTCGCCTGTATTGCTGATTTCTAACAGATGCGGCTGTAAGTGTAAGATGATTGATCCGTTACTTATATTATGCCTGATAGCGTTGCTGAAAAGGTTATTTAATAAGATGTCAATTAAATGTTGATTGCCATTAATAGTAGCGTTTACTATTTCTGTTTGCATTTGTATGTGCTGACTTTGCCACTGCTCAATAAACTGCTCTTGTTTGTCAGCGATAGCCTGGTACAAATCAATATCTGTTTTCTCTGTAAACTGCCGGTTGTCAATTTTAGCCAGTAATAATAATGACTGGTTCATCTTTTTCAATTTCTTAATCGCATCATACGCAACCTGTATTGATTGACTTTGTGCTTCGGTCAGGTCTTCGCTTTGAATCATCACATCCAGCTTGGAACGTATTATAGCTAACGGCGTTTGCATTTCATGCGATGCGTTTTCGGTAAACTCTTTCAATACAATATAATCCTGTTGTGCTTTGTTAATAGATGTGGATAGTGTGGTATTTAATAAATCAAATTCTTCAATCTGACTATCTGTAAATGATATCGCCTTATTGTCTGATAAGGTGAATTGTTGTACTGTTTCCAAAGTATTATAAAATGGTTGCCACAACTTGTATAAAACAAAGCGGTTTATAAAAACGGTAACCGTAAGTATGAGAATTATAGTTGCAATAGTGATGAAAATAATTGATTGTATTAAATTGTCCGTTCCCTCTAAAGATTTACTAACCGTAATAAGATAAAGTTTACCGTTCACGGTTGCATTGAACAAAATAGAACGCATAAGTTCGTCACCGTCATTTCTTTTATCATGCTGTTTTTTTGTATAAATCTGTTCCGGTTTTTTCAATACAGTTTTGGCTTCTTTATAATTTGTGTACTGATCATGCACTTCAATAATAGCCGGTAAGGAACCGTATTTTTGTACGTACGTAAGCACCTCATTTCTTTCAATTCGAAGGTCTTCGTCTACTTGATTAATAATAACATATTTAAGCAGGAACGAAAAAGCAATGCTGGCAAGCAAAAAAACAATAATAGTAAACAATACATTGATACGGTTGTATTTGGTAAACAGCTTCATACTCTGCAACAGATTTACGGAATCATAAACTTATAACCCATACCATATATTGAGCGTATGTAATCCGGACTGCCGGCCTGTAATAATTTTTTTCTCAGGTTTTTTATATGTGTATACAGAAAGTCATAATTATCAGCCATATCCATATCATCGCCTAACAAATGCTCTGCTATGGCTGCTTTACTGATAACTTTATTTTTGTTACTCACGAAGTACATAAGAAGATCATATTCTTTGCGGGTTACATCAAGCTCTTTTCCAGACACGTAAATCTGCTTTTCAGTTAAATTAATTTGCAGTTCATCAAAAGTGATCAGCTTTTTTCCATCAAAAGATTTTCGACGGATAATGGCATCGACTCTGGCGCCAAGTTCAGATAAATGGAATGGTTTTGTAAGATAATCGTCGGCACCGGTTTTCAAACCCAACAGTTTATCATCAAGCGCATTTTTAGCCGATATAATGATAACACCATCTACTTTATTATTAGCTTTTAATTCTTTTAAAATCTCCAGGCCACTTCCGCCCGGCAATGTTATATCCAGTACAATACAGCCATATTCATACAATGAAATTTTTTCTAACGCTGTCGAAAAATCGAATGCTGTTTCGCAAACAAATTGTTCGTTGGAAAAGTAGCTGCAAATACTTTTAGATAATTCTCTTTCGTCTTCAATAATAAGAATTTTCATCTAAGTGGCTGTTTACTGATTGTAAAAGACAATGCTTATCTTACCTGTCGATTGTTATAAGTAAAGTCAACGAATTTATAAATAAGAACTTACTAACCAAATTGCTCAATCAAATTACAGATAGATTTGTTTGAAATTTGAAGAGATTTGATTGTATTGAAATAGAAATGATTTTGGGTTAAAAAAGAGCAATCTATCATAACAGCGGATGAAATATAATATAAGTCATTTCAACAAAAAATAAATACTTCGCTACTTTTATTCTTTTCAGTTCAGAAAAAAGAAAGCAAAATTTAAGATTACAAAATGTTCGTTTTGCAAAATCAAAAATTATGAAAGTGTATTGTTATTGGTTTAATAAAGATTTGAAGATTCGTTTATGCAGATTCATATTAATTGTTGCCTTATTAATCATATACACGCATACAATAGCGCAACAAAAATTAAAGGTTGTGGTAGCTGGCTTAAACCACGATCATGTTCATAATATACTACATGCTTTTAAAAACGGGCAAGTAACGATTGTTGGAATTGCTGAGCCGAACAAGCTTCTATGGAAGAAGTTTGGAAACGAATATGGCTTGCCTGATTCTTTGTTTACAGACGATCTTGAAACTTTAGTAAAGCAAAAAAAGCCGGATGCCGTATTGGGTTATAATGAAGTAGCTGCACATGTACGCGTTGTTCAGATTTGTGCGCCGCTTCATATACCTGTAATGGTAGAAAAGCCTTTGGCTGCGACCTTGCAACAGGCAAAAGAAATAGAACAACTGGCAAAGCAATACAATACGATTGTATTAACTAATTATGAGACGACGTGGTACCCGTCTTATCATGATATTTATAACACAGTTACTAATGATAGTATCGGGCATATTAAGAAAATGGTGTTTCATGACGGGCACCAGGGACCGAAAGAAATTGGCTGTAGTCCCGAATTTCTAAGCTGGCTCACAGACCCGGTTTTGAATGGTGCCGGAGCGCTGAATGATTTTGGTTGTTATGGTGCCGATTTGGTAACCTGGCTGATGCATGGTCAACGACCAATTGCTGTTACAGCCGTAACAAAACATTACAAGCCACAGGTTTATCCGAAAGTAGATGATGATGCAACTATTATTGTTGAATACGCAGATGCGACGGGTATTATTGAAGGATCTTGGAACTGGCCGTTTTCTATTAAAGATATGGAAGTTTTTGGTGAAACCGGTTATCTTCATGCGTTAGACCAGGTTAATATTACCAGCCGCAAACGCGAAAAAATAGTAGGCAGCAAGCAGGCAAATGCGCTTCCCGCACCTATCAATGATCCAATGAATTATTTAGCTGCGGTATTACATCATGAGCTTCCCGGCAAAGACGATCTTTCTTCTTTATCTTATAACATGATTGTCATGGAAATTCTGGATGCGGCAAAGCGATCATCAGCCAACGGAAAACGAATTGTGTTGTAAAAGAAGTGTTGCAGAAAGCTTTGTCAATTTAATTAATAATACGACTTTTTTTGTGATGAAATAACGTAGAACTTTCGTTTTAAAATGCTTAGTATATTTCGATTAAATGGTAAGGGAATTTGCTGTTATTACGTTTATAGCTTGCAGCTATTTCTTATCATCTTCCTTAATTGTTTCACCTGGTAACGTATCTTCTAACGTGGAATTATCTTCGTTCAGATCGTCTTCTATATTATCATCCAGATTTATTGAAGTTCCGCTTTCATTCAAAATAATATCTCCTTCACTGTTGTCGGTTAAACTTTTGTTTTTCTTATCCATATCAATTCTTTCTGCAAATAAAACAACATTCAAGCCATTATACGCCTGTTGTATTGTGCATAAAATATCTCCGTTTCAATCGTTCTTTACATGAAATGATGATGTCCATGCTGTATATGCAATTGCATTTTTCGTTCAATTCCTGTAGAATCATCTGGTGTGTTTTGTTATGAATAAACAATACAAGTTAGGAGACAAATTGAAACAGAAAGTTCATTCAATCTATATCTTCATTTACAGAGAAACTAATTTTACTTCGACCAGAAAATTTGCGAAGTGATAAGAATAAAAAAGAGACGCTAATTTTTGAGCGTCTCTTTTTATTCAACAATTAGTTATTGTTTTTGAAACGTAACTGTCAGGTCTTTTGTATTCAATGTTATTTTATAGTTACCGGCATCAGCATCAGTTAAAACCCAATGATAATCCGGGTTTCCGCTCAAGGCAAGCAACCCTTTGTTGTTTGTGATAGATTGACCTGATGCTGATGACATGAATGTATCAGATGACCAGCTTAATGCCGTTGGAAATTTGATTTCTCCGGCATATAATGGACCTGTCCAGGTAAATTCATCTGCATTGCCTGCTGTTGCAGTCATCGGGATTGCGTTGCCAATATCCCAGCCAACAGACGTAGCATTACCTACCATATAAACTTGGTCGTAAGTTAAAGAAAGAGGCGGGCCGGCTTTGATTTCTTTTTTGCAGGAAACTGAAAAAAGTGAAAAGGCTAAGACAAATAATAAAAGATATTTTATAGAAATTTGGGAGAAGAACCTAACCTTATTTTGATTCTTCATGTTTCTGTATTTCATTGTTTTTGTGTTTTTGACTTTTAAAAAATCATCTGCAATCACTAATAAGAAACGAGAATACGTTATGTTCCGTTTCACTTGCCCATATTTTTAATAGCCAGGATTTTGTACCAGTTGTGGTGAACTATTCAGGATGTTTTGACCAATCGGGAATATTTGTGTATGATTATCTGCATCCGGCTGTTTATCCCACCAGGTACCGGAATTGAAAACGCCCCAGCGTATCAAATCAGTACGTCGTCTGCCTTCTGCTAAAAATTCGCGTCCCCATTCATCAATCATTTCCTGATCTGTTAGCTGGCTGCCATCGGTGCTATATAAACTGGCTGAACCGGCAGGATAATCTCTCACTCTTACTGCATTTAAAAGAACCGCAGCGCCTGCTTTGTCGCCGGTTCTGTACTTACATTCTGCCAATGAATAATACACTTCTGCCAGCCTGATTTCAGCATAAGCAGATGATATCTTGTTATCATCAGTACTTGGATAATATGGATATTTTGCCATGAACAGTCCTGAATTATGATCGGCGTGGTTCATGTCTGATTCCTTATCTGCTATTTTGGTACCCGGCTTGGCATCTAAAAAGAATCCCACCTGGTCTCTGAAATATAATGGGTAAGAACCTTTGTTTCCTCGCACCGAGTCTTGTTTACCGGAAGAATTGGTATAAGGCAGATAGCCAAATAGAAACATACCTTCTCTTGTACTTTTACCCAAATTTTTATATAACTTCAAACGGTAATCGTCGGGATATTTTTGGAATTTAAGAAAAGGTTTTCCCATGTTAAATGCATATTCAACACTGTCAACATCTCTGCCGGGTTGTATACCAAATTTCGGGTTGGCATCACCAAAATCGGTAAAGCCAAAATAACGTGGAATCTGGTAAGATAAAAGACCAAACTGCATGTCGGTAGTGTATTGCCAGTGTGTAAGACCAAAGCTGCCCGGAAAACCATAAACCGTTTCTTTTGATTGAGAATTGTTATAATCAAAAGGCGCATCCCAACGGCTTTCCAAAGCATAATTTCCATATTTACCATTAATAATATCCTGGCAAACAGCAGCGCAGTCAGAGTAATGATCAGCACCAATATATACCTGCGCATTCAAATACAAACGAGCCAGCAAAGCAGCCGCGCCACCTTTTGTCCATCTGCCGATGGCATTGTTACCCAAATCATCAATGGTATACAATTTCGGAATAGCATCATTCAGTTCCTGCTCTATAAATGCAAATGTTTCCTGTGGTGTAGATTGAGACTGACCCAGCACTTCGCCTTTTACCTTGGTAATGATCTCAACATTTCTATACAAATCAAGAAGACGAATGTAAAGCCAGGCGCGAAGTGTATGCAGTTCTGCTGTCATATCATCCAGTTCTGCCTGCGTCATTTCAAATTTACCAGGATCAGTGATTCCTTCTAAATCTTCAATAGAGTTAGTAGCTAAATCTACACCCTGGTATAAGGCACTCCAGGCATCGTTGGTATAACCATCGTTTGGTGTCCAGGTATGATAATGTAGTCTTTGATACTGACCGCCATCAAACCAGTCGCCCTGCCGGTTTGCTGTCATTAATTGATCTCCCGGGTCTTCCTGAATCGTGAACAAATTATTGCCCTGAATGCTCCAATAGCAATGCTCAAAAGCCCGTAAAAAATCCCGGGTTACATCAGCTTTTGTTTGCAGGAAGTTATCTGCAGATATTGTATCGTACACTTGTTCGTTTAGTTTGGTACAACCAAAAGACAGCAGTGACACAATACAAACAGCGCTTATAATTCTTTTATTTAGAAACTTATTCTTAATCATTTTTATAAATTTATCTTAGAAATTAACCTGGAGACCAAAAAGTAATTGTATTGTAGATGGATAATAGTTAAGGGTTCCGTTATGATCGCTGTTTTGATTTATGCCTGGATACAATCCATTTGTCTGTATTAAATCAGGATCGCCACCTGTAAATTTCGTAAACGTGTACAAATTTCTGCTTGATGCATAAATGCGAACAGAGCGGACATACTTCGATTTGAAAGGTTGTGTATAACCTAACAATACATTATCAAGTTTCACGAAATCTCCTGGTTCTAAGAAATAATCTGACAGGGAAGAATAAGTAGCCGGATTGGTAAGTTTTGAGTATTTAGAACCATCATAAGCCGAAGTAAGCAAATTAACATCGGATTGTGCAGCAGGCGTACCCAAATAAAAAGCATACGTATTAAACAACTTATATCCAAAAGCGCCACGAAGAAAGATATTCAAATCCCAGTTTTTATACCTGAAATTATGACCCATACTGGCTGTAAATTTGGGAAGGCCATTACCTGTGAACTGCCTGTCATCGTTCGTAGCTGCATTGGCAGGAATAACTTTTCCATCTTTGTTATACACAAGCAAACGACCAAACATATCATAACCGGCAGATCTAAGAGTATAAAAACTTCCTACTCTCATATCTTCCTGAAGTCGTTGAATTGTACCTGGCGATCCGGGTGCAGGCATTCCTACAACATCCTGGTATTTTCCACCCTGATAAATTTTGTTTGAAAAAGAGATAAAGTCATTTTTATTGGTAGCACCTGCAAATGTAATGTCATAAGTAAAGTTTCTACTTCTAACAGCTCCGGCATTTAATTGAATTTCCAGACCGGAATTCTTCATTGTACCAACATTCAAATAGGTAGTTCCCTGTATATTAGGTGGGTTTGGTACCGGATAATCACCCAATAAGTCTTTATTAGTACGTATGTAATAATTCAAACTTCCGGTAATCCTGCTTTTTATTATTTCGAAATCAAGTCCTATATTAAGATTCTCCGCCTGCTCCCAGCGCAGATCATAGCTGGCATTTTGACTGGGGCCCCAAACCTGGTAAGTAACACCGTTAAAAGGAAAATATCCGTAACCTGCGTACAGGTTTAGTGAACGATAATTAGCAAAATCCTGGTTACCGGTTATACCATAATCAGCTCTTAACTTCAATCCGCTTAACCATGAAATATTTTTTACAAAATTTTCCTGATCTATACGCCAGGCAACAGATGCGGCTGGAAAATATCCCCATTTATTATCAATTCCAAACCGCGTAGAACCTTCGCGGCGAACGCTGGCAGATACATAATATTTCTGATTGAAATCGTAATTTAACCTGCCAAAAAAGGCTATTAGCTTAGAGTCGTTTTTATAAGAACCTACGTTGTTTATACCTTGTTCTACATTCCAAAGCCCGCTTCCTAAATTGTTATACGTAAGCACATCGGAAGGAAAGTTTTCATTGGCTGCATTAAAGCCGGATGAGGTAAACAGTTGATAAGAATAACCACCTAATAATTTAACTGTATGTTTCTGAACCTTGAAATCATAATTGCCTACCCATTCAAAACTCTTTTGATCGTTTTCATCTAAGCTTTGTGATGCCGTACTTCTTCCGGTACCAAACACAACAGTTGTATTGGTTGATGGTCTGAAATCGAAGTTTCTGAAAGAGCTGCTTACTTCGCCGATGGTAGCAATTGTGTTTAAATTTTTAAGTATATTCAACTTAAAAGAACCATTGATATCCAGGTATTTTATTTGTTGTTGGTCGAGCACTGTTTTTGCATTTTCAATCGGGTTGTTGGCAAAGAAACCTGTTGTAATATATGCATATCTTCCTGCGCTATCATAAGGTGATAGTGTTGGATTTAAATTCAGCGCATAATTAAAACCGCTATAATCTGCCAGATTTGTTTTTGCATAACGTGGCGCAACACTTACTGTAACCGTATACAAATTATTGGCTGATGTATGGTTGAGATTTACACGGGCACCATATTCTTCTTTAGAAGCCCGCAAATCAATACCTTCTGCTTTTCTGTAATCAACCGTAGCTAAATAATTGGTGCGGGCGCCGCCACCTGAAAACTGTAAAGTATGTTTTTGCGCAAAAGCAGGGTTTCGGCTTACAGCCTTCATCCAATCGGTATTTCCACCATAATTTATGCCCTGGCTGGTTGGCGTTGCGTTTACTCGATTCTTAATAAAATCATCTGTTGATAAAACTTTCAGCTTGTTTGTGGCATAATCAAATGAAGCATAGCCATCGTATAAAGCGCGCGGTTCTGATGTGCCTTTTTTAGTGGTAATCACAATTACGCCATTACTACCGCGTGTGCCATAAATGGCAGAAGCAGCACCACCTTTTAGCACATCAATAGACTCAATATCGTTTTGGTTGATGTTATCAATATTGCCACCCGGTACGCCGTTAATAACATACAATGGACCCAAGCCGGCATTACGTGAAGAAACGCCACGCAATTGTATAGTTGGCGTTGAGTTAGGATCACCAGCGGCTGTATTGGTTACTGTTAAACCAGCCACTTTACCTTGTATAGACATCAACGGACTGTTGCTTGCCACTTTTGTAAGATCGGAAGCAGATAAGTGCGTAATGGCACTAGAGACTTCTTTTTTATTCAGTGTACCATAACCTACGCTGATGACTGTAACATTATCTAAGCTGGATGTGCCCGGAGAAAGACTGGCATTGATTTGTGTGTTTGATCCAACAGCTATTGATTGGTCGGCATAACCAATGTAAGAAAACAGCAGTGTATCGTTTGAAGAAGCAGTAATAGAAAACGTTCCGTCTCTTTTGGTTTGTGTAGCCCTGGAACCTGATTTTATAGAAACCGATACGCCTTCAAGCGGAACATTACTGTCGTTGGTTACTTTACCATTAATTGATTTTTGAGTGTCTTGCGCATAACTGTGCAATGAATAAAAACAGAATAGGCAAAGTAATAACCTGTAAAAAAGTCTATTTGTAATCATATTAATTTTTAAAGAAAATTAAAAGCAGAAAAACGATTATTTAAAACCGGGATTTATGTTATAACACATAAACGTTTAAAGGTGGCGGCTTACCATTAAAAGAACAAATGGTTTCAAGAAAATGCGTTTGAAAATTCATAAAGCAATTATTTTGTAAATCAGATATTGTTATTTCTTTATGCAAGCTTTAATCAAGCAAGAACGGTTTTATTATACAAGCAGAAACGCAAGCAATTGATTATCTCATGGTAACATTAAAACAAAAGTAAATCATAACAATAAACCGCTTTACAATTTCCTTGTTATTTAAATTTTCAAACCATATTATTTATTCGTTAGATGCATTAGTCAAAATAAAGTCAAGCCTGTTCCTCATTACTTAGAAATGAGAAATCTGTAGTTTCAAATTAATGGATTCATAGCTAATCAATCTTGTTTCTGATATAAACTTAATTATTCCTGATGAGTATAATTGGGTTTTCGGTAATTGATGTAGCTATATCGGTTACTTTATAGAACTGCACTACGATGTTCTTCTTTTATGATTTCCGTTGCCTTGTATTGTTATATAAGAACCAAACTCATTTTGACATATTTGCGGTTTATAAAAAATTTGTTCGCTGATTTCTATTTTTGAAAATATCGGGATACTTCCGAATGAAATAAACCGGTATATAACTCCAGGCATAACAATAACTGTTCACATGAAAAATGATACGGAGATAAGTATTCATCTTTCGGATCATACATTTCCAAAAAATGTGTCAGCAGAAGTATTGAAGTTATTTAAAAAGAAGAATACTTATGAATAATAACGATAAGCTGATAAAGTAATATAAAAATAAAAAAAGAGGTTCTTATACAACCTCTTCTAACTAATAAAAGTGGTCTTGTCAGGACTGTAACTTTTTTTACACCACTTTA
This sequence comes from Ilyomonas sp., assembly GCA_965199845.1. Taxonomy (GTDB): domain Bacteria; phylum Bacteroidota; class Bacteroidia; order Chitinophagales; family Chitinophagaceae; genus Ilyomonas. The sequence continues at coordinate 272,300 of CBDATZ010000005.1, forward strand.
CACTTTTTGTCAATTACAATACAAAATCCACTGTTTATAAGCCTTTCACTTTACATTACTTTACAAACAATGTAAGTATTTGTAAAGAAAATCAGCCAACCAACCAGCCAACCAATTACCTTTAGACTTCAATCTATTATAATGGGTGAAGTCGGTTTTTATCTCAAGAAAGCTGAAAAGGGAAAGAAAGCCTTGATCTACCTGCAATTCCGTTACAGCGGCAACAAGCTTGTGTATTCCTTCGGGCAAAGTATCAGCGAAATATCCAGGGCAAAGCATTGATCCTAAAAACTGGAACGGAGCAAAACAGCGGGTGAGGAGCAATAACCAGACAACGGAAGACGGCAAGTATTCGCTCAACGATTTACTGGATAGTTTACAGAAGGTCTGCCAGAAAGCATACAATACTGAGATAAAGAACGGAGTTCCGGCGCCAGCCACACTAAAGCAATACCTGGTCAAATTCTTTGAAGGCAATCATTCACTCGATGAAGACAAACCAACATTAATATGGATATTTCGCTGATAATGACCAATAGATATTTCGGGAATAGGGTCAACGGTTCCGTGGTAAACTGACCAGTGGATTCCGGCGCAAATTGACCACTTCAATTACCGCGGATTCCGCGGCAAACTGACCACCCTTTCAAAGTGATTGTGACCACTGTGTAAGCAACCTATTTTTAGTTGTCAGCTATAAGAAGCTGACACTACAAAGTATGGCAAACACACCGATCAGCATGAGTAAAATCCGTCAGATCATTCGCCTCTATACACAAGGAACCAGCCGGCTTTCTATTGCAGCCTGGACGGGCGTATCGCGCAATACCGCCAAGAAGTACATACAAGCATTCCAGGACTCCCGTTTTACGTTCGAAGACATCAACCGGCTCACTGACAAAGAGCTCGACGACCTCTTTGGAAAGAGTGATGAAAAGCCTCCTGATCCCCGTTTGTTTGATCTTCATAATCTCTTTCCCCATGTGGAAAAGGAACTGAAGCGCAAGGGAACAACAAGACTTCTCTTATGGCAAGAATACATGAAGCAGCATCCCAAAGGCTTTCAGTACACACAATTTTGCTTTTACTATAACCAGTGGAAAGCGCAGGTGAACCCGGTCATGCATATAGAGCACAAAGCCGGTGACAAGATGTTTGTTGACTTTGCCGGCGAGAAGCTTTCAATCGTTGACAAGAACACAGGGGAAGTAAAGGACGTTGAAGTCTTCATCGCCATTCTGGGTGCCAGCCAGCTGACTTATATCGAAGCTGTCATGACGCAAGGGAAAGAAGACCTGATTCCAGCCTGCGAGAACGCCCTGCACTTCTATGGTGGCGTGCCGCTGGCTATCGTTACCGATAATCTAAAGTCAGCCGTTACCAAGAGCAGCCGCTATGAGCCTACCGTCAACGAGTCGTTTGCTGATTTTGCAGACCACTATTGTATGGCAGTTCTTCCTACCAGAGCCTACCGTCCCCGGGATAAAGCGCTCGTAGAAGGAGCTGTCAGGATCATGTACACGCGCGTTTATACGCTCATCCGACAAAGCATTTATTACAGTTTGGAAGAGCTTAATACAGCCATCAAAGCAGCCCTTGAAGTGCATAACAACCAGCCTTTCAAGGGGCGCCATTACAGCCGCAGAGAACAGTTCGAAGAAGTAGAAAGGTCGGTGTTAGCTCCATTGCCTGTTCTTCGCTATGAATTTAAAAAACAGATGCACGCTACGGTCATGAAGAACGGGCATGTTTGTTTGGGTGTGGACAAGCACTATTACAGTGTTCCTTACCGCTTCATTGGTAAGAAAATAAAGCTGCTCTACTCGCGCTCTTCCGTTGAAGTCTTCTACCATTATGAACGTATTGCTGTACACAAGCGAACGAAGTGCCCTTATGCTTACACGACAGACAAGGAACACCTGGCTTCCACTCACAAGTTCATGGCAGACTGGACGGCAGAGCACTTTATTGAATGGGCAGCTTCTATCCATGAAGATGTGAAGCTGTATATCGTAAAGATACTGGAGCGCAAGCAGCATCCTGAACAGGCTTATAAATCCTGCATGGGTGTGTTGAGCTTTAGCCGGAAAGCAGGCAGTGAAAGGCTGATCGCCGCCTGCAGGAGGGCGCTGGACTATGGTGTCTATAACTATAAAACGATCCAGACCATCCTTGAAAAAGGTATGGATTTACTGAACGAAGACACAGGGACTTCAAAAATGCCATCACACGACAACATCCGGGGAAAACAATACTACCGATAATTTTTTTTGACAATCAAACAATCAATTATGAACGCAAACACACTGGACAGAATCCGCAAATTAAAGCTCTTCGGCATGTTCCGGGCTTTTAAGACCAGCCTCGAGACTGATGGGCTCAACAAGTATACGATCGATGAGATGATCGCTTTTCTGGTAGAAGCCGAATGGGAAGACAGGCAGAACAGAAATACAGAGAGACGGCTCTCCAATGCTCACTTCCGCTACAAAGCTTCTGTGGAAGAGATGTACTACCAGGCTGACCGCTCTCTTGACCGCAACCAGATGGGAAGGCTGGCTGAATGCAACTTTATCAACAAGAAAGAAAATGTGCTCATTACAGGCAGCACCGGCATAGGCAAAAGCTATATTGCGTCCGCCATTGGTCATCAGGCTTGCATCAGTGGCTACCGGGTGCTGTATGCAAGTACACCAAAGCTCTTCGCTAAGCTCAAGATGGCAAAGGCTGATGGTTCTTACATGAAAGAACTTACCCGTATCGAGCGGCAGCAGCTTCTCATCTTAGACGACTTTGGCATACAGCCTTTTGACGCACAAAGCCGGGCAACGCTGATGGAAATCATTGAAGACAGACATGGCAAGGCATCGATGATTATTACCTCTCAGCTGCCGGTATCGAAATGGTATGAAGTGATCGGAGAACAAACCATCGCTGATGCCATTCTTGACAGGATCATCCATGATGCGCACCGGCTGGAACTGAAAGGAAAATCGCTGAGGAAAAAGAAACAAACAATGCAGGAGGTAGAAAAGGAATAAAGTTTAACAACAAAGAAGAAAGTAACTATTTTTGATAACCGCTTACACAGAGCATTACCCGATCACTTTTTGCCAGCATAACCACTGGTCATTTTGCCACGGAATACCCTGGTCAACTTCTACGGAATATACACTCTTGTAGGCATCATTCAAGATAAAACCCGCTCACACGACGATCAGGCAAAAGCAATTGTCAAGCTTCGAGATGTTACCGGTCCTTATCTCAAAAATTACAGCGACGAAGAAATATTAGCCGGCAAGGCAAAGGGAGCAATTGATGAGTATGTTGCTTCTATCGAAAATATGAGCCGTGTCAAAGCAGCCAGCGACAAGCTAACCGAATTAGAAGGCAAGTTAATTGACATACAAACGAAGGGTAGTGATGCGATAGACAGCTTTGAAAAATTTGGTAATGCTGTCAATGCTGCCTTCGGTCAAGGCGATTATTCAAAGAAAAACTACTTTGAACAGTTGTTTGGTTATAATGGCGCCAGCGTAAACAATGTATCTGTTGAAAAAGCCAAAGCAGATATTCAAAAACAAATTGCTGATATCAAAAGTGTTTATAAAGTTGGCTTAGAAGATCTCGCTTTAACAGGTGGCAGCGTACATGATACAGTTACTGATGGAATCGCAAAGCAAACCAACAAACAACTGATTGATGCTACAAAATCACTGGAAGAATTATCTGCTCTTCGTCAAAAGATAGATGATCAATACAGCAAGTCGAACGATCAGAAGAACCGGGACTTGTTAGCCAGCGATTTAAAGTATGCCGATGCCAGAAAGAAGTTGTTCGATACTTACGGCGCAGATAAAGTAGTAGCCAAAGCAAACGAAGAAGCCATCACCAAAATAAACGGATTACTCGACAAACAAAAGTCACTACTCGAACAGATCAACGATCTGCACCACGACGCTATTCAAAGCGGACTCTTACCGCAAGACAGCGAACTGGATAAAATCAATGAGAAATACGCCAAGATTTTTGCAAGCATCCAAGAGCAGAATGATTTGTATGATAAGATCAATGCAAAATACCCGGGCGGAATTGCTGCCTTCAACAAAGCCAATCCTGCTAACCCGGTAACTAAAGTTGATCAGAACTCAATAAACCAACTCAATAGTGATAAGAACACCGAAATCCTGAATACGAATTATAAGGAACAAGCCGATGCCTATGTAAAGAATCTCGATAATCAGAAGAAGATATTTGAGCAGTACCAGGATTCCATCAAAGAAATCGGTATTGACAGAGCCAACGAGCTATATACCGAACAAACCAAAGGGTTTCAGACGTATGTTGACTATCTCAAAGGACAGTCTGCTACTATTCAGAAAGCCATCACCGGACCCATTGCAGACATTGGCTCACAGATCAAATTAAAAGGCATTGGTGAAGCGCTGGCAGCAGCAGACAAGGAAGCCAACGATAAAGTGTACGCTGATACCTTAGCCAACTACACCCGTATCATCGGTTTAACCACCTCTTTCAACCAGCAGCGCAAGAACCTCGATACCCAATACCAAAAAGACAGGGCGCAGTTGGAAAGCACTTACAAAGGCGATGACCTGCAGCAGAGACTATCAGCACTCAAAGATTACTACGATAACGAAAAGAAACAGGTAAATGAATCAGAAGTTTACCAAACCGACGTATATAAAAAGCTGAATGAAAATATTGTTCTTTTCACCCGCCAACAGCTTGAGCAAAGAGTAAAGGACTTAGATAAGATATTGCATTCCTCAACCGGCTTAACGCCACAGATGAAAGCTGATATTCAATCCGGTATTGATAAATTAAACGGTTTATTGGATGCTACCGATAAAACACAGGTCAACTTAGCCAAAATACTGACTGATGCAGGTAAGGTGCAAAATGCGTTTAGCGGGCTTTCGACTTCTTTGCAGGGTGTAAACAAAGACCTTTCTGATACCATCGGTTCATTGGCTACTGCTATCGGCGGCTTCACCGGTGTCTTGCAGGGATTGAAAGATTTTAAGACAGCAGCCGATAAGAAAGATACCGCGGGGCAACTGACAGCAGGGCTCAACATTGCTACCTCTGTCATCAGCGTTTTTAACCAGGCTTATACCTTTTATAAAGATGTGCGCAATAGTGCCAAACAAAGCGCATCCGACATACAGAAGTTTCAGGATTCGCTCATTACAGGCGCCATCAGCTACAATGAACTGTTACGAGAAAGAGAACGCACACAGGCGAGCATTACCGACCTTACAACGCAGGAATTAATAGCACAGCAGAATTTACTGCAAACGCAAAAACAGCAGGCGCAGCAGGAATATAACCAGCTTCTGCAAAAAATCAGAGAGCAGGGAAAGCAGATTACCGGGCTCACAAGTGAGAAGACAGGAGGCGGCTTTTTGGAAGGTGGTTTATTAGGCGTATTGCTTGGCAGAAAGACAAAAACGGTACAGCAACTTGCCGGCTTGTCTGACACGGATTACGATACGCTGGAAAAGCTGTTTACAGAGAATAAGCTGGACGACAATACTAAAGCCTGGTTTACCTCTTTAAAAGCCGTACATGATGAGATTGATGGCATTGGCGAAAGCGCGCAGGATGTGGCTGACAAGTTGAATCAAATCTATACCGGCACCATGGCTGATGCCATAGCAGACAGTATCGAGCAGGGCTTTGAAAAAGGCTACAACACGGTAAATGACTTTGGCGATAATCTCAGCGATATTTTGCGCAAAGCGATACTGAGTGCCTTTGAAGCAGACCAGATTAAACCGGCTATTCAATCTATCTACGATCAGATAGGTCAACTGAATAGTGACGGCTCTCTGGACGCCATTGACATCAGCCAGATAAAAGCGAATTACAATGCTACTTTATCGGCTCTTCTTGATAAGTTCAACGCCGTAAAGCAAGCTGCGGGCTCAATATTCTCCGATACAGCAAGTAGTAGCCAGAACGCTTTAACCGGCTCAACATCACAAGCCACAGAGCAAACAACTGAAATTCTTGCCGGGCAGATGGGAGCGTTGCGTATTACCGCAGCAGAACATTTGCAGATTGCCACGCAATCTTTAAATCAGCTTGTATTGATAACAAACTACGCTGCTGATATTCCAAACATTAAAGAGATACTCAGGCAGATGAATACGAATGGCATCAAAATAAGATAACATGGAAATTATACAAGCCAGGGAACAAACAAGAGCAAAGGCAGAACGCACCGCTGCTATCTATGCTAACATGCTTATGGACATCTTACAAGGCAAGAACCTTGACAAACATCTGGCTGATGTGAATAAAGGCATTGCGGTTATTGATGTTGAATTGCTTAAAATGAAGGAAGCAAACATCAGAACCGATTCTATTGAGGAATTCAGAAACAACCTTTTCCGCTTGGTTTATTTGATAGGTGAGACGACATAAGGCTTTTTTTTCTTGTTTTGCCCCTGTGCCGGAACGTATGTCTTCAGGATAAATTTACACAGCTCCATAAAAGGTTCAGAACATTCAAATTGAAAGAGCGCCAGTTCAGCCCTGGCTTCCGCTGTACTGTAATCTGACAAACCCGCATCTTCAAGTTTTTTCAACAGGTACAGCGTTTTCATTATAAAATGTTTCTTGAGTTGTTCAAACTCTTTTTCAGGCGGTATTTTTTCAATGGCAGACATAGAGAGTATTTACTTTTCCATGTCTAAAACCAAGCCGCATATATTGGTAGCCATAATTAATCTGTTGGACGGGTCAGGTACATTTTGATACAGTAAGCGATTAAATCAACCTGCATTCTGAATTCATCAATCTCTTTGTATTCAAAGCGGATGCTTTCTGTGACTTGCGATATCCAAATGTCACAACAGCGCAAGCTTTCTGCCATCAGCTGGCGCATTCTGTCCCTGCTTCTCAGGTTATAATTGTGAAAGTAAACCGGATCGTACAGCTGAAAGGCTACGGCTATAAACAACCGGCGAAACACGATCTCTTTTTGGCTGCAGCGTTTACCTTGCAGTTTGACAGGCATCTCTTTAATCAGGCTGCAAAACAAATCAAAGGAGCCGGGCAATGTATCAATGTCTTTGATGCTTACCTTCTGCAGGTACATTAACTCGTTATAAACCCTGTTGTATAACTCAGGTAAATCTCTTTGTGCTCTTCTGGCAATGAAGGCGTAATCTATCTTCTTTGAAGCCATTTCTTTTGAGTGATTCGGTGCTGTTTCAAAGATAGAAATTATAAAAGAAACTTAGGTTTAGAAATTCATATTATGCAACTTTATGTTTCACCAGTCAGAACGTGTTGTGTTTGTGTTAGACATACAATTGCCTTCGCGGTGAAGATTTACTAACAAATAAAGTCCTTCTGCTCATTCGCCTAAACTTTATCCAATCTTACCTATTACAAAAAACTATATTAAGTATTTCTTTCATTATTGCATTGTCCAAGGATGTCCAATAAATGCACAAAAATTCGGGCATACAGGCAAGTATATAGGTAATGAATCCAGTTAGCGAAACGATATAGTTTCTGAGAACTGGATCGTTTAGGAATCCATAATCAAAACTGTTGCTGTAATGGGTATTTTATTCATTGTTGATGATGATACAAATATATTATCTCCCCTTTCTTACTGGTTTACAAGGAAAGGATACGACGTAGGTACGTTTGAAAACTCAAGCGATTTATTGAGCGCTTTGCAGACAAAAATACCTGATTTTATATTGCTGGACGTCAATCTGTGTGGTGAATTAGGCACTGAAATATGCCTGTTGCTGAAAAGGGTTATGAAAATAAATTGTCCGATTTTTTTGTGGTCGGCGCAAGCTTTAAAACAAAATGAGTATTCCAAATATGATGCTGACGGGTTTATTCTAAAACCGGTCGATATTATGGATTTAACGAATCTCATCGCTTCTTATATGGCAGCATAGTTATCTAATAGATTCACAATAGAATTAACTAAGCCAACGATTTAGCCAACCCAATTGCTTCAAAACAAAACAAGAGGCTGAAAATCAACCTCTTGCAACTTGCCAAAGTGGTCTTGTCAGGAATCGAACCTGAATCATAGGCTTCGGAGACCCATATACTATCCGTTGTACTACAAGACCCAAATAAGGATGCAAATATAGATAAATCAAAATGCGGCAAAAGATTTTATCTGATATAAACCCATGAATAACAAGAATGCTTTATTGTATTGTGATACTGTTTTTTCAATACAATATGAAAACATCAAACGACATCGTAAAGCCATTTATCAAAAACAGATTCGGCTTGCGGAAATAATTCTTTGCTTTTAAGAAATCACAACATCCAATGGCAAAAGCTGTATTTTCACTTTTATAAATCATACGATTTCTTACCAAATCATTACGCTATGTCAACTTCGCGCAGACAGTTTTTACAACAGGCAGCCATTGCTGCTGCCGGCTTCAGCATTGCAAACCATACACTTGCAAACGCACTTACTTCAAAAGCATCGCCATACGAAATTTCGCTGGCAGAATGGTCGTTTCACAAAGCGCTTTTCGGTGGCAAAATGACCAATCTTGATTTTCCCGAAAAAGCAAAAAAAGAATTTGGAATCGGCGTGGTTGAATATGTAAACCAGTTTTTTAAAGACAAAGCAAAAGATACAACTTACCTGAACGAATTGCTGAAACGTTGCAAAGACAATGGCGTAAAAAATCATTTGATTATGATTGACGGGGAAGGCGGATTGGCAGAGCCGGATGCCACAAAACGCAATGCGGCTGTGGAGAATCATTATAAATGGGTTGATGCGGCTAAGTATTTAGGCTGCATTACAGTTCGCGTAAATGCACAAGGTGATGGCACGCCGGAAGACGTTCAGAAAGCCGGTGCGGAAGGTTTGAATAAGTTATCTGAGTACGCTGAAAAACAAAATATTCATGTGATTGTTGAAAACCATGGTGGCATTACATCTAACGGCGAATGGATGGCTGGTTTAATGAAATTGACCAACAACAAAAACGTAGGGACGTTGCCTGATTTGGGTAATTTTTGTATTAAACATGGCAAAGACGGCAGCGGTTGTGAAGAATGGTACGACCGATATAAAGGCGTTACCGAAATTGTTCCTTTTGCAAAAGGAATCAGCGCCAAAACGTACGACTTTGATGCACAAGGAAATTGTGTGGAAACAGATTATACCAAAATGATGAAGATTATAAAGGATTCTGGTTTTAAAGGTTATATCGGGATTGAATACGAAGGTGAAAAACTAAGCGAAGAAGATGGCATTCGCAAAACAAAAGCGTTGCTTGATAAAGTAATGTCTTAATCATAATATAAATTATTCATCAAATTATAAAAGAAAGTTGCTGATATAAAGATGAAAGTATCAGCCAAATCATGGCGTTCTTTTCGCTATGGTTTTATCTATGAATATTACTTTAAAAAATATTGATACCAAGGCGCCGAAAGATTGGCAGAAAGCTGCTACAAAAAAGAAAACAGAAACCATTGTAAAAAAACTGAGCGACTTGCAAAACGTATTGTATGCCGAAAAAAAGCATTCCATACTTATTGTATTGCAAGGCATGGATGCCAGTGGTAAAGATGGTGTATTGAAAAATGTGTTCAGCCATTTTAACCCGCGTAACATAAACGTGCATTCGTTTGACGTGCCAACAGAAGAAGAAGCGGCGCACGATTTTTTATGGCGCGTACATACACACACGCCAGCCAAAGGAATGATCCAGATATTTAACCGTTCTCATTACGATAATGTAATTGTAACGCGTGTTCACAAATGGTGCAGCGATGCAAAAGCGGCGAAGCGTATGAAATCTATGAACGATTTTGAGTATCTTCTCGAGACAGATAATCATACAGAAATTCTCAAATTTTATCTTCATGTTTCGAAAGATGAACAGGAAAAAAGAATACAGGAACGTGTGGACAATCCGGCAAAACACTGGAAGTACGATGCAAACGATTATAAAGAAATTGCTTTACGCGATGAATACATAAAGATGTATGAAGATGTATTTAAACACTGCAATAAAATTCCCTGGATCATTGTGCCTTCCGATCAAAATTGGTATAAAGAACACATTATCGCAAAGACTCTATTGGAACGATTGGAAGCATTGGACATGAAATATCCGCCATTGGTGAATGAATAAAATAAACGTAATAAAACCGGTTACATTTTTTAAAAATCAAAACTGTTATTTGCAATTATTCATTTGGTAAATTCTTATAGCTTCAGTCACAAATAATTATGGCTTTAAAATTGAATAATGAAGTTTTGTACAACTTGATAGTTTCCTATTTATAAATACCAGACACACTTATTACCACATGAATTCATCCTTATCCAGAGCGTTACCTTTTTATGTAAAGCTCGCACTTGTATTGTTTAGCCTCATGTCGCTTTGTTATATTGCCATTGAAGTTAAAGAAGTATTATCGCCGCTTATATTTGCACTTTTGTTTTCCATTGCTTTATTGCCGCTGGTTAATTTTTTCGAAAAGAAAGTCAAACTGCCCGGCGGCGCAGCAGCAGGCATATCAGTTATACTTTTGTTGATTTCCCTTTTTATTTTATTTTATTTTTTGGGTTCGCAAATCAGCCGGCTGGCGCAGGATTGGCCACAGTTTCAGCAACAGATTGATATTACTATAAAGAACATACAGGAATGGGCAGATAAAAGGCTGAACATAAATGTGAATGAGCAAATGAACTATGTGAACAAAGCCACAACAGAAGTGCTCAACTCAAGTTCAACGTTTATTGGTGCTACGGTTGCTTCATTATCTTCTATTCTTTTGTTCTTTGTGTTTACAATGATTTATACGTTCTTTCTTATTTTTTACCGTCATCTCATTCTTAAGTTTTTGATTGCGGTTTTTAAAGAAGAAAACTCAGTTACTGTGTACGATATAGCTGAGCAAGTTCAGTATATCGTTCGTAAATACATTTTAGGATTGTTGCTGGAAATGCTGATTGTAGCCAGCGTTTGTTGTATTATCTTTTTGATATTAGGTGTTAAATACGCGGTTTTGCTTGGCATTATAACCGGCATCTTTAACCTGGTTCCGTATATAGGTATTTTTACTTCACTGGTTTTGGGAACCTTTATTACGTTTGCGACTGGCGCTGCGACAACTAAAATTTTATTGGTTGCGCTCACCTATATTGTAGTTCATTTAATAGATAGTAATGTATTACTTCCGGTAATTGTAGGTTCAAAAGTTCGTATTAATGCGTTGATAACTGTATTGGGTGTGATTGCGGGGGAGATGATGTGGGGCATTTCCGGAATGTTCCTTTCCATACCTGTTATTGCGATCGCAAAAATTATTTTTGATCGTGTTGACACGCTGAAACCCTGGGGCTTACTGTTGGGCGATGAAGAAATGGAAAAACCTAAAAGCAAAAGAAAAATTATTGCAGAGGCAGAAACAAAAAAGCCGGATGAATAATCATAACGTTTTAAGAGACAAGAAATCAGAATTAATAAAGTTGAGATGATTCTTGTTTTGCAGCCTTAGAAATTTAGCGCAGTCTTTGCTATAAATCAGGCTTACTAAATTTTCCAAATAAAAAACAAACTTATGCGCGATTGGTTACGAACTTTATTAGCTGGTTACGGTGCTTATCGCTGGGGCGGCGGATGCCTTGGCACCATACTTTTATTTGTTGCGATCTATTGGGCATTGGGACATTGTTAGATTGATCAAAACTAATTTATTATCTACTTTTTGGCAGATGTATTTATATTTATAAATACATCTGCACCATGGTGCGCCAGTGTCGCGGGCGATGTGCTTCTTCATTCCAAACGTACAAAGTGTTGCAAATGTCTTTTTCGGAAAGCGCATTGCTAAGCAAAACATTACTGTCGAAAAAAGGATCTTCTTTGCCAATTACAAAAACGATTTTCATCTTCTTCAAAGCTCTTATTATTTTTTCCTCTTTTAAATTCGGAACAAACATAACAGGTGTATTGAAATAAATATTTTCATCTGTATATCCGTCAAATAAATCTCTGAAATTCTGAACTTCTTTACTTAAATCATAACGGCCACTCATGCCAACAATTTTACTAAACTGTTGCGGATGTTTTAACCCGATATTCATAGCGTGATAAGCGCCTAAGCTGCATCCCGCAAGAATGCGGTGTTTGTTACTATTATTCTTTTTGATGAAAGGCAACACTTCGTGCATAATATAATTTTCATAGTATGTATAACGAAGAATTCTTTCTGACGGATGAATATCAGCATTATAAAAACTATCCACATCGGTGCTGTCTACACAATAAACCTGTATAAGACCAGCGTTGATTTTATCTTTCATCGCATCTATGATTCTCCAGTTTTCATAATCATAAAAACGGGCAGTGCGGGTAGGAAAAAAAAGTACAGGTGCGCCCGCATGACCAAACACTAATATTTCAAGATCTTTATGTACAAATTTGCTATGCCATTTATAATATTCTCTTTTCATGGGTTATTGCTTACTGTTTTTTTTGAACAGATTATTTGTGAAAAACCTGTTCAAGTAAAATCTGTTTCCAAACTTCGTAACCTTGGCGCGTCATGTGCAACCCGTCACCATCATAATATTGTTTGTTTGGATAATTTTCATTTGTCAACATCGCATCGTAAATATTTATGAATTTCATGTTGCTATCTGAAGCTTCAATCTCACTTTGTATCAACTTATTTGTGCGCCTGATTTTATCATTGATATTCCACCGGCTGATGCTTGGTTTTATCGAAATGTAAAAACAGTGAACGGAAGGAAAATGTTCGTCAACCAGGGTTTTCATTTGCCTGTAAAAAATCAAAACTTCGTCGGGCGATCTGCCATCACCCAAATCGTTATCACCTGCATAAATAATTATTTTTTGCGCGCTTTGAACAGGCGTTACAATGGCATTAAAAAAATAAACACAAGCTTCCAGCGTAGAACCGCCAAAGCCTAAGTTGACAGGCAAATAATTTTTAAAATCTTCGTTTAAATCTTCCCACATCCGCATAGAAGAACTGCCATAAAAAACAGTAAGCGGCAAATAAGTTAACTGGTTTCTTTTTTCTATCAGCTGTTCTACTTCTTCTTCATACCATTCCATCATATCAATTTATCTTTCTTTAAAAACATTTCCTGCAACAATACAAAATAAAATATCAGCTAAAATGATTCCGGTTTTAGGGAGGATGTAAATACAATTTTTATTTACAAACAATTTATTCCTTCATTTGCTTGTCTTTCGTTTATATAGAAAACGCATTTCATTCCTTTCTTACCTTTGCAGCTTACTTATTACCACAACTTATTTTTTACGAATGGAAATAACCGCGCAAACCGCAGAGCAATTACGCCTTACAGCAGATGAATTCGAGCTGATAAAACAAAAGCTCGGGCGCACGCCCAACTTTACAGAACTCTGTACATTCAGCGCCATGTGGAGTGAGCATTGCAGCTATAAAAATTCAATCAAATGGCTAAAGACATTGCCGCGCGAAGGCGGCAGAATGTTAGTGGCAGCAGGCGAGGAGAATGCCGGTTTAATGGATATGGGAAACGGTTACGGCGTTGTATTTAAAATAGAAAGTCACAATCACCCAAGTGCGCTGGAACCCTTTCAGGGCGCGGCTACAGGAGTTGGCGGCATTCACCGCGACATTTTTACAATGGGCGCGCGGCCAATAGCTTCATTAAACAGTTTGCGTTTTGGTAATTTAAAAGATAAGAAGACAAAACGATTATTGGCGGGCGTCGTTCATGGCATTGGTCATTACGGTAATTGCTTTGGCGTACCAACGGTTGGCGGCGAAATTTATTTTGAAGATTGTTATCATACAAATCCTTTGGTAAATGCCATGAGTGTCGGCATTGTAAAAGTTGGCAAAACAATAAGTGCAACAGCCGAAGGTATTGGCAATCCTATCTTTTTTGTAGGCAGCGCTACCGGTAAAGATGGCATTGGCGGCGCTTCATTTGCCAGTGCAAATATTACAGAAGAAAGTGCGGAAGAACTGCCGGCTGTTCAGGTTGGCGATCCGTTCCAGGAAAAGAAATTATTAGAAGCTTGTTTGGAAGTGATTGAAACCGGCGCCGTGGTTGGTATGCAGGATATGGGCGCGGCCGGCATTATTTGTTCTACCGCAGAAATGAGTGCCAAAGGCGGCGTGGGAATGCGTATTGATTTGGATAAAGTACCAACGCGTCAACAGAACATGAAAGCCTGGGAATTGCTTCTTAGCGAAAGCCAGGAACGTATGTTGATTTGTGTTGAAAAAGGTAAAGAAGAAGCCGTTTTACAAGTGTTCGAAAAATGGGATTTGCCTTGCAGTAATATTGGTGAAGTAACCGGCGATGGCTTGCTTCAATTTTATATGCATGGCGAGTTAGAAGCGGAAGTGCCTGCTTATGAACTGGTGCTTGGCGGCGGCGCTCCGCAATATACCAGGGAATATAAAGAACCTTCTTATTTACAAGAGATAGAAGCTTTTGATGTAAATGCGGTACCTGATATTACCAGCAATGCAGATCTGAAAGTCATCGCGCAGCAATTATTTAAAATTCCAAACATCGCAAACAAACGTTGGGTAAGTGTACAATACGATAGCATGGTTGGTGCAGCAAACGCCGCAACCAACGCACCCAGCGATGCATCTGTTGTATTGGCAAAAGGCACTGGCAAAGCCTTAGCCATGAGCGTTGATTGTAACAGCAAATATGTGTATGCCGATCCGCAAAAAGGCGCTGCGATTGCTGTTGCGGAAGCTGCCAGAAATATTATTTGCAGCGGTGGCGAACCGATTGGTGTAACCAACTGTTTAAACTTCGGCAATCCGTATATTCCGGAAGTGTATTATCAATTTGTAAAAGCGGTAACCGGTATGGGCGAAGCTTGCCGCGCTTTTAATACGCCGGTTACAGGCGGCAATGTGAGCTTTTATAATCAGAATCCCGAAGGTCCGGTTTACCCGACGCCAACAATTGGTATGGTTGGTATTATAGATGATTTGAACAAGCGGATGACGCTTGATTTTAAACAGGAAGGCGATACGATTTTATTGATTGGTAAAGCAAAGAATTGTATTCATTCATCTGAATATTTGCATAAGATAAAAGGCGTTGAATTTTCACCTGCGCCTTATTTTGATTTATCAGAAGAAAAAGCTTTGCACGACGCGATTTCATCTTTTATAAAAAATGGCTGTATTCAAAGTGCACACGATGTAAGTGAAGGCGGCGTTATGGTTACGTTGTTTGAAAGTTCGTTCCCGCGCGGTTTTGGTTTTGATGTTTCTTTTAACGCAAACTATCTGGAAGAAGATGCAATGCGTAACGATGCTTTCTGGTTTGGTGAAGCGCAGGGAAGAGTGATTGTTTCTGTATCAGACGAACAGATGGAAAACTTCTTACAGCTGGCTGAAAAACTTTCTATTGAAATTGATGAATTGGGCAAAGTAACGGATGACAGTATTTTGGTGAATGATGATGATTGGGGAACGATTGAAAACTGGAAATACGAATATGATACGGCGATTGAGAAGCTGATTGCAGAAGATAGTTTATCTTGACAAATAATAACTATTTCTAAAAATACAAGTAGCAATTGCTGATACTGCAAATTGACAGCGATATTCGATCAGAAAAACAAACGCAAGTAATATAAAACTGTATTTATAAATGTCATTGAAAAATCTTTTAAAATAACGATAGGCGATATGGAAAATCAAAATGACAATACCGATAAAAAAGGAACGATTGTAGTTACCGGCGCAGCTGGTTTTATTGGCAGTTGCGCTGTTCAGTTTTTAAATGAACAAGGTTATGAAAACCTGATTCTGGTTGATAGTTTTGGCGTGGAAGGAAAGCGTAGAAACTGGGAAGGAAAAAAGTTTCAGCAAACAATTGAACGCGAAAGTTTTGTTCAATGGCTGAACGATAATAAGCCACAGTTAGAAGTGATTATTCATTTGGGCGCGCGAACCGATACAACCGAATTCGATTATTCAATACACGAAGAATTAAACCTCAATTATTCCAAAGATGTATGGAAATATTGTGTGCAAAATAACGTGCCTCTGATTTATGCATCATCTGCGGCAACATACGGCGCCGGCGAGCATGGGTATTATGATAACAATGAAGTGAGCGATACATTGCATCCGTTGAATCCGTATGGCATCAGCAAAAATGAATTTGATAAGTGGGCAATTCATGAACAAAATCAGCCGCCCATGTGGGCCGGGCTCAAATTCTTTAATGTGTACGGACCTAATGAATATCACAAAGGCAGAATGGCAAGTGTCATATTTCATTCATTTAACCAGATAAAAAAATGTGGTAACGTAAAGCTCTTCCGCAGTTATAAAGACAATTATAAAGATGGTGAGCAGCTGCGCGATTTTATTTATGTAAAAGATGTTTTGAAAGTGATTTACTGGCTTGTAAACAATTTTAAAAATAACACGTGGCCGAAAGAAAAGAATGGCATTTATAACGTTGGCACCGGTAAAGCGCGTTCGTTTAATGATTTGGTAAAATCCACGTTCAGAGGAATGAATTTGCCGCAACATATCAAGTACGTTGATATGCCCGAAGACATTCGTGAGAAGTATCAATACTTTACAGAAGCCGATATGGAAAAACTGCGTAACGCCGGTTACGGCGAAAATTTTTATAGTCTGGAAGATGGTGTGAAGGATTATGTCGCCAACTATTTAGGAAACAATACAATTTGGTAAATTTGAAAAAAGCAGCGTTATGACTATTGAAGAAATGAAAGAACTGATTGTTGAAAAAGTAAATCAGCTTGAAAACGAAAATGCTTTACATGAAGTGTTGAAGGTGTTGAACGAAAAACCCGAAAGCAAAAAAGAGATAGACGTTACCAAACATATAGATGTACTTTTTCAGAAGCATGATGGTTTATTAAAAAGATTATCCTGATGTTTGATGTCAAAAGTGTTTTAGAACTACACGAAGCTGTTTTAAAACAATATGGCGGTGCTTCCGGCATAAGAGATAATAATTTATTAGATTCAGCTTTAAACCGTCCCTTTCAAACTTTTGATGGTGAGGACTTGTATTCTTCTATCTATGAAAAAGCGGCTGCTGTTTTACAAAGTATTATTATTAATCATCCTTTTATTGATGGAAACAAAAGAACCGGTTTTTTGTTATGTGAAACATTATTATTAGAAGATAAAATTGAAATAAACGCACCGGAAGATGATAATTATGAATTTGTAATCCAAGTTTCAACTAGTGAACTTTCTTTCGAGGAAATCGTTTTATGGCTTCGGCAGCACACACAACTCATGAATGTATGAATAACAAAATAGCAATTATCGGCGGCGGCAATTTAGGATCAGCCATTGCCGAAGGCTTAATCAGCAGTGGTTTTATTGATGCGACAAACATCATCATAACAAAAAGAAATATTGCGACACTGGAACCTTTACAACAAAAAGGCGTTCAGGTTACAAACAATAATACTGAAGCGATTGCACAAGCTGCGTGGGTAATATTGGCTGTAAAACCATTTCAGATTAAAGACATTTTACAACAACTCAAATCATCATTACAACCTCAGCAACACAAATTGGTAAGTGTGATTACCGGCATCTGGATAAAAGACATTCAGGAAATTTTAGGAACTGATTTTACGCTGTTTCGCGCCATGCCGAATACAGCAATAGCGATCCGCGAAAGCATAACCTGTATTTGCAAATACAAAGCTGGCAACGAGGACGAACAATACATTTCTGACTTGTTCAATCAACTTGGAAAAACGGTTTTTATAGAAGAAAAACTAATGGATGCCGCTACCGTTTTAGGAGCCTGCGGAACGGCTTATGCCATGCGTTATATACGCGCTAATATTCAGGGTGGAATTGAGATTGGTTTTGATGCCGCAACAGCATCTCTCATCGCTGCGCAAACGGTAAAAGGCGCAGCGCAACTGCTTCTAACAAAGCATACACATCCCGAACAGGAGATAGATAAGGTAACCACGCCAAAAGGCTGCACCATCGCAGGTTTGAATGAAATGGAACACCAGGGTTTCAGTTCTTCGTTAATCAAAGGAATCGTTACCAGTTATAAAAAGATCATTACAGATATGTAAAACAATTCTAAAGTCAAACTTACATTTGAAAATTTATAAGTTGCTGAATCTGTTGTTTCTTCTTTGTTCCTTTTCTTGAATTTTACTTAAAAAAAAATTAAAACAAACACGTATCGGTTCTAAATAAATTAAAGAATCCTGAAAGACTTTATTTCTTCCTTAAAATAGCAAACAAGTATCATATATTTCTTCTTTTCTGCTCATTTTTGATGAGCGAACTTCTCCTGAAGTACAGCACAATCAGTTATTTTTTCATTATCCAATATCCAGACTTTGAAACATTTTTTGCGAAAATCCAATGTATTCCTTCTTGTAGTAACGCTCCTGTTTTCTATACAAGGAAAAGCACAGTTAAAAGCTGCTTTCACAAGCGATGTCAGCAGCGGTTGCTCACCTTTATTAGTAAATTTCCACAACCAGTCAAGAGGCACCGATGACCACACAGAATTCTATTGGGATTTAGGTAACGGCGGCAGTCCGTCAACAGAAATAAATCCATCTGCTTTGTTTTTGAATCCTGGTTCGGGCAGCGTAACGTACACAATAAAACTTGTGGCGAAAAATGCTTCCGGTGTTGATTCTATTGTAAAGACAGCGTACATTACGGTGTATGCAAACCCGAAAGTTTCTTTTACTACAAATGTGAAGGAAGGTTGCCCGCCGTTAAATATAAAGTTTACCGATGCCACAAAAGCCGGCTCCGGCACAATAACCACATGGCTTTGGGATTTTGGTAACGGCAGAATTTCCGGCGAACAAAATCCGTCTATCACATATCATACTTCTAATACCAATAATATTTCGCTTTCTGTGGTAAATAGTTTTGGTTGTAAGCAAACCAGCGATGGCTTAACCGCTATTCATGTATTGGACACCGTAAAAGCCGGATTTGATTATCAATATACCAATATTTGCCAGTCGCCTGCACCAATTGAATTTCAAAATACATCGCAATCGGCTTCACCACTCGGCAGTTATAACTGGAATTTTGGTGACGGACAAAAGGCAACAGATATATCGCCAACGCATACATTTCAAAAACAGGGAACTTACCAGGTGCAGCTGATTACAAAAAATACGGCTGGTTGTTCCGATACAACATTGCAATCAATAACCGTAGGAAAATCAGGTGCCGATTTTACGTATGCCAATGTTTGTACAAATTCGGCGGTTCAGTTTACCGATGCGTCATCTGCTGTTCCGGCTTCTTCTGCCTGGACGTTTGGTGATGGAAGTACTTCAAATGAAACGTCTCCATCACATGTCTATGCTTTTCAGGGAACTTACGACGTTACCTTAGAAGCAAGTTTTGGAAATTGTGTAGGAACTATTACAAAAAAAGTAACCATCGTAAATCGTCCCGATGCGTCTTTCTCGGCGTCTTCTTCCGAAGTATGTAAACTGCCATATACAGTTAACTTTCGCAATACAACGTCAGGTGCAGATTCTTATAAATGGATATTTGGTGATGATGATACGTCGGCAGATAAAAACGCATCTCATATTTACACGCAAAGTGGTTTTTACGATGTGCTGCTGATTGCTTCGGCCGGCAACGGTTGTTCTGATACAAGCATTCTTAAAAACGCCGTTAAGTTAGGACCTCCGGTAATTGATTCCATTCAAGGTTTGTCAGTAATTGGTTGTACACCGTTTACTATTAATCCCATTCCATTTATTAAAACGGCAGAAGCCATTGCAACCTATAAATGGATATTTGGTGATGGCAGCACGTCAACAGACGAAAAACCGAATCATACTTATACCAAAGCCGGAGATTATAATGTGTCTTTGATTGTAACAACCGCAGGTGGTTGCAGCGATACACTAACAATAGACAAAGCCGTTAAGGTTGGCACAGCTCCGAAAGCCGCTTTTTTTGCTTCACCGCTTGATGTTTGCGCACGCATATCGGTAAGCTTTACAGATAGCTCGCAGGGAACGGTAACCGATTGGTTATGGCAGTTTGGCGATGGCGGAGAATCTAATTTGCCAAGTCCGGCACATCATTATATGGACACAGGTTTCTTTACGGTAAAGCTGATTGTAAGCAACAATGGTTGTAAAGATTCTGCTGTAAAGTACAAGTACGTTTATATCAGGCCGCCGGTAGCCAGTTACCAGTCATCTTTTTCCTGTAGTAAGCCGTACGAAAGAAGCTTTACAGATAAATCAATCGGCGCTGACACCTGGAGCTGGGATTTTGGTGATGGCATAACCAGCAACGACAAAAATCCGACGCACACATTTGCGCAAACAGGCACTTATGTAGTAAAGCTAAGAGTTACGAACGAACAATGTTATGATTCATTACAAGTCAAAATGCAGGTGGTTGATGAGCATCCGGCATTTACTTCGAGCATTGACGCAAAACCATCTTGCCGCAACGACCTGGTAACATTTACCGCTACGAATATCAACACGGCAAACATCGGTTCTTATAACTGGATTTATGGCGATGATAAAACCTCTGGTTTCATAACGAATGGTGTACAATCAAATCATATTTATACATCAGCCGGATTGTTTACACCACAACTCATTACTAAAGATGTGTTGGGTTGTTTAGATACAGTAGTTGGTAAAATAAACTCAACTATTTACGGACCGATAGCTTCTTTTAAAAACGATTCCGGAGCTTGCATCAATTCGGTTGTTACGTTTTTTGATTCTTCAAAAACAGATGGCACTCATAAGCTAAAAAAGTGGGAGTGGACGTACGAGCCAACAGCATCGCAAAGCTTTACAAGTGCGGCTACTTATTCGCATCAATATACTAAAGAAGGTTTTTATGATATAAAGCTTACGATATATGATTCGTACGGTTGTAAAGATTCTATTGTTAAACCAAAAGCATTACAAATCACAAATCCAAAAGCCGTTATATCATTAACCGATTCTTTAAAATGCGTTAAGAATACGATCTCTGTAAAAAATTCATCAACCGGCGAAAATTTGACTTACAAATGGAATTTCGGAGACAATACAGAATCAACATCCGGAGATGCAACGGTTACACATGCTTATGCAGCCGAAGGGATTTATTCCATTTACTTAGCCGTTACCGACAAGTTTAAATGTAAATCGGATACGATAAGACGTAATTCCGTAACCATTTCCAATCCAAAAGCTGTTATATCAATTAATGGCCCGACTGAAACAACTTGTCCGCCGTTATTAGTAATGCCAACCAGCAAATCGCAAAGCTATACATCTCTGTCGTGGAATTTTGGTGATGGCAGTTTGGCAAGAATAGACAGTCCATCGCACAACTATATTATGGGTGGTAATTTCGATTTAACGCTGGTTGCAAAAGGTTATGGCGAATGTTACGATACGGCGCACCAGTTAATCAAACTAAAAGGTCCGTCGGGTAAGCTTTCTTACAATCCATTGGTGCATTGCAATCCGTCAACCGTAAACTTTTCCTGCGAAACAAAAGATGCTGTAAAAGTAACCTGGGATTTTAACGATGGTGTGGTTGAACCTGACAACGGAACCCGCACAACGTCGCACGTTTATAAAAACAACGGCAAATATTTACCTAAATTATTACTGACAGATAAAGATGGCTGTTTTGTAGGATTAGAAAATTTAGATACGATTCATGTAAGCGGCGCCAAAGCAGATTATATTGCTACCGCTCAGGCTGCGTGCGATTCTTCGCTGGCTGCATTTGTTGAAACATCCATTCCTTATTACGATGAAATTCAATCTTACCAATGGACTTTTGGTGATGGCAATACATCAACACAAAAAAATCCGGAACACTATTATACAACTTCCGGAACGTACCAGGCAAAGTTGTCATTGATTACCAAAACGGGTTGTAAAGATTCGGTTACACGACCTATTAATGTTGTAGTTCATCAGACACCGTTGGTTAGTATTTCCGCTATTGATTCTGTGTGCGCCAAAACATCGGTTGCTTTCAATGGCAGCGATACATTGAACGAGCCGGGAAGTCAATGGCAATGGAACTTCGAAAAAGATTCTGCTATTGGCGTACAAGCTAATCACGCGTTTACAGCCGGCGGTTCTTATAAAGTCAATCTGATGGTTACCACAGCAAGCGGTTGTGCCGATACCGCTACGCATTTGGTGAATGTAGTTGCCTTGCCAAATGTATCGGCAGGATTGGATTCGTTTGTGTGCAACGGAAGCACAACAATGTTACAAGCAACCGGCGCTAACAGTTACAATTGGACAGAAAATAATACATTGAGTTGTACAGGTTGCGCTACGCCAATTGCGGCGCCTTCTGAAAACACGACTTATCGTGTTACCGGAACTAATAAATTTGGTTGCCTGGCATCTGATACCGTTGCTATTGAAGTGATTAAAAAGCAAACCATTGCAGTGGCTAATGATACGCTTTGTCTGAACGAAAATAAAAATCTCACAGCATCAGGTGCCGATTTGTATTCCTGGACACCGGCTTTATATCTTGATAACGCCAATTCGGAAAGTCCTGTATTTCATGCGGCAAAAGATACTACCGTTGTGTACGTGGTAAAAGGTATGGATAGAAAAAAATGTTTTACCGATACTAAATTGCTGGCAGTAAAAGTGTTCCCGATTCCTCATATTGAAATTGCAGAAAAAGACATCAATCTGAATGTTGGATTTTCTGTTCCGATCAGTATGAAAAGTTCGCCTGACGTTACACAATGGCGTTGGGAACCACAGAAATATTTAAGCGATGCGCATATTGAAAACCCGGTTGCATCGCCAACGCAAACCTTAACCTACAGCTGCGTAGCATCGAACAATGGTTCTTGTTTTGCCCGCGACCAGGTAACCATTCATGTCATGTGCAACGCAGCAAATATGTTTGTTCCAAACACATTTTCGCCAAATAAAGATGGTGTGAACGATAGGTTTTTCCCGCGTGGCACCGGCGTGTTCAACATTAAATCGCTTCGCATTTTCAATCGCTGGGGACAGCTTGTGTACGAAAGAACTAACTTTCTTCCTAATGCGGAAGGCGATGGCTGGGACGGCACGTTCAACGGGCTTCCGGTTGATTCTGATGTGTATGTTTATATGATGGAAATTATCTGCCAGAACAATTCAGTCATTCCGTTTAAAGGCAATGTAACATTGCTGCGGTAATTAATAAACCAAAAAACCACAAATACAGGTGTGATGACTTATAATCATCGCACCTTTTTATTGTTGCTTGTTTACAAAAAATCATTAATAACAATACTTACAAGTGTGACTTTTTTCATCTACTTAAAAGAAAAACAACAAATTTTTGATTGCAACGATGTTCGATGAATACAAAGCCGGCAACATAAAAACTGATTGATTTATATAAAGAGATTACCTTAAAAAACTTTAATCAGCCGGAGCTTTTCTTAACCGTTTTATAATTGCACAATTATAACAGCCGTTTTACTTTTACAATACAAAATCAATATCACGAAATCCTGACTTATCACCAGGTGCGATACGAAATTTAGTCGTTCATTATCCAATAAAACTCCAATATCAGATGAAAAAAAAGTTACTCCTTGTAGCTGTATTATTTGCAGCATTCGCTATGTCTTCTTCCGCGCAGGATGTCCACTTCTCACAATTTTTTGAAGCGCCGCTTTTACGCAATCCATCACTGGCAGGTATTTTTTCCGGCGATGTTCGTGTGCAGGCTGTCTATCGCACGCAATGGCAAAGTGTAACGGTTCCTTATGTTACACAATCGGTAAATGCCGAGTATAAACTGCCAACGGTAGGCAGCGATTTTGTTACACTTGGTATGCAGATTCTGCACGATAAAGCAGGCACAACAGCCTTAACAACAACCGACGTTTATCCCACTGTAAACTATCACAAAGCGTTAAGCGCAAACAAATCAAGTTATCTTTCTATGGGCTTTATGGGCGGTTACGTACAACGCAGCATTGATCGTTCAAAAATAACAACCGACAACAGTTATAGTCATGGTTCTGATGGCGAAACATTTGCCAACTCAAACTATGGTTACTTAGATGGCGCTGCCGGTATGTCTTTCAATTCAACGCTGGGTACTGATCAGAAAACAACGTATTTTGTAGGTCTTGCGTATCATCATTTCAACAGAGCAAAATCTACGTTTTATCAAAATGCAGATATACAAATCAATCCGAAATGGGTAGCTTCCGGTGGTATTAAATTCCCGATTGATGAAACGTCTTATCTTACCATGGAAGCCGATTATACAAAACAATCATCAGCAACCGAAGTAATCGGCGGCGTTATGTATTCGCGCAAAATCGGAACTGATTACGACAACCCTTTGTACACCATTCATTTTGGCGGTTATGTGCGTGTAAAAGATGCTTTTATTCCTGTTGTAAAATTAGATTATCATCCATTTTCTGTTGCATTAAGCTACGATATGAATGTGTCTGAATTGAAAACAGCCAGCCAGTCGCGCGGCGGTTTTGAATTATCGGTTACTTACCAGGGATTTTTAGACCGGAACAATACAACGCGCGATGCCGTAATGTGTCCGCACTTTTAAATTTAATCTTAATTAAATTGTAAAATTTTGGCAAAGTATTCGATTCATAGTAATTTAGCAGGCAACGATGGAAAAATTTTTACGCAATACTCTTACAATATTTAAAAAAATCAGCTTTCTCCTACTGATAGTGGGCGTTTGCTGGCTGGCGTCGGGCTTTGATTTTCCCGACCAAACTACACCAGCTGTTCAGGTTGTAAAGTGTTATCCCAACCCGGCAACATCATTTGTAAATTTTGAATTTCCGAAAAATATAGATAAGACAAATACACTTCTGGTTTTTAGTTTTGTTGGTAAAAAAATGGCTGAATTGCCGGTTAGTAACAGCAAGCTTACAGTTACTTTAACCGATTATTATCGCGGTGTATATGTGTTTCAGCTTCGCGGTAAAGGCGGTAATATTATTGAATCGGGTAAATTTTCGGTAGTAAAATAAATCTCGTTTTTAAGTTATAAATAAAGCAGCCGGGCATTTTGTACGGTTGCTTTTTATTTGTAGTCAATACAACTAAAAGCACTTTGTCTTACTCCAAAATTTACTGTTTATTTTGTAGCCAAAAAGAGATTGTACAGAATCAGGATTATTGCCGATATAACAGATGCCAAAGCTTTTATAGCTGATGATTCTGCCGTTATTGAACACTTGCTTACAGATAGTCGCCGCATTGTTTTTCCAGCCACTTCTTTATTCTTTGCATTAACCTCTGCGCGCCGCGATGGACACGATTTTATTGATGAATTATATAACCAAGGTGTAAGAAATTTTGTTGTAAAAAAACAGCCTGATACAACTTCATATCCGCAGGCAAATTTTTTACTTGTTGCAGACACATTGATTGCGTTGCAGCAAATAGCAGCGTGGCATCGCTCTCAGTTTCAATACCCGGTTATTGGTATTACAGGAAGCAATGGAAAAACCATTGTAAAAGAATGGTTGTATCAATTGCTGACGCCAAGCTATAATATCATTCGCAGCCCGCGCAGTTATAACTCTCAGTTAGGCGTTCCGTTAAGTGTTTGGCAAATGACGGCGCAACACAATCTTGCCATTTTTGAAGCCGGTATATCAAAGCCAAATGAAATGGTGTCGCTGCGAAATATCATTCAGCCAACCATCGGAATTCTTACGAATATTGGTGAAGCACACAGCGAAAATTTTGTAAATCTTGCGCAAAAAACAAAAGAAAAAACAGAGCTTTTTGCCAACGCAGATATTCTGTTTTATAATACAGACAATCCATTTATCCAAAGTGAAATTGACACCATATCAAAGCCAAAATTAGTTTCCTGGGGCAGGAGCGAAACGGCTACGCTTCGTATTTCTTCTATAAATAAAACGCCGCAGCAAACAAACATTACAGCTCATTATAAAAACAAACCATTTTCTATAATCATTCCATTTACAGACGATGCTTCTATTGAAGATGCGATTATTTGCTGGTGCGTTTGTTTGTATTTTGGTTTGACAAAAAAAGTTATCAGCGAACATTTTCAACAGTTGCAGCCGGTTAATATGCGGCTGCAATTAATGGAAGCGGTGAATGGTTGCTCTGTTATAAACGACAGTTATAGTTTTGATATTAACTCGTTTAATATTGCGCTTGATTTTCTTTTGCAGCAACATCAGTTTGCAACCAAGACAGTTATTTTATCTGATTTTGCTATACAGGTGGAAGACAAATATTACAGGCAAATTGCTGATGTCTTTCACACAAAAAAAATCAATCGCGTAATTACGGTTGGCGAAAACTGGTATCGTTTGCAAAAATTATTAAAAACAAAAATCAAAAGAACCAGTCATTTCTTAACTACACAATCGTTGTTAGATCATCTCAATACAAATCATTTTCGCAACGAAGTGATTTTGCTGAAAGGCGCGCGCCGCTTTGCTTTTGAAACGATTGTTTCTGAGTTGGAAGAAAAAGTGCATCGTACCGTAATGGAAATTAATCTGACTTCGCTTGCTCATAATCTCAAACAATACCAGCAGCAATTACAACCCGGAACCAAACTGATGGCAATGATAAAAGCCGGTGGTTATGGAAGCGGCAGCGCAGAAGTTGCCAATGTATTGCAGTTTCATAAAGTAGATTACCTGGCGGTTGCGTATGCCGATGAAGGCACAGAATTGCGCAAAGCCGGCATTAGTTTGCCGGTGTTGGTTTTAAATGTTGATGAACCTGCTTTTGAAGTGATTATTGAAAATAATTTAGAGCCGGAATTGTTTTCATTCCATATCATTCGTGCGTTCGATAAATATTTATTGCAACAAGGCATTCAGCAATACCCGGTTCATATAAAGTTAGATACCGGTATGCATAGGCTTGGTTTTGAAGAAGATGATTTACCGGAACTCATTATTTTTTTACAAAGCACTAAACGGCTTGCTATCAAATCTGTATTGAGTCATTTGGCGGCGAGCGAAGCACACGAAGAAGACGAATTTACACAACATCAGTATCAGGTTTTCGACCGTTGTTGTAACCGCTTGCAGGAAGCTTTACAATATACATTCATCAGGCATATTGCCAACTCGGCGGCTATTTTTCGTCATCCTGATATACAGCTTGATATGGTTCGTCTCGGCATTGGTATGTATGGAATTGACAGCGCGAACGAACACCAGCTTTCTTTGCAAACGGTTTGTACGTTAAAAACAACCATTGCACAATTACGCAAAGTAAAAAATGGCGATACCGTTGGTTATAATCGCAGAGGTATTTTAGAAAGAGATTCTGTAATTGCGACAATCCGTATTGGTTATGCGGATGGTTTTAGCCGGAAATTAAGCAATGGCAACGGTGCTGTTTTTATAAAAGGAAAATTAGCGCCGGTTGTTGGCAGCGTTTGTATGGATATGACGATGGTTGATGTAACCGATATTGTTGATATAAAAGAAGGTGATGAAATTGAAGTATTCGGAAGCAACATTACAGTGCAGCAGGTTGCCAAACAATGCGGTACGATTGCGTATGAAATTTTAACCACGATAAGTCAGCGCGTGAAACGAATTTATATTGAAGAATAAAACCAGTTTTTGTTTACTTGTGAAAGCAACAAATTAAGATCAAAATCAACAGAATATTTTCAACAATTGAAATCAGGTTGGCTGCTTTTAAATTTTTACTTTCGAAAAGATTTTCTTTACTACACGACTAATATAATTTATGATATTTTCTTTTCAACGTATTGCTTTGCTTTTGTTGCTTTGTATTTTCGGTATATCAACAGCTTTTTCGCAGGTTGCCAATCGTCCCAAACCATCGCCTTTACAACAGCAGCATTCCGCAATGGAATATTACCTGTTTGTTCATTTCGGTCCCAATACATTTACCGACCTGGAATGGGGAAAGGGAAGTGAAAAAGAAGAAGTTTTTAATCCGTCGCAACTCGATTGTAAACAATGGTGCCGCATAGCCAAAGCCGCCGGCGCAAAAGGTCTAATTATAACCGCCAAACATCACGACGGGTTTTGTTTGTGGCCAAGCAAATACAGCACGCATACCGTAAGGGAAAGCGGCTGGAAAAACGGCAAAGGAGATGTATTGAAAGAACTCTCTGATGCTTGTAAAGAATATGGTTTGAAGATGGGCGTTTATCTTTCGCCGTGGGATCGCAATCATCCGAAATACGGAACGCCTTCTTACAACGAAGTGTTCGTTAATATGATGAAAGAAGTGGTAAGCCGTTACGGACCTTATTTTGAATTTTGGTGGGATGGCGCCAATGGCGAAGGTCCAAACGGCAAGAAGCAGGTTTACGACTGGAATTTATTCAGAAAAACAATCAAAACCATTGCGCCCGCAACGGCTGTGTTCAGCGATATTGGTCCTGGTATTCGTTGGGTTGGAAATGAGAAAGGTATTGCCGGCGAAAGCAACTGGAACACCTTAGATACGGCTGGCTTTACGCCCGGTCTTGGCGCTCCGTCACAAGATACTTTGAATACAGGCAACCGTTATGGCAAAGCCTGGGTTCCGGCTGAATGTGATGTCAGCATTCGCCCCGGTTGGTTTTATCATCTTGCCGAAGACACGGCGGTAAAAACGCCTGAACAGCTTTTTAATTTATACCTCAAATCGGTTGGGAGAGGAGCTTCGCTGTTGTTGAATGTTCCGCCCGACAGACGAGGTTTATTTACTTCTTACGATTCGGCTGCGCTGGTGGGTTTCCGGAAATTAAGAGAAGAAAGTTTCAAAAATAATCTCTGTAAGCAAGCCGTTGCGACGCTTTCTGATAAAAAAATTGCACAACTTACCGATGGTAACGACAAGAGTTTTATTACGCTACAGCAAGCTGATTCTGTCAAAGTCAGTTTTGCAAAAGAAACTGAAATGAATTGTGTGTTACTAAAAGAATTTCTTTTGAAAGGTCAGTCTGTCGCAGGTTTTCATTTATCTTTTTATGATGATAACGGCGCGGTTATCAAACGTATTGATGGCACAACCATTGGCAGAAAACGCATCTTAACTTTTCCTTCCATCACAACAAAATACTTCGCTTTAACAATAGACGATACAAATGCCCCGGCTTCTTTGGCAGAAACCGAGGCATATATAATTGATACTTCTTTACTTGAAAAATAAAGAGGATTATCTCCAGCCGCCACGACGCCAGTAATAACCTCGGTTAGAATGTTGCCACCCGCCGTTATTCCAGGTTCTGCCAGTTCTCGGGCGTGACCAATAACCCGGACGCGAAACGTATCTGCCGCCGTGCCAGTAATAACCTCCGTCAACCCAAATATAATTGGGACCTGGCGCGGTGGGTCTTGTAACAACAACAGTTTCGGGTTGTGCCGAAACATAATGCCCGGAAGAACAACTATAAGCTGATATCATAACAATGCACGACATCATCACATAAACAAGCTTTTTCATAATTTTTTTATTTACTAAACATGAAACATGCCATCGGGTTTTATGTTTAAAGTAAAACCTGCCTTCATCAACTTTTAACATTCAACATGGCGCGGCAGACAGCCGCAATCCTCAAAAATTTTATCTTCGCAATCAATTATAACTGTTACATGAAGAAAGGCTGGCAAATTGCTTCACTTATTATACTTATTCTTTTAGCCGACCAGGTTCTGAAAGTTTATATCAAAACGCATTATTATCTGGGTGAAGAGAATAATGTGCTCGGTCGTTTTTTCCGGTTGCATTTTGTTGAAAATCCGGGTATGGCGTGGGGCTGGAAATTTGGTGGCGACTGGGGCAAAATCATACTTACCTTATTTCGTTTGGTAGCTGTTATTCTGGGTGTATTTTATCTGCGCAGTATTATCAGGAAAAAATATCATCCTGGTTTTATTCTTTGTGCAGCTTTGATTTTTGCAGGTGCTGCCGGAAACCTGATAGACAGTATGTTCTACGGAATGATTTTTAACAACAGCGACTATTTTGCCCGCAACATTGCTGTTATGTTTCCACCAGGTGGCGGTTATGCCGGCTTTCTGCACGGACAAGTAGTTGATATGTTATATTTTCCGCTGATTCAATCACATTTTCCATCCTGGTTCCCGGTTTGGAGCGGCGAAGATTTTGAATTTTTCAGCCCGGTTTTTAACCTCGCAGATGCTTCTATTTCGGTTGGTGTGATTGCAATGTTATTGTGGCAAAAAAGATTTTTTCCGAAGAAAGAAATGCCAGTTGATGCAAACCCGCAAGTCGTTACAACATCTTCTTCCGTAATCAATGAAAACATATAATATTTTACCTTCTTAAAGAGAAGTTTATATTATAAGCGACGATAACATTTTTGTTCCTTACGCAAATTTTCGAAGTAACCGAATTGTTATCGTTCTGAGTTCAAAATATAATCGGTTTATTTCTATCAATACAAATACTACAAAGTCACAAAGACTTCTTCGTAATTCATATCTTACTTTATTTCTTTGCAGATCAAACAAATCAAAATCAATTTTGGTCAAGGATAATTGGATTCAATTCATTCATACATTACAAGATAACATTTGCGCTGCGTTAGAATCCTGCGATGGCAAAGCTCGTTTTACAGAAGATGCGTGGCAACGACCCGAAGGCGGAGGCGGCAAAACAAGAGTGATTGCAAACGGAAACGTCTTTGAAAAAGGCGGCGTTAATACATCTGTTGTATTTGGTGATGTTACGGAACCGATGCGTAAACAGTTACAAATTGACGGCGCCAAATGGTTTGCCTGCGGTCTGAGTTTGGTGATTCATCCGGTGAATCCGTTTGTGCCAACCGTTCACGCCAATTACCGCATGTTTGAGCTGTATGATGAACAAGATAAAGTGACAGACAGATGGTTTGGCGGTGGCACCGATTTAACGCCTTATTATTTATTTGATGAAGATGCCATTCACTTTCACCAGACCTATAAAAACGTACTGGATTCTTTTGATGCAAGCTTTTATCCCGATTTTAAAAAACACTGTGATAACTATTTTGTAAACACGCATCGCAACAATGAACGGCGCGGCATCGGCGGTATTTTTTACGATTATAAAAAACCAGATGAACAACAGCAAGATGTAGCGTTCTGGATGAACCTTGCCAAAGCCTGTGGCTACGGGTTTTTAGAAGCATACATTCCTATTGTAAATAAAAGAAAAAATACGTTATATAACGAACAAAACAGGCATTGGCAGGAGATAAGGCGCGGACGTTATGTAGAGTTCAATCTGGTTCATGACAGGGGCACTTTATTTGGTTTAAAAACCAATGGTCGTATTGAAAGTATATTGATGAGTTTGCCGCCAACCGTTCGTTTTGAATATAATTTTCAGCCGCAGCCCGGCAGTGAAGAAGATAAATTATTACAAGCCTGTTTGCATCCAAAAGAGTGGTTATAAGAAAGTCAAAGCCTGAAAGCAATATAAAAACCTGATGAGTTTTGGTTGATTTATCTGATTGCAAAGTTCAGTTCAAATTGTATTTCTTCTCTTGATATTTCTTCTTTGTATTTTGAAACTTGATTCTTGTCTCTTGATTCTTTCCCTTAAAACTTGATTCTTATTTCTTTTATCTTTATCGCATGTCTTATCTCTTATTGATTGGTGGCATTGTATTGCTTGTATTGTTAATTGCGTGGGCACGTTTCAATGCCTTCCTGGCTTTCCTGATTGTTTCCCTTTTGATTGGTATATTGGGTGGATTAACAACGAGCGCTGTAGTAACTTCAATTCAAAAAGGAATCGGCGATTTGTTGGGCAGCCTTGTTATCATTATTGGCTTAGGCGCGATGCTTGGTAAAATAGTAGCCGACAGTGGTGCGGCACTCCGCATTTCATCCGGATTAATCAATGCCTTTGGTAGAAAATATATTGTATGGGCGCTGGTACTTACCTGCTTTATTATCGGCGTTCCGTTGTTTTACAATGTCGCTTTTGTATTGGCTGTTCCTTTAGTTATAACCATTGCAGCGCGATATAAAATTCCGGCTGTTTATATTGGTTTGCCAGCTTTATCGGCACTTTCTGTTACACATGGTTATTTGCCGCCGCATCCGTCGCCGGTTGCTTTGATACAACAGTTTCATGCAGACATGGGCGTAACGTTATTGTATGGTTTTTTAATTGCGATTCCAGCTATTATTTTGGCAGGTCCGGTTTACGCGCAGACGCTAAAAAAATATACAAACAAACCTTTGCAGGCATTCGCTTCGCAGGATATGGAAGAAGAAAAATTACCTGGATTATTTATCAGCATCCTGGCTGCTTTTCTTCCTGTTATTTTAATCAGTGTAAGTTCCTTTGTTACGTATATCGCGCCACAACAAAATGCCTTCATAACTTTTATAAAAACTATTGGCGATCCGGTTATGGCAATGCTTATCAGCGTATTGTTTGCCACATTTACGTTAGGTATTCATGGTGGTAAAAAGATAGGCGCTGTGATGTCTTCACTTGGTGAGGCGGTGAAAGATGTAGCGATGATTATACTTATTATTGGTGGTTCCGGCGCATTAAAACAAGTGCTGACAGATACGGGAATCAGCAGTCAGATTGTTGGCGGATTAAGCCATACTTCGGTTCATCCGTTATTACTTGCGTGGAGCATCAGCGCGCTGATACGTGTGGCGGTAGGTTCGGCTACTGTTGCGGGTTTAACCACAGCTGGTATTGTTGCGCCGCTTATTGCAACAACCGGCGTAAACCCGGCTTTAATGGTGCTGGCGACCGGTGCGGGAAGTCTTATGTTTTCTCATGTAAACGATCCGGGCTTTTGGATGTTCAAAGAGTATTTCAATTTATCTTTGAAAGATACTATTAGGACGTGGTCTATTATGGAAACCATTGTTTCTGTGGTTGGATTAATCGGCGTGTTTGTGATCAACTTTTTTCTGTAAGAATAACTCTGTTTTCGGTTACTTCCAGCGTGTGCAAAACACCGTGTTTTAACGCATAATTTTCAGTTGCGTGACCAACCGGAAAATGGAAACAAACCGGGTAAGAATAATCTTTTATTTTATCGTAAATGGAATCGTAAACAGATTCGCCAAATGGTATAACTGTGTCTTTCATGTCTGTAAAAGATCCGACAATCAATCCTGCGAGATTCTCTAATTTACCGGCTCTTTGCAATTGAATCATTATCCTGTCCATATTATAAATATACTCGCCAACATCTTCTATAAACAGAATTTTATCGTTTGTATCAATACTGCTTTTTGAACCAATTACATGCGCTAATAAACATAAGTTTCCACCTATTAACTCGCCATCTGCTTTGCCAGGTTTGTTGTATTTGTTTGCTTCGCAATGATAAATAGAAGTCTTGCCTGATAAGGCTTTCAGCAACGATTGTACATATTCTGTTTCACTGCCGCCATCATTAAAAGCGCCTGCCATTGGTGAGTGCAAAGAAGCGATATTATAATTCTGGAAAATGTGCGAATGAAGAATCGTAATATCGCTATAACCGATAATCCATTTTGGCTTCATTACGAATTTATCAAAATTGATTTTATCAATTATTCTGCTCAATCCATAACCGCCGCGGGCACACAAAATGGCTTTTATATTGTCATCATTCAACATTTCCTGCATGTCATGTAAACGCTCTTCGTCGGTGCCGGAAAAATAGTTGAAATGCGTGCCTAACGTCGTTCCTTTTTTTATAGTAAATCCCGATTGCTGCAAAACTTCAAAACAAGTTTGCATGTTTTCTAACGGCATGTAACCAGATGGACAAACAATACCAATTGTATCGCCTTTTTGCAGGTATGAAGGAATCAGAATCATCGAACAATATTACTGAATAAGAAGTGTGATTGTTTCTTTATAAAACTTGTATTGAAGAAACTGACTGTTTGAGAAGTCTTTGTTTTCTTTTATTGGTTAAATATCGTCTTACCGGAATATCATAAAACTTCATTACCAGATAAGCAAATCCAACTAATAAAATGGTTGTTATCACTACTGTAAAAAGTAACTGATTTGTGTTTGGTTTATGACTTGTATAATAGTTACCAAAAATCCAGATGACGCCATAATGCGTCATGTATAAAGGGTATGAAATGGCTCCGGAAAAACGGCACAGCTTTTTTAAAGAAGGCGCTAACGAAGCACCGGCACCCAATGAAATAATCAGCGGAAAATAAAAAAGTACCACAAACAATTCGGCAATTTGGTTCGAGGCGAAATAAGGCATTACAAATGCCAGTGAAAGTAAAATAGCAAGACCGATAAAACCAAAGCGGTTTTTTATAATCCAGTTAAAACGATACACCAATAAACCGGCTAAAAAAGAATAAAACACACGTGCGCCGCCATCCCAAAAAGTACCTCCACTCCAGCCACCTAATAGGTTTCCCGCGCGAAAACTAACCAGGCTAAGAATGACAGCTGCAATCAGAATTAAAAGAAATAAATAACGACGGCTTATTTTGTAGAGTATGAAAGCATACACAATGTTGGCTATGTATTCCCAAAACAAAGACCAGGCAGGTGCGTTAAAACTGAATAGATTAAATGCTCGTTCCTGCATAACAGGATAAGGAATTAAACAAATGGAACAAAGAAATACGACAGCGATTTTTCCTGCGCTATACAACGCTGCGACACTTGCAAACGGATCGAGAAGAAAACCAATTAACCCTAATACAGAACCAAATATGACTAACGGATGAAGCCGTATTAACCGCGATAAAAAAAATTCATTTGCGCCCATTTTTGCAATGCGATCATCGTACGCGTAACCAATAACAAATCCTGATAAACAGAAAAAAAAGTCAACCGCTAAAAATCCATGCCCGATAAAATTTTTACTGTAATCCGAATATACCCATTCCATAAAATGAAAAATCACAACGCCAAGCGCTGCAATTCCACGCAAGCCATCTAAGATTTCAAAATGTTGTTTTGTTTTTGCAACAGCTATCTTTTGTTCGCCTGTATTCATGAATGTAAACGCAAATTGAAATGTAATAAGTAGGCGCGAACATAAGAATATAAATGGCTAATGAAAAATGATTTGATGCTTAATTTTTACTGCAATTGCCAAAGGTTTCCGTTCACGTCATCAAATTCGATAATGCCATAATTTTCATCGTAGTAAATTTTATTTACGTTCTGAGGAAGACCGCCCGGAACAGCGCCAGCTTCTAATGTTTGTGTACTGCCAGATTGGATAAGGAGCACTTTTGAATATGTCTTTCCATTAATTGTTTTAGTTGTAATCGGCAAATCAAAATTAATACGAATTGATTTGTCAAGGGATACTGTATCGGGGTAAACATTCCAGGCTGGAAAAGTTATATATCCCCTGAAAGTAGGTACTTCCTCAACATTGGGATAAATATTATAGTTTGAATCAAAAGGATAACGTTGTAAAAGAATTTCATAAAGCGGCAATGACTCTCCTGTTTGTAATTCAATTTGTTGTCTGTCGTAATAAAATTCTTTTGCTACATAACTACCCCAAAAGGTACCCGTCGAATATACAGCTTGCCCTCTTTGAGAAGTAATGATTTTAAACTTAATTTCATCATTTTTTTGATTTTTATAAACTATATTTTTGCCTTCAATATAATTAGTTATCAGGCATTTTGTTTTATCGTCATCGGTAAATTGATAATATGGTAAATTATCTCTATAATGATCATCTTTTTTACAACTGTTTGACAGCAACAAAAGAACAACAGCAAAAATGGCAAGATTAGTTTTCATGGAGAATAGATTGATTGGTACAACAATGTTTTAGCAACCGTGATCAGATTGCTTGTATAAAGTTGATACTTGTATTGAGAAGAAGTTTTGACAAAAGTCAAAAAATGCTTATCGTATTTTATTTCTGACGCGGCTCAGTGTTTCCTGATTGATGCCTAAAAAAGAAGCAATGTATTTTAAAGAGATTTCGTTTACGAGATTCGGATATTCTTCTAAGAAAAATCTGTATTTATCTATCGCCTTTTGCTTTCTCAATAAATACAATCTTTTTTCCATCATAAAAAGATATTGTTCCGTAAGCTTTCTGCCTAAATAATTAAGTGATGGAAATTGTTGATACAGGTTTTCTAATTGCTCAAAATGTATTCGGGCTAATACGGAATGTTGTAATGCCTGCAGACTTTCAAAAGCCGGTTTTTGCGTGTGAAAACTTGCAATGGAAATGATGGTGTGATGCGGCTTCATCAAACTTGATGTAACCTCAGTTTCGCCTACATAATGAAAAGAACGGATAAGCCCGTCTAAAACAACCCAGACATATTTACAAACTTCGCCTTCCGATAAAAGAATCATTTCTTTCTCAACCGTTATAATGGTGAATTTTTCTATCAGGCTGGCTTTAACTTCATCTTCCAATGGCTGAATCAGTTCCAGTTCACAAAAGAACGGCGTTAAGAGTTGAAGTTTATCGGTTGATGTCAAGGCAGATCATTTTAAAATCAAATATGCAAAAAGTTACCGGATAGAAAGGTCTATTGTTTCAGCTTTTGCTTTGTTACAAATCAATAACAAAAGCAGATTCAGAACAACAATATAAATCAATATCAGGAACCCTACTCTATTGATTTTTTCATCATCCGTTCATCCAAACTTTTAAAAGCATAGCAGAATTTTATCATCTCAATTTTTGCTGTACTTATCTTTATTCTTTATTTACTCACTTTATGAAACTAACAAAGCTTTTCTCACTCTTTTCAGTACTCATTTTTTCAACAACCGCATTTTCTCAAAACACACCTTTGTGGATGCGGTATCCCGCTATATCGCCGGATGGCAAAACCATTGCGTTTGGTTATAAAGGCGATATTTATACGGTAGCTGCAACGGGTGGCGTTGCGATGCCGTTAACCATTCACGAAGCGCAGGATATGATGCCGGTTTGGAGTCACGATGGAAAATCCATTGCTTTTGCCAGCGATAGGTACGGCAATTTTGATGTGTTTGTGATGCCTGCAACCGGTGGCACGCCGGTAAGGCTTTCTTACAACAGCGCAGCCGATTATCCCACCGATTTTACGCCCGATGATAAAAATGTAATCTTCGGAAGTGCGCGAAATGCACCGGCAGAAAGCGTTCGTTTCAGTATTAAATTGTTTAGAAATGTATATAAAGTTCCGGTTACGGGCGGAAGATCTATATTGATTAGCGCCGCTGGTATGGAAAACGCACATTATAATAGCAACGCTACGCAGATTGTTTTCCAGGATACCAAAGGCTACGAAGATGAATGGCGCAAGCATCATACATCTTCCGTTACCAAAGACATCTGGCTGATGGATGTAAAAGCAAATACGTACAGGCAACTAAGTGGTTTTAATGGCGAAGACCGGGAACCTGTATTCTCTCATGACGATCAATATGTATATTATCTGAGTGAAAAAAACGGTTCGCAGAATATCTTCAAAACGCCGGTGCTGGAATAAAATGGCTGAACAGCAATTAACCTCGTTTACAAAGAATCCGGTTCGTCATATAAGCGTTTCAAACGACAATACACTTTGCTTTACTTATGATGGTGAAATTTATACTTTGAAAGAAGGCAATCAGCCACAAAAAGTTGCCATTCAGATTTTGAATGATGGCAGAGCTGGCGTTGAGAAAAAATGCGCCTGTAAACGGCAATACGACTGAGTTTGCGCTGAATCCGAACGGAAAAGAAATTGCTTTTGTAACACGCGGTGAAATCTTTGTAACAGCCGTTGACGGCGGACAAACAAAACGCATTACCAATACGCCGCAACAGGAGCGTATGGTGCAATGGTCGCCCGATGGAAAAACATTGGTATATGCCGCAGAAAGAAACGATAACTGGGACATATATAAAACCACAATTGTTCGTGCCGATGAACCGTATTTCTTTACCGCAACTGTTTTAAAAGAAGAGCCGGTAGTAGCAACTTCTGCCGAAGAATATCAGCCGAGATTTTCGCCTGATGGCAAAAGAGATCGGTTATATTGAGAACCGCAATATTCTCAAAGTATATAACATCGCTTCTAAAAAAACACGAACCTTATTGCCCGAAGGTCATAACTATTCTTACAGCGATGGCGACTGGGATTTTCATTGGAGTCCCGACAGCAAATACATTTTGAGTGACGACTCAAAAGGATATTTTGGTTCTTCCAATACGGCTTTGATTGATGCTGTAAAAGATACCAGTATGTATCCTATCAACAGCGGCTTTGGCGAGAATCAACAGCAAATGGTTTTTAGGGTGGCAAAATAATGACGTGGCTTTCTAATAAAGAAGGTCGTAAATCGCTTGCCAACCAGGGCAGCAGCGAGTTTGACGTGTACGCGGTTTTCTTCGATAAAGATTTATACGATCAGTACACATCTAAGTGAGGATGATTATAAGTTGTGGAAAGAAGGAAAAGATAAAGCCAAGAACCGATTCTTCAGATGCAGGTAAGAAAGAAAGCAACGCCAAAAAAAGATACGTTGCTTAAACTTGATCTGCAAAATTTAGATCAGCGCATTGTCAAACTTAACAATCAATAGTTCTTCCATTTCCGATTATGTGCTGAACAACGATGCCAGCAAAGTTATATTATTTAGTCTGCAAATTTGAAAAAGGTTACGATTTGTGGGTAACAGAACCGCGCACCAAGGAAACCAAAATATCTGGCAAAGCTCGGCGGTACGCCAAGCGGCATTGAAATCAGCAATGATGGCAAAAATTTGTTTGTCAGCAATGCCGTGGCAGATTGGTTCAGGTGAATGCCGATAACGGAAAAATTACGCCTGTTGCTATTGATGGTGAAATGGTATTGAATACGCAGCCGCTGAGCGCCAGTATATTTTTGATCATGTTTGGCGGCAGACCAAAGAAAAACTGTACGATCCGAAAATGCAGGGCGTTGACTGGCCTTATTACAAACAGGCGTATGCTAAATTTCTTCCTCACATCAGCAACAATTACGATTTTCAGGAATTGCTCAGTGAAATGCTGGGCGAGCTGAATACCTCACATACCGGCGGCCGTTATCGTCCGCAAAACCCGACCGGCTGATGTAACGCCTTCTTTGGTTTATTGTACGATGAAACTTACATCGGTTCAGGCTTAAAAATAAGTGAAGTAATGGCGGGCGGCCCGGCAGATAAAGCCACCAGTAAAATTACGGGCGGTTGCATCATCCAAAAAATTGACGGCGCGCCGGTTACAGATACGGTTGACTGGGCAAAATATTTAAACCGTAAAGCCGGCGATAATACACTGCTTACCTGTTTATAATCCGGCAACAAAATCTACGTTTGAAGAAGTCATCAAACCCATTACGGCAGGCGCCGAAAGTAATTTGATGTACAAACGCTGGGTAAAAAAAGAAACCGACATGGTGGCTAAATTAAGTGGTGGCAAAATTGGCTACGTGCATGTGGAAGGAATGGATGATGCCAGCCTCCGTGAAGTGTACGATAAAGCATTGGGCGAGAACATGGAAAAGCAGGCATTAATTGTAGATACACGCTTCAATGGCGGCGGCTGGCTTCACGATGATCTGAATTCTTTTTTAACCGGTAAAACGTATTTAAAATTTGCGCCGCAAGGTAACCTGCTAAAAGGCGGAGAACCAATGGGAAAGTGGCAGAAACCAAGCTGCGTTTTAATGAGCGAAAGTAATTACAGCGATGCATTTATTTTTCCATACGTGTACAAGCAAAACAACGATGGTAAGCTGATTGGTATGCCGGTGCCGGAACCGGAACTGCCGTATGGTGGGAATCGCAAATAGACCCGACAATTGTGTTTGGTATTCCTATGGTTGCTACAATTGGCAAAGAAGGCAGACCAACAGAAAACCTGCAGGTGAATCCGGATATACAAGTAAAACTTCCTTACGAAGATTTCTTATCTGGTAAAGACGACCAGTTGGAAGCCGCTGTAAAAGAAATGCTGCAGGAAACAAGCAGCCAGCAACAGGCAAAACAATAAACAATACATTTTATAAAGAAAACAGCGTATGATAATTTGATTTATCATACGCTGTTTTCATAAAGGCAAACTGAAACTAAAAATGTTTATTATAAAATCGGTCGCGGATCAAATACAACGCGTATCTTTTTTATTTTATCGTCCTCCAATTCATACAACCCAATAGTAAAAATTGTTTTTCCGCTCATATTAATATCATACACAACACAAACCGTATTTCCTTCCTCAAACACCTGTTGAATATCGTATTTGAAAAGCATTTTTTTCATGTCTTCAATATAAATATTACCGCCGTTTCTCTTGCCCATAACACCATCAAAATAAAGATGATCTGTTATGTAAGTTCTTGCTTTTGTGAAGTCTTCTGCATTAAGCGCATCGAGAAATGAGAGGACTACTTTTTTAGATTCCATAAAATAAATTTTAAGGTTTATGAATCATTATAAACTTAAAAAGTTGTGCCATAATGAAAGATAGTTAGCAGATCTGCAAATGATCTTCAACGGAATTATCAGAAATGTCATTTATTCCCACAAGCTTATTCTTTCAAAAAATTTATTGATATTGTATATAAACCGGGCTGGGATATAAGCTTAAAACTTCTTTTGGTTCCATGATGCGTGAGTTGCCGGCAACATCATTTTTATAAAACAATTTAAAGCCCGTAAACTGAACCGGCTCGCTGGTTATAGCTGTTTGATAACTTGTTTTTTTCTTTGCCGGAAAACCCCAGCCATCCATATCAATAACAATCTGCACATCCGGATTTGTTTTGATATTTTTATAACGCGTGAGCATACCTTTTGTAAAACCGATGCACGACCAAAATCTTCGGCGGCAAATTATTTTTTGTCACAAGTGAATCCAAAAATTGTGAAGCATAATTTATATCAGCCGCATCGAGTGTTCCGATAACGGAAGATGGCACCTGACCGCCTTTCATCGAGAATTCCGGATCAACGCCCAAGATGAACATTCGGCATTTTTAAGAACGCTTCCAATGGCGGTAATTCTTCCTGCAAACGGCTGTGTCCTGTCTGCACATCTAAGAAAACGATTGCGTTTATTTTACCCGCCATATCAATCGCTTTCTGTATTTGAGAAGCGGGCATACGAATACGATATTTGTTTCCTTTTCCCGGATCGTGTTGCGCAGTAACTGCAATATAATGGATAGCTGTTTGCACGGGAATCGCCGAATCGGCTTCCTGCCAACGTTTGGCTTCGTCCTGTAATTTTTGCAATACTTCATCTTCGGGCAACGCACCTAAAATTCCCATTCCTTTTGAATAAAAATTCCCATAATAAGCTTATGATTCTTTTATACGGTAAAATGGCGCCGGCTAACGGATATTCTGTTTTTACCGGCCAGGCATCCGTCTTACGATTGCCCGATAAGTGCATCTGTAACGAATCGAACAATACAGTATCTATAACATTGATAACCGGTTTTTCTGCTAAGATGTCAGAGTCTTTCGCCGGCGCGGACGCTGTCGCTTTTTCAGGGGTTGCCACGGTATTAGCTTCTAATTGTTTGCAGGATAAAAACACAATAAAATACCACTAAAAATGATACTGATTTTAATAATGCTCATATTGTTGTTCTGGTATGAAAATTTTTAAAAATGGATTTCCCATTATAAACGCAAAAAGTTTGCCTGCTGTTTTCTGTTAACCTTATTTTTATTTGTTTTTTTGAAAAGATTTATCACAATAAAATTCACTTTGGTCTTCATTGGTTCTATATTAAATTGCACAAATAATATATACTTATGAAGTGTTATCTAAAAAGTATTTCCGGCTTTTATTTTTATTCATTTTTCTTCATTCTTATTCTTATTGCTCAAACAATTAGCACATCTTTAAAAATAAACAAATGAAGAAAACAAAGCCATTACACTTACGCAAGCCGATGTCAAAAGCCTTACCGCATACAACTTTAGACGTGAAAGCGCATGATGAAAAAGTGCATAGTTACAGTGGAATAGATTTACCATTATTATTACGAAAAGCCGGCGTGTCTTTAGGAGATTCAGCTAAGAAAAAAACAGTAAGCAAATATATATTGATAACAGCGGCAGACAATTACAGCGTTGTATATGCACTTGCTGAAATAGATTCTGTGCTATCGCAAAAGAAAATGATTTTGGCTGATGAACAAGACGGAAAGCCATTACCAACAAATGCAGCGCCTTATCAAATTATTTCTACCGGCGAAAAAATACATGCGCGAATGATTCGGCAGGTAACATCAATAGCTGTTCGAAATGCGCAATAAGATAAATAGAACAATTAATTATTTATCTACATAATTTACGAGACCCATTAAAAAATGTTCGTTAATTTCTTCTTCGCCGTGATCATTTATATATTGGCTGGCTTTGTCTTTATCTTTAATCAGGATGTCTTTTAAGACTTTTGGTTTCATAACAACAAGCCGGAACGATTTATCCGGCATCACAATATAATAACGGCTTTCATCTTTGTATTCATTCTCACGCGTTCCGGTTTCAATCATGCCATCATTTTTGTAATTTAATGGTACAAATTTCACTTCTATTTGTTTATACAGCGAATATTTTTCTGCGTTTTTAACAAGCGCCAGGAAAAATTTTGTTGAATCAATTGTATTGATATGCTCGAAATTATATTGGCGATTGTTGCTTGCCAAAGCAAATGA
This sequence comes from Ilyomonas sp., assembly GCA_965199845.1. Classification (GTDB taxonomy): domain Bacteria; phylum Bacteroidota; class Bacteroidia; order Chitinophagales; family Chitinophagaceae; genus Ilyomonas. Next base: position 315,004 of record CBDATZ010000005.1, read on the forward strand.
TTGAATGCCTTCGGCACCAATAGCAATTATATTTTTTTTATCTTCCGAAGCCAGCAAATCGTCGTTCAGTTTATCGTAATTAAAAAAATAAGAACTCACATTCATTTTGCTTCCATCTTTCGTCATAAGGCTATCGCCTTTTACCCAATCATTAAACAGAAAACGTGTGCCTTTTGTATTTTCTTCGTTATTAAAAGAAAAACCCGCCGCCGATTTATCAGCCATAGCTGTAGTGGCTTTTAGTTGAGACCGCGAAAGAAACTGACCAAAGTTTCCTTGCGCCGTGGTCATACTTGGCGGACCGGTAAGTTGAGCAATAGCTGATGGAATCAAACCCAAAATCAGCAACGTAGAAAAGATGATTTTCACAGACATATCAGAGAATTCAGGTGAGATACATAAATTGATATAGCAATCGTAAACAGAATCTAAGATAAGAAAAACAATGTTGATTTTATTTACAATTTGGGTGAATTATTTTTACACATCAGCGACGCGAAAAGGAGAGATGCTGATTTCATTCCAGACTTTGCCTGTTACATACTGGTCTTGCTGAATCCAGTTTGCCACGCTTTCTTCATCCGGTAATGATAAAATGATAACAGAGCCAATCATCTTTTTATTTTCATCAAGCAAAGCGCCTCCTAAAATAAAAACACCTTTGGCTTTTTCTTCTTTCATCCTGGTGAGATGTTGCTCGCGAACGACCATTCTCCGGTTGAAAGCTTCCTCATCAATATAATCAAATGCGCGGATAACAAATTGATTCATGTTCGTAATAAATAAAAGGTAAATAGAAAGGCAAAAGATAAAAACAAAAAAGCTGTTTTATGGTAAAACAGCTTTCGTAAATATGTTAGAAACAGGAATCAGTATTCGTCTTCATTAAACATAAAATCTTCCTGGCTGGGGTAATCCGGCCAAATGTCTTCTATACTTTCATATACTTCACCTTCATCTTCCAGTTCCTGCAGGTTTTCTACCACTTCAATCGGGGCGCCGGAACGGATTGCATAATCAATCAATTCATCTTTGGTTGCCGGCCAGGGCGCATCTTCAAGATAGCTGGCTAATTCAAGAGTCCAAAACATAAAAGCCTTTAAAATTTTTGCAAATGTAGTAGTTACGCGCGAAAATCCAAATACACAAACTCATAGCAACGTAAATTATTATTAACAAATGGATTATTATTTTACGTTTGCAACTATATGCTTACTGCGAAGGATGTTCATAAATCGTACGGTCTTATCCAGGTTGTAAAAGGAGTGAGCCTGCAAATTAATAAAGGTGAAATTGTTTCTATCACCGGTTCTTCTGGGGCGGGAAAAAGTACGCTGCTGCATATTCTGGGTACGTTAGATACGCCTAACAGCGGCGAAATTTCGTTAAACGGTTATTCTGTAACGCACCTGAAAGATAAAGCGCTGGCTTCATTCCGAAATAGTCAGCTTGGCTTTGTTTTCCAGTTTCATCATTTGCTTCCCGAATTTACAGCACTTGAAAATGTGTGTATTCCGGGCTGGATTGCCGGCCGAAAAAGAAAAGATGTAGAAGAACATGCTATTAAATTACTTACCACGTTGCGTATAGATAAACGCCTGAACAATAAACCGCAGGAGCTAAGTGGCGGTGAACAACAACGTGTAGCCGTTGCGCGCGCGCTGATTAACAATCCTGCTATTGTATTTGCCGACGAACCGACCGGTAATCTTGACAGTAACAACGCGAAGGAACTTCATCAGTTATTTTTAGAGCTGCGCGATGAGTTTCAGCAGACATTTTTGATTGTTACACACAACGAAGAACTCGCCTTAAACAGCGACCGCGTTTTGCACATGAAAGATGGTTTGCTGCAAAGCTGAATATAGCAAAATGAAAACCCTTCCCCGAATTATCTTTTCGTTTAGAGCTTTCCATTTACTTTGCACTTTTTCGTATCTGCCGGCAGCATGTATAAAATTATTGCATTCTTTATTTTACTGATACTGCTTTTTTCAATGCAGGTTCGTGCGCAGGATATAAACCAGTTAAAAAACCGGCTGAATGGTCTTAACAGCGCGTCTGGCAAAAGCGGCGCAAAAGATTCGCTGGTGCATCGCAACCCGTTGGAAGATTCCATTACCATTTCATATCGTTATTTCGATTCGACAAGAACACATAAGTTAGACTCGTCAATCAGCGATTGGTATCAACGTTTTCCGGTTCCGGCGTATTATGATTACTTGGGAAATCTGGGACATGCGGCACATTCGCTCTTATTTTCGCCCAATATGCAGCCAGGTTTTGATGCCGGTTTTCATTCGTATGACATTTACAGATATACCATTGGCGGCACACGTTTTTTTACAACAACGCGACCTTATACTGAGCTATCGTATATGATTGGAAACAGCGCAGAGCAAATGGTAAATATGATGCACACGCAAAACCGGAAAAACAACCTGAACTTTACTTTCGAATACCGGTTTATCGGTTCGCCGGGCGCTTTCAAAAATCAAAATGTAAGTCATAATAATCTCCGCATCAGCAGCTATTATCAAAGCAAAAACAAACGTTACGGATTGTATTTTATCTACCTGAATAACAAACTAAAATCTTCGGAAAACGGTGGCTTGCAAGAAGACAGTTCGTTGCAAAATTTTTCGTTGAGCGGACCTGTAGAAGCTGCTGTAAAATTGGGTAACAGGATTCGGCCAAACACCAGCAACGTTTTTAATAGTGCAGTTCAGATCGGAACTTATTATCGCGAAAGCACAATCTATCTCCGTCAATATTACGATTTTGGTCAAAAAGATTCTCTCGTTCAGGATTCGACTGTGGTTCGCTTATTTTACCCGCGGCTTCGGCTGCAACATTCGCTTACTTATTCTTCCAATATTTATGAGTATCACGATGAAGCGCTGGATTCGACATCTTATATCAACTTCTATAAATTTTACGGAGCCAACAATAAAGACTCGTTATTATTCAGAGATAAATGGAGCGATCTCACAAATGAATTCAGCATCATTACTTTTCCCGATAAAAGAAATGTTGCGCAGTTTCTTCGCTTGAGTGCCGATTTGCAAATTTTGCAGGGAACATTTTCCAACCGCGATTCAAAGAATTATACAAATGTTTATGCATCTGCCGAATACCGTAACCGCACGAAAAACCAAAAATGGGATATTGAAGCATTAGGACAATTGTATATGGCCGGAAGTTTTTTAGGCGATTATAATCTTAATATCAGCTTGCAAAGACAATTGAGCAAAAAATTGGGTTCGTTGCAAATAAGCTTTCAGAATGTAAATAAAAGCCCGACGCAACTAAGCCAGGATATTACTTCGTTCCCGGTTATTCCTGATGGCTCGTTTAACAATACAAATATTTCAAAACTATCTGCCAATCTTTTTCTGCCCGGGCAGAGCTTACGGTTGTATGGTAATTATTATGCAGTTACCAATTTTCTGTATTTTGACGATTATTATACTTTGCGCCAACAACCGGCACTCTTTAATTATATTGTTGCCGGTCTTGAAAAAAGATTCCGTCTGTCGCGCCATTTCTTTTGGTACACTGAAGCTGCTTTTCAACAATCTGACGGAAATGCGCCGGTGCATTTGCCCTTGGTTTATACAAGAAACCGGTTAGCTTTTGAAGGGAACTTTTTCAAAAATCTGTATCTGTCAACAGGTATTGAAATCAGGTATTTTACGCCATACAAAGCAGATGGTTACACACCACTAAATGGACAATTCTATTATCAAAACACGTCAACGCTGAGCAACCGGCCAGACGTGAATGTGTATTTCAATTTTAGAATCAAAAGCTTCAAAGCCTTTATACGTGCCGAAAATCTAAATACATTGGATAAATATGGTACCGATTTCGGTTTTTTAAACCATAATTTTTCCGCGCCGCATTATCCGCAAAACGCACTTTGGCTGCGGTTTGGCATTTGGTGGAATTTTGTGAATTAAATTTCATTTACGATAACCTTCTTCACATAAATTTGTAATCATAAATACGATTCTCGCTACTTCAAATACATTTAAAATGAAAAGCTTACTTGTTCTTTTTATCGGCTTAAGCAGTTTTTTCTCCATTCAGGCTTCCGCAAAAGCAAAATCAGATACCGTAAAAGTATTAGGCAATTGTGAAAGTTGCAAAGCGCGAATTGAAAAAGCAGCGAAACAAGCTGGTGCCACCAAAGCAAACTGGAACGATGAAACCCAGATTTTAAAAGTAAGTTATGATGATGCAAGCACATCTCTTCTTACCATTGAAAAACAAATAGCTCTTGCCGGCCACGATACGCGCGATGTAAAAGCTTCCAATGAAGCATACAATAAATTGCATTCTTGCTGCCAATATGATAGAACGGGTGTAAGTGGCGCAAAAACCTGTGATGATGAAAAAGAGGAGAAAAGTAAATGACACTTGTAAAGATTTTTTTCCTTTTTATTTTTGTTCAATTGCTTTGTCTTGGTATAAAAGCGCAGCCGGCAGTTGGAATGATGGAAAAAGAAATTACACTTCCCGGTGTAAATAATCAGCCTATTTCACTTTCGTCTTTAAAAGGTAAAGTTGTTTTGATTGATTTTTGGGCAAGCTGGTGCCGCCCTTGTCGACAAACAGTTCCCGGTTTGAAAAAACTGTACAGCAATTACCATGATAAGGGTTTTGAGATTTATGGTATTTCGATTGATGAAAATGAAGCCGCCTGGAAATCTGCCATTCAGGAAGATGCTTCGTCATGGATTCATGTTAACGACAAAAGTGGAAATGTTGCCAACCAATGGGTAGTTTCCGTAATTCCGACTTCATTTCTTATAGACAAGACAGGAAAAATTGTAGCAATTGATGAAGAAGCGAAAGAATTAAATAAACTCATACCTAAGCTGCTTTAATATTTACTCCTCTAAAAATTCCATTGCTCACTTTAATAAATCCTTACTTACCAGACGCTTTTGCTTACGTCAAAGCTTTGTTCATTAAATAATACTTTTTATGTTAAGTTGAATTTAATAAAAAAATATCCTTCATTAACTTTTAAGCTTAATATAATTTTTTGTTGAACAAACTTGTTTTTTCATTCTTAGTTATCTTATCTGATAGTATATATATTTTCTTCAAACCAATTAGATTTCTGAATTAATCCACTTATCAATCAGAAAAGAAAATCCGCCGACGAATTGTTCGATTACAATTCTGTTAATTGAATTTGAAAAGTGTGTTTAGAAACTAAAATCCATTTTATCATTCATTCTGGAATACTGTATAATAGTCGATCTGCGATTTGCATTATCATAAAATTAATAAAAAATTATTATTAATATGTAGTAGCAAAATTTTTGATAATTGTCTTACTAATTATTATAGTTACCTAAGTTTACAATATAATAAAATTATTGGATTAAATAATTTTTAATTATAGATTGTTTTTTAAATATTTACAGCAATTATTTGTGAATTTAAACTAAATTAAAGAACTTAATTTGAGTTCTATAATTTGTTTTAGTCTTGTAGTAATTTTTAGTTATAATTAATTGATAAACATTGATTTGAATTAATCTATTACCAATTAGAATTAAGTATTTATCTATAACATAAAAAATGCCATTTGTTTGATTTATACATGCAATAAATATAAATTTAGCCAAATGCAAAAGCGTAAAATTAAAGCCGAGTTATATTAGATTTTCAGAAGAAAAACCAAGTGGAAGAAGAGAAGAGGAAATAGGTATAATATAAACCAGACCTGCCGATCCACAAATGATCAGGCGAATTGGATGATGTACCCGTTTTTCGAATTCCGCCAAAACCTGGCGGCAAAAGCCACAAGGTGAAGCCGGAAATTCACTTTTACCTTTTGTATTGATATAAGTAATTGCCATTATATGAATAGCAATTTCGGGAAAGAGTTGAGCAGCCGTAGCCAAAAGCGATCTCTCAGCACAAATGCCGGACGGATAACTGGCATTTTCCTGGTTGCTACCTGTTACAATTTCTCCATTCACTAATAATGCAGCAGCGCCAACTAAAAAGCCGGAATATGGTGCGTAAGCTAAGGCAGCTGCTTCCCGGGCTTTCAGAAGTAACTGTAAGTCTGCTTCTGAAAGTTCACTTTCTGATTGTAAAACTGAGTAGGTAAAGCTAAATTGTTGCTCCAAAGATTAATGTATAGGTTTAAAAAAGCGATTCCAGCGAGGACCTTTATCCCAACTAAACCAGATTAAAGAAGCACGTCCAACGATATTGGTTTCGGGTACAAAACCCCAATAACGGCTGTCTTGGCTGTGATGGCGATTGTCGCCCATCATCCAGTAATAATTGTATTGGAAAGTATATTGGTTCGTTTGTTTACCATTAATTGTGAATGTATTGCCGTTTTCTTCCAGATTATTATGTTCATAAGTAGCAATCAGGCGACGATATATGGCAATATTTTGTGGTGTAAGTGTAATGGTGGCTCCTTTTTTAGGAATTGTTACCGGCCCATAATTATCGCGTCCCCAGGGATAATTCGTTATATCATAAGGAAAAACTCCGGTATCAACCATTTTATCGGTGTAAACCGTTATACTTTTTACATTCGGTTGCTTTTTAATCAGTTCTACATTTTCACCTGTTAGTGTAAGCAAATATTTAGAGCCGGGCAGTTCATTATAATTTCCGTCTTTTTCATACGGATATTCCCGGCCGCTTTGCGGATCAGTTTCTGTTACAAAATGAAAATTCAAATCATTCTCCAAAAAATCTTGTGAAAAGCCGGTGCCGTTGGTTTCAATAATATATTCGTTTTGAGAACCGGGCGGAACGAAAGCTTTTTGGTTATTTATATACAGAATTCCATCTTTCAATTGCAGAATATCACCACTAATGCCAACGCAACGTTTGATGTAATTGTCTGTTTTATCCATCGGGTGAACCAAAATATCATGTTCTGCTTTTAGCGCATCGCGGTTGCCGCGATAATCTTTTCGCAAAACATCGTAATACAAAACTTCGCTGAAGTAGCCGGGTTCGTTAATGATTGTATCACCTGCCGGGAAATTAAAAACCACAACATCATTTCTATTGACTTGTGAAAATCCGGGCAAACGTTTATAAGGAATCTGGATCCATTTTACGTACGAAGGCGTTGTTTGCGAAAAAGGCATTGTATTGTGAACAAATGGAAAACTTATTGGCGTTTGGGGAATGCGGGCGCCGTAGCTCATTTTACTTACAAACAGAAAATCATTTACCAGCAAGGTTTTTTCCATGCTTGGCGTTGGAATGGTATAAGCTTCAAAAATAAAACTTCGGATAAGCGTTGCCGCAACAATCGCAAAAACGGCGGCATCAATCCATTCGCGTGAAACCGGTTTCTTATACAGTTTCATCACTTCATGACCTTTATATCGTTCCTGCTTTGAAAAACCTAAATAAGGGAAATAGACAAACGGCAGAAATACAGTGGCAGCATGTTGAAAAATATTAAACTTGCCAAAGTGCATAACGAATATTATGGTAATCCAGATGGTAATGAACTGACCGGCAATCGGAATTAACTGTAGCCAGAACCAGATTTTACCAAGATTGCATTTTTCTACAATACACCAGGTGTTATAAAAGGGAATAAAAGCTTTCCAGGGTGTGATGCCTGCTTTTTTGAACATACCGTACATTCCAATATGCCAGCCAAGAGCACCAATAATAAAAATTGCCCAACCCATATTTTATTTTTGAAGTGAACAAAAGTACCATTCTGTATCATCGTACAAAATACGATTGTACAAACTTTTCCTAAACTGTTAGTAAATGATAATTAATTTCTTCTAATTGGCTGCTTCAATTACCATAGCACTTGCCCCGCCGCCGCCGTTACAAATAGCGGCTGCCCCGGTTTTACCATTATTTTGTTTTAGAATATGAAGTAAAGTTACCAGGATTCTGGCGCCGCTGCAACCAAGCGGATGACCTAACGAAACAGCGCCACCACGTACATTAACCTTCGAAGCATCTAAACCCATTTTTTGCATATTGGCTAAACTAACAACAGAAAACGCTTCATTAATTTCAAAATAATCTACATTATGTAAAGTTGAATTGGCTTTTTCTATTGCTTTTGGTAATGCTATCGATGGGGAAGTAGTGAACCATTCCGGTATTTGTTCGGCATCTGCGTAACTTAGAATTGTGGCTAATGGTTTAATATGTAATTCATTTGCTTTGTCTTCACTCATTAAAACAAGTGCCGCAGCACCATCATTTAAAGTACTGGCATTAGCCGCCGTTACGGTTCCATCTTTTATAAAAGCGGGTTTGAGATCAGGAATCTTATCAAATTTTACAATGTAAGGTTCTTCATCTTTTGCAATTAAAATTGGTTCGCCCTTTTTTTGAGGAATTGAAAGCGGGATAATTTCTTCTGTAAACCAACCGTTTTCGATGGCTTTCTGACTTCTTTTATAACTTTCGATAGCGTAATCATCCTGCTCTTTCCGGCTGATATGGCAGGTTTGGGCACAGAGTTCAGCTGCATTTCCCATGGGATAATCTTTATAAACATCCGTCAATCCATCTTTTGATAAACCATCAATCATCGTAATATCACCAAATTTATTTCCCCATCGCTGTTTGGTTGCATAATAGGGAACATTAGACATACTTTCCATTCCACCAGCAACGATAATATCGGCATCACTAAGTAAAATGCTTTGCGTAGCCAACATAACCGACTTCATTCCGCTGGCGCAAACTTTATTTATGGTAGTACAAATTACGTTTTCGGGTAAGCCTGCGAGCATACTGGCTTGTCTTGCCGGCGCCTGGCCCAAATTGGCTTGTAATACGCAGCCCATTATTACTTCATTAATTTGGGTTGATTGCAGACCGGCTTTTTCTACAGCGGCTTTTATTACAATGGCTCCTAATTGCGTTGCAGAAAAGTCTTTTAAAGCGCCTCCGAAACTTCCGATTGGCGTGCGAACGGCTGAGACAATAACAACTTTTTTATTCATATGGCTGAGTCTTTTAAGAATGTGTAAAGATAGGCATGGAAAAATGTATGGTATAATATGTTAGTTGTACAATATACTCAGGATTTGTAAATCAAATGGATTCGCATAATGTTCAATTAATAATAGAACGTTGAATGGAGCGGCGCAAGTAAAGATCAACTGGAGTTGTAGCCGATGGCAACACAGAAAAATTGCAAATCGGACTGTTATATGAATCTTTACGTGAAATAAAAAACGAAAACCACAGCATTTGCTGTGGTTTTCTATATTAACTAACAAAGCACATTGTTTAGCTAAGATTTGCTTTTTCGGGTTTCACCTTGTTACTTTCTGTTTCTGATTTTTTATCAGTTGATGCAGAAGGCGAAGATGTATTACCAACCGTACTTTGGTTTTCATTCATTCCGGTAGTCGTATTGGCTTTATCAGCCGTACCTGTCGCTGTGCTTCCTGAAGTGCCGGTTAATGAAGAACCGCTACTCGGTGTATTATTGTTTTGTTGTTGTTTTACACGCAAATGATTCTGTACATTGGTGACACCGGAAACTCGTTCTGCAATATCTTCAGCGTGACGTTTTTCATTTCTCGTATTTACCTGTCCGCTTAAAATTACTTCCGTGCCTTCAACTTTTACATCAATGTCAGAAGCATCCACATCATGAGAATCGCTGAGATGATCACTTACATCTTCACGGATACGTTCATTGGAACGTTTGTAATCTTTGGGACCTTTTCCGCGGTGAGATTGAAAGTTTTCGTTTCTTTCATCCATTTTGCGGCGACGTTCGGCATCATCATCTCCAAACCAGGATGATACTTCATCTTTAGTTCTGTCCCACCAGCCGCGGTCGTTATTGCCTTGCTGGTTACGATTGTTCGGGTTGTTGCGGTTGTCAAAATTTCCATAGTTACGGTTGCGGCCGTAATTTTCCGAATCATTATGTCTGCCATAATCCTGCGATTGATTATAACGTCCGTAATCCTGATTACGATTAAAATCGCTGTTGCCAAATTGATTTGACTTGCCGCTATTATAACCATAACGATTGGAATCCCGATCGTATTCCTGGTTGTAATTGCTTCTGCCGAAATCTTGTCCGGTATGGCTGCTACCAAAATTTCTGTCGGAATTTTGACCATAATCTCCGCTGTTTCTAAACGTATCAAAATCGCGGTTGGTGTTGGAACTGCGGTTGTAATCGCGGCTATCTCGATTTGATTCCCAACTTCTGTTTCGGTCGTTCTGACCATAATCATTGCCCGACGAAGATTGGTTACTCCAGTTATTCCAGCCGCTGTCGTTTACATCATTATTGCGGTTAAAATCCTGTCCGTAATTTCTTTGGCTGTTGTAATCGTTACTGTTGCGGTTATATTGGTTACCGCGGTTTTTAAAATCATCATTGTCATTATCATAGCCACGGTTATTTCCCTGGTTATAACGATCCTGATCCTGATTGGTGTTTCTCTCGTTAGAGTAAGAACGCCTGTTTTGACTGTTCTGTTCCATAAAATTCAAATTTTAAAATGTTATGAATTATGGATTTTTTAATTCGAAAAACCATACCTGCCGGAATTGGGAGATTGGAGTTAACCAATCTTTACAATTTCAATTTCTTATAAAAAAAGTTAATATGATTTTTTATTTTGAGTAATATTTAAAAAGCAAAGCAAAGCTGTTTGCTTATTGTTATTTACCGATAATCATGTAAAAAATTTTTGCGTAGAAGAGTGAAAGAGCAATTAGATGAATTAAAATTGATAAAAGATTTGTTCCCGAATTCAAAAACGAAAAGCAAAATTCAAAAAGTTATCTGACGTATAATGAGAATTATTTTACTCAAATCACCGTTGAAAAAAAACTACAAGCCTCATAAGCCGGATTCTGTTTTTACACTATCATTTATCTTCCCTCATCATTGCTGATAAGATGTAGCTGCCTACCCTGGTTCATCGGGCGAGCCGCCCTCAACCGAACCTATATGTGGCATTACAGCACCTAAGGTTTACCCGCATTTACATTACTGTTAAACGCCGTGAGCTCTTACCTCGCGTTTTCACCTTTACCATAATAAATTATGGAAGTTATTTTCTGTGGCACTCTCTCGTACTGTTATTACACAGCAGCCGGCTGTTAACCGGTAGGTTGCTCTGTGTTGTCCGGACTTTCCTCGTTCCCAATAAACCGGGACCGCGATAGTGCGGGCTTGTAGCTTGGGTAAAAGTAATATGTTGTAAGTAATAAGTGGTAAGTAGTTGGGTTTCTTGTATTAAATGTTAGGTATTAAATAATGAATAAATAATCATAAGTCTTACTACATAATACAATCAACAAATCAATACTGCAGGAAAATCTGCGTGGCGCCGTAACCAAACCGTGGATCGTATTGGTTGATGAATGTTTTGACTTCGCTTTTGGTTTTTAATATTTCGTGCAATTCATCTTTCAATTTGCCAACGCCGATACCATGAATTACAATGAATTCCGGGAGATGATGCGCAACTGCGAGATCGTACCATTTTTCAAACTCGTGAAGCTGAAGTGTAAGAATTTCGAAATTGCTCATGTTCTTCCAGTTATCGGTAAGTTTTTCGATATGAAGATCTACTGTACTACGAGCCGGTGGAAGATTCTGTCGCGCTTTGGAAGCATCGTAAATTTTGAAGCCTTTGGCTGAGAGACTGCTCAATTCAAGCTTTTCTTCGTCAGCTTTATCAGGATAATCTACAAAAAGCGGATAGGAAATAGACGGGAGATTTTTCTCTTTAATTTCTTCTATCTTCTTAAACATTTGCTTTGCCCTGATTTTTACAGACGCTTCAAAAAAATCGGCCTTCTTTTTTTCAGGATTCAATAACGAAAATTCGAAAACGAAAAAAGGACTGTCGTTTAGACTTTCAAAAGAAATATCGTGCAGGTAAAAATCTTTATTGGCACGCACTTCATTGGTTAAATCGAATTCGGTTCTTCCTCCCAGAATTTGTTCTTTATAAACAAAATGATAACCGTAATCAGTTCTATTAATCAGATACAATTTGAAATTCTCTACAATTTCATCATTAAATTCATCTAACCCAAATTTTGGAATAAAAGAAATCCAAACACCCGGCTCGGTTTTGATGTCAGTTTTCGGTTGTTTTTCTTTTGGTAGCTGGTCAATATACTGCTTTGGTTTTTTCGTTTCCGCCGGCACCATATTTTTCTTTGTAAAACGATGGAAATATGGAAAATCAATCTGGTCCATATAAGCAGGAAATTTTACGCCGCGCACTTCAATTAAAACCATTTTATCATTCATAATTTCAATCACCTTCCCTTCTTCGTTGCTGTGCAATACAATAATATCATCTCCCACCTGGTATTTCATAGCACAAAGGTAAAGGAGATTTAGGATTGGTAATTTTTGCTGTCAAACAGTTGTAAATAGCAATTTATAGAAGAATAAAAAGAAGCCTGGATTTAAGATTCAGTAAGAAAATTATCTGTTTATGGAACATAGAAAAATGAATTATGATTGGATCAGAATATTCACAATAAAAGAGAATTTATAACTAAAAAATACTGATAATCAGTTAATAAGATTTTTTACTTATAAATTAAAGTAAGATTGAAATGATTTTTGATTAATCTTTCTTAACTCGTTTTCGCCATTTTAAATAAATAATTGTCATAATAAACATTGGTGTTTTTGTAAGCAAAAGAATAAAAGCTAACAAAGGACTATAGAAAGAAATAAACGTTGCTATGACTGCGTTCAGCATATCAAGATTACAATACAAACGAAAACGGCTGCGCGTTAAATCGTCTAACGTTTCGTCTTTCAAAAAGCCTGGCTGCGCTGCTGCATAATCCCAGATGCCGTTTTGAAAGCAGGTAATAAGAAACGTATTGAAACTATAAGCAAAAATGGCCGGCGTATCAAAAAAATAATTGCTGACAAGAGAAGTGGTAAAAGGAAGCAATACAATAAAGAAAAGCCAGAAAATATTGATCCACAAAAACCGTTCGTCTATTTTTTTGATGTGTGTATAAAACGAATGATGTGTCTTCCAGAAGGCGGCAATATTTACAAACGAAAGAAGAAAAGCCAGCAAATGATGCCATGGCTGAAGAATATCGGCAAAAGTCAGGTGCTCACCTTTTATGTGATCAATTTTAAGATCAATCACCAATAATGTAATGGCGATGGCAACAACCGCGTCGCAGAAAAATACCAGTCTTTCTCTTTCTAAATTTTTGTCTTCCATTGTTTAGATTTCCGGCAAGTAAAAAAAATAAATTTTACTCTTCAACAGTTGCCTGCACCGGAATAATATATGCAATCAATTCATCCAAACCAATATTGGCGCGTAGGCAGGCGTCATTAATGTCATCCCTGGAAACATTGGCAGCAAACGATTTTTCTTTCAGCCGTTTTTTTACGCCTTTTACATCCATGCTTTTATAACCATTTGGCCGCATGAGAGAGTAAGCGTGAATTAAACCGCTTAATTCATCAAATGCATATAACATTTTATCCATTTTGGTCTCCGGCTCTACGCCAAAATGCGCCGGACCATGAGAAGCAATAGCATGTAGAATGTCGGGATCAACATTTCTCTTTTCCAGTTCTTCAATTATCTTTTTGCAATGCTGGTCTGGCCATTGGTCCCAATCGGCATCGTGCAGCAAACCTGCCATTTCCCAACGCCATTGATCGTTTTCATCCAAACCTTCTTTGTCTTTTGCCCAACTGCCCATTAAGGTTCCGACTTGTTTCATGTGTAGCCGCAGTCGTGCATTCAAAACCCATTCATCCAATAATTGGTTGGCTTCTTCTTTGGTTAATGTATTGCCTTTATTGGCTTCGTTACCAAACTTGTTTCGATTGAGTTGTAAAGACATATAGAAATGATTTTAAAAACAGCTTGAAAAGTAAGTATTTCTGTTTTTGTAACGATAAAAAATATCATATTGATAGTGGTTGTGCTTACCGAAAAATCTTACGTCTTATATTCGTTACTTATGATAAAAACAGAAGCCATTTCCTTAGCAAAAAAGATTTGGGATTATCACCATGTAAATCAAAGCTTGGTAAAGTCTGATTGTATTTTGGCGTTAGGAAGTCATGATACCAGGGTCGCCGAAAGAGCCGCTGAACTTTATCTTGAAGGTTGGGCGCCGTTGCTTATTTTTTCCGGTGGTTTAGGCCGATTGACTGATAGCCTGTGGACAGAAAGTGAAGCTGATTTGTTTGCGAAAATTGCAATACAAAAAGGTGTTCCTGAAAAAAATATTTTGATAGAAAACCGCTCAACAAATACAGGCGAAAATATTCAATTTACGAAGCAGTTACTTTCAGAAAAAGGCTTAGATCTTCAGACATTTATTTTGGTTCAAAAACCATATATGGAACGGCGAAGCTTTGCCACATTTGCAAAAAATTGGCCGGAAAAAAGCTTTGTTGTTACCTCGCCGCAAATCGCTTTTGAAGATTATCCGACAGAGGAAATATCACTTCAAAAAGTAATTCATATTATGGTAGGAGATTTACAACGTATAAAGATTTATCCCGAAAAAGGATTTCAGATTTACCAGGAAATTCCGGCTGATGTTTGGGACGCTTATGAAAAATTAGTAGCAATGGGTTTTGATGAACAACTGATACAAGAGAAATAGTTGCTTTGTTTTTCAGCTTAAAAGGCAGTTACTTCTTTGAGATCCAATCGTTTTACTTTATGCGGATATTTGCTAACAAACGTACTTATCATACTGCGGATAACTTCATTTTCGGGATAAGGCGTAAGTTTTTCTTTCAATTCATCAAGCGACGTAATCGGTTCATTATCGAGCAAACCCATTCCGTAAAATTTACCATTTTCAACTAAAATACAACTCGTGGCATTTGCCGTTTCTTCGGTAATTAAATACGTTTCTTTTTGTTCCTGAATCCATTGAACCGCCAAAGACACTTTCTGATTATATTGCTCAATATCATCATCAATATCAGTCAGCGTTGTATCTAAGTAACACAAGCCGGCATGTAAACCAAATTCTTTTACCAGTTTCCAGAGTATACGGTAACCTTCGGTTTTGGTACTGAACGAAAAAAGCGGGTGCAAATATTTCCGTTTTTTTTCCATCACCAAACGCTGGTAGCCGCGATTGTCTTCGTACATATAAATTCCATATTGCCATTCCAGCTTTTTCTGGCTGTAATTGTATTGTGGCCAAAGACGCTTTATTTCAATGCTTTCCATCAGGTAAGCCATGAATTCGGTAGGCGTTTCTTTACAGGAAACAGAATGAATATGTTTAAGAAAACCTTGCCGTTTGCTGCCCGGATCAAAGCCGGTAAAATGGCTAATCACGCGCTGCTTAATGCTTTTGGCTTTGCCAACATAAATCACTTTTCCTTTTTCGTCGTGAAAATAATAGATGCCCGGAACGTAAGGCAGGTTTTGAATGTGTTCTTTTGGTAAATTGGGCGGTAAAATCTGCTCGCGATTTTCCTTTTTCAGATATTCTTTTATCAGCTTTGTTCCGCTGCTGCGGATTATCATATCAAACAAAATAGCGGTTGCTTCTGCATCGCCGGTGGCGCGGTGGCGTTCACCATTCATTATATTCAGTTCGCGGCAAAGCGAATCCAAACCATATTTACGAAATCCCGGAAATGCGGTGCGGCTTAAGCGAACCGTACAAAGTTTTCTTGTATTGAATTCAAAACCAGCTTCTTTTAGATGATACTTAATAAAAGAGTAATCGAAATTAACGTTGTGAGCAATAAAAATCCGGTCGCGAAGAAGATTATAAACCGTTTCTGCAATATGAGAAAATGGCTCTGCTTCCGATACCATTGCATCTGTAATTCCGGTTAAGGCAGCTACAAAACGGGGAATTTTATAACCCGGGTTTACAAGCGATGAATATCGACCTTCTATTTCTTTTCCATTGTGCAGAACAATGGCTATTTCCGTAATTCCGTTGCTATGCGCGTGGCTTCCCGTCGTTTCAATATCTACAATGGCATACATACTGCTGTCCTTTCTGGAAATTCTTTTTGTTGCTTTACAAATTTATTGCAAAACCCAGAAGTAATATTACTAAAATAGATTCTATTAGCTTAAAATATTTCTCAAAGCATTACCTGTCGGTAAAAATCTTACAAGCTCAACTTTGGTAAATGAACAAACCCTTTGGTTACATTTGCAAACCTTTCTTATTAACAAATGAATATGGAACTGAGTAAAAATTATATGCCTTCGGCAACGGAAGACAAGTGGTATAAACACTGGCTGAACAAAGGCTATTTTAATAGTAAACCTGACGGCAGAAAATCGTTTACAGTTGTTATTCCGCCACCGAATGTTACAGGTGTGCTTCACATGGGACATACGCTAAATGAAACCGTTCAGGATATTCTCGTTCGCAAAGCGCGCATGAGCGGTTTCAATGCCTGTTGGGTTCCCGGCAGCGACCATGCTTCCATTGCTACCGAAGCCAAAGTGGTGCAAATGCTGAAAGAAAAAGGCATAGATAAAAATAATCTGAGCCGTGAAGAATTTTTAAAATATGCTTTTGAATGGAAAGAAAAATACGGCAGCATTATTTATAGCCAGATTGCAAAATTAGGATGCAGTGTTGACTGGAACCGGGCTTCATTTACCATGGACGATCATTACTACAAAGCCGTTATGAAAGTTTTTGTTGACTTGTACAACAAAGGGTTGATTTATCGCGGCGCACGCATGATTCATTGGGATGTGGCTGCGCAAACCGCTTTGAGCGATGAAGAAGTGGATTATAAAGATGTAGAAGGAACGCTGTATTATGTAAAATATACAGTTGCTGAAGAGGAGTCTTTGGCAACCATCGACCAATGATGATTATATTATTGTAGCTACACAACGACCGGAAACCATTATGGGCGATGTGGCCGTTTGCGTAAATCCAAACGATGAACGTTACCAAAAGTTTCGGGGAAAGAAAGTTATTGTGCCACTCATTAATAAAGCCGTTCCGGTAATATTTGATGATTATGTTGATCCAACTTTCGGAACCGGCGCGTTAAAAATTACACCGGCGCATGATATTAACGACTATAATATTGGTCAGAAATTCAATTTGCCTGTTATTGATACTTTAACCGAAAATGGCAAAATCAGTGAAGCTGCGCAGGTATTTATTGGCGCCGACCGTTTTGAAGCCCGTAAACTCGCCGTTGAAAAATTGAAAGAAGATGGCTTATTAGTAAAAGAAGAAGCGTACACAACCCGGCTTGGTTATTCGCAACGCACCAATGTTGTTGTAGAACCAAAAATATCTACACAATGGTTTGTAAATATGAAAGGTTTGGCGCAGCCGGCTTTGGATGCGGTGATAAACGGCGATATAAAAATTCATCCCGGCGATAAATTTTTGGCTACTTATAAATATTGGCTGGAAAATGTAAAAGACTGGTGCATCAGCCGCCAGCTTTGGTGGGGACAACAAATTCCGGCTTGGTACGATGGAAAGGGAAATCTCATTGTTGCTGAAAATGAAGAAGAAGCCAAAGAAAAATACGAACGGCATTTTTCTGAACAAAACGTTGACCTGACAAGGGATAATGACGTTCTTGATACCTGGTTTTCTTCCTGGCTTTGGCCGATTGAAGTGTTTAACGGAATTACGGAGCCGAACAATCCTGACATCAATTATTATTATCCGACTTCTGTTTTGGTAACAGGCCAGGATATTATCTTCTTTTGGGTTGCCAGAATGATTATGGCGGGAATGGAATTTAAAGGAAAAAAGCCTTTCAGCGATGTTTATTTTACGGGAATGGTGCGCGATAAGCAAGGCAGAAAAATGAGCAAGCAACTTGGCAATTCGCCCGACTTATGCTAGATTTGATTGATAAATACGGAGCCGATGCGGTTCGTTTTGGAATTATGATTTCTTCGCCCGCCGGAAATGATTTGTTGTTTGATGAATCGTCTTTGGAACAAGGCCGCAACTTCAATAATAAACTTTGGAATGCGTTGAAGCTTGGTGAAAATGTGGGAAGGCAAATTAGAAAGCAGGGAAGAAGGAAAGCCGGAAAATAATTTTGCAATTAACTGGTTTGAAAACAGGTTGCGGAAGGTTAGGGGAGAGGTTGATTATCTGATGTCACAATTCAAGCTGAGTGAGGCTTTGAAGACAATTTATTCTTTGATATGGGACGATTTCTGCAGCTGGTATTTAGAATGGGTAAAGCCGGGTTTTGAAGAAAATATTGATTGAAGTTGTTTACAAAAAAACGGTTTCTTTTTTTGAATCCATTTTGCAACTGCTTCATCCGTTTATGCCGTTTATTACGGAAGAAATTTTATCATTTACTCGAAGAAAAACAAGATGATTTATGCGTAAAACAATTTTGGGGTTTAACAGAAGCTGATGATGCTGTTTTGCAAGCAGGACATTTACTACAACAATTAATAACCGGCATAAGAGATGCCAAGCAAAAAAATGGTTTGAAGCCACGGGAAAGCCGGTTACTGTTTTTGTTCTTACAAAAGATAAAAATGCGTATCAAAGTTTTGAAACGATTTTAATAAAACAGGTTTCAGCCGAAAAAATTTCTTATGTAAAGATGCGGTTACAAATTCAATTCGTTATTTCGGCAGAAAGCGATAAGACTTTATATACAATCGAAAATTTCCATTGACACGGAAGGTTTGAAAACTGAGATTGAAAAAGATTTAGAATACCAGAAAAATTTCCTGAACAGTGTCAGCAAAAAACTTATCTAACGATCGGTTTGTACAAAACGCAAAACCAGAAGTGGTAGCGCTGGAACGTAAGAAAGCAATCTGACGCCGAAGCACGAATTAAATCATTAGAAGAAAGCTTAGCCAATTTGTAATATGAAGCAACTTATCTTTCAATATATAATCATCCTGCTTTTTGCAGGATGTTTTCTTTTCCCAAAACACCTTCAGGCGCAAAACCTGGGATATTGATATTGTAAAATCGGTAAATCCAACACATCCCAATTCTTTTATCTGGAAAGGTTTGCAAGCACAACGGTTTATCCAATCAGCATTGCCATTCCGGTTGCCACTTTCATAACAGGAACCGCAAAAAAAAATAAGAAATTACAGGTAAAAGCGTACGAAGAATTGGGTTCAATTGCTATCAGTGCCATTATTGCTGAAAGTTTAAAAAAGTCAATTGACAGGCAACGTCTATATCAAAAATATCCCGGTATTTATCCGTACAAAATTGAAGATGGAGAATCGTTTCCATCCGGTCATACAACCATTGCTTTTGCAACGGCAACAACACTTTCTCTGCAATATAAAAAATGGTATGTTGTGGTTCCGGCTTATGCGTGGGCGGCCGGTTGTGGTTTTTCCCGCTTGTATCTTGGCGAGCATTATACAACCGATGTAATCGGCGGAGCTGTTATTGGAACCGGAAGCGCATTTCTCAGCCATTGGCTAACCAAAAAAATTTTCAAGTAATGTTTGGATTTAAAAAAGCAGCTGCCCGCGAAATTCCTTTCATTCAGGATATTATGAGAAAAACCTGGCCGGAAGCCTACGGGAACATTTTAAGTGAAGAACAATTGTTTTACATGATGGATTTGATGTATAGCGAAGAAGCGCTTTCAAATCAATTTGAAGAAGGTCATTTGTTTTATTTTGTTTACCAGGATGATGAAATGGCTGGCTTTGCTTCGCTGCAAATGTTAGATGATGATACAGCTAAACTTTATAAAATTTATATTCTTCCTCATTATCAGGGCAGCGGCATCGGCAAAGCGTTGCTGACATTTATGGTGAACAAAGCGAAATCACTCCACGCGGCTCGTTTATTATTAAATGTAAACCGGAAAAACCCAGCCCAGATTTTTTTATAAAAAAATGGGATTTGTAATTATTGATGAGAAAGATATTGATATTGGTAATGGCTTTTTTATGAATGATTTTATTATGTCGCTTGATTTGCAAACTTTCTAAAACTGCCATATTATTATTAGCACCTTTTTTGTTTATCATTTGTCTAAATTAAACAACATATGAAGGTTGTGATTATAGGCGGCGGTTTTGCAGGTTTAAAACTCGCTGATAAATTAGTAGATAAAAAAGGAATCGGCGTAACATTAATAGATAAATATAATTACCATCAATTTCAACCCTTGTTTTACCAGGTTGCAACAGGTTCGTTAGACGCAAGTAATATATCGTTTCCGGTAAGAAAAGTTTTTCAGAAATGCAAAAGCTTTACATTCCGTTTGGCAACCGTTACGGAAATTAAAACTAATGAGAATATTGTTGTTACTGATACCGGCGAAGTGCCTTATGATATCCTTGTACTTGCGACTGGTTGTGACACAAATTTCTTTGGTAACCAGCAAATGCAAAGTTTGGCTTATCCGATGAAATCTACCGTTGAAGCCTTGCGTTTGCGCAATCATCTGGTGCAGATGTTTGAAGATGCTGAGCTGGTAAAAGATAGCCCGGAAAAACTTGCACAACAAATGTGTATTGTTGTAGTTGGTGGCGGACCAACCGGCGTTGAACTTAGCGGCGCCATATCTGAAATGCGTAACCGGATTTTACCGAAAGATCATCCGCATTTAGATTTTTCGAAGATGAAAATCTTTCTTATTGAAGGCAGCCCGAAAACGTTGGGTGTGATGAGTGAGCAAAGCAGTGCGCAAAGTCGTCAGTATCTGGAAGAATTGGGAGTTGTTGTAAAAACAGGTTTGGTGGTAAAAGATTTTGATGGCGATAAAGTAACGCTGTCAGATGGCGAAATTATCAATACAAAAACAGTCGTTTGGGCAGCCGGCGTAAAGGGAAATTTACCAAAAGGATTTGATGCAACATTGGTTGTAAAAGGAAACCGGATAAAAGTTGACAGGTATAGTAAAATAATTGGTTTCACAAATGTGTATGCCATTGGTGATATTGCCAGTATGGAAACGCCAAAATATCCGACGGGTCATCCGCAATTGGCAAACGTAGCAATCTCGCAGGGGAAATTATTAGCGGCTAATTTAATCAAACTCAATACGAACAGCCGGGAACCTTTAGAGCAGTATGAATATCATGATAAAGGAAATATGGCAACGGTGGGAAGAAATCGCGCAGTTGTTGACATTCCAAAACCAAAATTGCATTTTGGTGGTTTCATTGCCTGGTTTATGTGGATGAGCGTTCACTTATTTTTGATCTTGGGCGTAAAAAATAAATTACAGATTTTCATTAACTGGATTTATAAGTATTTCACGTTCGATCAAAATTTACGATTGATTTTTAACGGAATGGGATTTAGTGATAAACGTTTGCAACCTACAACAACGGCACAATCAAATCCGGCTCCGCCGCAGGTTGCAGCAAATCAACCAGTGCAAGTTCCGCAAACAAAAGTTCCAGTATAAATCAATCGAAATAAATTGTATTACAGTTTTTCCGATAATTTATATTATGTTAAGTTGATGGAATTGGTTTCTTATCTTCTCTTGTTCACTTGAATGATCTCAAATAAAAAAGCAGTTGCTACAAACAACTGCTTTTTTATTGATATGAATTTGATATATCATTTACATGCCTTTATACTTATCATGTTCATTTGAGTATTGATTGTATTTAGCATCATACTTATCGTAATCTTTTGGAGCTACGCCTTTTGATCTTTCTCTTTTCCACATATACAAATTAGCCAGAAAATCTACTGAGCGGTTTAATGAATTCGATTCAGATTTATCTCTGTCAGTTTTCGCTTTTATAATATCATATCCTTTTTCTAGCCAGGCAATAGCCGTATCAGCATAAACAATTTGTTTCTTCTGAATATCAGCACGCTGTGCTTTTAAAGATGCGCTTTCGCCTCGTAAAGCATAAAACCTGTCGTCTAAAACATTAAAAACATTATAGTTTAAAACGCCTGCATTATACGCATATATACCTTTTGGATTTACTGCGTATAATTTTTTATAAATGTCTGCTGATAACATCTTCAAATCAATCTGCTGAGTGCTGTCTAACGTTTTTGTTTTTTCAGGATCATTGAAGGCTTCCGCATAAGCAACAAGCTGATCTTCTGTTAAGTTGCCGTTCGCTTCCGCTTTATACTTAGCAATAATCTGATCTAAGGATGAACCGCTGGTCATAGCATTCATTTCCATCTGCGACCACAAAGTAGCCTGATCAGGATACAACTCTTTTGCAATAGCCATGTATTTTGTAAACTTATCAGTTGCTTTCATTTTAGAATAATCGTCCAGCATGTATTGATACATTGGCTGCAGATCTTTTCCTCCTGTTTTCAGATTTGCCAGTTTTTCATAATATACAATGGCATCTTCCGGCTTGTTTGCATTCTGGGCCGAATAACCTGCATATAAAACTGTGAATGTATCTACGAGCGTTTTATTTGTATTGAAGCCGTGCTTATTAATGAATTCGCTTAATTCTGTTGCACGTTTAAAATTATCATAAGCCAGCGGCCAATTGCTTTGCGCAAAATAATTTTTCCCCCTGTTAAAAGAAGCAGAATATAAATAGGCAATGCTGTTTAGACTGCCGCTTTCTTTTAATGCTTTTAAAGACGTATCTTTTTGCTCGTAAGTCATTAAAGAAGAAATCGCTTTTTGACCGGCATCCGGATATTTAGCCGCTAAATTACTATCGTTAAATAATTCGCTGTTGATAGCCGCATCCCACATATAAGTTTCCGGCTTATCTTTTCCTTTGTCGGAAGTTGAAATCTTATCAAGCTCTTTCTTTGCATCTTCGTACTTTTTTGTTGTGTACATTGTTTGCACTTTCGAATAATCCTGCGCCATTGCGAGGTATCCGGCTGATGCTAATAAAAGAGACAACATTAGTTTTTTCATATTGCTTTAGTTTGTTGTTAATTATCGTTATTAGGTAATTCTTCGCTTTCGTTATTATCAATATTTTCAATGTTCTGATCCGGCATTTCGTCATTGATTTCCGGATTTTCATTCGCAGCTTCTGCTGCTTCGATATCTTCTATTTCTTCAACAATAACTTCTTCCTCTTCAATTTGCGATACAGCTGCAATTTCATCACCATTATCAATCCTGATTAAGATAACACCTTGCGTATTTCTGCCGGCTTCTTTAATATTAACAACAGGCGTACGAAGTGTAATTCCGGATTTACAGGTGATTATAAGATCTTCTTTTTCACTAACGTTTAATATCGCAACTAATTTTCCCGTTTTTTCCGTAACATTTATGGTTTTTACACCTTTGCCGCCACGGTTTGTAATGCGATATACATCTTCGCCTTCGGTTACAAGCGGTGTTCTTTTACCAAAACCTTTGTCACTAACAACCAGGATCGTTTTTTCAGAATCTTCTCTATTAACACATATCATGCCTACAACTTCGTCTTTTCCATCTTCTGTATCAATACCCTGAACACCAATGGCACCGCGGCCTGTAGGACGTACCTTCGCTTCGGGAAAGCGGATAGCGCGCCCGCTCCTGACAGCCATCATAATCTCGTTGCTGCCACTTGTCAGCTTTGCTTCGAGTAATTCATCGCCTTCTACAATAGTAATGGCATTTACGCCATTTGTACGCGGGCGGCTGAAATCTACCAAAGGCGTTTTTTTAATAATGCCTTTTTTGGTACATAATATTATATTATGACTGTCAACAAAATCCTTGTTGTCTAATTTTTTTACATCTAAAATCGCTCTTACTTTATCGTCCGGCGGAATTTGTATCAGGTTTTGTAAAGCTCTGCCTTTGCTTTGCTTATCGCCTTCGGGCAACTCATAAACTTTCATCCAGTAGCAACGACCTTTTTCAGTAAAAAACATCATGGTATGATGTGTTGATGCTACAAAGAGATGTTCTACATAATCTTCCTGTCGTGTTTTACTACCAACGGCTCCTCTTCCACCGCGGCGCTGCTGGCGATATTCGGTTGCTGATGTGCGTTTGATATAACCCAAATGAGAAATGGTAATAACTACATTTTCATCTTCAATTAAATCTTCAATCCGCATTTCATCGGCTAAGTATTGAATTTCGCTTTTACGGGCATCGCCAAACTTTGTTTTAACTTCTAATAATTCGGTTTTGATAACACCGTAACGCAAATTTTCATCGGCTAATAATGTTGTGAGTTTGGCAACCGTATGCATCAACTCATTAAATTCTTCCTGAATTTTATCGCGTTCCAAACCAGTTAAACGTTGTAAACGCAATTCTAAAATCGCTTTCGCCTGCAGATCACTCAAACCAGCTTCCTGCACATAAATATTCTGGGCAATGTCAGCAAAAAGAGATTCATTCAAATACCAGTTTTCTTCTTTGCTTTTGCTAATGAGGCTCTTTAATGCATCATCCGGCGTGCGGCTGTTGCGGATAAGAGAAATCACTTCATCAAGATGATCTAACGCTTTTAAATATCCTTCTAAAATATGCGCTCGTTCTTTGGCTTTGCGAAGCTCGAACCTGGTTCTGCGAACGACGACTTCCATACGGAACTCGATAAATTCGACAATCAGGTCTTTCAGATTCATGAGCTTCGGGCGACCTTTGCTGATAGCTACATTGTTGATGCCATAGCTGGTTTGTAACTCTGTGTATTTATAGAGATGATTGATAACCACATTTGCAATAGCATCGCGTTTTAAATCCAGAACAATACGAGTTCCTTCACGCTTGTTACTTTCGTTGTTTACATGCGCAATGCCATCTATGGTTTTATCATTTACCAACTGACCAATTCTGTCAGTTAATGTATCGCGATTTACCTGGTAAGGAACTTCTGTAATAATGATTTGTTCTCTGCCACTGGCTTTTACATCAACCTTACATTTACCACGAAGCACAACTCTGCCGCGACCGGTAAGAAAGCCTTGCTTCACTCCTTCCATTCCGAAGATAACGCCGCCTGTAGGAAAGTCCGGCGCTTTTACAAAGCCCATCAATTCTTCTATCGAAATGTCTTTGTTTTCGATATATCCAATACAGCCATCAACCACTTCACTCAAATTGTGAGGCATCATATTCGTTGCCATACCAACGGCAATACCGCTGCTGCCGTTTACTAATAATTGCGGAACGCGGGTTGGTAACACCACAGGCTCATTTAAAGAATCATCGAAGTTGAGACCAAAATCAACGGTTTCTTTGTCAATATCTTCCAACATACTTTCTGCCACACGCTGCAAACGAACTTCTGTATAACGCATAGCAGCCGGCGGATCGCCGTCCTGATTGCCGAAGTTTCCCTGTCCATCTACCATCATATAACGCATTGTCCATTCCTGCGCCATGCGAACCAGCGTATCGTAAATGGAAGCATCGCCGTGCGGATGAAACTTGCCCATCACTTCACCAACAATACGGGCTGATTTTTTATAAGCGCGATTGCTGGTATTGCCCAATTCATTCATTGCATACAATACACGGCGGTGAACGGGTTTAAAACCATCGCGTGCATCCGGCAGAGCGCGGCCAACGATTACAGACATTGAATAATCAATGTATGATGTCTTCATTTGCTCTTCGATGTTTACTTGGATGATGCGGTCGTTATCATTGGTTTCGGGAGGTATTGTTGTATTATCTTCCATGACTGATTTTAAATGCTTGCAGCAAGCTGATGTATAAAAAGAATAAGTGGTAAAAGTAGCTTTTTATCAAGGAATTACAAGGATTTGCGCTGTTTTTTAACGCTGTTTTGCAATCGGAAACGGATAGTCTGGATAACATCTGGACAAAAAGAAAAAAGCTGCTCTGACAGCAGCTTTTTCAATAGATTAATCTGTAATTCGTTCTTCTATTTTTCCGGTTTGTTTGTGCTTTAAAATCAGCTTCTTGGCGCCGTAATGCGTCATCTCTTCTTTAATCAAAAAATACTCAGCATCGTATTCTGTATAATTACTTGGTTTATGCAAACCTTCCTGCCCGCGCCAGATGTCTAACTGAACAGGTTCCCACAATTTTGTTTTGGCGGATTTGTAAGCCGCGTCTAAAACGGCGTTAACCACATATCCATCATAAAAAGTTTCTTTTGGCTCCGCTCCTTTTTCAATGCTGCTGAACATATCAGCAAACATGTGATTGTAGCCAAGCTCATTTATTTCATCTCCAACCGGAAACAACCAGCCGCTGTTGCTTTCAGCTTTTTCGGCAACATAATCGGCTCCTTTGCCGGTGGTAAACATTTCAAAACCGGTTCGAAGAAAACTATTTATCCAAATAGTTCCTTCAGTTCCCATTACTTCATCACGCAAATCCAAACCGCCGCGAAATGTCCAGCTCACTTCAAACTGGCCAATCGCGCCGTTCTCATATTTCACCAGGCCAATAGCGTGATCTTCGGCATCAATTGGTTTTACCTGCGTATCTGCCCAGCACATCACTTCCACCGGCTTAATATCTTTGCCAATATAGCTGCGTGTTATTTCCACGCAGTGGCAACCTAAATCTAAAATACAACCACCACCGGCAAGCTCAATATTCCAGAACCATTCGCTATGCGGGCCAGGATGTGTTTCGCGTGATTTTGCCCAGAGAATTCTGCCAAGCGCACCGTTTTTTACACTCTCTACAGCTTTTATTAATTTCGGTGTGTACACCAGATCTTCTAAATAACCATTGAAAATTCCGGCTTCTTCTACGGCCAGCAACATGCGTTTGGCTTCTTCCGCATTTCTACCTAACGGCTTGGTTGTAATGACAGCTTTTTTGTGTTTGCAACAAAGCATTACGGCTTCTTCGTGAAGATTGTTTGGCAGCGCAATACAAACAACATCAACATCTGCATTCGCGATGGATTCTTCCATTGTTGTTGTGACATGCGGAACGCTATAATCGTCAGCAAATTTCTGTGCGCTTTCTTGTCTGCGTGAGTATATACTTACAATCGTGTCTTTGCTACGATTGCTCACAATGGCATCAGCATAAAAGCGACCAATAAAACCGGAGCCAAGCATTGCTATTTTCATAAGTTGATTTTTTGTTAGAATAATATTTGGCAATTATATACAATTTTACACTTTTTAGTTAGATTTCTGTACTTTGGTCAGAAACTAACTAAAATGCCAAGTAAATTTGATTTGGTTTATGAAGAACCTATCGAAAATCCAAACGAAAAGGCTGAATACTACATGGATTATCTCTTCAAATATTACAGCAGAACTGAAATTTTTGAGATTAGAAATATAATTGACGATTCCGATTTGTCAGATGAGAAAAAAAGAGAGGCTGTTCGATTAAAGGAGTTGATAACAACCTTCTTAAATAAAGATTTTAATTATGCTCAGATAATAGGTAAATTTCCCTGTCCAATGAAGTTGACAGAAAAAGGAAAAGAAGCAAAAGAACAAGGCGGACATTTCACATATCAGAAATATTTAAAAGAACTATATAAACCACGTTCACCAGTAGTAAACCAAAATAATATTTACGGAAACACAGGAAATTTTATTCAAGGGAATCAAGAATCATTTTTTGAAGGTTTTGCGAATACTACCGCGCCAATTACAACGCCTATTAATACGCATATAAATACAGAGAAAAAAGGCGTTTGGTTAAAAATCTGGAACTGGATAAAAACTAACATCGGTAAAATTATTATTGCTGTGATTTCAACGATAACTGCAACCTACATTTTGATAAAATTAGGACTTAAATAATGTTAACTGTTACAATTAATTTACTATTTTTGAATCGCAATAACTGAAATTTTACAAAGGGCAATCGTTGGGAGCGATTGCTTTTTTATTGCTGCTAAGTTAGTAAAAAGAAAATTAATTTTTAAAATAGAATTATTTTACACTAAATAAATTTTTTAGTGTAAAAAACTACTATTATCTTTGTGCTTCAAAGCGCAACAATGATAAACGTAGATTTCAAAAGCATCAGAGAGTTAATCAAAGCTTTCCCCGATGAACAAACCTGCATCAACCATTTAGAAATCCTTCGCTGGAATGGTAATGTTATCTCTCCCTTTGATGAGTCCTCTAAGGTATATAAATGCGCTGGCAATAAATACAAATGCAAATCAACCGGCAAATATTTTAATGTAAGAACAAACACCCTTTTCGATAACACAAAGATTGAGTTGCAAACATGGTTTGTTGCCATATATCTTTTAACCGGACACAAGAAAGGTATTAGCTCCGTACAACTTAGCCGCGACCTAAATATTACCCAAAAATCAGCGTGGTTTATGGCACAAAGAATACGTGCCTGCTTTGGTATTGCACCAATTGATAACGATGAAACAATGGGGCGGCGAAGGCGAAACGGTTTGTGTTGACGAAACCTTTGTAGGCGGAAAGAATAAAAACCGTCATAAGAGTAAGAAAGTAGAAGCCTCACAGGGTAGAAGCTACAAAGACAAAACACCCGTTGCAGGTATCTTACAGCATGAAGTAAGCAAAACCATTGAACGTGCGCATAAAAGTTGTATCTGGTCGGACTGTTTCAGAAAAAATTATTAGCAAACATGCCTTTGTAAAATGTGTTGTTATTTCTGACACAAAAGGCGAAACAATTAAGCCAATTATCAAAGACTTAGTTATTACAGGTACAACAATCGTAAGCGACGAATGGCACGCCTATAACGGTTTGAATGCTGACTACAATCATCAGGTAGTTGACCACAGAGGCGGACAATTTGTAAATGAGTTCGGTTATACCACTAACCCAATTGAAGGCTTCTGGACAACCTTTAAACGCTCATACATTGGCATCTATCATTTTATGAGCCGTAAACACTTACAGAAATACGCTAACGAAATGTCTTTCCGTTACAATAGCCGCCACATTGCTGATTGCAACCGCTTCAATCTTCTTTTATCTAACTTAACTAATCGTACCACTTATAAAAATCTGACTAATGGATAAACAACAACTGACAGCCGTAAAAGACGGTGAAATAAAAATTGGCGAAAGTGTTATTTCCTGCGCCGTTCTTAACGATGAAAAAAGAACGCGAGTTCTATCGCAAAACGAAATTGTAAAAGCACTTGGCCGTGCTCCCGGAGGCTCAAAAAGAGGTGAGGCCAAATTACCCCCGCTGGATTAGCGCGGGTAATATAACTCCTTATATATCAGATGATTTGATGAAGGCCATTCTTGAGCCTATTGAATACATCACAACGAAAGGAAGACGCGCATTAGGTATAGAAGCCAAATATCTTCCGCAAATCTGCACCATTTGGTTAGAAGCAAAGGACGATGATGTATTAACAGAACATCAGGAAGATACCGCTACAAGGGCAAACATCTTAATTCGCGGCTTGGCTCATGTTGGTATTATTGCCTTAGTAGATGAAGCAACAGGATACCAGTATGACAGAGAACGGTTAGAATTACAAAAGATTTTGACCGCTTATATTTCAGAGGAAATACTAAAATGGCAGCTAACATTTACAGATGAATTTTACAAAGAAGTTTATCGTTTGTGGGGATTGCCTTTTATTCCAAAGTATATAAAAAACAAAACCTTCTTTTATTGGCAAGTTAACCACAAAGTATATTTATGAGGAATTGCCGAAAGGGGTTTTAGAAAGAATAAAGGATAAAACCGGCAAAACACAAGGCGGCCATTGGCGTTATAAATGGCATCAATCTTTAACCGAAAATATAGGCAGAGAGCATCTAAAGAAACAAATTATTGAGGTTACTACATTAATGTCTATATCTCAGTCTAAAGAACAGTTTCAAAGTATTTTTAAACAGAAATACGGCAAAGAAATACAGCTTGAATTGGAGTTTAATGAGGAACCACCTAAGGAAGATAAATTATCAGGATTTAACCAAAACTTAGTAACCGCTTTAAAATTCGATGCGAAGGCAAAGGAAGAAAAGTAGATAAAAAAGAGGATGTCATCCTCTTTTTTATCTACTTTTCTTTTGTCATTTAAGCTATAGTTGGGAGACATTAAAACTACAATTTAATAATCGCATGTCTTCAATACCTCGTAGCTGAAATCCTCGTTTTTTTATTACGCCTTTTTCCAGTAACTCATTGTATTTTTCGTTTGCTTCTGACAATCGTTTGAAATTGTTATCATTAGCTAACGAATTCTCCTTTGAAGTAAGTGCGGTTTCAAATGCTTTTAGTAAGTCTGACATATCAAATGATTTTTCTGGTTTGAACAAATACAGGTGAATTATTATTGTTGGCAACGTAATCAGATAACAAATCGTAATAGTCTCGTATTAAACCTTTCAATGTATCATCCAGCCCATAATCTTCAATTCTCAAGCCTAAATCTCTAAGTGCTTCCATATTGATTGGTCTGCTATGAGATTTCCAATGTGCATTATCATTTAGCATAGCTGCTATTTGTGTAGCCCTTTCCTCTTTTTCTTCTACTGTTACTGGCTGACCCAGTTTAGCAGGGTGGGTTGTTTGATGCTCGTTCCAATCTTTAAATTTATATTTAACAAGCCACTTCTTTAAAAGTTCAATTGTCAACTCTTTAGCTTGTTCATAACTTCTTAGTTCTGCCAAGTCCAAATCTTTAACCATTAAAAACTCTGCATTGGAAAGTGTCCCACTATTCGATTTTAAAATTGCGTCGTTTACTTTATCTAAATACCCTAACGCTGCAACCCATTTCCCATCTTTATTTTGTACTTGTGGATCAATCGGGCCAAGCACTGAGGAGTAATCCATGTAAATATTATCACCACTCATGCAGAAAATAGTACCTGCGCTGTATGCGTAATTAGGTACAAAAAAATCAACAGTTTTGTAATGATGACGAATTATACTAACATATCTCTCAACTGCTACTGCGCTGCCACCCGTCGTAGTTAAAACGACAACTAACCTATCTTTCTTATTTATATCAGCAGCTAAATCTTCAATCAATCCTTGTATTGCTGGCTCTAATCCATCGAAAATAGGCCCGAAATAACTAAAAACATCTGCATTTAAATGGGCTTCAAGTTTGATGAGCTTTTCCGACAAAGAGACTTTTAATTGTGCTCTGTACATTTGGCTTCATGTTGGTTTTTAGTTTTTGGCAATTGGCAATAAGCAAAATTAGACTGGGCGAAATAAAGGGATTATTTGTTATTCACCAAAATACACACATATTTATTATTTTAAAGCATCAAATAGAATTTGGTGTAAAATTGTATATAGTTACCTAATATTTATACCATGACTACAGGTTCCTGCTTTACAGTAGTAGAACTATTGTCTTTAAAAAAGAGAAGGAACAATACGAATACAAAAGCTGCAATAGCCGCAGGAATTAGCCAGATATGCTGCCAATCGTGACCTTCGGGCAATTTGTAAGCATCGGTAACTTTACCCCGCAACAGAAAATCCAATCAACATTCCAAAGCCATAAGTGGCTAACGTAATCATGCCTTGCGCGGCAGATTTTGCACCTTCACCAGCTCGTTTGTCGGTATAGATTTGTCCGGTTACAAAAAAGAAGTCGTAGCATACACCATGAAGAATAATACCGAGATATAAAAGAGAAACAAGATTATCTGCGTTGCCATAAGCAAAAAATACATAGCGCAAACCCCAGGCTGCCATCGCAATCAGTAACATAGTTTTAATACCGAAACGCCGGAAGAAAAGTGGCATAGCTGCGAGGAAAAGAAATTCACTCACTTGCCCTAAAGTCATTTTACCGGCAGCATCGGCGAGCTTTACTTCATTTAAAAATACATTTGCTTCCTGGTAATAAAACGCAAGCGGAATACAGATAAATAAAGAACCTAAGAAGAAAACAAGAAAGCTTTTATCTTTTAAAAGCTTCAATGCATCTAAACCGATAATGTCTGAAAACGTAACTTTCTTTCCTTTTGAAGCCGGCGGCGTATCGGGAAGAAAAAAGCTGAAGATGCCTAACAGCAACGAGGCAATGGCAGACATCATAAACGTGTTTTGTAAAGTATTCTTTGCTTCCCACGATAAGCCTGCAATGATTAAACCGGCTATAATCCAGCCGATGGTTCCCCAAACACGAAGCGTGGCAAACTGTTTTTCAGAATCAGTTAATTGACGAAAAGCGACTGAATTTACCAAAGCCAATGTTGGCATATAAAGAACCATGTACGAAAGAATCAACGGATAAAAACCATCAAAATCTACTTGCTGCGAAAGGAAATATAACAATACAGCGCCCACCAGATGAAGGATTCCCAAAATACGTTGGGCAGGAAAAAATTTATCTGCGATTAACCCGACAATGAAAGGAGCAATGATAGCGCCCAGTGATTGTGTGCCATAAGCAAGACCATTCTGCACATCGGTTGCATTCAATCCTTTACTTAAAAAAGTGCCCATTGTTACAAACCAGCCGCCCCAGATAAAAAACTCGAGAAACATCATAAGAGACAGTTGCAAACGCGTTGTAATTTTCATTTGTTGTAATTTTAATATGGCTTTCGTTTAATTGGTTCGCAATGTAATTATTACTCGTTATTATGCGGTAAAACAACGTTGAAAAAAGCCAAAACAAAAATTTATTTATACAGCCTTGTCAACATTATCTTGCGCTACGGATGAGAAAGGGTGAAGATACATACATGCATAAAGGCATGAGACGCCAATTGATAAATTTGCTGAGAGAAAAAGGCATTAAGGATGAACGTGTACTTGATGCCATGAATAACATTCCCCGACACTGGTTTTTAGATTCTGCCTTTGGCAAAATTGCTTATGAAGACAGAGCGTTCCCGATTGGTGAGGGACAAACCATTTCGCAACCTTATACAGTAGCTTATCAAACACAATTGCTGATCATTAACCGTAACGATAAAGTGCTGGAAATCGGAACCGGAAGCACTTACCAGGCAACCGTTTTAGCCGAAATGGGCGCGCGGGTTTATACTATTGAAAGACAAAAAAAACTCTACGATTATCAGCAGAAAAATTATATTTTCAAACATCAATATCCCAACATCAAATTCTTTTATGGCGATGGTTTTGAAGGTTTGCCAGGTTATGCGCCGTTCGATAAAATTATTATCACAGCCGCCGCGCCATTTATTCCGCCCAAACTTATCGACCAGTTGCGCATCGGTGGCGTTATGGTAATACCCGTTGATGATGACAACAAAGATGTGCAGCGCATGTTGCGCATTACCAAATATGAAGACGGTTTGCAAACGGAAACGTTAGATAACTTCTCTTTTGTTCCCATGCTGAAAGGAAAAAATTATTAGAGAATGATTTGATAATACAGAATACTTTATGTTTCTGCTCCTTTCTGTCAACCAAAAATCAATTCTTTTTTCATAACAATCTCTGCTTTATTTTGCGTGAAACTTAAAGGATTTTCATGCGTTCATTTCAACAGTTGATTTCTGAATTCAAACAATATTTTGAAACCGAGCATTTTCCAAAACACACCGATTCGTTATACGAGCCGGGACGTTATTTTTTACATATCGGCGGCAAACGAATTCGCCCGGTTTTATGTTTGATGGGAAATGAATTGTTTGGCGATATCAATCCCGATGCGTGGAAAGTAGCAACCGCCATTGAATTGTTTCACAACTTTACTTTAATTCACGATGATATTATGGACAAAGCGCCGCTTCGGCGCGGTATGCAAACGGTTCATTATAAATATGGCGAAAGCACCGCTTTGCTTTCCGGCGATGTGATGCTGATTGTAGCGTATGAGTATTTGAACAAAATTCAATCTTCTTATTTGCAGCGAATCATTAACCTGTTTAATCAAACGGCAAAACAGGTTTGCGAAGGTCAGCAGATTGATATGGACTTTGAAAAACAAGATTCTGTAAAGCTGGACGATTACTTAAAAATGATTGAATTAAAAACGTCTGTTTTGCTGGCAGCGAGCTTGCAGATGGGCGCCATTATTGGCGGTGCCAGTGCTTATAATTGCAATCATATTTACCAGTTTGGTAGAAATCTCGGTATTGCTTTCCAGATACAGGACGATTATTTGGATGCCTTTGGCGATCCGGAAAAATTTGGTAAAGATGTGGGCGGCGATATTCGCCAGAATAAAAAAACATTTCTTCTTCTTCACGCGCTGGAAATTGCGACAGAAGAACAACAAAAGGAAATTCATGATTTGCTGCAAAGCGATCCGGCCGATAAAGTGGAACGCATGATTTCTATTTACCGGAATTGTGATATAGATAATTGGGCAAATCAGTTGAAGGAAAAATACATCGCAACAGCCATGCAACACCTGGAAGATATTGCGGTTACATCAACACGCAAAAAGCCTTTGTACGAACTGGCAGATTATTTAATCAGCCGCGAATCGTAAAACATCATCAAAGCAATTCTTCTGTTGAAGATTGTATTAATTTCTTCCTTATCATTTTTATAAATACATTTACCCTTATTCATTGCAACTAACCAAAAACTACACATGTCTAACTCTCTGTTTCGCAAAAAGTCTATTGATAAAATTGTAGCCGATGCCAACAGCGGTTTATCAGATGGTCATAACGGTGGCATGAACAAAGTATTGGGCGTGCGCGACCTTACATTTATGGGCATCGCAGCGGTAGTTGGCGCGGGCATTTTTTCAACCATCGGTACAGCTGCTTTCAACGGAGGTCCCGGTATTGTTTTTTTGTTTATGATTACCGCTGTAACCTGCGGTTTTAGTGCGTTGTGTTATGCGGAATTTGCAAGCCGCGTTCCTATTGCAGGCAGTGCTTACACGTATGCGTATGTTTCGTTTGGCGAACTGGTTGCGTGGATTATTGGCTGGGCGTTGATATTGGAATACGCGATTGGCAATATTGTAGTTGCCATTAGCTGGAGCGGTTATTTCAACAATCTGCTGGAAGGATTTAATATTCATTTGCCGGCTTGGTTATTAGGAGATCCGTTTACTGCAAAAGAAGCTTATGCAACGGCTGTTGCCGCCGGTAAACCTGCAACAAATGAAGCGATAATGGCTTACAATTCCGCTCCCGTTTTAGGCGGGTTTCATTTTTTTATTAATCTTCCTGCTTTTATCATTATTGTACTCATTACCATCCTGGCTTATAGAGGCATACAGGAAAGTAAACGCACCACCAATTTTATGGTGATGTTCAAGCTGATTGTTATTATACTCGTCATCATCATTGGCAGCTTTTATGTAAATACATCGAACTGGAAGCCGTTTATGCCAAATGGATTTGGTGGCGTACTGGCCGGCGTGTCGGCTGTATTCTATGCCTATATTGGGTTTGACGCGATTTCTACGACAGCGGAAGAATGCAAAAATCCGCAACGCGATTTGCCGCGCGGAATGATTTATTCCCTGATAATTTGTACCGTTTTATACATATTGATTGCTTTGGTATTAACCGGCATGGTGAATTATTCTGAACTGAAAGTTGATGATCCGTTGGCTTATGTATTTAAGAAATTAAATCTTGATAAGATTGGCTATGTGATCTCTGTAAGTGCCGTGATTGCAACGACAAGCGTAATACTTGTTTTCCAGCTTGGGCAACCCAGAATCTGGATGAGCATGAGCCGCGATGGCTTACTGCCAAAGCGTTTTGCAACCGTACATCCCAAATACAGAACGCCTTCATTTGCAACCGTAGTTACCGGTTTTTTAGTTGCGATTCCCTCACTTTTTATTCCCAGCGGAATTGTAACCGACCTCACAAGTATCGGAACTTTGTTTGCCTTTGTATTGGTTTGTTTTGGTGTATTGATTTTGCCTAAAATAACTAATCAACCCGGACGTTTCAGGCTGCCTTATATCAACGGAAAATTTTTAATTCCTGCGCTGGTTTTATTGTTGATTTTCCTTCTCCGCACGAGGCTAATGAATGCTTTTGAAAATGTCTCCCGCGAAGGTTACCAGGAAATTCTTTTTATTGTTTTTGTATTGATCGCTGTTGTGGTGGCAATCTATAGTTTTCTGAAAGATTTTTCTTTTATACCCGTTGCCGGTGCATTGTGTTGTTTGTATTTGATGATTGAAATTCCGGCCATCAGCTGGCTTTGGTTTTTTATCTGGATGGCAATCGGGTTGTCTATTTATTTTATGTACGGAAAAAGACATAGCCGGTTAGCAGAAAGTTAGAATTTATAGTACACAAATTATCCAAATAGCAAATAAATTTTCTTCAGAAAGCTTACTATAGATATTTTATAAAAGACATAATAATAAACAGGAAGAAACAAATCAAAAATACTTTCAATGCCAGGTTTGCATTTTTTATAGTTTTATAATCAAAAAAATCAAAGTCTCTTTTTGAAATCGGTAACATATAATGAGGACTAAAGACACGATTAAATAAAACCCGGAAAGAACCTTTTCTTTCCGGGTTTTCAGCTTCTTATGGAAATATATTTTGTATGCTAAAGCAACTGCTGCAATTAAGAATAAAATGCGACTTAATGTTGTAAAAAACTCCACTGTCTGATATAATTACTTAATTTATTTCTATCTAAACAAAACTATCGCATTCTCTGTAAGCCTTTACCAGCGCGGCTTCGCCATCTTTTCCCGGTTTTGAAATGCCATGCTCCATTCCCAAAACACCTTTATAACCTTTCTCATAAATGTGCTTAAAGATGTTTTTGTAATTCATCTCGCCGGTGGTAGGTTCATTACGTCCCGGGTTATCCCCGATTTGAAGATAAGCAATCTCTTCCCAAGCATCATCCATGTGGCGAATCAAATCGCCCTGGTTGCGCTGCATGTGATACATATCATACAAAATCTTACAACTCGGACTGTTCACCGCTTTACATATCAAAAAGGTTTGATCAGAACCGCGCAAAAACAAATCCGGTGTATCGCTTAACGGTTCTAATACCATTACCAGGTTAGCTTGTTCCAAAATTGCAGATCCTTTTTTCAAAGCCTCAATCACATTAGCCGTTTGCATATCAATAGAATGGCTTCTGTCAAAATCCCCGGGAACAACCGTAACCCATTTGGCATTTACACGTTTAGCAACTTCAACAGCCTGCTTGCAACCTTTTAAAAAAATATCTGTGTATTCCTGTTTGCCGGTAGCCAAGGAGTTAGCACCGTTGCCGCCTTTATCAACTACAAACACGCCCATTTTCATTCCCAACTTCGCCATGGTATCACCAATCTTTTTCTGCATATCAGCAGAACGTCCAACCATCCCGTTGTCTTCCAGCGAACGAAAACCAAGATCATACGCATATTTTATCTGGTCAATAAAATCGCCACCAGCGCTATTTTTAAACATACCGTCGTGAATGGCATAATCCAGGTGAAAAGGTGCTTCCGGCGCAACAGGCGCAGCTTGTGTTGTACAAGCTGCATTGGCAACAGCGGATGTTACCAATGCGGCGCCTGCCAAAACGGATTGCTGCATAAATCGTCTGCGTTCCATAATTAAATTTTTAAGAATTGAATGATGTTGTTATATGATTTATGCAAAATATTTTGTTACGCCCGGAATGGCTGCGGCATACAAACCATTTTCATCTGGTTTTGATGGCGGCGCAGCATCGAAAGAAAACGTAGTTGGCATTATGCTGATGCCCGAATTAATAGCTTTATCCCACTCAACCATTTGCCCTGAGTAAGTTGCCATTCTTCCTAAGATAGAAGTCATAGTGCTTTTAGCGCCGCGCTCCGCATCCCAGAATTTATAATCGCCTTTCGCAATGGCATCAAACAATTCGTCATGCTCGTTTTGATAAGGCTGGTTTTCTTTTGTTTTATCAAACTGGTAAATGGTCGCGCCTTTCGTATCTGTAATGGTTGCCGCATCGCAAAACACTTTGCCTTTTGTACCGATTAACAATTCATCTACCTTACTCATAGTTCCTTTTTGATGGCGGCACTGGCTGTTTAAAATGGTGCCATCTGCATATTGAAACTCTACATAATGATGATCGAAAATTTCACCGTAATCTTTTCCTTTTCTCACTTCTCTCCCACCCATTCCCTGCGCACGAACCGGGTAACCATTTTTTGCCCAGTTAATCACATCTAAATTGTGAATGTGCTGCTCGTTGATATGATCTCCGCAAAGCCATACAAAGTAATACCAGTTGCGCATCTGATATTCCATTTCGGTTTGATTTGGCTGGCGCGGACGAACCCAAACGCCATCATTATTCCACCAGGCTTGTGCTCCGATAACATCGCCGATAGCGCCATCCTGAACGCGCTTCATTAAATCGCGGTAGGAAGTTTGGTAACGACGTTGCAATCCAACAACCACATTGAGTTTTTTTGATTTGGCTTTTTCGGCGGCAGCTAATACTTTTTGTATGCCGGCAGGATCGGTGGCTACCGGTTTTTCCATGAAAATATGTTTGTTCTGATTTACCGCTTCTTCAAAATGAATCGGGCGAAAACCGGGCGGCGTTGCCAGGATAACAACATCAGCCATAGCGATGGCTTTCTTATACGCATCAAAGCCAATAAATTTATTTTCTTCCTTTACCTGAACACGGGTTTTCTTATCGCCCAAAGCTTCCTGTATGTCCGCATAGCTATTATCCAACCGATCTTTAAAAGCATCTGCCATCGCAACAAGCTGTACATTTTGTTTTGTGCTTAAAGCCTGCGTTGCAGCGCCGGTGCCACGACCGCCGCAACCAATGAGCGCAATCTTGATGACATCAGCAGAACCGGAAAAATAATTTGCCTGTGAAATGATAGGAGCCGCAAGCAAACCACCCGCTAATAAGGTTGTGTTTTTTAAAAAACTTCTTCTGTCTGGCTGCTTGTCGTTAGCATTTTCGTTAGTCATAATTGTAGAATTGTGGATGTTTATTTTAATGAAAGCAATTGTGTAAAAAATTGATCGGCTTCTTCAGCAGAAAGTTGTTTTACAGGGCGAATGATACGAAAACCGATGAAAGGTGCATCGGCGTTCCACCATTTGCTGCGAGGGATTTGTGGATCGCGCGCATTCCATTTTAAATCAGATTTAATGCGCGCTGCCGGCCGAACTTTATTACTCTCATCTTTAAATGTTCCGCCTTTTAATGTAATCGGTTGTTTGGTAGCCGGCTTTATCCAGGGTTCTTTTGTATTGCTTTTAATTTGCTCAAAATAATTTTCTGTGTATTGATCCAATGTCCATTCGGCTACATTACCCAGCATATCATACAAACCCCACGCATTGGGTTTTAGTTCCTTTACTTTATGATATTTATTGCCGCTGTTGGCTGCATACCAGGCATAATTACTCAATTGATTTGTATCATTGCCCGACGGAAAAGAAGTTGATGCGCCAGCGCGTGCTGCATATTCCCATTCGGCTTCGGTAGGTAAGCGATAAAAAATACCGGTCTTTTTATACAACCACTTACAATACATCAAAGCGCCGTACTGGCTCATGCTGTTGGCAGGAAAACCGCCGCCTTTTCCCATACCCAAAGTGAAGTCTATATATGGCGGACTTGGTCTTGTAATGCCATCTGGTTTTGGATCTTTGTCAAGTTGCTCATCCTGGAACAAAACATATTCGTCATACGTTACTTCGTGTTCTTCCATCCAGAAAGAAGCCACGGTAACCTGGGTTGCAACACCTTCGTCTGCATTGTGTCCTTTTTCCGAATCCGGGCTTCCCATCAGAAATGTTCCGCCTTGAACGGGAACCATTTGAAACGAAATATTAGTGCCTGCTATCTTTTGTTCATAAGGCACAAAAGAAGTATCAGCCGGGAGTGTAAACAAATGAAAAAATGAAAAGAAACAATAAGCAATCATCAGTTAAGAAAGTTTATAACTTAGTTATAAGTTTGAGGAGTTTATCTTTTAATTCTGTACAGCAAGATCAGAAACGCGGGCAAAAGATAATTAAAAATAATAGTTTTTAAAATGTCGGGAACTTCTTTTTTCGATTGTGTCGTCTTTTTTTTCGGTTATCAATAAAGCCGCGCCTTTGATCTTCTTTACCAACCGCATAGATTTTTTTACAGATAAGATACTACAGGCGGTAGAAAGCCAATCGGCCGTAGTGCCATCCGGCGCAACAGCGGTAACATTTTTACTGTTTAACAAACCAACTCCGGTTTTTGGATTTACAATATGCGAATACTTTTTCCCACCGATTTCTGCGTATTGATAAATGTCTCCCGAAGTAGAAACCGCTATATTTTGTAATGATAACATACGGGAAAGAATGTCAGATTTTTCTTCCGGTTCGTTAACACCAATCAACCAGCCTTTTTGATTGCCGGGCGCATCAGCCATAACAATTTTTCCGCCCGCATTTACCATTGCGCTGTTCAATCCGCTTTTTATAATCAAATCAAGCGCAGCCTGGGCTACAAAGCCTTTTCCCAACCCGCCGACATCTAACCGCATTCCTTTTTTGTCTAACAAAACGCTGCGTTGAATTGTATCAAGATGAACGTATTGATAACCGGTTTTTTGCAAAGCCATTTGTAAAGAATCTTTATCAGGAAACACCCCGGTTTTCCTGGCTTTGCGCCAGAGTATAACGATTGGACCAATGGTAATATCATAAGCGCCTTTACTTAACTTCGATGCTGTTTGTGCACACTGAATAATATCGAACAAAGGAGAAGAAACCGGCACATAATTGCCTTGTCCGCCCGTTGCGCTGAGTTTATTAATTTCACTGCTGTCAATATAATCACTCAAGATATTATTCAAGCTGTCAGCAAGCTGAAACGCTTGCGTAGCAATGGTTTTAGCACCGGCTGAATCTTTTGTATAAATAGTAATGGTAAATGGCGAACCCATTTTAACTTGCTCGAAAACATACTTTTTTTGAGCAAACAATTGAACAGAAATAAAGCAGAAAATAATAAAAATCAAATCCTTTTTACTCATAAAGCAAGAACAAAAAAATACAAATCAATCAATACAAACATCAAATATAAAAAATGCTGTTTTTGTATTGGTAAACAAAGAAATGTTTATTTGCAAAACAAATAAACGCCTAACATTGCGCCCTTTATTCTTTTTGTTATGAATGAATTTTCTCAGGCGGTCGCCGCCAAATTAAATATCAGGCAGCAGCAGGCAAGTGTGGTGTTAGAGTTGCTGGCAGAAGGCGCCACCATTCCGTTTATTGCGCGTTACCGAAAAGACAGAACCGGCAACTTAGATGAAGTGCAGATTCAACAAGTTCAGGACGAAGCCAAAGCTTTGCAGGAATTTACCGAGCGTAAAACTTTCATCGAAAAAACAATTACCGAGCAAGGTAATATGACGGATGAAATTCAATCGAAATTAGCTTCAGTTAATACCATTGCAGAACTGGAAGATATTTATTTGCCTTACAAACCAAAACGAAAAACAAAGGCGCAAACGGCACGCGAAAATGGTTTGGAACTACTGTCCCAATTTTTGCTGCAGCAAAGCGATGCAGATGTTCAAACGGAAGCGGCGAAATATATAAATGAAAAAGTAAAAACGAACGATGAAGCTTTGCAAGGCGCGCGTGATATTATTGCTGAAACCATAAATGAAAATGCAGAAGTAAGAGCCAGACTCCGTAAGTTATTTGAAGATACCGCAAGCTTTGAAAGTAAGGTTTTGGCTGATAAAGAAACGGAAGGCATCAAGTACAAAGATTACTTCGATTTTAAAGAACCGATACATAAAATTCCGTCGCATCGCATCTTGGCTGTTTTGCGCGGTTTCCTGGAAGGTTACCTGCGTATGAGCATTACGCCTGCCGAAGAAGATGCTTTGTACAATATAGAACAGATATACATTACCGGCAGTTTAAACAGTAGCGTTGAACAAGTAAAACGTGCTGTCCGTGATTCTTATCGGCGCATGTTGCAACCCAGTTTAGAAACAGAATTTCGCACCGCGTTAAAACAAAAAGCAGATGAAGATGCTATCAATGTTTTTGCCGAAAATCTGCGCCAGCTTTTATTGAGTTCACCGCTTGGCAGCAAAAAATTAATTGCGATTGATCCGGGTTATCGTACGGGTTGTAAAGTGGTTTGCCTGGATGAACGCGGCGAATTATTAGCAACCGATGTGATTTATCCGCATGAAAATAACCGGAAAGATGAAGCGCGAAATAAGATTGAAAATTTCGTGAAGAAATACAACACGGAAGCGTTTGCAATCGGTGATGGAACAGCCGGAAGAGAAACGGAACAATTCATCAAAAGTCTGAATCTTGCGCTGCCTGTTTTTATGGTAAATGAAGACGGCGCTTCTGTATATTCGGCTTCCGAAACAGCGCGCGAAGAATTTCCAAATGAAGATGTAACCGTTCGTGGCGCGGTAAGTATCGGGCGACGATTGATTGATCCGTTGGCAGAGCTGGTAAAAATTGATCCGAAAAGTATTGGCGTTGGTCAATATCAGCATGACGTAAATCAAAGCCGTTTAAAAGAACGTCTCGATCAAACCGTTATCAGTTGTGTAAATACGGTTGGCGTAAACCTCAATACAGCCAGCAAACATTTGCTAAGTTACGTAAGTGGAATTGGTGCGTCAACAGCAGAAAATATTGTGAAGTATCGTAATGAAATTGGTGCGTTTACAAACAGAACCCAGTTATTAAAAGTCGCTCGCTTAGGCAACAAAGCGTTTGAGCAATGCGCCGGTTTTTTGCGCATTCAAAATGGAGACAATCCGTTAGATAAAAGTGCTGTTCACCCGGAAGCTTACCCGATTATTCAGAAAATGGCTGCTGATCTTTCGACTGATGTAAAGCATTTGATCGGCAATGAATCTGTGTTAAAAACCATCGTTCCGAAAAATTATATTACGGGAGAAATTGGCGAATTAACAATCAAAGATGTATTGCATGAATTAAAAAAGCCCGGGCTTGATCCGCGCAGCGAAATACAGCAGTTTGAATTTGCTAATATTTTTAAGATTGAAGATGTAACCGTTGGCTCAATAGTTCCCGGCATTATTACCAATATTACGCGTTTTGGTGCTTTTATAGATATTGGTGTAAAACAAGATGCGCTGGTACACATCAGCGAGATGGCGCACCGTTATATTTCCGACCCTGCTGAAGCCGTTAAACTTGGTGATAAAGTACAAGTAAAAGTGCTGGAAGTTGATGTGGCGCGAAAGCGTATTGCCGTTTCTATCAAGCAGACCGAAGAAGCGCCGACGAAGCCGCAAAGACAAAATAGTAACAAATCAATTCAAATAACAAATAATAGAAAACCTGCAATCAATTCACAACCTAAAGATGTAAGTAATACAAACCTGACTGATGCGCTGAGCGCTTTAAAAAATAAGTTTAAGAAGTAATAAGTTTGATATGTTTTGAAAGGCTGATTTTATGAAGTCAGCTTTTTTATTCTCTGTCTTTTTATTAATCCTGATTGAAATGATTTTCATAAAAGATCAATCACATAAATTGAATGATTGATCTTTTAGAGAAATGATATATCGAACAAAATCAATCTTTAAAAAACAAAAAAAGCGGCTGATAGTTTCAGCCGCTTTTTTTATTTGAATGATATGTTACCCATTCATGATTTCCACATTAATATCAACGTCCGGATTATCCAATAAAAAATCAGCCATTTCTTCATTCATGGTAAAACCGCGGTCAATAGTATGCATCGAAATTTTCAGGTTGTGCAACGGCTCGTAAATATTAAATCGGATAGACGATTTGCCGGGATTGCTTTTTACATTGTTCTCAACAAAGTTTACAAAGTCTGAGGTTAAACTTGCCGGCTGAACATTAATATCAATTTGCCTTGTGAGCGTTTGTTTTGCTGTTTCTAACAGGCAAATATTATTTACCTTAAACTCATATTGCTCGCTGTTAAAGCGCGATCTGAAATGCCCGGTTATCAATAAATTTTTGCCGCTTTCTACGTAGTGTTTAAAGCGCATATAATCGTCGCTCCAAAGCATAATTTCAGTTTTAGCCGTAAAGTCTTCAACGGTAATGGAACCAAAGTTTTTACCTGTTCTTGTAATGCGGTGCTGCGCGTCTGTCACCAAGCCTGCAATGCGAAACGTTCTGTTTGCGTTAGACGCTGTGGCAGCCGGAGATTCGCTCACTTCATTAAATTCAGACAATGGCATGATGCCGTAATATTTCAATTCGAACCGGAAATGATTGAGAGGATGACCGCTCATAAACATTCCGGTTACATCTTTTTCATGATCCAGCAATTCGGTCAACGTCCATTCCGGTGATGGCAAAATTTTCGGTGGCGTAATTTCAGGCATGTGGCTATCACCAAACAAACTGTTGCTGGTTTGTGTTTTATTGGTTTGATAAACGTTGCCGTATTTAATAATGCGTTCGATATTGCTGACACTATCGCCGGGAGCCGTAAAGAAATACTGCGCGCGATGCATGTCTTTGAAACCATCAAATGCGCCTGAATAAGCTAAGCTTTCAATTGATTTTTTATTTACTGTTCGTTGATTAATTCGTTTGATAAAATCCCAGATATTTTTAAAATGGCCGTTTTCAGAACGCTCTTCAATAATGCTTTGAATGGCAGCTTCACCAACGCCTTTTAATCCACCCAAACCAAAACGGATTTCGCCGTTTTCATTAACGGCAAAACCATTCAGAGATTCGTTTACATCAGGACCCAATACACGATGTCCCATGCGTTTACATTCTTCCATAAAGAAAGTCATCTTTTCAATGCTTCCGGCATGGTTCAGGACGGCAGCCATATATTCGCCTGGATAATGCGCTTTTAACCACGCTGTCTGGTAGGCAACAAAGGCATAACAAGTCGAGTGAGACTTGTTAAACGCGTATTGTGCGAAGGCTTCCC
Organism: Ilyomonas sp.; assembly: GCA_965199845.1. Taxonomy (GTDB): domain Bacteria; phylum Bacteroidota; class Bacteroidia; order Chitinophagales; family Chitinophagaceae; genus Ilyomonas. The sequence goes on from CBDATZ010000005.1 coordinate 359,643, forward strand.
AGTCTGTCCAGATTTTTTCAAGAACATCTTTTTTATGTCCTTTCTCGGTTGCACCTTTTATAAACTGTGCTTTCATTTTATCCAGCACCGATTTTTGCTTTTTACCCATGGCTTTGCGCAATACATCAGCATCGCCTTTACTAAAGCCACCAATCTTTTGCGACAGCAACATCACCTGTTCCTGGTAAACGGTAATGCCGTAAGTTTCTTCCAGGTTTTCGCGCATTTCGGGCAAATCATAAATCACTTCCTCCCTTCCATGTTTGCGTGCAACATATTGCGGAATATACGCCATTGGTCCGGGACGATACAAAGCGTTCATCGCAATTAAATCTGCAAATTTGTCCGGCTTTAATTCGCGCAGATACTTTTGCATACCAGCACTTTCAAACTGGAAAGTTGCATTGGTTTCACCGTTTTGATAAAGTTTATAAGTCGCTTCATCATCCAACGGAAGATTGTCTAAATCAACATCAACGTTATGATTTTGTTTGATTAATTCCAGCGCCGTTTTTAAAATGGAAAGCGTTTTCAAACCCAAAAAGTCCATCTTAATTACGCCCGCTTCTTCAATGGAAGAACCACCAATTTGTGTTATCCATAAATCAGAATCTTTCGCCATGGCAACCGGTAATAAATCAGTCAGATCTTTTGGCGCGATTATGATGCCTGCCGCATGAATGCCTGTGTTACGAACCGAACCTTCCAAACGCTCGGCTTCTTTTAATACCTGTGCTTTTATATCAGTTCCGTTATAAATCTCGCGAAGCTTTTTGATGTTTTCAATGTCTTCGCCGCCGTATTGTTCCTTTTCTTCTAACGACTTCTCTCCTTCTTTCGCGGTAAGCGGAGCTTTCAATACACGTCCTAACGAAGTACCAACTTTTTCCGGCACCAGCTTCGCAATTGAGTTGGCTTCAAATAAAGGCAAATCCATTACGCGCGCCACATCTTTAATGCTGCTTTTGGCAGCCATCGTGCCGTAGGTAACAATTTGCGCTACCTGGTTTTTACCATATTTTTCTACCACATAATCAATCACTTTTTGCCTGCCTTCATCATCAAAATCGGTATCAATATCCGGCATTGATTTACGGTCGGGATTTAAGAATCTCTCGAACAGTAAATCATATTTTATCGGGTCAATATTGGTAATACCAATACAATACGCCACTACGCTTCCGGCGGCAGAACCACGACCCGGACCAATGAAAACGCCGCGCTCGCGACCCGCTTTGATAAAGTCGCTCACAATTAAAAAGTAACCCGCAAAACCCATGGTTTTGATAGTAAACAATTCAAAGTCTAAACGCTCGCGTATTTGTTCCGTGATTTCGTGGTAACGGTTTTTTGCTCCTTCATACGTTAAGTGATGAAGAAAATTCCATTGATTGAGATTGTTATCTTCGGAAGTGCGAAACTCATTCGGAATGGGAAACGCAGGAAGAAGAATGTCTTTTTTTAAGTTTAATACTTCAATTTTATCTACAATCGCATTTGTATTGTCAATGCTTTCCGGAACATCATGAAAGAGCTTACTCATCTCGTCGGTTGACTTGAAATAAAACTCATTGTTCGGAAACTTAAAGCGACGGTTTTTTACAGCAAGATCATCATTTACAAAATCATCAAAGCCAGGCGTAGCTTGCTTTTCGCCGGTATTGATACAAAGTAAAATATCATGCGCGTTATAATCTTCCTGGTCGGTATAATGGCTGTCGTTCGTAGCGATGACAGGCACATTATGTTTTTTGGCAAATTTTAAAAGTGTAGCGTTTATTTTTTGTTGCTCGGGAATATTGTGACGTTGTAATTCAATATAATAATCTTCACCAAACATATCGAGCCACCACTTAAATTCTTTCTCGGCATCTTCTTCACTTTTGTGCAAAATTCTTTGCGGAACATACGCACCAATACAACAGGTTGTGGCTATTAATCCTTCGTGATATTTTTCAATTAATTTCTTATCAACGCGCGGATATTTGCTGTACATACCTTCGCGAAAACCATACGACGTAAGCTTTACCAAATTGTGGTAACCCACTTTATTTTTCGCTAATAAAACCTGGTGAAAGCGTTCGTCTTTTTGCTCTTTGGTAAACACTTTGCGCGTCATATCTTCCACTACATAAAACTCGCAACCAACAATGGGTTTAATAACCGGTTCCAGAATGTCTTTACCGTTAGCGTCTTTACCAACTACTTTGGTGTTTTTCCACGCCTGGTTTACAAAGTCGAACACGCCAAACATATTGCCGTGGTCGGTAATAGCAAGCGCCGGCATATTAAACTTTTCCGCCTTTTTGTAAAGGCTGTTTATATTGGCGGCTCCATCGAGCAGCGAATATTGTGTATGTACGTGAAGATGTGAAAACTGCATAATCGTAATTGTAAAATCAGGCTGCGCCTGTTCTGAAAACTGTTTTTGCCGGCTATAAAATCAAGGCACAAATTACCTTATATAAAGCTAAATATTTTGGTATTTTTTCCACCGTTAGAATTCAGAATGCGGAAAAAATGTTCGTAAGTTTTTGTATTGATTTGGATTAAGAGAAACATGTAAGTTGCTTAGTTGTATTGAATTGGCAATACGCAGCCGGTTTTCTTTAAACAAATCAACTATTTGGTTGATAATCAGCAACTGAAAATCAAGCTGATCTTTTCCGAATTACTGTCTTATCAGTATCCAGCATTGTCATCATACTGAAGGTGGCAGCAATAACAGCATAAGCGGGCGCGAATATCCAGCCGATAATGGGAACCAGGTGCATGGCATAAAAAATAACTCCGTTGCCAATTGCCAGCCCACGGTGATTGCCAATAAAATAAATACTTTGCTGCGCCGTCATATTTCTGCGTTCACAACTGTAATCGAGCATACTGAATCCATAATAATATCCTTCTACCAAAATGGCAATCACCGGCGCTATCCAGCCGGCAACAGGAATAAAAGAAAGCAGTAATAAAGAAATGATATATACTGTTTGCCATAAGGCATTTCGCAGTGCAATCATAATACCGCGAAGAATATCGGAACTCAATTGAGTAAAGCTAAAAGGGAATTCGCGTTTCTCGATAATGGCTTCTGTTTTTTCGCTCAGATACGCAAACACAGGAGAACCGACAATAAGCCAGATGTATTTAAACAGAGAAAAATAAAACAGCATCAGCACAAGCCAGATAATAAAAGTGGCAAAAGCAAAAATGAAATTTAGAAAGCCACCCTGGTGTTGTTGTACCCAGTTGGAAAGATGCGTAATATTAAAAACCCATTGAATAAAATTGCTGGCGCTTTTTCCGAAAAAAAACATGCTGACGGCAAACAGAAGCGCATATATAAACCCCGGAATCAAAATCCACTTCCATAACTTATTTTCTTTTATGAAGCGATGCGCCCGCAGATACGATTGAACAGAAATAATAATTTCTTTAAACAAACAGAATATATTTAAAGCTAAATTAAATCAAATCAAACTGATTCTGATTTAACCATAATTCCAAATCAGAATTTCATATCAATACTGTGTGAAACTGCGTGTACGGTTAATTTTTAAATCGCGCAGAAGACTCGACTTTGGATTGATGGTAATGCTAAAAGAACGTGTATAACCTACCGGAGTGAGATTTATAGAAAGTTGCCAGCAGTGCATTTCGCGCGTTATATACATGGTGAGCAAACCAATATCTAATTTGCGGACATCAAAATATGTACTGCCACCAATTTTCCATTTTGGCGTCAAACTAAAATCTCCGTTCAGGTTTAAGCTCGATGCAATATCTGTGTAATACCCGCTGTAATTAGGTTTCAGCCTTCTTGTAAAGTTTGTGGTAAAAGAAATGGATAACGACCACGGAATATCAAAGTCAACAAAATCGGCCGGATTTGAGCGCACATAAGCCATTGCTGCAGCTTGCTCATCAGGCGTTAAGGTTTCGTCTAATGTATTCAATCGCTGATCGTCTGTTTTGCCATCTTTGCTTTTGCTTTGTAAAGAAGTAGAAACAGCGAAACCAGCGTTGGTAAGCCGCCCGATTTTTCCACTTTTCCACATTAAAGTATCTCTGTCTCTGCCGTATTTATCCGTTTCGTATGGGTCAATTGTGGCGCTTCCGGTAATGTTTACTTTCTGAAATAAGGTAGTTCGGTATGAAGTCGAAATGTACGACCATCGAAAACTATCGGCAAGAAGATTATAACTCGTACTGAAGTTTAAACCATCAATCAGCTTTATTTTCCGGGTTGGATTTTCGCCGGTCGAATCTTTTTTATTCTTCACTTTCAGTTCGAGTAAATTATCTAAGTTGAAAGTAAGACCACCGAATCTTCCTCTCGCATACGGAGAAAATAAATTGCCTCCCAATAGCGAAACCGCTCGGGTGATAGAGGTTGAATCAATTGTTTTGCCATCGGCAGATGTATCGTAAACCGGCACCTTAATATCTCTGTAATACTGGCTAACCAAATCGGGTTTGTAACTAAAACTTACGGTTGGTTTTATTTCGTGACGAATTGCCACAACACCTTTTGATTTTGGAAAATTAACCGTACCAAAAATTCTTGTATTTAAAGAAGCGCCAAAGCTCACTTCGCGTGCCGCATGAAAACTTTTGCTCTGAACAGTATCAACTTTTTGGTCATTATAATTATAGTAAATATCGTTTATCTGGCCAAACCATCTTTCGCCATAACTAACAAAGGGTGATATGATAAAAGGACCCAACGCAGGTAATGATAAACTGATTGGAATGTTGTGCTGAACGCCCCATTGAACCGTATCTAAAATATGCTGAAAATGAAAAGCCGTATCATAAAAAGAAAACTGGTTTAGTAACTGACCATTGTAAGAAATGCCCAGCTTTTCGTACCATTTGGGTGTTCCGATCTGTTCCTTTCTCTCAAAAGGATAAATGGTATTTGCGGTAAACGCTACCGTTGGAAAACTGATATTCTGGAGGTGCAGGTTGTTATTTTGATTATGATTAGCACTTACCGTCATATTATATTTACCCTGATCCCAGGTTTTGGAATAGGTAATAGAAGACGTAAGTAAATTTTGATAATTGCGTATCGGGTTGTTGGGAACGTATTGGTTAAACTTTGTACTGCCCGCATTTACGCTTGCCTGGAAGCTGGTTCCGGGACGCGCTTTTGTATCCTGCGAATGACTCCATCGAATAGAAAAGCTTTGTGTTTTGGTAAATTCATCTGCCGTATAACCGCCCGAGCTGTTCAATATCTTTGTATGTTGAATTTCAAGATTCAGATTTCCCCGGTATTTATATCGCTTATAATATTCCGGCGATACCGTTAGCGTCCAGCCTCCGTACGAATACAGGTTTCCACGGGTCGTTACGTCCCAATTGTCATTAATCACTTTATAATAACCCAAACCTTCCACGCCTAAGCCGTAACCACTGTTGTTAGCAAAAGTTGCCGGCAGCAAACCGGAATGTCTGCCCCGGTTTAACGGATAAATTCCGAATGGAACATAAATTGGGATTGGAACACCTTCAAACTCGGGATGCGCCGGACCAGATACAGCCAGTTTGTTATTAATCAGCTTCATTTTTTTAGCAATGAAAGCAAAATGCGGCGTATCGAGATTACAGGTTGTAAAGCGGCTTCTGATAAGCAAAAACGACATCTTTCTCGGTCTTTTTTACGCGTTCGGCATTTACATAAATTTCGCCTTCGTTATAATACGAATTTTTGGAAAGACCATGTTGCGTTTTCAAATCAAAAAAAATGGTATCGCTGATAGATGTCTGATCGCCTTGAATCAAAGTTGGTTTGCTTAACGGATTGTTTGCAGTATCGGTGCCGCCAAACGCTTTTACAACCTGGCTCGATTGATCATACTGAATATTATTTGCCGTAAGATCTACATCTTTATTTTTCGCATTGGCTTTTCCGTATAAATAAAACTTACGGCTTTCGATAAATAAAACGCCCGAATCATCGGCAGAATATTCAACAGGCGAATCGAGCGTGTCTTTAGAAATCAACATCGAATCTATTCTTTGCCTGCGTGTTGTGTCTGCGTTAGCAGTGTCTTTATAAAACAAACTATCCGGCGCATTAATGACACTGGGAGGCGGAACGGTATCGTTTTTCGGTAAAGCACCGGTATCGTTACGTAATTTTAATAAGGCTGAATCCGTTATGATAGTATCTGTGTAATTATCGGCAAACGCAGATGGATTAAAAAGATAAAAACCGTTCCTGGCTTGAATACGATTGATAAAAAAAAGTAAAAGAAGCATTGCGGATAAGGCAAGGATTATTTTTCTGCTAATTTTACTACGTTTGCTCATACAGTTAAAAATCAAAAATAGCCGAAACAGTAAACAGATAACTTAACGATACGTGAATTATGTATAAATTTTCCGGTAAATTTTTATTAATCTCTTTTTCTCTGTTCTTTTTTTCTTCTTTTAAAATCCCGGTATCAACTAAAGATAAACAACAACGGAATGTTTTAAAAACAATTATTATAGATCCGGGACATGGTTTGCCCGATCCGGGCGCTGATGGCGCTTACAGTACGGAATCGGCAAAAGCTTTACAAATCGCTTTAAAATTGGGTGATCAGTTAAAACAAAACTTGCCCAATACAAAAATCATATTTACCAGGACAGACGAATATTTGCCGGAACACATGGCAAATAAAGATGCGGCTAACAGGCGTCGTGCACAGATTGCCAATGAAAATCATGGCGATTTATTTATCAGCATTCACCTGAATTCAAGCTCGGACAGGATACGAAGAGATGTGGTTGGACATAGATCTGAAACATATTATACATATAGCGGAAAAGGAAAAAAGAAAAAGAAAATTCCGCATACGCGTTCTGTTCCCATTTATAAATCAACCAATTTAGGTTGCGATGCCGAAGGAACAGAAGTGTATATCTGGGCAGTTGGAAAAGCAACGGATAAACAAAATTTTGTTGGTGAGATGAGTGATAGCGACGATTCTACCGATGTTATGTTCGATTCGCCGGAAGCGAAAATCAGGGCTTCTATCCTTACAAAAAAATTCTTCAACAACAGCCGTATGGTGGCTGAGTATGTGCAGGAAGAATTTCAGAAGCAAGGACGTGTAAACCGCGGTGTATTACAAAGAAATAATAAAGGAATCTGGGTATTACAAGCTACGGCAATGCCAAGTATATTAGTTGAAACCGGTTTTATTTGTAACCGTGAAGAAGAAGATTATCTGAACGATGATAAAGACCAGAACGAAATTGCGTATGCCATTATGCGCGGCGTTTTGAGATATAAAGAAAGTCTTGAAAACGGCAATATACCTCTTACATCTTCATCTGCTGCAGCCGATTCGGTAAACAAACAATAAGATTTTTTATTCTAATGAAAAGACAACTGAGAAGCAGTTAAAAAGAACCAGTATGAGATTTAAAATTTTGTTCATCTTCCTAATTGCAGTTATGGTAGTTAGTTTAGCCTCTGCACAAAGTAATAATTCTTATGTTAGAATAGCGAATATCATAATTGATTCTGCTCAGTTGGATAATTATAAAGCTGCATTAAAAGAACATGCGGAGATAGCAGTTAATAAAGAGCCCGGCGTTTTAACCTTGTATGCAGTATATGATAAAGATAACCCAACCCATGTAACTGTTTTTGAAATCTATGCTAATAAAGAGGCTTATCTGTTACATATTCAATCAGCACACTTTATAAAGTATAAAACTACTGTTGAAAGTATGGTAAAGACACTCAAGTTAACGGATGTTGTGCCTATTGCGCTTGAAACAAAACACTAACTTATTAATTTATAGCTTACCCTGTTGTATCGGCTGATATCAAGTTGCACGTTTTATTTGTATATAAGTAATGATAGACAAAATCGAAACATTAGTAAGGGTTTATTATGGAACTTATTTATCAAACAAATGCTTTAGTTTTTATTTTCTTAATCTGCCACCTGTCATATTTTAATAACGTTACTTCGCATCTAAAAAGATAAGATATACTTTTGCCGGTCAGGCAACATAAGTTATTAGCTATCTGTCAATATATTATATTGTTGGCATGAATTTGTACAACTAAGTTTGCCCAACAATAATCAAACAAAATTCTACTGATGAAAATATCGAACGAGACCAAAATCGGAGCTTTAACCATAGTGGCTGTGGCTTTGCTTGTATTGGGTTTCAATTTTTTAAAAGGGAAAAGTCTTTTCAAAAGCGGTAATTATCTCTATGCAAAATACGCAGATATAAAAGGTCTCGCGCCTTCCAACGCGGTTTATATTAACGGTTTCCAGATTGGTTCGGTTTCGGAAGTTGAATCGGCAAACAATACAGTTACCGAAATTTTAGTTACCATTAAACTTACGAAACCTTTTGATATTCCAAACAATTCCACGGCATCTATCAATTCAAATCCGTTAGGTTCACCAAGTATTGAAATTGATTTGGGCAACAGCCGTACTTACTACAAAAACAACGATACCATAGCAACCAATAACAATCCCGGCATGTTGGGAACGATAACAAATAAACTTGCGCCGGTTGCCGACCAGGTTACGCAAACCTTACATTCATTGGATTCTCTGCTTAAAAATTTCAATACGATTCTCGATCCATCAACACGCGGCAACCTGCAATCGGTTATCGGAAATTTAAGCAGCGCAACCGCATCTTTAGTTACCACATCAGCCTATTTAAACAAACTGTTGAACAGTGAAACGGGTTCGTTAGCCGGAACGCTTCAAAACCTGAATAGTTTTACCGGAAACCTGGCTAATAGCAATGCTACGCTCACAAGTGCATTAAATCATGTTGATACATTAACCACAAAACTTTCGCGAATTGATTTGGATAGTGTGATGATACAAGTGAAAGCCGCAACCGGAAAGTTAGACAGCGCCATGACCGCGTTAAATTCACCAAACGGTTCGGTTGGTGCGCTTTTATACGACAGAGAAATTTACAACAACTTAAACAATACGATTTTGAGTTTGCATACATTAACGGATGATCTTCGTGTACATCCGAAGCGATATGTAAATATTTCGGTTTTTGGTAAGAAAGATAAAGGTAATTACATCACAAAACCATTGAACGAAAACACAAAACCAGATACACTTATCGCTTCGAAGGATACAATTCTTGTTGTACAACCGCGATAGTTTATGTGTAAAAAACGGCTGATTAAACACTTCTTTTTTTGTCTTTTATTCTTGATAGGCAAGCAAACCATTTTGCTTGCCCAAAACGCTGTTGACCCGAACAGCAAGCAAATTAATATTGTTGCGGCTGACACGCTGACTTTTAAAAAAGTAAACGATACAACGAACATAAAAATTCTGGCTGGTCATGTTATTGTAAAGCAGCAGAACAATACATTTTATTGCGACAGCGCGATATTAAATGAACGCATCAATACGCTGGAAGCCTTTGGCCATGTGCATATCAACAATGCGGACAGCGTAAATACGTACTCCGATTATCTGCGTTATGTTGGTAATGATAAAACAGCTTTTTTACGAAAAAATGTTCGCTTGACGGACGGAAAAGGAACCTTGACAACGCCCGAATTAGATTACAATACGCAAACAAAAATTGGTATTTACCGAAGCGGCGGAACCTTGGTAAACGGAACAACAACGCTTACCAGCGAAGAAGGTTATTATTACGGACAAACGCGCGATGCAAACTTTAAAAAGCATGTTGTTCTTATCAATCCTGACTACAAAGTAACCACAGATACGCTTCTGTATAATACGTACACAAACATTGCAACATTCACTGTTCCTACAAAAATTACGAGTGGAAAACGCGTTATCAATACATCGAGCGGTTATTATAATTTATCCACCAAACAATCTTATTTTGGCAATCGCCCGATTATTCAAGACAGCACCTCAATATTGATTGCCGACAGAACAGCCAGCGAAGATTCGACAGGAAATTTTGAAGCACAAGGCAACGTGATTTATCGAGATACGGCGCAAGGTTATGCGTTGTTTGCAAACAATGTAAAAGGCAACAAAAAAACCAATGTATTGTTAGCCACAGAAAAGCCGGTAATGATGGTGAAGCAAAATAATGATTCGCTTTTTATTGCGGCTGATACGTTGTTTACAGCCAGGCTTTCTTCCATTATCGGCAAGCGCGACATTCCTCAAATCCGGGATTCTATGCCGCCTCTCGACAGCATGTTTTTAACCAAAGCCGATAGCTCGAAAGACCGTTATATTGAAGCGTATTATCATGTTCGTGTTTATTCAGATTCCTTACAGGCAACCGGCGACAGCTTGTTTTATACGGCGACAGATTCAGTTTTCCGGTTATTTAAAAATCCGATTGTTTGGGCGAATAACAGCCAAATAACCGGCGATACCATTTATCTGTACACCAAAAATAAAAAGCCGGAACATGTAAAGGTTTTTGAAAATGCGCTTGCCATCAGCGACGTTGATAGCACACAGTTTTTCAACCAGGTAAAAGGCAGAATCATCAATGGTTATTTTGTTGATGGACATATCAATTTTATTCATACACAAGGCAATGCCGAATCTGTTTATTATACACAGGATGATGATAAGAAATTTATAGGTGTTGATAAATCGAGCTGCGATGTAATTGATACATATTTTAAAGATCAGAAACCAGAAAAAGTGTCCCGTTTATTTAATTTAAAAGGCACGTTTTATCCAATGCAGCAAGTGAATCATGAAGACTTGAAACTTCGGGGTTTTAACTGGCAAAATGATAAGCGGCCAAAGAGTCGCGAAGACTTATTTGGCAGTTAAGTTATCGGTGCGATGTAACGCCAACTTGCCTGCAATAATCCAATACAACACAAGTAGAACAATGCGGCGCTTTGCCAGTGCAGATGTGTTTCCCAAAAGGCATTAATAAGCGGTTAATATCAATCCACTTTTGTTTATCTACTTTTTCTTCCAAAGCGAGCATTGTTTGTTCCGGTGATACCGATTGTATAAATCCCCAGCGGTTCACAACCCGATGCACATGAATATCTACGCTGATGGCAGCCGATTTTGTAGCAACACCTAACGCAAGATTTGCGCACTTGGGACCCACACCAGAAAAGTCTGTCAGCACTTTATAATCTGCCGGAAGATTGCCGTAATATTTTTCTTCAGCTGCTTTTGCAATATTTGATATGGTAGCTACTTTCTGATAAGCGAACGTAGTTCCGTGAATGAGTTCAGCCAACTCATCTTTATGTAACGATGCGATTTGTTTTGGTGTTCTTGCTTTTGCAAACAATCGCTTCGACACCGGAATTGTTACTTCATCCAAAGTACGAATGGAAATGATACAGGAAATGAGTTGCTCGAATATAGTAGAAAAGCCTTCTTCATACAGTTGAAACATAGCCGCTTTCGGATAAGGCGCGACGGCTTTTTCTATCAGTTGAAGCATCGTTGTAATGTCGTAAGGCTTTTTCATATTGTAATGAAAAAAGCAACAATCTTACCAAGGAGAAAGTTACCTACGATGTATTAATGTTTTAAAACATTGCAACACTTTTATAATACACTATCTTCTTTTTTCCCTTGATGGAAAAAAGAAGCAAAAAAGATCAAGAACGGATGATCTTGCAACACATCCGTTCACACGCCTTGATGTGAATTTAGTAGCACGGCAATGAATGACTCTAGTTCCTTGATATATGCAGCAGCATAAGTGTTTTGTGAGTCTGATTGGGTGAAATTTTGAATTTCTAATAATGATAGATACAATGTTTACTTTGACGAATCCTGCGGCTTACGAGTTTGAAAATAATGTTCTAATTTTCAGGATGACGAAAAACGACATTATTTAATTCTTCCGAGTTCAACTCTTTCAGGTTCTTGTTTTGATTTATATTTTCAATTGCTTTTAATATTTTTTCTCTGGCAATTGGATCTTTCAAAATAAAATCAGTTTCATCCATTTCCGGTTCTTCATGAACAGAAACTTCGATTGTTTTTCCCTTGAAAGATTTTTGTAAGAAATCAATCAAACTTTCATTCAGGTCATCCACTTTCATTCTGATTATTGTTTCCATAAAAATCATTTTATCAAATATAATAAATAAAAAAACCCAGCTTTTTAACTGAGCTTTCAAAAAAGAAAAACTATATTAATAACGATACAAATCAGACTTGAAAGGACCTTTCTTATCAATGCCTAAATAATCTGCCTGCACATCGGTTAACTCATCTAACACAACACCAATTTTGCCAAGATGCAAGCGCGCAACTTTTTCATCAAGATGTTTGGGTAACACATATACTTTGTTTTCGTAAGCATCGTTGTTTGTCCAAAGTTCTATTTGCGCCAACACCTGGTTGGTAAATGAATTGCTCATTACAAAGCTTGGATGACCGGTTGCGCAACCCAAATTCACCAAACGACCTTCAGCCAAAACAATCACTTCTTTTCCATCAATATCATACAAATCAACTTGTGGTTTGATGGTATCTTTTGTATTGCCGTAACTATTGTTCAGCCATGCCATATCAATCTCAATATCAAAGTGACCGATGTTACAAACAATCGCTTTGTCTTTCATCGCGCGGAAATGTTTTTCCGTAATCAAATCCCGGCAACCGCTGGCTGTAACAATAATGTCGGCTTCTTTTACAGCATCAATCATCTTCTTAACTTCATAACCATCCATCGCAGCCTGCAAAGCGCAAATCGGGTCAATTTCAGTTACGATAACGCGACAACCGGCGCCATGTAACGAAGCTGCAGAACCTTTTCCAACATCGCCATAACCGCCCACAACCGCAACTTTACCAGCCAGCATAATATCGGTAGCACGGCGAATAGCATCTACCAGGCTTTCTTTGCAACCATATTTGTTATCGAATTTGCTCTTCGTAACAGAATCGTTTACATTGATTGACGGCATTGGCAATGTGCCTTTTGCAACTCTTTCGTACAAACGATGCACGCCGGTTGTTGTTTCTTCAGAAATACCTTTTACATGCTGCGCCAGTTCGGGATATTTATCCAAAACCATATTGGTTAAATCGCCGCCATCATCTAAAATCATATTCAGCGGCGTATCTGTATTACCAAAAAATAAAGTCTGCTCAATACACCAGTCCGCTTCTTCCAAAGTTTGACCTTTCCACGCAAACACACCGATACCAGCCGCTGCAATCGCCGCCGCCGCATGATCTTGCGTAGAAAATATATTGCAGGAACTCCAACGAACTTCAGCACCTAACACCACTAACGTCTCAATTAAAACGGCTGTTTGAATAGTCATGTGCAAACAACCGGCAATGCGTGCGCCTTTTAAAGGTTGTTGTGTACCGTATTCTAAACGTAACGACATTAATCCCGGCATTTCAGCTTCGGCTAAACGGATTTCTTTTCTGCCCCATTCTGCCAGTTTAATATCGGCGACTTTGTAGGGCAAACTCAAATCAATAGATGTTGTGAGTGTTGACATATTTTTTATTTTGTGCAAAAGTATCAAAACAGGATAACGTACTGCCAAACTCAAAAACTTTAGGATAATATTCTTTCGTTACTTTTATAAAAGAATAAATACATGGTTTGGTATGAGTAAAAGGAGTCAAAAAGAAGATTCAGCTACTACAGATTTTACGCTTGATAAAAAGGATTTTGCCATCCTTAACCTGCTGCAACAAAACGCGCGGATTACGGTAAAAGAAATCTCTGAAAAAACGCATCTTAGCACTACGCCGGTTCATGAGCGCATAAAAAAGATGGAAGCCGGCGGCGTTATCAAACAATACGTAACGCTGGTTGATTATGCAAAAGTGAACAAATCTTTAATGGTGATTTGTTATGTATCGCTGAAACAACATAGCCGCAATGCGGGCGTAAAATTCATTATAGCAATAAACGAATTAACCGAAGTAATTGAGTGTTACAGCATCTCCGGCGAGTTTGATTTTATGCTAAAAGTGGTTTGCGCCGACATGAATGTGTATTATGATTTTCACGTAAACAAACTAAGTTCTATTGAAAATATCGGTCATGTACAAAGTACGTTTGTTATGGGAATTATCAAAGAAACGCACCAGTTGATTTATGAGTAAAAAATAAAACTTTTTTAGTTAATTAATACAAAAATTACAATCCATATTGATCTACCAAATAAACAAGTGCAGCCATGTTGATTGCACCCAGTTTTGTTTCGCGAATATCCACATTCTCAAACACATCAGAAGCCGCGTGATGTATATAAAAATAACGCTGTCCATCCGGGTTTAAACCTGCCAGTACCGCTTTTACATCTTTTAAATATCCAACATCACTTCCTGATTCGCCCATTTCAAACCGGTCGCCGTAATATGGCGTAAACAAGGGCTTCCAGGCATTTATTTTTTGTAAAGCTTCACTATTGCTGTCTACCTCAAAACGAAAGCCTCGCGGCGTAAAACCACCGGCATCACTTTCGAGCGCAAATATGTGTTGCTCTCCTTTTCGTTTAGCTTCATCTACATATTTTTTAGCTCCCCGGGTTCCATTTTCTTCATTGGCAAATAAAACAAAACGTATAGTGTGTTTGGGTTGATAACCTAAAGCTGTGAACACCCGCAATACTTCAATTGTTTGTACAACGCCCGTTCCATCGTCATTCGCACCTTCCGCCGGATCCCAGCTATCCAAATGTCCGCCGATGGTAATGATTTGTTCCGGTTGCGTACTGCCTTTTATCTCGCCAATAATATTGTGACCAATTGTGTCTGGAAACATTTTTCCGTAAGTATATAACGATGCCGAAACAAAAATAACAGAATCAAATAAAGAATCCAGTTTTTTTACATCCTGCAAACCCATAGCAGCTGCCGGAATTTGTTTGATAGAATCTAAATATCGCAGTGAGCCGGTATGTGGATAGTTGTTTCCGGGCGTGTTTGTCATACTGCGAATCATAACAGCCACAGCACCATATTTTGCAGCGCGGCTGGCGCCAACACCACGATAAATTACGTTCTTTTCATACGCTTGAAATGGCTCAATTAAAGTATCATCAAAAGGATTATTATAGAAAACAATTTTTCCTTTTATCTCATTTTTCTTCGCTTCCAAATCATTCCAATCATTTACTCGTATCAGCGGCGCGGTTACGCCATTTGAACCGCTTCCGATTGAATTGCCTAATGCCAATATACTCAAGGTATATTTTTGCGTCTTACCCTTTTTGTCTGTATAAACAACAAAGGCTTTGTCTTTACCGCCACGTATCCAATGCGGCACCATACATTCCTGCATTGTTACCGTTTGCGCACCGGCTCCTTTCATAGCGTTTTCACCCCATTCTTCTGCTTGTACCATTTGTGGTGAACCAGCCAATCTTCCTCCAATTTTTTTTGTGAGATAATGCAGATTGTTGAAGAGAGAATCGCTGCTTAAAATGTTTACAGCTATCTTATGAATAAATAATGAATCGTTGGTTTGACTTTGGGCACTGCAGATAAAGGAAAGTACAACAAGGAGAAGGAGCATTTTTTTCATAAGAAGACTTTGCAAACGAAAATACATGTTGCGAAAATAGGTTTTCATAAAAACGATAAAACAGTATCTTCGATTCAATCTCTTTTAAAAGAGAATTTTTATCAAATCTAAACTTGAAAAACGCCCATCTTAAACTCATCAATCTTAGGGTTTTGATTGGCTGCGGTAATGCCTTCTGAAAGTATCATCCTCGTTTGCGTCGGATCAATAATATCATCTACCCAAAGCCTTGCGGCTGCGTAATATGGCGTGGTTTGTTTCTCGTACCGGCTTTTGATTTCGTTGAGTAATGTTTGTTCTTCTTCTGCGCTTACTTCTTTGCCTTTGGCTTTCATAGAAGCTACCTGAATTTGCAATAATGTTTTCGCAGCTTGCTCGCCGCCCATCACCGCAATTTTGGCTGACGGCCAGGCAAATATCAATCGGGGATCATACGCTTTTCCGCACATGGCGTAGTTGCCTGCACCATAAGAATTGCCTGTTATAATTGTAAACTTTGGAACCACAGAATTTGAAACCGCGTTCACCAGTTTCGCACCATCTTTTATAATACCGCTATGCTCGCTGCGACTGCCAACCATAAAGCCGGTTACATCCTGCAAAAACACCAGCGGAATTTTTTTCTGATTACAATTCATAATAAAACGAGCCGCTTTATCAGCACTGTCGTTATATATCACGCCACCCATTTGCATTTCGCCTTTTCCGCTTTTTACAACTAATCTTTGGTTGGCAACAATACCAACAGCCCAACCATCAATACGCGCATAACCACACACGATTGTTTTGCCATAATCTTCTTTAAATTCATCAAAACTATCTGCATCAGCAAAACAATGAATTAAATCAACTACGTTATATGGTTTGCTGTTATTTTGCTGAATGATTTGATACAATTCACTTGCATCTTTTGATGGAAGAATACTTTCTATTCTATTAAATCCGGCTATGGAATTTGCGCCAATTTTACTCACTAATTTTTTGATATAATCCAAGCAATCTTCTTCCGTTCCAAATTTATAATCGGCAATTCCGCTGATGCTGTTATGCGTATTCGCGCCACCTAATGTTTCTGCGTCCGTATTCTCGCCGATAGCCGCTTTTACCAAATAAGGACCAGCTAAAAAAATACTGCCGGCTCCTTCAACCATTAAAGTTTCATCGCTCATGATTGGTAAATAAGCGCCGCCGGCAACGCACGCTCCCAAGACGGCAGCAATTTGTGTTATGCCCATCGCACTCATCTTCGCGTTGTTGCGAAACATTCTTCCAAAATGTTCTTTATCCGGAAAAATTTCATCCTGCATGGGCAAAAAAACGCCAGCGCTATCAACCAGGTAAATAACGGGCAGATTATTTTCCATCGCAATTTCCTGCATCCGCAAATTTTTTTTGCCTGTAATCGGAAACCACGCGCCTGCTTTTACAGTTTGATCATTTGCTACAACAACGCATTGCCTGCCGCTAATATAGCCAATACCGGCAACCGTTCCGCCAGCCGGGCAACCGCCGTATTCTTCATACATATCAAAACCGGCAAACGTTCCGATTTCTACAAAAGGTTTGTCTTTGTCGCACAAATAAGAAATGCGTTCGCGTGCGGTTAATTTGTTTCTTTCGTGTTGCTTATCTATTGATTTTTGTCCGCCGCCCAAATAAATTTTACTCTTCTTTTCTTTTGCTTCTTTTACCAAAGTTTCCATCCAATCGCTGCTTTTTGTTGCCGGATTATTCATACTTACAATTGTTAGTTTTACAAAGATAAAGCTGTGGCGTTTGATTGAGTTGTAAATTTGTTGTTTTGGATTTTGAAAAAATAATAGCATGATTTCGTGGCAAGAAATTTTGATTCGGTTGGTTGTTGGCGCTGTGTTAGGTGGTTTGGTTGGATTGGAAAGGCAACGTCTTGACTGGGCTGCCGGTTTGCGAACGCACATGATTGTTTGTATTGGCGCTACGCTGATGATGATTGTTTCCATGCATGGTTTTCAGGATGTTGTAAATACGCCGGGCATTGCGCTTGATCCTTCACGCGTTGCCGCGCAAGTCGTTAGCGGTATTGGTTTTTTGGGTGCCGGGACCATTTTGTTTTTAAAAAATGAAGTCATAAAAGGATTAACCACGGCAGCCGGTTTGTGGACTGTTGCCGGTATTGGCCTTGCTGTCGGCGGCGGATTGTATTTTGCGGCGGTTGCAACAACCATTTTGGTTTTGATTATTTTGATCATCATCAAACCATATAAAGACAAAATATTTGCGCAAACTAAACACAAGGAACTGCAAATAAAAATTGATTTACAAACAGCGAGTTTGTTACAAATTGAGAAAGCAATTGATAAATACAATCTCAAATACGCGCAGCTTTCCATTCGCCCGACCGATAGTGAATTTATGAATGATATAAGCATCCGGTTTAACAAAAGCATTGCGAACGCCATTCTTCTTTCTTTAATTGAAGATCTGTATAAAACAGAAGGAATTACTGATCCTAAGATGAAGAACAGTTAATATTTGGCTTCGTTATGTCGAAATAAAAATGACGAATGAATTTCATTCATCCTGTTTTAATTCATTATTAATACGTCATCTTAACAAGCTATTTGCCGTATTGAAATATATTTGCTCTATATCAATGTTTTGAATGATGGATGAAGGCATTAACCAGTTGAAAGAAGCGTTGCAATTTTCACCTGATAATATTCCGCTACGTCTGCACCTGGCAGAGCTGATGATAAAAGCGAATGATTACAGCCAGGCGGCTGAACAATATAGCGAAGTGTTGAATCGCAGTTATGGCAACAGCAAAGCGCGTAAAGGGCTGGCAAATATTTATTATAAACAAAAAAAGTATTCGGCTGCCATTATCATTTACGAAGCTTTGATAAAAGAAAATGCTTTGCAAACGGATGAGTTGATTCAATTTGTTCGTTGTCTCATCCGCGAAAATTCTCTTGCCGAAGCAGTTGACGTTTATAAAAAAATTCTACAACAAAATTCATCTTTTAAAGATGAAGAAATAGACAATGCACTTCGCACAACATCGTTAGGAAATACAACCGATAACGAGATAGATGATTTGCCCGATTTTTTAAATGACGGCGATGAAGAAGACGATTATTTTGGAGGCCGTCAACCGAAGCCGCAGTTTTTTATGGAAAAGCCCGATATGCGTTTTTCTGATGTGGGCGGCATGGAAAAAATAAAAAAAGAAATCTCGTTAAAAATCATTCAGCCACTTCAAAATCCTGATCTCTACAAAGCATTTGGAAAGAAAGCCGGCGGCGGCATTTTGTTATACGGACCTCCGGGTTGCGGTAAAACTTATCTTGCCAAAGCAACGGCCGGCGAAATTGATGCAAAGTTTATCAATATTGGTTTGCACGATATACTGGATATGTGGATGGGAAACAGCGAAAAGAATTTACACGCTGTGTTTCAGCAAGCCAGGGAAAATGCGCCTTGTGTTCTTTTCTTTGATGAAGTGGATGCGCTTGGCGCCAGTCGCAGCGATTTAAAACAAAGCAGTATGCGTCATGTCATCAACCAGTTTCTGGCCGAAATGGATGGCGTACAACATAACAACGAAGGTGTTTTAATTCTCGCTGCCACCAATGCGCCGTGGAGTATTGATAGCGCTTTCAGAAGACCGGGACGTTTTGACAGAGTTGTCTTTGTTTCTCCGCCGGACGAAATAGGTCGCCAGGAAATCATCAAACAACATTTAAAAAACAAACCGGCTGATAACATTGACATTCAGGCAATTTCTAAAATAACGCCCGAATATTCGGGTGCTGATATAAAAGCGATTATTGATATTGCTACGGAAGGCAAGCTTGAAGAAAGTTTATTGAAAGGCAGCATTGAAAAGCTGCAAACCAAAGATTTACAAAAAGCAGCCAAACAACACAAAGCCACAACGCACGAATGGTTTAGCACTGCCCGCAATTATGCTTTGTATGCCAACGAAAGTGGTTTGTACGATGATATTCTTCACTACATGAAACTGAAAAAATAACATGAATAAAGATTCAAGAATACAAGAGACAAGATGCAAGATAATACAAGAATTAAGGTAAAAGATTTAAAAGGATAATTTAAGAAGTGACACATAAATCTTCATCGGTAAAATCAAAAATTTGTATTGTATCGTAACTTGAGCTTGTATTTTCAATTCACGTTTCTTGTATTCTTGAATCTTGTATTTTCTTGTTTCTTGAACCTTGTATCTTGGTTCTAGTATCTTACTAATATGTTTGCAATCAATCAGCATTTACAACGCGCAAGACTTTTGTTTCAGCAGGGAAGAATAAAAGATGCGGAAAAAGAAATTGGTTATGCGCTTCGCGAAAATCCCGAAGATGCAGAAGCATTATTGCTGTTAGCCGAATGTAAGATTGATACAAAACAATTTAATGAAGGATTGCGATTGCTGCATACCTGCGCTTCGTACATGCCGTATTATCATCGCGTGTTTTATTTGATGGCTTTTTGTTATTACCAGATGAACAATAAAACAGAAGCTGTCGAACAGTTGAAAAGCGCGCTGGAACTGAATCCCGAAGCTTCGGCTTATTATGGTTTGTATGCTTATATTCTGCTTGACACGCACCGGTTTGCCGAAGCGTTGGAAAAAGCAAACGAAGGTTTGGCAGTTTACGCAGAAGACTTGACTTGTTTAAATGCTCGTTCACAAGCATTGATACGTTTAAAGAACAAAGAAGAAGCGTACGAAACAATACGCGAAGCCTTAGCTGTTGATCCGGATGATGACTTTACACATACCAATGTTGGCTGGATTTATTTAGAAAAGGGAAAACACAAAGATGCGCGTCAGCATTTTCGCGAAGCGTTACGTATCAATCCGAATAATAAAAGAGCAAAAGGTGGTTATAAAGAATCTTTAAAAGCTCGTTTGCTGCCTTATCGCTGGCTGCTGATGTTTTCTTTGTGGCTATCAGCAAAATCGAAGAAAGCGCGATGGATAACAATCATCGTTATCTGGGTTTCTATTCGTTTGCTGTCAGGTATTTCAAGCTTTGCAGGCGCAGATACATTGGCTTATGTGCTGATTGGTTTGTACCTGTTGTTCGTGATTTTTTCCTGGGTTGGCGCCAGCATTGCGAATACCGTTTTACTGCTTTCTAAAGAAGGCAAATTTGTATTGAATCCAATTGAAAAAAGAGTTGCCGGAATCATTTTATTGCTTTTCTTTTTAACGGCTGCAGCCGCCATTTTTGGAGGTTATATTCCGCAGGTACAAGGCAACCAATATTTTGTAGCGCTTATTTTTTTAACCATGGTTTTGCCGGTCAGTCGCTTTGAATATTTGCATCTTATCCGCCGTAAAAAATTAGTTATTTATTATTCTTCTGCCTTGATTTTAATTGGTCTTATCAGCGCCATTGGTTTGCTGGCCGGCAGCAGCATTATGATTAATTTAATGCTGGTTTATTTTGCGGCTTTAGTGATTTATACGTGGGGATTTGCTTTTATTTAAATCTTTCAAAATTTTCTTGCTAACACTTTTTACGGCTGCACTTTCTGTTTCCAAAGCGGCTTCTGTAACCACTTCTAACTCTGCTTTTATATCAGGATAAAGAAGAAACAATTTATATAACGTTGATAAGGAAAACGCTTTGATGGCAATTGGCGTTTCCGGTTTTTCGGCTAATAAAAAACAGGCATTCATCAGATATCCGTGATACTGTTCGGGAATATCAATTTCTTTCAAAATCCGTATGCTGTTCCTGATAACAGCATCGTGAACATCTGTTCTTACTAATTGTTCAACCAGTGTTTTAATATAAGGAAATATGAGTTGCGGATTGATGTTTACCGAATAACTTACACTCAACGCAGCACGTTGCGCCAAGCGGTATTCCGGGCTTGTAAAACAATTCATTAATTGCTTAAATTTTTCGGGCGAAGATGAAGCCATTTTTGCAATCGCAACCGCTTCTTCTTTGTTATGCAATTTGTCTTTCAGCAATCGTTCTTCGATCGTCATTATAAAGTTTTGTTTTATTAAAAGTCTGTTTGATAAAGATAGTGTGATTGGTTTCCAAAAGTTGATGCGAACCATTTGCTCGTAATAATTTTCAACGATGATAAACCGACATTTTAAAATCAGTAATAGAACTATCTTTTTAAAAATAATGTATGATGTTTTGTAATTGATTGTGATAGCAGGCAGCAAATTTTATTATATATGTATCTTTCAAGTGAACTAATTAAAATCACACTATGAAGAATCGTTTACTCACTTTGTTTTGCTTCCTGTTTCTTTCGTTATTATCGGTTAAAGCGCAATGCAATTTACATCCGAAGATTACGCCCGACAACCTGGTTCTTTGTCCTAATACTAATGATACCATTTATGTTACTAAAGAGTTTGATTCGTATCAATGGTTTAAAAACGGCAAGGTTTTAAAAGGCGCTACCGAGCGCTTTTATGCAGTGAACGCGTACGAAGATGGCGGCTCGCTTTTTTCGGTGAGTGTAACAAAAGGCAAGTGCGCCGATACATCAAAAAAAGTTTTGGTTGATGGTTATGCATTTCTTCCGCCGACAATTATTACATACGGTTCGCCGGCTTATTTTGATGTGCCTACAGAAACTTCTGTGTTTTGTAAATATGATTCTGTAACGCTTGAAATGGGTCAGCCATACACCGTAAACGTTCAGTGGTATAGCAATGGCGAGCCGATAAAAGGCGCTACCAATATAACATACAAAGTGAAAGGTGACGGCTCTTATACAGCTTGCGGTAACGTTGAAGTATGCCCGAATTATTCTTCGTGCGAAGGCATCCCGGTAAATATTTCATTTGATAAATTTACCGCAACCATAACCCGCAGCGGCGATTCGTTGCTTGCTAAAAAAGGAAGCAACTATCAATGGTTTGTAAATGGAAATGCGATTCCAGGCGCAATATCTTCATTTTATTTGCCTTTTAAAAGAGGTTTGTACACAGTAGAAATAACAAATAAAATCAATTGTACATCAACTTCAAAACCGGTTTTCTTTACACCAACAAAGAACTTAATTGTTATTTCTCCAAACCCGGCGAATGATTTTATCAATGTTCATTTTAATGTAGATAATGCAGCTCAGATTTTAATTTCCGACGTGTATGGGAATCGTCGTTTGCAGGTAGCAGCAACCGGCGGCAACCAGAAAATACAAATCAGCAACCTCAATACAGGCACGTATGTTTTGCAGGTGACAGATGCAAAAGGAACGATTTTATCAACTGAAAAGTTTATGAAAAATTAAAAAGCCAATCCTTCTTAATAAAGACAGCCCGCTGCAAAGCGGGTTTTTTATTTTATGAACTGATAAAAAGTCAGAACGCTTAGTTTTGAATCGTAATGAATTTACCTTCACATTTATCAGCGAAACTCGAAGAACGAAAAGCGCAAAATGCATATCGTAACCTGCGTTTGCTTCCGCGCAACATGATTGATTTTTGTTCGAATGATTATTTGGGAATTGTAAGAAATCATTTGTTGTCGGATATAAATGTTTCTCAACTTCGTTCGGGTTCTACCGGCTCGCGGTTGCTTACCGGCAATTATGATTTGATAGAAGAAACAGAACAACAGATTGCCGCTTTTCATGAAGCAGAATCTGCACTGATTTTTAATTCCGGTTACGACGCCAATCTGGGCGTTTTGTCTTCGCTTCCGCAAAAAGGCGATACGATTATTTATGATGCTTTATGTCATGCTTCCATTCGCGATGGCATCCGGCTTTCATTTGCCAAAGCCTTTTCTTTTTTTCATAATGATATAGACGATTTAAGAAAGAAAATTCGGTCTGCAAGCGGAACTATTTATATTGTAACCGAATCGGTTTTTAGTATGGATGGAGATGTTTGTCCGTTGAAAGAAATCGTTTCCATTTGTTCTCAATACAATGCATATTTAATTCTTGACGAAGCGCATTCGATTGGTGTGATTGGTGAACGTGGCGAAGGTCTTGCGCAACAATTACAATTGCATCAAAATGTATTTTGCCGCATTTATACGTTTGGTAAAGCGTGTGGCTGTCATGGAGCTGTTGTAACTGGATCAAAAGACCTGAGAAATTACTTGGTAAATTTTTCGCGGAGCTTTATTTATTCAACGGCTTTGCCGGAACATTCGGTTGCCACAATTCAAAAAAGTTACCAGGTATTTCCAAAGCTGATTGCAGAAAGAATGCATTTACAAACATTTGTTTATCAGTTTCAAAATGCTTTTTTTCCTTATGAAAAACTAATTTCAGAAACACCAATACAAGCCATTCTTATTCCCGGAAATAATGAAGTTAGAAACGTGGCTAATACACTTCAGCAAAACAATATAGATGTAAGACCTGTTTTGTACCCAACGGTTCCAAAAGGCAAAGAACGGCTGCGTGTGATATTGCATTCTTATAATACTGAAAACGAAATTGCCCTGTTAGCAGGGCAATTCAAAGTATAATAGAATATTTCAATTAGAATCTTGGACAAGGTAAGCCTTTGCTTCCGGCGGGTTGTTTTATGTAAATCAACGAAATTTCCATACCACCACGACTGTTGGATGCGGTCTTTAAATCAGACGTATTAATATCATAAGTAAGACCTAAATGAAAATCACTAAAGTCTAAACCTACATACGGAATCAGGGCATCTTTCAAACGCGTCCATGCGCCAATATAAACGCTAACTGGTTTGTCTAGATATGAATCATCACCCACCGGCAATTGGAACGCACCGCCAACCAAGGTTTCATTAGCACCGGCTTGTTCGCTGTGCATTGCGCTTAGGTGCAATGTATTTCTTTCACCTACTAAAAAAAAGCCGCCTGCCTGGAAAGTAAAGCGTGGATTTAATATATAATAACCGGTGGTTGTAAACTGTTCTTGTGGTCTTGTTATGTGATACATACTGATACCGGCATAAAAGTTATCGTGTTCTGTTACACTTGATGTAAACAAGACACCCGCATTCAAATCAATATAACTTTTCTTCAAAACAGAACCCGGAAACACTTCGCTGGTAGGTAATGAAAATGTTCCGTCAAAAGCCAGCTGGTCACTAAAAGTAAGTTTTGAAGTGTAGATGTTCATATTAGAATACGTAGCCTGGAAGCCAACGCCCAACTGCTTAAAACCATTTTCATCCAGACTTTTATGATACGCTGTAGATAAACCTGCATAATTAAATTTAACCGCACCGGCAGCACTCTGGTCGGTCAAGGCCATAATACCAACGCCCCACGTATCATTTTCAGCAACTTTGCTTCGCAAAATGGCAAAGTCGGCCGAAACCGTTCCGGTTGTGTAAGCTTTATTGATGGTTGGCCATTGATTGCGATAATTGCCGGCAATACGTAAATCACCATTAAATTTTCCTGTAAAAGCCGGATTCAGAGTCAGAGGCGAAGAATAGAATTGAGAAAAATGCGGATCCTGCGCAAACATATATGCAACACATAACAGGCACAACAGAAGCAGTGTAGTTCGTTTCATTAAAAGCAGTAATTACGTTGTGAAAATACAGCAACTTTTTTACAAACGAAACGATTTGTATAAAAAGTATATAACCGCTTGGTTTACGATTGGTTTTTGCTGCCGAATGCCAGGTCGCCGGCGTCTCCGAGACCCGGAACAATATAACCTTTGGCGGTGATTTCTTCATCAATATCGCCACACCAGATAATGACGTTGCTGCCGGCTTCGCGCTTTACATATTCGATTCCGGTAACGCAGGCAATTACGGTTACAATATGAATCATTAAAGGCTCGCCTTCCGATTTAATGCGCTCGATTGTTTTTACCAGCGATGCGCCGGTTGCCAGCATTGGATCGCTAAGAATCACAATACGATTTTCAAAAGAAGGGCTGCTCATGTATTCGATATGAATATCAAAACTTCCGTCAAGTCTGTGTTTGCGGTATGCACTGATAAAAGCATTGTCGGCTTTATCAAAATAATTCAATAATCCCTGGTGAAGCGGCAAACCTGCCCGAAGTATGGTTGCTAATACAGGTTGTTGCGAAAGTATCTTGCTGTTATGAATACCAAGCGGCGTCTGCGTTTCAACTTCCTGCCAGGGAAGTTCTTTGCTGATTTCATAAGCCGCCACTTCGCCGATGCGTTCTAAATTTCTGCGAAAGCGCATCCGGTCTGTCTGAACATCGGTATTGCGCAGTTCGCTTATCCAGTTACTGACAAGGCTGTGGGCTTCGCTTAGATTCACAATCATGCGGACGAAGATAACCGTTTATTGTAAAAAATGATATGAGCGTTACGTATTGTGAAGGCAAAAAATCAATTTTTATTTGACAGGTAATTATAATCTTTCAGGACTGTTTCCAGAAATTCTACCGGGTGCTGGTAATCTGTAATTTTTAAGGCGGTTCTTATTTTTGCGCTTGTACGCTCGGCAAGCTCGTAATTTTTTTGTTTTAAACTGGCATCGAGTATCGTTTTAATGATATTCATATCGCGATCGCTAAGCAACAAAACATTGTCGTAGCGTGGTTTGTAAGCATCTTCAACATCAAAGAAAACCGTATCGTTAATATTACTTTTTACCCGGCTTACAATTACAAATGTTCCGGCTGCAAAATCGCCGAGACGTTTATGATATTTCAACAAAACAACCATTGCAATTACAATAATGATCGTGTAAATTAAAAACACAAATCCTTCGTTCCGGGTTTTTGAAAGCATCAGGATAAAGACACCCAAACCCAAAGAAGTAATATCGAAAGGGCGCAGCAACCAGCGAAGAAGAAACTGATAAAAAGAAGGACGGTTTCCGTTGTCGCTGATAACTTTAATGCCTATTAATTTTTTTCCGATACTTTGCCCGTTAAGAATGACTTCGCTGGCTAAATGATAAAGCAAAACAGGCAAAAAAGCAAGATAATCCCAGGCTCGCATATCATAAGCGTTGGCAAGGTCTCCGGCTTTTATTTTACTGTTCGATAAAAATAAATCAAGCAATTTAAAAGCTATCAAAATATAAGCAAACTGAATAATCAAATCAATCAGCCACGCAAAAAAACGCTGGAACAAACCGGCGATTTCAAAATCAAGTTCGATGTTAAAACTGGTTCCGATTTTTATTTTATCCATTACTCAAAAACAATTAAGCACGTTTGTAAAGTAATTAATAATTTCCGTTTTTAAATTTTTCATTGTTGAGAGAGGCTTTATTTATTAAACGGAACAAGGAACGCTGGCAAACCATCACGCACGATACTGGCAAACATCCTGATGAGCAGGCGGATGATTTTATTCAATTAGTAGAAGATCTGGGTTATAGCAAAACATTTTACCCGCACAGCCGTATTACACAATATCTGAACACCGAAGCATCGAAAAAATATTTGAGCATTTATGTAAATCAGCGTGAAAGCGGCAGCCGGTTTGTACAATTTTTTACATATAAACTCCCGGTTACCATTGCCAAACATCATCGAACTTTGCTAATCAGTTTTTGTTTGTTTGTTGTGTTTGTTGCCATTGGTTTTTTTTCTGCCAGGAACGAACAGACATTTGTAAGAGAAGTTTTAGGAAACAGTTATGTTGATATGACCGAGAAAAATATCCAGGAAGGAAAACCATTCCAGGTGTACGGATATGGAAACGAACTGTTGAGTTTTTTTTCATTGTTCATCAACAATATAACGGTTTCATTAAAAGAATTTGCGGGCGGCATTCTGCTTGGTTTTCCAACTATAACCGGCCTGGTTTATAATGCTATCATGGTGGGCACGTTTGAATATTTGTTTTATACACATGGCTTAATCAGCGATAGTTTACTTACCATTTTAATTCATGGCACATTAGAATTGTTTTCTATTGTAGTGGCGGCTACATCGGGTTTGGTGCTGGCGACAAGCTGGCTTTTCCCGGGAAAAAAGAAACGGCTCGATGCTCTGAAAACGGGCGCAAAAGATGGATTGATCATCGCATTATCAGGCATTCCTACATTATTGATGGCAGCGTTTTTTGAAGGGTTTGTAACGCGTCATACCGATATGCCTTTGTGGCTAAAATTATTGATTATTATCAGCTCACTTTCTTTTATCATTGCTTATTTTATCGTTTATCCCATTCAATTGAAACGTAAAGAAAAACTGGCAGCGCAATCCCTTTAATTATGAATGCAGGTAACGTGAAGAGCCAGCCATTTACGGTTTATAATGTGATTCATTTTTCTTTTTTACGAGAAAAAATGCTGTTTCATTTCTTGTTGTTACTCGTCATGTCTGCCTGTTTTTCTATCAATACAAAAGCGCAGGATACAAGCGTTACAGACAGCGATGAAGAGTATATCAATTCTGATACTGACAGCGCCCAAATGTCGGAAGGTTACGATACAACCGGTTATTATTTTAACTGGAAAGAATATCCTGACGATCCGTTTACAGAAGAAAAAATAAATGTGCGGGTTTCTTCCGATTCTTCAATACAAAAATTTAAAGAAGACGATGCCTTTTGGTATGTAAAAAGCATCGAACAATTTAAGAAAAACGCATATCGCCTTCGCTACGATAAAAAATACCGCAACAGTTTACAAAGAGAAGGGCTTTTGCCACCAGATAAGCAAGAGTTTACGCAGGAACAAAACAGCAACGATTGGTTTGTGCAGCCCTGGTTTATCAATACAATCTGGACGATTATTATTGCTATATTTATAGCTGCCATTGCTTATTTTTTATTGTCGAATAAAATCAATTTGTTTAGCCGTAGTTCGGCAAAATCCGGTTTGGAAGAAGTGGCAGACGAAGAGAATTTATTCAGCATTAATT
>CBDATZ010000006.1:0-23560 GCA_965199845.1 Ilyomonas sp.
CTCTTCTGATACTTCCGTTCTTTCTTTCAATGTATGCATTCTGCATAGGCTTACCTGGCTGTATGTACTGCAGCGTAATATTGTTTTGCTCACACCACTGCTGCAACTTATGAGAGATAAATTCCGGACCGTTATCTGTTCTGATCTGTGTTGGTTTTTCTCTTTGTGTCATCAACTGCTCCAGTACTCTGATTACTCTTAAAGAAGGTAGCGAGGTGTCCACTTCTATGGCCAGCGATTCACGGTTAAAGTCATCAATCACGTTCAACAGACGGAACCTTCTTCCATCCACCAAACTGTCACTCATAAAGTCAATGCTCCCTGTTTCATTGGGCGCTGTGGCAACAGCCAACGGTTGCTTTACCCTTTCAGGCAGCCGTTTCTTTGCCCTTCTGGAAATTTTGGTAGGTTTGAACACCTTATTCCGCTATTCATTGAGCAGTGAATGATTAATTAATAGTATTTTTTTGTCAAATGGCAGCAGAATTAAATGATCTATAGAAGCGGAATTACTACCATAATCCTCTACAACATGCTGAGAAGATGACATCTGAGGTAAATGGGAGTTTTCTTCCATTGCGCTTTCAGACGGTTGTCCAGTAAACACTCCGACAGGATGGCCATATAAAGCACTTATTTCCCAAAGGCCTTGTCTTCGGTCAAATCCTGACCAGCGAAAAGCATCTGCACCAGCTAACAGTTCTAAAGTAGAAACAGAAACACCGGCATCTGATAATTGATTGATATTAGTAAACAGTCCTTTCCTGGCTTTCATAAGGATTTGAACTCCTTCCACCTGCATTCCATGGATTTGTCTAAAACCCAAACGCAGGGCGTAATACTTACCTGCTTTTTCTTCAAGTACATTATCCCAAAAGGAATAATTAACATCGACCGATCTTATTTCCACACCATGGTTCCTTGCATCCGTTACTATCTGGCTGGTGCGTAAAATCCCATCGGATGACTATTCAACAATCCGCAGGCAAACACATCAGGATAGTAACATTTAAGCCAAGCCATCCAAAACTTACATGTAAGCATCTGTTTATTTAAAGCCGGATTCCGACAGGTGGTCAGCTTCATGGCGGTTCTCAAGTCTTTGGTAGTTGGATAAGTCTGCATGTAATGCGGGGAATCATTTATCCGCTTCAAGCGTAAACAGTTATTGTCTTTGAAAGTTCCATAAATAAAAGTTCGGTCAAGAAATTGTTTACCCATAAAAGGAAAATACAATCTTTTCTTTCTAATGAGTGTGAACCATCGTCTTACTGACAACGAATTACTAGGTATTCTTACGCTGTCCAAGACCGCAACGGCTATCTATACAACAAACGACATCATCATTCAGCACGCCAACAATGCCATGCTTGCTTTTTGGGGCAAAGACAAAAGTATTATCGGCAAACCTCTTCTCGAAGCCGTTCCGGAATTAGAAGGACAGCCGTTTATACCGCTGTTGCAATCGGTATTGAAACTCGGTGTCATTCATGATGGTGTTTTACCTGCAACGACACTAATCAATAGTAAGAAACAAACCCGGCAATATGAGTTTGAATACAGGGCAATAAAAAACAGCACCGGCGAACCATATGGCATTCTGCATACAGCTTCTGACGTAACGGACCAGATATTGGGAAAACAGGCAATTGAAAAATCAGAGGAGCAGAAACAGGCGCTGGCGCGTGAACAAACATTAAACGAAGAACTGACCGCTATCAATGAAGAGCTGCATGCCACGAATGAAGAACTCAATTACACGAGGATACATCTTCATAACCTGAATGCTGAGCTGGAAGAGCGTATAATCAAGCGTATAAAGGATTTGGCTGCGAGTGAGGCGCGTTTTCGTTCCCTGGTGGAGCAGGCACCCATAGCTATCGCTTTATTCAAGAGTCCTGACCTCATTATTGATATTGCAAACGACAGGATGCTGGAAACCTGGGGCAAAGCTGCGGACATCCATGGCAAGCCGCTGGCAATGGCAATGCCCGAGCTGAAGGGACAGCCTTTTATCGACATATTAAGAGATGTACTCGCATCCGGTGAGCCTTACTACGGTTATGAAAGATGGGCACAAATCATTCGTAATGGAAAACTTGTTGAAGGGTATTTCAATTTTATCTGTCAGCCAATCCGGGACGGCAACAGCAATATTACAAGCGTACTACAGGTTGTAAGTGAAATCACCGATCAGATACGGTCCCGCAGGGAGCTTGAAAGTGCAGAAAAAAAATTACGATTAGCTATCCAGTCAGCCGGTATGGGTACGTGGTCAGCAAACTTAGATACGGATGAACTGACCCTGGATGATAAATCGAAAGAGATTCATGGTATAGCTGCCAACCAGTCGGTAACGCTAACGGAATCATTTGCTCTTATACAGACGCAATACCGGGACATAGTAGAGTCAGCTATTAAAAATACGATTGAACAAAACAAAACCTTCGAGCAGGAATATATTATTCATCCCAAGGATAGCAGCCGTTCCAAATGGCTCAAAAGCACCGGTATTACAACTTACAACAAAGATGGCAAACCGGTTACTCTATCGGGTACCATCCTCGACATTACAGAACAAAAACAGGATGAGCAGCGAAAGAACGATTTTATCGGTATGGTAAGTCATGAGATGAAAACACCCTTAACGACCATAAGCGCTTATCTGCAAATGTTACTTATTAAGGTAAATCAGGCAGATAAAGCAACCGTTTCTATGTTGCAGAAATCAAACAAG
Organism: Ilyomonas sp.; assembly: GCA_965199845.1. Lineage (GTDB taxonomy): Bacteria > Bacteroidota > Bacteroidia > Chitinophagales > Chitinophagaceae > Ilyomonas. The sequence continues at coordinate 2,738 of CBDATZ010000006.1, forward strand.
CAAATTGAAAGAATGACGACCCTGATAAACGGCTTTCTGAATGTATCGCGCCTGGAGTCAGGTAAGATACAGATAGATGAGCAACGTTTTGACATGGCAGAACTGGTAAAAGAAACGGAGGAAGAAATCCGTACGATGTATAACAGTCATCATTTTATTTTCCATCCTGTGGAACGGACCTTAGTGAATGCCGACAGGGATAAGATCGAACAGGTAATTCATAACCTGATAAGTAACGCTGTTAAATATTCACCTGCTAACAGTACAATCCATATAGCTTGTGTAACGGTTGATGGGGTAGCAAGAGTAAGCATCAAGGATGAAGGTATCGGTGTCCGGGCTGAAGATATACCCAAACTTTTTGAACGCTACTACAGGGTCAAAAACGATTTGTCTCATTTAGTGGCAGGGTTTGGCATTGGTCTTTACCTGTGTTCTGAAATTATTCATCGCCATGATGGGAAGATATGGTTGGAGAGCGAAGAAGGAAAAGGATCAGTATTCTACTTTACGCTTCCGGTGATCAAATAAAAACGGTGTCAAAAAACGAATTCAATTAATTGAGGTGATTCTGACCAAGCGAAAATGGTGAAAAAAGATTTGTAAGAACTTCATAATCTCAGTAAAGCGCAGATATTAAGTGTTGTTTTGATAAATTATTTAGTATTAGTTTTGCCAGCATCAATCACCATTTGCACGTTATCGGATGCCAACACTCTTCTTGCTTGAAAGAGACCCGGATATAAGTTTTGTACTCGAAAGCTGGTTCAGGATGAAGGACTACTTTATCTATAGCTTTTCAAAGACGGAAGCCCTGATTGAAGCTTTGGAAGAAACGGTGCCGGATGCTATCCTCCTTGATCATCATGCTAAGACAATTATGGGTGATACAACCTTATGCCGGGAGCTAAAGGTGCGACATGCTTTTCCCAACAAAATTTTTCTGCTTTCAACCGTTGACATACCGAAGGCACAATTGAATGAATGCCTGGCAGATGGTATCATTCCTAAACCCTTCGATCTGAGGGAAGTATACCAAACAGTCAAAAACGCTTTACTGTAAAAAAGATATATGCCTGTCTTGTAAAGATTATGGCACGATTTCACATAGATAAGTGCAAATTTGGGATATGCTGAAATTATTTGTTGTTGATGATGATGAGGATATATTATTCGTTTTGCAGTATTGGCTTCGATCAGAAGGTTTCGATGTGGAATGCTTCAATCGCTCTAAACCATTGTTTGAAGCTATTGACGCGACAATCCCCCATATCATACTGCTTGATGTTAATTTACATGGCGAAGACGGCAGGGAGATTTGCAAACGCTTGAAACAGGATTCGCAATTGGATTGCCCGGTAATTTTGTGTTCTGCCAACCCTATGATGAAGCTAAATTATAAAGACTGTTTAGCTAATGACTTCATCGAAAAACCATTCGATCTAAACCAGTTACGGGATAGAATCGTATCTTATATCGATGCCAGACAAATCATTTAAATTCTAGTTAAAGATCATTTTACATTAATCCGAATAATCAAAGAACTGACTTATAAGACTGATGCTTTATTCCACTTATTATACCTTTTATCTTATTATACCTTTTATCATGACACTAAATGACGAGTATGAGCTTTTAAAAACAACTTACCTGTTCAATGCTACAAAATACATAGATGCAATCAATCATTATAAGCTTGAGCACTTTTCGGAATCGGGAGTGAAGTGAGATCTTGCAAAATTGCATTATGATATGGTCATGAGTTCTTTTCCATTATTTACTATGATTTCACAGGTTATCATCAAATTTTAAGTCATCGATTGCGATTGGGACTAAGTTGGAAATTCCAATATAAAATCACCCAATTCCGCTGCCGCTTGACAAAACAGCCTCTGTTAATCAATCATTTTACTGTTCAACGATTACCTGAATACGGTGGTCAAGTTTACAGAAATTTCCACACTACGGTTGATATTGTACACCACTTCTGGACACAGGCTGAGTGTAACGATTGCACAGCAATATCAGCGAGACCTCATACAGTATCATTTACATTTCATAACTAAAAAGCAATTGTAAGCTTTACAGAGGGTTGTCGTTTTACCATAAGTCCGCTGTTTTGAAATGGCACTGATATCTTTTGCATATTTAAAGGTAAGGTTGCTGCTTTGTGCTTGTTATGGCTGGCACTAATGAACATGGGTATGCTTCCCAGCATAGAAAGAGAGCCAACAGTAGCTAATACACCACCTGCACCCGTATTCGGATCACGATCTCTAAGAGCATAATTAATTCAAGTTGTGGGTTAATAATAAGGAGAAGAGAAGGTGAGCAAGGAGGGATTATTTTTGAGTTACCACGCTTAAAAATACCGCAGATGCTCACCGAGGATAAAATTATAGCTCTTTATTGTATTGTGGATGATATTCTGAAAGGGATCGGGCACAGAGAAGAGGTCAGGAGGAAAGTTAGTGACAGCGAGGTTATCGTTACCGCTTTTGTGTCAGCTCTTTATTTTGGAGGTCATCAGGATAACGCCAGACAGTTTATGAAAATGACAAAACTCCTTCCTGCCATGGTGGATAAGAGCAGCTTCAACCGCCGCCGGCGCCTCAGAATACATCATTGATTCTTTTCCTGTGGCGGTTTGTGACAACATCCGTATCAGCTGTTCAAAGCTGCTGAAGGGGAAGCCGTGGAGAGGTAAACAGGCAAGCATGAGACGATACTTTTATGGTGTCAAAGTGCAGGTGCTTACAACCGGACAAGGTATCCCGGTAGAATTTGGTTTTGTGCCGGGAAGTGAATCGGATGTGCAGGCACTCAAAAAGCTGCCGCCGGCAGTAGCAGCGGAAAGTAGAATTTACGGTGATGCTGCTTATACTGACTATACAATGGAAGACGATGCAAAGGAATCTGATAGCATTACGCTGATGATACAGCGCAGAAACAATGCAAAGAGTAAAGATAAACCCTGGGTAACTTTTATGAAAGAACGGATGCGAAAAAAGATTGAAATCACGTTTAGCGAAATCAAAGCTCTATTCCTCAGAACCATTCACGCCGTTACTTTCAAAGGATTCCTTTTGAAACTTATGTTATACATCTTCGCTTTTATTCTCAATAAATTATCTTAAATAACCCGCATCTTGAGTTATTTAATGTAACATCAGCTCATGTGTAAATGTTCAATCTTAATAAACAGAAAGCACATCCTGATAGTCACGTCTTATTTTTTAAATTAACCCTGACTGAAAAGTATAAATTGCGGGTTTACCAATTGTAATCATCTTGGAAGTTTATAAACTCATTACCGTTATTATAGTGCTCACGGCGCTATTTGGATACCTCAATCACAGGTTTTTAAAGATGCCTGCTACTATTGGCATCATGCTGATTTCACTATTAATATCGTTAGGCGTTATTGTTACAGGATGGCTGCAGCCATCTGTTTTTAGTGCCATCACTCGCATCATCAGTACGTTCGATTTTAATGTTGTGCTCATGCAGATATTACTGGGCTTTTTACTGTTTGCCGGCGCCATTCACTTAGACATTCAAATGCTGAAAAAGGAAAGCGCAGCCATCATTACGTTTTCTACCATCGGTGTATTGATTTCCACTTTTATTGTGGCTGCCTTACTGTATGTAATTGTACCCTGGTTTGGGATTTCCATTGATTTTATCAACTGCCTCTTGTTTGGCGCTTTGATCTCGCCTACCGACCCTATTGCAGTTTTGGGGATTTTAAAAAAGGCAAACATCTCACCTACATTAGAAATGAAAATAACGGGTGAAAGCTTGTTTAATGATGGCGTTGCTGTTGTTTTCTTTATCACCATTTATGAAATTAGGCAGACGGGTATTGACCATGTTTCTGGTTTACAGATTGGCTGGTTATTTCTGAAAGAAGCCGGCGGCGGTTTGCTGTATGGGCTTCTGTTGGGCTATGCAGGTTTTTGGGCGGTACGTTCTATTGACAATTATATTATTGAAGTATTGATAACCCTATCCATCGTAATGGGTGGTTATATGCTGGCGGGCTACCTGCATGTCAGCGGACCACTGGCAATGGTGTCTGCAGGTATTATTACCGGCAATAAAAGCCTTGAAGAAGGAACCAGTAACGTGACCAGAGATTACATCAATAAGTTTTGGGAAATGATTGACGAGGTGATGAATGCTATTTTGTTTCTTCTGATCGGGTTCGAGATGCTGATTATACCTTTTAACCAAGGTGTATTCTGGCTGGGCTGTCTCTCGATTCTTATTGTACTGATAGCAAGACTGGTTTCTGTAGCCGTGCCGATTGCTTTTTTGCGTTACACCAAAACGTTTGAAAAAAATGCGATTGCTATTTTAACTTGGGGCGGGCTTCGCGGCGGCATTTCTGTTGCGCTGGCTTTGTCACTGCCTGTTTCTCCCACCAGCCAGGTGTTTGTTTCCGTTACCTATATCATTGTATTGTTTTCCATTATTGTGCAGGGATTGACCATTGGAAAATTTGCCCGGACAATGACAGCCTGATACAGATGACCCAAAGTAATATTAACGCACCGGCAATTCGCTTTCTGTAACTGTTTCCGTTGTAGCTAACACTGCTGTTTTTGCCCTTTCATCTTCCTCATCCAGGGCTTTCGTGTACTGGTGTTTTAAATGGTCGTAAAACGAATGCTTGTCGACCAGTACAGCCACCATGCTTGCTACCATCCCGGCTAACATCAGATAAAAAATTACGCTGTGGCGATCAGTCATTTCAAGAACTAAGATGGCTGATGTAAATGGCGTTCGTGTAACGCCCGTAAGAAACCCGACCATGCCCACAAGAATTAAGAGATTGGTATCAGTAATCGTTAAATGCATCTCCTGAGACAGTAATGCCCCGATACTGGCACCCGAAGCAAGTGCCGGTGCAAACACGCCGCCTGCAGCACCCGTGGTAAAGGAAGTAACGGAACCTGCCATACGCAGAAAAGGCATGTACCAATGCTGATATTTATAACTGTTGAACAGTAAACCATTCATTAGTTCTTTACCTGAGCCGGTTGCATCATGGTTTATAAACGAAAACAAGGCAATCACCAAAGCAGCTGCGATAACGTAATAATAGTTTTGCAGTTTGGTAAACGTTCTCTTCCAATGCAAAATGCGCAGCATCAACGCACACATTGCGCTTCCTAATAAACCTGTAATCACTGATACCAATATCACACCGCCAAAAATGTAAACACTCAAGTTACTTACATTGGGATAACCCAGATACAGATACGGACCTAAGAAACCCTGCGCCGTGAGACCTGATATAATCACTGCAGAAAAAATGGCTGTACGATAGTAGCGAATATGCGTATTGGTTAATTCTTCAACGGCAAATACAATTCCACCAAGCGGTGTATTGAAAGCCGCTGCCAGGCCAGCTGCAGCACCCGTCATGATCATGGTGCGCTTAGAAATTTTTGGCCAACTGGCAGGTATCCATTGATTGACTTTTTTGAATACGGAACTGGCAACCTGTATCGTCGGACCTTCACGACCAATGACTGCGCCGCCTAAAATCATCAGCAAACTGGAAGAAATTTTTACCAGCATTACTCTGATGCCGACAAGCTTTGTCAGCTTTTGGTCTGATGCTGTGGATGGCAGTTCCATTGCTGTCATTACCTGCGGAATGCCGCTACCCCTGGCATAGCGCGCAAACTTATCTACCACGAAGTAAGCCAGCACAAATGTTACTGGTGCCAGCGCTACTACCCACCATACGTTCAATTGGAGAATGTAGTTGTATAAATTCTCTGTTTGCGCAAACAGTTTCGCATATAACACTGCAATCAAACCCGTAATCAAAGAGGCAATCCAGAAGGGAATCGCCTGAAGTATATTGAGCCTGACTTTTTCATTCTTGACACGCGCTAATACTTGTTTTAGGACTGTACTGATCCGGTTTGTTGTTTCCATCTGGTGTCTTGCTTTCGGTCAAAATTAATTCTTAATAAAGTAAGGAACTTTGGCGCGACATATAAATAACAAAACAAAGTGCCGCTGATTTTTGATTATTCATGCTGTCAGAAATGATACTTCTGTCGGTTGTTGTAATGCAACCGTCGGTTGATAAAGAATTATTGTTGCTATACATTTTATATGGATTCTCATTCATTAATGATAGCTTGCACAGCCTCCTTTTCTGATTGTTGCTGTAGACGAAACAGACATAATAACGCAAGTACAATAAGGCATCTTACAAGTTAAACATCAAACTGCAAACATGAGCCACTCCAAAAAGCTAACCCAATTGACTGCCACCGCTATTTGCGGAAATGATATTACCTCTTCCTGTTTATATGTATCGGCGCTTACCATTGTGTATGCCGGCCAGTATGCCTGGATAGCGCTGATGATAGTAGCCGGCGTTTTATTTTTATTCAGAAAAATATATGGCGAAGTGGTAGGCGCTTTACCGCTGAATGGCGGCGCTTATAATGTGCTGCTGAACACAACCTCAAAAAGCAATGCTTCGATAGCTGCCTGCCTCACCATTTTGTCGTATATGGTTACGGCAGTTATCTCTGCCAGCGAAGCTATGCAATACCTGCACAGCTTTTTAGATTCCGTCAATGTAATAATGGCTACGGTTATTTTATTAACCTTGTTCCTGCTGCTGGTTATTATGGGTATTACCGAGTCTGCAGTGGTAGCTACCATCATATTTATTGTACACCTCAGCACGATGATTTTCCTGATACTCAGTGGCGGCTGGTTCGTGATGCAAAACGGGCTGACAATTGCGTCGGCAAACTTTCGTACACCGGTTCACGGCGGCATCTTTACTGCTCTGGTACTGGGTTTCAGCACTGCTATGCTGGGCATATCGGGCTTTGAAAGCAGTGCCAATTTTGTAGAAGAACAGGCACCCGGCGTGTTCCCTAAAACACTGCGTAACATGTGGGTGGCAGTTTCTGTTATCAATCCTTTAATGGCGCTGACAGCCGTTATGGTGCTGCCTTTATCGGATGCAGTGCAACACCAGGAAGCGTTGCTGTCGCACATAGGCAATAACACAGGTGGAAAGTGGCTCGCAACCACCATATCGGTAGATGCCGTACTCGTACTAAGCGGCGCCGTGCTTACCTCTTATGTAGGTGTTGGTGGCTTGATGAAAAGGATGACGCTCGACCGCATTTTACCACAACCGCTGCTAAAGGAAAACAAGCAGGGCAGCTCGCCGCGCATATTCATTTTGTTTTACGCCTTGTGCCTGTCTGTTCTATTTATTACAGAAGGAGAATTGAGACCACTTGCCGGTGTGTACACCATTTCATTTTTAATGGTAATGGTCTATTTCGGGTTTGGCAATTTTCTGCTGAAAATAAAACGTGCACGCCTGCCACGCCCTGAATTTGCGCCTTCTTACATCGTAGCTATTGCCATTTTGATGGTACTGATAGCCGTGTATGTGAACATAGAGTTGCATCCTGAATTCCTGGTCGTGTTCCTGCAATATTTTATACCCTTTATGCTGGTTCTTTTTTTACTGCTGGAGCGGAAACAAATTCTGCAATACCTGCTGCTGGTGGTAAACAGCTTCTTCAATACCATCAAGCGATGGGCGGCGGTAAGCAGGCTTCATTTATCGCGTCATATCCGTAAATTATCTGAGCAGGAGTTTGTTTATTTTACCAAAGGCGATGACATTTCTATTCTGAATAAGGTGATGATTTATGTGCAGGAAAACGAGATCACCACGAAGTTGAAAATCGTGACCGTTTTAAAAGAAGGACAGGAAATATCACCACAATTTCTAAGTGATTTTGAAGTGCTTGACCGCGCGTATCCCAATATTGATATTGAATTTATCAAACTGCATGGAATCTTTGGTCCGCAGCTTATTCAGGATTTGTGTGCGGAGTGGAAAATACCTACCAACTTTATGTTCATCAGTTCGCCAAGCGATAAATTCTCGCACCGAATTTCAGACTTGCATGGTGTTCGGCTGATTATCTGAGTACTAGTTTGCATAACCTTGCTTTATACGAAACAGTTTGCTTTCATATAAAGCAAGTTTACTTGCAGAAAAGGCTTAAAAATATTATACAATCCTTTAGATAATCAATAGCTGACATTACGAATTTGCTGGTTTTTTAAGATACAATTTATTCACCACTGTCATAATAATAGCTACAATAGGCGATGCCAGCAATACGCCCCAGAAACCGCCCAACGCACCAAACGCTACCTGCGCAATAATGGTAAGTGCCGGCGGAAGATTCACCAGCTTTTTTTGCACCAACGGCTGTTGCACGGCGCTTTGAATAATCTGCACAAATACATAGATGCCTGCAATCCAGAGTACGGTATTGGTTCCCTGCAATAAGCCAATCAGACCTGCAGGAATGAAAGCGATGATTGGACCGAAGTTGGGAATAAAATTGAGCAGACCGGCAATGAGCGACAGCGTGAACACTAGCGGCACACCCACTATCATCAAACCGATACCTGTAAGCAACCCAATGAACACGATACCGATAATCTGGCTCACGAGCCATTTTTTAAGAATGTTGTATAACTCACTGAAGAGTTGTTTGGTTTTGTCTTTCGCTTCTTTGGTCGGCATCAGGCTTACAATGCCTTTGGTATAAACAGATGGACTTGCTGTAAAGAATAAACCCATCAGCAGGATGATGTATAAATCACTTAGGATGCCGAAACTGGAAGAAAAGAATTGCTTTGCGGCTGTCATTGTTTTCTTTGAGTTGCCGGACGATTGCAGGTAGCCAACTATTTTACTCCCTACAGGGCTTTCATTCAGCTTTTGCTGCGCAGTTTGTACCGTTTGGGGTAACGTATCGCTTAGCTGCGCAATCTGCTGCTCCAGCCGCGCACCCACAAACCAGAAGAAAGCCACAATAAGCAACAGGTTAAAAACAACTGATACCGGGACGCTGGCTTTGGCAGGTATCTTTATCTTCTGTAAAAGATGGGCAAAGCCATGAAAGTAAATCGCTAACAGCACGCTGGCAAGTATCAGCAGCACCAAACTGAAAAGCGTTTTAAACAAGAGAAGAACAATCGCTACCAAAGCAATGATGCCACAGGCAAGCCATATACGGCGAGCAAAAGTTTTAGGTTGCTGATTGGTATTTGTGTCTGTCATACGTTTTTGTTTATGGAATGTTATAAGATGATTCTCTTTTATCTGCACCATCCGGGTATAAAACCGGTAATGTACTTGTACCGAATGCTGAATTCATTTCAGGGCACTGTTTATGTATGAATTCATTATTTCTCAATATTTAATAACATCGCAAAATAAATTTTATGGATTACAGTTTCAAACAGACATTATTATCGCGCTGCCTGCTGAGCGGCTTGCTCGCGGGCTTCGCAGCGGTTCTCGCCAACTTTGCATTTAACTATATTTACCGCGAAATGAGCGGCTTCTCCTTATCAGAAGTCGTCAACGTAGTGTCCATTATTTTCAGTTCTATCCTTGTTACACTTGTTGGCGGCGTATTACTTTACATATTTATGAAAATGAAAAATGGCAAGACTATTTATGTTGTTTTGTTCCTGCTGCTCACGGTAGCAGGTATTTTCGCCGCTTCGCAAACAGAACGTTCAAATGTACCGGCTAACCAGCATGAATTCAGAATATTGTTTGCGGGCATCATCATCATTGATGGTCTTTGTGCTGCTTTTCTTGTACCCTATTTTGTAAACCACCAGAAGTTGTATAGTTAACGTTATGATAACGATGCCAAACATTTATTTCTATAAACATTAGAAAGAGAGAACTGATACGAGAGTAGTTCTTTTTTTTGTCATCCTGTTTATCACGGTTGTACAACATGCAAGGGCATATTCTTCAAAGGTGTCCCTCCTTTTACACCAAAGTCTAACGTTGTTGTCGGGAATGGAAGCATAATATCATTAGCATCATAAGCCTTTTTTAATTTCATAATGGCTTCGCTTCCGACTTGTAAATAGCTGACCTGTTCCGGAGATTTTACCCATAACCTCAATACAAAATTGATGGTGCTGCCCGCAAACTCGTTGTAAAACATAGTGGTCTTATCATCCGGTGATAAACCTTCCAGATCGTTCAGCGCGTTCATCGTTACGTCTTTGACTTTTTGCAGGTCTTCGCCATACGATACACCGATGGTAATATCGAACCTGCGCTTGCCTAACAGCGAAAAGTTTTCGATAGGGTTTTGATAAACATCTTTGTTGGGAATAATCACCATTTGTCCCTGAAACGTAAGCAGTTTCGTGTCGCGCATGTTGATTTCTTCCACCTTACCCATGTACTCTTTTATCTTCACAATATGCCCAACCGAAATCGGGCGGCGAAATGAAATGAATACACCGGAAATAAAGTTGGCGGCAATGTCTTGGAAGGCAAAGGCAAGGGCCAAACCAATGATACCGGCGCCAGCCAGGATGGAGGTTACCGCTTTATCGAGTTGCAAAATGCTAAGGGCTGAAAAAATGGTAACGCCCACAACAAATACATATACCAGCGTTGAGAAAAGACGATTTAGTGCCTTGTTGTGAGATACTTTAGTGAAAAATTTTCTTGTTAGTTTTTGAATCAGGTTTGCGAGCAAAAAACCAATCACCAGAATCACTGCGGCAATCAGGATATTAGGCAGCAACTTGATGAACTCCTTCAGCCATAAATTGATTTTCTGCATAATGAGGTTATACGCATTGCCCATGTCCATAAATTTCATTTTAGTTCCTGAATATAGATGTTTGTTTAGTAAAATAAAAATGTTATACAGCGGATGTATGTCATCAGAAGCGTATATCACAACTGGTTTTTCTCAATGGCTGTCTTTACTTTTTCGAGCAGCTTATCAACCGAAACAATGGAGCTGCGGCCTTGTATGTTCGTTAGCATCCGCAGCATTTCCTGCTGTATCATACGGTCTTCTAGTCCATAATCCCATATTGGAAGAACATTCATACAGAATATCTCTTCAAACGTAGGCTGGCAAAACCGAATCCTGATTTTATTTTGTTTATCTATAACCGTTGTACGGGGAAAATGGCAAAGACGGAACGCAAAGAGTTTTGTTAAAGCGCGCAGGCATTGTATCGCTGTCCCGGGATCATTGATGCCAGGGCTTAACGCTTTCATGGCTACTTCTGTAAGCTGCCTGAAGCCATACAAAAAATTACCTTCTATTTCCTCTCCGATATCTATTTCCAAAGCATTCTGTATTTCTTTAATCATTTTTTCGGGCAGTTGATTCGATACCTGCACAATGCCGGCATCCTGCCACACAAATGTGCCGGGCATCGTTCTGATTTGTATAATACAATCATTCGCTTCGCAGATATTCAATAATGATCTTTCGGAAAAACCATCATAGATACCAGCGGCTCCTGTGGTGATAGTATAATCCAGTGTTTCGTTGTCATCTGTTTGGGTTTCTTCCTTTTCGGTACATAACTTTTGCATAGCGGCTTGTGTATCCTTGTAAATTTTATTAACAATCACTTCATACTTTACCGATTGCGTAATGAAGTGGAGAAAGTAGATAAACAAGAAAATATCCGCAATGGTTAGTGCAATCAAAACATACGTGCTGATAGCCGGAATATAAATGCCTGAGTCTATATCGCGGATGGTGCTAAGCAAGAACAAGGCAAATACGATAGTGCCGATATAAAAGCCTAATACAATCTGCTGAAAGCGGTTACCAATGAGCTTGTCCAATATACGGTTGCTCATCTGCGAAGCAGTCTGGTTCAGGATAATCATCACCATGGAAAAGCTAAACACAGCCAATGATATGATACCCGAAACGATGGATGAAATAATGCTTCTTGCTGTGGTAGCATCCTTTAAGCTCAGCCAATGCAGTTTTGCTTTGAAATGCTTGCCGGCTTCCGAAAAATCGAAGGATATTATCAGGTAGGAAAGCAGGAGAAAAAATAAAGCAATCAGTGCAGGCATGAAGGCGATGCTGTTTATAATCCGCTGATAACGTTTAATAAACCAGCTATTAATATTATTCCACATCTTACAATTTGGGCAAGATATAAGAAATACTGTGCCATGATGTTATCGCGTGAATTAATCTATTTTTAGCTGGAGAAACGGAAATACGTTTATAACATAAAAGCAAAGCTTAACTGTTCATTTACACACTATTTGCTTCTCAACATTTAGTACGTTCATAAGTCAATTATTACTTTATACCTAATGCAATTAATTACCTTACTAAGACTAACAGAATATGCTTAGTAAGATGGAAGCCTCTTCATACTATGAATAAGTTTGTGTTTACATTCGTCTATTATGAGTAACCTCTTTATAATGATGAATAAGAAAATAATTGCTGTCTGTTTTTTACTTTTTGTAGGTAAGCTGACCTTGTATGCGCAACAAAAAACAACCACAGACAGTGTTGCAAAAAGCAAAGCCGACAGCAGTCAGCAGGTAGCTGAAGCCTATCTCTCGCAACAAAAGGAACAACAAAGGATAGATTCTCTGGTTTCCGTGCAATTGAAAACAGAGTTATCGCAGGTAGCAAACGATTCAAAAAAAAGAAAGTTGCTGGAAGATAGCTTGCGCCAATTATCGAAACAGGATTCAGTAAGAAAAGTGAGGCAATGGCAAAAGCTTACTCAATTAAAGCAACATGCCATTGGTTATCCGGTAAAGCTTAATAACGATACACTGTTTTATGTTTATACAAGATTGGGTTCGTTTGGCGCAGCCGAACGGACACGCGCCATAGAAGAGCGGATCATAAGGTTGTATGAAGATGCTTTTTTCAATGCTGATTCACTCTCGATTGTTCAGAACGAATCTACCTACGACATCATCTACAACAACGATATTATTATCATGTCGGTTACCGATCTGGATGCGCTTTGGTTTAATGAACCTACCAGCCAGCTTGCCAATGAATATGCAAAGAAAATAAGGGCTGATATTCTTTTTGAAAAAGAGGAGAATAGCGTATTCAACCTTCTGAAACGCATTGGTTATGTCCTGCTGATTTTAATTGGAATCTGGTTGCTTGTGTATGGCATCAACCGGCTGTTTAAGCGCATTACAGCTTCTCTTGGTAGGAATAAGGAAAAGCATTTCAGGGCGTTCAGCATCCGTAATGTACAGCTTTTATCGGCTGCGCAGCATTACCAGGTTGCCATGCAGGTAAACAATATTATCCGGTTGGTTATCATCTTTTTGTCTATTTATCTAGCCTTGCCCTTGTTCTTCGGTTTGTTTCCGCAAACCAAGCCGTTTGCTAATATTCTTTGGAAGTGGATAATTACACCTGTTACAACATTGTTTAATGATGTTGTTTTATTTTTACCGAATTTCTTTACCATTTTCGTTATCTATTTTGCAACAACTTATTTAGTGAAGCTGATCAGGTATTTTGCTTCGGGCATTACCAATGAAACCATCCACATTAACGGCTTCTACCGCGAATGGGCACAGCCAACGTTTAACATAATCCGGTTTGTGGTATATGCCTTTATGCTCGTTATTATTTTCCCTTACATTCCCGGCTCCAAGTCGGATGCGTTTAAGGGCATTAGCGTATTTCTTGGCGTACTGGTTTCTCTTGGCTCTTCTTCCGCTATTTCCAATATTGTGGCTGGACTAGTGATTACTTATATGCGTCCTTTTAAAGTTGGTGACCGTGTAAAAATTGGCGATGTAGTAGGCGATGTAATTGAAAAAACCATGCTGGTTACAAGAGTAAGAACCATTAAGAACGAAGACATCACCGTTCCTAATTCTACCATTTTAAATAGCTATACCATAAATTATTCTGCCAATGCGAAAGACACTGGTTTGATTATTCACACAACTGTGACCATTGGGTATGATGCTTCCTGGAAAGACATTCACCAGGCGTTGATTGATGCGGCTTTGAAAACAGAATTCATTTTACCACAGCCTGTACCATTTGTTTTACAAACAAGTCTGGATGATTTTTTTGTGTCTTATCAAATCAATGCTTATACGAAAGAAGCTAACAGGCAAGCTGCCATTTACTCTAATCTCCATCAGAATATCCAGGATATATTTAATGAGAGGGGCTTAGAAATTATGTCTGCACATTATACCTCAGTGCGCGATGGCAACACAACTACTATTCCGCCGGCATATCACCCGAAAGATTATAAAACGCAGGCGTTTAATGTGAACATCAGACAATCCAAGGCTGGACAATAAGGGAAGCACGATTTTTTTAATAAAGCAAAGTATGAACAGCCATATTTAAATGATTCACAAGATTTCGATAGGCATTAGCGCAGATGGCACATCAAATTTCCGGAAATGTTTATACTGGAATAGTTTATGGAATGATTACGATGCTATATCTCTCACAAACTTTTAAAGTATTTTATGTTCGGCAAGAATTTTATTAAAACATACCTGTTTCGCGGATTAATTGCCGCTGCTGTTTAGTGTATTACCGTTATTGTGTTTTTAATGCAGGATAAATTCGAATCCATCTGGCTGTTGTTTTTGGGAAATGGATTATATATGCTCGCCATTGCAACTATTATGTACACAAATCGCCGGGGGTAAAAGCTTAGTTGATCACCGGTCACATCGGCTATTTTTGCTCATATACTTTGGTTTACCGGCGCTGCCTTTTCGGTGATTCTATCTTTAGTACTGTATTTTCTGTTTTGTATAGGAATTGACGGTTCACGGGTAGAGTCGTTGCATCAGGCGCCCACTGAAGTCAATACTGGCATTGCAAATTACGGCATTATATTCATACTTGTTGTAGTCGCCGCGCTAGGCAATACAATCACAGGTTTTTTTGCTGCCATTTTCACATCATTCGGTTCTAGCAGAAAAAAGTTGAGTAAAGAAAGGTTTTGATGTTTTTCACGTCTTTGTTCAGTTTAAATTAATTCGAATTGGTTCGTGGCTTTCACCTTCGAAATAGTACCTATATAATGCCTTTATACTTACTTAGCGTATGAGCGTGGTACAATAACACGTGCGCAACTGTAACCGCTGATGACCGAACTGAGCAGTTTAAAAGCTTCAAAAATTGATAACCAATTGGCTGTGAAGTAGTTGTCTTCTATACCTTGCTAATAGTAAAAGTGTGAATGTTATCTGTGATTGCATAATCAATATGCAAACGGTTGGCATCCACAATTTTTTTAACGATGGCAAGTCCTAAACCTGTAGATTGTTCGTCATAGTTATTGTCTTTTTTCATCCGGCTGAACAGATTGTCCGGCTTGATTTCCGGTTGCAAACTTGTGTTGCTAATAGATATTTTTTGAAGGGAAGTGAAGATGATAATCGTGCCATTTTCGTAATTGTATTTAATGGCATTACCCAACAGGTTTGAGATCAGTGAATCAGCTAAGAACGAGTGAAGTTTTGTTATAAGCTCATCTTTACAATCCGTTTGTACCGTTAGTTTTTTATCCTTAATTATCGCATCAAAAAGCAGGAGGTATTTCCTGATAATTTCCGTCAGGTTCACATTTTCCTTCGCTTCATATTGATTGTTCTCAATCTTCGCCAGCAACAATAAACTCTGGTTTAATTTGCTTAGCCGGTTCAATGCTGTTGTTGACTGAACAACAGACTTTACTTGCTCTTCGGTCAGGTTGGCATCCTGCATCAGCAATTCCAGCTTGCTTTGCACCACGGCTATCGGTGTTTGCATTTCATGCGCGGCATTCTCCGTAAACTCTTTCATGCTGTCATAATCGGTATAGATCTTTTGGGTCATTATATTCAGCGAAGCATTGAGCTCATTAAACTCCTGCGTGCCGGTTTCTTCAAAATGAACCGTCTGCATCTTCTCCAGTTCGGCACTTCTTATTTTATTAAGCGAACGCCTGAACGGTGCCCACAACTGACGGCTGATTGCCCAGTTAAAGATGAGTGTTGCCGCAAACAACCCGATGAAAACAAACAGCATTATGCGCGTTATATCCGTAACTAGAGCTGCCTTCTGCTCCTGCGATTGGCGGATTAAAATCTGGTAAGAAGTGCCGCTGACAGATACAACCTGCGATAACTGCCGGTAAGGAATTTTTGTATGGCTTTTTGCGTTATAATAGCTGATGTCGGTTAGTGTAACATACTTATCCGCATCGGCATTTGTTGGGTAAATGGAAAGGTCAGGAGCTTTTAAAATAACGCTGGCGCCATCTTCTTCCTGGCTCTCTACATAATGTACCCATTCTATCTCGTCGCTGATTAATTCTTTATCGCTACGGTTGTTGATTTCTTTGCTAAACTGACTGAATAGGTAATATCCTGTGATGATGAGCAACGGCACCATTGCCAGTAAAAAATATAAAGTTGTCTTGGTGAGAAGTTTCATATATGATAGTATAAGTGCCTTCTAATCGGTAAAGCGATAACCGGAACCATGCACCGTTTTAATGTAATCGCTGCTGCCTGCATCAGTTAGTTTTTTTCTCAGATTTTTGATGTGCGCATAAATAAAATCAAAGCTGCCTGCATGCGTATATCCGTCGCCCCAGATGTGTTCTGCAATGGCAGCTTTGGTAAGCAGCCTGCGCTGGTTGGCAATAAAGTATTCGAGCAATTGGTATTCTTTATCCGTCAGGTCAACTGGCTTGGCATTTACCAATACACTTTGCGCTTCAGCATCTAATTCGATTTCATTGAATTTTATCGTTTTGTTACCGTTGAATTGCCTGCGCCTGATTACCGCATTGATGCGAGCCGTAAGCTCAGATAAATAAAAAGGTTTGGTGAGATAGTCATCGGCGCCTAAGTCAAGACCGGTCAACTTATCGTTAAGAGAATTTTTCGCAGAAATGATGATGATGCCCGCTTTCGATTCCATGTATTTCAGCTCTTTTACCAGGTTCAGCCCGCTGCCATACGGAAGCGTAATATCTACTACGATGCAATCGTAAACAAACAGACTTACTCTTTCCTTACCAGTTATAAAATCATCTGCCGTTTCGCATATAAAACCCTGGTGCTCCAAATATTTTACAACTGATTCCTGCAATGCTTTTTCATCTTCAATAATTAGAACTTTCATGGTGACAGCAGTACTTGTTTTTGATAAATGTAATAACAAAAGCCCGCCTTGTAAAAAGGCAGGCTTTTGCGGTAGCGATTTGTCAATTTATCACCCTAATTACTGAACTGTATTTATCAGTTATACAACGTCTAAATTTCTTTACAAAAGTGTTGCTGGTTGTTATGTAAATGAATCGCATTTTTAATCGTGATTACTGATTACCAGACACGTTCCGGCAGTAATTACTGGTCAGAATCCTCATCATCTGGTTGCTGGCGATTATCATTTTGCAGTTTGTTTGCATCCTGTTGGTAAGTGCCGGCATCGCCCTGCAACGTTACCGTTACCTTATTTGAAGAACCATTACGACTATAAGTAACTTCAATATTATCGCCAGGACGAAGCGCTGAAATCTTTTCAACCATCTCGTTGCCGGTATGGAGTGTGGTTTCGTTTATTTTCGTAATGAAATCGCCTTTCTGTATGCCTGCTTTATCTGCCGCACTACCTTGCGCAACACTCATTACATACACGCCGTCACCATCCGGGATATTGTTTTTCTGGCGGTCAGCATCGCTCATCTGGTCGCTACCATACATCAAACCCAGGTAAGCTCTTTTGGCGCTGCCGTATTTGATAATATCACTTGCCACGCGGCTTACCAAGTTAGAAGGAATGGCATACGAATAACCCGCATAAGAACCTGTTGGCGATGCAATGGCACTGTTGATACCGATTAAATTTCCATCCGTATTTACCAGCGCACCGCCGCTGTTGCCGGGGTTCACCGCCGCATCTGTCTGAATGAACGATTCAATGGGGGCATTGCTGTTGCGGCTGTTGATGCCAATGCTTCTTGCCCGCGCACTTACGATACCTGATGTAACGGTTGTTTCTAAGTTTAAAGGGTAACCGATAGCGAGTATCCACTGACCAATGCGCACGTTATCCGAGTTGGCAAACTGCAGGGAAGGAAAGTTATTTCCTTCAATTTTAATCACGGCTAAGTCGGTGCTTGGGTCGGTGCCGATCACCTTTGCTTTGTAATCTTTTTTATCGTTCAATGTGACTATCAGCGCATCGGCTTTTTCTACCACGTGGTTGTTAGTAACAATGTAGCCATCCCCGCTGATGATAACGCCTGAACCGGATGCAACCTGTTGCACGTTGTTGTTGCCATCATCATCGCCGTTTTGATAAGCCATGCCGCTAACGCCATCGCCGCCAGAGGGATTAAAGTTTTGCTGCTGCGGTCGCTGCATCACTTTAATATGAACGACTGCAGAAGCTGCTTTCCCGGCTGCTATTTCAAAATCCATCGTGGGAGTAGTGCTGCTGTTTTCGGTAAACTCTGCTGATTTAAACAGGGAGACTACTGCCGGAGCTTTTAAGGTCAATGTATCTTGGTGTTCATATTTTCCATATGCCCATACACCGCCTGCTAATGTAGCTGCCCCGATAAGGGAAGCCACGAAAAATTGCTTGAATGTCATAACTATCGTTTATTATTTTTTGTTTGTAAAGCAAATGTTCATGGCAGTTATGAAGCATTTCTGTAGAAATCTCTAAAGGCGATGTTAAACAAAGCCACTCCCAATTTTTACATGCCAAACAAAAAAGGACTGCACAGTTTGAGCAATCCTTTTTAAAAACAATTCGTTTATTGATTCCCCTTCTATGTTTATCGGTACATAATTAAAATGGATTTCTTGTTTTTCTGTTATAAAATAATTTCTGACCATAAAATCGTCATCTGAATCAACGCTTTTCGGTATGGCTTTATCACCTGCAAAGTGCGTATAGGCAGTCAATTCATAAATACGTTCAATTTCTCCTTTTTTTGTATAACGTTTGGCTTTGCTCAACCTATCATTGCCGATTTGGTTGCAGTGCACTTCTTTGTTGTCTTCATCCAAATCAGCCATGCCAATAGGAATTATCAGGTGATCTTCCCCTTTCTTATTCAAGAACTCGTGTACGCCTTTGTTATCCGGTGTTGCATAAACGTCATGTCCTTTTTCAATCACATCTTCATCTACTGAACATCCAGCCAGACCACTCTTTCAGCCTTCTTGCTTACCAATAAACCATCTACTTTTGCTATGGTGCGGTTTTGCTCGTCTTTCACGTCTCAGCCTGTTACATCTGAGTAATTGGAAGCTACTTTATTTCCAGATAGTTCATGTAAATAATACAGATCTTTTTTTTCTTATCTATAAAAAAATTTTACGTTTTTAATTAATTCATCTTTTCAAGCAGGTCTGCTGCTTTATCAAAATAAGTCTGAACAGTCTGTTTCTGATCTAACGTTAACACATCTGGATTGATGGCTGTCGCCGCGCTATTTACAGCCTCTGCTTCCATATTCAGAGACGGGTATTCTGATCGCTGCATTTTTTGTAAGGCAGTGCTTATACGGCTTGCTGCATCTTTAATCAAATCAGCATGGTTAATGGCCATCGGGTCTTTCGTAATCTGTTTCGTATCATCTTCTGCTTTGTCCAGGTTGGCTTTTATGTCAAAGCCAGGCGCACCATCCATTGCGCGTGTAGCAGCAACTAACTTCATTAGCGCCGTGCTGCTGTATGAATGATCGACTGCCATCTTAGAAATATCGCCTTTTACAAACGTAATGTAAGAGGCAACTGTGTCGTTATCTTCATGTACGTTGATAAGAGCTGTTTGCGTAGTGTCATCTGTATTGCCTGCGGCAGTATTGTCGTTTGTATTATTCCTGAAAAACAGGAAGTACAATACAACGGCGAGGATAAGAATCCCTAATAAAATCCATGGCCAAATCGTTGCCTTCTTTTCAATCTTATTTTCTGTCATTGATTTTTGTTTATAGTGAATCATAAATACCTAATGTTTGAAAGAGCAGCTTGTATAAGCGGGCCATCATATTCCAAATTGGAAGCACTGCGATGAATAGTACATTGCACAAATCTATTCTCGTTATGCTTCAGTAGAAAAACCAGAATAGCAGGTTTGATACAGGTAATTATAACTTTATTGTTTCAAGAATTTTCCAGCGTTATTTCTTCAATAACATTTTAGTTAATCTACTCACGTAAAATTTACTTTAGACGCACTTTTAAAACTGCGCTGCTAATGAAAGTATATGATCCAAACTACCTTACACCAAGAAAAGGAAAATAGAAATGTAAGCCTTGTACGGCTGTGCATATATTCCTTGAGTACTTATAAGATAGATTCAAAAATAAGGCCTGCAATACTACAAGTTCTCTTACTATGAATTATATAAGTTCTTTATAGAATTATGTAACCTTTCGCTATTATCTGGTTCTTGCTTTGTATTACTCTATAGTTGCTTGACCTATTTATAATTCTTCAGGTTACATATCGTTAACAATTTTATTTTATGAATACTTCTGCTGATGACATCAGACATGATAGTAAGATCCATCACCTCATTCGTGTTACCATCCCCGTGATTGAAGAGCAAATGATGGTTGATAAAAAACTATTGAAACAGGCAAAGTGATTATCTCGAAAAAGGTGGAAGAAAGAAATGAGATGGTTACAGTTTCACTGCTTCGGGAAAGAATACACGGTTGAGCATATACGGGTGGATAAACTGGTTGATGAAGCGCCAACCATACGGTACGATACAACCATTATTCCCGTAATTTAGGAAGTGATGGTAAAGCGCATGCTGATGTTAGAAGAAATCAGGATTACAAAGAACACAAAGGAAACCAGCGAGCCGCAGCAGATGATGTTGCGCAAAGATGGTGGTAACCGTTGAGCGGCACGATACACAGCAATAAGTTTTTTCAGT
>CBDATZ010000007.1:0-10649 GCA_965199845.1 Ilyomonas sp.
TCTTCCAGCATACAGAAAAGGACCTTGAAAGCATTTCCTCCCCACCTTGACTTTTTGTGGAGGACAGGTTCTGGCTTGGCCCAAGAAGTTCAAGGACACTCGTTAGCCCTAGCTACGCAAAATGTAAATACGGCTAACAGCGTAAAAATAAGTATTTGTAAAGGCCAACCTGGTTATGACTTAAGCAGTATGACGCCTTTTGATCTTTTGGATATTCTGCTTGCAGAGTGAATGCAGTTTGAAAGCTGAAGTTGTGTTAATTTTGGAGTTGTGCGTCATTCCGCGACACCCTACAAACATCAAATGCAATTGCGGAAAACAAAACCCGAGTATAAAATATTTAGACCATAATGTCCAATTTGCAAAATCTCATTTGTTATTGGTGTATCATTCAAATATTCAATAACAATTTAAAATTTAGGCAAAATGAAAGAATTTATTTTAATTTTCAGACACGAAAATGCGACAGCAAAAGTTTCACCAGAACAAATGCAAATTTGGATGAAACAGCAAATGGACTGGGTCGGTGGCATTGCAGCTCAAAACAAGTTTATTAGTGGTACAGGTTTGCTTTTTGACGATGCAAAAGTGGTAAGACACAATAACATTGTTACCAATGGACCATTTGGAGAAATAAAAGAAACACTTGGCGGTTACATTATGGTAAAAGCAGAAACTATTGAAGAAGCTGTTGAATTTGCTAAAGGTTCACCAGTTTTGCAAGGAGAAGGTAATACTGTTGAAGTTAGACAAATTACAAAACACTAATTAATTTTGAAAAAAGACCTCTGAAACCGGAGGTCTTTTTTTATTCAATGAAACAAAAAGAATTAATACCACATTTATTTAGAACAGAATACAGCAAAATAACTGCTGTACTTTGCAAACTTTTTGGCATTGAGCATATTGAAATTGCACAAGACATTGCCAGCGAAACTTTTTTACTAGCATTTGAAACCTGGAATTATAAAGGACTCCCTAAAAATCCGACCGCTTGGCTTTATGTAGTCGCGAAAAACAAAGCAAAAAACTATTTTAATCACAATAAAATTTTTGCCGAAAAAATTTCAAAGCAAACGCACCCAAATATCAAAAATGAAGAAATAGAAATTGATTTATCGGAAAAGAACATAACAGATAGTCAACTGCAAATGTTATTTGCTATATGCCAACCTTCAATTTCAATAGAAGCACAAATTGGATTATCTCTCCGTATTCTGTGTGGTTTTGGAATTGATGAAATTGCAGACGCATTTTTAACCAATAAAGAGACAATTAATAAACGTCTATTTAGAGCCAAAGAAAAATTGAGACTTGAAAAAGTACAAATTAAATTTCCAGACAAAATAGAAATTGATAAGCGATTAGAAACCGTTTTAACAACTTTATATTTACTGTTCAATGAAGGTTACTATTCAGAAAGGCAAAATTCGTTTATTCGTAAAGACCTTTGTTTAGAAGCTATGAGGTTAACTTATTTACTAATTGAAAATGAACAAACAAATCAACATTCAACAAACGCCTTACTCTCTTTAATGTGCTTTCATTCATCACGTTTAGATGCAAGGACAACTGAAAATGGAGAAATCATTTTGTATCAAGACCAAGACGAAAATCTTTGGAACGATGAGTTGATTTTAAAAGGTAATTACTTTCTCCAACAAGCCTCAAATTGGAACATCCTTTCAAAATATTATTTAGAGGCAGGAATTGCCTATTGGCATACCATCAAAGTGGACACAATAGACAAATGGGAAAACATTTTGCAATTATATAATCAATTATTACAATTGGAATATTCACCAATTGCAGCACTTAACAGGACATTTGCATTATCGAAAGCAAAAAATAAACAAACAGCAATAGTTGAAGCTGAAAAATTGAATTTATCAGACAATCATTTCTATTATATTTTGCTTGGTGAACTTTGCAAAGACGTTGATAATTTAAATGCTAAAAGACATTTTCAAAGAGCATTTTCATTAGCCAAAACGCAGACAGAAAAACATACAATAAAAAAGAAAATTGACGAACTCTGAGGAAAATAATTTGACAAGAAGAAGAACGAACGCACAACAAGGGGCTTGGCGTTATTAGGGCAGGACGTTGTTAGCTTCGGCTGTAGTTCGCTATCAGCTTCGGTTTCGGCTCGACGTTAGTAATTTAGCTTTAGTTCATATCTTCAAATTTTAAAACAATACGGGGCTTCAGTTGTCGGCTTACGTTTTTCAAATATCCTAACAACGCCAAGCCTTGTTCGTTGGCAGAAATTGATTTTGACAGCGTTTAAGGTTGAAGAGACAAAGAAGAATCTTAACTTCGATTAAATGTTTTAAGTATGTTAGTTGAACGAATAAATAATGACAAGATTGTGATTACAGTATCTTCTTCTGTTGACAGTTTTGGGCTTCAACGACTGATTGATTATGTAAAATATCTCGAAGTAACTTCCAAAAGCAAAGCAAAGCAGTCTGACATTGACAAATTGGCTGATGAAGTAAATGCATCGTGGTGGAGTAAAAACCGTAACCGCTTTATCAAGTGAAATTTATTGTTGACGCCAACATGATATTTAGTGGCATTCTAAATACAAATGGCAAAATCGGAGATTTACTCATTAACTCAAAACCATATTTTACTTTTATAGCTCCTGATTTTTTGAGGAGCGAAACAAGAAACCATTATCCAAAACTTATTAAATATCAGGACTCACCATTGAAGAAGTTCAGGAGGCAGAATTCATCTTTATAATGACATTACTTTTATTTCCGAAGAACAAATTAAAATTTCAAACTGGATTGTAGCATACAAACTTGTAGCGGATGTTGACCCCAAAAGACACACATTATATTGCTTATTCAAAACAATTTCGCTGTAAAGTTTGGTCGGGCGACAAGAAATTGATGAAAGGCTTAGCCGTAAAAGGATTTACAAATTTTATTACGACAGACGAACTATATAAATTGCGAGAAGAAATAAGGAGCAAGACTTAAACTTTTGCCAACAAGTGGTTTGCTGCCATAGCGGCTTGACGAATATGTGCTGAATATCAGATATTCTACTAAACTCTATTTTTATCCAAGCTGACGAATCACGGATGTCCGCCACAAACGCAAAGCCCTAATCCGTTATGGGTGCAACCTTTTTCAAACTCGCTTACTCGGACAATTTGTTTAAATTTGCTCTTATGGACGTTCGTGAACTTATAACAATTGACAATGACATCTTAGGTGGACAACCTGTTTTTAAAGGGACACGTGTTCCTGTTGAGAGTTTATTTGACCATTTAGAAGCGGGAGTTCCGTTGGACGAGTTTTTAGATGACTTTCCGACAGTTTCTAAAGAGCAGGCTGTTGCATTGTTGGACATCGCAAATAAACTACTGACTTCTAAAAATGTAGCTCAATTATATGCGGCTGTTGCTTGACGAAAACTTACCAAAACGGCTCAGGCAAGACTTTCCAGAACATGAAGTTTTTACAGTTCGCGACAAGCAATGGAATGGTATCAAAAACGGAGATCTATTGAAACTTCTACTGGACAATTCTTTTGACGCTTTGCTGACTTTTGACAAAAATCTGCAACATCAACAAAACTTCTTAAAATATACAATTACTGTTTTTGTGTTGACAGCTAAAATCAACCAATACATAGAATTGACAAAGTTGACACCGAAAGTAAAAGAGTATTTAAACGGTGCACAAATGCCAGTTGGACCTGTAATTATTTCGACAGATTAAGGTATGCGCCCAACAAGTGGTTTGCTGCCATAGCGGCTTGACGAATATGTGCTGAACATCAGATATTCTACTAAACTCTATATTTTTATCCAAGATGACGAATCACGGAATGCCCGTACTTCGCCAAGCCTCAACGTTGTACGCCTCTTCAAGCTATATTTGAAAGTAACATAAACTTACTAAAGAAAATAAACATGCCGACGATCGTTGTTAAGCGAACATCAGAATACAATAACCGGTTAAGAGATTATCATCTATTTCTGGACGGTAACAAAATTGGAACAATTGCTAATGGACAAACAAAGGAGTTTGAAACAATATCAGGGCGGCACACATTGATAGCAAAAATAGATTGGTGCAGCAGTCCTGAAGTTTGTTTTACACTTAACGATACTGACAAAAAAGAACTGTGTGTGGGAGGTTTTAAAAGTGGGAATTGGATTATGTTAGTTGTAGCAGGTATCATTGTGCTTAACTTCATTTTGAGACTTGTGTTTCATTTTAACTACGGGATATTTTTAGTGATTCCTGCATTCCTTTTATTAGTTTATTATTTGACAGCCGGAAGAAAAAAATACCTGACATTAACCGGGTTTTGATGTTCGTAAAAAACAGAACAGATCGTATTGCATCTTATTGACTTTCAAAATCGTTTTGTTTAGCAAATTGCAAGCGAATGCACAACAAGAAGCTATCTGTTATGCTGGCTGACATATCACACCTCATCATCATTAATTTTATTTATGTACCGTTTACTATTCGGTTAATGAAGAAGAATGCCGGCACAGCAGAAACTAAATATACTATGGGTTCCCAATCCTGTTGATAACAGGCATAGATATAACGCCAACGCCATAATATGATGAACCGCTAAGACAAATTATTGTCCTGATGTAATAGTGTTTTAAGTGCCTGATTTGAAGATTGACAATTTACGTTGCGAGGGAAAAAATTATAATTCCAGTAAGCTTACTAACTAAAACCTGCCTTGGATAAGCACAGTAAGTAAGCGAAACGTATTATCGTCTATCTAAGTTGTGACGCAAGTAAATTGCCTTGTGTTTTGGAGGAACTTGTAATATAAAAAACGAAAGTCTTATTTCATTTGAATTCCTAATCCTGGTTTTTCGCTAACAATTACCTTTCCATAATCATATGTAACGCCACTTGCTACATCTTCGCTGAGTAATAAAGGTCCGTCCATATCAACATAATCTATTTGTGGCAGCAAGTGCGCAATAGCGGCAGAGCCAACCGTGCTTTCGTTCATGCTGCCTGCCATCACTTTTAAATTCAATTCTTTGGCTCTTTTAATCATTCGTAAAGCAGGTGTTAAGCCACTGCATTTGGTAAGTTTGATATTGATACCATGGAAATAACCTGCACATTTTTCTACATCATTTTCTTTCACGCAGCTTTCATCGGCAATAAGAGGTAACGTTGATTTTTCATACAAAACTTTCATGTCTTCCCAGGCATCTTTGGCTAATGGCTGCTCAATAAGTTCAACGCCGGATTCTTTCAGTAATGGTATTTTTTGCAAAGCTTCATCCAGCGTCCAGCCTGCATTGGCATCTACGCGAAACATGGCATCGGTATGTTTGCGAAGCGATTGTATAATCTCTATATCGTTAGCCTGACCTACTTTTATTTTATAGATCGGCCAAGGTTTGGCTTTCATTTTTTCAATCATCTTTTCTACCGTATCGATACCGATTGTATAATCAGTTAACGGCGCTTCTTTCCATTCTGTATTCCATAATTTATATAAAGGCTGCTTCTTCATTTTACCCATTAAATCCCAGCAGGCCATATCAAGAGCGCACACTAAAAAAGGATTGTGCGGAAGGAGATGATGCAGGTAATGCCAGTAGCGCTCAACTTCTGTTAACGCAAACTTTTCAATCATTTTCCGGTACTTCTCAATGTCGTCTACCATTTGCTCAACCGTGATGTTATAGTAAGTGATAGCCGGCGCTTCGCCAACGCCGGTAAAATTTCCAAGCGATAAAGCAACCAATAAAGAAGGCTGTTGCGTTTTGGTTCGCCCGCCTGATAAAGTGAATGGATATTGAAACGGTAATTCTATTTTCCGGTAGGTAACTTTCATAATTATAAAACAGAAATTATGTTTTCAAAGATAGGCTGGCAAGCAAAAGATTAAAAGTAATCAGGACTACTATTTCGAATAACTGAAGGCTGATAGCTAATGGCTGGAGATTTATTTTACCAGCACAGCCGTTCCTTTTTTAGAGATTGTGATGCCTGTATAATCTATGCCGGCTGCCGCATACACATAGGTGCCAGCCATCTGTTTTTTTCCTTTAAAAAATCCATCCCAACCTTCGCCTTGTTTTGTGGTTTCAAACAGCAATTCCCCCAGTCGATTATATACTCTGAAAAAATAAAGCTTTGCAATGCCAACAGTTATCGGTCTCAAAATATCATTGACGCCGTTGCGGTCGGGTGTAAAGGCGGAAGGAACAAAAATATCAGGCTTGCTGGTGAATATTTTTATGTGCACAGAATCTGTTGAGATGCACCCCTGGTATGTTTTTGCCGTAACAAAATAGGTCATTGAACGGATGCCTGAATTGGTAATGGTAACAGTGGCATCGGCCAAGGAACGGTTGCTGATATATACATCCGGCGACCATTTAAAAGATACTTCTTCATTAGAGATGGCAGCCAGTTGTAAGGGCTGCCCAAGCACGGCTGCAGTATCGTTCCCGGCATCTATCTGCGGTAAAGGAATTACAGCAACAACTACAGTGTCGTACACGTTTTTTTTACAATAAAAAGTATCGCTGATGGTAAGTATATAAGCGGTGGTTTGTTCAGGGCCAGCCAATGGATTTAATGTGCGTGCATCAACTAAAGAAGTAGCCGGGCTCCAGGCATAATGAGCGGCAACCGTACTGGCATGAAGTTGCGCAGTATTGCCATAACAAATGCTGACATCGTTGCTTACAGTAGCAACCGGATAAGGCGATACCAAAGCATTCATTTGCGCAGTTGCTGCGCAATGACCTACCGAACCTGTTACCGAATAGGTTGTGCTTTGCAGAGGCACAGCCTTTGGATATTTGATGTTTGTATTGTTCAACGTTGATGCACCATCTGATTGCTGCCAGCTATAATGTAAAGCATTGCTGACAGGGTTTAAGATAACACTATCGGTAGCGCACAGCCTTACTTCGGCGGGTAATGATAAACTGACAAAATCAATTACGTTCACTATAAATCTAACGCTGTCAATGCACTGTTTATCGCGCACGGTCAGCATGTACACAGTTGTATCAAAAGGGTCTACCACCGGATTTACTACCGATACATTGCTGATGTTATAAGCCGGCGTCCATTGAAAAAAATCACCTGCCGCTTTTACGTCTATTGTCAGGCGGTCATCACGACAAATAAGCGTGTCCGTAAAAGGCCGGCTGATTTGAGGCTTGCTATTAACTACCACTGTATTTGCAGCCGTATCTATACAGCCTTTATCGCTCGCAATCATCAGTGTAGCCGTTCTGTTGCCCTGTGTTGGATATTGATAAGAAACATTCCTCTGATCTGACGTATCTTTTATTGAAGATTCGTCGCCAAAATCCCATTTGTATTTTATGATGTTTCCCCATTTTGTATAGCTGGTATTGGTAAATAAAAAAGGCGATTGAAAGCAACTGCCATTGATGGTAAAATCAGCCTGAAAACCCGGATAAATTTTTACTATGGAAGAAGCTGAATCCACACAATTATCGCCGCTGGTTACAATTAACTTAATACGGTATGCGCCTGTATCCGGATAAGTAAACGTAGGCACAGGCTGTGTTAGCAAAGAAGCATTGGCAACCGGCGCACCAAAATCCCATTGGTAAGATGATACATTGCTGGCAAATGCTTCATTACTGAAGGTAAAAGAAAAACTGTCGCAATTGATGTAAGAAGGCAATAAGGAAGCAGCCGATAATGAGCAGTCAGCCACCGTTATCAAAATCTCTTTTTTTGTAGTACCAATGGCAATGCCTTTGCGATATTCAGTAATACAAACAGCAATTGTATAGGTGCCGGTTTTATCAGGCGCGATGCCCTTTATCAATCCTGTTTTTGCATCGATACTTACATTCCTTCCTAAGGGCAGCGAGCCGGAATAAGGCGAATTGTATGCAATGGCATCAAAAGGCGGTGTTGATGGCGGGTTTGGCTGCCTGTCGCCACGCGTGCCGCCCGCAGTGGCATCGCAGAATGAATACTGAAGCTCATCGCCATCAGGATCGCTGGTGCCAAAGTCGAGTTCGAAAGGCGAATTGTGACAGATGACAGATGTGTCTTTGATTGACATTTCGGGGCTGCTGTTTGTGTGATAATCGATACCGCTGATAACGCCCGGAATATTATTGGAATTGGTGGTACCAATCTGCCCTGAATTGTTGATGTTCAGAATGCCTTCAGCCCGGCAGCATTCCTGCTCCGCGAGTATATACCCGGTGCGGTTATCCGGCAATTGAATGGTGGATGTGTAGAAAGCCAGGAAGAAGCACACATCAGGTTTTGGATTGATGCACTTGTCGAAGTCTTGCTTTTGAATGAACCGCTGCGAACTTCTTCCAATGCCAACTGTGCGTACCAGCCGTTTGGTGCCGGCGTCAAAAATGCCAACATATACGTCGTCCAGTTCAAACTGCGTTTCTCTGCAATTGACGTAATGTACCACGGTAACTTCATAACCGGAACTGTTTGGTGTGTTGCCCGGACCTAAATATCTATACACGAGATAGCCGCCTTTGCCATGCCGCGCAAACAGCGTTACCACACATCCCAGAAGGCATAATATCAGTATCGCTTTTTTCATTTTGATGGTGAACGGATGGCGGTGCAGCAGAATCGTTAAATACCTAAAGCTAATACTCTGCTTTTGAATTTTGTGTATTAATTTTTGCGTGCTTTTCTACCGATAAGAACCTGACTTTCGCCTTGTTGCTACCATTTAATTATGCATTTTAAGTTGCTTATAAAATGATATTGCATGCTTATATCAACTTCTGTTGCCTGGTTGTATCAGCATTTACGGGAATGTTTTCTATCTTAATTATATAAAACGGTAAAAGGAAAACGATGGTTGCAGTGTTTACTTAAAACCAATTTTTTAAAGCTTGGTTGTTGTCTATAATTATATGATGGCGGATTGCCGGAGTTGAATATCTTATAAAGTAATTACATTCTCCTTTCGTGAAAAAAGAAAGGAGCAAAGAAATACTGTGGTTAAAAACTGTGGAGCCTTGATGGCTTAGTTATAAGAGCATATAATGATGTTAATAGGTATTGGCAGAGTTGCAATTTGAATGTTTACTATTGAGAGCTTGACAGACTTCATACTTCCTTGTGCTTCTTTTCCTATTACGTCTTTACGGTTAAAAAAGCCCAATCATTGCCCGGAACCTTGATGTGTGATTCTTATATCTCTTTACTTAAATAGATAAAAAACAAATCTTCGCTTGCAACTGTCGATCACAAAAGATACAGACGATTGTAACCAAAAAATGTATTTTGTATTTCTCACTCAACACTTATCGTTCGCCTTCGTGCGGTGCTTCCTCTATTACGTGCCGGTTTTTGCCAAAGAGATAATAAATGGGAATGCCAAGCAACACAATGAGCAAGCCGGGAAACGTGAATTTGGGTTTATAAATGAGCAAGGATATGCAAATAATGCCTGCGGCAAAAATGTAAAACATGGGTAAAACAGGGTAGCCAAAAGCTTTGTAAGGACGTGGAATATCGGGGCGCGTGCGGCGCAAAATGAAGATGCCGGCGATGGTTAGAATGTAGAAGATGAGAACAGTGAAAATGATGTAATCCAGCAAATCGCCGTAGCGCCCGCTAAGGCATAATGCGGATGCCCACAGGCATTGAATCCAGAGACCTTTTGAAGGCACTGCATTTTTGTTTAATTGTCCTGCCGCAGAAAAGAACAAGCCATCTTTTGCCATTGTATAATACACTCGCGCGCCGGATAAAATCAAGCCATTATTACAGCCAAATGTAGATACCATCAGCATTACAGCGATGATGATGGTGCCGGTATCTCCGAAAATAAGTTTGGCAGCTTCCACACCTACGCGGTCATTCTCGGCGTGTGCAATGCCTTGCATCGGCATGATGGCGAGGTACATGAGATTGGTTTGAGACATAAATAAGCGTAACGATGAAGGTTCCGAAAAATAAACTCAACCCGATATTACGTTTCGGGTTTTCAATTTCTCCGGCAATGAAGGTGACATTGTTCCAGCTATCGCTGCTGAAAAGACTTCCTACCATAGCTCCGGCAAATGCACCGATGGCAGCCGCGCCGGTGTAAGGCACAATGAGATTGCCATCTAATTTGCCGAAGGCGAAACCAGTGCTCCAGTTCTCGATCCAAATGGCGCCGCCGGCTTTTATGAAGCCAAAAATAATAAGCCCGAATAAGGCTGCGAGTTTTGTAAGCGTAAATAAGGTTTGAATGAACTTACCGGCTTTTACACCGCGTGTATTCACCCAGGTAAGAAACAAAATAAGTACAATGGAAGTGATTTGTGCTGCGCTGATTTTAATAAATCCTAAATCGGCAAGGATATGATTTTCGCTGAGTACCGGAAAGATATAAGCGGCAAACTTGCTGAACGCAACACCAACGGCAGCAATGGTTCCCGTTTGTATCACAGCAAAAAAACTCCAGCCAAACAGGAAGGCAACCAGTGGATTGTAAGCTTCTTTTAAGTACACATATTGTCCGCCGGCTTTGGGAAACATGGCGCTTAATTCGCCATAGCTTAATGCGGCAATCAGTGTAAGCACGCCGGTAAACACCCAAAGCAAAATGAGCCAGCCTGCAGAGCCAACGGTGCGCGTCATATCAGCACTAACGAGGAA
>CBDATZ010000008.1:0-80858 GCA_965199845.1 Ilyomonas sp.
CAACTACTATCCTATCATTTATGAACTGACACAGGAAGAATATAATAAGCTATCCGCGCCACGCTTATCGGCTCCTTTACAATCCATCAAAAATGACATCAAAGCAATTGAGCATGATGCTGCAGAGGTAGCTGATAGCATGCATCCTTTTTCCTTTCCGGAGTTCGAAAGGCAGTACATCTTTGCAAATCGGCTTTTCCGTCAGAGAAAGCGAAAGACTAAACCTGGTGTGGCTTCGGTAACTAAAGCGGATGACTTCGATTTTCTACCCTACCACAAGAAGTTTCCAATACTTTTACGTACAGATTGTGAGCAAGGAACAATTGGTTGGTCATACCTCATTTATCTCAGGCGGCTCATCGAGGAAGGAAGGATTAGTACAGCTGTGAATTACCAGGACAGTTATAACTCCCTCCGCAAGTTCCGGGGTAATATTCGTTTTGATGACATTACGGTCTCTTACCTAATCAGCTATGAGCAGCAGATGAAAGCAGAAGGCAAATCAAAAAGTACCATTGGAATCTATCTGCGACCCTTGCGGGCAGTGTATAATGAAGCAGCAGAGGCAGGGCTGGCAAAGAAGGACAAGTCGTATCCCTTTGGAAGAAGGAGATACCAGATACCTTCGTCAAGAAAGGTCAAGAAAGCACTTGAAATTGGCGATATTGAGAAGATATATTATTACGATGCAAATCGGCTAAGTCAGTCCGAACAGTGGTGCAGAGATTTGTGGCTCTTTAGTTACTTTGCCAACGGAATGAATCCAAAGGATATTGCCAACCTCAGATACTCGAATATTCAGGATGGCTATTTATTGTTCGAGAGAGCCAAAACAGAGCGGTCTCTCAGGGAAGATCCGAAAGTGATTACTATCTATGTCGGCGAGGATATGCAAATGATTATTGAAAGATGGGGTAATAAGCCAGCAATATCGACTCAATACATCTTCCCGATTCTTGAAGCGAATCTCTCCCCATTGAGACAATATATTTTAGTTCAGAATGTCGTGGGTCTGATAAACGATACCATGAAACGTATCCTGGGCGATTTAGGTATCAACAAGAAAGCAACCACTTATGTTGCCCGTCACACCTTTTCAACGGTACTCAAACGCTCCGGTGCCAGCACGGAACAGATTCAGGAAGCCCTTTGAGAAAAATGATTTTGCAATTTGATTAAAGAGAAACTTCTATCCACTTCGCTACCCTTGAACTTATAGTCTCCGAAGGAAAAACTAACCCCTTGCTTTTCACTCGTCCCGTTTCGATATTTGTATAGCGTTTGCACTCCCTTTTTTTGAAGCGCCTTCTCTAACTCTTCCATTTTTTTGCACTTCGGTAATTGTTCAGCAACGATGGTGTAAACCTTATAGCGGGACGCTTCTCTTTCGTTGAGATTGTTGAGATGGTCTAATAAAACCGGACAGTAAAGTTGCTATAAATTAGCAACAGGAATGAAAGAGAACAGCAGCGGTATCAAGCGCCGCAAGTACGATGCTTCGTTTAAGGAAGAGGTGTTACAAATGATCAGCAACGGTCGCCCGGTGAGCGAGGTTGCCCGCAGCTTAGGCATTGGTGAGAACATTATCTACCGGTGGAGAAGCCGCAGTCACAACAGCAGCCAGGGACAGCCAAATACAGTTGGTAAGGAGAACAGCCCTGCTGCGGGTGAAGATCAACTTTCCTTACTCAAACGGATCAAAGAGTTGGAGCAGGAGCGTGATATTTTAAAAAAAGCCTTGCTCATTTTCAGCCGTCAGACCTGAGGGAGCGCTACCGGTTTATTGAGACACAAGCGGGGCAATACAAGGCACAGATGCTATGCCGGGTGCTTCAGGTAAGCCGCAGCGCTTACTACGACTGGAAGCAGCAGAAAAGAAGCCGCCTTGCTGACCAAAAGAAAAAAGAAATGGAAGAGCATATTGTTGATATTTTTCAGGAGCACCGCAGGCGCTATGGTGCGCGCAGGATAGTGGCGGAACTGAAAGCAGCAGAGGTAAAGACAAGCCGGTACAAAGTTCGTAAAGTGCTGACAGAGCACGGCTTGAAAGCGATCCAGCCCCGCAGCTTTGTGCCCCGTACAACTGACAGCCGTCATCCTTACCCCATTAGCCCCAACCTGCTTTTGGAAAGAGAGGCGCCGCAAAAGCCCGGTGAAGTCTGGGTGGGAGACATCACTTATATCCCGCTGGCAGGTGGCGGCTTTCTTTACCTGGCAGTCTGGATGGATTTGTATTCCCGCAGAATTACCGGCTGGCAGTTAGACAGTCACATGAAAGAAGCGCTGGTGGTAACAGCTTTCAAAAAAGCACTGATGAGCCGCCGCAGCGATGCAAAAGGATTGATGGTTCATACTGATCGCGGCGGTCAGTATGCAGGCAACGGGTTCCGGGAACTGATTGCATCGGGGCAGATGTTGCAGAGCATGAGCCGGTCAGATAACCCCTACGATAATGCCTTTATGGAGTCCTGCTTCAGCCGTTTCAAAACAGAACTGTTGCAGGATGGTGCTTTCGACGATCTGCAGGATGCCCACACAGAAATCTTTGAGTACATAGAGATGTATTACAACACAAAACGAAGGCACTCATCTCTCGGTTATCAATGCCCCAATGACTTTGAAAAAAACTACTATTTTTACAAAACCTAAGCAACTTCTCTGTCCGGCAAAATCGACACACCTCAGTTCTCATCATAACCCCAAGTCAATTGGTTAGAGAACAGATTGCAAATCTATTCCGAGACCCTGAGCTCTTGATTTCAAAGGGTATTTTACCTCAACAAAACCCATTGCCAAGAGTATATGAAATGACTTCAGTTATACAGGATCAAGCAACATGGCAAGATGTAATCATTAATAATGATGTTATAGTAGGTATACCGGGAACAATAGACCAAACTCCGAACTTACAAGCAACAATAGGTGCCAATGCATTTGATTTGGTTTTTGTTGATGAAGCTCATCATAGCAGAGCCAAATCATGGAACAACGTATTGAATGCTTTTGTCTCCTCTAAGCAGATACTACTTACTGCTACTCCATTTAGAAGAGATAAAAAGGATATAAAAGCTAGATTGGTTTATAATTATCCTTTGAAACAAGCTTATGATGATGGGTTATTTAGTAAGATAAATTACATCCCTGTTAGCACTGTTAATTTGAACACAGAAGAAGAAAAGAATATTGCTATTGCTAAAAAAACGCAAGAGATTTATAACAATAGAAATCATTCTGAACATAAAATTATAATAAGAACCGATACTAAAAATAACGCAGATAGTTTAGTAAGGATTTATAAAGAAGAAACAGACCTTAATTTAGTCCTATTATATAGCAGTTTAGGAGAGGCAACAATTAAGCGTAGAATTGAACAATTAAAGAACGGTGAAATAGACGGAGTTATTTGTGTAGATATGATGGGAGAAGGATTTGATTTCCCATTATTGAAGATTGCAGCAGTTCATATACCGCACAAGTCACTAGCTATTACTTTGCAATTTGTTGGTAGAATATCCAGAACAAATACAGCAGGAGGTAAAGAAGCGACAATAATTGCAGGTGAACATGAATTTGAATTGGAAGCAGAGCAACTGTACAAAAAGGATACAAAGGATTGGTCAATTGTCTTACCTGAATTACATTATTCAAAGGTTCAAAAAACTGAAGAAGAACAAGAGTTTTTCGATTCTTTTGAAGGTTTGACAGAGAATGAAGTATTACCGGGCGTTGATATCGAGGAAACAGTTAGTATAGAAGATGACGATTTGCTTCCTTTCTTTCATGCTAAGCTTTACAAAATTATAAGAGAGTCTACTATAACTGTAAATGTTTCTAAAGAAGGCAACGATGAAAGCTTGATTGATATAAGTAAGACAATAGATTATGAGAGCACAAATGTTTTTAAGAATCCTGTAATTAGACATCATCATGTTAGTGAGGAGCACAAGGTTGCAATCTATGTGGTAGCGGAATTGAAAAAGCCAAAATGGTATTTGTCTTCTGATGCGCTAAATGACATAGAGAATCATCTTATCATTGTTTTTTTTGATTCTGCTACTTCTATTCTCGCGATTTGCTCTACTCTTAAGGAAACCGAGTTGTATGAAGATATCGTCGAGCAATATCTTTCAGATGGAATTATACATGAGATGATCTATCTGCCTTATTTAAAGAGGGTAATGGCAGGATGGAATGATCCTAGGATGTATAACATTGGAATGAAAAGCCGTAAAACAAAAGGTAATAGCGAGGCATATAAAAACATTCTTGGCTCACATACAGCAAATGGTGTGCTTCCCACTGATAAATATAGTTATACGAGAGGTCATTCTTTTGGAGGTGGCTTTGATACTGTATTACAAAAGCATGTTTTAATAGGGGTAAGCACCAGTTCCAAAGTATGGACGTTGGATGAAAAGAAAATTAAATACCTTGTAGATTGGTTAAAGGAAATTGGTCGAAAGATTAATGACCCAGCAATGGATGCATTGACGTTACCATTAGATGAATTAGATTCTGGAAAGATTGTAGAAGAGTTTCCAATGGAGGATCCTCCTTTCTTTGCCGATTGGAATAGCCAACAATATTACAAATTAGCACAAGTAAGATTTGAGAACAATGAAGGTGTTGAGATTGCAAAAGGTTTGCTGTCTTCGTGTTCTATAACTATATTGGATTATACTAACACTCATGTAACTTTTGTTATTAAAAAAGAGACCGCTGAGTGTCACATAGTTTACTCAATAAATCCGAAGATAGACTTTCAATATTCAGATACAACTCCTACTAAAATTGCTTTTAAGCATGGAGAAAGTTATGGAAAGACAGAAGTTCTTTTAAGTAATCTTAAAGCAAATCCTATTCAAATTTATTATGAAAACTTATCTCACTTGGTTGGGAAAGTCTTATTTGATTATAAGGATACAATTGCTGTTATTAACAATAATCAAATCGTTCTACATAACTGGCCTAATATAGTAAATGTAAATAAAGAGTTTTATAAACCTGATGAAATAACCGCAAATAATCTTGCAGGTGATTCTCGTCTTTCTATACATGATTATATTTTAGGATTGGCAGAAGCTGAATTTGATGCAGTTTTTTACGATCATGCATCTTTAGAAATTGCAGATGTTATTGGTTTAAGTAATGGAAGAATCAAATTTTATCATTGTAAAAAGCAAGATGGAGATGCACCAAGATGTACAGTAGATGATATTTATGAAGTGAATGGGCAAGCGACTAAATCGGTTCAGTGGGCAAACAGACGATTGCTTTTACAACAACTTATTGACAGGGCAGATAAAAATAATAGTGCTGCAAAAATTAGGAAAGGAACCTTGAACCAAATCAAACAAATACTTGAATCTTTTGACAATCCAAGTCTTCCAGTTGAAATAGTTATCGTTCATCCCGGTTTGAAAACCCAAAACTTGGCAGTCGGACAACAAGGAGCATATGAGAGAATCAAAACTTTATTATCCGCATCAGATACTTATATGAAAGATGTTAGTTCTTGTAAGTTGTCTGTTATGTGTTCGTAGGATTATCCCCTCACTCATCGTAGCTTACCTCAGCTAACCGTAGCTTATCACAAACAATGAAGCGGCTGGCACCCCCATTCTCGCGCAAGCGTCTCGCTTGTGGTTGTCTCTTCTCAGCGTCCGCTGCTCAAAATATCCATTCCCAAAAAAGAGCCCCAACTAAGCGAAGTTTGTTACGTAGACGCTCAGCTAAGTCTGCAACTCAGCTGCATCTATCCTGAAGTTTATAACTGCCTTCTGTATCCGACGGCATTCTCACCGTCCATAGCAGTAAATCTGAATCATCGCCAATCAAATACTTCTCTCGTATCCACATAGTGTGTTCCTGCTAAACTTTGATGCGGTACCTACGAAACGACAATGCGGAACCTATGAAATTATCATGCGGTACCTGCGAAATCTGCCCCATCCTGTTCGTAAACCGCAACTAATCCTCATCTTAGTGGGGCAATCAAATATCACCTAATCCGTATCAAGTCCAAACCGGTATCGGTATGAAATCCAAACAACAAAAACCAAAAAAAAATCTCTCTATCATTGAAGGTTCCACCAAGTCAGCGAAGTAGGTTGTACAAAACATTTAGTGATGATCTGTTTATGAAGAAGTGAGTTTCGAAGCTTTTTTACAAAGGAAGCTAAATTTGCTTTCCGCAGCTTCGCCTGTACGATAGACTAATCAAAACATGTGTTGAATTTCATCTTTGCGTATGGTTGGTCGGACAAGGTCTTTCTGATGTCACTTTCTATGGAGCGCCAAGTTATTGCACCTTTTTAACAAGCGCCGCTGTGTAGCATCATCTCTAAGAGCAGGACATGATTGAAGCAATAGACGGATAACCAGCGTCAAAATCTTTTTAAAAAAAGTTTTGGCCGTTCCAAAAATGTAGTTCTATCTTTACTATCCGGTACTTTTAACGGTTCTCACGCTATAGCCCGCCTACGGACTTCTCACTTTCGAAAAGGATTCTCTTTATTTTTTTTGTTCACCTGTAAAAGAGTGACCTATGCTTGCCAATGTTCTTGCCGTACAGGAAAAACCTGTGTTGCTTCTGTCGCGTTTTCTCAAATTGCTTCAGGTCTCGGTTACCGGCGCAACCGCGCAGACTACATTGCTTAACCATCCCGATTATCCCAGCCTCTTAAGCATTAGTGATGCCCTGCGCACCTGGAAAGTAAACAATATTGCTACGCGTATACCTAAAGAACAACTCACCCAATTGCCATTACCTTTTATTGCTCATACGTATGCGGGGGGGAGTGAAAATTTTGCGCTGGTAACGGCGGCGGACGACAAATCAGTGCATTATTTTATGGACGGCAAAGAACTGACAGATACCGTTGACGCCTTCGTCAAACACTGGACCGGCGTGGTGTTGCTGGCAGAAAAAACCGACGCCTCCGGCGAAAAAAGCTATGTTGCTGCCCGCCGAAAGGAAAAGTTGGCAGCATTGCAATTTCTTGCATTGCTGTTGATATTCATTACCGTTTCTGTTGCTTCTGTTGTTTCCTTTTCTGATCAATCACCAAGTGTTGCCGCTACTATTGGTGTTAGCGTTTTGATGTTGCTGAAACTAACGGGCATTGCCGTTACGTCTCTTTTGCTTTGGTACGAAATAGATAAGGCAAATCCTGCCTTGCAAAAAATTTGTACCGCCGGCGCCAAAACCAATTGCAACGCCATTCTTGGCTCTAAGCAGTCTAAACTATTCAGTTGGCTTAGCTGGAGCGAGGTGGGATTTTTTTATTTTGCTTCTACTTTTATTAGTCTTTTAATAGCAGATTTTAGTGCTTCTGTTTCTTCCTTATCCGTTATTTTTCTTCTCAATGTATTCGCTTTACCTTATACCGTTTTCTCGCTATATTACCAGTGGCGCATCGCCAAGCAATGGTGCTTGCTGTGCCTCAGTGTGCAAGCCTTGCTTCTTCTCGAGCTTATCACATCTTTCAGTACCAGCTTGCTCTCTTCCTCATTCTTTTCATTTCATATCATCAGTTCCTTCCCTCATGCTATCAGTAGTTCCCTTCCTGTCATCAGTAGTTTATTGTTTGTTGCCTTCACCTGGTTTTTAATCAAGCCATTGTTATTAAAAGCCGAAGAAGCAAAACGCACCAAGCGCGAGCTCCTCCGCCTGAAAGCCAGCCCGCAGATATGGGAAGCGTTACTGGCAAAAGGAAAGAAAATAGAAAAGTCTGCCGATGGTTTGGGCATTGCGCTTGGCAACCCGGATGCTGCCAACACGCTGATAAAAGTATGCAACCCGTATTGCGGACCTTGCGCCAAAGCGCACCCTGAAATAGAGAAGCTGCTGGAAGAGAACAGCAACCTGAAAGTGCAGATTATTTTTACCGCTACGGCTGACGAAAATGATTTTAAAGCACCGCCCGTAAAACATTTATTGGCAATAGCGGAGAAGGAAGATGAACAGCTTACCAAACAGGCTTTGGATGATTGGTATTTAGCAGATAAAAAGGATTACAATCTGTTTGCTACCAAATACCCGATGAATGGGGAACTGAAGAAGCAGGATGCCAAAATAGAAGCGATGAAAGCATGGTGCGATGAAACAAAGATTGCTTTTACACCGAC
The DNA here is from genome assembly GCA_965199845.1 of Ilyomonas sp. Classification (GTDB taxonomy): domain Bacteria; phylum Bacteroidota; class Bacteroidia; order Chitinophagales; family Chitinophagaceae; genus Ilyomonas. The sequence continues at coordinate 8,131 of CBDATZ010000008.1, forward strand.
CATATTTGTTAATGGGCATCAGTTACCGGATGTTTATAACATAGCCGACTTACAACATTTTTTACAATAAAGACTTTGTCTCGAGAACAAACAGGTTTTAAGGGCTTGTACCTGGCTGCAAAGCGAAACAGGTTATTGATTCATCATCTAAAATTAAAACAGATGAAAACTCAAAAATTAAGTTTTAATGCCATCAGCGGCGTACTTAGCCGTAGCGAAATGAAAAAGATTATGGCGGGAAGCGGCACTTGCCAAACGCTTGATACACCACCAGGTGCACCAGCTGGTACCGGATACGTAAATACCGGCGTTATGTATGGCAGCGCTTCTGACGGCAGCCATACCCATTATTGTTGTGATAGTTGCTGTAGTGCATCTTGGTCAGTCCATACTGGTTGTTAAAAGGGTTAAATTGAGTAGTTCACACAGATAGTAAGAGTGTGAACTACTCTCATAACTTACTTATAAACATTTAAGAATGAAATACATCCCGACTTTCATAATAATACTCATTACGGCAGTGCAATCATCTAAATGCATTGCCAATTATGTTAATTCAGATAGCAATCATATCAGTACTGTCAATTTGATTAATAATAGTGCCTCCCAAGTGAATTTATATTACAATGGTGTTATTAAAGGATTAGCAAGTTTTAAGATTACAAGTCGTGATTCATTACAAATAGATTCCCAAGAAAATTTGTATTTGTTTCAATCTAATAAGAGTCAAAATTTTTATATCGTTTATCCTGGAGAAAGACTGATAATTCAAACTGATAAACTGGGTAATTTAATTCTGCAGCCAGCTAATGGAGATTCTGTGAGGAACAATGAATTGGACATAATGAGGCAAGCAAATCTTACGTTGCCCCATGTGTTTGGCGATATGCTATTTTTATATGCTAATAAAACCTTACCAAGCTATCCTCAAAAATTAGAAACACTCCAAACATATAAGACATCAATAAAATTTTTTTTAAGTCAATACACCCAAAAGCACAAAGTGTCACCAATGTATTATAGAAGTATTACGGACTTTTTAGACAACATGCTCACTTTTTGCGAACTAAGTTTGTCGTTATCCCCTTTACGGCAGGCTCCCATCGAAGATGAGAAGAATTGGAGTGGGCATTTTCATCAGCAAGATTTAGGTGCTCAACTGAATAATATTGGGTATGAGCAAGCCGCTTACGCATATCTGCTTTATACTGCCGCAAAGTATTACCATCAAAAAGAGATAAGCAAATTGATTGATGATTCGTTGTATTACTTCGCTAAAAGAAATTTTATCGGAATAACAAGAGATGGCTTACTTCGTTCGATAGTGAAAAAAGTAATCATAGAAAATCCGAATGCAGCTAAAGGTTTATTGGCGGATTTTAATGCAACTTCCCATAACTCAGAATTTAAAGAGTATCTGAATAACTTGGCGTTGAACAATGTATTGTTAACCAGCGAAGGCAACAGGGATACCCTCATTTCTCTTAACAAAAAAAAGTTTGATTTTAAAAATTTACTCAGTTCTTTAAAAGGCAATGTAGTGTGTGTAGATATATGGGCAAGTTGGTGTGTTCCTTGTCGCGCTGAGATACCCTCTGAAAAGCATTTAATAACTGATTATAAAGGGAAGAAAGTTGCTTTTGTTAATATATCTATTGACGACAGTTATGACGATTGGAATGATGCAATTGAAAAAGAAGCGATGAAAGACATGTCTTACTCTTTTATTTTAAATCATAACAAAGCGTCCTCCTTTATAAATAAATATGCGAAAAACGGAATACCAAAATATATTCTTATTAGTAAAGCAGGAGAGGTAGCGAATTGGAATTCGCCACGCCCAAGTGATCCAAAACTGAAAGAAGATTTGGACAGGTTGTTAGCTGAATAATATAACTATCACATCAATAAAATCTTCATGATAGTGCGAAAAGGAATTTCAATCATCACTCCAACTTACAATCAAGCTGACTACCTGCCACGTGCAATCACAGGCTTGTTACTTCAATCGTTTACCGATTGGGAATTGATTATTATTAATGATGGTTCAACGGATGATACAAAAAAGGTTGTCGAAGAACATTCGACAGATAAGCGAATCAGGTGCATAGAAAATAAAAACAACGAAGGCTTAGGCAAGTGTTTAAACATGGGCATTGCGCAAGCCAGTTATGATTACATCGCTTATCTGCCATCAGATGATATTTATTATGTAAACCATTTGCAGTCGCTTTATATGGCGTTAGCTTCTGATGCTGATGCCGTGTTGGCTTATTCAGGCTGCAACGCCGATTATGGTGAAACCAAATTTTCGAGCGGCTGGCAATCGGTTGCCGGTCAGTCATCCCTGTCCTCTCTACAGCTTGTGCAGGTGGCTCATAAAAAAATAAATGAAAAATGGACAGAGCGGGACGAATGGGTAACCGATGATTTGAACGAAATGTTTTGGAATAAGCTGCTGGCAAAAGGGAAGGCAGTTTATACAGGAGAAATAACCTGCGAGTGGGTTGACCATCCACAGCAGCGGCACAAGATTATTAATGAAAGCTATGGCGGCGGCATTTACTTGTACAAGCAGCATTACAACGTAGAACAGCCCATTATTTACAAAACATTAGACGGCACTTACATTGATGAAAAGGAGCAGTACAAGGATTACAGAACAGAAGCTGTATTTGATGAAAAAAAAGGACTGAAAATATTGCTGGTTGGTGAACTGGCTTTTAATGCCGAACGAATTTGCGCATTAGAAGAGCGGGGACACAAACTGTATGGCTTATGGATAAAAGACCCGCAATGCTGGAACGCCTGCGGGCCGCTGCCATTCGGCAATATTGCAACCGTTTGGTACGATAATATGGAGGAAAACATAAGACGTATTCAGCCGGATGTGATTTATGCGTTGCTCAACTACCATGCGATTCCCTTAGCGCATTATGTGTTGTCGTTAGGCTTGAATATACCCTTAGTATGGCATTTCAAGGAAGGTCCTTTTTATTGCCGGCAGATGGGCTTGTGGAAAGAAATGAGCGAATTGTACGGAAAGGCTGATGGTGTTATCTACATCAATGAAACATTGAAACAATGGTACAGCCAGTGTTTGCATACAAACGATTCTCTGTCGTTTATTCTTGATGGTGATTTGCCAAAAGAAAACTATTTCACCAGTGATAGAACGCCACTGCTTTCCGAGAGTGACGGCGAAGTGCATACGGTGGTTTCGGGCAGACCGATTGGCTTACATCCGCATTACATTAATGAATTCGCTGCTCAAAAAATCCATCTCCATTTTTATGGCAATGCGCAGCAGATCATCGGACAGTGGAAAGGGGCGGGTTCTGCTGATGAACAAAAATACATTCACATTCATCCGCCCTGCGAAGCCAAAAACTGGGTAAGGGAATTCTCGCAATACGATGCAGGTTGGCTGCATTACTTTAAAAGCACTAATAACGGCGAACTGATGCGGGCTTCGTGGCACGACCTGAATTATCCTGCCCGGATGTCAACCCTTGCATGTGCTGGTTTGCCGATGATTTTGTTTGACAATGCAGGGCACATTGTAGCCAGTCAGCAGTTGCTTACGGAAATGGATGCAGGCATTTTCTTTAGGAATATTGAAGATTTGGGACAGCAGCTACGGAATAAAGAAAGGATGAAACAATTGCGAAACAATGTATGGAATAACCGAATGAAGTTTTCATTCGATTTTCATGCAGATGAGTTAATCCGTTTTTTTAAAGAGCTGATAAAAGTTAAATGCAGTAAGCAAGCGGAGCACAAAGAACCTGTCTTGGTGTAATTACAAACACCTTCTGCTTTAAAAAATTCAATTAACAGCCGATGAAAAAGATTGCCATACTGATTTGCTATTACGGAAAATTTCCCTGGTATTTCAGGTATTTCCTGCACTCCTGCAGCTTCAACAAAACGATTGATTTTTATATTTTTACCGACATCATTTATGAAGGTGATATTCCGCAGAATGTAAAACTGATTAAGAAGTCGGTAAATGACATAAAAGCATTGGCGAGTGAAAAGTTAGGATTTGAAGTAAACATAGAATTCCCTTACAAATTCTGTGATTACAAACCGGCTTATGGTGCTATCTTTTCAGACTATATTGAAGACTATGATTTCTGGGGACAAAGCGATATAGATATTATTTATGGAGACATTAGAGGCTTTATTACGGATGATATGCTGAACGAATATGATTTCATCAGCGTTCGCCATGATTACACAACCGGCTGTTTTGCTCTTTACAGAAACAACGATTTAATGAATACGATTTTTAAGCGCAGCAAAGATTACAAAACCGTATTCACCACTTCTCCCCATTATTGTTTTGACGAATGCAGTTTTGTTCAGGATTTGCTGACTGAAGGAAGATCAATCTTTGACATCGAAACAAGAGTCGAAAGTTTCACTCACATTATAAAAGCGGCAGAGGCAGAAGGGCAAATAAAAGCACATTTCGATTTTATATTAATGGAAGGCGTTCCCGGAAGAATTACATTCGATAAGGGACGAATCATTTATAAAAAGCAGTACGAAGCTATCTTGTATCACCTGTATTGGTTGAAGCGCTGTTATAACCCCCAAACAGAGGCTCCCATTCCGGACGTTTACCACATCAGTGCCAAAAGAATTTACACACGCAACTCAAAAAAACACCTTGAAAACTTTTCCGTATTATAAGCAGTTAGATGCCATGGATTGCGGTCCGACCTGCCTGCGTATGATAAGCAAGTGGCATGGTAAAAGAATCAGTTTAGATAAATTACGGCAGGCATCGCAATACAGCAGCAATGGCGTTTCCCTGCTGGGTTTGGCGGAAGCAGCAGAAGGCCTTGGCTTACGGGCTAAAGGCGTAAAAGTGTCTGTTGAAGATATGATTAACGATATACCACTGCCCGCCATCCTGCATTGGAATCAATATCATTTTGTGGTGCTTACACCGGCTTCTACCAGAAAGAACATAGTGATTGCCGACCCGGCAAAAGGAATGATTACCCTCAGCAAAAATGATTTTATCGCAAATTGGGTAAGCACCGGCGGGCAAAAGCAACTGGGCATTGCACTGGTATTAGAACCTGCGCCCGCTTTCTATGAACAGGAAGATGGACAAAGAAAAAACGCATCGGCTGGGGTTTATTACTCGGTTATCTAAAGCAGCAAAAAACAGTTCATCGGGCAATTGGCTATCGGCTTACTCATCGGTACATTATTACAACTCATCTTTCCCTTTCTTACCCAAAGCATTGTAGATACCGGCATCAATACGCACAACCTGCAGTTTATTTATATTATTCTCATTGCGCAGTTCATGCTGTTCTTCGGGCGCACGTTAGTTGAATTTATTAGAAGTCGCCTGTTGCTTTATATCAGCACTCGCATCAATGTATCGCTGCTGTCCGATTTCTGGATCAAACTCATGAAGCTGCCGCTGCACTATTTCGATACCAAGCAAACCGGCGATATTTTGCAGCGGTTACAGGACCAGCACCGAATCGAAAGCTTTCTTACCGGCTCTACTCTGTCTACTTTGTTTTCCATGTTTAACCTGCTTGTATTTTCTGTGGTGCTGCTCTCTTACAACACAATGGTGTTTGCCATCTTTTTAATGGGTTCTCTTTTATACATCTTTTGGATACGTTTTTTTCTCAAATACCGCCGCAGTTTAGACTATAAGCGATTCGCCGTTGCCAGCAAGGAAAACAGTGCAACCATGCAACTGATACAAGGTATGCAGGAAATAAAAGCTGAACAATGCGGAAACCCTGCGTCGCTGGGAATGGGAAGGCTTGCAGGCTTCACTATTTAAGCTGAACTTTAAAAGCTTATCATTAAGCCAATACCAGCAGGCAGGCGCGTTCTTCATCAACGAGGGCAAAAACATACTCATTACTTTTTTCGTTGCCAAAGCCGTTTTGGAAGGGCAGCTTACACTTGGTGCTATGCTTGCTATTCAATACATCATTGGTCAGCTTAACAGCCCGGTGGAACAACTCATTGGCTTTGTACAGCAGGCGCAGGATGCTAAAATTTCATTAGAGCGGCTGAATGAAATTTATGAAGTGGCAGATGAGGAAAGCGCAGCTTCCAGCAACATTGCCTACGCTACCCATTTGCCCCAGAGCAAATCCATCTCTCTCCGTCATCTTTCTTTTACGTATGCCGGCGCCGGAAACGAACCTGTGCTGCACGACATCAATCTTTGTATTCCTGAAGGAAAAGTAACCGCCATCGTAGGCATGAGCGGCAGCGGCAAAACTACTTTGCTAAAACTGCTGCTGAAGTTTTATGAACATTACAAAGGCGATATTGTTATCGGAGGTTCCGATGCTCCCTTCTCGACGAGTGGAGAAGGGCTAGGAATGAGGGCCATTTCTCCCCGATACTGGCGCAGCCAATGCGGCAGTGTGATGCAGGATGGCTTTATCTTTAGCGACAGCATTACTAAAAACATTGCTGTGAGCGATGAAACGCCGGACTATAAAAAACTGCTTCACGCCTGTAAAGTAGCAAACATCCTTTCTTTTGTGGAAGGATTGCCATTGGGCTTCAACACCAAAATAGGTGCGGAAGGAAATGGCATCAGCCAAGGGCAAAAGCAAAGAGTGTTGATTGCAAGAGCCGTGTATAAAGACCCGCAATATTTATTCTTTGACGAAGCTACCAATGCGTTAGATGCCAACAATGAAAAGGACATCATGCACAATCTGCAACATTTTTTTGCAGGCAAAACGGTAGTCGTGGTAGCGCACCGCCTGAGCACCGTTAAGAATGCGGATAACATAGTGGTGCTGCACAATGGAACGATTACGGAACAGGGTACACACGACGAATTGAGCCGGCGAAAAGGACAATATTACGAACTGGTGAAGAACCAGTTGGAACTGGGAAGTTGATGAAGTTGTGAAGGGTGAATGATAAATTTTATATCCTATTACTTGTTTCTTGCATCTTAAAACTTATCTCTTATGCCATACACAATTAATGGGGACGGTTCGCTGGAAACAGATGAGTTAGAACGGAATGAACGGCTGGCAGTGCGAAGCGAAGAAGTAAGAGACATGATTTCGCATAAACCGGGCTTTTTGATCCGGTATGGCAATGTCGTTTTTTTGATTGTGCTCCTGCTGGTTGTTGTCGCCTGCTGGCTCATTCGGTATCCCGACATCGTAAGCGGCAAAGCGGTACTTGCTTCTCTGAATGCGCCAAAACCGGTGATAGCGAAGACGGATGGAAAGCTGATGATGCTGACGATCAAAGAGAACGAACCGGTAAACGAGGGAGAGATATTAGGCTTTGTGGAAAGCACGGCCAAGCATGAGTACGTGTTGGCATTATCGTCATATTTGGATACGTTGTCCGTATTGCTTCTTGCCAATAACGAAGCCGGATTATTGAAACAAAAAGATAGGTCATTTACTGAGTTGGGCGAACTGCAGCAACCCTTTCAGACGTTTGCCCAAAGCTTCGCTGTTTACAGCAATTATATAGCAGATGGTTTTTTTGTAAAGAAGGCAACCATGCTGACAACGGACAAAGCTTTTTTGCGGCAGCAAAACAGGATATTGAACGCGCAAAAGGAATTGCAGCAGCAGGATGCCGCTTTGTCGCAAAAGACCTTTGCCATGAACGATACCCTGATGAAACAGAAAGTGATTTCAGCACTGGAGTACCGCAACGAGCAAAGTAAATATTTAAGTAAGCAACAAGCTGTTCCGCAGATCAATTCGTCCATCCTGACAAATGAAAACGGACAAAACGAGAAGGATAAAGAGATATCAGAACTAAAGAATACTACATATCAACAGAAAGCCATTTTTATGCAGGCAATGCAAACGCTAAAGAGCAGCGTAGAAGAATGGAAACGGAAATATATACTGACAGCAACAGCAAATGGCAATATCTCGCTCACCGGTTTTTTGGAAGTGAACCAGGCTTTGAAAAACGGACAGATCATTTGCTACATCATCAGTAGCAACAGCAGCTATTATGCGCAAATGCTGATACCGCAGGCTAATTTTGGAAAAGTGCAGCCAGGTCAGGAAGTGTTGCTGAAGTTTCAGGCTTATCCGAGTGCGGAATGGGGCAGCGTGCTTGGTAAAGTGGATTTTATTTCGCGGGTTCCGACTGATAGCGGATACTTAGCTAAAATTGTTTTACCAAAAGGATTAATGACTGATTATGATAAACCTATTCAATACCACGATGGATTGACTGCAACAGGAGAAATTATTACGGCTGACAGAAGATTGCTTCAGCAACTTTATTATAATCTATATAGAGAAGTGAGCCGATAAAAATAATACGATACTATTCATGATGATGAGCTCATTAGGAAATTAAATCACGGAGAAATTTGTTTCGAAAAACAAGTTCTAATTTTAAAAAAAACTATATTGAAAGCTTGTCATGAAGGTTGTTCAGTATTTGGTAAGAGTAGGCTTTTCATTGTAAAACAATTAGAAAAAGTCATTCAATGCTGTGGCATCCAGCTTCTTTTTTCATAACAGATGAGCAAGCTTTTGAAGCCATCGAGCCAAGCATTCCTCCTTTCAATTTCAGTGCGCTCTTTGTACTGTTCATCGTCAAAGTATTGATAGGTGGGGTATGAGTGTCCCTGCAAGAAGTCCGCGGTTGGCATGTCGGAGCACAATGCCGCATTTTCTTACAACTATGCCAATGCACTCGGTGGTAAAATTCCCGGCTGCACCATAGACTACGCAAAAGCCCTCGTTAGCCGTGACGATCTGCCAAATGCCAACGACATGCTGCATAATTTTCATGTTCTTAGCCATCGATTTCGTGAACCGTTGACCAGCATAAGCATTGACAACCAATTATTTTACTGATCATTATTGTATGGAATGGAAATTTCAGTAGAGCGAAATCTACACCGTTTGCGCTCGGCAGAGGGAAGACTTTGGCATTCGGGTGTTTTGTAACAGCCGTTTTTTTTCTGGCTGTGTTTAAAATTAATTCTGCGATTGGATGAAGGGTAATTAATACCGGCTCTCCCGTTTTCGCCTGTATCATTCTTGTTGTAATAACACCTTCTCTGATATCACTCCATTCTATTTTCGCTATATCAACCCACCTAAGCCCGGTATAGCAACAGAAAATGAAAGCTGCCTTCACCTCTTGATTGAAGCAGGGTGTTCGCAACAATTGCAAATAGTCTTCAACCTCTAAATTGTCTTTCAGCTTTGTAGATGGTTTCGACTTCGCAGCAACATATTCAGTTGGATTTTGATGGAAGTATCCATCCTTTTTCGCTGCGTTTACTACCCATTTGAACCGCGCATAATAGTTGCTTGGCGTTTCACCACTGTACTTATCAAGAAGAAATTGACGAAAGCGCTTACAAAAATTTTCTGTTATCTCCGTAAATGATATGAACTTCGCTCTGACAAACATTTTAAACTGGGTCAAACTACACACTAGGTGACGGTTGCCCTTCCTTTTGTTAAGATGAACATACTCTTCATAGTATTCTATAAAATTCGCCTTCAACCTGTACTTTGGGATGTATGCGCTGCCTATCGATTGTTGCTCAATAATGGTTTGACTCTTCTTTACTTCTATTAGTGCTAATGCTTCCTTGTTATGATTTTTCTGAACTTGATCTTTGGGTTTTGTGTATATAAAGATACCGGTTGACGGGCGCTGACCTGGTTTGCGACCCAAATCATAATAGAATACAATTTTATTACCGGACCGGTTCTTTCTCTTTATAATATTCATGGATTTACGTTTAAAATTTATAAACTTGGCATCAACAGATATGCCGTGTCATTTGATTTTATTAGCAGTGAATGCGTTAGTTCCCAAAAAGTGAAAAAGCGATAAAATGTGAAGAAAAGAATTTTGTTCACATTTGGGAATTCCGATTCACTCAAGGCGGATTATGACAGCAAATCTTATCAATTGTCCAAGGGGTAAATACACTCTCCCAGCGGTAATTTTTCTTTTGAAAAGTGTGTGTCATAATGTGTGTCAAATATGTGTCAACAATGGTGGTAATAAGCGTAGAAAAGCGACACTTTTTGACAGCTGCAAATGAAAAAAGGCTTGTAAATCAATGATTTACAAGCCTTTTAGTGTGCCCAGGACTGGAATCGAACCAGCACATCCTTGCGAATGCTGCGACCTGAACACAGTGCGTCTACCAATTTCGCCACCTGGGCAGGTGATTTGTGTTAGGGCTGCAAATATAGGAGATGGCAATATGCTGCACAAACCAATTTTATAATGTCAATAAACTACAACCTCGAAGGTCACTGTTATCTATTCTTCCTAACACTTCGAAGCTACCATCTTCATATACAATACCGGCATCGTCGGTTGCAATAAAGGCACAACTATCTATATTAGCAAGGTCTATTATATTCAATATACCTTTTTTACCGGTTACGGTAACATGTAACGGATCTTCTTCATTTCTCACCAATACTTTCATCCAGGACGGACAATGATAAATACCATTATCTTGTGAATATGCCTGGCTTAGCAACTCCGTCATTCCATATTCAGAATGAACTGATGATATACGAAAAGCTTGTTGTAACTGTGTATGAACTTCTTCTCTGGTTAATTCTTTTTTTCGTCCTTTCATACCACCGGTTTCCATAATAATTGTATGTTGCAAAGACATCGGGCAGGCAACCGCAAAATCAAGCAGGGCAAAGGTTACACCAATCAAAATGGTTTTTTGCTTCGCTTCTTCCAATTGTTGTAACATGGTTTTTAATTTATCAAAATCATACAAATAAAAACCGCTTTGCGAATGCTGCGAAAGCTGAATTAATTCATCAACCATAATCACCAGGGAAGAACCATTTCTTTCGAGATAGGAGGGAAGCAAACCGATAATGCACAAATCTTTTATGTTTCCGTAAAAAGATTCAAACGCAGTTGTAAAGCTTTTTTTATATAAAGAAATATCTTTCACAAAATGCCGGCTGTTACTTGTTTGCGTAGTGCCGCTGCTGGTGAAAATAATACCGGGCAAAAATGTGCCTGTTGTTATTACATGCGTTTTAAAAAAAGAAATCGGAAGAAAAGGAATCTTATCAATCGTTGTAACGGATGATGGATTTACTTGTAATAAACCGCACCATTGCTGATAAATTTTATTATTCCCGTATTGATATTGAAATAACTGGAGGGCAAGCTTTTCATTAAAAACTTCACCTTTGAAAATATTGTTAACAAAGAAATCATTCACACTAAACAGGTAATTTGTTTTGTTTACATTTGAAAAGAAATACACACCAGATTGATGAAAGCAAAAATATTGATAGTTGCTGTTAGCGTAATAATAATGATTGCCTGTTCAAAAGATAAATTTAGCACCAAACCCACTTTAACTCTGGAAAGTGTAAGTGGTTATGAATTTGTTGTCGGACAAAATATAAGTATCAAACTTAAACTAACAGATAAAGAAGGCGATTTTGAAGTTGCTGACAGTAGCAGCAATGTAATGAAGCCATATTTATTTTATAAAAGATTGTCTCCGCTTTGCGTGGATAATGATACTGCTACTCATATTTTTGATTTGCCTGCTTTCAGCAGTCATAAATTTTTAGATGCTGATTTGGTTATCAATTTTACCTACGGTCTTAGTCCGGCTGAAAGTCAATACACACCTATCTCCAGATGCGGCACACAAAGAGATGATTCTACCTATTTTAGATTTTGGATAAAGGATGAAGCCGGTAATGTGAGCGATACGATTAACACGCCAGCTTTTAAATTATTATTGTAAGTAAATAAAGGATTGATGATTGCTTAAAAAACTTGCCCATTTTGTTTTATTTGGTAACTATTACCTGGCTCTTTGTATTATTGCGCTTTCTGCCGAAACAGCTGTGAAAAACAGTTTTGTAATCACCGATGTTTCTTATTATCTGTTTGTTTTTTTTTCAGTTGTCGTTTATTATACCCATGCTTATATTGGTGCGAATAACAAAGAAGAATCTTTTAATCTGCGAACGGCGTGGTATTACCGGAATCGTATTTTCATCCGGGTAACTCAAATTATTTTTACGGTTGTTATTGCCTTTCTTGGCATTCATTTATTTGTTCGTTATCATTTTTTATTTCGCATATTCAATACAACAGAATGGCTGCTGTTGCTGCTTTTTCCGCTTATCGCGTTGCTGTATTACGGTGCCATCTTCCCGGCAAAATTTCATATTCAACTTCGCAATATTGCCTGGCTCAAACCTTTTATAATCGGTTTTGTCTGCAGCGGAATTATTGTTATTTATCCGATGCTTTTTGGCGCCTTGCAAGAAGCAAAAAACTTTCATCTGTCTGCATCAAACCTACTTTACTTTTTTACCAACTGGCTTTATACAACCGCCATTGCCATTATGTTTGATATTAAAGATTTTGCCGCCGATCATAACTATCAGTTAAAAACATTTGTAGTTGCAAAAGGTTTGCGCTACACCCTTTTTTTTATATTGCTTCCGTTAGCGTCTGCAAGCCTGGTTTCCTTTCTTTTTTTTGCTTCAATCAAACACTTCTCTGCGGTACAAATCATCATCAATATCATTCCTTTTTTCTTATTGTTGCTGGCAGCTACATCGCTACGGCGGCGCAAAGGAATTTTATATTATCTTGTTGTGATTGATGGCTTGCTTTTGGTAAAAGCTGCGTTCGGCATTACTGCTATGATGTTAGGTAAATAAATCTCACGCATTACCTTTACCGGCTTTTCAAACTTTATTAAACGTACAATATGGCTAAACAAAAAGAAACGGCAGAAGCAAAAACTTCAGTTCTGACAGAACAATCGCTTGCTTTTCTAAAAACTTATATAAACAATGCGTCGCCTGTTGGCTTCGAGAGCAGCGGGCAGCGTTTGTGGCTCGATTACTTGACACCTTTTATCAATACATATTTTACCGATCCTTACGGAACCGCCGTTGGTATTATCAATCCCGATTCGCCTTTCAAAGTAGTGATAGAAGCTCATGCGGATGAAATCAGCTGGTTTGTAAATTATATTAACGACCAGGGATTTATTTATTTGAAAAGAAATGGTGGTGTTGACCACCAGATTGCGCCATCTATGCGCGTTTGGATTCATGGTAAAAAAGGCCCGGTTAAAGCGGTGTTTGGCTGGCCGGCTATTCATACAAGATTAAGTAATAACGACGCTAAAGAACCGCAGCCAAAAGTAGAAACCTTATGTCTTGATTGTGGCGCGAGAAATAAAAAAGAAGTTGAAGAGTTAGGCATTCATATCGGAGCTGTTGTAACTTACCAGGATGGTTTTGATGAACTGGCAAACAATTATTTTATTGGTCGTGCTTTCGACAACCGCGTGGGTGGTTTTATGATTGCGGAAGTGGCGCGATTATTAAAAGAAAACAACAAAGCGTTGCCTTTTGGTTTATACATTGTAAATGCTGTGCAGGAAGAAGTAGGGCTGCGTGGCGCCGAGATGATTGCACGACGCATTAAACCAAATATGGCTATCATTACCGATGTTACGCACGATACGCAAACACCAATGATTAATAAAGTAATTGAAGGTGATGTTGCCTGCGGTAAAGGTCCGTCTTTGGCTTACGGTCCGGCAGTTCATAATAAGTTATTGGATTTTGTTCTTGATGTTGCTGAGAAAAACAGCATTCCGGTGCAGAACCGAACAGTTAGTCGCAGCACGGGAACCGATACAGATAGTTTTGCGTATGCAAATGATGGCTGCCCAAGCGTGTTGATTTCAATACCACTTCGTTATATGCACACAACCGTTGAAATGCTTCATAAAGATGATATTGAAAATACCATTCGTTTGATGTATGAAACCTTGCTGACATTTACGCCGGAAACAAATCTGAGTTATTTGTAAAAAAAGAAAGACGAAATATTTAGTATCTATGTACCGCGCTTAATGCGCGGTTTTTTATTTATGTATCTGAAGAAATTATACAAACAAAATAAGTTCTGGTTTGTTATTGTTGTCTTGTTTGCTGCCGGGCAACTTTTTTTCAATTATAAAAACGGAGTTGAGTTTTCTCCGTTTTATCATTACTCGATGTTCTCAATAAAATTTGGTTTGAAACCTGACTATGAAGCTACGGAAGTTGTGGTAAACGGAAAGCCATTACAATCTAAAGATTTTACGCCAAATGGCTGGGATAATATTGTAATTCCTATTACACAATACGAGGCGCAACAAAGCTGGAACAACCTGATTTACAATACATCCATCAAACGATTACTGCATACAAACGATTCCACCTTATATACAAATCGGCTTACGAAAGCTCAGTTTGATAATTGGTATCAACATCGTTTAATAAGATTATTACAACTAACAGATACCACCGCTGATATTCAATACAATATTGTTTCGTACAAACAAAAGAACCGTTATTTATACCGCTGATGAAACGTTCTTTCAGGCAAAAAATTATCAATTATTATTGCGTTATCTGGTTTGCGCTGCTCATTTTTAAGTGGTGCAATAACATGCTGTTATATCAGCAGCAACCCATTTTTATTTATGACACATTCGATTTATTTAGCTGGGTTTTTATGCAAACCGGCATTCACAAATGGTTATTGCAAACAAAACAATTTTTACTGTTTGATGTAATTTATTACAGCGCTCCGTTAACTTTATTAGCGGCCTCTTATATCAAACCAAAACTCATTTCATTCGCAGCCATATATGTGCTTTTGGTTAATTGGATTTACCTGTCATGTTATTTTCTATATCCAATCAGCTCATACACCATTTTTGTTGCCTGGCTCATTTTTCCCGTGATTTTTACCGCGCGCAAGGAAGAAACATTTCATCTATTAATAGATGGCGTTCGTTATTTCTTTTTGTATTTTTTTCTTTCTGCCGGCGTCTGGAAAATCAGCAATGGCGCTGTGTTCAATCCAAATCAGTTAAGTAATATTTTAATTGAACAACATAAAGAAATGCTTACCAATTCGCCCGATTACTGGTTAAGTCATTTTTACCAATGGATCATCAATAACACAACCATTTCTTTTTGCCTGTATCTTGCTGTTACTGTTATGGAACTTTCTTTTGTAATTGGCTTTTTTACAAACCGGTTCGATAAAGTTCTCATCATTATTTACTTTATTTTTCTGCTTGCCGATTACTTGGTTATGCGCATTCCGTACTATGAAACGCTGCCGTTTTTACTCACATTATATTATCGCCCCGTTAATATTTCTACGCAGAAATCTTAAATTTTTTCAAAAACTGTAACTTTGCCATTTTAGAATATTTAGTGTAATGATGGAATATAAAGTAGCGGTATTAGATCTGAATGACGGTCATGTCAACCAGGGAATGAGATGTATAAAAGAAATTTTGAATCAATGGAGCGAAGCCAATCAATATAAAATAAAGGTTACCGAATTTGACGTCAGGCAAAAGATGGATTTGCCCGACCTGAGTTATGATATTTACATTTCAAGCGGCGGTCCGGGTTCGCCGTTAGAAAGTAAAGGTGAAGAATGGGATACGAAGTATATGGCATGGATAAAATCTGTTGACGATTATAACAGGCAGGAAGGTAAATTTCCTAAAAAGTTTGTCTTTTTTATTTGCCACAGTTTTCAGTTGGCCTGCCGTTATTATAACCTGGCAAAAGTTTGTAAACGCAATTCTACATCATTTGGTGTGTTCCCGATTCACATGTTAGAAAGTGCTTACTGCGAGCCTGTGTTTGAAGGTTTAAAAGATCCTTTTTATGCGGTTGATAGCCGCGATTACCAGGTTGTTGAGCCTGCAGATGATATAATAGAAAATCGCGGCGCAATTGTATTGGCTATCGAAAAAGAGCGTCCGCATAAGCCGGAATACGAAAGAGCGGTGATGGCAATACGTTTCAATGATTATTTTATCGGAACACAATTTCACCCGGAAGCCGATGCTGTTGGAATGAGTATGTATTTGCAGCGGGAAGACAAAATGAAAACCGTAATTGAAAACCATAGCGAAGAAAAGTGGAAAAGTATGATTGAGCAGTTACGTGATCCTGATAAAATTATGTTTACTTACAATCATATTCTGCCCAATTTTTTAAATATGGCTGTAGATCAATTCGTAACAGTGTAAAACAAACTTTACCAATATAAGGGGAAATTTTTTTTGTAATACAGTTTTGGTTACCAACTTTTGAATCTCCGATTGATCGTTTCTTGCGACGCTCCGTTCAACGTTCCGAAATTAATTGATCATATAGTTTAGCAAAAAAAACGATTTGTATAAATAGAAAAGGCTATCATTTTTGATAGCCTTTCTTGTTTTATTTGAAGTTTAGATTTTTATGATCTTCTTCCTCTGCCTCCGCCATTACCACGATCTTGCGTAGGTCGGTTATCATTTCCACCTCCATTATTCATTCTCTGTTGCTGAGGCTGTTGTTGTCTTTGTTGCATTTGTTGCTGCCTCTCTTGCATTTGTTGCTGGCGTTGCTGCTGCATTTGTTGTCTTTGCATATCCTGCTGTTGACGCTGTTGCTGCATTTGTTGCTGACGCTGATTATCCATTTGCTGTCTTTGCTGATCCATTTGTTGCCTTCTGTCGTTCATCTGCTGCTGGCGCTGATTGTCCATTTGCTGACGTTGCTGATCAGTATTCTGCTGTTGCATTTGCTGTCTGCGGTTTTGCATATCCTGCATCTGCTGCTGGCGTTGCTGATCATTTTGCAACTGTCTATTACCATTATTTCTATTCTGAAAATCATTTTGTCTGCGATCTAATCTTTCCTGGCGCCTGTTTTCTATCGGATTTGTTCTGTTATTGTTCTGTTGGTTATTTTGCTGCTGAATACCGTTTTGTCTCGGTTGTCTTTCAACAGACTGAGGTCTTGTATTTTGCTGTGCAGGATTATTTTGATTGTTATTAAATCTATTGTTTCCAGCATTTCTATCTGCACGTGGATTGTACATATAGATGCCATTTCTATCCTGACGTCCGCCTGTTCTTTGATTTGATGCGATAATATTCTGTTGCTGAATACGGCGTCCGGAATATCTTTCTACATCACCTCTGTTTGGTCCGGTAACAAACCGATTATTATTGTAAACATTTGTATTATTAATAATCGTTGTGTTCCTTATAATCGTTACATTTCGTGAACGATTTACATAATACGGATTGATGCTTCTGTAACCCATATAACGATGAGGTAAAAACAGCCAGCTTGCGGCAGGAATACCAATTCCTACATTAACACCAATACTTAAACCTGGTGACAATGGAGCCCAGCCATAATAATCGCCGCCATTACGCCAGCTAACCCAGGCAGGTCCCCATGTATAACCCGGAACCCAAAACCAACCAAACGCATTATCGTAAGACCAGCGACCGTAATGAAATGGCGCCCATCCCCAGTTATAATCAGAAACCCATGTCCAGCCAAAGCGAGTGTACGCCCAGTGTCCGCCTGTGGAATAAGGTTGAAAACCGGAAACGTTACAAACCCAAACATTTCCATAACCCGGATAATCTCTCCAGCTACCATAAGGTGATAACTCATCATGGAATGTATTGTAATTCACATCCTGTTCCGGCTGAATAAAAGCTTCATCACTACCATTATCGTAAGTGTTATTGCTATTATCAGAATTTTGATAATCATCGTCCTGAGCAAAAGAACTTTGCGCAAAACTTAAAAAAGTCAATACCATTACCGGTATTAACATTCGCAACCATTTTCTTCTCTGCTTCATCTTTTTATATTTTGTAGTTGTTGTTTTATATATGTCCATCCGTATGCCAAAAACTAACAGATGTTTATTAAGAATATAAGACTGTAACGTTGAGAAAAGTTTAATAATAAAATATCTAATAGGTGAGCAATTTTACTTGACGTAATCTCAGTTCATAATAAACCCTAAGTGGTAATAATTTAATAGGATAATTTGCAGTTACATGCGATTATAAGAATTTTTGTTTTCTTCTATCAATTGTTTTATAAACAAAAAAGCCGAATCAAACGATTCGGCTTTTGTAATTCTTTATCTTTAGTTTAACTGATTTTTTCCACCTGCATATAATTCAATTCAACAGGAGTGGAGCGGCCAAAGATTTTCACAGACACTTTCAATTTTTTCTTTTCATCTGTAATTTCTTCTATAACACCATTAAAATCATTAAACGGACCTTCTATAATTTTGATAGTTTCACCAATAATAAATGGCTCGCTCAATGTAACACCCTGCTCGTTCATCTCGTCAACTTTACCAAGCATTCTGTTTACTTCTGCCTTACGTAACGAAATGATATTTCCTTTGCTGCCTTTGCCATCTGTTAAGAAGTGCATTACATTAGTCAGGTTGCTAATGTGCTGAATGATGTCATCATTCAGTTTACCACTTTCTACTTCAAGAAAAAGATAGCCGGGATAATAGTTTTTTTCGCGCATTACCTTTTTACCGTTTTGCACTTTGTAAACTTTTTCCTGGGGTAAAAAAACCTGCTTTACAATCGTATTCCAGCCGCTGCGAAGAATGTCCTTATCAAGATATTCTTTAACCTTTCTTTCCTTACCGCTTACCACACGTAACGCATACCATTTTGAATCGGCTGCTTCCGGTTGTTGCACCTGCGGTTCCTGCACTATATTTTCTTCCATATTCTTCTATTTTTGAAATAAAGAATAAATCAATTTCAGTAACCAACTGCTCGCCAAGTCCATCAAGCCAACAATGGCTGTAATAACAGCCGTAGCTACCAGCACGATAACAGTAGATTGTTGTAATTGCTCCCAGGTAGGCCAGCTAACTTTATCAACTAATTCGTGATAAGATTCTTTAAAATAGAGAGATACTTTATTCACCTGATTGATTTGAAAATTTGAAGATTTGAAAAGGAAAAATGAGATATAAGTTTAAATTCTCAGGTTATTTCATTTTCAAATGGCTTGCACGGGCACTAGGATTCGAACCCAGATCGAAGGTTTTGGAGACCTCTATACTAACCGTTGTACGATGCCCGTAAGTAAAATCAGCTAATCAACCATTTGCTGATTAGCTGATTTGTAAATATAAGAACTTATTTCTTATTTGATGATTTCTGTAACCTGGCCAGCGCCTACTGTACGACCACCTTCACGAATAGCGAATTTCAAACCTTTCTCCATGGCTATCGGTTGGATCAATTTTACAGTTAAACCGATATTATCACCAGGCATTACCATTTCTGTTCCTGCCGGTAATTCAACTTCACCTGTTACGTCTGTTGTACGGAAGTAGAACTGAGGACGGTATTTGTTGAAGAACGGAGTGTGACGACCACCTTCTTCTTTGCTCAACACATATACTTCACATTTGAATTCTGTGTGTGGAGTGATAGATTTTGGTTTAACGATTACCATACCACGACGGATCTGAGATTTTTCAATACCGCGTAATAGTAAACCTGCATTATCACCAGCCTGACCTTCGTCCAATAATTTCTTGAACATTTCAACGCCGGTAACAGTAGATATTAACGGAGTGTCCATCAAACCAACGATTTCAACACCTTCACCAACTTTAATGATGCCGCGTTCAATACGACCAGTAGCAACGGTACCACGACCTGTGATAGAGAATACATCTTCTACAGACATAAGGAATGGCTGATCAATCGGACGTGGAGGCAATGGAATGTATGTATCAACAGCATCCATTAACTCTTCTACTTTCTTTACCCATTGTGCTTCACCAGCTAATGCGCCGGTTGCAGAACCCTGGATGATTGGCGTATTATCACCATCAAAGCCATTTTTAGAAAGAATCTCGCGAATTTCCATTTCTACTAATTCAAGCAGTTCCGGATCATCCACAAGATCAACTTTATTCATAAATACCACCATACGAGGTACACCTACCTGGCGAGCCAGAAGAATGTGTTCTCTGGTCTGTGGCATTGGGCCATCAGTAGCCGCAACTACCAGGATAGCACCATCCATCTGGGCAGCACCGGTAATCATGTTTTTCACATAGTCAGCGTGACCTGGACAGTCAACGTGAGCGTAATGACGTGCAGTTGTTTCGTATTCAACGTGTGCCGTATTGATGGTGATACCGCGTTCCTTTTCTTCGGGAGCCGCATCAATTTCATCATACTTTCTAGCTTGCGCCATACCTTTAGAAGCAAGAATGCTCGTAATGGCAGCGGTTAATGTTGTTTTACCGTGGTCTACGTGACCAATGGTACCAACATTTACGTGAGGTTTTTCCCTCTTAAAGGTCTCTTTAGACATTGTATCGGTTTTATGTTGTTTTTACGAATACTAAAAGTCTGCAAGTAAACAAATTGCTTGCAAACATTAATTTAAAACTTACTTGATAATTAAAATTTACAATTATCAATTTAAAAATCAGAAGAGCCGTTAGTGAGAATCGAACTCACGACCTCTTCCCTACCAAGGAAGTGCTCTACCACTGAGCTACAACGGCTTTTGTCAAGTGACAGTTGGCATTTGTAGTTGACAGAGAAAAGAAACTGTCTGCTATCTGTCATCTCAGCAAGTGAGCGGAAGACGAGGGTCGAACCCGCAACCTATAGCTTGGAAGGCTATCGCTCTACCAGTTGAGCTACTTCCGCGTGTTTACTTCTAATTGAACTTATCAATTAAAAGTAAGAGTGGGCAGGATAGGGTTCGAACCTATGTACTCCGGAGAGAACAGATTTACAGTCTGTCGCCTTTAACCACTCGGCCACCTGCCCATGATTGACAATCAAAGATATTTAATTATCAATACTCTTCTGAGCCACTTGTCGGAATCGAACCAACGACCTACTGATTACAAATCAGTTGCTCTACCAGCTGAGCTAAAGTGGCAAACAAAGAACTACCCGTTTTTTCGGGATTGCAAAGGTAGGAGAAAACTTTTCTTGGCAAAATAATGACGCATTTTTTCTATAGCTTTTTTTAAAGTAAAAAATTATAGAATTCGTTGTTCTATAAATGATTGATTTGGCTAAAAGTGACTTTATCTTCTTTCCATTCAATCAATATATTTTTTCTATTGCTGTTAGAACCGGATTGCAGAAAATTGAAATCCACTTTATAATTATTTGCCGGATGATACAATTCTGATTTGGATAAAATAACAACTGTTTGCGCCGAATCTTTTTTTACAAGCTTAACCGCGCTTTCAAAACCATTACGGAAAATAAAAGCGCCTTTATATTGTGCCGGCAAATCTTTACAAAAAACAGAATCAGAATCAACCGTTTTCATTAGCCCTGAAATGGTAGTCCGGCAAATATTACTGCTAACGACAAAGCTTTTATAACTTACAAATAAAACCACAAGTTCAGTTATAAAAACAACAGCATAAGCCAGCATAATTCTTCTTTGAAAAACAAGATGTAAAAGCTGAATAATACAAATAATAAAAAAGACAGAAGGGAAATAAAGAAAACGTTCAGATTCAGTATCGTGCGTGTCAATGCCTAATGGAATAACAGGTAGCAAGGTTAATAAAAAGCATATTGCACTTACATAAAAAACAAGATTGATTTTTTTTCTTGTATAAAAAATTACGGTTGCAAAAGCGACACCTGTTAATAAACAAGTGATTGAAAAAGCAATTGAAGACTGCATAGGAACAACAACTGAACGAAACAGCAATGCCGCGGCATTTTTAACTAATAGAAACAAATTGAAGTTTAACATTTTTTCGCTGCCGTAAGGCGTACCAATAATGTCTTGTGTGAAAGAATATCTTCCGATTAAATAAATAAAGAACAACAACCAAAATCCACTTGCATATGCAATAGAAATTATTTTGTTCTCCTTTTTATAAATTACAGTTAGAAAAATAATGATAACCGGAATAATCCAGGCTTCTTCATAACTCAATAAAGCAGCCGAAAAACATAAAAGCGACAACCAATAATATAGCCGGCTTTTCTCTTTTTGTAAATAAAAAAGAAAGCACAACAAACCAAACAAAGTACATAAAACAGCGCCTCTTCCAACGATCCAAAACAAAGCTTCGCTATGAAAAGGATAAAACAAAAAAAGAAAGCTGGCCGCTAAAGCCATATTATTTGAAACGATAACATCATGTCGTAAAAAGAATAATTTTCTTGCAAAAAAGTAAAAGCAAAACGTAGATAAAAAATGAAGTAAAAAATTGGTAACATGAAATCCGGTTGCATTCATTTTCCAGGTTGAATAATCAACATACAAACTGGCATCTGATAACGGGCGAAAAGAATGAAAAATAGCAGCCGGATGAAGAGAAAACAAAATGCTGTCAAAATCATCACTTAAAAAATATAACCGGACAGGAGAGAAGAAAATCAAAAATAAAATGCAGCCTGCACTTATATAAATAAGATGTCTTTTGTACATACAAGCTCAAAGATACTGGCTGCAAATTATAAGGTTATACAGAAGAAATGCGGGCAATAAAAAACCCCGGCAAACGGGGTTACAAATTTATGCAGCGGCAAGCTTTTCTTTCTTTCTTTTTATCTGGTTAATGGCAGAATCTAAAGCGATGTCGAACGATTCTTCGAACGATTTGGAAGACGCTTTTACAAATAGTTTTTGTTTTGGCACATGCACCCGAATTTCTACTATTTTATCTTTCAATACATGCACTACATTATCCAATTTTAAAAACACATCTACCTTAATAATGCGGTCGTGAAAGTTTTCTAATCTTTGGGTTTTCGTAGTAACATAATGAATGAGTTTTGCATCAGCATTGAAATGAACGGACTGGAGATTTACATTCATACAAATTTACTTTTAGTGGTGAACGGAAGTGATTTACATCTACAAAGAACTATTGTTTTATTGCAGTTCAAAGTAGTGAATCGTAATCAATAAAAATCAATTTGTGAAAATTTTAATCTCTTTTTTATCTTCTGGTGAATAAAGACAAACTGATTATTTGAGAAGCAGAATTTCGATAATTTTTTTACGCTTTCGGATGCGCCTGTTTGTAAACTTCTTTTAGTTTTTCAATCGTTAAATGCGTATAAACCTGCGTGGAAGCCAAACTCGAATGCCCGAGCAATTCCTTTACCGCATTCATTTCGGCTCCGTTATTAATAAGATGGGTAGCGAATGTGTGCCGCAAAATATGCGGACTTTTCTTTTCGATGGTTGTGGCTTCGCCGAGATATTTTTTTACAAAATTGTAAATCGTTTTCGGGTTAAACGCTTTGCCCTTTTCATTTGTAAATACATTCTGAACGCCGGAATCAGCATCTGGTTTTTCCAATATATACTTTTTTATGTCCTGCAACAATTCGTTTGATACCGGAATGAGGCGTTCTTTATTTCCTTTTCCTAACACTTTTATATTGCCGTAACTGTAATCAATATTCGTTTCTTTCAGGTTAATTAATTCGCTCAAACGCATACCTGTATTGTACAATAACGTGAGAATTAGTTTTTCGGTATTGCCGCTATGAGTATCTGGAAATACGATTTGCTCAAACACTTTTCGAATATCTTTTTCATCAACAAATACCGGTAACCGCTTACTGATTTTTGGCGAAATAATACCGAATGTTGGTGCTTGTTTAATTACGCCTTGCTTTAGCAAATATTTAAAAAACGACTTTAGGGCTGAGATTTTACGGTTGATACTTTTATTGGTAAGCGCTTCTTTTCCTTTTAATTCTGCCAGCCAGGAGCGTATAAAAGTCGTTTTTATTTCTTCTATTGACGGACTGTCGTATTCTGTTGTCAGATATGAAATGAACTGAGTTAAATCAATACTATACGACGCGATGGTATGCTGTGAATATTTCTTTTCGAATTGAAGAAACTGCAAAAATTCCTGAACCTGCGGATAATGATTCATATATGCAAAGCAAAATAGCCATAAAGCTATGAGCTTATGGCTATTTTGAATTATTAACAGGAAAATTTATTTTTCGATTGTCCCGGCAGCTATTTTTTGTTTGTAGATAGCTTTCAGTACTTCTGTACGACGTTGTACAGAAGGTTTTGTGAAACTCTGACGCTCTCTTAACTGCAATAACGCTTTACTTTTTTCAAATTTCTTTTTATATTTCTTCAGCGCTTTGTCAATGTTTTCGCAGTCTTTCGAATCAATTATTAGCATAGTATATAATACCTCCTTTAGGTAAATTTAGGTTGCAAAGTTAATAAACTTTACAATTTTAACAAGAAAAATTTTATAAAAATTCAGAATGTTGATTGAAAAATTACTGGTAAATATCCAGCAAACCTTCTGGCAATACAACATGAATTTCTTTCTTTTTTCTATCTATTTTATCAATGGTTTCTTCGTGTAGAGGAATGAAAGTTTCTTTACTGTTATAAGTTGTTCGCAGCAAAAGCTGATGCGGCTGTTCAATCACTTCTTCAACAATGCCAATCAACTTTTTATCTTCCAGAATCGAAAAACCTATCAAACCAATGGCTGATGCTTTACCGGCAACTTTTTCAAAATCTTTTTTCAGCAACCAAACTTGTTTTTGAATAAAACCGATGCGCCGCTTCTTTCGATAAAACGCCTTCTAATTGCACATAACTTTCAGCATGATCTTTTGCTTTTGCGCTTTGTATAAAATAGGGCAGAAGGTTGCCTTTGGTTTCTTCTACAAATAAAGCCTCAACATCTTTAAAAAATGATTTTTTTTCCAACCCATGCTGCAAAATTATTTCGCCTTTTATACCAAACGTGGCAACAATTTTTCCGATATGTATGTAATCCATTTATAGTGTCAGTTTTTTATTTTTTCAATGATAAATCAGGTTCATTCACTAACAAATGAAACTGATAAGTAGTCATTGAAAATCTTCAATCATTTTCCCCATTTCCATCGCAAAAAATCGGGAAATGCTCTTGCCCAGGTTGCTACATTATGCATACCATCCGGCAGCTCTAAATATTTAATCGCTTCATCACTATAACCTTTCATTTTCAGTTCTTTTATCAGGTCAAGTGTATCATCTATTGAATCAATTATGCCGTTGTTATTACGATCTGCCAACTCATCCAGATCGCCGCATTCAAAAAAGAAATTTAGCCATGAATAATATTCCGAGTTACGTATTTGCGCATGCATAATTCTGTCTGTATCATCATTATAATCTCGTCCGTAACCTTTGCTTCTCCACCATAACGAACCACTGAAAATACCAACATTCAAAAACTCGTGTGGATGATTGATAACGATGTCTAACGCGCTCAATGCGCCTAACGAAAAACCGGCAAACGATTTATTTTTAAATGAAGAAATGGCGTACGCTTTCTTTATAAACGGAAGCAGTTCCTGCATTACGAATTGTGAATATTGTGCAGCTTTTGCGCCATAGCCCTGGTATTGAAGTTGCTTTGCTGTGCCGTATTCATTTTTTCTGTCGGTGCCGCAATGAATGCCGATACAAAGCAATGGCTCAATAGACTCGGTAGCGTATAAATTAGAAAGTATATTTGCAAAAGGCATTACCGGCAAATCCTGCCCGTCATTAATTAACAATAAACTATTGTTGTTCAAATCAGTTAGCGAAGATGGAAAATAAACATCAATAAGCACATCACGGTTTAGATAAACAGAATAAAATGTATCATTTTTTACAGAAACCAAAGACGCCGTTAGCACATCATTCAACATAGAAATTCAAAAGTAACAAAACACGTTCAATCAAATTTGGAGAAAAGTTTATAACAATTCGGGATTTGTTTTATTACTTTGAACCATACCTTTTATCAGTTATTCATTTCTTAAAAAGAACACATGAAAAAAATCGGGATTTTATTTGGAAAAGAAAGAAGTTTTCCGGAAGCCTTCATTGAACGCATTAACAGCAAAAATGTAAAAGACATTACTGCCGAAGCCGTTAAAATAGACAAAGTTGTGCAAGGCGCCGCTACCGAATATGCGGTTATTATTGACCGCATCAGCCAGGACGTTCCGTTTTATCGCGCGTATCTTAAAAACGCTGCCATTGCAGGAGCCGCCGTTATCAATAACCCGTTCTGGTGGAGCGCCGACGAGAAGTTTTTTAATAACGCGCTTGCTGTTAATATAGAAGTTCCGGTTCCAAAAACAGTTATTCTTCCTTCTTATCAATTGCCCGATGACACGAGTGCAGAAAGCTTTAGCAACCTTGAATATCCAATGGATTGGGAAGGTATTTTTAGTTATGTAGGTTTTCCGGCATACATGAAACCTTTTGCCGGCGGCGGCTGGAAAAATGTTTACAAACTAAATAATATAGATGAGTTTTACGAAAAGCATAAAGAAACTGGCCAGCTTGTAATGTTGTTGCAGGAAGAAATTGTGTTTGACGAATACTACCGTTGTTATTGCATTGGCGGAAAATATGTTCGCGTGATGCCTTACGAACCTCGCAACCCGCATCATCTGCGTTACGCTGCAGATTTTGCTCCGTCAGAAGAAAGATTGAAATACTTAGAAGATATCGTGCTTCGCATCAATAAGTTTTTGGGTTATGATTTTAATACAGTTGAATTAGCGCTTCGCGATGGCGTTGCGTATGCTATAGATTTCTGTAATCCGGCGCCGGATGCCGAACGTACCAGCGTTGGTGAAGAAAATTTTGAATGGGTGGTTGAAACCGCAGCAAATTTTGCTATCGAAAAAGCAAAAGGCTGGAAAACGGGCAAAGACAATCTTACCTGGGGGGAATATGTAAAACGCAGCGCTGCAAAAAAGAAACTGTATCCGTAAAGTTTATATTGATCCTGATTACAACAAAACGGTTTTACATCAATAAGACGCTTCATTTATGTACACACAATATGATGATGACGGTAATATGCAAATGGTTGAAGAACCTTCTGCTGACTACATTTATACCTACGCCGATTACCTGCAATGGAAGTGGGAAGAACGAATAGAACTTCTGAAAGGCATTATAATGAAGATGTCTGCGCCAAATACGAGACATCAAATAATCAGCGGCAATCTTTATTTTAAACTTAGAGGTTTTTTGTTTGAAAATCCTTGTAAAGTATTCATTGCTCCGTTTGATGTTCGTCTTCCCATTCAAAACAAGAAAAAGGATAACGAAATCACAACTGTTGTTCAGCCTGATTTATGTGTTGTTTGCGATGAATCGAAAATTGATGAAAGAGGTTGTATTGGTGCGCCGGATATTATGATTGAAATTTTATCGCCGGGAAACTCAAGAAAGGAATTACAAAATAAATTTGAACTGTACGAAGAAGCCGGCGTTACGGAATATTGGATTGTTGCGCCCGCTGAAGAATTCATCACAATCTGGTATCTTGAAAACGGGAAATATACCAGAAGCAAGCCTTTTGCTGCAAACCAGGTAATCACAACAAATATTCTTCCCGGACTGGAAGTAAACACAACAGATATATTTAAACAATAACCTATGGCGCATCTTAACTATAAGCACTTTACGCTTGGTGTAGAAGAAGAATACATGGTAATAAATCCTGAAACCCGTGAGCTTACCAGCCACGAGCAAAAGATTGTTACCGAAGGTCATAAAGTAATTAAGGATAAAGTAAAAGCGGAAATGCACCAGGCCGTGGTGGAAGTTGGCACCGATATCTGCGAAAATATTGAAGAAGCATATCGCGATGTGCATACGCTTCGCACAACCATTTCGCAGATAGCCGGCGATTTAGGATTTTGGGTTGGTGCTTCCGGTACGCATCCGTTCAGCAACTGGCAAAGCCAAATGATAACCGACCACGCTCGTTACAACCAGATTGTAAACGAACTGCAGGAAGCCGCGCGTAGCAATCTCATTTTTGGCTTGCACGTTCATGTTGGAATGGAAGACCGAAAACTGGCAATTCACATTGCAAACTCGGCGCGTTATTTTTTGCCGCATGTCTATGCCCTTAGCACCAATTCGCCTTTCTGGGAAGGCAGGCAAACCGGTTATAAATCATTTCGCACAAAAGTTTTCGATAAGTTTCCCCGCACCGGCATTCCCGATTATTTCGAGAGCATTGAAGCGTATGATAGTTATGTGAATCTTCTTATCAAAACAAATTGTATTGACAACGCGAAAAAGATTTGGTGGGATTTACGCGTGCATCCGTTTTTCAATACGGTTGAGTTTCGCATTTGCGATGTGCCGATGACGATTGATGAAACCATTGCTATTGCTGCTTTGTTCCAGGCAATCTGCGCAAAGCTGTATAAGTTAAAAAGCCAGAACATGAACTTTATGATGTATCAGCGCGCTTTGATAAACGAAAATAAATGGCGTGCCGGGCGTTATGGAATTGACGGAACTTTGATTGATTTTGGTAAGGAGCAAGAAATAAATACACGTGTTTTGATTTATGAATTGTTGGATTTTGTTGATGATGTTGTTGACCAGTTAGGCAGCCGCAGTGCAATCAATTTTATTCATAAAATGATAGAACAGGGAACTGGTGCCGACAGGCAACTTGCTGTGTATAACAAAAGAAATGAATTAAAGGATGTTGTTGATTATGTACACAGTCAGTTTCTGGTTGTATAAGCTTTGTTTGTAAATTTTACGAAATGCCTTACAGGCTCATCATTGCTTGGAACGTTGAAGTGAGCATTTTTACTGCCTTGAAACGCAAGATTGACAACAGGTGATGACATGAAATACAAACGCCGGTAACATAAAACTGTATTTTATTTGATAGGATTCTGAAAATTTCTAAAACGCAAACATCATGTATAAAACAAAAGCCGGGAGAAACTTCTCCCGGCTTTTGTTTATTTGCAAATAATCAGAATCAGATTACCTGATAAGTGTGATTGTGCCTTTCAGATTGTACACTTCACCGGCATCGCACACAGCCTGGATGATATAGACGTAAGTGCCAGTTGGCATATAAGAATTATTGTACATGCCATCCCACATAGCTGCTTTATCAAGCGGGCTTACATTATTTCTTTCAAATATTTTGTTGCCATTCCTGTTATAAATTACAAAATGTGTAATTGTTTTTATACCAAAACCCGCCATACCGAAGTAATCATTTTTGCCATCGCCGTTCGGACTAAATACTTCCGGAATACCAACCAGGCTTTCTTTACAAACAACAGTTACCAATACTGTATCTGAGCCTTTACAACCATAATTATCAGTAGCTTCTACGGTGTATTTTGTGCTTTGTCTGGGTCTGCTGAAAGGAGAAGAACAGCCGGTACAACTTAAATAGGCAGTTGGCGTCCAGCTCCAGCTTGTAATATTATTGCTCGCGTTGGCAGATAATTGTGCAGACGTTCCGGCTGCAACTGTTACATTATTAGTGGCATCAACTTCAGGTTTTGCTCTAACAATTACTTCAATATTCGCCGTATCTGTAAAACAACCAAAAACATCAGAACCTACAACCGTGTATGTTTTGTTCTGCGCAGAATCTGTAGTCGCTGGTGTTGCACTGGTTGTACTATTTAAATCGTCACCATTAATCCAATTGTATTTATCTGTGCCGGAAGCTGCCAGATTTGCCTTAGTTCCCTCGCAGGCATTCAATGGTGAGGTTACTGAAATTTGCTGTGGTTTGGTTACGGTAACTGTTAGCGTATCTGTATTTGTACAACCATAACTATCTGTAACTAAGACGGTGTACTTTGTATCATCAGCAGGATATACATAAGGATTTGAAATGGTGGGATTTGAAATGGAAACTGCATTTATCCATTGATAGGTTTGACCGTTATGAGCTGTTACCTGAACTGAATCGCCAAGGCAAATTCGCGGTGCAACTGGTGAAACCGCCGCCATCGGGTTGCCGTGAACATGTAATGTGTGAAAAGCCGTATCATGACAACTTCCTACACTGGTTACAAAATATACATTATCAGTAACTGCTTTTGTATATGTTTTTGCGGCCGGATTTAAAACTGAGTCCGTACTATTGTCTGAAAAATGCCATAAGTAAATTGCCGACGCAACGGTTGATGTCCCCGTAAATGTTGCCGAACCTCCCACGCAAATATCTGTCGGTGCTGTGATAGAAGCTTTTGGTGACGGAGAAACAACTGCTGTATTTTTCAACTGTACTTTACAACCCAACGATGATGTGACCGTTAGCGTTACCGGGTATGTGCCGTAATTTGTATAAGTGAACGGGAAAGATTGTAAAGCTGATGTGTCTTTACTGTTTCCGGTTCCTAAGTTTCGCCATAAAACTTTTACTTAATCATTTTTAAACAGGCTCTATTTAACAAAGGCAAATTTTTTCTAAGCGAGTTATTTGTCTGTCAAGAATTTATAATTCTTGTATTGTATTATTTATAAATGAGATTTTATCCAATAGAGATAATTGATTTTACCAATTAGCCTTTTTAAAATATAGTAAAACTATAAATAGATGCTTAGGTTAGATCTAAATCATCGTTTTTAAATAAATCAATCAGCCTCAAATTCAAAGGTTTATGGTTTTATTCCTATATGATTGTTTATTTTTCAAAATAATATCTCAGTCATTAAAAGTTTATTTAGCTGAACTTAAAAAACTATAAAAAACAACTTTTTTGTAACCATTTAATATTAAGAAATTAGGATAATTCTATAACAAAGTTGCTTATCATATTATCGTATTATATAAAAACGAATAAAGAAATATTCAATATAAAATTATATATGAAAAAGTAAATCTATAAGAGAAACTTGCTATTTGGTGAGAATAAGGGGGAAAACAGAATTTAAACGCAAAAAAACAGACTCTAAATTATATAAAATGAAGTTTTTAAAATATGAGTAATAAAATGTATGATTTTCTCAAATAAGAATATCTACATCATTTTTTTGGAATAGTTATTGCCAAGCCGTTGCTGCCAAAATGCCGATTCAAGTTGTTACAAGAATCACCAAAACTTAAATTGAAATTAAACGACTTAAAGTTTAATTAACCTTAATATGATATGGAGAAAGCGACGTTTTTTAATTTTAAATTTGCACTGAATCCAATTATCATTAATTATTTTAAATCAAGTACCTGTGCAGGTGCAAATATCTACGTTTCACAGCCTCTTTGTTGATGTGTCTATAATCAGCGATCAGATTTTACAATGTATAATTTGTAAATCTTTTATTGAATTGGCTTTTTATGGTTGTGAAATGAAAAACCATAGCTAACAACTGTAGTTATAAAAAGCACTTTTTAAAATTTAGTAACCAATATCAATAGCGAGAGCTATTTCATCAAACAGTCTTTTATGAAAAAAATTCTTTTACCAGTTTTGCTGCTCCACCTTGCCGTGGCAGTAAACGCAGCAACGTACTATTTCTCTGCTAAGTCTGGCGATGATTCCAGAACATCTACGCAGGCACAAAATTCTTCTTCGCCCTGGAAGACGATCGGTAAATTGAATTCAATTATGTCAATTTTAAAACCCGGCGATAATGTTTTATTTAATCGAGATGAAAGTTTTTATGGTGCTATTATCGTAGGTGCCTCAGGAGCAGCTGGTCAGCCAATAACTTTTGGTGCTTACGGTTCCGGAAACGCACCCACTATTACCGGATTTACGTCGCTCACAAATTGGACAATGTCTCGCTCAAATGTATGGGAGGTCAATTTTTCACCAGCCATTACAACTTTAAATATGGTTGTAATAAATAAAAATCCACAAAGTAGAGGACGTTGGCCAAATGCGAATGCCACTAATGGTGGTTATTTGAATATTGATTCGCATAACGGTCAAAATGAAATAACAAGCAGCCAGCTTCCTTCTTCACCGAACTGGACAGGCGGGGATGTTGTAATCAGAAAAAACCGATGGATATTAGATAGAAGTGGTATAGGTTATCATGCGCAAACATCTCTTGGATTTAATACTGCATCAGCAAATACAATTAATGATAACTATGGCTTTTTTATTACAAATCATACTAATACGCTTGATCAGAACGGCGAATGGTTTTATGATAAAACCCGTGGTAAGTTACAAATGTATTTCGCTTCTAACTCGCCAGCCAAAAATGTTAAGGCAGGGACTATTGAAACGTTGGTTACAATAAGTTTTAGAAATTTTATCACATTCAGTAATTTAAATTTTACCGGTGCCAACTCTTATGCTTTTGACTTGACCAATTCCAACAACATTACGATTGATAATTGCACGATTAATTTTACAGGCATTGATGGTGTAAGAGCCTTAAGCTCTGCATATTTTACTTTCAAAAACTCAACGGTAAGCAACACAAATAATAACGCTCTTAATCTGTATTGGTATTGCAACAATGCTTTAATTACAGATAATACTTTTCAAAATACCGGAACGCGTGCCGGCATGGGTCAAAATGGGGTTGGGGCAATTAATTATCTGGCAATCTTTATAGTTGGAAACAATAATCTGATTCAATATAATAATGTATTGAATACAGGTTATGATGGTATTCATATCGAAGGTGATTATGATGTTGTAAAAAATAACTTTGTAAATAATTTTTGTTATGTGTTAGATGATGGCGGTGGCATTTATACCGGGCAAGGTTTAGGTGATAATACAGTTTATAACAGTAAGACGATTCAGGATAACATCGTAATGAATGGGATTGGTGCTCCAAATGGAACGAGCAACCATTCGTATCTTGCAACACAAGGTATTTATTTGGACGATAATACAAATCATGTAACGGTAACAGGCAATACGACAGCTAACTGTGCCGAGGCAGGTATCTTTAACCATAACGCTACTTATACCAATATTACAAACAATACGATGTATAATAATGGTGAAGAGCAGTTTTTAGGCGTGCGTGTAACAAATCCGGCAAGTAATGTTACACTTACAGGTAATATTATGTTCGCAAAAACAGCTACTCAATTTGCCAGTAGAATAGAAAGTTATTCAGGCTCTAACAATCTAGCTCAGTTTGGTATCTTTAATAACAATTATTATTGCCGCCCGATAGATAATAATTATATCTTTTACGATATGTATCAGTCGGGTGGCACCTCTTATACTTCTTATGAAAATCTGGATAGCTGGAAAGCTAAATTTGGTTTCGATGCTAATTCTAAAGGTGCACCAGCCACGATACCTTCTTTTACTTATACCGCAGCCAGTGGTGTAAATAAATATACCAATGGTACTTATAGTCAGAATGTAAATGATGTTAACGGATGGTCTCCGACGAATGATTTAGCTGCAACATGGAATTCAGGTAAATTAGATGGTGGCACCTTGCAGGTTTCTGCAAAGTCTTATTCCTCTAACAATGGTTTTTACCTTGATATGCCAATTGGCACAGTAACGGCAGGAAAAGGCTATTTGTTAACTTTTAGTTTACAGGGAGCTTCTAGCACAACCAGACCAATGCAAGTATATTTAAGAAAGCATGATGCACCAAACACAGCGCTTACTCAAATTGAGCAAGTTCCGGTTCAAGGTTCACGTAATAATTTCCAATTTGGCTTTGTTCCTTCTATCGGCGACAATTCATCTTCTGTTATGTTATCCGTTGTTCAGCCTAATGCAATGTTATGGGTAGATAATGTTACTTTACAAGAAGCAACTGTTAAACCCACAAATCTGGATGATTATATAGTATTCCAGTATAATGCTTCTAAAACAGCGAAGACCGTATCTTTAAGTGGTACATATTACGATGCTAAAGGAGCCACTTACAGTGGCAGTGTAACGCTCCAACCTTATGCATCAGTTGTTTTGTTCAAACAAGGACCTGCACAATTTAAAACAAGCACTGAAGAAACATCATTGCAAGCTATTAACTTACAAGGCAACCTTACAAATTCAGCAGCTGCTGCTACAAGTTCAGCATCTGCTAATTTAAACTGGTCAGTTGATAATCAGAATAAAAATGTAACTTCTTATGAAGTAGAAAGATCTTCCGATGCAATTAACTTTATAACAGTTGGTAAAACATCTGTAAAGAACATCAGCCAATACAACTTCTCTGACTTATCAGTTTAGCGATGCACAACCGGTAGGTGGTAAGAATTATTATCGTATTAAGCAATACGATGATAATGGCAGATTTGTTTACAGCAAAACTGTTGTCGTAAACAATATCAGTTTTAGAGTAAATCCAAATCCGGCGCGCGATGTTATTCATATTCTTTTTGATCAGCCGGTAAGTGCTGCTGATCATATAGGAAAAGATATGGTGATTCGTAATCCGGCAGGAACATTTACTAAACAAATACCGTTAGTTGTAACTGATAATATGAATAAAGTGGATGTAAATGTATCTACTTTACAGCCAGGTTTATATATGGTAAGTATTACGGCTGATGGACAAACATTTAATAAAACATTCCTGAAACAATAAAGTACTTTAAAAAAATAAAAGCCGGCAAATCATTATGATTTGCCGGCTTTTATTTTTTTAAATAATACGATTTAATGAATATATAAACAAAGGAAAATGTAGCCGGCTCAATTTTACAAGCCACAATATTTACTTTATGCCGGCTGCTTTTTCAATTTCAAAACGATTAAAAGAAGATGCCTGAAAAACGTCATTTGGTTACCGATATTTCGTTTAAAAATTTCAGGCCGTAAAAAGATTCTTACCAACCATGCCATCCTGATTTTGAAGTAGAACGGATGTATTTCCTTTTGCGTTCCTGCGTACCAATCGAAAACATTTCCAATGCTAACGATTAAACCTGCTTTCAATCTGCCTTTGTGCTGAAACGACCATTTTTCCTGTTTCGGAGCTGTCATACCGATAAACACGACATCGGGATTAAAGTCACTGATAGCGTTTACCATTGCATCATTGTCTTCTTTCGAAAACTCCTGTTTAAATGGCGGTGAATAAGTAGCTACCGTAAGATCTGGATATTCCTGTTGCGCTCTGTCTTTTATATTTTGTAAAACCTTTTCCGATGAGCCAAGAAAGAAAATCTTTCCGGATGTTCCGTTTAATCTTTTCATGAAATGTTTAAACACTTCTGGTCCCTGGTTTTTTTTAATATTTTTTCCTTTTAAAAAAATACCGGCCAAGGCAAAATAAACACCATCGAGAACTAAATATTCTGTGTTTTTTAAAACGTTCTTAAACTCTGCATCCTTTAGCGCCAAACCATAATTGTTTGGACTAATACTGCAGTTTATAGCTCTGCATTTTTCTGCCCGGATCGGGATCTTCGATAAATTGTCTGAAAATACTTTATAGCCTAATACAGATACAGAGTTGTATGTATCATTCACTGTCTGAAATTTTTTTACTTAAAATAATAAAGCTTATTTTATTCGGCCATTGCATAACTTTCGGGTTGTTCTACCATCGGGCTTATCCACTCGTAGGTTTTAACCAAACCGTCTATTAATGGTGCAGAAACTTCCCAGCCGAGTTTGCTTCTGAATAGTTTGTTGTCAGATCTTCTGCCTCGTACGCCAGTCGGACATTTAAAGCCATATTTTTCTATAAATTCATCTCCGTAGATGTTCTTTACCGTAATGTTTTTACCGGAGATATCAATTGCCATTTGGGCTAATTCGTTAATGGTAACCATTTCTTCAGAACCGATATTTACCGGTCCGTGAAAATCAGATTTCATAAGGCTCAAAACCGCTTTTACGCACTCATCAATATATAAAAAAGAACGTGTTTGCTGCCCATCGCCCCAAACTTCAAACTCGCCACCATCTGGTGTTTCAGCCGCTTTTCTAAGCATAGCAGCCGGTGCCTTTTCTTTACCGCCTTTCCATGTTCCCTGTGGTCCGAAAATGTTATGGAACCTGGCAATACGAACATCAAGGTTAAAGTTGCGGCTAAAAGCCAGGAACAATCTTTCACTAAACAATTTTTCCCAGCCATATTCAGAATCCGGATTAGCAGGGTAAGCAGAACTTTCTTCGCAATTTGGATTGTTCGGATCTAACTGGTTATTTTCGGGATACATGCAGGCAGAAGAAGAATAAAATAATTTTTTTACTCCTTTAACCGAAGCTTCTTTAGCAACGTTCAGATTAATTAAGGCCGAGTTGTGCATTACATTGGCATCGTTCTGACCTGTGAAAATATAACCCGCGCCACCCATATCGGCTGCCAACTGATAAACTTCATCGTATCCTTGCGCAATTACAAGTTCTACTGTTTTCGGATCCGTCAAGTCGCCTAAAATAAATTCATGACATATATCCTGATGATTAAAATATTCATGATTTTTTATATCACAAATCCTGACATAACAGCCATCTTGTTTTAATTTTTTGGCAAGATGGCCACCTATAAATCCGCCGCCGCCTAACACGATTACTTTTGTCATACTTGTTTGGTTTATTTGAAAATAAAACTTTTATGGATTATTAATTAAGAAGCATTTTGTAATGCCGGTTTTATTATTTTTTGTAACTTATTTTCTATTTCGTCTATATTGACTATCAGGTTTAATTTTTCGCCTTGTTTAAAAGTTTTTGCCTGACCATCTGATTTACAAATCAAATAATCGTATTGAACGCCTGCTTTATTTGCAAGGTCGTTAAAGAAAGGCTGCGCAAATTCATCAGCCATTAATTCTATAACACAGAGTTCCTTGTTTGCAAAAAACAAGATTTGCCTGACCAGCGCCAATGGTTGCAATAATAACTTTTGCATTAGCGAACAAACTTATTTTTTCCTGGAAAGAAAGCTTTGAAAGTTCAAACGATACGAAACCTTTTTTTTCAAGACTCTTCATCAGTTCAACTTCGTTTAGCACACGTCTTTTCGCAGAGTCATTTCGACTGATATAGACATACGAATAATTATATTTTTTTTCAGCTTCCGGTGATCGTCTATTCAAAAATTCATTTCGAAGAAAATCGCAGCACCAAAAAGGAACATGCTCATTGTAACGAACATAAGTGGTAGCTACTAAAGTATCTGCCTGTACATGATTGTTTACATCTCCAGCAATTATTTTAGACTCATCTATGCCAAGCACTTTTAGAGAATCTCTCTGAAAATCATGTTTAAGACTTGGCACCATAAACCAGTCAATCTTATCGTACCAGCCAATCTTTTTTAATAAAGCAATTCTTGACAAAGAATCTATTAGCCAATGAGAATAATTTACAATGCCACCTTCGCCAATTATGGTGCTAAAGACAGTGCCTTTGTAATATTCAGGAGCGTGAAAATAGCTTTGTCTAAAAATGCTGTTTTCAGCAGGCACCGGGCTGGTTTCATCATAAGACAATTCACCAAGAAGTTTATTATCTCCGCTTATAATAGCTGTACTGAAATTATTATCGGTATGCACTCTGCCATTCGGAATAATAACAACTTTTGATGCCGGAATTTCAGCCTCAAGAGTTGTATTTACGTATTTTATAAATTTGCTTTTAAAATCATCTGTAAAATTCAGCGTAGAAGTATAAGAAGGAAAAGCTTCTATACATTCTGCGTTGGTAACAGCACTTGTGTACTCATCAATTGTGCTATAAACACCATTAGGTCTGTATTGCTTATTATGAATAACAATACGGCTCAGTATTTTTTTTATTCGTCTGATGATTTTACGTAAAAGCATACGGGAAATTTTTTATGCAGAAGGGTAACTAAAATATTCTATTATAGATGTCTGATTAATATTATTATTGGTTAATGAACTCCTGATTTATCCTGTCATATTTATAGATCAGGGAAGCTGTTTCTTCAATATTTGTTTTAGATGAAGCACCAAATAAAATTGATTCAATATTAGGAAGTCCGCACACGTATTCTATTGCTTCTTTAGGCGGTATAGCACCGGCTGCCAATACCTGCATAGCTATGATTCTAACATTATGTGTGGCAAGAGTTTGCTCATACAATTCTTTTCCTCCCGACATTCTGAAATTTACTTTATTAATAGACGCACAAATGATAGGGTTTTCGATGCCTGTTTCTTCCAGCGTTTGCAAAAGCTTTGGTAAGTTCATGGTTATAAAACCAGCTTCGGCATTATACTTATCTTTTATATAATCGTAATAGGCTTTCAAAAGTTCTTTCATACCAAGACCCAAAAGTAAATCCGTTACTACATTTTGTAAAAAGATTACCGGCGTATTGATTCCTTTAAACATCTTCATTTCCGAATCAATCATGAGTTCCATGATTGATGTGTAATCTTTCGATAAATAAGCAACGCCACCTTTAAGAAGAGAGCCAAAAAAATTGCCCGGTACGTATTGCTTAATTGTACCCATTACGCCAAGTTCTGTAACAGCGTTTGCATATTTATGTGCATAAGGCATACACGGATACATGGTATAGTTTGCATATTTATCGGGATGATTCCTGATGTATTCGCAAATGTTAGCAATCCTGTCGTGCGTGGTACACATAAAAGTGTTTATACCAGCGCCAATTGCGTAATCGAGTGTTTTTATAATAGCTTGGTCGTTCTTAAATTTGATTGATTGGACTCGTGATTTTTCGTCGGATATGTGGTTGACAGCAAAAAATTGGTTATCTCCAAAAATGATTCTTTCCATTTGGTTTAATTTGCATTGTTTTTAATTAGTGAAATCACTTTATCGGTGTGCCAGGCACTCTTAAACGTATTTACTGTATTTGGAACTTTCTTTTCAATAGCTTTTATAAAATAATCAACCTGGGCTGAATATTCTTCGCCACGCAAATAAAAGTCAACCGGTTTTGTTAGATCTGTAACGTATTTTACATTCCATCCTTTTGTATAGCCTTCCGGAACGTTAGATGTTTTAAAAAAAACTTTTAATTCATTTGCGTCGCAGATAATTTTTCCTTTTGTACCTAAAATCGTAATCGAAGTTGACATTTTCCGGTAGGTTTCATCGCTCCAGTTTACCGATAATATACCCGTAACTTTTGTAGATAATTCAAGCATGGAGAAAACAGAATCTTCAACATTTTTTGAGTAGAAGGATTTTAAAACAGTGCCTTTTACTTTTTCTATCGGGCTTAATGTATAGTTGATAAGGTCTATTACATGCGATGCGTAATCCATAAGACAGCCACCACCTTCTGCCGGATCTGAGCGCCAGTTATCCTGTTTGGGCTTTATAACAACAGGTCCGTAAGACTCTCCGGTGAAGTGTTGAATATCACCTATACAAGAAGCATCAAGAAGCCTTTTAACTTCCTGAAAAGTGCCGACGAATTTATTATGATAGCCAACCTGGTTTACCAATTTTTTTCTATCTGCCAAGTCAACCAATTCTTTGCCTTCTTCAGGTGTTAAGCAAAATGGCTTTTCGGCAAATACATGCTTTCCGTTTTCCAGAATTTTCTTTACCATTTTGGCGTGAAGCTTCGTAGGTACGGCAACAAATACAGCTTCAGCATTTGTTTTCGCCAGCATATCCTCGTAGTCAGAATAAACGGGAAACGAAGTATATTTCTTAAAAACATCAAGTACGATTTTCGATGTATCGCTTACACCAACCACTTCAACATCTGGATGGGCTCCTAAAATAGATAGATGAGAAATACCCATTTTTCCAGCACCAATCAAGGCCACTTTTACCATATTAGTTTTTATTTTTTAAGGATGATATGTGCTAAAACAAATATCCTGCAAACACCATTTGGTTAATAATATTAAGGTAAAAAATTCTAATTCTTATAAATTTTAAAAAATTGAATTATACTTTTCTTCAGTCAATTTTTTTTCTGTTACTATAAACACGAAATAAAATATGTAAAAGATGAAAAAATTAATTTTGGCAAATAGTTGTAAGTAAAAATGTCAGACATATTTTTTTTCAAATTTTTCTAACGTAAAAAAATTCTTCAAATCTTTGTTTACCAGCCAATCCCATTTCTATACGCAATTCCGGTTTTTGAATAAGTAAAGTCAATTTTTCTGCTAATGCAGCTGCATCTTCCTGGGAAACAAGATAACCGGTTTTTCCATCAATAACTTCCTCCGGAATGCCGCCTTCGGGTGTTGAAACAACAGTCAAACCATTTTGCATGGCTTCAATATTTACAAGAGGAAATGCTTCGTAATGATAGAATGTTGGGAAAACAAAAATATCTGCTTTGGAAAAAAAGATTGCTTTTTCTTCATTATATTTTGGTCCATGTGCAAATACTACTTCTGACAAATTTTTATCTTTTATCTTATTATTGAATGCTTCTTCCGATATTTCGGACCATCCTCCAACAAAATGACATTCAAAAGAAAGTTCGTTTTTCTTAAGTTGTTCACAGGCATCTAATAATACAAAAATACCCTTTTCACGCATCATATTCGACAAGAATAACAACTGCGTAGGGTTATAAAATTGTTGTTTTTTTGCTGCCCGTTCTACTGAGCGATCTGTAAGTTTATTTACCGGAATACCACACGGACAATAAAATATGTCTTTTTCACTCACATATTTTTGAATATCATAATACAGATAAGGTGACAACAAAATGCTTTTTGTGTTTTTGAATACATATCTGTAAAGTGAAGCCGGAATTTTATTTTCTTTATCGCTAATCCCTTTATTATGAAAGTGATAGATGATTTTTTTTGTAAATAATTTTACGACAGAGACAACAATAAAATCTTTATAAAAACCAGCGCCTGATGAAGTAAGAGTTATATAACACAGATCATATTTCTTTTTGCTAAGAGCTGTAATGATTTGTGTTAAGAGACGACTGAAAGTGAATATCTTTTTAAAACTTCCTTTGCCCGATTCGCTTAATATTTTATTCGTGGCGAGGTTAATATAATCGGCTTCAAATTCCTCATTAATAAGTATGCTTTGCTTAATATATTGTCCCGCAATAGCGGCACCGTGCATAGGAGGCGGGAGGTGTAAAATAAACAGCACTTTTGGTTTCTTCATCCTTCTTTATAAATTTTACTTATTACTTATTTGAGTAAAAATTTTATGTTTTAATATTAAATTTTACCCGGAAGTGATTCGTATAAATTATGATAAAATAAGTAGCGTTTTTAGTTTGGCCATATATAGCAATAAATTTGCCATTTATGATAACGCGAAGTTTACTGCAGCGAGAAGCCCGTTAGCTGCCTGTTGATGATTAAAGGGCTGCACAAGACGAACAGCATTAGCAGAAAATGAATCAAGCAGTTCTCTGTTGTTAAGCAAGTGTAAGGCGCGCTTTGCCCATATATCCGCATCCAAAGGCAATACATAGCCATTCTCACCATTTATAATTAAATCATTAGCTGCACCAGCGTTATCACAAGTGATTACAGGCGTGCCGGAAGCGCAGGCTTCATTAGCCACTACGCCCCAGGGATCGTTAAGAGAAGGAAACAAAAACAGTTTTGCATTTGCATAAAAAGAAGGAAGTGTTTGCTGATCGAGATAGCCGGCGAAATAATAATTAATATTATTTTTTTCAAGTTCTGCCAGCATTTGTTGTCGCATATCGCCTTCTCCAATAATTAATACTCTCAAATTTGGAATTTGTTTGTCTAATATTTTTGCTATCTCTACAAAAAACATCGGCATTTTTCGTTCTACAATTTGCCCCGAAAACATAATATGATATTCCCTGCTTTCCATGGGTAACGGCGTAAACCTTGCATTATCTATACAAAGGCAGCTCTTAAACATCTTGCGTTCCGGTACACCATAACTTTTATATAAATCAAAACCGCTTTTAGCTGGTGTTGCAAATGCTTTTGTCTGACTAAAAACAAATTTTCTTATTGTTTTCTGGGCAAAAGAGAAATTACGTTCAGATACATACGTTCCATCATTATATACAACGAGTTTTTTTCGTTTCAACATGCACCAAAAGACACCGTATAACATAGTTGGTTTAAAAGCTGTGATAATTAAAACATCCGGGTTTAGTTTGTTTAAAAGCTTCCATATCTCCGGATGATTATGCACGAAATGATCTGCTTTATCTGTAAGAAAATATTGCTCATAATTGCCTGTTTCAACCTTCCAGATTCTGTCTGGCTCCAGGCGGGCGCAATAAATAACGGCATAACAAGGATTTTGCTCTTTTATCAGCTCGTGCATTCGTTCACGGTAAGGCGCAGCTGTTTGTGTTAAATAAACGATGCAGGGAGATTTTTTATTCATCTATTTGATAATATGTTTAGGATGTTTCGTTACTTTTTGAAAGAATCCCACAAAAATGGAAACAATGTTTTTAACTAAAGCTTACTTACGACTTCATAATAATGAGATGGAAAATGGGTTTTAATAAAATATAAATATTCTTTATAAGCCAATCCCTTATGACTGTATAAATATTTAATCCGGTCTTTTAAACTTGTACTCTGAGATTTCCAGCTCTTGCCATGGTCGTCTTCGCAAAACCCCAAAGTGCCTGGTGCAACAACAACCGGAAAGCCATTCTTTTTCGCTGTTAATGTATAGTCATAATCAGCAATACCGTGAGTATAAGAAGATGACAACATACCTATTTGCTGTGAAATTTCGCGAGGTACCAGCATTATATTGGCATTATCTAAATCGCATTCAGCAAAAGTTTCGTTGTCTTGTATAATGTAATTTTTAACTCTTTCTGGAGAAAATAATTTTCTTCCGCCGTAACTCGTAATGCCTGTAATGCTTTCTTTTGTACTGCCTACACAAATAGATAGTTTGCTATGCTGTTGTAAAACAGTAATAAAAATCTTAAACAGATTTTTGATTGCAATTTTTTTCAAGATGGTATCATAGTTAACTAGCAAAAAAAAATAGGATTATCTTTCTGTGCTTATATCCATGATTCCCTCATTCCGCCAGTCCAGAAAAGTGAACCAGTATCGTGAAAGGCATCTGCATTGAGAAAAACTGTTTTTACAACTTCTGTAGTACCATGAGCTGAAGCATTATTTGTAAGATAAATTGCTAATCTACTATTTTCAGTAAGAGGTTGCTCATTCAGTATGTGTAAGCAAGAAAACGTTTTCTCTTTTCGATTAAATGTTATAATAAGAACAGCTGTTTCCATGCAGAAAGTAAGTTGCATTTTTTAAAATTTATAAATACAGTAATAATACTTATTTTATGCCAATACCTTGTTTCACATATTTAGTAAGTGAAATATAAAACACAAGCATTAACAGGATAATAGTGAAATAGTTAATATCTCTGATAAACTGAATTTTAAATTGGTTTACTAATAGAAAAAGAAACAAGATATTAAAGCCTAATAAAGTATCTGTTGTAAAATGATCTTTCTTTCTTATCGACCAATATGTTTTCCAACCTGCCACCAATGAATGAATAAATAAAAACATCATACACAAAAAACCCCAAGGTCCCCACATTACGTAAGAACTCATATAAAGGTTATGATAATCGGACACGCCAGCCATATTATTTTGCTCCTTTCCAAAGTGAACAAGCCGATATTCATCCGGAGACACAAAATAACCT
This sequence comes from Ilyomonas sp., assembly GCA_965199845.1. GTDB lineage: Bacteria > Bacteroidota > Bacteroidia > Chitinophagales > Chitinophagaceae > Ilyomonas. The sequence goes on from CBDATZ010000008.1 coordinate 51,368, forward strand.
CTACCTATGAAGGGATTTGTTTTTTTTACCTGATCCATAGCATACGGAAATAATCCGCCCCGATTAAGCTGATCTCCATTTATGATGCTTTCTAATGTCATATGCTGAAAATCTACACTCTCTTCCGTTCGTTCCTGAAATACACTCGTGTCAATAAAAGTATAAATGTTGTTTAGCAAAAACAGTCCGGTAGAACCCACAATTAATAAAACAATAATTCGTGATTTTAATCTTTTGCCGAGCATGATAACTGCCGAAATAAAGATCATAGGTAATAGCAATATGGAAGACCGTGTACCCGATAATACAATAGATATAAGAGCGATAAGTATAGTAAATAGGCTTAAATAAAAATAGAATTTATTCTTCTTAAGAGAGCTTCCACTTAATATGCCAGGAAGAAGTAGACCAATAAGCGATGCACAAAATTCGGCAAACGCTTCAAAATTATTGAGTGTAGAACCACTTCTTACAATGTTAAGATCAAATTCAATATTCTCGTCAATATTTGGAAAAAATGGAAACGGAGAGTAATAAAATACGTATTTCTGGTTTACGGCTACTATAAATTCATAACTAAAAAAAATACATATTATAAGAATTATTTTATAAATATTATTTTCTGTAAGTGGCATCTTAGACAGAAAATAAAATAAAAACAACATCATTCCAAATGCAAAAAAGTTTTGTAATTCAATTCCTGCCGGAAAAGTGTTACCACCCGTAACACTCAAAAAATCCATAATCAACCAAAGTAACAAAGCTGTTTTGATTGATTTATCTAAAACTGAAGAGGTGGTAAAAGTAATTTTACCATTTATAGCCATATAAAAAACAATTGAAGCAAAAGCAGATATGTTGTAATTGCCGCCAAACTTAATTCCAAAAATAAAAAAATTACCGATAAATAATTGTAAGAAGAATGACACTAAGTCGTGCCTGTGAAGGTTATTATAGAATAAACCAACCATTAGAGCCAAAGCAACTGCGTTTACCGGTGGTGGATAAATTGAGTATGTAAAAGAACCACATAGGATAAGCATAGCGGTTGTAAGAAGTAACGTCCAGTCAAAGACTTTTTCTTTTTGTATATCTTTTACTGTATTTGCAGATAATGTTTGAGCTATCATTTTAATAATATATTATAAACAATAAGGATCATTCATTTTCAAAATTTTATTCAGCAATTAGCTTTTTAGAAGATTTAAATAAAGCAATTTTTCATACAACTTACCAAAAGCTTTTACTTGTGTTTCGGTCGAAAATTTCGATTTCGCAATTTCAGAAATTGTGCTTCGGTCAAGCTTATCTATGTTCTTAATACAAATCAGTAACGCTTCCTTTAAACCTTTTGCAGACATTTCATTTGCTAAATAACCATTTTCTCCATTGGTAATTGTTTCTGTTAAACCACCTATATTAAAGCCAACCACAGGCGTACCGCAGCAAAGGCTTTCTACCATTGCATTGGGAAGGTTGTCTTCCCGGCTTGGCAACAAAAAAATATCTGCATCATTATAAATTTGGCTGATTTTCTTTTCATCATTTATGCTTCCTTCATACTTTATTTCCGGAAGCTGTGAAGATTTTTTTACATGACCCACAGCTGTAAAATGGCAACTGTTAAGAATGGTTTTGTCTTGTAATATTTCTAAAATAAAATCAAAACCTTTTCTGTAATTGTGCAGGCTTTCTGCTACAAACAAAATGTTGACTTTACTCTTTTGGCTTTTACTTTTTTTGTTTATTGTAAAAATATCTGTGTCAATTCCATTCGGAATACAATAATGAGGAAACCTGCTCAGCAAATCAGATTGTTCAGACAAATGTTGTAACCATTTGGATGGAGTTACTAGTGTAAGCTTATACAGCGGCACACTATTTAAAGCTTCTTTTTTTAGTCTGATTTGCTCGTCATCCACATCTATCATAGCCTTGCGAAAACGATTTTCGTCTTCTTTATAATGAAAACCACCCTGAAATGGATTCATATCATGTAACGTCCATACAATTGGTTTTTCGTTATAACGAAAAAATGTTTTAAAATCAATAAAATTCGAGATAAAATGAAGATGAATAATATCTGCCTCTTTTACGAGCGGATGCTGGTGCACATTGGGATAAGGTGTTTTAGCAAAAGAAAAAAGCTCAATTTTATATTTATATTTTCTGATTGAAAAATCGTTTTTTTGTTCCATATTCAGCGGTAACCCTATTTTCTTAAGAACACGCAGCACTAAATCAAAAAGATGAATTTTTTTATGATATTGAAATGCGGTATCAGATTCTTCCCCTTTATAAAGAAACAAAAACTTACTTTCATAACCGTGTTGCAAAAGAGCATTGTGTAAACGTAAAGCAGCTATACCTGAGCCTCCTTTCTTAAATGTTGTTATGTGAAGAATTTTCTTTTTGTTCATCTATAAAAAAAATTATCTGATTTATGAGCTTAGGCGATAAACTTTTATAAAAAATATTTATTAAATCTATCGAGAGATACATCTTCATCTTTGGTTTCCATAAATAAAAGATCCTGGTTGCCTAAGAAAGCTGCCCAACTCGAAAATGTACTTGGTGGTCCTAAAATATACTTACAATGAGAAAGGAGAAATATGTCTTCAGCAGATGAACCTTTGGCATAAATAATATTCAGATTTTCTTCATCGTCAAATATCAATTCCTCATTCGAAACAATAATAAACAAACACTCATCTAACTGAGAAGCAATACATTTCATTTTTGCATAATACTCTGCATTGCTATAAAAATATTTTCCACCTATCCATGTTTTGTAATCGCCTCTGCGTACATGAATACCAACTAATGTACAATGAGGAAAGTTATTTTTTATAGTGAGTAAGATTTGCCGGGCATTGTTAAAGTTAACCTCATTAAAAGACAATTTATCGCGCACAAAATTCTGATATTTTTTTACGCCATCATAATACCTAAAAAACCAGTTTGTAACAACAATAGACCTTTGTCTTTTGTAAGAAATAAATTCTTTTTCAACAATAAAAGGTGTATTAATGAAAAGAATTTTTTGAAAAAAATTACGATTTCGATTTAAACAAATAATGCCGATAATCTTGTTTGCATAATTAAAAATAGAAGAATGAGAAAGTAACTTACTAAAGCGGATATTACCTGATTTTAAATTGTTTACATTCAAAAACTTATCAAAGTAATCTAATTTGGGATAAACAATGATATAATTATATTTAGCTGCAAAAGCAAGCAAATGGGCTATACTGGCAAGTTGATTGCCCAACTGCCCATAACTCGCTAAAAAATAAAGTTTGGATTTTTTTTCCATTTGTTATTAATACAATAATTCTAAATTGTAAGTGTAGTCTTTCTCTTTAAGCTTACAGGTATTTATGAAACAGGCTGACCAACAGGATCTTTTTTTAATTTTTTTGAAATAAAAAATATCTGCAAAAAAATCATAAGGGCGTATGCAATTACATTCGATACGGCAACGCCTGTTTCCTGAAAATACTGCGCAGTTATAGTATAAAGAGCCACACAAGTAGTTGCTGCAATAGCATTGATAAGTAAGCTTTTCTTAGTATCGTGTAAAGCATTAATCATCGCATCAAAAATTGAATAGATTATCATTAAGCAACTTGTAACAGCTACTATATCTGCATATTTCATAGCATCATTATACTTTCCTGCTGTAAGATAATTAATAAGAAAAGGAGAAAACAGCCAGAATCCAACTAAACTGATTGAAACCAAAAGGATTAAAAAGAGAGTGGTTTTTTTTATAGCTTGGATATTTCTGAGAACCGTATTTTTATAAATATCCGGTTCAAAAGTTTGATAAAACGGAAATAATGCTGTGTATAGATAAGCGCCTATATTTTTTCCGATATTGTACAATCCTAATTCTTTGGGACGATGCAAACGCTCCAACGCAATGTTATCATAAGTTAATAATGGTAAATACAGAAAAGAGGCTGGCAAAAGCGGAAGAACTAATTTAAACGCATTTCGTAATACATTTTTTCTGATAACCAGAGGTTGATCTTTTAGTACATGAACTAAGGAAATAAGAAAAAATAAAATTTCAACAATCAAAACACCTAAGATTCTTCCATATAGTCCCATTTTTTCGTTAACAACAAAATAAAGTGACAAAATAGTGGTTAACACGCGGTAGCCTGACACAAAAAGGAAATACAAAAACGGCTTTTGACCAAGGCGATAATTAACCTGTACAAAGCTCTTATAAGTACTTAACACAGCACCTGTAAATACTAAAATTGCAAATGGAAAGAAGGGCAAAGTTGAGTTAGAATATTTCATGTACCAGAACACGCCCAGGCAACTAATTGGAAAGAAAACAACATTCCATAATAAACTAAATAATACAAGAGTAGCCAATACGTTTTTTCGTCCCTCTTCTGTTTCTTTAAAGAAGATAGTCATGTGGTAAGCCGGAAACGAAAGGCTATAAAAACAAACCAGAAAAAGACCAATCGAGTTTAAATAACCAAAATAGCCAAACTCTTCTGGTGTCATGTACTTTGCAAAAACCGGAGAAGTAAATACAGATACACTAAAATTTATAACGGGAACCAATAAATAAAGACCGGTTGTCTTTAGCCTGTTAATAATTGTCTGTTTATTAAGAGAATATTTTTGAAAAAATTTTCGATTCAACCCAACAATCTGCATAAGCCTATTTACCGTTATTCAATCTGGTTTCATAAGAATTGTATTGCATAGTATAAGCGTATTGCTTTTTTATTACTTAAAAAAATACCTGCTAAGCAAAAAAATCTTATGTTAGTAAGTGCTGTTTGTAATAAAACAATCATCCAAGCTTTTCGTCAATGGCTTTTGTTTTATATACTTCATTCTTATATTGATATTTATTTCCGTATCCATAACCACGTCCATATCCTTTCTTAAAGAAACCTCTGCCTTTTACGGAATTGAAAATGATTACCGGATTTTTCAGATCTCTTAATTTGCCGCTTTCTTCTAACGATTGAATCATGGCTTTTGGAGTATAACCATGTCTTACTACAAACAAAGTCATATCACAATATTCAGTAAGAAGGTAAGCATCTGCAACCGGGTCAACCGGTGCCGTATCTACAATTACATAATCATATTTTCCTTCCAGGTAATGAAACAAATCATTCAGCTTTTCATTCAGTAATATTTCAGTCGGGTCAACATCGCCGGTACCAACAGGAATTATAAATAAATTATTATATTCAGATTGAAAAACAATTTCCTCAACTGTACAAGTACTTTCCAGGAAATTAATAACACCCGAGTTTTTACTGAGGTTAAAAAGTTCCGTTGTTCTTGGACTTCGTAAATCCAAATCAATCAAAGCAACTCTTTTTTGAGTCGAAGCAAGACTAACCGCCAGATTGTTGCTAACAAAACTTTTGCCTTCGCCTGTAATGCTCGAGGTAACTAAAATTTTCTTTTGCAGTTTTCGATTACTAAACAAACCAATAGAAGCTCTCAAGTGCCTGAACTGCTCAGTAATAAAATGATTATTAGGTGAGTTGATTGCAATGATATTATCACTTTTTACATTGGTTAATTCTGCAACAATAGGAATATCCGAATAGCTTTCTATATCGTTACGGAACAACACTTTGGTACTAAATAATTCTTTAGCGCTTACAAAAGCAATTCCTAAACCTAAGGCTGCAACGAGTGCGGCTATAAAAGCGAAAGATTTTTTTGGGCTTTCGGGAAACTCATCCGCCTGTGCCGGATCTATTACTCTGCTGTCAGCTACTGCTGAAGCATAAGTTAAGTTTGTTTCTTCGCGCTTTTGTAATAAGAAAGAATAAACACTGCTTTTAATAGCTTGCTGCCTGCTAATTTCCAACAATTCTCTTTCTTTTTGTGGTATTGTCTGTAAGTTGGAAGAATAGCCACCATTTGTTGCAGACAAATTTTTACGGCTGGCTACTAAGCTACTTTTTCGGGTTTTAATATTATCCTGAAGGCTTTGTTTTATTTTAGTAATACGATCGGCTATTCCAACAACAATCGGGTTATTTTCTCCTGTTATTTTTCTTTGCTTGTCGTATTCAAGCTCCGATGAATTCAAATCTTCTACTAACGCCGTTAATACCGGATCGCTTACACCATTTGCTATTGGCACAATACCAACCTTATTATCGTTAGATTTTGCAAAATCTTCAATCTGGTCTAATACAGACATCTGTACATTAATGTCTGCCACCTTCTGGTCATTTTCACCCACATTCTGTAGGAAAACTTTTCCTTGTTCGCTAAGATCAAATACACCTTGCTGTGCTTTATACTGCTGTATTTTGGCTTCAATATCGCTCAATTCACCTTCAACATTTTTTAACCTGTCGTCTAAAAATGTAAGCGTGTTTGAGGCTAAATTATTTTTTTCTTTTACGGCATCCTGGCTGTAGGTTGCAATCAGGTTGTTTAAGAAGTCTACACCACGTTGCGGCACCTCATCTTTATAAGTAAGATCTATTATAGTAGATACTTTGCTCGATGTATTTACTTCTAAACCCAGCACAAGTAGGTTTGCCAGTTTCGAAACATTAATCAGCGAAAACGACAATGGACCTTTTGGCTGCTCAATTTGTTTTTTATTTTTTTCAAATTTTAAAACACCGTAAGGTGTATTTACCCATTGGTTTAAAGGATAATTGCTGTTGGCGATATGAATCTGACCACTTTTATCATACGTAAAATTCACCGGAATTTTTGTTTCCTTTATATTATCCGGATTTTGAACCTGAATAGAAATGGGAGATGTTGTGTACGCAGAAGCTGTTCTGAAGCGGAGTTTTTCGGAAACAGGAGCGTAGAATCCTAAATTTTTTACTACGTTTTGTACTAACATTTTGGAATGAAGTATTTCTGTTTCATTCTCAACAATGGTTTTTTCGGAATAAATATTTAAAGATTCCAGGATTTTCGAGTCTTCTACACCCTTTTTTTCATCTTTGATAGAAATGGTTGCAGCAACATTATATACAGGCGACGTTACACTTATATAAATGTAAGCCAGTACAAAGCAGACAATTATCAGAGCAGTAAACAGCGGCCAATAAGGCAGGTAGCGAAATTTTACTGAACTGAGAAAACTATTTTGATTTTTTTGCATGTTTATCCTGTTTTGTAAGAATTTTTGTTAGACTTTGTAAGCCTTTATTAAGAATAAAATTTTATTGAATAAATTATTGATTCCAATTTGTAACGTGATAGTTTGGTTATTACGCATTTGCTTTTAAATAAAGCTACATTTTATTCGGCTAAAAAAAAACGTTTTTATACATAAAAAAGTTTGTTTCAGTTAAGTTCTCATCTCAGAATTAGAACAATTTTCTGATTTTCTTATAATTTGACTCAGTTTAAAACTGAATTTGTTTGGTTGATAATTTCCTGCAAAGTTCAAATACAATATTTAAAAAACAGAATACTCGCTTAAAATGTTTTCAAAAAAATCTTTCATAAATTTTTTAAGTCAATTCTAAAAAAATGATATAGCAAGTAAATATCAACCAATAAAACTTTATATCTTTTATGCATATAACAGTATTTATATTCTACTTGTTTGCTGCAATTTTATAAAAAAGAAAATATTGGTTTTAAAGTTCGGTAAATAAGCAAACCAAAGGCCATTTTTTAAAATGATGGTATTTCTATAATATTCATACTCCTACTGACTGTTTTCGAGAATAAAAGTTTCATAATGAGACAGCCGTCTTATGAAATTTTTCTAACCTGGCGCATTTATTTTGGTCTGGCAAACTATTCTCAACATAATATCCATCATTATAAAAGTTGATCAAAAGAAAAAGGCTTATTTAAATAAGCCTTTTTCTTTCATTTCGTCTATTGACTTTTGGTAATTGTTTTCGGTAACCGTTTGCGTGTTCACCCATTTTGTAAATCGCTTTACACCTTCTGCAAAATCAACTTTGGGCTGAAATCCTAACAGTGAACTTATTTTTGTAATATCGGCAAAGTTGTGCCTGATGTCGCCAAGCCGGTAATTGCCTGAAACATTTACAGGAACCTGCTTGTTATAACCAGCCATCAATTCGTTTACAACTGTAAAAACATCGGTAGAAATGCCGTTACCTACATTAAACACTTCATTATTAGCTTCTTCTTTTTCAATGCCGAGAATAGTGGCATCTACAACATCATCTATAAAAACAAAATCACGGCTTTCTTTACCATCTTCAAATATGTTGATGGCTTTACCATTTTTTATAAGTGTTGAAAAAATAGAGAGAATGCCGGTGTAAGAATTGTTAAGCGATTGGTTGGGTCCATATACATTTTGATATCGGAATGCAACTCCGGCAACACCAATCTTCGGACACATAGTCATTACCATTTGCTCCTGGTTTTGTTTAGTAATGCCATAGATTGATGAAGGATGAATTTTTGAACTTTCGTCGGTAGCTACTAATTGCAGAGGTTTTGTGCAGCCCGGGTATTTTACTTCAAAATCGCCTTGCTGCATATCCTTATCTTTTCTGTGTTCCGGGTAAACATATCCTTTTTCTTCACTCAGATATTTTCCTTCGCCATAAATAGCACGCGAGGAAGCGACAACTAACTTTTTTACCTGGTGCTTTTCGGAAGCAAGAATATCAAGCAAAATAGCTGTACCACGTATGTTTACATTTACATAATGCTCAATCTGGTACATTGATTGACCTGTGCCGGTTTCAGCTGCAAGGTGAACTATAACATCCTGACCTGAAATGGCTTTTCTAAGATCAACGGCAGATGTAACAGAACCTTTTATAAAATTAACCTTCCCAACAATTAATTGATATGAAGAAGATGTTTTTTCGGGATCATGGCCATGTATCTGTTGGGAGAGATTGTCGAGAACCGAAATTTTATGTCCCTTTTCAATTAGTTTAAGTGCCAGGTTGGAACCTATAAATCCGGCGCCGCCGGTAATTAAAATATTTTTGCTCATGGTTGTTTTACTTAATTAACGGGCATTGCAAAGCCATCTTTAAAGGCTTTTAGCAATGTTTTCTTTTTATCTTTATTGAATTGTAAATATCTAACCGACTGTGTAAGAATAGCATAACTTAACGCAAATTGCTTTAAGGGAAATTTATAAAGTTTACGGATAAAATAAACACGATTACGGGCTGCATAGAAAACGGAGAATAAAGATTCGGAACCGCCGGTACTGACAGATACTTTATGAAAGATTTCTAGGGAAGGCAGGTATAAAATTTTAAATTTATTTTTTATTGCACGGTATATAAAATCATTATCATCATAATACACAAAATAGCGCTCATCCATCAGCCCGATTTTACCAAATACTTTTTTGCTGATGAGCATAAAGCAGGTAGGAGCGTAATTAAAATATTTGATTTCGTCATACTTGCCATCGTCTTGCTTTTGATCACCTATGGCTTCAGAAGTACCTTTATAATGAATAAAATAGCCGCCGGCAAGCCATATTTTTCGGGTTCCGTGGTAAAATATTTTTGGTATGATAATATCTTCGTTTTTCCGAACTGCGTAATCCATCATTTCGGCAAGCAGATTTGTTTGCGGAAAATCAATATCATTATTTAACAAGATGACGTGTGAAGAACCGTCGCGTAAAGCAAGTTCTATACCTTGATTATTTCCTTTAGCAACACCTGTATTTTCCTGATTTTTTATATGTGTATAAGCCGGAAGAGAATATTTTGCAAAAAGTTTTTCAATGATTTTATCGGTTTGTTCAGAAGAAGAATTATCAACCATGTAAAGATGATAATCGGTATAAGATTGATTAGAAAGGCTTTTTATAAAATCTTCGAGAACCTCATTGCTTTTATATAAAACCGTAATTAAACCTAATGTAGCCATAATAAATAATGATGTAAAATAACATCATTATGTTTTAATTTGTTTCAGTTTAATTCATTTTTAATGGATGTAAACAGTATTATTTAGGTAAAGTTTAGTATAAAATAACGTGCCTTTTACGTTTTCAATAATTAAAAACACAAATAGTTTTTGTTGTAAAAGCTTCTTAAAAATTGAGAAACATCGCTTGTTTTTATAATTCTTGCTTCTTTAATAATAGAATAAAAATCTTATTCCTGACTTCGTTTTCAAATTCTGGTGCGGATAAAAAAGGTAAAGTATTTATTGTAAGTCTGATGATCATTTATAACGGCAAATACATTCATGTCAATATATTGCTTCCTCATAATTACAAACTTAGTTTTAGTTACGATAAATAGAAAGACATTCCTGTTATAATGTAATGAATGCTATAAGAATCAATATTAGGAAAGCAATTGCAATGTATGTTTTATGCGTTTTACTGTTTCTTCCTTGCCAATAATTTCTGCTATTTCAAAAATGCCGGGACCAAATTTTCCGCCAACCAGCATAATACGAAATGGAAGCATTAAGTCGCCGGGCTTTAGTAAATGGGCCGCTACAATTTCTTTAAATGTATTCTCTATTTCAGCGTGCTGCCAGGTTTCTGAAAATTCAAAACTTTTAATAACTTCTGTAAAAAATATAGCTTTTTGTTTATTCCATTTTGGTTTTATGGAACTAATATCAATGGTGTGTGGCGATTGAAAAAAGTAAGCCGCCTGTTCAATGAAATCTGTCAACAAAGTGCAGCGTTCTTTTACCAAATCAAGCACTTTGGTAAACTCATTTTCTGATGGAATTGAAATGCCTTTTTCTTCAAATAATTTTCTTACTTGTTGGCTGTAATGCGCAGCCGGCAAGCGTTTTATCCATTCCTGGTTGAACCATTTTGCTTTTTCGTAATCGAACTTAGCGCCGGCTTTATGAACACGTTCAATCGAAAATTTTTCTATTAGTTCCGGTAGAGTAAATATTTCCTGACCCGTATTATCATTCCAGCCAAGTAAAGCCAGCATATTGATAAAAGCTTCCGGTAAGAAACCCGTTTCTTTAAAACCCGGCGTTATCTCTCCGGTATTCGGATCAACCCAGTTTTTAGCATACACCGGGAAGCCAAACTTTGCGCCATCGCGTTTGCTTAATTTTCCATGGCCATTGGGTTTTAATATGAGAGGAAAATGCGCCCATTGCGGCATCTTATCTTCGCCAAATAAATAGCGCCACAACAAGATATGAACCGGCGCGCTTGGCAGCCATTCTTCACCCCGAAACGCATGTGTAATCTTCATTAAAAAATCATCTGCTACAACAGCTAAATGATAGGTCGGCATTCCATCGGCTTTCAGTAAAACTTTATCATCTGTTGTTGATGTATTAAAGCTCACTTCACCACGAATCATATCTGTAAATACAACATCTTCCGGCTGATCGGGCACTTTTATACGAATTACATAAGGCACGCCTTCACTAATCAATCTTGTTGTTTCATCTTCACCTAACGTTAATGAGTTGCGCATATAACCACGCGTGGTAACGCCATATTGTGCTGTGGCATGTTCTGTTTTATAAGTGTTGCGCATTTGTTCCAGTTCTGCCGGTGTATCAAACGCATAATATGCATAACCATCATTCACCAATTGCTCTGCATATAACTTATAGGTTGCTTTGCGCTCGCTTTGACGATATGGCGCAAAATTGCCGCCGTGCAAAACACTTTCATCAGGCTCTAAGCCGCACCAGGCAAGCGTTTCAAAAATATATTCTTCGGCGCCGGGCACAAAACGATTCTGATCTGTATCTTCTATTCTAACTATAAAAGTTCCGCCGTGCTGCTTTGCAAATAAGTAATTAAACAATACGGTTCTTACACCGCCAAGATGCAAGCCACCTGTTGGCGAAGGCGCAAAACGAACACGCACATGTGAAGTATTCATCCGGCAAAAATAGAACGGGAATTATGAATTTGTAATTATGAATTATTAATGCCTGTAATCGGTCTTCGTTTACAGATTGGCAACTCTTAATTTATAATTCATAATTTATAATTATCATAGTCGTTTAATATTGATAATTACAACCGGCGGCGTGAAAGCCTGATCATTTTCTGGACGATTATAAATTGTATTAACAACGTTCATTCCTTTTACAACTTTACCAAAGGCGGCATAACCTTGTTTGTCAGGATTGTTGTCGCCGCCAAAATCAAAACCAGGCTGATCATCCATACAAATAAAAAATTCAGACTTAGCAGTGCCGGGTTCTAACCTTGCCATAGACAAAATTCCTGTTTTGTGCAGGATGCCGGTTTGCTTTGTAGATTCATGCGGAATATCAGGTAACGATTGAGCTTTTGCGTAATTTGTTTTCCAGACTCCACCTTGTATCAAATCGCTTTTGATGGCATTCGATGGTTGATTATCATGATTTAAAATGCGGTAAAAAGAACTGGCTCTATATAAACCAGCATCAGCATTACGAAGAAATGCACCTGCCGTTTGCGGCGCTTTATCTGTATATAATTCAACTTCAATATCGCCTGCATCGGTTTGTATAATTGCGTGCGGATGATTGTATTTTGGCGATGAACATGAAATATATAAGCAAAATAAAAAGGCACACAAAAAAGACAACTTCATAACGATTCTTTTATGGTAAGCTTTACAAGATACTGGTCAAATTTATCTTCAAATAAAACACTTGCTTGCCAACCTTCTTCGGTTGCAATTTGCAAGAGCAATTTTCGATCAATATAAAGCCAGGTAAACCAATCTGTTTTCTGTTTTTTATATTCATATTGATAAGCAATTTCACCATAATAATTTTCTTGATTTGGTAATTTATAATCGTATAAATAAGCTACATCCGACGAATCAAAAATCATTTGTCCTTCCTGATGAAGCAATGTTTTTGCATGTTGTAGAAAACGCCGCAAGCCTGCTATATCGCCGGCCAAACCAATTCCATTCATCAACAATAATATGGTTTGAAATTGCTTTTCATCATAAGCAAAAACATTACGAACCTGCGCTTGTTTTACGCCGCGTAATTTCATAATTTCTACAGCTTTTGGCGATATATCAATGGCGGTTACTTCGTGTCCGCTTTCCTGCAATGCCAAAGCATGGCTGCCTGCGCCTGCACCAATATCAAGAACATTTCCTTTGCATTCCTGCAAAGCAATTTGCTCCAAACGTGGCATTCTTTCTTTATCTCTGAAGTATAATTTTACCGGCATATCTTCCTTTTCGCCGTACGTGTTATGTATCCAAAGTTTAGAAGGTTTTAATTTACAATAATAATCGTACATCGCTTGACCTAACACATCTTTCATATCAATAAAATACAAAAATGGATAAAGAGAAAGCAATACAGAAATCTATTCTGTTTGCCGCCTGATTAATTCGATAAATTAGTTATCGAAATCAACTTAAGTCAACCAATTCTCCTTCACTCTATTACTTTTGCTCATCAAAGAATATTTCATAAATGATACGATTTCAAACTTTTTTTGCTTTCCTGTTTATCAGTTTCCTGTTAAACGCCTGCACGCCAAACAATGTTAAGGTTGACGATTCATTAAAAAAATATTTCGATGACAACAAAGTAACCGGAGCCTTTGGTTTATTTGATAATGGGCAAGGAAATTTTACCATTTATAATTTGCCTCGCTACCGCGATTCTGCTTATTTGCCGGCTTCTACTTTTAAAGTTGTCAACTCGTTAATTGGCTTGCAAACCGGAAGAATTTCCGGCGAGAATATGATTATAAAATGGGATGGCGTAGTTAGACCAATCGCCGCCTGGAACAAAGACCTCACTATGACTGAGGCTTTCAAAGTATCGGCGGTTCCTTATTACCAGGAAGTTGCCCGCAGAATCGGGAAAGATACCATGCAGGTTTGGTTGGATAGCCTTCATTACGGAACACAAAAAATAACAACCCGGATTGATACTTTCTGGCTCGATAATTCACTCAAAATAAAACCTGATGAAGAACTTGGTTTGATGAAGAAATTATATTTTCAGCAGCTGCCTTTTGATAAACGCCCGCAGACGATTGTGAAAAAAGTAATGCTCCAGGAAAGCAACGCAAACTATCAGCTGAGCTATAAAACAGGTTGGGGAACGAAAGAAAACGGCGATGCGCTTGGCTGGGTTGTCGGCTGGATAGAAGAGAACCAGCATCCTTATTTTTTTGTATTGAACGTGGAAGGACCGAACAATATCGATATGGTTACGGTACGCATGAACATCCTGAAAGGCATCTTAAAACAACTCGGCTTTTTTGAAGGGAAGAAATAGATAAAAATAAAAAGTAAAAATGTAAAAGTTAATTGTAGAGTCAGCGTAATAACATTCCGTTTTTACTTTTTACTTTTAAGTTTTTTACTATGCTTTCTTTCGAAAATAATACATATCTGCTCGGTTTACTTCTTATCATTCCGCTTACGCTGCTGTTTGTTGCTGTGCTTCGCTGGAAGCGCAATGTGCGCAAAGAATTGGGCGATGCAAACCTGATAGATAATCTTACCAATAACTATTCTCCCAAATTATACAATGCAAAATTTATTGCTGTTCTTATTGCCATTATACTTGGTATTATAGGTTTGGCAAATCTTCGCAAACCGGCAAATGGCGATAACGAAAAGCGCGCTGGTATTGATGTTATTATTGCGCTCGATGTAAGTAAAAGTATGCTGAGCCAGGACGTAAAACCAACAAGGCTTGATAAAGCAAAACAATGTGTTAGTTTATTGATAGATCAGTTGAGCGATAATCGTGTTGGCTTAGTTGTGTTTGCGGGACAAGCCGTTTTGCAAATGCCGTTGACGTCAGACGTTGCGGCTTCCAAATTATATGTAAGCAACGCCATGCCAGACGCCGTTCCGTTGCAGGGAACTAATATTAATAACGCTTTGGAAATTTGCAGCAGTTCGTTAGACACAAAAGAAAAAAAATACAAAGCAGTTGTATTGATTACCGATGGTGAAGATCACAATACAAAAACAAAAGAGATATTACAACAGTTGTACGATGATGGCGTAATTGTATATACCGTTGGCATCGGAACCAAAGAAGGCGCGCCGATTATAGAAGCCGGTAATGTTTATAAAACAGACATCAACGGGCAAACGGTAATATCAAAACTGAACCCGGATGAGCTGAGAACGATTGCAGAAAAAACCGGCGGTATTTATTATCATCTCGATAATTCTGAAACAACGGCAACAGACCTCGCTTCGCAGTTAAATAACAGGGAAAAAAAATTAATTAACGGGCAAGGTGGCGATCATCAATATAGTTCTTTATATCCGGCTTTCGCTGCGCTGATGTTGCTGTTTTTAGTTGCTGAAATTTTTATTCCTGAAGTGAAAAAGAGAAGAATGTATGAAAAGAAATAACGTGCCGGGTATAAATTATCAGCGTTCAGCAATCAGCGTTCGGCTACAGCCAAAACGCTTACGTATCCTGGCTTTCAGCTTTTTGTTTTCAGCATTCAGTTTTATTTCATTTTCATCGTTTTCTCAAAAAACAAATGAAGCTGTAAAGCAAGGCAATGAAGCGTACCGGAAAAATGATTTTACGACAGCCATAAAAGATTACACCAAAGCTTTACAGGAAGATAATAAAAATGCAGCTGCTAAATTTAACCTGGCAAATGCGCAACAGAAAAGCAATAACACAGAAGCCGCAGCCGAAAATTATGATGATATAATCGGCAGTTCTACAGATGCCGATTTGCAATCGAAAGCTTACTACAATAAAGGCTTAGCAATGCTTCAGCAAAAAAAAGTAGATGCCGCGATAGATGCTTTTAAACAATCGTTGCGTTTGTCGCCGACAGATAACGATACGCGCGAAAATTTACAGAAAGCATTAGCTGCCAAACAAGTTCCGCCGCCGCCAAAGCAACAACCGCAGCAAAATAAAGGTGAAAAAAAACAACCGGAGCAGCAGAAACCTAAGATGGATAAGAAGATGATGGAACAGAAATTTAAAATGCTGGAAGACCAGGAAAAACAACTGCAGCAACAAGTTCAAAAACAAAAAATAAATACCCGCGACCCCGAAAAAGACTGGTAATTTTCTTGGTAAGTCTATGCTTATCTTGCGGCAGAAAATTTATTTGTCTCAGGAATAAGATACATAATCATGATGGAAAATACAGCCGCCAAAACGGCTCAGCAATACGATGCTGCCGTTGCTGTTTGCAAAGATATTTTTGATAAAAAAACAATAGATTACGGCACGTCATGGCGCGTGCTGCGCACCATTTCTGTGGTTGATCAAATCTTCATTAAAGCGTTACGTATTCGCACCTTACAGGAAGTAAAAGAACAAATGGTAAGCGATGATATTCCCGGCGAGTTTAAAGGAATTTTGAACTATGCTGCGATTGGATTGATTCAATTGCAAATGCCTTCTGCAATAGAAGAGTTAGCTCCGCAAATTGCATCTCAACTTTATACCGAACAAATTTCGATGGCGAAACAAACCATGATAGCTAAGAATCACGATTACGGCGAAGCTTGGCGCGATATGAGCCAGCAAAGCTTTGTTGATTTGATTTTGGTGAAGTTGCTACGCATTAAACAGATTTTGTTGAATGAAGGCAGAACCCTTATCAGTGAAGGTATTGACGCTAATTATATTGATATTATAAACTATGCTGCTTTTGCTTTAATATTGATAGAAGAAAACAGCAAATAGTTACATGAAAAGGAATTCCGTATTACGCGTTATCCGCTGGATTGTTGGTGTTCTTTTTATTTTTTCAGGATTGATAAAAGCGAACGACCCGCTTGGATTGAGCTATAAAATGCAGGAGTTTTTTGAAGCCTGGCACATGACGTATCTGAACGATTATGCTTTGCCGCTTTCTCTTGTAATGAATGTGTTTGAAGTGTTGGCCGGCGTGGCAATTATTGTTGGCTGGCGCATGAAACTCTTTAGCTGGCTGCTTCTCCTGCTCATTATTTTCTTTACTTTTTTAACTGGCTATGCAACTTATTCGGGTAAGTTTAAAAGCTGCGGCTGTTTTGGCGATTGTGTTCCTTTATCACCTTTCCAATCTTTTTTGAAAGACATTATTCTGCTGATTCTGATCATTATTATTTTCATCAACCGCAATCGTATTGAACAGGCGTTTCGTTTTAAGATGCTTTCTTTTTTTATTATATTGTTTACGGTTGTTGGCGTATCGCTTTTCGAAAGTTATGTTCTTACATATTTACCTGTGTTAGATTGTTTGCCATATAAGCAAGGCAATGATTTGTTAGAACAAATGAAAGTGCCTGCCAGCGCTGTCAGCGATAGCTTTGCTTTGACTTTCAAATATAAAAAAGCGGGTAAAGAAGTTGAGTTTGACCAGGAACATTTTCCGGATGATTTTGACAGTACGTATGAATTTGTTGATCGTTATGATAAACTGGTAAGACAAGGAACCGCAACGCCTCCCATTACCGATTTTGCTTTGCAAACACTTGGTGGAAATGATACGACTTCAGCTATTTTAAACCAGCCAAAATATGTTTTGGCTTTTGTTCAGAATTTTATCAAATGGAACAAGCAGGCAGATGAATTTCATGTGGTTGATACTTTTTGCAGGGCACATCAGATTCCGTTATTCGTCATTACGCCTTCGCCGCAGCAAGCTGTACAATCTTTGCCGGCCGGAACAAATATTCTTCGCTGCGATGCCACAGTTTTGAAAACTGCAGCTCGTGTAAATGCCACTTATTTTGTAATGGAAAAAGCGGTTGTTAAAAAGAAAGTAAGCTATGCTGCAAAAAATAAAGTAATCAAATATTTGAGTGAGAGTGATTAAGAATTTAGCCTACTGTATTACCACATTCGTAATTACTTTCTCGCCAAGCGCTTCGTTTACACGCTCCATAATTTTTTCTTTTTGATAAAGCAATTCGTTTTTTAATGGACCGACTGCCGTTGTAATAAATAAAGTACTGTTGATAATATGGATTTTTTCTGTGTATTTGGCAATGGTTTTTCCCATCAGTTGCAGCCAGACTTCTTCTATCTGGGCAGAGCGCAGACCATTTTTGATATTGCTTTTGCTGATGAAATTCTTAAGTGCGCTGCCAATATGATATTCACTCATAAAAAGTTGGTTTTTGGTAAAAGATAGTTGATTTATATTAACTCAATTCTATTGAAAACAACAAATCTTCAATTGCAACAGGCGATTCTTCAAATTATCAAAAGCTGTTAATATAAACATTCGCTTGCAACAGCAACAAATGATATATTGTGAGCTTTTATATTTTGAGATACGTCATCAACAAATCGTAATTCTCGCGCAATTCATTTTCATAAGCTTCTTCGCCAAAGAAATAACGGATCGTATAATCGTAACGTTGCAGCGTAGCAAGAACATCTGAAACCTCTGTCTTATTTAGTTTGATGGTAACGATGAATAAACCGGTTCCCGCTTCGGTAAACGTATTTAACTGTACGATACTCGCATTATTAGTTTCTACCAAACGGGAAATTTCGCCGACAGCATAATGAATACGTTCCATTTCGAGAACGATGATAGCACCGGCTTCTTCTACATTTTGAAATGCCGCCGCTGCATGCATAAGCTCGATATTTGTAATAACACCTTGCAATTGCATTTCTGCATTAATAACCGGAAGTACGGTTAAATCGTTGGC
The DNA here is from genome assembly GCA_965199845.1 of Ilyomonas sp. Classification (GTDB taxonomy): domain Bacteria; phylum Bacteroidota; class Bacteroidia; order Chitinophagales; family Chitinophagaceae; genus Ilyomonas. Next base: position 69,943 of record CBDATZ010000008.1, read on the forward strand.
AGAAGCGATTTTGAGCGCTGATAAAAAATGTTCCTGCGGCTGCACAGAAACTTTTGCCAGGTTCATTTCTAATGTCGCAACGGTTGCTGATTCATCTTCATCAAGCAAGTCGGTTTTAGCAATAACACCCGCATATTGCTCGCCATTAACAACAGGAAGATGTTGCACATCATAATCGTCCATGAACTGGAGAGCCAGAGAAATTTTATCGAATAAATGAACTACGGGGTAGTTCACAATCGGAAGCTGATTTACAAGCATTAAAAACCTTTTTTAAACAGACAAAAAAAATCAAGCCATTGTTGCAGCAGGCTGTTTCAATTTTTTGAGAAAGGCTTCTAAAATATGGTTGAACTCCGCCGGTACTTCCATCATAGGAGCGTGTCCGCATTTATCTATAAAATGCAGTTCGCTGTTGGGTATCAGCTTGTTAAACTCTTCTGCCACAAAAGGCGGCGTAATGGTATCGTTCTTTCCCCAGATCAGCAGCGTTGGCTGATGTATCTGGTTTAATTCTTCACCAAGATTATTACGTATTGCGCTTTTAGCCAAAGAAATAATTTTTATAACCTTGAGACGATTATTGGTAATCTCAAACACCTCATTTACCAAATCATCTGTTGCCATCTTCGGATCGTAAAACGTAAGTTCCGTTTTGTTTCTTATATACACTTTATCACCACGTTTGGGATAGCTATCGCCCATTCCATTTTCAAACAGACCGGAACTGCCTGTTAGAATAAGTGATTTAATGCGCTCGGGATGTTTTAAAATATGAACCAAAGCTACATGACCGCCAAGCGAATTGCCTAAAAGATGTATATTATGATAGTTACGGGCTTCGATGAATTTAAATACGAATTTTTCGAGTCCGCCGACTGTTGTATGAAAAATATCCAGATCAAAAAGCGGGAGTAAGGGAACTACAACAAGATATTGATTTTTGAAGTGATCAATCAAATCCTGAAAGTTGCTTAATGCACCAAACAAGCCATGCAACAGTATCAGCGGTTCGCCGCTGCCTTCTTCAATATACTTAAATTTATCCTGTTGTTTTAATTGATATGCCATTATATGCTTGTCTTAAATAAACCTGAAAAACCGTTTTTCAAAAGTATCTAAGTGCTGCTAAAATACTTTTTTTATTGTAAGTGCCTCATTTGCTTTTTTCAGCCATGTGCGCAAAAAAGTTTTCCAGCTGTAGGAAAATGTTTTTAAAAAGGGGAATGGTATCAGCTAACAGACTGATGGCTTTTGGTCCCCAGGGCTGCACGAAACCGTAAAAATACGAACTTGCTATCGTATCGTCTTTCAATAAAGGAATTTTTTCTGCATAAAACAAAACAATACTGAAAACAATCGTGTATAAAACGATATATAATACTATTCCTGCCAGTTTGTTGATAATGCCAAGCATAGCAAGCTGCAATGTTTTTTCTATCATAACAGCTACCAATCGAGTTACAATAGCAACACCAATCAATACAATTGCAAAAGCAAGTATAGGTAAAAACCGCTCACCTATGTTTGCACTTTTACCAAGCCATACAGCAACGGTTGCCGATAGTTTTAACGCCGCCGCCAGCCCGATAAAAATGGCCAAAAAAGAAAAGACAGCAACAATAAAACCTTTGCTGTAACCTCTGAAAATGGCTAACGCTAACAGAATAAGATATATAATATCAATAAGCATGATTCATGAAAGGAGAGAAGTAAAAGCGAAAAGGTAAACCGTTTTCACGTTTTGCTTCTCACATTTGCGCCTTTTTATTTTGCCAATAATTCCTTCACAGCTGCAGAAATGGTTTTGCCATCAGCTTTACCGGCAAGTTGTTTTGTTGCCACACCCATTACTTTTCCCATATCGGCAGGAGACGAAGCGCCGGTTTCAGTAACGATTTTTTGCAAAGCTTCTTTCAATTCTGCTTCGCTCAATTGTTTGGGCATAAACTTTTGAATCACATCTAATTCTTCCTGCTCTTTGGTAGCCAGATCGGGACGATTTTGCTGTGTAAATATTTCGAGCGAATCTTTCCGTTGTTTTATAAGACGCTGAATCAGTTTCATCTCGCCATCTTCGGTAATTTGTCCGTTAGCGCCGGGTTCTGTTTTTGCTTTTATAATTTCAGCTTTAATGGCACGAAGACCGCGCAAACCTGCTTCGTTCTTTGCCTTCATCGCATCTTTCATTTCTGTCATGACTTGTGTTTCCAGGCTCATAGTATTTTGTTGTTAATGTTATAATTTTTGATTTAATAAGGCATTGCAAATTGCGTGTTACAAATGAATTGATATATTGCTTTGTATAAGAAGTTATAGAACGCAAAGTTCATAACTTTTTTACTTCACTTCTTTTGCCTGCAAGTCACGAAATTTATTCATGAAATCTTTGGCAAATGCTTTCATATCTTCTGCCAGTTGCGGATAACGTGTAGCACGGTTGTACGTATCTGCCATCGTAATAAAAGTCTGGTAAAAAAAATCTGTCATTTCATCTACCATCATATCTTTTGTCCAGAGGTCTATACGCAAAGCTGTTTTTTCTGCATTGTCCCAAAACGAAAGCATCAACGCTTTTGCAACCTGTTTGTCTTCCATCGAACTGTCTGTTGCATTCCAGCTTATCTTATCAACCAGTTTGCTTTCATCTCTTCTTACATCTATTGTTATCTTAGAATTATACATGCTTGTATTTGGATTAAGCGGCAAAAATAGCGACTAAATTGATCTTTATTTATTGATGCTTTTCGGAAGAATCGTTTCCAGCTGAAGCAAAGCAGTCTTTTTTGAATACACATCAGCCTGAACCGAACAAGCTTCAATCAGGCGATTGCGCAACGCTTCATCTTTATATAGCAAAATCATTTTCTCGCTAAGTTGTTCATAATTGTCCGGCTCAATTAACACAGCCGCATTGCCTGCATACTCTTTTATGGTTTCTGTAATGAATGATATGCACGGCGTTTGGCATTGCATAGATTGCAGCAGCGGCATTATATCATCATCTCTTTTTGGTGTATGAATAAATACGTAAGCGCCAGCTAAGATTTTTGCATACTCGCTTTCGGATAAAGTATTTAAAAACACAACATCTTCGCGGTAACGATATGTGTTATACTTTTCAATCCATTCTTTCTCTTTTACAAAAGAAATTGTTCCTGCAACAATCAATTTCATACTGCTGTGCTGCCATTTTTTAAAGCCGGAAAATGCTTTTAGTAATGACATAAACGAAGCTAATGTGTTACCTTTTCCCAATAGTAAAAAGTATTCTTTCCCCTGCGCGTGGCTCATTTTCAGAGATTGCTTTTCGCTCCAGGATATTGGCTCAAAATCATTTTCTGCCGCAGCTTGTAAAACCTGGATATTGTTGTTGGAAAAATGTTCTTCTGCCAGCAATTTTTGTTTTATAAACTGTGATGAAACGGCAATTGTAACAACAGAAGCAAGCTTATTTTTTACAACTAATCTTTCTGTTTCCGTTGCAATAATAAGCTGCGGTAAAGATGATGAAACCATCTTATCTTTCGTTATCTGAACAAGCCAATCAATACGCCATTTTTTTAATAATAACCAAAGCTGAATGTCATTAAAAAAAGAAAGAAAACTGTTGTATTCTTCAATAATAAAAACTGTATTATCGTTTATCAGCGATACCTTTTTTGCTTCACGTAAACCTTCTGATTTTATAACAGAATAATTCTTCTGTACAAATAAAAAAAGTAATAAATGCAATAGATTATTAGAATAACTATCTTTCTTTGGCTTGTCTTTGCAAAGTATTAAAACTCTCATATAAATTATGCAAAAAGCGATTCGGCAAGCGTAATACTTTCCGGTTTGCCAACATCAACAAAAAGAGAATCGTCGTGCGAAAAAGATTGAATTGACTGTTTGGCAGCCAGTTGTAAGTACACATCTATAATAGAAAACTTGCCACTGAACGGTTGCATCAAATCAAAAATTTTACGGTTGATGATATGAATACCGCTGAACGCTTTTTCGTTATAATCATCTGATTGTTTGGCAATTTTTACTTCGCCGGTTTTTACGTTGCGCCAGCCGCAAAGCTCGTTGTTGTTTGTAAATAACAGGTAGCGCGATGTGCTTCTACTGCTTATCGCTAATGTTACTAAAGGTTTGTTTTTTTGATGTTGCGCAATCATTTTATCTAACGGCATATTGGTGAGCACATCCGCATTCATCAATACAAAATTATTTGTGTTATCAAAATATGTTATTGCATTTTGTAAGCCGCCGCCGGTTTCTAAAACATCTTTTTCGTAAGAAATAGTTACGTTGCTTCCCCAGCCGTTATTCGTTGTAATGGCTTGTTCAATTTGCTCTGCAAAATGATGTGTATTGACAATGATATTTTGTATGCCATAGCTTTGTATAAATTCGATGTTACGTTGCAACAAACTTTTTTCATTAACTTGTACCAATGCTTTGGGATGCTTATCTGTAAAGGGTTTCAGCCTTGTGCCCAAACCGGCAGCTAATATCATAGCTTTGGTTATTGATTCCGTATTACCTTCTGTTTTTGCTGCCACTTCCATTCTGTAATTCTCTTTTATTGTGCTGTTGCCAACTCGGCTTGCGGAGATAAATCTTTCACCCAGTTTTCCATGTTAAAATGATTGACTTCAACAGTTACATTATACTTATTTCGTAAATGCCGCGCTGTTTGTTCTGCCGAATACACACTTCGGTGCTGACCGCCGGTGCAACCAAAAGAAATAGACAAACTATCAAAACCTCGTTTAATATAATCTTCAACAGAAATATCAACCAGGTTATAAACGCTGTTTAAAAAATCGTTCATTTTTGTTTTTTCTTCCAAAAATGTTTGTACGTTTTTATCCAGTCCGCTACAACATTTATACTCCTGGTACCTGCCGGGATTTAGTAAGCCGCGACAATCAAATATAAAGCCGCCGCCATGACCAGATTCATCTTTTGGCAAACCGCGTTTGTAAGAAAAACTGCTGATTTTTACAACCAATGGCGTGTTCTCATTTGCCTGGATATTTTCAAAACGATTGATGATGTCATCGCTTGCAATTGCATGTAGAATACGTGCAAATTCAGGCGTTTTATCATTCATGTTCGGATGATTATCCGTAAAGCTTTTTAGGTTGCGTAAAGCCAAAGGAATACTGGTTAAAAAATGCGCTTTCCGCTCAAATAAACCTCTGAAACCATACGCGCCCAACACTTGTAAAAGCCGTAATAAAACATAGCCGTTATATTGACGGATAAATAAATTTTTATCTAACAATGTCGGCAACAATTTATCAGCTTCTTCAATGTAATAATTCAGCAAATTTTCTTTCCATTCATTGCTCAGTTCTGCTTTTGCCTGCCACAACAAACTCGCAACATCGTATTGCAAAGCGCCTTTCATTCCGCCCTGGTAATCTATAAAACAAAGCTTGTCATCATTCACAATTATATTGCGGCTTTGAAAGTCGCGAAACATAAAATACTGGTTGTCGCCGTTTACCAAAAACGCGCTGATATTTTCAAACTCTGCGTATAAAGCTTGTTTATCGTAAGGCAATTTTAAAGTGTCGAGAAAATAATATTTAAAGTATAACAAATCGCTCATGATTGCCTGCTTACCAAAGTCTTTTGCAGTAAGACATAAACTATAATCCAAACCATCATCTCCCAATATTTGCAGGCGAGCTAAATGGTGCAGACTTTTTTGAAACAAACGATACACAGAATCGTTATGTCCATATGTAATCAAATTGTCTAAAAGCGATTCATTGCCGGCATCTTCCTGAATGTACAACGTGCTTTCTTCATTCACTGCGTACACGTCGGGGACCAATAGATTTTCTTGTTTGAAATGAGCCGTAAAAGCAAGAAACGTTTTGTTTTCCTGAACATTGATATTATGCGTAACAATGAACGATTTATGAGCCGTAAAAATCCGGTAATAAATTCTGTCACTTCCGCTTTGCGGCAGTTTTTCAATCTGCTCAATAACATCATTATTTATAGAAGCAAACAGCGTCGTTATTTGTGTTTCTATCGTCATAGAAAAATTTATAAGGACGGTAAAAATAGAATAGTTTTTCGGGTAAATATTTTTCAAAATAAAATTCACTTCCTCATCACAAAATCTCTCTTTATCAACCCAAATCTCCGTCTATCTTTGCGACCGAAAATTTTGTTCCGCCTGCAACGGAATTCATATTGTTCATGAAACATCAGAATGCAATTTCTGATGTCTGAAATTTTAAAATTATGGCAGTTTTACACAACCGTGTAAACGGTGAAGAATTGAAGCAACGCCTGCTTCAGGAAACGGAAAAGCGCGTCACCATTAGCTTTTACCGTTATTGCGAAATTCAGAATCCAATAGAATTTCGAAATTTCCTTTACAAACACTTAGATGAATTAAACGTTTTCGGTCGTATTTACATTGCGAAAGAAGGCATCAACGCGCAAATCAGTGTGCCGGAAAATAATTTCGAGTCTTTCAAACAATGCCTGCAATCTATTGCCGGTTTGGAAAATCTGCGGTTGAATACTGCTGTGGACGATGACGGAAAATCGTTTTGGGTTTTAAAGATAAAAGTGCGCGATAAAATTGTGGCTGATGGCATTGCAGACGAATCATTTTGCATGAACGAAAAAGGTAAGTATGTAAATGCCGCGCAAATGAATAAATGCCTGCAAATGCCGGGAACGATTGTGATTGATATGCGCAATCATTATGAATATGAAGTTGGGCATTTTGAAAATGCTTTGGAAGTGCCTTCCGATACGTTTCGCGATCAATTGCCAATGGCGGTTGATATGCTGAAAGGAAAAGAAGAAGAAAACATTATTATGTATTGTACCGGCGGTATTCGCTGCGAGAAAGCCAGCGCATATTTGCTGCACAATGGTTTCAATAATGTTTTTCATTTGGAAGGCGGCATTATTAACTATGCAAAAGAAATAAAAGAGCAGAATTTAGACAGCAAATTCATTGGTAAAAACTTTGTTTTTGATAATCGTTTGGGCGAGCGTATTACAGAAGATGTAATTGCCTATTGTCATCAATGCGGAAAGGCTTGCGACACGCATACCAACTGTAAAAATGATGGTTGTCATTTGCTGTTTATTCAATGCAACAACTGCGCTAAGCAATACGATGGTTGTTGTAGTATTGAATGCAAGGAAACCATTCATTTGCCTTTGGAAAGACAGGCTGAATTGCGAAAAGGAATTGATAAAGGAAGAAATGTTTTTAATAAATCCAGAGAGCGGTTACGACCAAAGCTGGGAGAGAAATGATGTACGATGTTAGATGAGTGATGTACGATGTGTTTATGTGCAATACCATTTACTTACATTTAAAACGTAGTATAATGGATTTGGTAAAAAGTAAAGAATCACATCGTACATCACTCATCTAACATCGTACATCGAAAGCCATTTTTCCACTTTCGCAAAAACTTCATCATCACTCATGGTAACTGGTTCAAAAGGTTTACCAATTACTTTTTCATATAATTCAATATATCGTTTGCTGATTGTATTTACCCATTCTTCAGACATATCCGGAACGGTTTGTCCTTCTTTTCCCATGAAGTTATTTTCGATCAGCCACTCGCGTACAAACTCTTTGCTCAATTGCTTTTGACGTTCGTTTTTTTCTTGTCTTTCTTCAAAACCATCTGTATAAAAATAACGCGATGAATCGGGCGTATGTACTTCATCCATCAAATAAATTTCATCTTCAATTTTACCAAACTCATACTTGGTATCAACCAATATCAAACCTTGTTTAGCCGCAATTTCTTTACCACGCGCAAATAACTGCAATGCGTAGTTGGATAAAACGTTCCAGTCGTCTTGTGTTGCCAGTCCGGTCTTTATAATTACTTCTTTAGAAATGTCTTCATCGTGCCCTTCCGAAGCTTTGGTTGATGGCGTTATAATCGGCGAAGGAAAGTAATCGTTCTCTTTCATTCCTTCCGGCATTGTAACGCCGCACAGCGTTCTTTTGCCGCTGCTATATGTGCGCCACGCATGACCTGTAAGATTGCCGCGTACGACCATTTCTATTTTAAAAGGAATACATTTTTTGCCAACAGCAGCCATTGGTGCGGGCGTTGCCAATAACCAGTTCGGGCAAATGTCTTTTGTTTGTGCAAGCATATATGCCGCAACCTGGTTCAGCACTTGTCCTTTATATGGAATTGGCTTTGGTAAAATGACATCAAAGGCTGAGATACGGTTGCTGGCAATCATTACTATAATATCATCGCCTATGGTATAAACGTCTCTTACTTTTCCTCTGTAAAATGCTGTTTGGTTGGGAAACTGGTATGGCATCATGCTGCAAAAATAGCGGAACAATCGGTTGCTTTTTGCTCTCTTTTATTTCAGCAATATAATTTCCTTTTTCAATTTTTTTAATAGTTACCGAAAAAGATATTCTGAAATAATTTGTAATCCTAATCTTATAAAGACGCTGATTTGTACAATATGATTTATATAATAAATGATGTTCTTATGCAATCTTGCTATTATTGTTTTAAAGAAATGAATCAGGCAATGAATTATTATGAATAGATAGAAATAATAATCGTTTTTTTCGTTTTATTAAAAAGAACTGCTTTTCTTTACTCTAACATAAACAAACCTATTTATGAGAACTTTGCTTGCTTGCCTTCTCCCTCTTTTGTGTGTGCTTACTTCGTATGCGCAAAATGAAACAGCAATATCGGGAACAATAAAAAACAAAACAACAGATGAAGCTGTTGCCTCGGCTTCCGTTGTTGTAAAAGGAAATACTTCTGTCGGTACATATACAAATGAAAAAGGTTACTTTAAACTATCAATCAAACAATCATTACCGCTCACTCTTGTTATTTCATCGGTTGGTTATGCGTCTAAAGAAATTACGGTTGCCAATACAGGCGAGCAGGCAATCACTTTATTAGAACCGGCTTATATTCTGGGGCAGGAAGTTGTTGTTTCGGCAAGTCGTACGCCGGAACGTATTTTAGAATCTCCGGTTACGATTGAGCGGGTAAATACAGCCGCTATTGCGGCTGCGCCGGCATCTTCTTACTACGATATTATCGGCAATTTGAAAGGTGTTGATATGACGACATCCGGACTGCTTTATAAAACACCCAGCACGCGTGGTTTCAACATCAGTGGCAATACACGTTTAAACCAATTGGTTGATGGTATGGACAACCAGGCTCCGGGACTCAATTTTGCCGTTGGTGCCATTGTTGGACCAACAGAGCTGGATGTCGAAAGTATGGAATTGTTAAGCGGCGCCTCTTCTGCTTTATATGGACCGGGCGGCATGAACGGAACCTTATTAATTAATAGTAAAGATCCATTCAAATACCAGGGATTGAGTGTGCAGTTAAAAGGTGGCGTTAATCATATAAACGATTATGCGCGCGCTGCTTCTCCTTATTATGATGCGACCTTGCGTTGGGGTTATAAAGTATCAGACAAGTTTGCTTTTAAAATATCGGGCGAAATTGTTACGGCAAAAGATTGGGTTGCGAGAGATACAACAGATTATCTGCGGTCGTCCAGTTCTGCCGGTCATGTGATACCCGGTCAAACCCGTCTTAGCGATCCAAACTATGATGGCGTAAATGTGTATGGCGATGAAACAAAAGGCGATATCCGCGCCGTGATGAACGCTGCCATCGCCGGAAACCCAAGTCTTAGCGGCATTCTTCAGCCTTATTTGGCAACTCCGTTTAATGTATCGCGCACCGGTTATAAAGAACAGGATGTTATTGACCCGACAACTTATAATTTCAAAGCCAGCGGTGGTTTGTATTATATGATTAATCCGAACACAGAACTGTCTTTTATCGTAAATCATGGTAATGGCAATACGGTTTATACTGGTAGCGACCGATATTCTTTAAAGAAATTATCTATCGAACAATATAAACTGGAAGCCAAGAGTAAAAACTGGTTTGTACGAGCGTATACAACACAGGAAAATGCAGGACAATCTTATAATGCAACGGTTACCATGCAGTTACTGAACGAAAGCTGGGCGCCTTCTTCTACAGTTTGGTATCCCCGATTCGGAAGTGCTTTTATACAAGGTGCCGCTACTGTTTGGCAAACCGCATTTGCAACAGCAAAACAAGGCGGTGCCGACGATGCAACAGCCGCTGCCGCAGCACAGCAAGCCATGTTGGCGAATACACCCAACTTTTTAACAGCAGCCCGCGCTTATGCTGACAGCGCCAGACCAATGGCTGGAACTTCGGCTTTTAAAACCATTTATGATGCCGTACGTAAGCAACCCATACCGGCTGGCGGTTTATTTGTAGATCATACTGCTTTGTACGTTGCAGAAGGACAATGGAACCTGACGGATTTATTAAAATTAAAAACAGAAGACAACAAAACAGACATATTGATTGGCGCAGATTACAAGCGTTATGTTTTAAATTCTCAGGGAACTTTATTTGCTGATACAGCCGGCAAAATTCCTATCAATGAAGTAGGCGCTTATTTACAGGCATCGCAAAAGTTTTTTAATGTTCTGAGACTTACGGCATCCGGACGATATGATAAGAACGAAAACTTTGCAGGGCGGTTTACGCCACGCATTTCTGCCGTGGTTACGGTTGCAAAAAATCACAACATACGGTTGTCTTATCAAACCGCTTATCGCTTTCCGACCACACAACAGCAATGGATTAATTTAACGATTGGCGGCAATACAAAACTGATTGGCGGCTTGCCAAATCTCAGAGAGTTTTATCATTTTAATACCAATCCTGTTTACTCACTCGAAAGCTTTAATGCGTTTGCCGCATCCGGCGATCCAACCAAATTACAGGTACAACAATTTGGCGAATACAAACCTGAATCCTGTCAATCATACGAAGTGGGTTACAAAGGATTAATCA
>CBDATZ010000009.1:0-112700 GCA_965199845.1 Ilyomonas sp.
GCATATATTTTCTTTTTGTTGTGAGTTTCAATCCTTCTTATGGTGGAAGTTACTTTGTAAGACAACTTACAATGGTCAGGCGACTTAGATACGTTTCGGTTTCAATCCTTCTTATGGTGGAAGTTACTTTGTAAGGCGGTTCCATTTTTGCACAATGGAGCTACCCTGAAAAGTTTCAATCCTTCTTATGGTGGAAGTTACTTTGTAAGTTTGCATTATCGGAAAGCAAATTACCCAAATCTTTGTTTCAATCCTTCTTATGGTGGAAGTTACTTTGTAAGTTTGCGCCTCGATCATTGAAACAATATACTCAATAGAGTTTCAATCCTTCTTATGGTGGAAGTTACTTTGTAAGTTGAACGTTTTAGACAGGTCAGGACTTTGCTTTATTCAGTTTCAATCCTTCTTATGGTGGAAGTTACTTTGTAAGTTTCTCGAAGACAGAGGAACCATTTACAGATTTAAGTTGTTTCAATCCTTCTTATGGTGGAAGTTACTTTGTAAGCACCTGTAGCTTCGTTCCAGCTAAGTTGGTTTAGCTTGTTTCAATCCTTCTTATGGTGGAAGTTACTTTGTAAGTGTGATTTATTCTTATTGGGAATACATTCGCGTGGTAGTTTCAATCCTTCTTATGGTGGAAGTTACTTTGTAAGTACCGGATGCTTTGTTGTCTCCTAACATTATAGAAAGTTTCAATCCTTCTTATGGTGGAAGTTACTTTGTAAGAGCACCAACGCCAACAGCTTCATCAAATTCAAAGAAGTTTCAATCCTTCTTATGGTGGAAGTTACTTTGTAAGCAGCATTTTTCGGGAAGTGGACTGATACTTTAATCAGTTTCAATCCTTCTTATGGTGGAAGTTACTTTGTAAGTTCTTTTTCTCAAGCTGACTGGGTTGCATTTATGAAGTTTCAATCCTTCTTATGGTGGAAGTTACTTTGTAAGAAATCTACCATGTTGAAGCCAAAACTATTTGTGCTTGTTTCAATCCTTCTTATGGTGGAAGTTACTTTGTAAGGCGTTTATCATACTAAGTAATTGGTTTTCATTAAACTCAATCCATTTATTCAACTCTTTAATTCTTGTTTTAAAATATGTCAAAGAGCTTAGAAACTGTGTTTTTCTTTCATTTTCCGTAAGCGCAAATATTTCTTTGTCAATTATTTGCATATCATTTTTGTTATGTTCAAAATAATTTGCTTGCCGGAAAGGCTCATTTTACGCAAATATTCCGGTACGTGCAATCTACGCAACGCTGCTTGTATTTGGTAGCTTTTGGAAACAAATTCTGCTCTATTATTCGTCCTATTTCTTGTGCACATGCCTTTACCAATTGCTTGTCTGAAGGCAGGATAGGAACTTCTACCAGTTTATTATTACTTCTGGTATAAACTAAAAAGCCTTTATTAACCAGGCAGCCAAAATTTTCCTCTATCAGCCAGGCATAGCAAAATAGTTGGGTTTTATATGTTTCGTATATCTTTTCATCATACAGGGCAAACTTATAGTCTAAGGGTGCCATTGTACCATCTTCCAATTTCAATATTTCATCTATTTTCCCTCTTAGCAGTTCATTGGTAATATACTGGTCGTTATATTTTTCAACAGCGCCAATGCGCCTTCTTAAGTAGCCTTTATTCTGTTCCAGTTTTTCGTTGTGAATATCGCGTCCGCGGTTTACCTTATATTTTCGCTCTTCGTATTGCGGTATAGCCAGTACGTACTCAAAATAAGTAAAGCGCGGGCAGTATAAATACTCAATAATATGCGATGGTGTGAGTGTCATAAAAAGAGTGCTTTTACTTCATCGGTTACCAGCTTCTTGTCAAAAGCCCTGCCCAGCAAGGCAGTTGCCTGCAGCTCGTTTTTTGACATCGGAAACATATACACTGAGTCTTTATCTTTATCTATTAAATCTCCAATTTGCAACTCCAGCGTGTCTTTTATATTCGCATCAAGCATGCCCAAAAACACCGAAAACTGCACACGATATAAGCCTGCCTGCTTACACAATTTTGCCACTTTAGTGCGCACTTTATCGTCTTCTATATCATAGAGTACCCGTACAATCATCATGACCATTTTTAAAGTGGCGTAATAGTATCTTCTTTCAATAAGCCATTAGCAAAGCCGTGTGCGTCCTGCTGCATGGCGTTTGCCCTCGTTTGGTTGCGTCCTTTGTAGCGGATAGTTTCACTTTCCATATAGCTATTCAATGCCATTACCAGCAGTTCCTTGCCTACTTTATACAGCGTTATACCGTTAGTAATCTCATCTGTATGTGCTTTGTTTACTTTTTTACCCGAAAACAACCGGAAAACTGCAGTTTCCACAAAAATCCGATAAGGCTCTATAAAATCAAACACCATACTTTTTTGATTATAATCATCCCGGTGCAGAAATCCTACATAAGGATCAAGACCTGCAATCATCAAACACTTCTCTACCCGTGTGTATAAAATACCGAATCCATAATTCAGAAAGGCGTTATAAGCATCTTTTGCAGGGCGCATGCTTCTTCCATTAAACTGGTACATCTCCGGCAGCACATAGCTCATCGTTTCAAAGTAAAGTCGTCCTGCCGTTCCTTCCGACCCGCGTACGGTATCGGCAATCATTTCTATTTTGTCACTATTCAGTAAGTTTAGCGAAACGGATAAGGCTTCTATTTTATTAATTTTATCATTCAGGTAATCGGCTATTTGCGGGCGGTGCTTTTTTAGGTCCTTGATAAATTCAAGCTGATTGAACATTTTTTCTCCAATCCACTTTTTGGTAAAAGTGACTGCTTCTTTGCCTAAACTGGCTTCCAACTGGCGCTTTCTTATTTTAGTAGTGCTGCCTAATTTGCTATGCCAGATGCGTCCCATCGGGTGTCCGTCGCTGTGCGTAAAAATAATATCAATGTTGTTCATCAAGGCAAGTCTTACCGCATCTGTGCTGAGTGCGGCAGAAGTGGACATGATAATAGAACTGATTTTATGTACAGCAATATGTTTTTTCTCCGGTTCTGCATCTTTTACAGGCACGCGTATTTCAAACATATCGTCTTTTACATGCAGGTAAGTACCGTAAGTGTTTAAATAAATTTGCATAGGCTTACATTTTTTGCAGTTCGTTCTTTACAAATTCAGACAATTGGTTTTTTGTAGGAAGTTGTAATTGATATTTCGAAACAAAAAGCTTGTTGTCTATGCCTGTTGTTGCATACTCTACCATTGCATTATTTTTATCCGTCACCAACAGAATACCTACCGGCGGGTTGTCATCTGGTTGCATCACTTCTTTTTTAAAGTAATTGAGGTACATATTCAACTGACCTACATTCAAATGATTAAAGGGCTCCACTTTAAGCTCTATCAGTACATGGCATTTGAGTATCCGGTGATAAAACACAATATCAACAAAAAAGTATTCTTCTCCTATCACAATTCTCTTCTGCCTTGCTTCAAAACAAAATCCGTTGCCCAGTTCCAGTATAAATTCCTGTAAATGGTTCAGCAATGCCTGCTCTAAATCAGTCTCCTCAATAATTGTTTTGTCTGTAATACTCAAAAATTCAAAAATGTGATGGTCTTTCAGTAACTCTTTCGGATGAGCAGGTAACAATTTATTCTGAACATAAGCTGCCATTTTCTGGGGGTCTTTAGATAAACCTGTACGGTCATAATATAACGAACTTATCTGGCGCTTTAATTCTCTTACCGACCAGGAACCTTTGATACATTCTACTTCATAAAAAGTACGCTTTAGCACATCTTCAATCGGCAGTAGTTCGGTGAGGTGTGTAAAAGATAAATGAGTAATTAGTTTTTGAACCGGCACAGCTAAATGTATTCCCTGCTGGTCTGTACTCAATTCGTCAGTCAGTGACTGACGAATTGTAAAAGGAAAAATATTAGAGGATAAACTACTGGTAATGAATGTTCCAATCTGAGGATAAACTGCATACAACTGCCGGCATAGTTTAAGTGAAGTTTCGGAAATACCTTTGATAGCTACTTTATCGGCAAGAGAAGCTAATAATCTGGTTCCGTAAGCGGCTCTGTCTTCTCCTCCCTGTTCATACTCTACTATATAATAACCTATCAGCCAGTTACGCAAAGTCAGGTTTTTATTGATCGCTTTAACCGACTCTGAGTAAAAGACATCGTGCGTTTGCCGGATGGTATTTGCTAAACTTAGGAAATTCATTTGATAATATGTGTGCTTATTTCAAACTCAAAATTAGCTTTCCTGTAGCCGGATAGTTCCAAAGCCTCTGGATACCGACTTGCCTATACCAATGAAGGAAGGCAGCAAAGCATTGGTAACAAATGTAGCTTCGAAAGCCAGCATGATGTTATTCTTAAAGCGGGTTTCTTTTTGAGCTGCTATCTGCAGGTTAGCCATTACTTTGCCTTCAGCCCTATAGTCCATTGCTTTATAAAAGGAGAGTATATTACCCACCAAAACAGCCTTTAAGTGATGGCTTTGCTGCAGTTCATCTTCCTTCAGATAGGCTGTATAGTTTTGCTGGTTTAGTGCCATCCACAGCGTTTCAAATTGGTAATGGTGCAGGTCGTCTGATAAGCCAATGGTTACTTGCCTGCTTTCAATATTTTTTTGCAATACCGGGTAGCTGTGCCCGTCTATATCTATGCTCTTTATTTGTAAAAAAAGCTGTATCAGTAGTTCTGCTCCTTCATTCAAGCCTACCAAGGTTGGGACGCCCTGCAATACTTTATACTGCACCATCGGGTATTGATACAACTGCTCGCCACTTTCCAAATGGTTATGCAGCAAAGGCGATTGTTCTTTGAACAAATTGCCGAAATAGCCCCGCAACTTATGGCTATCTCTAATAGCGAGTTGTATTTCGGGAAAGCGGATGATGGTTTGGTGAATGGTGTGGGGCATATTACAAAAACATATAATTTACTTCGTTAGAATTTAATTTAAATCCGGCATTTAAATCATAATAAAATTGCCAATCATTTTCGTAAATGATATAGTTATCTTTCTTTGAAGGATCAACTTGGTATTTGTTTTTAGGGAAACGGGTAACATACTGTAATAGTTTTGGTTTTAATTTTTTCATTTCTTGCTTCCGCTTGAAGAAATCATCAATTTTATTCAAATTACAATATAGCCTCCACAACTTTTTAGCTTCTCTGTTGTAAGGAATGTACACGTTGAAATAATAACTTTCATCCTCAATAAGTCTGAATTCTTTTTGAATGGTTTCCAATTCCAAATGATAGATTGCTTTAATTAAAGTTTCAGACGAATTACTGCCATTCGAAATACTTTCCCAAACACCTTTGAAATAAGAGCGGCTTAGGGTATAAATTTCCTTTTCTTGGATATAATCTGGTAACTTCTTAAAAATGTTAAGTGTAATGTTTATTAAAGTGCTATCGTATATTCTGCTATGCTTTCCGGTATTAAATAGTATTACTACTCCTTGACCTTTCTCTCCATTTCTATTGCAACGACCTGCCGACTGATTAATACTATCAAGCGGAGCAAAATCACGATACACCATATCTAAATCAATGTCAACACCAGCTTCTACTACTTGTGTGGAAACAACAACTTGCCGTTTATTATATTTAATGTTCCTTTTAATTAATTGAATAAGCTGTTTTCTGCGTTTAGGCAAGATTGATCCTGATAAGTACAATATTTGTAAATCAGCTCCATATAACTCACAAAATTTATTATAAACAGTTTGAGCCTGAGCTATTGTATTGAAAATAAATAAAAACGATTTGTCATGATTCTGTTCAACGTCGTCGCAAAACACAGGTAATAGTTCTGTTTCTAAATCCTGTGGCTGATAGTTATTTTGTTTTAAGATTGCCTGATCAATAATGATTCGTACTAATTTCTCAAAATAATACTTTGTTCTTTCCCCGGTGACATCGGTGAGTTCAATAATTTTAGTGTTTGAAAATAATATGGGTTGGGTTGCTGTTACAAAAACAAATTTGGTATTGAAATATGCTGCCATTTTAGTAAAGACTAATTCAATTGCTTCGTAGTACTTCGGCGGGATGTTTTGCACTTCGTCCAAAATAATAATCGCATTAGTCATGTTATGAAACTTTCTTAATGCTCTGTTTTGATTAGTAAAAATGCTCTCCAGAAACTGTACAAATGTTGTAACAATAAAATCCTGTTCCCAACCTTCCGTTAAATATTCTGCTTCACTTATTTCAATTTCATTATTGTTGTAGGATTCTTTGTAAGTAGAAAGGTGGTGATGCTTGGCAATCATATCAGTGCTAAATCCATTTCCAAGCATTTCTATTATATCAGTAATGATAGCTGAATTCTGGTCAATGATAGAAGTAAATGGTAAACAATAAATAATTCTGGGTTTTTTCCCCTGTGATGATGTTACAAATTCGTTCTGCAAAATAATAGCAGCGTTATAAGCAGAAAAGGTTTTGCCCATTCCTGTAGGAAGTGTTATAGAAAAAAAATTATTAGAAGCATATTTGTTTGCATTCAATGCAATTTCTTGGTAGGCATCTTCTCTATCAACATCAATAGCTTTTTTTCCTTTTTTTAATGTTTTATTTTTATAAGAATCAATCATCCTTAAATCAAATAATTGGTTTTCCTTAATAATTGTCCACCTATTTTCCCTCTTTTTTAGCATCATATCACCTTTATCAGCAGATAGGAGAAGAGAGAATAAATAGTGTTGAAGAAAGAAGTATCGGGGATCATTTTCTTGCTCTAGTTTGATTTTAGTTTTATTGATTTGTCTGGCACTGATAAATTTTGATTTTATGTGTTCCCAGTTCGTAATATCAATTTTAATATTTTGGGTGAACAAAATGTTCTGATATAGTTCAAATGAAACTTTATTCAATTGAGTCTCTAATTCTTTAATACTATCATCATCCAAAAGTATTTGAGCATTGTTATTAGAATCTTCAATGAAGTTTGTTAAGTAGCCATGATGCCTGCGAATGACTTTCAATAAAATGTATTCGATAATCTTATTATCATTGTGGTAAGCATTAAAAACGAAGTATGCCCCTAATCTAGCATGGTTAGATAGGCTCGGATTCTTATACAACTCTTCGTGAATTTGAGCATTTTTGTTTTTCTTAAAATAGTTTAAATAAGTCTCATGTTTTTGAATGAAATCTTTCTGATTCTCCTCGAATGTTGCTTCAATAATTTTATATTGAAAATAATCAGTTGCCTTTCCAAAATCATGAAAATAAACTAACAATTTACGTAGGTTTTCTATCTCACCTTTTTGAAAAAAGTTGTTAGATATAAACTTCATCTCCAACAACTTTTTAGAAATATCATCGCAATAATCTAAATGCTCCTTCAATGTTCTGTCTGGGTGCGAAATCAGTTCAAAACAAGGATATGTTTGTTCCATCAGATAGTTGATAATATTGATTTAAGTAAGCTTCAATTGGTTTGGCTTTACGTTCTAATAAAATATCATCCCGCTCTGTCACATTTCGTTCAACATCCATTTCAATAGCATACATACTTTGTTCAATTATTTCTGTCTGCTTTACTTTTAAAACTTCTGTATTAAATTTTAAAAACTGTTTTTTAGGAATAACCGTTTGGATTGAAACAGAACTTTCTTCTGCTTTTTTTAATGCTTCGAATTCACCTACAAATTCAAAATTTGAAATCAAACTCGCTAAACCCATTGTGGGAGTATAAACAGCATTTTTATCTTTCAGCCTTTCGTAAAGTTGTTCTTGGATATTTTCCTGCTGATGAAAAAAGAAAATGCGATACTTTGGCTGATTGGATATTTCGCTGATAATGACCAATAGATATTTCGGGAATAGGGTCAACGGTTCCGTGGTAAACTGACCAGTGGATTCCGGCGCAAATTGACCACTTCAATTACCGCGGATTCCGCGGCAAACTGACCACCCTTTCAAAGTGATTGTGACCACTGTGTAAGCAACCTATTTTTAGTTGTCAGCTATAAGAAGCTGACACTACAAAGTATGGCAAACACACCGATCAGCATGAGTAAAATCCGTCAGATCATTCGCCTCTATACACAAGGAACCAGCCGGCTTTCTATTGCAGCCTGGACGGGCGTATCGCGCAATACCGCCAAGAAGTACATACAAGCATTCCAGGACTCCCGTTTTACGTTCGAAGACATCAACCGGCTCACTGACAAAGAGCTCGACGACCTCTTTGGAAAGAGTGATGAAAAGCCTCCTGATCCCCGTTTGTTTGATCTTCATAATCTCTTTCCCCATGTGGAAAAGGAACTGAAGCGCAAGGGAACAACAAGACTTCTCTTATGGCAAGAATACATGAAGCAGCATCCCAAAGGCTTTCAGTACACACAATTTTGCTTTTACTATAACCAGTGGAAAGCGCAGGTGAACCCGGTCATGCATATAGAGCACAAAGCCGGTGACAAGATGTTTGTTGACTTTGCCGGCGAGAAGCTTTCAATCGTTGACAAGAACACAGGGGAAGTAAAGGACGTTGAAGTCTTCATCGCCATTCTGGGTGCCAGCCAGCTGACTTATATCGAAGCTGTCATGACGCAAGGGAAAGAAGACCTGATTCCAGCCTGCGAGAACGCCCTGCACTTCTATGGTGGCGTGCCGCTGGCTATCGTTACCGATAATCTAAAGTCAGCCGTTACCAAGAGCAGCCGCTATGAGCCTACCGTCAACGAGTCGTTTGCTGATTTTGCAGACCACTATTGTATGGCAGTTCTTCCTACCAGAGCCTACCGTCCCCGGGATAAAGCGCTCGTAGAAGGAGCTGTCAGGATCATGTACACGCGCGTTTATACGCTCATCCGACAAAGCATTTATTACAGTTTGGAAGAGCTTAATACAGCCATCAAAGCAGCCCTTGAAGTGCATAACAACCAGCCTTTCAAGGGGCGCCATTACAGCCGCAGAGAACAGTTCGAAGAAGTAGAAAGGTCGGTGTTAGCTCCATTGCCTGTTCTTCGCTATGAATTTAAAAAACAGATGCACGCTACGGTCATGAAGAACGGGCATGTTTGTTTGGGTGTGGACAAGCACTATTACAGTGTTCCTTACCGCTTCATTGGTAAGAAAATAAAGCTGCTCTACTCGCGCTCTTCCGTTGAAGTCTTCTACCATTATGAACGTATTGCTGTACACAAGCGAACGAAGTGCCCTTATGCTTACACGACAGACAAGGAACACCTGGCTTCCACTCACAAGTTCATGGCAGACTGGACGGCAGAGCACTTTATTGAATGGGCAGCTTCTATCCATGAAGATGTGAAGCTGTATATCGTAAAGATACTGGAGCGCAAGCAGCATCCTGAACAGGCTTATAAATCCTGCATGGGTGTGTTGAGCTTTAGCCGGAAAGCAGGCAGTGAAAGGCTGATCGCCGCCTGCAGGAGGGCGCTGGACTATGGTGTCTATAACTATAAAACGATCCAGACCATCCTTGAAAAAGGTATGGATTTACTGAACGAAGACACAGGGACTTCAAAAATGCCATCACACGACAACATCCGGGGAAAACAATACTACCGATAATTTTTTTTGACAATCAAACAATCAATTATGAACGCAAACACACTGGACAGAATCCGCAAATTAAAGCTCTTCGGCATGTTCCGGGCTTTTAAGACCAGCCTCGAGACTGATGGGCTCAACAAGTATACGATCGATGAGATGATCGCTTTTCTGGTAGAAGCCGAATGGGAAGACAGGCAGAACAGAAATACAGAGAGACGGCTCTCCAATGCTCACTTCCGCTACAAAGCTTCTGTGGAAGAGATGTACTACCAGGCTGACCGCTCTCTTGACCGCAACCAGATGGGAAGGCTGGCTGAATGCAACTTTATCAACAAGAAAGAAAATGTGCTCATTACAGGCAGCACCGGCATAGGCAAAAGCTATATTGCGTCCGCCATTGGTCATCAGGCTTGCATCAGTGGCTACCGGGTGCTGTATGCAAGTACACCAAAGCTCTTCGCTAAGCTCAAGATGGCAAAGGCTGATGGTTCTTACATGAAAGAACTTACCCGTATCGAGCGGCAGCAGCTTCTCATCTTAGACGACTTTGGCATACAGCCTTTTGACGCACAAAGCCGGGCAACGCTGATGGAAATCATTGAAGACAGACATGGCAAGGCATCGATGATTATTACCTCTCAGCTGCCGGTATCGAAATGGTATGAAGTGATCGGAGAACAAACCATCGCTGATGCCATTCTTGACAGGATCATCCATGATGCGCACCGGCTGGAACTGAAAGGAGAATCGCTGAGGAAAAAGAAACAAACAATGCAGGAGGTAGAAAAGGAATAAAGTTTAACAACAAAGAAGAAAGTAACTATTTTTGATAACCGCTTACACAGAGCATTACCCGATCACTTTTTGCCAGCATAACCACTGGTCATTTTGCCACGGAATACCCTGGTCAACTTCTACGGAATATACAGGCTGATAAACGAATTCCATCATAGTTGGTTTTCTGTTTTCATAAGTTCCATCCTTTTTTAAGGCTAACATTCCTAATGACGGTCTAAGATTAATATTTATTCTTTGCATTACAACAGGCTTCATAATTTGGATTCCAATCAAACACTCTTTATTTTGAAAATACATCAGGTAATGATTATTATTCTTTTCAAAACCAAGAATTGCGGATATATAACCATACAAAGACGTTTTGGTTGGCAAACAGTAGGAAACCGCGGATGTAGTAGCATATATTTTCTTATAATGAGCATAGTCACCCCAAATATCAAATGCTAATACTTTCATAGGTTAAAGGTGCTTTAGTAGGGATCGGTTCTGTAAAACTTATTCTATCGTCCTTGATCACCGTTATATTACTAATTTTAGAGTCGTACTTAGTTAATGTTTCTATCAATTTACTTGTATCAATTTTAAATTGCTCTATACTTTCTAAATCGTCTTCCTTTACGGTTTCATTATATACTAAGGTTAACCGCTCTAATAAATCACCAATAAAAAAACCTTTCTGTGAATAGTCAATTTTAATTAACAGGCGAGGCATGTGTCCTTTCTTGGAACGAGTTAGCAAATTCTTTGTACCATTCCACATACCTTCAATCAATTCATTCACGTCTGACTCAGATAAATTTGTTGTTTTTGCTGCATTTTCATTAATCACCCCATGAAAACCAATCAAGCCATAAGTAATATTATATTCTTCCCGGAAAGTACGTTGTATAGATGTCTCTTTGGTAGCAAATGCACCTGTGCCTTTAATAAAATTTTCTTTTACTTTATTGAAAGACTTTCCCATTCCAAATTGAACTGCTCCAGTAAAATGAAAAGTTTTTTGAGTATCCAACTGCTCTTCTGCTCCTTCAGTTTCTTCATCAATACTTACACGTATTGTACGTTTCAATCTTACATCAGTAACTAAACATTTACCTGTTTCTTCATTTATTCTTGGTCTGTTTGCGTCCATCGGATCGCCATTTGGATTACAGTAAGTAGTATCATACAAGAATACAATTTCACTTCGGTTAGTAATTGTTGCCATATTTTACGATTGAGATTTTTGTGTGTTTAAATCATGAAAAAAAAATTCTTTTTGCATTGTCATACCAATTGCAAAAGCGTAGGATAACTCTATTCTGCTTAAAGTACTTTTTCGAATCAGATTTTTGCCAATCATAGGATTAAGTTGCTCAATCATCTGATGTTCTAGTTTTTTTAGTTTATCGCTATACTGATAAAGCTTATCAATTACCTTTAAGTGTATCTTTTTCATTTGCTCCAAGTCTAAATTCAATCCATTAAGTTGGTTCATGAAAGGTTTATTCTGCAAATGACTGCTTTGTTTTTCCAAAAGAATGTTTGTCAGAAAACCTAAATAAAAAGCACCTTTCTTAACCTCATCTTCAAAAAAATCAGAATGCTGTTTTATAAAGTTGTCTATGTTCATTGCAACCTTGTCGGAGTCGTTATTCTTTTCTTCCATAATGTTTGAATTAAATAATTTGAGTTCATTGAAAAATTGATAGATGATAAAGGAAGTTTTAACGTGTCTTGGAAATTCATTTGGATTGTCTTTTATATTCTTAAAAGCAATTACAATCTTTTCCATAAACGCCTTTACAATTGTTTCCTTATTTAGACCTGTGCCATAAAATACTGCTTCTAAAACTTTATAGAAATAGGGATGCAAGATGGTATCAGTTCTAACTTTCTGCGAAAAATAGTCTTTGATTCCGTAGCTGGGTGGTAAGCTTTTTTCAAAAATGCCTCCGAATGTAATACGATACCGCTTTATAATATCTTTCGAATTTTTGATTTTGGCTTTTATAAAAACCCTATTTATTAATTCATATTTTTTTTCGACTTTTTCCTTTGCCTCAAAAATTTGTTTAAACCTTGATGGTAATACATCTGATAAATGAAGTTTGATTAGAAATTGCGCATTATTAGGCTGATAAAAAAAGATATCATAATAGATATCATCCCTACTTAAAGTTTCATCATTTATTATTTCATTGATAATTCTTTCATTATTAATAATACTTTTCCCTTCACTTTCAAGCGATTGTTCAGCATTGCATTTCTGAATAAATGTTTTGATGATTTCATCTTTTATTTCATCATCTTGATTAATAAAATGAGGTGTAATAAAATATTTCAATCCATAAAAATTTCGGACTAGGTTTAAATCCGATTCCAGGATTATTCGCTTGGCTCCTTCTAAAATTTTTACAGCATCTGGAGAAACCGGAAACATTTTATACGAGTCTTTTGGATCAAAACCATTTCTTGAGAAACTTACAGCATCTACAGTAAAGCCTAACGTATCTATTCTTCCCCAAACTTCCGCTGATGGCTGATATGTTACAGCGCAGAGCTTATCTATAGCAGAAGAATCTTTGTAATACTTACTATAGGCATCGTCTTTAAAAAGATATCTGTAATCTTCAAAATCACCAAAGTATTTATCATCTATCTTAACTGTAAATAAATACCGTTTATCAAAATTTATAAATTGATGGTATTCTAATAATTTCTGTTCAACCCAATCAATCTGCTTTGAATTCATAAAAGAGTGCTTGTTATTCTGTACTGATTGCTTTACCTTTTTTATAAGCTTACGAACATTGTCTGAATACTTTTCTAAATTTCTGTCTATTTGTAAAAGCAAAGTAGGTACAAGGTTGGTCCCATTAGCTCCCTGCACTTTGCGGTACAAATACGAATTAACTCTTTTCTTTGAAAAATTTTCTTCCTTTAAATCATCCTTCAGTTCTCCTTGCTGTATAGAAGCATAAATGATTTTTGCTTCATCATCCTTTACTTTGGGAAAAGGATTTGACCACGGTTCAAAATATTCTGCATAAATTTCATCTTCCTTTAAAACATTACCGATTGTATACAATGACTTAATCATATTTCTTTAAAAGTTTTCAAAGTGGATATACAGAAAATTAAATTTGTTTTGGTAATTATTTGCACAAACTATTTTTTTCGATTTGAATAAACCCTTTGTCTTGCATATTATATACTTGGTTTGGCGCGCAATAAAACAGCAGTTTGGTTATTATCAGCAATCGTTATAATCAGGAGGGAAAATACAACATCTGTCAAAATCTCCAAAAAATAAAATCAGCAATGGCAAACAATGAAAAGATTCACAATAGTCTTACTATCCCTTATTGTTTTTAGGTATTCTTTAAGTGTACAATGATATACATTTTTGTATAAATTTCGTAATGGGAGATTACCTGATTCCACTACTCTTGAACAAAAAAGCCACGCTGAATCAATCAATTTTACTGATTAACGATCACCGAAATATGGTGATTAACCTTACTGAGAGTTCCACCTGCGCTACCAAATAAAATAAACAATTGCATTTAAACCAATTATTGTAAAATCATTTCTTTTATAGTTTGGATTTGCACTGAAGTATTATTTTTACTGTATTTTGCAGAATTTTGATAAAGAAAACAGGAACAGGTACCTAATTCGGTAACCTTTGATTATTGAGAGTGCTGAAATACAAGCCTAGTAAGGCTTTCGGAAGATATAAGGAGTCCAGGTGGAGCTTTGCTGAAGCATAAAGGGTATCAATAATGCTCAATTCACATAAAGCGAAGATGGCTATTTGACAAGAACATATAAAAGTGCAAATAGTTGTTACACTTTTAGACCCTAACAAGTAAGTTGTACAATTAATTGTTTTGTTGTCTTCGTAGGAAATATTCACATTTTTATTGTCGGACCGGGGTGATTGAATTAAATCGTATTGCCGGATAAAATAAAAAATCCTGTAATAATCTTTCGGTATAAGTTAGATAATTTACTCTTTGCCATATTGTTTAAGAATGGTTTCAATACGTTCATCAGGAACAAGTTCTGTTACATCAATCAAACTAATTTTTGTAAAGTCAGGATGCATTGTGTTGATGACATAATTGAATGCTTCCGGCAGTACCGCGGATGGTACTTTCAGTATAGGTGCGGTTGCTTCATCATACCATGTATTACCTGCTGGCTGGCATAACGTATAATCACGAATGTTCCGCCAGCCTTCCTGCAAGTTGCCGGTTTCTATCACGGATACTTTCAGGTTGTCAGCTATATTGATGAACATGATTTTAAAGTCGTGATTAAATCCGATGCCCTGCCGCCTAACCATATTTTCAAGGAAAGCCAGAGCAATGGATTCAGCTGCGTATATCACTTTATTTCCTTCTCGGTTCCACCTGCCCTCTATGCCAGAAGCAAAGAGCGAAGTGCTCCAGTTTTTGTGTACAATCCGGTAAACAAGCATGCCGATATTTTTAAACAGGGTATCCTTCCGCAAGCCGGTCCAGTTCCTGCATCAGCAGGTCAACACCGCCAGGTGTCACTTGCCAGTCGAAGGGTAGTTCGCTGCTGTTCCAGAAAGGCTTTTGCAGCCATTGATTAAATTGTTCAACCGAGCCAAATACCTCATCTCCTTTTCGGTAAAGAGCAATTAACTTTAAAAGGTGTTCGCTATAAACCGGTTCCAGTTTTTTGCGTTGCGCTTTATAGTTGCTGATGGTACGGGCGGATAAATTGAGAAGCGCAGCCAATGTTTTCTCCGGCATGTGAATAACCGATGCGAGATCATAGAACACTTTAGGAGAAACACCACTTCGCGCAGACACCATAACAGCATAAGGAGTGCGCATGTTGATGTGCTCAAAATTCTTCTTGAAGGCTGCATTTTTAGCCAATGGTTTCGTTGTTGGCATATAATAAATCTAAAGAGCTAAGCTAAGAAAAAATTCAAACATTAAATTGAAATTTTTCTTTTACTAAAAATAAAACAAACAAAACAAGTGACTACAAAACACCCTAAATTTGTGTTGAAAAGGCTCTGCCGTGAGTGATTCGTGAGTTAATTCGTTTGACATATTTGTAACAGGTTGATATTGATAGGGGTTAGGAAACTAATCGAATCCTGCCGCCCCGACTAAAGCCCTTATAAGGGAAAATTAAAACCTGTAAATGTGATGATTTACAGGTTTTTTTTATTTGCTATAAAGTATCAAACCTTTTTAAATCATATCAATTTATCGGTGAGTTATTTACGAGTTCAAAAAGTAGAATTAAAAGATGAGTGTGTATGGATCATCGCACTCACACCTTGGTTTCAATTTTTTTTATTTACAGGCTTTTTGATTCAATTATACTTTCCAATACAAAAGCTATTATTCAGTAATCAATAGACAACAAAACTTTTCATGATTCGGTGTGTTCTTTTTTTCTGTGTTTTGTTTATCATGTTTGAAGCCTTCGGCCAACCAAAGACTTATCCAAAAAATGATTTCCGTTTTCCACTTGATATTACGCCTTCACTCGCAGCCAATTTCGGTGCTCTGCGCTCCAATCATTATCACATGGGGCTCGACCTGCGCACACAGCAGCGCGAAAATCTGCAAGTGTTTGCGACAGCCGATGGTTATATAAGCCATATACGAATAGAACCTTATGGCTATGGACGCGCTATTTTTATTACTCATCCAAATGGCTACACTACCGTGTATGCGCACCTGAATAAATTTTATCCGGAGCTTGAAACGTTTGTTCACAATCAGCAGTATGCAACCGAAAGCTGGCAACAGGATATTGATATATCACCAACACAATTCCTGGTACGCAAAGGACAGTTCGTAGCCTGGAGTGGTAATACGGGCGGCAGCGAAGGTCCGCATTTGCACTTCGAAATCAGGGATAGCGGGCTTGAAAATGGTCATAACCGTAACCCGCTTTTGTTTGGTTTGAATATTCCCGATCATATCCCGCCAACAATATTTCGATTGGGCGTTTTTGACCGCAGCCAAAGTATTTATGAGAACAGTCCGCGCTTGTTTCCATTACAAAAAAAAGCACAAGCCGGCGAATCTTTTTATGCGCCGGCAACTGTTATTAAAGTACCTTTTGGTAAGTTCAGTTTCGGACTTACCATGCAGGACAAAACAGGCAATTCGTTTACGCTCGGCGTTTATAAAACACTTCTGTATGTAGACGATAGTTTGCGCAATCGCTTTCAGTTAGAAGAATGTATTTATGATGATGCACGTTATATTAATGCGGGTATTGATTACTTCTCACACGATAACGGAGGCGGTTACATGCAGTTGCTTAGTTGCTTGCCCGGAAATCATGCCACTTTTTATGATCATACCGTCGGCAATGGCGTAATGCAATTGGAAGATAATAACATTCATCGTGTAGAAGTCGAAGTGTCTGACGTGGCAGGCAATACAACCAGAATGCAGTTTGCAATACAACGCGATAGCAGTCTTTCGTTTTCATCCAATCATATAAATGGTACGGTTGTAGAAAAGCTTGTGCCTAACAAAGCCGCCACATACAAAGCAAATGATGCAGAGATTTATTTAGATACGGCTGCATTATACGATACAATACTATTGCGATACAATGCGCTTCCTGCACCTGCAGGTGCTATATCTGCCAGGCATGTGTTTGGCGATTATCGTTTGCCTGTGCATACAGAATATACAGTTCGCATTAAGTCTGATGTTATATTAACCGATAGCCTGAAAAAGAAGGTTGTTATGATAATGCAGAGCGGACGGAAGCAGGACGCTCAAACCTGCGCCTGGCAAGGCAATTGGGCGGCTGCAAACTGGTTTGTATTCGGTGCGTTTTATTTGAAGATAGATAGTATGCCGCCTCTTTTACACCCCGTTAATGTGAGCGACAATGCTGTTTTTATAAAAGACCAGAAACTGGTATTTGACGCTAAAGACGAAACAAGCGACCTGCAATCGTTAACAGGTTTTATTGATGATCGCTGGGTAATTTTCAGGCAAAAAGATGACCGGTACATATACGACTTCGATGAACGCTGCCCACCCGGCAAACATACACTAACAGTAAAAGCTGTAGATCTGGCAGGAAATGAAACCGTTTATCAATGTAACTTCATAAATGCAGCAAAAGAATGATGAGAAATACAAGTTTAGTATGATTTTTTCGCAAACAACAATAGGCTGTAATCTTCATTAATAAATCAAAATTTTTCTTGCGCAAAAAAAGAAGCATATACAATACAATCGCGATTTCTATATCAATACAACACTTACATGTATTGAGTTGATTTATAAAAAAGAATCCCGCCATCTAGCGGGATTTTGTATGATTTTACAGCAAAGCAATAAACGAAGATTACATAGAGGCAAGCTGAACTTTTTGCGTCAGCTCAATTACATTTTCTTTAAACAAACTGTCTGTATCCATCAAATCCTTTACGGTTTGACAGCTATGAATTACGGTAGTATGATCGCGTCCACCGAAGTGTTCGCCGATTGTTTTTAAAGAGTTTTTAGTAAACGATTTTGCGAGATACATCGTAATTTGTCTTGCCTGTACAATCTCGCGTTTGCGTGTCTTTTGCAAGAGTTTATCGTAAGGAACATCAAAGTATTCGCAAACCATTTTTTGTATGGTATCAATAGTAATTTCTTTGTTACTTGTCTTTACAAAATTGCGAAGCACTTTCTTGGCTAATTCAACATCAATCTCGCGTTTGTTTAGAGACGATTGGGCAAGTAAAGAAATTAATGCGCCTTCTAATTCGCGCACGTTAGTAGTAATATTATAAGCAATGTATTTAATCACTTCTATCGGCATTTCACAACCGTCATTCTTCATTTTGCGTTCTAAAATATCAATGCGGGTTTCATAATCCGGCATAGATAAATCGGCACTCAATCCCCAACGGAAACGGCTTAATAAACGTTCCTGCAAACCATCTAAATCTTTTGGCGATTTATCTGATGTTAATACCAATTGTTTGCCGCTTTGATGAAGATGATTGAAGATAGCAAAGAAAGCATCCTGGCTCTTTTCAGCACGATTAAAAAACTGTACGTCATCTATGATTAAGACATCAATCAATTGATAAAAATGAATAAAATCGTTAATCGCATTGTTACGGCTATGATCCTGGAACTGGTTGATGAATTTTTCGCTGCTTACATACAATACAATCTTGTTTGAATTAAGTTTCTTTACTTCGTTACCAATACATTGGGCAAGATGTGTTTTTCCCAAGCCGACACCGCCATAAATAACAAGCGGGTTGAAAGAACTGGTGCCTGGTTTTTCGGCAACCGTTTTACCGGCACGACGCGCCACACGATTGCAATCGCCTTCAATTAAAGAATCGAAAACATATGATGGATTTAATTGCGGGTCAATTTGGACTTTTTTTAAACCCGGAATGACAAACGGATTTTTTACCGGATTGTTAATAACTAATGGAAAATCCATTTCATTATTTGTGTACACTTTTCCGTAACTCGCCGCTACATCCATTGAACCGTTGCGACCTTTATTGCCGCTATCAACCATAATACGATATTCAAGTCGCGCGTCTTTACCTAATTCGCGTTTTAAAATTTTTGCCAGCAGGGTAACATAATGTTCTTCGAGGTACTCGTAAAAAAATTGGCTGGGAACCTGTATCAGCAATACATTTCCTTTTAATTCAATTGCTTTAATAGGTTCAAACCAGGTTTTAAAATGTTGCCATTCTACAATATCTTTTATAATTTTCAGGCAGTTGTTCCATATATCTTCTGCGGTTATAGTCATAATAGAAAGGCAACTTGGTTTACACTGTTAAAGAAAATGGTTCGTCAATTTCTTCTCTAAAACTTCCTGATTGCGTAGGAAAATATTTTAGAGCAAGAGGACGAATTTCTACTCTTTTTGTTGAAAAAAAAATTTTTTAGTCTTCATATTTTTTCCCAATAAGAACAGTTTTGCTATTTAAAATCTTTTTTTCGTTTTTAAGCAAATTATAATCAAGTCTGCCTAATTGAATGCCAGCCCAGCCAGCTTGATTTACAACCACTTCTTTACCTTGTTTGTTAATATATTTTCGTGGCTCATCGAAAAAGCGGTGTGTGTGCCCGCCAATAATTAAATCTATAAAATTTGTTTCTTTTGCCAGAATTTCATCACTTATTTTATTATCGGTGTATCTGTCGCCTAAGTGAGATAAACAAATAATAAAATCACAACCTTGTTTTCGTTTTAAAATATCAGCTGTTTCATTCGCTTTTTGCAACGCATCTATGTATTTTACGTTGCCATACAAATCTTCAGTTATCAAACCTTGTAATTCAATACCAACGCCAAGTACGCCAATTTTTAAAGTTCCTTTTTGAAATACTTTATAAGGCAAATAATTTCCTTCCATAGCTGTGCTTGAAAAGTCGTAATTGCAAATAACAACCGGAAAATTTGCATATTGCTCTATCATGTTTGCATAATTTTCAACGCCGGCGCTAAAATCATGTTCACCAATCGTTACTGCATCGTATTTCATCATGCTTAAAGCTTTAATCTCCGGCTCTCCTTTGTACAAATCAAAGTAAGCTGTGCCTTGAAAAATATCACCGGCATCTAACAATAAAACATGTTCTTGCGTACTGCGAATTTGTTTGATGATTTGTGTCCGCGCAGCAACGCCACCCAAACCTTGATAAGCACTTCCATCCATTAGAAAAGGTTCTAAATGACTGTGCATATCGTTGGTGTGAAGAATGGTAATATGTTGTTCTTCATCGCTACTTTTTTTTACAAATGATGGTAACAAAGAATAAGATAAAAGAGCACCAGTCGTTAACGCTGATTGCTGTATAAAATGTCTTCTATTCACTTGCATTTACAATACGGTTTTCAATGTTTGCAGATAGAGGTTTTCCGGCGTTGGTGAACGATTTTACATAATCTATCAAAGCATTTCTGTATAAATAATTTTTGTTTTGCTGCGCTATATTTTTCAGCATCGAACAACCATCGCCGCCATTTGCTAAATAGTCGGTTGTAGCCAGAACATATATTGAATCGGGATATAAATCTTTTCCGTTTATTAAAATATCAGCAGCGATTTTGTTTTTAATTTTCATCGTTATTCCCGAACAAGGCCAACCGCCTTTATAAGCCATCAAATCAAGCAACTGATGTAAAGTGTTGCCATTCATTTTTTTCAAAACAACCAGGTTATCATAAGGAATAATATCATAAATGGTTTGCAGTTTTATATCGCCTTTCGGAATGTAAGACCGAATGCTGCCAGTGTTTGTAACCGATATATCAACATGGGTTTGAAAAGTTTTTTCTGCATAGAGTTTCAAACAATCCGCCATAAAATTTCCGAGTGCAGATTCGGGTTGTTTTTTGTACCATGTTGTATTGCTAAAACCAATTACAGTATTCATCTGTTTTTGCAAACTATCTGTATAAGGTTGCAGCATGTTTGTTACAGCAGAATCTGTTTGCAACGAACGATTAATCTGATAATTTTTGTAATGTAGTTCGGCTGGTTGTTGCGCATACATCAGCACACATAACAAAGAAAAAAGAATAAAAAAACAGGCATATTTACAGAGCATAGGATAAAGGTTTTGATGAGTAAAAGGTTTGAATAAAAAGGAAAGTAAACGATTCTTGGAGAAAGAAAAAAATCAATACAAACAAGTGTTTGAATTATACAAAATAACAGCAATACAATCTTCTATGTTTTGTGATTATTGAAAGTAATCCAAACAAATCAGCTACCATCTTTCAAGCTGCTCCTGCATACGCTGAATGCGGTCTTCAAGCTTTTCGGAAGTAAGACTTTCGCGTAAACTATCTACTTTTATAGGAAAGCAAAATGGTGTCAATCGTTGTGGAAAAGTCAATATGATATTTTCGTTTTGAATACGTTGTAAAGCATTGCGTAATCTAACTTCTTCCATCTGCTGATCAAGCACTTCCTGGTAAGCTTGCCGCAACAATAAATTGTTAGGATCGTACTCATAAAACACGTTAAAAAGCAGCGATGCCGATGCCTGTAAATGACGCGCTTTTTTATGCTCTCCGGGATAACCCTGAAACACCAAACCGCCAATCACAGCAATATCTCTGAACTTACGTCTTGCCATCTCAACACTGTTTACACTTTGCTGAATATCGCGCAGCAAATCTTTGGTTGAAAACAGTTCATAAACATTGCTGTCATCAACCGGAATCGGCTGATCGCTTAGCAATTCAAAACCATAATCGTTCATGGCAATTGAGAACGTTATCGGTTTACTTTTACTAATGCGAAACGCCAATAACGCCGCCATCGCTTCGTGAACAAGTCTGCCTTCAAACGGATAAGCAAACAAATGAAAGCCGTCTTTCGTTTCAATCTGTTCAATCAAAAGTTCGCCTTCTTTTGGAATGTGAGAAAGATGTTTTTGCAGCTCGAATAATGGACGAAGCACCTGTATTTCAATTGCCTTTGGTTTCTTACTCAATGCGCTGTTAAAAGCTTTTCGCAACATCTCGCCAAGATTGGCTGAAAGCGGCAACCGGCCACCATTCCAGCTGGGTACAATGGCTTTTTTACTGTTTGATTTTTTTGCCATAGCCGTCATGTCTTTGATACCAACCAGTTCAAGAACTCTTCCGGCTAATACAAACACATCGCCCGGTTCTAAACGGCTGATAAAATATTCTTCGATCATACCAACATAGCTGCCACCCAGTAATTTTACTTTCAACATGGCATCGCTTACAATCGCGCCAATATGCATACGATGTCGCATGGCAACGCGACGACTTTTTATCTTATACAAACCATCGGCTTCTATTTCAACTTTCCTGTATTCATCATATTGCTGTAAAGCTTCGCCGCCATTTGTTACTGAATACAATATTTGTTGCCATTCATTTTTTGTGATCTCAGAAAAGCAATATGTTGATTTTACTTCTTTAAAAATTTGTTCAGGATAAAAACCTTCGCCAATGGCAATGGTGCAAACGTATTGTGTAAGCACATCAAAGCAAAGCATCATTGGTTCGCGGCTTTCAATTACATTTTCTTTGATAGCTTCTTTTAAGGCAGCGGCTTCTACAAGCTCCAAAGAATGGGTAGGTAAAAAATAGATTTTACTTACTTCGCCAGGACCATGTCCACTACGGCCGGCACGCTGTAAAAAACGCGCTACACCTTTTGGTGAACCAACCTGGATAACGGTATCAACAGGGCGAAAATCAACGCCCAAATCAAGACTTGCGGTACATACAACTGCTTTCAGTTTTTTGATATGCAAAGCTTCTTCAACCCATGTTCTCAACTCGTGTTCAATACTGCCGTGATGAAGCGCAATGGCACCGGCAAACTGCGGCGCAATATCAAGCAGTTTTTGATACCATCGCTCACTCATACCGCGTGTATTGATGAAGATAAGCGTGGTTGTGCTTTCTTCTATAATAGGCACAATTTTGTCGGCTAACGTTAATCCCAAATGTCCGGCCCACGGATATTTTTCTATCTCATCGGGCAAAACAGATTCAATCTCGATGCGCTTATCCAAGCTCGCTTTTACAATGACACTTTCATCAATTCCTTCGTGAATGGGAGAATTGATTAGCGAGTATAATAACACATCTTTTGCCTGTTGCAAATTGCCAATCGTTGCTGAAATGCCCCAAAGCGAAAGATGTGAAAACTGAGAAGTGGAAGGTGAGAAAGAATTAATTTCTGACACCTCATTTTTTATGTTACCTAACTGACAATTTACAATTCGCGAGATAGCTAATTCGACCAAAACACCACGCTTGCTTCCTACCAGTTCGTGCCATTCATCAACTGCAATGATGCGCAGATTTGTAAAAAAATCCGGATATTCTTTTTGTGCTAATAAGAGGTGCAGACTTTCCGGCGTAATGATTAAAACATCAGGCATATTTCGCTTTTGCTTTTGCCGTTCACTTATATCGGTATCGCCGTTTCGTATACCAATTTGCCACGACATTCCCAACTCGTCAATCACTTGTTCCATAGCTCTGCCAATGTCTTTGGCGAGAGCGCGTAAAGGCGTAAGCCAC
The DNA here is from genome assembly GCA_965199845.1 of Ilyomonas sp. Lineage (GTDB taxonomy): Bacteria > Bacteroidota > Bacteroidia > Chitinophagales > Chitinophagaceae > Ilyomonas. The sequence goes on from CBDATZ010000009.1 coordinate 23,382, forward strand.
AACAATTGCAGGCCGTTTCTTTTTTTTGTTTGATAATCTTTGGGATGCTCATTTATAAATTGAATAACGGCACCGAGAAAAACAGAAAATGTTTTGCCGCAACCTGTCGGCGCATTTACCAAACCACTTTTTCTATCGAGTATATATTGCCATGTTTCTTCTTGGAAAAGAAAGGGATGAAATCCTTTGGATAATAACCATTCGTTTATAACCTGGTAACCTTTTGTTTGCTGTAAAACGTTTGACAATTCTTTACTCACGTTTCAAATGTACAATGTTGATGTTATTGTAGGGAATAGAAAGTAATAAGTATTGGTATTAAGTAATAAGTATTAAATAGTAAGAGAAAGAAGATTCAAGGTACAAGTAAAACAGCCAACGCTTTTCTATTCAGTTCATAATAAGTTCTGAATACAAATTGTCATCAACTTACTACTTACTACATTATCCAATCACTCCACTTCTTCCCACCAATTTTTGTCAGGATAAGCTTCGCCGATAATGATAGGTTCACCGATTAAAGGCGTTGCAACGGGCAGAGATAATTCTTTTGCTTTGGCTGTCATGCGTTTTACCGAATCATCCCAGGGATGAATAGATAAAGTAAACTTTCCCCAGTGCACAGGCATCGCGGCTTTGGCTCCGATATCAATGGCAGCCTGCACCGTTTCTTCAGGCATCATGTGTATATCGTGCCACGCAGGATTGTATTGACCACATTCCATCATTCCAAAATCAAAAGGACCGTATTGTTCTCCTATTTTTTTAAAATGAGAAGCATAACCACTGTCGCCGCCCAAAAAAAGTTTATGATCTTTTGTTTGTAAAATAAAAGCCGACCAAAGTGTTTGGTTTCGTTGTATCGTTCTTCCCGAAAAATGCCGGGCAGGCAAAGCAGTAAATTGTATATCGCTGACTTCTTTTGATTGATGCCAGTCTAACTCTGTTATGATAGAAGAATCGTAATCCCAATATATTAAATGCGAGGCAACGCCGAGCGAAGTACAAACCCATTTTACTTTACTCTTAAGCTTTATAATAGTTTCATAATCCAGATGGTCGTAATGATCATGTGTAATGAGCAATATATCTATCGGCGGCATATCAGCCACAGAATAATGATTGCTTCCTGCAAACGCTTTATTCATACCTTTTACAGGCGAAGCATGACCACTAAAAACGGGATCAACCAAAATGGTTTTGTTTGCTATTTTTATCAGGTAAGAAGAATGCCCAAACCAAACAATAACGGGCTTTTCAGAGCCTAAAGCAGACAAATTAGTTTTTACAAAAGGCAATGCACGTGGCGGATAACAAGATGCTGGTTTATTGATAAATTTGAATAAGACTTTTGCAACAGAATATCCTTTTGTAAACGTGGTGGTCGGAACCGGGTTTTGAAATTGACCATTACTGAAATTAGGCGAGTCTTTTACTTTCTCTCTTTCTTTACCAAAGGGCGCTTTACCAAACGAAGGCAACATTTTTTACATTTATTGTGGAAAGGTAATTGCAATTGATGAATGTTTACAAATCAAAAACAGGTAACTTTCTATCAATTGATTTGATAATTTTATACTTATGTCGTACGAAAATAATCCGCTTCATGTAAATCAAAATGAACATCGTTTCGAAATAGAGATTGATGACCAAAAGGCGTTTATTAATTATAAAAAATCAGGCAATAAAATCTATTTAATTCATACCGAAGTTCCGCCTGAAATAGAAGGAAAAGGTATTGCGTCGGCACTTGTTGAAAAAACTTTAATTTATTTACAAGAAAACAATTTGCAGCTTGTGCCAATGTGCAGTTATGTTCAGCGTTATTTACAAAGGCATCCAAACTGGAATACGCTTTTAGCAGCTGAAGCAGAATAAAATTTTTTGAAAAAATATTGCCGATAAGTTTATTATTTCAATAATGAAAATCCTTGAAACAGAAAGACTTTCAATATGTGAAGCATCAGCAGAAGATGCGCCTTTTTTCTTTGCTTTATTAAACAGTCCAAACTGGCTGCAATATATTGGCGACAGGCAGGTTAAGACAATACAAGATGCTGCAGCATATATATCCGGAAACTTAATTGAAAGCTATCAGAAAAACGGATTTGGTCTTTATAAAATGGTACTTATACAAACAGGTGAACCCATTGGAATTTGCGGATTTATCAAGCGGAATTATTTAGATTTTCCAGACCTTGGTTTTGCTGTGTTACCTGCGTATGAAGCTAACGGTTACACGTATGAAGCCGCCAATACAATTCTGCAATATGGCTTTTCATCTTTGCATTTTAAATCCGTATCAGCCATTACATCAACCGAAAATATCAAATCGCAAAACCTTCTTTCGAAGTTAGGTTTTCAGCAAGATGGTTCTTTTCAACCCAAAGAAGAGAAACAGCCACTTCTATTATATTCTTTGCAATTTATCAATAATAAAGAACAATAAATTTCTTGTAAAATCAATTCATTTTATAACATTCATTTCTTGTTTACAATCAACCTCTCTCCTTTTGTTACCTTTGCCGTTTATTTTATTTTATGGCAAAAATTGGAATTAATATAGCAACAGGAAGTCTGCAAAAAGATGATATTATCGTAGGTATTGATTTGGGAACCACAAATAGTTTAATCGCAATCATTCATCCTGACACGGGAAAACCGGTGGCGCTAAAAGAACACGATACCAGCAGTCTTGTGCCAAGCATTATTCACTTTCAAAACGGAAATATTATCGTTGGAAACGAAGCCAAAGAATATTTGGAAACAGATCCGTCAAATACAATTTTCAGTGCGAAAAGACTGATGGGAAAAAGCTATAACGACGTAAAGGAACATGCGGATTTTTATAGTTATAAGGTGATTGACGATAATGAAGAAAGCTTGGTAAAAGTTCAGGTGGGAAATAAATTTTACTCGCCAGTTGAACTGTCTTCTTTCATTTTAAAAGAATTAAAAGAGCGCGCCGAACACATTTTAAAAACGCCTGTAAACCGCGCTGTTATTACCGTTCCGGCTTATTTTAATGATGCGCAAAGACAAGCTACCCGCGACGCCGGAAAGCTCGCCGGGCTTGATGTATTGCGCATTGTAAACGAGCCAACCGCAGCCAGTTTAGCGTATGGTTTGGGATTGGAAAAAGATGATGAAAAAACAATCGCTGTTTATGATTTAGGCGGTGGCACTTTTGATATTTCGATCTTAAAAATTACGAACGGAATTTTTGAAGTGCTTAGTACAAACGGCGATACTTATCTCGGCGGCGATGATTTTGACAGATTGATTGTTCGCTATTGGATGGAGCAAAAAGGATATACGGCAGAAGACTTTGAACACGATAATACGTTAATGCAATCGCTGCGAATAAAAGCTGAAGCTGCCAAGAAACAATTGAGTATTGATGATGGTTATATAACCGGAATTGGTAATGATGTACTTGATATTTCGCGGAAGCGTTTTGAAGAATTGATACAGCCTTTGCTCGATAAAACTATTGATAGCTGTAGAAACGCTGTAAAAGACGCCGGCTTACAGGCATCGGATATTGATGTTATTGTAATGGTGGGTGGCAGTACGCGTGTTCCGGCTGTAAAAGAAGCCGTAAGTAATTTCTTTGGCAAGCCGGTAAATGATAGTGTGAACCCGGATGAAGTGGTGGCTTTGGGCGCGGCTATACAAGCTGATATTTTAGCCGGTAATAACAAAGAATTTTTATTGCTCGATATCACACCATTAAGTTTAGGAATTGAAACCATGGGCGGTTTGATGGACGTATTAATACCACGTAACAGCAAAATTCCATCGAAAACAGGAAGACAATACACGACGCAAAAAGATGGTCAGGGAAGTATGCGCATTTCTGTTTTTCAGGGTGAAAGAGATTTGGTAAAAGATAACCGGAAACTGGCAGAATTTAATTTAAGCGGCATTCCCGGTATGCCCGCAGGTTTACCAAAAGTTGAAGTGAGTTTTTTGATAAACGCGGATGGTATTTTATCAGTTACAGCAAAAGAATTGCGAAGCGGCGCGGAGCAAAGTATTGACGTGAAACCGCAATACGGATTGACCGATAACGAAGTGGAAAAAATGTTGCTTGACAGCATTACGCATGCAAAAGCTGATATGCAGGAACGTGCTTTGGTAGAAGCCCGGACAGAAGGCGAACAATTGCTGGAAATCACAGAAAAATTTATCACGAATAATTCTTCTTTGCTATCCGCAGAAGAGACCACCGCGACAGCTTTAGCTATGCAATCTTTGCAAATGGCATTAACAATGACTGATAAAGATTTGATTCACGCAAAAACAGAAGAGTTGAATGATGTAACAAAACCTTTTGCCGAGCGAGCTATGGACAAAGCCGTAAGCGAAGCATTAAAAGGAAAAAAAGTTTAGTTGTTAAATCAAAAACAAGGTCACATTATGGAATCAGAAGAAATAGCAATCAGGATTTATAATGAAGAAGAAAAAATGACGATGACATAACACTCAATCTACCGAAAGACACTGACTTTAATCTTACAGATGCTTTTAAAAATTTGAGTGCTGATTCGACAGAATCTGGTGATTCATTTTAATAACCTATAAGCAAATAGTATTTAAAAGAACCTGTTGGCGGAGTTAATTTGAATAGTCAGCAACAATAAATGCTGTGCAGTTGTCTACATGAGTGACTAAACTTACGAATGCAACATGCACAACATCAAAACAAATTTCGATAAAATTATTGTGGTGATAAAAGATATTTTAAGTGATGAAATAAATGAGAAGGGCAATTATTTACGGCGTGGCACCGTGCCAAAATTTTCTGATATTGAAGTGATCGCATTAAGCCTTACAGCAGAATGTTTAAGCATTGACAGTGAGAATTATTTGTTTTCCAAATTGAACAAAGAATATGCGAACGAGTTTGAAAATTTGATTAGCCGCAGACAATATAATGACCGGAGAAAACTGTTGTTTGAAAAAACGGAAGATGTGCGAAACCTGCTATCAGAGCGGCTTAACAGACTATCAGATGTATTTGCAATTGATTCCATGCCACTTGAAATTTGTAAATTATCAAGAGAACAAAGAAATAAAATGGGTAAAGAATCCCTGTGCCACCGCCCGGACAAGGGCTACTGTGCATCACAGAAAAAATATTTCTACGGCTATAAATTGCACAGCGTTTGTTCAGCGGCAGGTGTTATACAATCATTGGATTTAACTAAGGCAAGTGTGCATGATGTACATTACTTGCATGACGTAAAAGAGTTGTTCAGCAATTGCATCCTAACGGGTGATAAAGGATATATTGGAAGAGAGCATCAGATAAATTTATTTGAGGCGGCAGGCATTCAGTTGGAAGTGCCTTTAAGAGCCAATCAAGGGGGACAAAAACCTGTCATGTGGATCTTGAAAAAAGTAAGGAAGCGAATAGAAACAGTTTTTTCTCAATTGTGTGACCAGTTTATGATACAGCGCAATTACGCCAAGTCCTTTACAGGCTTCAGGTCCAGGATACTTGCTAAGGTGACGGCGCTCACCATTTTACAGTTCTTAAACAAATTTATTTACAATCAACCAGTAAGCAGAGTTAAACATGCGCTGGCTAATTAACTCCGCCAACGGGTTAAAAGAATATAAATCAAAAGTCTTTATCATAGTTTTCTAACAAAAAATTATACAAACATTTCGCTAAATTTTCTACTTTACAAATGAATCAACGATTCAAATTCGTGAATCAGGCACAATTTTGTACAACGATAAACAAAATAAGTTTAATGAAAACCGCTAATAGATTCTATAACCCGGCCGTACCAAAAGAAGAAAAATCAACAGGCATTAATATCACCTCACTTTTTTCCTGGCTTACTGTACTTTTTGTAATTGTATTGTTCTGGACGGGCGCTGTTATTGCTTACGAAAGAGATTATGTTCCGCACGCCATTGCTAATATTGAACATCAGGAGAAAAAATTTTTAGATACGCATAAAACATTGCAAAAAAAAAGATCGGTTTCCGTAACAGCATTTCATAGTTAGTTTTCTTATAAAATAAAATTGAGCAGCAGAGCGACAACTTCGATTCTGCTGCTCTTTTTTTATTATCATTCATTTACCTATCAAACCTTTATTCTCCGTTGCTTTATTGTAATTTTGCCGGCTGAAAATTATGAAATACGAAAAGGAAATTAACCGGCGCAAAACGTTTGCTATTATCTCGCATCCCGATGCCGGTAAAACCACATTAACCGAAAAATTCCTGCTTTTTGGTGGTGCCATTCAAGTTGCCGGTGCTGTAAAAAGTAACAAAATAAAAAAGCACGCAACGAGCGATTTTATGGAGATAGAACGCCAGCGCGGTATCTCGGTTGCTACGAGTGTAATGACATTTGAATACAAAGGTTTTCTGATTAATCTGTTAGATACGCCAGGTCACAAAGACTTTGCGGAAGATACGTACCGGACATTAACGGCTGTTGATAGTGTTGTATTGGTTGTAGATAGTGTAAATGGTGTGGAAGAGCAAACACGCCGCCTGATGGAGGTTTGCCGTATGCGCGATACGCCGGTAATTGTTTTTATAAATAAAATGGACCGCGATGGCAAAAACCGTTTTGATTTGTTAGAAGAAATTGAAAAGGAACTCAACATTAGCCTTCACCCGATGACGTGGCCGATAAATAGTGGTAAAGATTTTAAAGGCGTTTATAATTTAGATAATAAAAGTCTGCGCTTATTTGCTGCCAGTACCAAAGCGGATGAAGAAGATACAATTTCAATTAACGATTTGAACGATACGATTCTTGATGAAAAAATCGGAGAACGCGATGCGGCTACTTTGCGCGAAGATGTGGAACTGATTGATGGTGTATATGGACAACTACATGTGAATAGCTACCTGGAAGGACAAATTGCACCCGTTTTCTTTGGAAGCGCTGTAAATAATTTTGGTGTAAAGGAAATGCTCGACACATTTATTCGTATTGCGCCTGTACCGCGCGACCGAGAAACCAGCGAACGTGAAGTGGGTGTTGATGAAGAAAAATTCAGCGGTTTTGTGTTTAAGATCCATGCGAATCTCGACCCGAAACACCGCGACAGGATTGCGTTTCTGCGTGTTTGCAGCGGGCGTTTTGAACGAAACAAATACTATCACCATGTTCGTATGGAAAAAGATGTTCGCTTTAGCAATCCATACAGTTTTATGGCGCGCAGTAAAGATGTAATTGATGATGCTTATCCCGGTGATGTAGTCGGTTTATTTGATACCGGCAACTTTAAAATCGGCGATACTTTAACCGAAGGCGAAGACTTTTATTTTACCGGCATTCCTTCTTTTTCGCCGGAAATATTTAAAGAACTGGTGAACAAAGACCCGATGAAAACCAAGCAACTTGAAAAAGGAATCAGCCAGCTTACAGATGAAGGTGTTGCCCAGTTATTTACTCAGTTTGGAGGTAATAAAAAGATTATTGGTTGCGTGGGCGATCTTCAGTTTGAAGTCATTCAATATCGTTTATTGCACGAATATGGCGCTGCCTGCGAATTCAGAACCTTGCCATTTTATAAAGCCTGCTGGCTTACCAGTAACGACCCAAAAAAATTAGACGATTTTCTACGTTTCAAACAACAAAATTCTGCGGCTGATAAAGATGGAAACCCGGTTTATTTAGCGCAGAGCGAGTGGTTTTTAAATACTGAAATTCAAAACAATCCTGACATTGAGTTTCATTTTACAAGCGAGATTAACAAGTAAAAAATTACCTATAAATTTGTTTGTAAGATTATAGTTAATGATAACAGATATTACTCAGCTTGATGTAAACAAAACCTATTCGTACGCCGATTATCTCACCTGGCGTTTTGATACGATGGTAGAACTGATAAAAGGCAAACTTTTTATTCAATCGCCTGCGCCTGCTTACCGGCATCAGTTAATAGCAAGTAATTTGCATAGAGATATATCTAACCATTTTCGCAATCACCAATGTCAATCTTTTTTTGCGCCATTCGATGTAAGATTACTAAAAAACAAAGCGAGCGATAATGAAATAACAACAGTTGTTCAGCCTGATATTTGCGTGATTTGCGACCCATCTAAATTAGATAAAAAGGGATGTTTAGGTGCGCCCGATTTAATTATAGAAATCATTTCTCCCGCTACGGCAAAAAAAGATATGAATGACAAATTCAATCTTTATGAAGAGAATGGAGTAAAAGAATATTGGCTTGTGAATCCGGACAGCAATTCTTTAGATCAATACGTTTTGATTGATAACAAGTATGAAAGAAAGGATTTGTATGTAAACAGTCAAAAATTTTACAGCGCTATATTTCCTGATTTACAAATCAACCTCGAAGAAATTTTTTAATAAGCCGGTTGAACACCCGTATAATTTTGTGGTGTTATCTTCAACAATTCTTCTTTTACTTTATCAGTTACCGGCAAACCTTTAATAAAAGTGTGAATGCTTTCTTTACTAATTGTATTGTTGCCACGCGTTAAATCTTTCAAAGCTTCATACGGATTCGGATAATTTTCTCTACGCAAAATGGTTTGAACAGCTTCGGCTACAACCGCCCAATTATGTTCTAAATCATCGTTCAGTTTTGCTTCATTCAAAACCAATTTGGATAAACCTTTCTGAAGCGATTTTACAGCGATAGTTATATGTGCAGCAGGCACACCAAGATTGCGCAATACAGTAGAATCGGTAAGATCTCTTTGCAAACGACTGACCGGTAATTTGGCTGATAAATGTTCGGCTAAAGCATTAGCCAAACCAAAATTTCCTTCGGCGTTTTCAAAGTCAATCGGGTTAACTTTGTGCGGCATTGCCGACGAACCAACTTCGCCTTTCTTTGTCTTTTGTTTAAAATAATCCATACTGATATATGTCCACATATCACGGCACAAATCAATCAGAATTGTATTGATGCGTTTCATCGCATCAAAATGCGCCGCTAACGAATCGTAATGTTCAATTTGCGTGGTAAATTGCCTGCGTTTTAATTGCAACACATTCTTTGTAAATTCATTAGCAAAACCAATCCAATCATAATCAGGAAAAGCGGCAACATGCGCGTTAAAATTACCTGTTGCGCCACCAAACTTCGCAGCAAAAGGAATGGCTGTAAATAACAAAAGCTGTTCTTCCAAACGCTCAACAAAAACCATAATTTCTTTACCTAAAATCGTTGGCGACGCCGGTTGTCCGTGCGTTCGGGCAAGCATAGGTATTGTTTTCCATTGCGAAGCCAATTCTTTGAGTTGCTGAAGTAAAGTGTTTAATAAAGGAAGATATTCTTTGCCGGCATATTCTTTCCAGCTAAGCGGAATGGCTGTATTATTTATGTCTTGCGAAGTCAATCCAAAATGAACCCATTCTTTACTATTTCCGCCGCCTGAAGCGTCGAGTTTTTCTTTTATAAAATACTCAATTGCTTTTACATCGTGATTGGTTATGGCTTCGATTTTTTTTATTTCTTCTGCTTCTGCCAGGCTGAAATCCGTAACCATCTTTCTCATCTCATCAGCTATATTACCGGCAAGAGAAAAGAAACCTTTTTGCGCGAGCAAAATAAAATATTCAACTTCTACATGCAGGCGATATTTCATTAAAGCGTATTCGGAAAACCAGTCAGATAAATGACTTACCTGTTTATAATAACGTCCATCAACCGGAGAAATGGCAGTAAGCGTGTGTAAGTTCATTGCAGCAAATAAAGTAAAGTATAAATGATGCTAAAAAAATTGATTTGCAGCAGCAACAACTTGCTGAATGCTTTTCTTTGCACGCAAAAATAAAGGGATTGGAGAAGATTAAAGTCGGCGCGGTTAGTTATTTAAACACAAAGCCTTTGTTATATGGCATTACAAGGTCGGAAGAATTGATGAACGAAATTGAACTGATAACCGATTACCCGGCTTCCATTGCGGCTATGCTGATAGAAGATAAAATTGATATTGGTTTGATCCCGGTTGCGGCAATTTTAAAACTGAAAGAGCATTATATTGTTGGCGATTATTGTATTGGTGCCGAAGGCGATGTGGCGAGTGTTTGTTTGTTTAGCGAAGTGCCTTTGGAAAATATTGAAACGATTTTGCTTGATTATCAAAGCCACACATCGGTAAATCTTTGTAAAGTTTTATTGAAACATTATTGGAAAATAAATCCTGTATTGCAAGATGCCAAAGAAGATTTTCGCAATCATATCAAAGGCACAACCGCCGGTGTTGTTATTGGCGACAGGGCATTAGAACAAAGAAAAACCTCGACATATATTTATGATTTGGCCGGAACATGGAAAACGTTTACCGGTTTGCCTTTTGTGTTTGCCGCCTGGATTGCCAATAAGAAACTGCCCGAAACATTTTGTTCTGTTTTTAACAGAGCGAACGGCGTTGGTTTGCAACATTTGGATGACGTTATCGCTGAAAATCCGTATAGTATTTATCCTTTAAAAACATACTACACCAAAAATATCAGTTACCTACTAACAGAAGAAAAAAGAAAGGGCTTGCAATTGTTTCTTGATTTACTGCTTGATTTATAATTTCAAGCAAAAATTAATTTGATAATTGTTTCCTTTTCAGTGTAAAGCATTTATTTTGAGGCACAGAACTAATTGTATTTATGAATGTTTCGAGAATAACATTCCTGTTTTTATTATCAGGAATTGTTTCGTTAGCCCACGCCCAAATCATTTTACAATCTTCTGCAGAAACACAAATAATATAAAGTGGTCACCAGCATCAGGTCTTGATAATAGCCAATCACAAAACCCGACAGCAACACCAACTATTTCGACAACCTATATTGTAATTGCGGCAAATGGGGTTTGCCAGGTAAATGATACAGTTTCTGTAACCATAGATTCGCCTTTGGTTGATGCAGGAAAAGATACCACTCTTTGCGGTCAAACTTTACTACAGTTGCAGGCTTCCGGCGGCGTGCAATATCAATGGATACCTGTAATTGGTTTATCTGATGCCAATATTTCAAACCCTGTTGTCAGTCTTACAGATAGCGTAACTTACTCAGTAACCGGAACCGATCAATTAGGTTGTAGCAATACAGATTCTATCAGAATCAAATATTCTCCTTCCCCTGTATTTTCTATCAGTAAATCTGATACCACCATTTGTAAAGGTGATTCTGTTTCCGTAACAGCATCGGGAGGTAATATGTACAGTTGGGAACCAGTTGAAACAATTCTGCAGCCGTTACAGGATTCTGTCCGCATGATTCCGGATTTAACCACAATCTATACAGTTACAATTACAAACACAGTTTGTTCTTTGACGGACAAAAAGCAATTTACAGTTTCTGTTTTGCCATCGCCGGCGCCTGCAATCGTGAAATCAAATGATATTGATTGTGCAAGAGATTCCGCTTTGCTGACAGCGTCGGGCGGTATTCTTTACAATTGGCTTCCGGCAACCGGTTTAACAAGTACCAACACAGCAGCTACGATTGCCATGCCTGATAAAAATATTATTTATACCGTAAAAGTGACTGACGAAAATGGCTGTATGGCCAGCGATACTATACAACTAACTGTTAAGAAAGGTGGTGAGAACAAATATGGAATTCCCAATGCGTTCACGCCAAACGGCGATGGCATTAATGACTGTTTTGGAATGAGAAGCTGGAAGTATATTAAGCTTTTTGATCTCGCAATCTTTAACCGTTGGGGCGTTTTGTTATTTCACACAAACAACATATCAGACTGCTGGAATGGAATGTATAAATCGAACTATCAACCCAACGGTGCTTATGTTTACCAGGTACATGCAGAAACCGATTGTGGTATTGTAGATAAAAAAGGAACGTTTGTTTTAATACGATAAAAGATCAATAAACCAATGACAAGATTACTGTTTAAAACAAAAAATATTTAGCTGCACATCATAAGGATAGATATTTTTATTTCGGCTAAACGGTGTTTGATAAACGGGCGCAGCTTCTTTTATATAATAAGCAAATCCATTTTCGGTTACCATCTGTAATATTTCATTTAGTCTGAAATTTTGAGCAAAAGAACCATGATACTCTATAAAAAGATGTTGAATTTGCGCGAGCTTAGTTTGTATATCTTTTAAAACTTCATACTCTGCTCCTTCAATATCAAGTTTAAGGAAATCTACTTTCCTGTCAATAATATCAAACAAACGTACAGCGTTTACCGATGAAGAGTTGGTTTCAGATGAGCCGGATGTGTCTATCTTACTACTCATATTGCCTTCGTGAGAGAAGTTAAGAACTGTGTTTTCTTTCCATACAGCTTCATTTTTTAATTCGATTTTATGAAAGCCAAAAGAAGAAACATTCTTTGTCAGCAGATCAAAATTTGTTTTATCCGGTTCAAAAGCAATTACAAAAGCATCTGTGTGTTTTGTCTTAAGATAAATAACACTTAAACCAATATGCGCACCACAATCAATAATAAAAGCATTTTCGGGCAATGAAATTTTATAAACTTCTTCTATAAATATTTCGTCCAAACCATGCAAAACTTCATTTCCGTTTTTAAAATATAATTTTTTATTCAGTAAGTTTTGTTCATGAATTTGATTGCCTTGTATGGCCCGGGTTTTCTTTACCTCTGCCCAGGTAAAACCAAGCGCTTTATACTTGTTTGCAAACAGCGTATCAATCTTCGACTGTATATCTTTTTTTACATTTTTTAATAGTGAACTCATAAATTTTTCAACAATTTATTGTTTATGAAATTGTCCCATTTTCCCATTCTTAAAATCACGGTAAGCTTTTATTAGAAAATGAAACGCCTTTCTTTTTTCCTTGCCGTACAGCAAATTATTCTTGATTCTGTTTAACAAAGCTTCTCGTCTGTATTTATCATTTTGGGCAAACTGATTTCCGTACCGTTTGCCCACATACAAGTAATTTCTTACCATATAATACAACCGGATAGGCGAATGTAAAACACGAGGTGTAGAAGCTAAATTTTTTAATGATTTATGGTAACTGACATTACCCAAATAATGAATCATAAACACATTTGGAAACTTTACAATTTTATATCCCTTTGTAATGGCCCGGTAACAATATTCCAAATCAACCTCATCTATAAAAAGAGCTTCATCAAAACCTCCGATTTCATCAAATAACTGGAGATTGACAATGCTTCCCGATGTAATTAATTGAAACACTTCTTTCCCGCTACAATCTTTTGTTGTGGTTCGATCCTCATATTCCACTCCAAACATCGCCGTTGTATATTTATGCAGATAACTGCCCGCACACAACAGGTAATCCGGCACCACGCCATCTTCAAAACACGAGTCCTGATCCATTGTAAGCAGCCAGTTACAACCTTCATGTATTGCCAAAGCAGCCGCTTCATTCAGTCTTTTAGCAATGCCGCTGTTCGCGCCATCGTAAAGTATTTGTACCTTATCAAAAGACAAAAGCTGAGTCGCTACAGAACTTTGTTTGTCTTCTGTATTATCAGCTACGTATAGCTTATCTATGTAAGGAAGATATGACTCAACATTACGTACCACATCTGCTTCCGGATGATACAAAATAACAACGCCCGCAACCGCCATGTTTCTTTTTTGCCGGCAAATGTAAACACTGGTTGTAAAATGGTTTTTATTACTTTTAAAGAGCCTTAAAACATAAGTCAAATAAAACAAAAAAGCCCCGCAAAAGCAGGGCTTGTATTCACTCAAACAAAACACAACTCTCTTTATAACTGCGTACCCAGAATAAAGCCTAACACGCCACCCAATAATACGCCGCCGCCAAACGATTTCAGCTTCGCGGCACGTTCACGTTTTAAACGATCTATTTCGCGGTTACGTTCCCAATTATTTATACCGCGGTTGTTGCGATAATCATCAATACGACGATCATAATCGTGGTTAATGCGATCCATTTCTGCACGACGGTCACGATCATTCATGCGGTCGAAACCTCTGCCTCTGTCATCATTCCTGTGCATGTCTATCGCACGGTCAGGACGAAAGTTCGGATCATCATTATGCATACGCGCATCGGTATTATCGAAACCACCGGAACCCTTATTCCAGCGAGAATCGTTGTTGCGGTTGTCGTCGCCGTTGTTATTATAAAAATGGTCGTTGCGGGACGCATTGCGGTTATCATTACCGCGATTATCGAATGGCTTATCATACTGCGCAAACAGGGCAGAAAAAGTAACCAAAGCCATAAATAGTGTAAACATCTTTTTCATATTCTATCGTTTTATTTGTTATGAATATGAGATGTTGTATTTGCCTTCGCGTTTAAATAGAGATGTGTTAAGAGCGGGTGAATGTGTGGATGTGAAATTTTATAATTTATTGATTATTCAATATGCCTATTTAATTATGCTCTGTGTAAGTTTTTTTTAATAATAAAGAGTTTTTATCAGAAGCAGTAATACATATTTCATTAGCTATATCGTTATAGTCAGCATTATATAATTTATTTACAAAAACAACTAAGCTTTCATCATAAGGTATTATCATTTGTTTACTTTGTAAGATATCTGTAATGATATTACCAGCTAATAACAAATTAGTATCAGCCAATTTAAAAACATGTTTCATGTAATGATTAAGATGATACTTATTATTAGATAGATTCTGTGAAATTATTTTTACAATATCAGCAATCTCGTTATTCAGTTCGTTTATATCTTCAAGAAGCCATAAAAGTTTTCCGTATATAGAATTAAGCGATTCCTTATTTCTGATGATATTTAGCAAATGCTTTATAACAGTTTTCTTTTCTTCATCATTTAGCCATTTCGTTATTCTTGATTCTCGTACAAAACTATCAAGCTGTTCAAAATTTTGTTTAAGAAAAATTTCATTCAGAATACTATTTTCTTTGGTAATATCTATTTTTAAGAAATGCCATTCATATAAAGCATAAGTTGTTAATGAATCAACCTCTCTTCCTTTTGATGTTAATTCTTCAACAGCTTTTGAAAAGACATTATTAGCTTTTAAAAAATCATACACATTTCTACTTTTTTGAAACAAACCGGAAAAGCAACCATGTAATGTATAAACCAAATGTTGATTATTACTTTCATCAAAAATTTTGTTTGCGTTTGTATAAACCCAATCTTTATCAAAGTATAAAAACCAAGATAAATAGACACCTAAGATTATTGAAAAGTCTTTATCTGCAATCTTATTTCTTACTAATCTAACTGTAAAGTATTCTTCAGTTGTATTGTTCCATTTTTTACCAAGTCCTTCTACTGGAAATTTCTCTGCCCAAGTCGTAGTAATATTTAAAAGGGATTCTAATAATTGTCCTTGTAACGAATTTAATACTTGATCTAAATGACTATGATTGACATTTTCATTGTCATCAAAAAAATCTTGATTTTTCAGGAGTGTTATTGCAATTGTTTCTAACAACAGTAGATCTTCTTTCTCAAAGTCGAATAATGGTTTAGTTTGAACCAGCGCATCAATAAGACGTGTAATTGATGATACTAACCAACGCCTATAATTTCTTTCTCCATTTTCATTATTTGTAAAGCTTTCAGAGTTTACTTTTTTTTCAACAAAATCCAAAACAGGTTTATAATCTAAAATCTTACTGCTTTTGATAGCAGAAGTTAATCCTTCAAGAAGTCCATTTACATAAACTGATTGTAATGGAACTAATAATTTAATCTTATTTAAATACTTATCAGGATTATCAGCAGCCAATGAACTAAATAACCCAAGTTGCTAGTTATAGAATAAGAGAACAGAGCAAGGGATAAGGAATAATTTTGAGTTACCACACTTAAAATTATGTACCGATGCTCTGTGAGGATAAAATTATAGCTCTTTATTGTATTGTGGATGACATTTTAAAAGCAGTTGAACACAAGGAAGATAAAAGAAGGAAAGTAAGTGATAGCGAAGTGATTACAACAGCCCTTGTATCGGCTCTTTACTTTGGTGGTCATCAGGACAACGCAAGACAGTTCATGAAGATAGCAAAGCTGGTTCCCCGTATGTTGGATAAGAGTCGTTTCAACCGGCGTCTGCATGAGGTAGCAGAATTGCTGTTCAGCCTGTTCTATCAGATCGGTCATTGTTTGAAGACAGCTGCCGGTGCATCCGAATACATCATTGATTCTTTCCCAGTGGCAGTATGTGACAACATTCGTATCAGCCGTTCAAGACTGCTCAGCGGAAAGCAATGGAGAGGAAAACAGGCAAGCATGAGAAGATACTTTTATGGAGTAAAAGTGCAGGTGCTCTCTACTGCACAAGGCATTCCGGTTGAGTTCTGCTTTGTGCCGGGATGTGAAAGCGATGTACAGGGACTGAAAAAACTTTCCCTGGCAGTGGCAGCAGAAAGTAAAATATATGGCGATGCGGCTTACACCGATTACACCATAGAAGATGATATGAAAGAAACGGATGGGATTGAACTGATGATACAGCGCAGAAGCAATGCAAAGAGAAAAGATGAGCCATGGATGAGCTTTCTGAAAGAACAAATGAGGAAAAGAATCGAAACCACATTCAGTGAGATCAAAGCCTTGTTTCTCAGAACCATTCATGCTGTAACTTTCAAAGGGTTTCTTCTCAAACTTGTCCTTTTTATCCTTGCTTTTACTCTTAATAAAATCCCTTGATTAACTAACAACTTGAATTATTTAATTGACTCAATCCTCTTTCAGTAATATTATTAAAATGGTCAGGCTGAAAATCGTTTATATAAGCTATTTGTTCTTCAATAGAAAAGAGCTGAAATTGTTCTGCGTCTTTTGGAATACTCTCACCAATGTATGATGTGTAATAAGAATCAAATTCCGGATGCTCAAAACTCCAATTATTTAAGCTATCATAATAACTAACTTTTTCTATTAAATAATCATCAGTATTTTTTGCTGTCTCATCAAATGCTAATAACCATTTTCTGATATTATAATATCGGTTGTCAGTTGCTGAATAATTATCAGTATTTACTTCGTATTCCTTTATTTTTTCAATCCAATCAATGACTAATTTAATTTGTTCACTGTTATAAGCGGCTGATGTTTGTTGAATGATTGTATAAGGCTCATGAGTATTTATGTTATCTATATTGTACTTTGAAATAAATTTCCACCAAAACTCCTGAAATAGCACAAAATTTATCCGGATAAAATTTAATCCAAGTCTTCGCAGTATTCGTATATCACTTTCAATTAAATGAGCAGTTAATTCCTTTAGTTCGTCAGGTGCTAAATAACAAGAATAATCTCTTATAAAATTTACTAATTCAGTTTCCCAAATATTATATGCATGCGATTGATTCGTAACCTCAATTGAAGGAAAATCCATACTCGAGAATGAAAATGGTCGTTCTTTTTTGATATTTTTAATCTTATTAAGGCATATTTTGATAGCTGAAGTCCCGATCAATTTAACAATTTCTTTTCCATAATTTTTGGAGAACTCACTTACAAGATAATCATCAATAAAGAAATCAATTTGTACTTCGTCTGCAAGCTGTATATCCATTAAAATTCCTCCAGGTATTCTTGAGACAGAATAGCCAAATACATAATCTAATAAGTTTTCGATACTCTCTTTATCAGAGTTTCTTAAATACTTATCAGTACCTTTCTCAACTAAATTTCCACTATAAATATTCCAAGCAGGTTGTATTGCTTTTGCATTAATTTTTTTAAAGAATGCTTTAGTTTGATTTGTGAAAGGATAATTTTTTAAATTGACTATGATGTCAGTTAAAGTATTTATTGAATAAGTATAAAGTAGTATTTTCTCTTCTATATAAGCTTGGGTAATATCATTGAGAATTGCCGCAATTTTTTTTAATGCTCCTGTATCATCTGTTGATGAAATATTTAACAAATATCGAAGTGGATACCATTCTATAAGCGTTCCTTCTTCGTTTATTTTTGGCGCAGAACTTATCTCAAAAAAATTTTCTTTAATTAAAGTATCTAGCCAAGCAATGTTGTCAAGATTTTGAAAGAAATAGAATTCCGCTTGTGGAGAACTTATCACTCGTTTAAAAAGAAGTAGTTGATTTTTAACCGGAGGAAGATTTTTGATAAAAACATCTATGCGATTACTTATGCTATAAAACGAACCAATAAAAACTATTAATACTTCTTCATATTGTCTCCACAAATCAATCATATTTTGTGGCTCCCTCAATGGTTGATATAATTTACCTCTATGAGCAAACTTGTGAAAGTTTTTAGCTATCGTATACCATTTTTTTGCAAGTTTATTATCTGGATCAGATGTGCCAACAGCTTTTAAAATAGATTCTCGATGGCTTTCTTTTATTTCATCCTGTTCACATATATCTTTTTCTTGTATTAAAGTGTTTTCTTTTACAATAAAAATATCTCTCAAACCTCCGTCAATTTCTCTAGCAAGATGTGCTAATAGATTTGCTTTTGAATTGAGCGTATTTAAAGGATCAATTAGTTTGGTACCGTCTAAATAAAGATCAGCAATCGCTTCGCTAATTTGTTTTAGACCCTGATATATTTTATTTTGCTGTTCAGTAAGCATTTATTAGGCTTTATAAAATTTTGATATTTGTAAAAATAAAATTTAAAGTCATAAAATTTTCCATTTATTCACTTTCCCTCTCACAATTCCCGGCACAATTCTCTCTTTCTCTTCTTCATAAAAACAAATACCTATGAACAAACCGATTCCACGCCGCATACATGGATTGTTAGATTATGCTTATGTAACCGCGGTTGCACATTTACCCGAAATGATAGGTTTTCATAAAAACAAAAACGCCACAAAATTTTTCCGTGCGTTAAGCGCAACTGTTTTTACAGCAACCGCAGCAACACGCGCTGAATGGGGAGCGGTTAAAATCATTTCTTACAAAAAGCATTTGGTTGTAGATGCGGTGTTGAGCACTGTAGCCATTGCTGCGCCGTGGTTGCTGGGCTTTTCGAACAACAAAAAAGCAACGGCTACCAGTGTTGCGCTTGGCTTTATCGGATATGCAGTTGTTGCTTTGTCAGAACCGGAAAACATGCCGGTAACTAAAGATGCGTATGAAGGAACAAAAGAAAAAGTATTAGCCTCGTAAAAGGCTTCGATATCTTCAGAGAGTGTCGGTTGAACCTCGGAGAATATCGCGATACTCTCCGAGGTTCAAACAAGGCCAAAAGTTCAGGCATAAAAAAAGGGAAGAACTATTTGAATTCTTCCCTCAACAGCAAGTTGGTTTTTAGTTACGCAACAGCGTTCATTGCAGCATTTAGCTCCATAACCTGGCTTGTTTTGTCTACCTTCTTTTTCTTTTTTGTAAACTTTTTTTTCAAATTCTCATAAATGGTTTTCACATCTGGGATGCGCATTTTGGTTGCGGCCATAATTCCATCGTAAAACGATAATACGCCTCTGTAAGCCGAGCTAAAGATAAACAGCTAAACAGCATATGCACAAGTGTTTGCGCCGGTTTAAAGCATCTTTTAAGCCTTTAACCGATTAAACAAAAAAGCTTTAATCTGTCTTTAATTTTTATTGCTCTTTTTACCGCAAAAAATACCTGCCGAGCCCTTGCAGCAGATATTTTTTTACCAGGAATGTATAGCAGTTTTTATTTAATTCTTTGCTGTAAGAAAGCCAGTGCTTTTGCATTTGCATCGGCTGCCGCTTCTTTATTATAAACCGGGTTACTGGGGTTGGCAAACGCATGGTCGGCATCGTATTCATACGTCTTTACGTTTTTACCTGCCGCTTTCATATTGTCTTCAAATTGCTTTACTACTTCCGGCGTAATATGACCATCTTTTTTTGCAAAAAAACCAATCACATCACAGTTTAATGTCTTTAGTTTACTTACATCCTGCTCCGGCATTCCATAATACATCACGCAACCTTTTACCTGACTGCCGCCAAGTAAAGCGGTTTGCAAACTCCAGCCGCCACCGAAGCACCAGCCAAGCGTATATACATTCGCTTTATCGCCCACGTAGGCAAACGCACCTTTAATGATGCTCATAATACGTGCGTTGTTGGCGCCCTGCATTAATTTACCCGCTTCTTCCCTGTCTGTGGTTGCTTTGTTATCATATAAATCCAAAGCAATCACGTTGATGCCCAGTTCGTCGGCGAGCCTTTCTGATTCTTGTTTTATGTAATCATTTAAACCCCACCATTCGTGTATCACAAATAAATAATTGGCATTGGTTTTTTCGGCTTTTATCTCGAAAGCATGAGCGGTTGTTCCGTCTGTCAGTTTGTAATTAATGTCGGCGCCGCGTTTGGCTACATATTCAAATGGTAAAGGTTCAGCATGTTCGTCTCTGAACTTTTTATCTTTTGCCATATTGGCAAACTGGTCGGTGGCTTTAACGCAACAAGACATTTGTGCCTGTGCAAACTGAACGCATAACAGCGCAAGAAAAAGAGATAAAATCGTTTTCATAGTGACTTGATATTTAGTAATTGTATAAAGATACGCGTAAGTACGATTTTGGTTTGCTGCCGCAAACAAAGAATATTTATGTTACGAGCTTTTGATACTCCGGTTGATCTTTACTTGCGACGCTCCGTTCAACGTTCGGGGCAAAGATTTGGCAAGATTAAACTACAATGCAAAAGGTAAAAACAGCAAATGTAATAACAGGAAAAGCGAAGCAATTTGTAAATACCAACCAGAGACGCGATTACTTTGTAAACAGGTTTATTTGCAAAGTCGCGACAATTTCATTTTATGCAACAATAATTTTTTACGCTTCTTGATACATATCATTAGCGTAAAAAAGTATATTTTATCCGCCATTATAAAATTTACCTACGCTTCTACCAGGTTCGATTTAATAAATGCGCCCATCACTTCGTTTCCTTCAATTACAACCTGAATATAATCTTCTACTGTAGTGGCAAGCGACAAGCCTACATAATCGGGTTTTATCGGGAATTGTTTGTGCATACGTTCTACCAAAACCAGTATCTGCACACGGTTTGGCCGAAAGTTTAGTAAAGGCTTTAATGCATACATCAGCGTGCGGCCGCTGTTGCTGACATCATCTACCAGTATGATGTTTTTACCTGTAAAATCTATGTTCTCGCTTAGTGTAATGTCGGATGGCGTTTGCTTATCAAGCATTACCGAAAGCAATTGTATATCTGCTTTAATATAGTCAACCAAAAACGCACTGATTTGCCTGGCTATCACCATGCCGCTCTGCCTGATACCGATAAGCACCAGCGGATGATTTTCTTCGCTTATATCTTCAGCAATCTGCAAAGCCATCCGGTGAAGTTTTTCCAGCGCCGCTTCTTTAGTCAATACATAATTATTCTCAGCCATTCTATTTGGTTTGCCGCTCAAATGTAATAACATTAACGCATCTTCATTTATCTTGCAAGCCAACTTTCTTATATGCACATTGTTTCGCAGGTTGCCTTTATTTTGTTAGTGGCAGTTTCTCTTTTTCTCTTTTATAAAAAAGCAGCAGAAATACGAGCCAACATCAGGCTTGGCAGAGACGAAGACGTTAGCGACGAGCCGGGCAAACGCTGGAAAAACGTCTTTCTGCTGGCATTGGGGCAAAAGAAAATGTTTCGCAACCCGCTGGTAGCTGTGCTGCATCTGTTTATTTATTTTGGCTTTATCATCATCAATATAGAAGTGCTCGAAATTGCGCTGGATGGTTTGTTTGGAAAGCATCGCATTTTCAGAAGCGCTATGGGAGGTTACTATCCTTTGTTTATTGATTCGTTCGAGATACTTGCGTTGCTGGTTTTGGTTTCGTGCATCCTCTTTTTAGCCCGTAGAAATGTGGTTTATATAAAACGTTTGCGCAGCAAAGAACTTAACGGCTGGCCAAAAAGTGATGCGAATTATATCTTGATTACCGAGATCATTTTAATGTCGCTTTTCTTAACCATGAACGCAGCCGATACGGTTTTGCAACAGCGTGGTTTTGGCGATTACTTATATGCGCAGCCGACTCTTTTTTTTATTTCGCGTTCGCTGGTGCCTTTCTTCACAAATGTAAACAGCGAATCACTTGTTATCATTGAGCGCACGTGCTGGTGGCTGCATATTACCGGCATTTTTGCTTTCCTCAATTATCTGCCTTACTCAAAACATTTACACATTATTCTTGCGTTCCCGAGTACATATTATGGACGATTGATTCCGCAGGGAAAAATGCGCAATATGCCGGAAATTCAGAATGAAGTTTTATATGCAATGCAGCCCGAACTGGCACCGGCAGAAACTGCAACAGCAGATACAAAGAAGTTTGGTGCAAAAGACGTTTTAGATTTAAGCTGGCGCAACTTAATGGAAGCGTATAGCTGCACCGAATGTGGACGATGCACGGCAGCTTGCCCTGCAAACATCACCGGGAAGAAGTTAAGTCCGCGCAAAATTATGATGGACACGCGCGACCGTATGGAAGAAGTGAGAGTGAATATTAAAACAAACACCACATTTACCGATGATAATAAATCTCTGCTTCGCGATTACATTTCTGAAGAAGAATTGCGCGCCTGCACCACGTGCCAGGCTTGCGTTCAGGAATGCCCGGTAAGTATAAATCCGTTAGATATTATTGTACAACTGCGCCGCTATTTAGTGATGGAAGAAAGCAATGCGCCAAGCGAATGGAACGGCATGTTCAGCAATACAGAAAACAATATGGCGCCGTGGAAGTTTTCGCCCGACGAAAGAGATAAATGGGCTGAAACGTAACAGGTTTATTTTCCTTTTATCAACGGGCTGATCACAACTTTATACAATTGTATTAAAGCTGTAAAAATAAAAACACCACCCATAAATTTATTTACTGCAGATTGGCTGGCATTTAGTTTTTGAATCAGCCATTTGCCTGCATAAATGTACACCGCCAAACCACTGATTGTTCCCACACCTGCGCCGATGGTAAAGGCATTATAATACGCGTTCTCCGGCGTAAGACCGCCGGATTTAATAAGCGCAACACTCCAGGTAAACCAGAACGGAATTTGTATCGGGTTTACAGCACTCATGCTTAAGCCAAGCACAAAGCGGTTAAGTGTATTGTTTAACAGCAACGCTTTCTTTTGTTCCTTCTTTTTATTGGCTGCTACAATGGTAATAATACCCAAACCAAGAAACAAGGCAATGGCAACCCAGTTCAATACATTGAAAAATGTTTCGTGCGATACCACCCAATTCATACCCGACAAAGCAATGCGCAAATAAATCACTTCAACAATGGCAACACCAATGCTGAACAACCAGGCGTTTTTTACACTTTCGCCCACACCAATTTGTGTCGCGGTAATACTTGTATTTCCCAGCGGCAACTGACCTAAAAAACTAACCAGCCAACCTAACGCAGCCGTGCCAATAAAACTCATATTGTCCGCAATAATAAGGCAAAGAGAAAATCTTTTTACAGATGTAATTTAATATCGGCTTTTCGTAACGTATTGTACCACTTATAAGCTTTACGCAAATGTTTTCTGCCCTGCCAGAAACTCCAATACGGAATGCCTTGTTTGTAATTGATTCTGCCGATGTTGTACATGTCTTTCCAATGCTGCGCAATTACTTTGAGCGCAGATTTGTAACTCATACCGCAATCATAAATGTGATTTGGTTCAGCACCGGTTCCGTTGTATTCAAGAATCTGGATGTTTTTGCCTTGCTTTAAATCAGCTAATGATGTGCATTTTAAATCGTACCGGCCATAATGAAACTGGGGAACGATTTTGCTGATATTATCAAATACAGCGCAAAGCTGATCGTCAATTTCTTTATAGAGATTGATGAACCTCGCGCCACGATTGTGATTGCCCGCGATACTCAACGTATATTTTTCACCTGCGGGAATGATTTCGTGTAAATGTTCTTTATGCTTCACACGCATTTCTTCCCACCTGTATTTTGCGCGGTTATCTTTTTGTATCAATGATGATAAGGTAGCGGTTCCGTTACCGGTTACGGATAAATAATCTTTCAAAATCAATCCTGTAATCTTTCCTTTTTCTTCGTTTGGATAATGAATATAAAAGACGCTGTATTCTTCCGGCAAATCAACAAATGATTGAATTAAATAATCACCTTCACTATGCCGATGATATTGTTGCAATTCGTCTTCATTGCTTAATCTTCTGAACATTAATCCCTGCGTTCCGACCACAGGTTTTGCAACCAAAGGAAACAAGATATTCGCTTCTTTTATCTTACCAATTATTTGTGCTAAGTTTTCGTGAGGTGATATATAAATGGTTGTTGGATATAGTTCGGCAGGTAACTGCTCATACATTTCGTGCTTGCTTTCACCTTCAAATCCCGAGAAAAGCAGTGTAGGATTGACATTGGAAAAATACCAGAATGTTCTTGCTTTCAAAACGTAATACATCCACACAAAACCGAGTGGTGCGTAAATAACATTAAAATGCCAAAGTTCCCAATGAAACATCTGGTTAAGAAAGCGTTTCAGCAAACAAAATTATTAAGGCGGCAAACTTAAAGAACTTTATTAAACCTATTCTATATACTTACCATTGATTTACTAATATATAAAACAATCTATAGTTCATTGCTCTCTGCAACGATGCCGGTAAATCAGGTTTTCGGGTAATAAAAATCAACTCATTTCTCAATGTTCACCGGCTTATAAATAAAGGTTTGCTATTACTTACATACAAATTACTTTTGCGGCTCAAAATTGAAGAGGAAACAAGAATGTTAAGTGCTAAAAATATAACGCTGGCTTACGGCAAACGGGTTTTGTTCGATGAAGTGAATATCAGTTTCGCAAAAGGAAATTGCTATGGTGTCATTGGCGCAAATGGCGCAGGAAAGTCAACTTTTTTAAAAATACTGAGTGGTGAAATAGAACCGAATAAAGGCAATGTAGAAATCAGCAAAGGCGAGCGTATGGCGGTGCTGAAACAAAACCAATATGAGTTTGACCAGCAAACCGTTTTGAATACGGTACTGATGGGACATAAGAAAATGTGGGACATTATGCATGAACGCGAAGCCATTTATTCCAAAGATGATTTTACGGAAGAAGATGGTATGCGCGCCGGTGAATTAGAAGCCGAGTTTGGAGAGATGGGTGGCTACGAAGCAGAAAGCAACGCAGGTACATTGCTTAGCGATTTAGGCGTTACAGAAAACTATCATAATAGCCTGATGAAAGACATTCCGGCGACCTTTAAACTGCGTGTTTTATTAGCGCAGGCTTTATTTGGAAACCCGGATATTTTATTACTTGATGAGCCTACAAATGGTTTAGATATTGAAACGATTGGCTGGTTAGAAAACTTCTTAGCCGATTATGAAAATATTGTTCTTGTGGTAAGTCACGACCGTCACTTTCTCGACCAGGTTTGTACCAATGTGGCTGATGTTGACCGCAGTAAAATCAAAGTGTTTACCGGTAATTACAGCTTCTGGTACGAGAGCAGCCAGTTGATGGCAAGGCAAATCAGCGATAAGAATAAAAAGAATGAAGATAAGCGTGCCGCGCTGTTAGATTTTATTGCGCGCTTTAGCGCGAATGCTTCTAAAAGTAAACAGGCTACATCGCGTAAAAAAGCATTGGAAAAATTAACGATTGAAGAAATTGAACCATCCAACCGTAAATATCCGGGTATTATTTTCCAGCCGTTGCGCGAGGTTGGAAACCAGATTTTGAATGTTGAACATTTGAGCAGCAGCGCCAATGGACGTAAACTATTTGATAAAGTTAGTTTCAGTATTAATAAAGGAGAAAAGATTGCTTTCATCAGCAAAGATTCATTAGCTGTTACTGCATTTTTCGAAATTATAAACGGAAACATGCAGCCCGATAACGGCAAATTTGAATGGGGAACTACCATTACCAAAGCGTATTTACCTGTTGAAAACAATGAATTTTTTCAACAGGGATTAACGTTGCTTGATTGGCTTCGCCAATATGTTCCGCCACATGTTACCGATGCGGATGAGCCCTTCCTTCGCGGCTTTTTGGGAAAGATGTTATTTACAGGCGATGACATTATGAAGAAGACAAACGTATTGAGCGGTGGTGAAAAAGTACGTTGTATGATTAGCCGCATGATGTTGCAAAATCCAAACCTGATTGTATTGGATCAGCCAACTAATCACCTTGATTTGGAAAGCATTCAAAGCTTTAACGAAGGTTGCCAGACTTTTTCAGGCATTGTATTGATTACAAGTCAGGATCATACCTTTATTCAAACCGTTGCCAATCGTGTTATTGAATTAACACCAAAAGGTATTATAGACAGATTAATGACGTACGATGAATATATAGCTGATGCCAGAGTGCAGGCGCTGAGAGAAGAATTGTATAAGTGATTGTAGGATGTATTTTGTAGTAAGTAGTATGTAGTAAGTAATAAGTATTTTGTAGTAAGTAATAAGAAAACAGCCGGTGATTATAAAATTCACTGGCTGTTTTGTTGTTTGTATTTTATCTTACTACTTAATACAAAATACTTACTACATCAAATTACGCTTCTTCGGGGTTGGTAAAGACTCTTTTGAGAGGAACACCGGAAACCGGAGACACAATCAAAGGAAATTTTTCGACTTTTACAACACTTGGGTCAAGACCAAATCCACGTTCTTCGCTGAGGCTGATTTCTTTTATCCAGAAATGAAGTTTCATAATAATCTTTTCAAAGAAGGGAAGTTCATTATCGTTCGATAAGAATTTTTCCATCACAATAAATTCAAAATCGCCAACAATATTATTACGTTCCAAGCTTTCGTAGCGGCTGTAAATATTCACTTCTTTATTCTTCACCAAATCTTCCACTACTTTCCTGAACATCAGGCTCAGCTTCTGTTCTACGCGGAAACCCAAACGAAATTCAATGCGGATAATATCATTTGGAATGATATGATCTACCACAAACTCGCAGGTGTACGGATCATCCAGAATATCAACATGAACAAACCAGTAAATGTCTGCGCGCTTAGGTTTCCTGTTTAAAATAGAATAGATGATTTTGTGTTCAATTTCACGCGGATTATCGGCGCTTGTCATATAAACTAAGTGCGTTGCATATTTCGGAACCGTTCTGTCATTACTCAATTCCTGTATCATCGGAATATAATGTTCCATTCTTACAAATTCTATATAACGGTTGCGGATGCGGCGACTTCTAAACCAAACATACATCACCATAAAAATGGCGCCGCCAATCAATAAAGTTACAAAACCACCGTGCGGAAATTTTTCAAGATTAGCTATGAGAAAGGAAACTTCAAGGGTAAGATATACCAAAAGATACAGGTAAATAAAGATTTTCGGCGCGCGACGACTTACTAAGTAATTAGCAAATAAAATAGATGTGCTGATCATACACAACGTAATTGCCAAACCATAAGCAGCTTCCATGTGCGATGCGGTCTGGAAATAAAGCGTGATGCCGGTACAACCAATAAAAAGAAGTGTATTGATGCCTGGAATAAACAATTGTCCTTTTTCTTCGGTTGGATAAACGAGCTTCATTTTTGGCCACAAATTGAGGCGCAACGCTTCGCTCACCAGCGTAAAAGATCCGCTGATTAACGCCTGGCTTGCAATAATAGCCGCCGCCGTAGCAATGCCAATACCAACATATAAAAAGCTTTCCGGCATCATAGAAAAGAATACGCTTTTCAGTGGTATGGCAGCCGTTGCATTTGCTATAAAATCAGTTGTTGGCTCTGCTTTACCTGCAATCATGTCTTTGGTTGCATATATTTTTCCTTGTTGTGTAAGTAACAAAGCACCCTGACCAAAATAATTTAGTACCAAACAAATTTTTACAAATACCCAGCTTACGCGAATATTATCACGACCTACATGACCCAAATCTGAATACAATGCCTCGGCACCCGTGGTACACAAAAACACAGACCCTAAAAGCCAGAAACCTTTTGGATATTGGGTTAATAATTCAATGGCATAATATGGGGAAAAAGCTCTGAAAATACTCCAGTCATCGCTCAGGTGCATGATTCCTAATACTGCCAGCATAAGAAACCAGATAAGCATTAACGGACCAAACAGCTTACCAATAGACGATGTTCCAAACTGCTGCAAAAAAAACAACAATACAAGTATGCTTAGAACGATAATTACAATTGTGGTTTGGGTAATGTTTTCGAAACGCGGAATGATTTCAAGACCTTCAATAGCAGACGTTACAGAGATAGGCGGCGTTATCATTCCGTCGGCTAACAAAGCGGCGCCGCCAATCATGGCAGGCAGCACAAACCATCGCTTTTGTCGCCGCACCAAAGCGTATAAGCTAAAGATACCACCTTCACCTTTATTATCTGCCTTTAAAGTAAGGATTACATACTTTATTGTTGTTTGCAGAGTTAATGTCCAGAAGATGCAGGATAAAGAACCTAAAATTAGAAGTTCGGTGATGACGCGCCCATTGATAATCGCATTTAAAACGTATAAAGGTGATGTGCCAATGTCGCCGTAAATAATTCCTAACGCTACAACTAAACCTGCTACAGTAACTTTACTGGTATGCTTGCTCACTGATAAGTTTATTAATCAAAAAACAAAGGTATAGTGAAATATTTTGTTTCTTTCAAACCACTTTGTTTCCTTATTTTAAAATACAGATACAATACAAACTTACATTCGCTAAAAAACAGAGTACAAGGATTTTATAAAATTTTGAATAAATATATTTAGCTGGCAACATTCGGATATTTTTATACCTCTTATTATTATGCGCTCAAAACAGACTATACTAACTGTTTTACTTCTTATAATGGTTTCTTCGCTTCTTAAAGCGCAGACTTGTACGGCGTTGGGGCAAAATCCGTCAACAGCTTTCCCGGTTTGCGGTACAGCCGATTTTAAACAGGAAACAGTTCCTCTCTGCGGCTCTCGCGATATTATTGTTCCGGGTTGCGAAGGCGATGGTGCAGCTTATATGAACCGGAATCCTTTCTGGTACCAGTTTACCTGTTTTGAAGCCGGCACACTTGGGTTTTTGGTTACGCCGAAAGATTTGGGTGATGATTATGACTGGCAATTATTTGATATTACCGGTCATAATCCGGATGATGTATTTACCGATAAATCACTGGTTGTAACCGGGAATTGGTCGGGAACTTACGGAGCAACCGGTGCCAGAAGTGGTGGTTCAAACACAATAAAATGTGCATCCGATCCGATAGCCAATCAAAATAGTTTTTCGGCAATGCCGGCTTTGATTAAAGATCATGTATATCTTTTATTGATTAGTCATTTTACAGATTCGCAAAGCGGTTATTCTTTATCTTTTTCAGGTGGAACCGCAAATATTACAGACCCGACTTTGCCCGGTTTAAAAAGTGCGCAAATCAATTGTGAAGCCAACCAAGTCATTATCAGGCTTACCAAAAAAATGAAGTGTTCATCTTTGGCTTCTGATGGCAGCGATTTTAGTATTAATTCGCCGGATGTAACGATTACATCTGCGCAAGCTGTTAGCTGCAGCACCGGTTTTGATATGGATTCGATAATCATCAGCCTGAATAAATCTTTGCCGCCGGGCAATTATGCCATTAATATAAAAGATGGTAATGATGAAAATTCGTTGTTGGATAATTGCAATAATGCGTTAAACGTTGGTGCTTCGTTACCTTTTGTTGTTATGCCCAAACAACCAACGCCGTTCGATAGCATTGCACCTATAACCTGTGCGCCGCAAACCATAGAACTTGTTTTTAATAAGCCAATAAAATGCAATTCCATTTCGGATGATGGCAGCGATTTTTCTATTACAGGAACGTACCCGGTTTCTATTGACGGCGCTTATGGCAATTGTACTGACGATTCGGTAAGCAGTTCAATTTTCATCCATCTGTCTCAACCGCTAATGCAAAAAGGTGTTTATACAATCACAACAAAAAACGGGCTTGACGGCAATACAATTGTTGATGAATGCGGCGAAGTAACACCGGCTTTGCAAAGTGTTGAATTTTCAGTAAAAGATACCGTTTCGGCTGCCTTTGATGCTAAGCTGCTTTACGGCTGTTTGCAGGATACAATTATGGTTTCGCACGATGGCAGTCACGAGGTAAACAACTGGGACTGGACGTTCAGCAACAATATAAAAAGAAAAGGTAAAACCGAACAGGTGATGTACGATTCGTATGGTACAAAAGATATTACGCTGATTGCCACAAATGGTTTCTGTTCCGATACTTCTTCTGCAACGGTTAATCTTGATAATGAATTAAAAGCTGTTTTTTACACTTCTTCTTTAGCCTGTCCAAACGACCCGGTTGAGATAACAGATACCAGCACAGGAAACATCATTTCTTATAACTGGAGTTTTGGTAACGGAAATCTTTTTTACAGCCGAAATCCGGTGCCGCAAATGTACCCGCAATCCAATGCAGATAAGCAATACAACGTTATGTTAGTTGTAGAAAATAACCTGCATTGTTTTGATACAATGTCGAAACAAATTAAAGTTGTTTATTCATGTTTTATAGCCGTGCCTTCTGCTTTTACACCTAACGGCGACGGGATAAATGATTATTTGTACCCACTAAATGCTTACAAAGCCGACAATCTTTTATTTACAGTTTATAACCGTTTGGGACAAGTTGTTTTCAGAGCTACAGACTGGACAAAAAAATGGGATGGTCGTCTTAACGGACAGTTGCAAGGTTCGGGTACTTATGTATGGACGTTGCGATATAAACATCGTGATAACGGCCAGTTTTTTTCGCTGCAAGGCACAACGGTTTTAATAAGATAAACAGCAAATATTTGAAACAAAAAGCCGGCACTAAAAGTGCCGGCTTTGTATATATAAATAGAATGTTACAGCCTGCTAAATCACGTCGTCATCATCGTCCTCGTCGTCATCTTCCTCCAAATCATCCACATCTTCTGTAACGACATCCGATTCATCAAAATCATCATCGTCAACATCTTCAGTTACAACTTCATCATCTTCAATCACATCATCTCCCTCTAAATCATCGTCTTCAAGATCATCATCTTCTAAATCGTCTTCATCTTCATCAGGGTCAACATCATCAGCATAAGCCGAAATAGTTGGTGCGAAGTCCGGGTTCGTACCATAATCTAATCCGTTAAATAAATTTTCCGTTTGCAGTTCAGTGAATAACATAAGATTGCTTTTGAAAAAAAATATCAATTACTAAGCCAACGTGAATTAAAAAGAAAATTTTCCTTTCTTTCGTCCTGCTTATCCGAAAACTTATCAAAAAGGGTAACTAAATTCTGATAAGGAAGCTGTATATCAGGATGTTTTGTCCAGTCAGTAACAAAATGCATATCCTGGTTCAGCGGCGACCATCTTTCCGGCTCGCCATCCATACTAATAATGACGCTCGGCGTTTGTGTAGCCGATGCAATATGAGAAACGCCGGTGCAATTGGCAATCAAACAAAACGCGTTTTTTATGAGTAATGCAATCGCGCCCAAATTCGTTTTTCCAGTCAGGTTAATGGCGTCGTATTGCATGTATTTCATCACACAACTTGTAATGTCTGTTTCTTCTTTCGTTCCTGTAACAATAACAGCGAATCCTTTTTCAACACAATAGTCAGCAAGCTGTGCAAAATAATCCGGCGGCCATTGTCGCCACGCTCCTCTCGAACCCGGATGGATGCACACATATTGTTTCTTTTGTAATGGCAAATCCAGTTTGTCAAACTCTTGCATATCTTCTGCTGTAATTGAAAACTCGAGTTCATCTCCCAGAAGTGGTATTTGAAGATGTTTCATAAGGAGCAAATGACGCCATATTTCCGAACCATAATCCGGATATGACATAAATAAATCTGATTCAATAACAGATTCTTCGTTATAAAAACCAGCCAGGTGCTTTGCGCCCCAAGACTGCAACATCTCATTTACCAAAGTCCCGTTGCCCTGCATTTGCAGTATCAAATCAAATGATTCGTTTTTTACGTTTTGTAAAAAGAGTTCGTAATCATTTGCATGAAACATTTGCTCGGGCAAACCAGGATAACCGGGAAAATGAATGAAGCGATTAAAATATAGATTAAATCGTTTTACAAAAGAAGCCGCCCAGGGCAAACCAAACAAACTTATTTCTGCATCTGGATAAGCCGCACGCAAAGCGCGCAGAGCAGGAATTATATTCAGCATATCACCCAGTTGCAAAGCCCGGAAAACGCCGATTTTTTTTATTTGTGATGGTAATAATTTCACAGAAAAAACACTTTAAATTTTATAGCACCATACAATGTCCAATACACAGACAAAAATGGTATAAGTAAAGATGTAATAATCATTTCAGTTATGTGCGAAACAGAAAGCGAACTGCCTTTTAATCGTTTCAAAATAAAGACGCTTACTAAGTAAAGCCATACACTTCCTACAATACATGCAAGTAAAAAATATCCACAGAAAAGAAGCACAACCGAAACTATAAAAGAAACGATGATTCCATAATAGTTCCACAATGGCAAAGCGAGTATTTTACTACGAAAAAGGCCGGGATGTTTTTTATAAAGCAAAGCATTGAACATACTTTTCTTTTGTTCCTGCAAACTCACGCCCCACTTAACTTTGCGTACCGGGTGCAACACAATCGCATCTTTCACTTTTACAATCGGGATAGCTGCCTTCATCAGCTTAAATTCCAGCTCGCTGTCTTCACGCCAGGCCATCGTAAAGTTTTCATCAAAACCATTTATCTTTTGTAAAGCATTACGTGTGCAGGCACAGTTTGCCGTTACAAAATCAGCCGTTTCCAATCCTGCTGTGTTTCGTTCATAATCGGTTGGTCTTTCAGAAACCGGCACTATTACGCCGCCTGTAAAGGCAATATTTGCTTTGTAATTTTTTAGATAAGCGTTCCAATAATTTTGCAGCCATTTTTGGGAAGGAATGGTATCATCATCTGTAAAAACAATCAACTCGCCATGCGCCATTTGCCAGCCTTGATTGCGGGCTGCGGCAGGACCAGATTGCTTATTTAATGATATATAAATAAAAGGCATTTCCAGTCCTGTAAATTCATTCATCAATTCAGCCGTTTCTTCATCTTTCCCATCTGAAACAACAATCACTTCATATTGTATGTTTGTTTGCTGTTGAAGCAAGGCTGACAAACATTTTTGTAATAAATGCGGACGCTTATATGTTGGGATTACAACAGAACATTTTACGGGCATATAAACTGTTTTATACAAGCGCCGATTGTCCGCTTATTACATTATCAATTGTCATTTCACTATTATTTTCTTCCAGGTCAAAATCCTGATTTACTGGTTTCTTTTCGAGTAAAAATGAGCCAATTACCAGCGCATCAAACGGCGATGTCCAGAAACATTCGATAGCATCGCGTGGCGTACAAACAATGGGTTCGCCACGGGTATTAAAAGATGTATTTACCAAAACCGGAACGCCGGTAAGCTTTTTAAATTCAGTCAGCAATTCATAATATAACGGATGTTGCTGCTCATTTATCGTTTGAATGCGTGCGGTTCCATCAACATGTCTTACAGCAGGAATTGCATCCGCTTTATCTAGCTGTACATTATACACAAACAACATAAACGGAGAATATTGTGCGTTCTCAAACCATTGCGGCGCGTCTTCTTCACGCACAACCGGAGCTACCGGCCGAAAATCTTCCCGGTCTTTTATGTCGTTCAGTTTCGCCTGCATATTTTGATTGACAGGTGATGCTAAAATAGAACGGCTTCCTAAAGATCTCGGACCAAATTCCATCCTGCCTTGATACCAGCCGATGATTTTATCTTGCGCTAATATTTCGGCAGTTTCTTTGGCTATATCATCCATTTGCCGGTAGGGAACTTTTGTCCATTTTAAAAACTTTTCTATTTCTTTATCGGTGTACTCCGGTCCCCAATAACAATGATTCATGACAAACAATTTTTCATCATTGTTTCGTTGCTGCGCATCTACCCAAAGTGCAGCGCCCAACGCTGTTCCATCATCGCCCGAAGCTGGCTGAACCCAGATATTTTTAAACGGAGAATGATCGCGGATTACCGCATTTGCCACACAATTTAAAGCCACACCTCCAGCTAAGCAAAGATTTTCTTCACCCGTTTCTTTATGTAGCCAATTGGCTAATTTTAAAACCGTTTCTTCCAATACTTTTTGTAAGGAATGAGCGATATTAAAATGCTTTTCACCAAACTCTTCGTTGCGCAAACGCTTAGATCCAAAACGTTCTTCCAAACGATAGTCATCTATTGTGTACACGCCGTTATTTTCAACATGAATCATATTGCGGAATTCATCCAAATAAACCGGCTTGCCATAAGAAGCAAGCGCCATCACTTTATACTCATCTGACGAATGTAAAAAACCAAGATATGTTGTTACCGCTTCATACAATAAACCAAGCGAATGCGGAATCATTACCTCACCAATTTTAGTGAGTTGATTGCCTTCACCTTTGTAATATGAAGTGCTCACTTCTTCTCCTCTTCCATCAACTGTCATCACAGCCGCAGACGTATAAGGTGAACACAAATAAGCGCTGGCAGCATGAGCCAAATGGTGATTTACAAAATGCCATTTTTGAGGTTCAGCTTTAGCGCCAACAAAACGTTTTTGCAAATGATGCGGATAACCATCTACCAACATGGAAGGTGCTTGTTCTATATAAGATTTGAACAAATTATCCCACTCGCCATAGATCGTTGTACCATTATTTTTATTGATTAAAACAGGATCGAAAGAGTAAGCAAAATGATCAACCTCTGAAAGATGAATGCCAGCTACACTTAAGCAATAATCTATCGCATGATATGGCAGTTCCCAGCTTGAAAACGGAACTGGTCTTTTGCCATGTTTAATATGTGTAAAACGTTCTTCTTCCGTTGCCGCAAGTAAAATACCGTCTTTAATAATGCAGGCAGCACTATCGTGAAATACGGCATTGATACCAATTGTGTACATGAAATGGTGTTTAAAATAGTGAGTAATTATGATGAGAGAAAATGTAAATCAACTTCATTACAATAATGAAGCACTCATGTTTTCCCGGTTGCATTTTTATAAAGAACTCTTTGCAAACAAATAACAAACCACTCTTCCAAATTTTTTAGTAAAAAAACGAAAACGGATGGTTTCAAAACCATTTGGTGCTGGTACACATCTATATAAATATGATGTTCAACAAAAAGAATGTTTTGGGCTATATGAGATTACTGATATGTTCATGTAGAAACGCTTCTACGAAAAAAAATGCGCGTTCTTACTAAGTATTTAATATGCTGAACTTTATTGCTTTGGCACCATTTTAAATGGCATATCGGCACATTGCGCAAGCAAGCACACCTATGAATAATAACCGGCTCAAAGTTTTTACGTGGCATATCCACGGTACGTACTTATATTATCTGTCGCAAGGCAATTACGATATTTTTATTCCGGTAAATAATGGAAAGACAGAAGGCTATTATGGTCGCGGAGAAACGTTTCCTTTTGGTGACAATGTAATTGAAATTAATGCGGAAGATGTAAAGAATACAAGTTTCGATTGCATCTTGTTTCAAACAAATAAGAACTACTTGTTTGACCAATATGAAATTTTATCAGACGAACAACGCAAACTGCCGAGTATTTATGTTGAACACGATACGCCACCCAAATCTGCTACAGAACAGAAGCACGTTATCACCGATGCTAATGTAATAATGGTTCACGTTACCAACTTCAATAAATTAATGTGGAATAACGATGAATCTAACATTATAAAAGTAATTGATCACGGCATTATACTTCCGCCGCATACCTATACCGGCGACTTACAAAAAGGTGTAGTTATTGTAAATCATCTTCATCAGCGTGGCAGAAAATTAGGCGCTGATATTTTTGAAAAAGTTAGTCAGCATGTTCCGCTCGATTTAATTGGGATGGGAACAAAAGAATATGGCGGGCTGGGAGAAGTTCTTCATCCGCAAATGCCGCAGTTCATTAGCCAATATCGTTTTTGTTTTAACCCGATAAGATGGACAAGTTTAGGTTTAGCTGTGCTGGAAGCGATGGGCGCTGGCTTGCCGGTTGTGGCTTTGGCAACAACAGAATACGTTACAGTAATTAAAGACGGCGTGAA
Source organism: Ilyomonas sp. (assembly GCA_965199845.1). Taxonomy (GTDB): domain Bacteria; phylum Bacteroidota; class Bacteroidia; order Chitinophagales; family Chitinophagaceae; genus Ilyomonas. The sequence continues at coordinate 59,424 of CBDATZ010000009.1, forward strand.
TGGTTTTATTCACACAGATGTTGATTACCTGATTGAGAAAATGCAAGCTCTTTTAGAAGATAAAATGCTGGCAACTACGTTAGGAAATGAAGCCAGGAAAACAATTGAACACCGATTTAATATTAGCCGATTTATAAACGAATGGGAACAAGTATTTCAGCTTGCCATACAAAACAAAAAACTAACCTGTGAAGAAAAAAATAGCATTTATTAGTGAACATGCTTCACCATTAGCCACGCTGGGTGGCACCGACAGCGGCGGGCAAAATGTTTACGTTGCCGAACTGCCTAAACACTTAGTAATTCTGGGTTATGAGATTGATATTTTTACAAGAAAAGAAAGTAGTATCAATACAATTGTAAACTGGCTTCCGGGCATTCGTGTTATTCATGTAAAAGCCGGTCCGGAAACCGTAATTGCCAAAGAAGAAATCTTAGGTTTTATGGATGAATTTGCCGATAATATGTCGGCGTTTATTACCCAAAACAAAATTTGTTATGAAGTGATACATGCTAACTTTTTTATGTCGGCAATGGTAGCAGCCATCATCAAAAAAAGATTCCGAATTCCTTATACAGTTACGTTTCATGCGTTGGGTTTGGTTCGGCAAATTCACCAGAAAGAAATGGATAAATTTCCGGTAAGCCGTATTGCTATTGAAAAAGCAATTGTTCAGGATGCCGATTATATAATCGCTGAATGTCCGCAGGACAGAGACGATTTGTTACAACATTACGGCGCTGATAAAAACAAGATTACAATCATCCCTTGCGGCTTTAGCAATAAAGAATTTTACCCGATAGAAAAAGCAAAGGCAAGAAAAATTTTGAACCTTCCGCAGCACGAAAAAATCTTGCTCCAGCTTGGCAGAATGGTTCCCCGAAAAGGCGTTGATAATGTCATAAAAGCGATAGGTAAAATAAAGAGTTCTTTAGAATCGGTACACCTGATTATTGTTGGCGGCGATGCCGATAAACCAGACCCGAAACTGACGCCCGAAATTGCAAGATTATTTGATATTGCAAAGAAAGCAAACGTGCAAACTAAAATTACATTCGTTGGCAGAAAAACCCGCGATGTATTGAAGTATTATTATGCAGCGGCAGATTTATTTATTACCACTCCGTGGTACGAACCGTTTGGCATTACACCATTAGAAGCAATGGCTTGCGGAACACCTGTAATCGGTGCAAACGTAGGTGGTATAAAATTTAGTGTTGCCGATGGCAAAACCGGTTTTCTGGTACCACCAAATAATCCTGAAGCATTGGCCGAAAAAATAGAGCAGGCATTGAGTTGTGCAAAAACATTGGCTGATATGAGTGAGAATTGCATTCAGCGCGTAAACCAAATGTTTACCTGGAAGTATGTGGCAGATTGTTGCGATGTTTTATATAATAAAATGATTTCGCGCAAACAGGCAAACAAAGCCGCATTAATCAGCTTTATTAAGAATGATTACTTTCCTTTACGAAATACAGAACAGGTGGTTCACAAACCGTTGTTTGCTACTTTTGTTTCTGATTAATGATGAATGAACAAAGCAATATTTATTGATAAAGATGGTACGCTGATACCTGATATTCCTTACAATGTAAATCCGGATTTAATAACACTGTCAAATACTGCAATTCCGGCGCTTATGTTATTACAGCAACATAATTTTTTACTGATTGTTATTTCCAATCAAAGTGGTGTAGCGCGTGGTTATTTTACCGAAAAAGATTTGAAACCGGTAAGCGAAAAGATAAGAAGTTTGTTAGCAACAGAAGGCATTAAAATAGATGGATTTTATTATTGTCCGCATCATAAAGATGGAACGATAAAAGAATACAGCATTGATTGTGATTGCCGAAAACCCAAGCCTGGCTTGATTTTGAAAGCCGTAGCAGATTTTTTGGTTGATGTAACACAATCGTGGATGATTGGTGATATTCTGAATGATGCGGAAGCCGGGAAATCTGCCGGATGCCAAACTATTTTAATAACCAACGGCAACGAAACAGAATGGATAATGAATGAAAAAAGACAACCCGATTATACAGCAAATAACCTGTTGGAAGCGGCAAAGATTATTGTAGAAAATTCATGAACGGCACAAAGAATTTGCGGCTGAAAAATATATTGTGTATCCGCGCAGATAATATGGGTGACATTTTGATGTCAACACCGGCATTGCGTGCATTAAAAGAAACGTACGATTGTAAAATCACAATTCTTACATCGTCTATGGGCAGTTTAATAACGCCTTTTATACCACAAATAGACGATACTATTGTTGCCGATGTTCCCTGGATAAAAACAAACAAACCCATTGATGAAATTGAGTTTGTTCATTTGGTTCAAAATGTTGCCAGCCGTGCATTTGATGCGGCAATTATTTTTACTGTTTATAGTCAAAATCCTTTGCCGGCTGCTATGTTGGCTTTCTTATCCGGCATAACGATTCGTGTTGCGTATTGTCGTGAAAATCCATATCAGCTTCTCACGCATTGGATACCGGACGAAGAACCTTATCATTTTATTCAACATCAGGTGGAACGCGATGTAAAACTTGTTGCTTCAATACAAGCTCATTCATCTTCCAAACAACTTTCCATTTCCTATCATCAAAAAATAAAAGAAACCGTTTTACACAAACTGAAAAACATCGGTATTAATGAAGAAAAACCATTCCTTATTTTTCATCCCGGCGTAAGCGAAGAAAAGCGTAAATATCCATCTCACCTTTGGATAGAAGCTGGTAAACATTGTTTGCAAAATGGTATAGAGCAAATCATCATTACAGGTTCGGAAGCTGAGAAACAATTGGTAAATGAAATGCAAGCTGGTATTGGAAAACATTGTTTTTCAACTGCCGGATTTTTTTCTGTTGAAGAACTTATTGCAGTGATTGATTTATCACAACTTCTTATTTCTGTAAATACCGGTACGGTTCATATTGCAGCAGCTTTGCAAAAGCCGGTTGTTGTATTGTATGCACTTTCCAATCCGCAACACACGCCCTGGCAAACGCCTTGTAAAGTGTTATATTATTCGGTGCTTGAACCTTTACAAAGTAAGAACCAGGTTGTAAATTATGTAAGCGAAAACATCATGCAAAAAAACGTCGCTTATCCGTCACCAAAAGAAGTTTTCGAAGCCATTCAATCTGTATTGAACAATACAAAATCTTCTTAGTAAACCAAATCTTCATAAGCACTTTGCAACTCATTATACGCATGATTATCTTTGGCTTCCTTCGCTATTTTCATTCCTTTTTCATACCATTCAATAGCAGCTTTTGTTTCACCATTTCGTTCTAATAATTTGGCTAAATGATAATACGAACCAATATAATCAGGCGAATCGGTAAGAATGTTTATAAATAACTGTTTGGCTTCTTCGTCAGACTCTTCTTTTATAAATTCTAAAGCCAGCGCATGACGCAAAAAATTGTCTTTTGGCGAAGCTTGCAACATTTCCTGTATTCTTTCAATACGATTCATTTATCAAAAGTAAAACACAATTGTAAGCGATAAGCAAATGCTTGTTTTGTAGCATTTAATTTGCTTATTGGGAAGCAGAAGCTTTTGTATGAAAAGAACTTTTTTCAGCCTCATTCTATTACTTTCTTTTGTTTTTTCAATGGCGCAGGAAGGCAATCCGGAACAGCAGGAAGCCATGCAAAAGCTGCGTTGGATGATAGGAAACTGGGCAGGAAGCAGCATTGTAAATATTGGCGATCAAAAGCAACTTACCAATATCCGGGAATCGATACAATCCGGGTTAGACGGAACGATTTTAACGATCAATGTAATTGCAACTGATAAGGATTCAAACACACGTCGCCAGTTGCTGGCTTACACTTCTTTTTCTGTTATTTCATACGATTTAAAAAACAAATCTTATCGCTGGACAAGCTGGCGAAACAGTGAAAAATATTATGATGAATATTCTTTTTCTGTTGACAATAATTCTTTTGAATACATATCGAATGAGAACGGGGGCAAAGTTCGTTATAAAGCAAAATTGGGAAGCGATGGTGAGTTTTTGGAAACGGGAGAATATTCAAAAGACGGATCTTCGTGGGGTGAATTTATTACGATGAAACTGCGAAAAAGCAGGCGATAAAAGTTTGTATTATGTCTGTTTTCCTTTTACTGAACGACCTTTCTGCAGCGAAGGATTTCCATACTTGTTTTTTACAGAATCAATCGCTTTATACAAGTTGTTTTTCTTCTCCGCATCTGTAAACAAATTGCCTTGCATCGCCTGCGAAGACAAATCGCTGAGCCGCACTCCTATCAAACGAACTTGTCGTTTATCATTATATAACAAATGAAACAATTGCTTGGCAACCGGTATCATTTCATCATCTGAAAATGTATTGTTGATAGAAGTTTGTTTTGATATGGTTTCAAAATTTGAATACCTGATTTTTACAGTAATACAGCCGGCAAGTTTTTCATCCTGACGTAGTTCGTAAGCAACTTTTTCCGTCATACGAACAATTTCACTTAACAAAAATTCCTGGTTGGTTGTTGATTCGTGAAATGTATTTTCTGTAGAGATAGATTTTGCTTCGCGCTCATTGTTCACTTCACCTTCATAAATGCCTTGCGCTTTCAACCATAATTCGGCGCCGTATTTTCCAAATTTTTCTTCCAGTTCTTCCGGCTTAAAATTGAGAATATCCCTGATATAATGAATGCCGAACGATTGTAATTGAAAATAAGTTTGCTTGCCAACGCCCGGAATTTTATTAACCGTTAAAGCACCTAGAAATTCCTGCTCAAAGCCCGGCCGAACAAATAAATAACCATTGGGTTTTGCTTCATCTGTAGCAATTTTGGCCACCAGTTTATTAGCTGCCAATCCAAACGAAATGGGTAAGCCGGTGTTATCTATGATTTCCTGTCGCAGATTAATTGTCCATTGATAGACATCAAAAAAAGTATCCATTCCAGTCAGGTCAATATAAAATTCGTCAATTGAAGCTTTTTGATAAAGCGGCGCCCGCAAAGCAATCATATCCGTTACCATTTTAGAAAAGCGGCTGTATCCGCCGTAAGTTCCTTTTATAACCGTTGCCTGCGGGCAAAGTTGCATGGCTTTCCCCATGGGCATGGCGCTGTGAACACCGAACTTCCGGGCTTCATAACTCGCCGCGGAAACTACTCCGCGCTCACGGCTTCCGCCAACAATTACCGGTTTTCCTTTGAGTGATGGATTGTTCAGAACCTCAACACTTACAAAAAAAGAATCTAAATCAAAATGAGCAATATATCGTTGCTGTTCGGGCATTTACTGTAAAAAATATGAGACACAATTTAGTAATTTTTATGATGATTTGCTTTCGCTTGTTACCCGATTTTTGTTTCCTGCATTCTTAACATTCATGTTTCTTGTCGCTTGTTTCTTCTTATGTTACCTTTGCCTGCCAAAATTTCCTGTAATACTCATTGGCAGTGATTTTGACCAGTAATAACAAACAATTCTGAAATAATGATAGACGAAAAAAACAGGGCCGAAAACAATACCGATACAGCAGAAGCGACAGATTTTAATATAAATACTGACGAAAATGCAGCAGGCACTACGCATTTGAATGATCCGATAGAAAATGAAGATGAAACGGAGCAGTTAAAAAGCCAGATAGCCGAACAAAAAGATAAATACATCCGCTTGTTAGCCGAGTTTGAAAACTACAAACGTCGTACTGCAAAAGAACGTATTGAGCTGATTCAGACAGCCGGTAAAGACATTATTGTTTCTCTGTTGGATGTGGTTGATGACAGCGACAGAGCAGAAAGACAATTAAAGAACAGCAATGATATTGAGCAGATAAGAGAAGGTATCCAGCTTGTTTTTAATAAGCTGCGCACCACTTTGCAACAAAAAGGTTTGAAAGCTATGGACAGTGTGCAAACGGATTTTGATGTGGAAAAACACGAAGCAATAACAGAAATACCGGCGCCAACAAAAGACCAGGTTGGTAAAGTGCTGGATGAAGTGCAGAAAGGATATTATCTCAACGATAAAATCATTCGTTTTGCTAAAGTAGTGGTTGGTAAATAAGAAGGCTGCCCTTACCCCTGAAGGGGAATAGGAAGCTATATTATAATATCTAAAGAAATTTTTAAACTCCCCTTATGGGGACGGGAGCATAAATGGCAAAGCGAGATTATTACGAAATATTGGGTGTTGGCAAAACGGCATCGGGCGATGAAATAAAAAAAGCTTATCGCAAAGTGGCAATGCAATATCACCCCGATAGAAATCCGGGCGATAAATCTGCCGAGGAGAAATTTAAAGAAGCAGCAGAAGCTTACGAAATATTAAGCGACGCCGATAAGAAAGCCAAATACGATCGCTTTGGTCACCAGGCTTTTGGTCCCGGCATGAGCGGTGGCGGAGGTTTTGGAGGCGGTGCCGGTATGAACATGGAGGATATCTTCAGCCAGTTTGGAGACATCTTTGGCGAAGGTATGTTTGGCGGAATGTTCGGTGGCGGTGGAGGCGGCGGCAGAGCCAGTCGCGGAAGAGGTGCGCACGGCAGTAACCTCCGGGTTAAGATAAAACTTAACTATGAGGAAATGGCAAAAGGCGTTACCAAAAATATCAAGGTTAAAAAATATGTTTCTTGTACTGTTTGCAGCGGAACCGGTGCAAAAGATAAAGGCAGCATTCAAACCTGTCCAACCTGTCACGGCAGTGGCCAGGTAAAGAAAATTTCGAATACTTTTTTAGGACAAATGCAAACAGTTAGCACCTGTCCTACCTGTAACGGCGAAGGTTCAACGGTTACAGCAAAATGCGGAAATTGTAAAGGTGAAGGCCGCGTTTACAACGAAGAAACCATCAGCATTGATATTCCGGCTGGTGTACAGGAAGGCATGCAATTGAGCATGAGCGGAAAAGGAAATGCCGGAGAACGTGGTGGTGCACCCGGAGATTTAATTATTCTAATTGAAGAAGAAGCACACAAAGAATTGCACCGTGATGGTTTGAATGTGGCTTACGAGCTTCATATCACTTTTCCGGAAGCTGCATTTGGAACTAATTCAGAAGTACCGACTATTGACGGACGCGCTAAAATAAAAATTCCGCCGGGAACACAGAGTGGAAAAATATTTCGTTTGAAAGGTAAAGGCTTTCCGGAAGTACAAGGTTATCAGCGTGGCGATCAATTGATTCATGTGAACGTCTGGACACCGCAAAACCTGACATCGGAAGAAAAAAGCATGTTGGAAAAACTAAATGACAGTCCGAATTTTAAACCTCAGCCCGGTAAAAGCGAAAAAAGCTTTTTTGACAGAGTAAAAGAAGTGTTTAGCTAAGAAAAATAAAAACAAAAAAGCCGGTTTTAAAACCGGCTTTTTTGTTAAAGCTGACATTCTAAAATCGTTTTATTTATAGTTATAGTTTTTATAACTATAACTAAATTTGGAATGCAAGTTTTATATATAATTTTTGCTAAGCAACACAATAAATATGATTGCTTCTAAGGCCTTCGTAAGACAACAATAGAACGTCCTTCTAATTGTAATTTATCACCATCATTAAATCTCGCGCAGCCTTCTTCGTTTATACAAGCCTCTTTTGTATCAATCACTTTTAGCCAGGGTTTGCCACCATTTCTTGCCGGTATTGTAAATTCTAAATTGTTTTCGTAAGCGTTGAACATGAGCATAAAACAATCGTCTACTGTTTCTTTGCCATCATAATTTAGTGTAGCTATTCCTTTTCCATTCAGGTATACGGTAATAGATTTACTGAAATCATTTTGCCAGTCTGCTTCCTGCATTTCCCGGCTATCAGGATAAAACCAAGCAATGTCGTTAAGACCTGTGCCGGTAACCTGTCTTTCTTTAAACCATTTGCGGCGGCAAAAAGATGGATGATTCTTCTTTAAGGCAGTGAGCTTTTTTACAAAGTTCAACAAATTAATGTCCGCTTTATCCCACTGCAACCAGGAAATATCATTGTTCTGGCAAAAGGCATTGTTATTTCCGTTTTGGGTTTTGCTGATTTCATCACCCATAGTTATCATCGGCACGCCTTGCGATAAGATAAGCACTGTAAATAGATTGCGCTTTTGCCGCTCACGCAAAATATTGATGTCGTTATTATCTGTAGGTCCTTCGGCACCGCAATTCCATGAATGATTTTCTTCGGCGCCATCTTTATTATCTTCCTTATTGGCTTCGTTGTGCTTTTCGTTATAACTAACCAAATCATTTAATGTAAAGCCATCGTGCGCTGTAATTAAATTGATACTTGCGGTTGGGCGACGATAATCATTTCGATAAATATCAGGACTACCGGTAAAACGTTTGGCAAACTCGCCAAGCGGACATCCTTGCCCAAGCCATTGATCCCGCACACAATCCCGGAATTTACCATTCCACTCTACCCAGCCGGGCGGAAAATTTCCAACCTGGTTACCATCATCGCCTAAATCCCAAGGCTCTGCAATGAGCTTAGCCTGCGAGATAATCGGATCCTGATAAATAATATCCATGAAAGAACTTAACATGTTCACATCTTTCAGTTCGCGGGCAAGCACAGGCGCCATATCAAAACGAAAACCATCAACGTGCATTTCCAGAATCCAATATCGGAGACTATCCATAATAAGACGTAATACAGGTCGCGTGTCAACATTTAATGTATTGCCGGTTCCTGTATAATCGGTATAATATCGAGCGTCTTTTTCAAGCCGGTAATAAGACGGATTGTCAATGCCACGAAAACAAATGGTAGGTCCTAACTGATTGCCTTCTGCCGTATGATTATATACAACATCGAGTATCACTTCAATACCGGCTTTATGCAGTTCTTTCACCATGTTTTTGAACTCGGCAACCTGCTCTCCTTTTTTGCTTTCCGTTGCATAATAACACTCCGGCGCAAAGTAACCGATGGTATTATATCCCCAATAATTATGAAGCCCTTTGTCTTCCAAAGTTTTATCAGAAATGTAATGATGTACCGGCATCAGCTCTATGGCTGTAATGTTTAAATCTTTCAGATATTGAATGGTAACGGGATGCGCGATAGCCGCATATTTACCGCGGATATTTTCGGGAATATCAGGATGCAGTAAAGAAAAGCCTCTTACATGGGCTTCATAAATGATTGTATTGTGATAAGGAATTTTTGGCAGTTCATCGTTTTCCCAATCGAATTTATCATCTACCACAACCGATTTGGGAACAAAAGGCGCACTGTCTTCTTCGCTGAAACTGCTGCCTTCACTGTCTTCTCCAATCTTATATCCAAACAAGGAATTGTGCCATTTGATAGGTGCCGATAACGCTTTTGCATACGGATCTATCAACAACTTATTTGAATTAAAACGCAATCCTTTGTTTGGTTCATAATCGCCATGAACACGATAACCATAATGCTGACCGGCTTTTATATCGGCAACAAAAATATGCCATACACTATGATACACTTCTTGTACAGGCAAGCAAGCCAATTGGTTGCCGTCATCATCAAATAAACACAAGTCAACGCCTTTTGCGTTTTCAGAATAAATAGAAAAGTTGACGCCATTTTCATACGCCGTCGCGCCCAACGGATACGGACTTCCCAAGTAAGTAGTAAAATTCATAGGATAGATTGCAGATACTTTTATTGAAAAATAAAGTTCGGCAAACCCAATTACAATAAATAAGCCGATGACAATTTTATCATGCCATAACAGCTTCTCTTTTTTCCACAATAGCGTTAGCAATTTTATCTGCGTGCTCGCGCGAATTTTCTATAAACCAGATATGGGTATCCATTCCGCCGCAAACCACGCCTGCTAAATAAATACCGGAGACATTGGTTTCCATCGTATCGGAATGATAGGTAGGACATTGCTTTTCGTTATCGGCTAAATCAATTCCAAAGCTGCGCAACATTTTAAAATTGGGATGATATCCCGTCATAGCTAATACCCAATCGTTCTCTATAGTTATCAAACCGTCAGGTGTTTCGATGTCCACTTCGTCTTCACGGATTTCTTTTAGCGAACTATTAAAATACGCTTTGATGCTGCCTTCTTTAATGCGATTTTCAATGTCTGGTTTTATCCAGTATTTTACACTTCCTATTTCGCTGCCGCGCATAACCATTGTTACCTCAGCGCCTCGGCGCCAGGTTTCCAATGCCGCATCTACAGCACTGTTGTTTGCTCCTACTACCAACACTTTTTGATATGCATAAAAATGAGGTTCTTTATAATAATGCTTCACTTTTGGCAGGTCTTCTCCCGGAATTTTCATCATGACCGGAACATCATAAAAACCAGTTGAAATAACAATGTTATCCGCTAAATATTCACCTTTTGAAGTCGTTACGGTAAATACATGATCTTCTTTTTGTTCAACCGATTTTACTTCTTCAAACAGCTTGATTTGCAAATCGTAAGTTTGTTTTACGCGCCTGTAATATTCAATCGCTTCTTGTCGTCCGGGCTTTGCAGCCAGGCTCATAAACGGTACGCCGCCAATCTCCAGTTTTTCTGATGTTGAAAAAAAAGTCATGAAAAGCGGGTAGTTGAAAAGGCTGTTTACCAGCGCCCCTTTTTCTATGATAAGATAACTTAATCCTTTCTTTTTTGCTGCGATACCACACGCCAAACCTATAGGACCACCGCCTATAATTAATACATCGTACTTGCTCATAATACAAAGTTAGGTCAAAACAATTGTGCCGTTTTATACAGATATGTCAATCTGTTACAAACAAAAAAGCACAACGTTTATATTGTGCTTTTTATAAATGAAATTGAAAAGATTATTTTACAGGCATCATCTTTAAACAAACCGGCTGGTCAATATCAATTTTTACACCTGCATCGGTAAGCAAGCCATAGTTTTTATTGATAACATAAATCTGCACCACATTGCTATCGCGACAAGCCACCAATAAAAAACGTCCTGTCGGATCAATCACAAAATTGCGCGGATGCGCGCCAACCGGCTGATGACCCACCAAAACCAGCTTACCATCGGTGCCGGGCTTGAAAATGGTAATATCATTAGCTTTGCCACGATTTGATGTGTATAAAAATTTGCCATCCGGCGTTAAATGAATATCAGCGCTACCAATTTCATTTTTATCGCCGACAGATGAAGATTCGATGGTTTGCAATTCAGTTAATTTACCATTATCATAAGAATACGCAATTACTTTTCCTGATAATTCACTGATAAGATAAGCAAACTTTTTATTCGGGCTAAATACAATATGACGTGGACCAGTGCCATCAGGCAGTTCAGCATAAGCCGGATCGGTGGCTGTTAATGGCGATGTATTGTTATTCGCATCAAAGCTGTAAGAGTACAATCTGTCATTGCCTAAATCTGGCACATACACAAATTTTTCATCCGGAGAAAACACAGCGCTGTGCGGATGCGGCTGCTCTTGCCGGGAAACATTTACACCATATCCGTCATGCGCCAGAACCTGCGCCGCCGCACTTACACCGCCGTCATTTTCCGTTTTAAAAACACTAATATTACCACCGCTATAATTGGCTGTAATTACCCATTTGCCCGCCGAATCAACAGAAATATAAGCGGGCGCGTCTCCACCGGTTTTTTGTGTATTAATGAGCGCCAGTTCACCTTTCGTTTTATCAAAACTAAAGGCACTTACGGCACCTTTATCATCGCCATTTTCATTAACCGAATACACATATTTCTGGTCTTTTGAAATGGCTAAATAAGACGGATTTTCTATAGCAACGCTGCTCACTTCCGATATTACAGCTTTGTTGGGATTGAACTTGTAAACGTAAATACCTTTACTCTTGCTGGGTGAGTTTGTGTAAGTTCCAACCAGTAAATAAAAGATAGGATTTTGAGCAAACAAGGTCATAGTAAAAGAAAGTAAAACAACCGTAAATAAATAACGCATATCTATACTTTTAGATTGATGGCAAGGTAATAAACGAGACGGAGATTTGGTTGGATTTTACAGTTTGGAAGATTGAGAAATGTACAATTTGATAGACTTATAACATTCTCTTACTGATTTTAAACTTCAACAATTTCTTAATTCTATATAAAACAAAAAAGAGAGTTCAAATTGAACTCTCTTTTTCTATAATGTCAGAGGGAAAATTACCATCTTCCACCGCCGCCGCCGCTATTACCGCCGCCGCCGTTGTTGAAGCGTCTTCCGCCGCCGCCACCGCCGCTGTAACCACCGCCACCGCCGTTGCCGCCGGTTCTTTCTTCACGTGGTTTAGCAACTGTAACGCGGATGTTTCTGCCTTCAACAGAAGCACCATCTAACTCAGCAATAGCTTTGTTAGCCGCTGTGTCGTCAGACATTTCAACGAAACCGAAACCACGGCTACGCTGAGTCATTTTGTCCATTACAACTCTGGCAGAAGTAACTTCGCCATACTCTTCAAAAAAACCTCTTAAGTCATCATCCTGTACGTTGAAGCTTAAGTTTGAAACATAAATGTTCATTCTAAAAAAATTGATAAGTAAATAAAGCTTGAGGCAACAGGTGTAAAGATGACTTATTAACTTTCTAGCAAAGAATGCGTGGACGAAAATAACTAACTTACGGTGTACTGAAGAACTCAAATTAACAGTGCAAACATAAACATTCTCTTTGAATAAATTATTTATTCAAATAATAATTCTGTGTTAACAGCTATTTTATTTCGGTAAATAAAAGTCTTTGATAATGAAGATATTTCTTTTCTTAACCAAAACAATACCAAAGCTTTATTTTGCTATGCCGGGCAAACAATCCGGATGTATTTTCAACGTTTTATATTTACCATCATTACCTGTGATACTGAAACTGTAGAATGCTGCGATGCTTACATATAATCCTTATGTTTCTGATGCTGACAGGCACACTAATAGCCGTTGCGCAAAAAAGCAATCTGCGTAAGAAAACCATTCCGGCAAAAGGCATTGTGATGTTTGATAGCGTAAGCATTATTCCGCAGTCTTTATTTATACAAAATATTGATACTTCTTTTTATTCGCTCGATTATATCAACGCCGTTATCAACTGGAAAAAACCGGCTGGAACTGATAGCGTAAACATTCAATACCGCGTTTTTCCATTAAAGTTGAACTCTATGGCACATCGCTACTTATATGATAGCATCAGGAATAACTTTATCGCAGAAAAACCAAAACGATTTGGCAATCAAAGAACCGATAACAGTTTATTAAACTTTGGCAATCTTACTTACAACGGAAGCTTTGGACGAAGCCTGAGCGTTGGCAATACGCAAGACGCTGTTTTTAATTCACAACTCAATCTTCAAATCAACGGTATTATTGGTGATAGCATTCAAATTGCAGCCGCGATTACAGACAACAATATTCCCATACAACCCGACGGAACAACGCAACAATTGAATGAGTTTGACAAGATTCTTTTGCAGTTTAAAAAGCGTGACTGGGAAATTAATTTGGGTGATATTGATTTGCGAAGAAACAATGCTTATTTCCTGAAATTTTATAAGCGTTTGCAAGGCATTTCTTACGAACAGAATTTCAATATCAATAAAAATATAAAGAACAATTTGTTGATAAGCGGTGCTATTGCAAAAGGCAAATTTGCCCGTAACATTTTAGCTGTTCAGGAAGGAAATCAAGGTCCATATCGTTTGGAAGGAAATAACAACGAACTCTATTTTGTTGTGCTGGCGGGAACAGAAAAAGTGTTTATAGATGGTGTGCAAATGCAGCGCGGCGAAGACCAGGATTATATTATTAATTACAACACAGCCGAAGTAACGTTTACACCCAAACAGATGATTACTAAAGACAGGCGTGTTCAGGTTGAATTTGAATATGCTGACCGCAACTTTTTAAACTCGATGTTGTATGGAAGCAACACCATTTCGTTTGGTAAAAAATTTACTTTCAATGTATCTGCTTATAGCAATGGCGATGCAAAGAATTCGCCTATCAATCAAACATTGGATACAAGACAAAAACAGTTTCTCGCTAATATAGGCGATAGCGTTCAGAATGCTTTTTATCCGATTGCAGGCGTTGATAGTTTTTCTTCAACAAAAATTTTATACAAGAAAATAGATACGATTTATAACGGCTTGCACGATTCGGTTTATGTTTATTCAACCAATAAAACAGATGCCAAATATGATTTATCGTTTGTTGAAGTCGGTGTAAACAGAGGCAATTATATTCTTTCTTCTTCGGCTGCCAACGGAAAAGTATATCAGTGGATGGCTCCGCAAAACGGTGTTCTGCAAGGTTCTTACGAAGCGGCTGCCTTTTTGGTAACGCCAAAGCAGCAACAGGTTATTAGCGTAGGCGGCGAATACAAGATAAATGACAATACAGTTGTAACTGCAGAACTGGCTTCGAGTAAATACAATATCAATACATTTTCTGAGAAACAAAAAAACGATGATATTGGTTATGCCGGCAGAATTGTGTTTACCAAAAAAACAGGCTGGACAACACATAAAAACAAGCATCTCGATGTGATTGGAAATACCAGTTATGAGTGGGTTGATAAAAACTTCAGACCGGTTGAACGATTGCGCGCCGTGGAGTTTACGAGAGACTGGGGTTTGCCGGTTATTACAAACTATGCAATCGAACAGTTGCCCACAGTGAACCTGCAAGTGGGTGATGATAAAAACAACAGCATTCAATATCAATTCAGCAGTTATTTGCGCAGCGATGGTTATAAAGGTTATCGAAATATCATCACGCATGCACAAAATACAAAAGGCTGGCAGTTGTATGATGTTTTCAATATTACCAATATCAATATGCCTTTTGATAAAGGCTTTTATCTGCGACCAACTATTGACATTAGCAAGACGTTATACAAGCTGAAAAACTTTGTTGCCGGCGCTACATATGCTTTGGAACATAATGAAATTAAAAACGTGATTGCAGATACGGTAACACCCGTTTCTTTTGCGTTTGAAACAATTAGCGCTTATCTGAAAAGCGACCAATCGAAAGCTAATAAATGGTCGTTTACTTATTTTACCCGGAGCAATCAGTTGCCATATGGCAAAGTATTGTTGCAAACGGACAGAAGTCACAATTATAATTTTCAAACAGAATTATTACAAAATCAGAATCACCAGTTTCGTTTAAATGTAACGTACCGTCAGTTGTTTGTAACCAATTCAAAATTGATTAACCAGCAATCAGACAATAGTTTGTTGGGAAGAGCAGAATATACAATTAATGAATGGAATGGTTTTGTAAACGGCAGTGTGATTTATGAAATTGGCGCCGGGCAAGAACAAAAGCGCGATTATTCTTATATTGAAGTGGCTGCAGGTTTGGGTCAATATACATGGAATGATTATAACGGCGATGGCATTCCGCAGTTGAATGAATTTGAAATTGCATTGTTTCAGGACCAGGCAAAATATATACGCGTCTTCACGCCAACAAACGAATATATAAAGGCAAATTACAACCAGTTTACATATAGTTTATCGCTGCTTCCCAAAGCTTTATCAAATCAAATTCATAACAAGCATATCAGAAATTTAATCACCCGTTTTTATTTGCAATCGTCTTTACAAACCGGGCAAAAACAAGTGGCAAGCGGACATCCGTTGTACAATCCGTTCAATCATAAGGTGGCTGATACGTCTCTGCTCACTTTAAATTATATTATCAGCAATACACTTGCTTTTAACCGAAGCAGCCCGGTTTGGGGCGCAGATATTACGCAGATTACCAACTACAACAAATCATTACTTACCTATGGTTTTGAAAGTCGTCGTTTGCAGCAATGGAACAGCAAAGCGCATGTGAATGTGAAGAAAGTTTACACAATAGAAATTGCGCAAAGTGCAGGCAGCAATAGTTTAATTACACCTTCTTTTGGTAATCGCAATTATATCATTAATTCGTATTCTGTACAACCGAGATTGTCTTATACAGCAGGCACAAAATTTCGTGTGCAAACGAGTTATAATTATGAGCAAAAAAAGAATGAGCAACAATATGGCGGTGAAAAATCAATCAGCAATTCGTTGATACTGGAAAGCCGTTATAATGCCGTGAGTAACGCAAGCCTTAATGCGAAATTTACGTTGAATAACATCAGTTATACAGGCGCTGATAATACAACAACGAGTTATATAATGTTAGGTGGTTTATTGCCCGGCAAAAATTATTTGTGGAATATCAGCTTTACAAAAAGGCTGATTAATAATCTTGAAATCAACTTTGAATATGAAGGCAGAAAACCCGGCGACAGCAGAACAATTAATATTGGCAGAGCCAGCGTAAGAGCACTTTTATAAGTGAACAAATACGTTTAATCTTCCCAGTTTAAAGCGCCTTTTTTAAGAATGTAAAAAAAGCCAATGAGGAAGAACGCCACGAACAAGATAACTTCACCAAAGCCTTGCCAGCCAAGACTTTTGAAAATAACTGCATACGGATAAAAGAAAATTACTTCTACATCAAACAAAACAAATAAAATAGCAACTAAGAAATATTTAATTGCCATTGGCTGGCGTGCCGTTCCATGCGTTTCTATACCACTGGCAAAGTTTTCTAATTTATCTTTTGTTTTTCTTTTTGGTCCCAAAAAGTTAGAAGCCGTAATCATCGTTGCAACAAAGCCAACGGCAAACAGCAGTTGAATACCAATTGGAAAATAATCTGCGGCAGTGCCGGTTGCAATTACCGGAGTGGTTTGTAATAATGATGTAAATAGCGACATAAAGAAATTATATGGAGCAAAAATAAGCTTCGGTTATAAATAAAAAAACTCCTCTTTGCAGAGGAGTTCTATATTCTTAAAAATAATTGTTCTTATTTACCGCTTGTTGACTTCGGTTTTGTTGCCGGAGACTTGGTACCTGCGGGTTTTGTAGAACCGGCCGGCTTTGGCTGACTGGCGGCTGCTTTCTTTTTTGCAGCAGTCTGCAGAATCGTTAAATATTGCTGATACTGTGTCTGAGCCGGATCGTACTTAACAGCTTGCTCGAACACATAGATAGCACTATCAAAGTTCTTAGCTGTATTGGCATAATAACCGCCTTGCAACGCATAATAGTAAGCTATTGTCTGCGCATTCTTTGCTGTATCTTTTGATAAGTAACCAATATAATCATTGATTGGGCCAACTGCCATAGCGCCGGTTGTATCTAATGCCTGTGCATTTTTTACAGCAAACGTATATGGATATACCTGGTCGGGAAATTTAGCTTTGTATAAAGCAATCGCAGAATCGGCATACGGATCTTTTGCAGCAACGGCAGCATCTGTCAAATCAAACAAATCTCTGTTGGTTGGCGCAGTTGTATCCATTGCAAAACCTCTTTTCACCCATTGAAATCTTTCGGTTGGTTTATTTGCTCTTTTGTAAACCGAAGCGATGGAATCAATGTATTTGCCTTTGTTTTTTGCAACAGTATCAGCATCCATGGCTTTTGAAAGATAGCTTACAGCAGTATCTTCCAGACCTGGAAATTTAGAGTACACTTTTCCGGCAAGAACATAATAGTTCGGATCAATATCAGAACCCGGCGCTTGTGATGCGAAATATTTATCCAAATAGGTTTTAGCATTTGCAGAATCACCTAACCGATCGTAGTTGTAAGCATACAATACACTCAACTTCGGAAAGTCTTTACATTGACCGGCAGCCATTGCATCTGCAGCAGCTTTAGACTGATCATACTTTCCGGCACGGAATAAATAATCGGCTTTGAAATAATCCGTATTACAATCCTGGTCGGCATATTTTACATAATTGTTCAGGTACTCCTGAGCCGCATTAATATCCCGGTTCTGATAATAATCGAACCAGTTATAATAAACCGGAGCGTATGCAGGATCGGCAGCAATTGCTTTACCATACCATTCTTCCATCGCTTCTTTATTATCCTGGCTTTTATAAACGCTACCTACGCGGGCAAAACCAGCCGCATATTTCGGATCGCGCGTAGTTGCATCCTGGAATGCAGTTACGGCTTCACCACCTTTATCGCTACCCATTTTCAAATAATTGATACCGAGATTCACATCAATATCAGGATTCTTCGGATCTATCTGCGCAGCTCTTTTTAAAACATCAACTGCATAAGCCGGATCGCCGATTTTATTACCGCCATACGCATTGGCACGACCAATCGCATTTAAAACATCGGCATTATCCTGTCCTTTTTTATTTTTAGACATGGTAATCGCCTGCTCGAATTTTTGTTTGGCAGCATTTACATCATTCTTCTCAATCAAATCAAGTTCGCCCATACCAACCAGGATATAAGGATCGTTTACACCACTATTCAAAGCATTCTGATACAATGTTTTAGCACCGGCAACATCCTGGTTGCCATTGGCTAATAAAGACTGGCCAAGCCAATAGATAGCGCGCCCGTCTTTTGGATTTTTATCAACTACTTTTTGTAAAGCATCTTTTGCACTTTTGTCTTTGCCATAATAAAGAAACTTAATGCCATCGTCTACAGATTGCGCCATAGTGAAAGCAGTAGCAAGAACAATACATGCAATAGATAAAACTGTTTTCTTCATGTTTGTTTTTTTATAATAGTTATTAATCGTTTGTTTACCGTTAGTTATTTGTTAGTTAGTAATCGCTTTTGCGGATATTAAAATCCATTTTTCCAGGCACAAGATAAGACCTTCTGAATATCAACTGTCCTCTTTCAAGGGTTAGGAAGTTGACAAATCCTGTACCAAGACCTGTGTTATTTTCCTTAATTATATAATACAAAGGACGTACCATTGGGTACTGTCCGTTAATTATCGTTTCCTGCGTCGGCTTTGCAAAATAACCATCGCCGCAACGCTTACATTCAATCAGCGCTTGTTTTATTTTTTTCGATTCAGCTACCTGGTCAGGATCTTCACTATTTCCAACCCAACTGGAACCAACAAATCCAACCGCATTTTTGTTATTTGAAACATAATTGATTACACCTTTACTGCTGTCGGCCGATTTTACGTTAGCGCTAAATGATTTTCCTTTCAGCAAAGAATCCAGCAAATATCTTACGGTGCTGGTTGCATTATTTCCATCAACGGCAACGTCGGCAGAACTGCTATCAATTAACATTTTTTGCAATTGCTTTATTGTAAATACGGAATCTTTTGCTTCAACGTTCACTATTACATTTACTGCATCGTAAGCAACAATATCCCAATTCGGGCGAAAACCCCAGGCTTTCTCTAAATCTTTTCCCTGCTGATCAGTAAGTCCTTGTGCGGTAATAATCATTCTCACACTATCATTTTGCAAATCGCGAAAACAATTGGCTTCCGATTTATAAGAGGCTATAATATGAGCGTCCGGATAAGATGATTGATACACTTTAATTTCTTCGCTGATAACAGGTTTAAAACTCTCATCAACACTAATATGAATTGTTCCCTGCGTTGGCGAATCGTATTGTGTGGAAGTCTTGTTTTTGCAAGAAAAACAAAACAAAATCAAAACAAAAAAAGGCAAACAATATGACAACAAATTTCCCTTCATTAAAAGTCTTTTTTAAATCCCCGGTATAACCTGAACACGCCATAAATCAGGCATAATCCGCCAAACATATAACGCAGCACAGGGTCTAAATAACCTAAGTAATCGTTCAGCGTATCGTTATTAATCTGGTTTAAAAACAACATCAGCAAACCAACA
This sequence comes from Ilyomonas sp., assembly GCA_965199845.1. Classification (GTDB taxonomy): domain Bacteria; phylum Bacteroidota; class Bacteroidia; order Chitinophagales; family Chitinophagaceae; genus Ilyomonas. Next base: position 79,063 of record CBDATZ010000009.1, read on the forward strand.
ATCAATATAATAACACCAAAACTTACATTGTAAATCGTCTTTGCCGTATCAGCACTTTTTCGCTGCCTGTCTTTATAATCGTTAATCACAAATTCTCCTGTTGTATGTAAGTAATTTTGTCATCTGCAATGTACAATATCAAAACAAAAGGCAATAATAGTAAAATGAAAACAGATTGTTAGATTTTATAACTGCAATTACTTATAAATAAATCGTTTAAGGATGCAGCAATAAAACAATTCCATAAACAACGCCGTTTTGGACAGATGTTTTAAGAAGTTGTTATGAACTGTGAGCCAGAATTTTTTAAAAATGAATTGGAAAAATGAAACTATACATATTGTTTTATAGATGTCTGTTCATTTGATTAAAAATGTCTGTTCTACAAAAATCATCAATACAATTCTTTGTAAAAAGCCTTCAAATGCAATTTGGCTCTTAATAATTTTAAGCGATTGTCTTTTCTTTTATCTCAGTTCCTGAATCTTAACTCTTGTATCTTGAATTTTGTATTCTTGCTTCTTGTATCTTGAAACTTGATTCCTGTTTCCTGAAACTTATATCTTGTATCTTCTCACCGAAACTGCTATTTTTGCAGCACTTAAAAATAAAGAATGGCAGGTCAGTTAAAAGAGGTTCGCAATCGCATAAAATCGGTGCAAAGCACGCAGCAGATTACAAAAGCCATGAAAATGGTAAGTGCTGCCAAGCTGAGACGTGCGCAGGATCATATTGTTCAAATGCGTCCATACGCACAAAAACTGCAGGAAATGCTGAGCAATATTGTGAGCAACGTTGACAGCAGCGAAATCAATATAAAACTCGCAACTGAACGACCTGTTGAAAAAGTTTTGCTGATTGTGATTACAAGTGACCGCGGACTTGCAGGCGCTTACAATTCTAATATTATCAAAGCCGCCAAAGCTGCTATTGCAAATACATACCCGGCACAGTTTGCCAAAGGCAATGTAACCATCTGGAATATTGGTAAAAAAGGTTACGAATCGCTTTCTAAATCGGGTTATAAAACAAACGCAGATTACAAAGACATTTTTTTAAGTCTGAATTTTGAAAATGTTCAGAAAGTATCTCAGGCGGCGATGAAAGCTTTTGAAAATGGTGAGTTTGATGCGGTTGAAATTGTGTACAGCGAGTTTCAAAATGCCGCTTCGCAAATTTTCAGAACCGAGAAGTTTTTACCAATACCAAAAGTGGAAACAAAAGAAGGCGGTAAAAAAGCCGATTTTATTTTCGAGCCAAATAAAGAACAACTTATTGCTGAGCTGATGCCGAAAATCTTAAACACGCAACTTTACAAAGCGGTGTTAGATGCCAATGCCAGCGAACATGGCGCGCGCATGACAGCTATGGATAAAGCAAGCGAAAATGCAAATGAATTGCTTCGAAACTTAAAAATTTCTTACAACCGCGCACGCCAGGCTGCCATTACAACCGAGCTTACCGAAATTGTAAGCGGTGCCGCTGCTTTACAAGGTTAATTATTCATTTGCTGTTTTTATCCAAACAACAATCATGGAATTTTCTGATATAGCGCTTCATATTGAAGCGCTTATTTTTGCCTCAGACAAACCATTACCGGTATCGGAAATAACCGAACTGGTAAACAATACGTTTGGCTTTCTCGAAGAAACATTTACGCAGGAACAGGTTTTCGATTTGGTTCAAACGATTGCCGCCAAATACACGTCTCCCGAATTTCCTTTTTTGATAAGAGAAAGTGGCGGCGGCTGGCAGTTTCTTACCAAACCGGCTTATCACAAAACCATTGCGCAGCTTAACGGCGAAAAGTTTTTAAAACGTTTATCGGTTGCTTCTATGGAAACGCTGGCTATTGTGGCGTATAAACAACCGGTGACAAAAGGTGAAATCGAAGGCATTCGCGGCGTAAACAGCGATTACAGCATTCAAAAACTATTGGAAAAGGAACTGATTTTTATTTCCGGCAGAAGTGAAGATTTGCCAGGAAAGCCTTTGCTGTATGAAACATCACGCACTTTTATGGATTATTTTGGAATGAATACGGTGAGCGATTTGCCTAAAATAAAAGAAGTTTTTGCCGAACTAACCATAGAACCAACTATCGTAAATGAAGATCATGAAAATAAGCCGGATGACGATTCGTTAGCTGTAAATGATGAAGGCAATTTGATTTTTACTTCAGATAACGATGAGCCGGAAATAAATAGCAATAATTCAAATAGCTAATGTTCACAACGTTTCTTAATTTGTTCTCTTATACTACTGCTCTTAAATGAATTTGTCTGTATTTGCTGTCGTTCTTTTTTACGTATTCTGCATAGTGGTTGCTATTCAGTTGTTTTACTATTTGTTTTATTTTTTGCGGTTAGCCAATTATAAAACGCCTGTAAAACAAGAGTCGCAGGAATATCCTGTTTCTGTTATTATTTGCGCCCGTAACGAAGCCAATAATTTAGCTAAAAATCTGCCCGGCATTTTGTTTCAGCAATACCGGACAACGCACGAAGTGATTATTGTAAACGACAACTCAGAAGATGAAACCAAATACATATTGGAAGAGTTCAAAAAAACCTTCAAAGACCTTGTCATTATTCCGCTTACACAAGAAGCATTGATGATTACTGGTAAAAAATTTCCGCTTTCTGTTGGCATCAAAAGTACACGTCACGAAGTGCTCCTTTTAACCGATGCAGACTGCATTCCGGCGAGTGAACTCTGGATGCAGAAAATACAGGAAGCGTACGCGCCGAACATCGAAATTGTACTTGGTTACGGCGCTTATAAAAAGAAAAAAGGATTGCTGAATAAATTGATTCGCTTTGAAACATTTCAAACGGCATTACAATATTTTTCGTTTGCGCTGGCAGGTTATCCGTACATGGGCGTTGGCAGAAATCTAAGCTATAAACGCAGTTTATTTTTAAACAATAAAGGATTTTCTTCTATCAATCACATTCCCGGCGGCGACGATGATTTATTCATAAATAAAGTTGCCAACAAACACAATACAGCCATTGTATTTGATAAAGATACGCATACATTAAGCGAGCCGAAAACCACGTTTGGTGAATGGTTTAAACAAAAAAGCAGGCATTATACAACAGCCAAATATTACAATCCGAAATTCAAGTTTTTATTAGGGTTGTTTTCTTTATCCAACTTCTTAATTTACCCGTTAACGATTTTATCTATCATCTTTTTCAACTGGTGGATTACGCTGATTATTTTTGTTGTAAGACTGGCTGTTATTGCTTTTATCTGGCGTAAAACGATGACAAAAATGAACGAAGCCGACTTGTTTCCGTTCTTCTTTTTTTTCGATATGTGGATGTTTGTTTATTATCTTTTATTTGTACCTTCTCTCTGGAAACGCCCGGCAAAAAAATGGAAATAATATTTCTGATGATGCGAAGAATTTTTATGTTACCGGCGTCTGATACTCCGATTTCATCAGCATTAACAAACTCTTTTATATGCAAAAGCTCCGGAAGAATTGTTAAGCATCGTTGCGACGCTCCGTTCAAGCTTCGGAACGATGATTGCGCTTCTCATACCATAATTCATCATTACTAATTTATAATTACAAAATGCCTACACTTCGCAACGATATTTTAGAGGTTGACATCAGCGCACAAGGCGCCGAGCTGCAAAGCATTTATAATAAAAAAACGAATCTTGAATATTTGTGGAACGCCGATCCGCAATATTGGCCAAAACACAGTCCTGTATTGTTTCCTGTTGTTGGCGAACTAAAAAACGGCAGCTATACTTATAACGGAAATGCGTATCAGCTAGGTCGTCATGGTTTTGCGCGCGATATGCAGTTTACCATAACAGATCACACAGAATTATCCGTTACATTTACCATTACCGACACGCCGGAAACGCTGGCTATTTATCCCTTCCCATTTTCTTTTTCTGTACAATACACCATTGATGAAAGCCGGTTGTATGTAGTTTATACCGTACAAAATACAGGTAATGAAATGATGTATTTTTCTGTTGGTGGTCACCCGGCTTTTAAATTGCCGCTTACAGACAATACAGACTTTGAAGATTATTATCTTGCTTTCAGCCAGTTTGAAAACGCAAAGCGTTACCCGTTATCATCCAATGGATTGATAGAAACCACGCCGGCAGAATTTTTTCACACTGCAGAAAGATTACCATTAAAAAGAAGTTTATTTTACGAAGATGCCATTGTATTTAAAGACTTTCAAAGCAATAGCATTACCGTAAAAAACGACAATATACCAAATGGTTTTACGGTTTATTTTGAAGGCTTTCCGTTCTTAGGAATCTGGAATAAAAAAGACGCAAACTTTCTTTGTATTGAACCTTGGTGCGGTATTGCCGACAGCACAGATGCAAGTGGTGATATTACTGAGAAAGAAGGTATTAACCTGTTACCGCCTGCAGGAATTTTTGAAAGACAATGGAGTGTTGAACTATTCTGATTTGTACGTTGTAATCATCACATGAAACTATATTTTCTGTTTTTCTTTTTGTTGTTTTCACATTATGTTTTTGCACAACAAGACACAATTTCTGACAATAACCAAAGCCGTTCAAAGTCGCTTTGGTCAACCCATTTTCAGTTCACGGCGGTATCGCAAAGTCATTCTTCTTTTAAGTCAAAATACGCGGGCACCAATAGTTTGTACAACGGTGTAGAAAGAGGATTTCTAACCATTACCAGCACGGCTTATATTGGCCGGAAATTATGGCGTTATACAAACGTATATGCCAATCCGGAAATTTCGGGCGGCAAAGGGGTAAGCGGCGCGCGTGGTATTGCAGGTTTTACCAATGGCGAATCGTTTCGTATCGGCGATCCGCAACCAGCTTTATATATGGCGAGATATTATTTACAGCAACATATTGCTTTATCTGCAAATCAATATGATACCATTGAGGAAGACGCCAACCAGGTAAAAGAAATTGTTCCGGCAAGACGAATTACCATTACCGCGGGTAAGTTCGCGCTAAGCGATTTTTTTGATGCCAATAGTTATAGTCACGACCCAAGAACACAGTTTTTAAACTGGTCTTTAATGAGCAATGGCGCCTGGGATTATCCGGCTAATACGCGCGGTTACACGTTAGGTATTATGGCTGAATGGATAAACCCGGGATGGACATTGCGGGTAAGCGGTGTGCAGGTTCCTGAAAAGGCAAACGGACCTTATCTGAATAAAAAAATAGGTGCTGTAAATGGTGCTGCGCTTGAGTTTGAGAAGTCTGTTATTCTTGGAAATAGAAAAGGCACAATCCGTTTACTGGGTTTTAGAAATATGGTAAATGCGCCTTCTTACCAGCAAACAGTTACCGAAATGAAAATGGGTGATAGTTCGGCACTTCCTGTATTTACGGGTGATGAATACAATACAAAATATCACAGTGCAAAATATGGTGTTGGCATCAACGCCGAGCAGGAATTATCTGGTAATACAGGTCTCTTTATTCGCGCTTCTTACAACGATGGCAAAACAGCAACCTGGGCATATACCGAAATTGATCAAAGCATTAGCGCAGGCGTTCAGATAAAAGGAAGTAGCTGGAAACGGGCAGATGATGTATTTGGAATTGCCGTTGTTGCCAATGGCATTTCAAAAGACCACCAGGCATTTTTGAAAGCGGGCGGTTATGGTTTTATTATTGGTGATGGTAACTTAAACTACAGCAGCGAAAACATTGGTGAAGTATATTATAACGCAAAGCTGTTTAACCACATGTATTTCTCAGCAGATTACCAGTTTGTGGCTCACCCGGCATATAATAAAGACAGAGGTCCTGTTAGTGTTTTTTCTTTGCGCGGACACATTGAATTTTAAGCTGGTTTATAAACTTCTTTCACGGTAAAGCTGGCCGATAAATGAGGTAACGCAATAACATCATTTTCGCTTGTGTAGGTTTCCGTTAACCATTCGCTTTCTTCATTTTTAAAATAGAATATCACAACTTGTTGTTCCGGTTCAATACACAAATAATATTGCAGCGTTTCTGCTTTTTGATATTGTAAAAACTTGTCTACCAAATTGTATTTTCGGGTTGATGGCGACAATACTTCTGCAATCAGGACAGGTTTTTCTGCATAATATCGCGCTGAATCAGTTTCACAAATCATAACATCTGGATAGAAGAAATTTTTGTCAGAAGTTTTAAATTTATAGCTTTCAAACGCTATCATATATTTTTCTTCACCAAAAAGCTTAGTAAATAAGATTATCAATCGTAAGACTATACCATTATGATATTTACTGATGCCACTCATTTCATAAAGGTTTCCGTTGATTAGTTCGTGCCGGGTTTCACTCCTTTCTTCAAAAGCAAAATATTCTTCTTCGGTTGTAAAATTTGATTTGATAGCCATGCGCTGCATCTTCTGACTTATTTACTCAAATATAAATTTAATTATTAAGAAGCCACTTCCGGATTCTTCTTTAAAAACTCTTTGTAAGCCAGAGCCAGCCTGATTTCTCCATAACTCACGTCATCACCAAGTTTTATTTTAATCGGGCCTAACGATTTTCCATCGTACTCTTCCAAAGCCGGTTCAATTAAAACCAATTTTTCTCTTGTTACAAGTTCATCAACCGATATCATTCCTTCCTGTACAAAATGTGCCAGATGACCTTCAATAGTTTGTTTGGTAAGTTTGCGTTGCTCCACAATTTCGGCTAATGTTTTGCCTTCTTTGTATAATACAAACGTTTCTTTTTTTGTATCTGCTTTTGGTTCTGCCGCCTTTTCTTCCTCTACTTTTTCTTTCTCTTTTTTTTGCTTTTTTGTTTTCTTATCTGCCATCGAAGAAGTGAATCCATGTTCTTCTGCATAACGATTGATAACACGCAAAAACCGCTCGCCATATTGATGAACTTTTACCTTACCAAAACCAGTTATTTGCACAAGTTGCGCTGATGTTGATGGCAAAAAGGTACTCATTTCATCCAGCGCGGCGCTACCGCAAACCATATAAATCGGCACTTGCTGATCGGCACAAATTGTATCGCGCAATTGGCGTAACTGGCGATACAAATCGGGATGCGCATTTTCCGTTTTCGTTTCGCTTGTTCCTGCATACGCATTTACCGAAACATTACTGGTTGAAAAGTTCTTTTTCGCTTTGTTATACGCTTCTGTATTGAAACCATTTGCGCAACTTCTTAATAAAGAGAGCCGTAACGAAATGGCATGATACAAAGCGCGCAATTCGTTGTTATATGCTAAAGCAACCATCTTGCTGTCGGTAATTGCAGGCGATTGCGGAATGATTTGATAAACAGCTTCCCATTCTTTTGTAAAATGCGCAACCGCAGACACAATGCGCTTTTGCGCCGTTTCGTTGTCTTCCGGTAATTCATCTCTTTCCAGCAACATCATCAGTTGCAATTCAAATTTCCGGGCAACCATTTGTTGTTGTTCTATCGTATTGTGCAAAACCGTCAGCCAATCTCCTGTGCCTTCATTAAACGAACTGTTGTGTTCGGTAAACACTTTCATTACACGACTGGATTGATATATAAGAGAACCAAAATCAAACAGCTTTAAAATTGTGTCTTTCTGGTAATCAGATTTACTCTTTTCTAACTGCTGCGTAAGTGCGTCTATATTGTGTTTTTGCTGCGCGAACTGAACAATACGTTCATCGTTGCGCATGTTGTACGGCGTGAGTTTACTTTTTAAAATAATACCGTTCAATGTTGTGCAACGGCTTAACGCCACATACACTTGCCCGGAAGCAAACGAAGAACCGGCATCAATTACGGCTTTTTCAAATGTTAGTCCCTGGCTTTTATGAATGGTGATTGCCCACGCATGTCGCAACGGAATTTGTTTGTACGAACCAACAATATCTTCTTCCACCGAATCGGCGTTTAATGTATAACGGATGTTGTTCCATTTTTCCGGCCGCACTTCAATATCGCCCGACACATCTTTGCATTTTACATAAACCGTATTGTCTTCCAGCCGCGTTACTTCTCCAATTTTTCCATTAAAAAAACGCTTTTCACCATCATTCTTTACAAACATTACCTGAGCGCCGATTTTCAGTTGCAGCTTCGAATCGGCCGGATACGTTTTATCATTAAAATCGCCCTGAATTTCTGCCTGGTAAATATGACTTTCGCCTTTTAAATTCTGTAGTTCTGTTGCGTTGATTGCATCTGCTTTGGCGTTGTGCGTGGTAAGAATAATATAACTATCGTTCTTAGGAATCATAAACTCAGGATCATAACGATCATTCAGTTTTTCGAACGCTTCAAAATCCATTTCGTTATTACGAACTTTGTTCAGAATATCAATGAATGTTTTTTCGTTCTGACGATAAATTTTATCCAACTCAATATGAACGGGCGGTTGCTCGGCCACAATTTTACTATCGAAGAAAAACGGGCTTTTATAATAGCCTGATAAAATGCTCCATTCTGTTTCGTTTACAACGGGCGGCAATTGAAACATATCGCCAATATACAATACCTGAACACCGCCAAACGGCTCGTTATGACGGTTGCGAAAACTGCGCAGAAGAATATCAATTGCATCAATCACATCGCAGCGAACCATGCTGATTTCATCAATGATCAGCAGCTCTAATTTTTGAAACACTTCTCTCCTTTCGCGGTTCACTTTTATACGTCCCAGCAAATGATGTTTGTCCATCATTTCATCGTTTGAAGCAAAGCCCTGCGAACCCGGGATATAAGGCGTGAAAGGCAACTGGAAAAATGAATGAATGGTAACGCCGCCTGCATTAATAGCAGCCACGCCGGTTGGCGCAACTACCGCTGTTTGCTTGTTGGTATTTTCTTTTATATATTTTAAAAACGTGGTTTTACCTGTGCCCGCTTTTCCGGTTAGAAATACAGGACGACTGCTGTAATTTACAAAATCGGCAGCCATAGAAAACATGATATTTTTCGAGTCGTGAACCATGGGTTATAACGTGTTTTTAAAGATAAAAAATCTTTAGTTTTTTACGTTTTATAAATCTGTTAAGATACGTTTTTTACATGTTTATAATTTTGCCGATAAAAAATTTCAGTCGCCGGTTTGGCTGTCCGGTGCACTAAGAGGTTTTGATTGTAGCGAGCCTTTTTGCCGGAGAAAAATAGTGAACACAATCATACAAAAGATAGAAAGAAATTCGCTTTGCCAGTTTTCAAAAGATTCAAACCAAAACTGATTGTCGCCTATGTATTGAGCCGCTTTCATAACAGGTTTTCCTTTTAAAATCTGTTCGTTATTGTAATTGTACAAACTGCCGTAAAAATGCAAAATAAAAGAAATGGCAAACAAAAGAAAGAAAGCAATGCTTAACGAATTTTGATAAAGCAACAATCGCAAACCACCTTTTGTAACCGGTTTGGGAAAATCCTTTTTTGCTTCCGTTTCTTCATCAACTTCTTCCTTTTTATCCGGGTCTTTCGATTCGGCAGAGCCGCGCTGGTAAAGGAAAACGGTTAGCAATATGTAAATGCTCATTTGCAGAAATTCGCTTTCCCAGTTTTCAAATGTGGCTTCAAAAAAATGTCCGGATGTAAGATATTCTCCAAACGTAAAAGGCTTACCGTGATATTCCCGAATCTCTTCGTTACAGTTCTTAAATCCGGCTATCATTTGCCCGGCGAGCGAGCCGAAGAACAGCAAAAGAATCGTTATAGACAAACCATTATTCCTGAAAAATTTCTTCATCGCAATTATTGAAAAATGTAATGTTACTCATTTATCGGCTAACTATTTTCTGCTTCTTCATAACAACTTTCAAACTTGTTCTTATTGTTGATGATAACCAGAAAGGCTGTTTATATTTTATCTATAAAAAACCCGGCGAAGCCTGAAACAATTGATATTTCAAACTTCGCCGGGATAAATAACAATACGATTTTACAACAAGATCGTTTTTGTCTAATCAACTTTCTTTACGAACATCGGTTGCTTGTTATAAGCAATACGATAAATATATCCGTTCGCATCATCCGCAAATAACATTGAGCCATCTTTCAATTGCGCCAGTCCGCACACACGGGCAAACATAGAAGAATCAGCATCCTTATAAAATCCGGTTATGAAATCACTGATTTCAACCGGCTTACCGCCTTCATAATGAATACGAACCAGGCGATAACCTGACGGATGTTCACGATTCCAGGAACCATGCATGGTTACAATCGCATCATTTTTATATTCTTTAGGAAACTGATTTCCGGTATAAAATAACAAATCCATTGCCGCCGCATGTGCTGTATATAGTAACTCCGGAAATGTTGTTTGCAACGCATATTGACGATACGTCAAATTTGGCGGACTTGCATGTAAATCAAACTTTCCTTTTTCATATACATACGGCCAACCATAATTGTGACTTTCCATAATGTGGTTTACTTCTTCCTGCTGAGCCGTATCGCCCAGCCAGTCTATTCCCTGGTCAAATCCCCAAAGTTGTTTTGTAACCGGCTGCCAGCCAAAACCAATTGTATTGCGCAAGCCTTTTGCAAAAATGTGGCGGTTGCTTCCATCTGCATTACATTGAAGTAAAGTTGCGTTTTCTTCATTCGGTTCATCGCAGGAATTGCATGTACTTCCCACGGAAATATACAGTTTTCCATCCGGGCCAAAATGAAGTGTTCGGTTTGGATGTTGCCCGCCATCCGGCAGGTTTGATATGATCATATTCAGACTGTCTAACGTACCATCTTTTTTAATGTTGGCGGTAAAAACTTGCGTTACCGTTACCAAATACAATTTGCCGTCGTGATAATCAATGCCATGCATTTGTTCTTTCCGAGCCACAACTTTTATTACATCGGCTTTGCCATCGTTATTATTATCCTTTAAAAGCGTAACCGTGCCGGCATCGCGGTCGGTAGCATACACAAAACCTTCCGGCGTTACTTCCAACATGCGCGGCTTGTTTAAACCGGAAGCAAATGGTGTTACGGTAAATCCGTCAGGCGCCTGAATTTGCTTCAACCTGGCAGGCGTAACATCAACTTGTTTTGCACGAAAAATATGTCCCAACATCTGGTCGGTAATCACTTGCTTGTTGCCGTCTTGCGCATAGCCCGATGCGAAACCACAAAAGCAAAGAAGAAACAAAAGCTTATAGCTTTGTATAGGTGTTTTCATTAAATAGGTTTTTATTCTCTATCACAAATTTTCTGCCGTATAAATTAATTTTTAATAATATAAAAAATCAGTTTTTATATTGATGAAATAAAACATGATTTACAGTTTCTGCATAGAGATTTACGCATTTATAAATACAGTATAAAACCTTCTTTTATTTATTGATATGACTGATTTTGCTTTTAAAAATTATTGTTCATAACATGACGATTAATTCTTCCTGTAAGGATTGTTTGTGTCTTTAAAAAACTGGTTATTAAGTTTGCAGACTTAAATACAAAGAAGATGCACTTACCAATCTATATTGTTCATGCGTTTACAGATGTTCTATTTGGTGGAAATCCGGCTGCCGTTTGCCCGCTCTCGAGTTGGCTGCCTGATGAATTGATGCAAAAATTAGCCAAAGAAAACAACCTGAGTGAGACAGCATTTTTTGTTCCGGAAGGCAAAGGTTTTCGCATTCGCTGGTTTACACCAACAACGGAAGTAAAGCTTTGCGGACATGCAACATTGGCAACCGCACATATTATGTATACGGAATTGAATTATGAAAAAGACAATATTCTTTTTTACTCATTAAGCGGAGAATTAAAAGTTACACGTGTTGCTGAAAACCGCTTCCAGCTTGATTTTCCGGCAAATGAACCGCAGCCGTTACAAGATATTCCCGATGCGTTATTTTCGAGTTTGCATGTAGAAGCTTCGCCTGTTTTCAACAGTTCTTTTGATATGATGGTTGTATTGCCTTCGCAAAAAGATGTAGAAGAATTGCAGCCCGATTTTGCTTCGCTGGCTACTATAAAAGCACGCGGCGTTATCTGCACGGCAAAAGGCGATAACAGCGATATTGTGGCTCGTTGTTTTTATCCGCAAACCGGTATTGATGAAGACCCGGTAACCGGTTCTGCACATACGATTTTAGTTCCGTATTGGGCTGAAAAATCAGGCAAAACGCATTTGAAAAGCATCCAACTTTCTGCGCGTAAAGGCTATCTGGATTGCGAGTTACAAGGCGATCGTGTATTGATGAGCGGCGCGGCCGTTACTTACCTGAAAGGAACTTTTTTTACTGACTAATTCTCATTTATTTCTTTGGATAATCAGCTTGTTATTTATACAGATGGAGCAGCCCGCGGCAATCCCGGGCGCGGCGGTTATGGCGTGGTAATGATGTATGGCGGCAAAAAAAAAGAATTGTCTGCCGGTTATCGTATGACTACTAATAACCGTATGGAACTGATGGCGGTAATTGTGGCTTTGGAAGCTTTGAAGATAAGAGGTTTGTCGCCAACGATTTATACAGACAGTCAATATATTGTAAATGCGGTAACGAAACGATGGTTAGACACATGGATTAAAACGGATTTTAAAGGTGGCAAAAAAAATAAAGATTTATGGTTGAAATTTTATGCGCTGGCAAAAGATTTTACAATCACGTTTCAATGGGTGAAAGGTCATGCGTCGAATGTATATAACAATCGTTGCGACCAGTTGGCCACTTCGGCTGCCGATGGAAATGTATTGCTGGTTGATGATGTGTATGAAGCGGAAGTAAAAAGTTAAAAGATACAAGAAGCAAGAATACAAGAAACAAGTTTCAAGGTACAAGAATACAAGAGATAAGAAACAAGCTACAAGATACAAGAAGCAAGAATACAAGAATTTAAGATACAAGATACAGAAGTAAGTTTTGGGAAAAAGTGGATAATAAATAAGAAAGCAACACTTTGGAATGTTCAATAAATAACAGAATGTTGATGGGCTGCGGGATGGAAGTGGAAAGCCCGTAAAGCGCCTACGGAGAAAGAGACAAGAATACAAGAAACAGGATTCAAGATGAACAGCCGGCGCTGCGGACTTGCAGCGAACAGCCCGAACAAAAGTTATACTGAAATACAAAAGATAACGGCCCCAAAATAAACAGTTAGTCAGGGATTTTCTTCTTTTTATATTTATCTAAATTGATAATCAGAACGCTTGATAATATGATGGCTAATGCGGCGAGTTGTAAACCGTTTATGGTTTCGCTGGCAAAGAAAACGCCAAGCAAAACAGCCACCACCGGATTTACATACGCATTGGTGCTTACCTGCGTGGCTGGTCGCACAGAAAGCAGCCAGATGTATGCGCTGTAACCTGCTAAAGAACCCATTGTTACTAAATACAAAACAGATAACCACGCATTTATTGACACGTGATGAATGTTGAAATGCGACAACTCGCCCGTACTGACCGTTAATATAAAAAATGAAAAAGCGGCAGCCATCATTTGCCAGGCAGCGCCAACAATAATACTGCCTTCAGAATGCGACTTTGAATATAACGAACCGACCGCCCAGCAAATGTTTCCGATAATGACAACCAGCATATTGACAATAAGAAATGTGCTGTTTGCATCGGCTAAACTTGCCATTACTTTTTGACTGAATAAGAGCACAACGCCGGCGAAACCGATAACGACACCGGTTATGATTTTTGCATTGCTGAAATTGGCTTTGCGGTTTTTTCCATCGAGTAAAACAAACCATAAAGGCGCGGCGGAAATAAGCACGGCCACAAAAGAACTTGGCAACACTTGCTCTGACCAAATGATGGAACCATTGGCGATAAACAATAATAAATTACCGGTTACAAATGAACTGATAAGTTGCTGCCTGTTAAACAATTTTTCTTTCTTAAAAGCACACCATAACAACAATAAAATACCTGACGCAAAGAAGCGCACGGCACCTAATAAAAAAGGTGGAAATCCTTTCTCAGACATTTGTATGAAAAAGTATGTTGAACCCCAAACAATATATACGATTGCAAATGCAAGTACGACCAAAGCTAATGGTGCGGCTGATGTTGGTTGCTGCTTCATTTATGGTGCAAAGATGAACAAGAGAATGAAATGATTTCACATCTTTTTTAAAATAAAAAAAGCCGGTTGTGAAGCGGCTTTTTTTTATCATTTTCGGATAGGATTGTTTGCAATATCCATACGAATAAATGTATGGATTTTGTGCGTTTATAAAGACAATGATTATTGTTTGTAAAACGCTTCAGTTTCGCCGCTTGATGTAGTCGTGAAAGCCTGGCGGTCGCCTAATGTTGTAAAGCTGACAGCCGGGAAAGAAACCGTTCTGCCGTTACCGGTTGACGGATTGTAGATTTCATCTCCGCTTAACGCTCTGTCTGTTCCGCTTGTTGATTTGTACCTGCCGCCCATTGAGTAGAAAGTCAGGTTTCCTTCGCTGTCCATTTCATAATAACCCTTATAGGAAATATCAACCGCGAGATAACTTCCATAACCCAGATCTGAAAAGATATGACTGTATAATGTGCCATTGCCTTTGGCATCTACCGACATCCGGTAAGCAAAACCATATTGACTTCCCTGCCATGTGCCGTTTGGATCGTAGTAACCGCCGTCGCTGCCGCTGGTCCACATCCAGTCGCCGGCTAAACGGGAATCTATATTGTGTGTGCCATAATCGCTGCCACCGCCGTCATGGCCGCCTGGTTTGCCTGCTGTTTTTGAACAGCTTGTTGCAGATAATGAAATGAATAATGCACCGGCTAATACAAAGAGAACCTGTTTAAAGTTGAACGTTTTCATGTTTACTGTTTTTGAGTTGTGTTTTTATGTATATTGCTATTTTGTTTAACAGGGCAAAAGTAAATTGCCTCTATGCCTTGTGAAATAGCATAAACATGTGAGATTTGTATTACACATGAAAATGGAGGTATTCTTATTTGAAAAGAGTAGTTATCAGGGTTGAAATTTTTTTGCTTTTATAATCCTGAAACCAGCACGCCAACCGGGAACTTTTTTAGTAAAGGCAGAACATCAATTTCATTATTGCTGGTTATATTTTCATTTGTAAAAATATTGTTCCAATGAGATGATGTATTGGCAGGTAAAGAAACCGTAATGGATTCTACCGATTGCAAAATATCTTCTGCAAAAGGAATGATTACAACAACGCATTTATCATCTTTCTTTCGTGCATACGCTATCACTTTATCGTTGTTTATATGTAAGGGCAAATAGTCTCCTTCTAAAAAGAAATCGTTGTGCTGATTACGCAGGTTTAGCGTTTTATACGTTACAAATAACTTCTCTCTGCCTTCTTTTTTGTATTGATGAATAAAAGCCAAAACAGCATCGGTGCCTTTCTTTTCCAATTCAATTATTTCATCCAAATTTCTCTTGCGACAATCATAGTCAACAGGTCTTCTATTGTCAGGATCAACATAACTTACATCCCATAGTTCACAGCCCTGATATATATCAGGAATGCCGGGTGCCGTTATCTTTATTACCGTTTGCGCTAATGAGTATAAAGTTGCTTTATCTATTACTTTTTCTAAGAAAGAAATAAAGCTTTTCAAAAACGGATGTTGCTCATCTAATAAAGAAGCCACAAAACTTTTGCAGGCTTCTTCGTACTCTGCATTTGGTGCGTCATAAGTCGTTTCTACTTTCGCTTCGCGCAACGCTTTTTCCAAAAAAGCAAACGTGCGTTCTTTATAGGTATCGGTTACCTGCAAATCTTCCGGGAAAGCACCAATGAGTGATTGATAAATGAAATATTCATCGTTGGTTGTAGGTGCCGGTTTGTTATTTACAAGCTTGATAAAAGGCGTATTTATTTGTCGCCAGTTATTTACATTTTTAATCCATTCATCCGGTAGCGCAGCCAGCGCATTAATACGCATTCTGCCGTCTTCGCCGCGCTTTGTATCGTGCGTAGAAGTCGCGTTTAATGAATACGGATTGTTCTTTTGCCGGCTCTGCATTTTGGTATGAAAATCATCAATCGAAATACCTAATTGTGAAGGCGAATCGCCAACTTCATTATGAGAAATTAAAGGATTATAAACATAGAACGTGGTATCCTCAACGCCTTTGGCAGCAAGCGGTCCGGTAAACTGCATCAGCCGCATGAGGAACAATAATTTGTAGCTATCTTCCGGCTTCTTTCCATCAGCATGAAAAACTGTTTTTAGTAAATCCAATTCATCCTTTGCATCACCGATTTTTGCTTCTGCTTTCTCAAAGGCTTCATTTACTTTGGGCAGCGCTTCTTCATGTAACGGATATTGGTCGGGATAAATACGATACACCGGAAAACAAGCCATCAAAATACTGAGCGCATCTTTTAGTTTCGCCCTGTCATAAGCTTCTTTTTGAAAGACAGTTTGTTCTTCTACCATGCGCAGTAAATTTTCTAATTCGCCACCCATGTGCGTTAAAAGAAACGTATGCTTTTTATCATAAACAATATCCGGATACACGGATGTTTGCGGAACCAGTTCTTTATAAAAAGAAAGCAATTTTTCACTTCCTTTTTTATCTGTCAACAACTGGTTGGTAAAAGAAAGAAACTCATAACCGCTGGTGCCATGCAAGCCCCAATCTTTAGCGATGTCTTCATTATACTCCAATATTTTTTCAGCGATGATGTAACAATCCTTACCAAACAAATTTCTCAGTCTCTGCACATACTGTTGCGGATTATACAGACCATCAATATGATCAATACGCAAACCTTGAATAAGCCCTTTTTTATATAAGCCTAACATAAACTGATGATAATCTGTGAATACAAATTCATCTTCCATTCGCAGGCAAATCAATTGATTAACAGTAAAAAATCTTCTGAAATTTATTTCCTGATCTGTTACTGTAAACCACGTTAAAATATAGTGCTGCTTATCAAGAAATTGCCTGAACAAAGCTTTGTCATCATTCATCTTTTTGACAGCCTGCTGAATCGTTTCAGTATTTGTTTTTACATTGTTGAGCCATTCCTTTTTTGCTTCCTGCCATTTTGTTTTATCTATCTTTATTTTACTTAGTAAAGTATCTGTATTATCATTATTATTACTGCTTTCTATCATCGAAAAAATAAATGGCAATGAATCAGCCGCAACCGGATATTTTTCTTCAAAATAAGCGAGATGAAAGCCACTTTCATCAAACTGAAGTTGTATCTCGTTTGCATCAATGGCTTCGTTTAAATCTTTACCAATAAAAGGCACCATCAGTTTGCCTTTATAAACCGGATTGAAATGATTCCAGTTAATGTCGAAGTAATGATAATAAGGCGATTGCTCACCGCGTTCCATCACATCATACAATCGCTCGTTATTGGTAACAAAAGCCATGTGGTTCGGCACAATATCCTGCAACCAGCTCATTCCTTTTTGCGATAAAGAATGTGATAATTCTTCGAGTTGCAACATCGTTCCGATTTCTTTATTTAATACATCAGGATTGCATACATCATAACCATGTGTACTGCCTTTTGTTGATGTTGTAACCGGTGCCGCATAAACCGTAGAAATACCAAGTTTATGAAGATAATCTACAATGGTTTGTAGCTGCGATAATGTATAAGAACTGTTTAGCTGAATACGATACGTAGAAGATGGAAAAAACATGGTTATTGTTTGTTGTTTGGTTCAAAAATATAAGCTGACATCGGACTTATCGGGAAACTTTCTACAGCGTGAATTTGTGCCGGCGTAATTTCATCTTCGCCATTCCATTCTTTTGTGGAAGAATCGAATATTTTAGTAAAAGAAGAAGCTACCGGAAGCTGATAATTGATTTGTTCTTTATTGAAATTGAAAACAATCAATACAGAATCATCTTCAAATTTTCTTTCAATGGTTAATACGTTTCCATCAGCAACCGGAAACACATTCATTGTGCTACGTTCCTTTCCCTGCAAGGCTTTGCGCAATTTTCGTAACTGAATGAGATGTTTATAAAAACGAAGCAATACAGCATTATTTTCATCATCCAGATTCCAGGAAAGCATAGATTTTTGAAACGTATCTTTTGCCTGCGGATCAGGAAATTCACCATCAAATTTAAAATGAGAAAATTCTTTCTTTCTGCCTTCTGTTATACTTTTTACCAGGTCGGCATCAGTATGACTGGTAAAGTAAAGGAATGGCGCTTTCTCGCTATACTCTTCACCCATAAATAAAAGAGGTACATAAGGCGATAACAATACAATAGCTGCAGCCAGTTTTAGCTGTTCAAAAGACAATAACGTTGTTAACCTGTCGCCTAACATGCGATTACCAATATGATCGTGATTTTGAGAGAAAACAACAAACTGTTTATAATGATTGTCATCGGCTTTGGCGCCAAATACTTTTTTGCGATGCGGCGAATAACAGCCATTGTAAACATACGTATCACGAAAAGCTTTCTCTATATATTGCAATGTTCCAAAGTCTTCATAATAACCATTTGTTTCACCTGTTAATACAGCGTGTAAGGCATGATGAAATTCATCTGTCCATTGTCCGTCTAAGCCATAACCATCTTTACTTTCAGGATTGATATAACGCGGATTGTTTAAGTCTAATTCAGCAATTAAAATCTTTTTTCGGCCACTCTTTTCTTCCAGTTCCTTCACATGTTCTTTTAAGACTTTCATGAAGTGTTTGGCACCATAATCAACTATCGCATGAACGGCATCCATACGCAAACCATCTATGCGGTATTCATCCAGCCACATCAAAGCATTTTGCAAAAAATAACTGCGAACGCCATCGCTGTAAGCATCATCAAAATTCAGCGCATCACCCCAGGGCGTTTTATGTTTTGATGTATAATAGGGTCCGAAATCGCTAAGGTATCCGCCTTCGGGTCCAACATGATTATATACTACATCAAGTATTACAGCTATCCCTTTTTGATGTGCTGCATTTACCAATTTTTTTAAACCTGTTGCACCGCCATAAGAATTTTGCGCAGCAAACGGATACACGCCATCATAACCCCAATTCTGACTTCCGGGAAACTGAGCAACCGGCATAATTTCAATTGCATTGATACCTAAATCTTTGAGATAATCGAGCTTCTTTATAATGCCTTCAAACGATTGTTCTTTTGTAAATGTTCCTGTATGAATTTCGTAAATAATCAACTCGTGAAGCGGCAATCCTTTCCAGTTATTATCTGTCCAGTTATATTGCCTTTCAATCACTTCAGAATCTTTATGCACGCCGTCCGGTTGCGAGACAGAAGCCGGATCGGGACGAACAATATCATTGTCTATTTTATAACTATAACGTAAACTTGGTTGTATATTTTGAACAGTTGTTTTCCAGTAACCGGCTTCATCATTTTCGAGATTGATTTCCTTTTGAAACGGATAGGAAATAAGCAGTTGAACAGAGCTTTTTTGCGGAGCCCAAACCGAAAAATCACAAATACCGTCATGATAAAAAGATCCGACAGGCTGGTATAAATTATCCATCAACAATGCCTTTCATTTGGTTGAAGCAATGCGAACAAACACTGTGCGAGAAATAAAAGAAAACTGTCAGTTGTAAGAATTGAGAATATAAAAGTTAGAAACGAGAGAATGTTTTATAACTGTGTTCGATAGGTGCCAGATAATTACGAACAACTCATAACGATACTACATTTCTCCTGATGGCTTCCAGCGCCATTCCGGTGCGGCTTTGTACATTTAATTTCTCAAAAAGTGCTTCGCGATAACCGTCAATTGTTCGTTCGGAAAGATGCATTTGTGCCGCGATTTGTTTGTAGGTGAGATCGCTGCAGGCGAGTCGTAAAAATGTCTTTTCTTTTTCAGATAAGGTTAATGGTTTTTCGGTGTTCTGCTTCACCAGCATACGGCGATAATGCATATTCAAATTATCGGCATTGTAATAGCCTTTACTTGCAATTTCAAGTAAGGCTTTTTCCAGTTCATCGGGGTGAATGTCTTTAAGCAAATACGCGCAGGCACCGGCTTTCAGCATACTGATGATGGTATTATCATCGTCTTTCATTGATAAAGCAACCACTTTTATTAATGGATATTCTTCGAGTAAATGTTGCGCTGTTTGCACACCATCCATGACCGGCATATTTACATCGAGTAAAACAATATCTGGCTGTTCTTGTAAAGCTTTTATTTTATCTAATAAATCTTTGCCGTTTAAGGCATCAGCCACAATTGTAAATTCATTGAAACTGGCAATCAAAATACTCAGCGACTTTAAAAAAAGCTGGTGATCATCTGCTATTGCTAATGTAATGGATTTCATATATTCTGTTGTTCAACCGGTAATGTAATCAGCACTTGTGTTCCCTGTAGCAAAGTATTCCAGGCAATAGTTCCGCCTAAGAGTTTGGTGCGATGTTGCATGTTCATTATACCAACGCCGTTTGATTTCTCATCTGTTTTTATACCAACACCATCATCATCTACTGTTACGGTAATGTGCTCATCGCCAAACAAAGTTCTGATGGTTATATTATTTGCATTAGCGTGTTTAATACTGTTTTGCAAAGCTTCCTGCACAATACGAAACAACATCACCTGTGCTTCTGCCTGCATTGGTAAAAACGTTGTTGAGGTAAAGTATTCGGCGTGAATTGTGTGCGATGTATTAATACGTTCGACTTCTGTTTTTAAATTGTCGGTAATATTAAACTGGTTCAGCCATTCTTTATTTAATGATTTTGACAGCGAACGTAAATCCTGTATGGCTTTACCTAATGTTTGTTCCGCCGTTCGTAATGTATCCGGAATGTTATCTAAATTTCTTTCTGTAATGCCTAACAACATTTTAGTGCTGCTGAGAAGTTGCCCGATGTTATCATGTATTTCCTCGCTGATTTGGTTTAGCGTTGCTTCGTGCGTTTCGAGCTGAGATTGAAGCAATGCTTCGTTGTATTGCTGTTGCATTTGTAATCTTTCCTTGATATAAGTATTATATCTCTTTCTGTATTGGATAACAAGTATAATAAAAAATATAAGCAGTATTACTGCCAGCAAAGATATAATGAAAACTATTTTGATAATTTCCGTTGCTTCCATGCTGTAATGAATGAAATGCTAAGTAATAAATACATCAAAACATTTACAATATTAATTATAATTGAAAACACCTGCCTGAAGTCTTTTTCAACAGGTGTTTTATTCACTGCAAAATATTTATGCAAAGCAAAAATAATTGCTAATGGAATAGAATAAAGAAGATATGCACTTGCCACATAGAAAAACATACACTTTAATGGATTTACGATCTGATAATTTGCCAGCAATTCAGTCATATATATAAGTGCTGTAATAGCTGTGCAAATGCAGCCAATAATTAAAGTATAATCAACTAACTGATAAATTGTATTGACATTAATTTCAACTAACCAGTTGAGTAAAAAAATTATTTCGATTAAAATAATAAACCGCTTCTTTAGCACAGATTCAACTTCTTGCAAACAGGTAAACATGTAAAAAGAAAAGAACACCAATATTGCAAAATTATTAAGCACATAATTTGTTTCTTTATGCCAATTAGTGATTAATTGCGTTGAAATTGTTTCATTAACTATTACTGCAAAGCAATAAAAACTAAAGACAATTAAATACTTTTTTATTCCTTTTGAAAAAAGTAAAATACTGCATAGAAATGCAAAACATTCGGCAAGAAAATATGGTGTAATTAATGGTTGCATTAGGTTATTAAGGATATATGTGCCCTACATCATAAGCTTTAGTGTCAGTTCTTGTAGTCGGAGTTGAAGGCATTATCCTATTTATTACTTGATTATCTAAGTTCTCAACTCTACCTTCTTGCTGCTGATTTTTCTTAAAAATAGTTGATACAGCTATTATGGTGGCCTTATTTTTTCTATAATTCGTTCCAGTATCTGGATACAAACCGATCATAAATGCGATTCCACGTTCGTCTGAATTAGTTGAGTTCATATCGGTATCTACTCTGTCAATAAATGCTCTTAACTCTTTTGTGGTAAAACAAACTGCTTTTGGTACTTGAGTATCCTTTGCGGTATTATTACAATAAACATGGCGAAAATTTTGTACAAGGTTTGCCGCTTTAACAATATCAATATCTCTCCCTATAATAGCATCCATCGTATTTTTTGATTCTGGATTATTAGAATTAATTTTATTTGAATCTGATTGACTTTGTTTACCATTTATATCGTTTGTCTCTTTTGAAGCGGAGTTATTAGAATCGCAGGAATATATTATGAATAAAAAACAAAAAATAAAAATACTACTACACATTTTATAACACATAAAGAGTACGTTTTTTTAAAATGAATGAATACAACAAATCTCCAGTTTCCTCATACTTTCCAAGCAGCATTTTCCACAAATATGCACCGGGAAATTTCCCGTATTAAAATCCGGTAATTTCACCTATACACAGCAGCAGCGATAAATTAGCTTTGTATCACCAATCATAAACAACAACCCAATCCAAATTTCAACGGCTTGCGGTGTTACGATATGTGATGCCGGAAAGCCGTTTCTTTTTGCCGCTCGTCATTTATCCAAATCATTTTCTTTTTAAAGAGACAACACTTTTTCATCGCGCAGAATCTATTGTGCACAACAAGTCATAAACAAAAACAACAATGAAAAAGTTTCTGTACCCCTTTGGTATAATCATTTTATTATTTGCGGCAACCAGTTGCAGCAAACCCGGGTCAATTCCTTCTCCTTCCAACATGAATCTCAGTAAAAAGGCGCTCCCGGAAGTAAAAGCCGTATTGTTCGGCAAATGGCAGCTTCACTATTTACGTGGTGGCTTTTGCGGTGTGTGCGAATACCAGCGCGACGATGAATTTTACGAGTTTGGTTTGAATGATCATATCAAATGGACGATTGGAAAACAAGTAATGTCTGACACAACGATTACGTGGCTTAAACAAGACTGGCAAAACAAACAAATTAACGTAATGGAATTTTATGCGAACGATTTAGCGCATCATCTTCTATCACCTGATATTATTATAAAAGATACGTTGCAGATGTATGAACCGGGACCGGATGGTATGACGTATTACTTTACAAAAGTGAAATAATATTTTACAACATTACCTGTAGCAACTTTCAGTAAATGAAAGCCTGGTAACCTTCATATACAAAGAAAAAGTTCCGGCGATAATTGTCGGAACTTCTTTTATTAAATCAAAATAAATACAAATTAGTTGGTTACATGCTCTAATAAAAACGGGTGCAAATCTTCTTCCAGAACATCTCTTACCGCGCCAATGGAAATGATAATAGTTTGCAACTGGTCTCTCTGCGTATAAATGGCTTTTTCAAAAGAAACATTTATTAAATCGAAAGAGCTGATAGCTGTCTGAAATTTCGCTTTGATGTCGTTATCCAGATTCTTATCATAAAGCTGAACAATATCGGTTAATCCTTTACCCTGATTTTTATATTTGCCTAAGTAAACATTATAAGCACCAACGATATTATACTTAAAGTCAGTCATTGAATTTTCAGAATACGGAGACTCTACAAGCGTCGAATCGCCGGCATTATTATTCGCTGAAAAAGGTTCCCAGATTTTACCGCTTCCTTCATCGCTTTTACCCACTTCATTGCAAATACCAATCATGCCTTCGTTAAGCGTATAAAACAAATTATAGTATTTTGGAAACTCGGTGCTGCCTTGTCCGGCTGTTGATACTTGTGTTGAATAGCCGCTTGTCCATTGCGAATAATTATCCGTTACCTGGCTTTGCAAATCAAGCGATAAATTTTTCAGGTATGTTAACTGCTTGGGAGTAAAATCGGCAATTGTTTTATTGCTGGCTTTACCCCATAACATATATTCGATCGGGTGATAACCACGCAATGAATAGGGAAGATTCTGAATGCTTGCCAAATCCAACGGATTATTTTGAGCCGCGAGCAAGCTATCCATTTCATTCAAATCGGTTGGCCAGGTATCTGTTACAGGATCATAGTTATTATCTTCTATCGGTCCAAATAGAAAACCTTCCGATTGTTCCCAAATGGCACGCATAGCGCGCCACGCAATTTTTGCAGTCTCTAACTTTGCAGCATCAGGAGCTTCGACAAATGCATTTACGCTTGTATTTAAATTATCGCCTGCCGTTTTTAAATCTGCATATGTAGCAAGTGCAATGTCCTGGCTAAAATTTTCTGTTACTGCTTTTTCTGTTGCTGTTAAATCGGTGCCAGAACCACCATTACCACCATCATTTTTATTACAGGAAAGCAGAACAGTCGCGAACAAAATAGCAAAGCAAACAATTACATTTTTCATCTTCGAAATTTATACATGAATAATCAGCGCGGTTGGCTGTATCGTGGTTTCATAATGAGTTAGCGGCGTTTCGGCCGGACCTTTTCTTACATTGCCGTTCCTGTCAAATTCACTTCCATGCAGGTTGCAGTGATAACCATTGCCGGTTACCGTTAAAGCGTTTTCCTGGTGCGTGCATTCGAGCAATAAAGCTGAGTAAGTACCATCGTCTTTTTTTTGAACCGCAATATCTCTGTACCAGCCATTGGGTCTTACAATTTGTAACGCAGACGTAGCAAATTGTGTTAAAGGCACTTCAATCGTTTTGTTGTTAATCGCCGCTTTATAAACGCTGTATTTGGCAGAACTGCAACTACCGATTTGCGGCAATATAAAACCAGCTGCACCTAACAAACAAACCTGGCAAGTATCTTTTAAAAACGTTCTTCTTTCCATTGAATCTCTGTATTCTCTGTGCCTCAGAATTTTCTAAAATGAATAACCGATACCAATGTTCAAAAACTGGTTGCTTTGGCTATATGGCAAAGCGTTTGGCGGCGGGTTGATAACCAATGCCGAATTCTGTTTACCTGTATGGAGCAGCCTGACATCTGCTTTTACCACAACATTCGGAAGCGGCAAATAACTAAATCCGGCTATAAAATGAGTTTGCTTTTCTGTTCCGTCATACCTGTCTTTTTGCGCGGCGTCAAGGCTGTTGTTTAAATCAATCATTTCAAGACGCGCAAAGGTGATGAATTGTACTGTTTTAGCCTGTTTATATAACCAATCGTAACCAGCTTCTACATAAGCGCCGTACATACCACGCGCGATATTTTTACCGTAGGTATAAGAGATTTTATAAGCGTCAGGATAATAAATATAAGCGGCTACTGCTTTAGCAGAAAAACCGTTGCGGGCGTATTGTACATCGGCTTCGCCAAGATAAAGCGGCGTACCAAACGCGCCACTGTTTAAAGACAAACTATCAGCGCCACGCTTACTTAAACCAACCGTACCGCCGACATAACCAGATAATTGAAATTTAAAGTCGCTGACATTGTATTGAACCGAAGCGGATACAGCTAAATTATTTGCCGGCGCATCACTGCCTAACGAACGTGCAGAACGAATGCCATCGCCGTGTTGCAGGTTGGCGCTGTTCAATCCATTCATAATAGAAACGCTGTAATTCAACGGAATGCGATTGGCAGAACCATATAAGCCAACACCGAGTTCGCGCCAGGTTGCCGGAATAATTAATTGCTCAACCAGCGGACGCTCAACGCCGTTAAAATTTACAGGTAAATGATTTTCATTTAAAATACCAATACGCGGCAAAAACAAACCTGCCACTAGATACATGCGTGGATTAAGATTGAATTTCAGGAAAGCCTGTTCCATCGAAATATCACCAAAACCACCGCTGGCGGCTTCATCGCTGCCGCTGCTGGCAACAAGTGCGTTTTCGATTTCTAATTCAGAAAAAAAAGATATTTTTTTATTGAACTGATGACCCACAAAAAGTACAACTCTTTCTAACGAAGCACGCGAGTATTGCTTATAAAAATCTCTCTGGTAAAAAGCGCTTCCATAACCGGAAATCACTGTTTTGTTTTTAGCAACGCCGGTATTCAGAGAATCTTCGTTGGTGAGAACCAACTGTTGCGCTTGTGTTCTGTATTGTGAAAATGCCGGTATAGAGAAAATACTAAACAGTAAAGCAGTTACGATGAAAAACCATTTCATTAAGACAAATGTATTTTGATAAACCTGCAAAGGTTTACGTTATGAGGAAACAGGTTTACGATAAAAGGAAATAAATAACTATCGAAGCAAATCACAAGGTTTTAAGCCGGTGTGTTTTTTAAAAGCTGCCGAAAAATGCGAAATGGAAGAATAACCCAACATACCGGAAACATCGGTAACGCTTAATCCTTTTTCGTACAAAAGATATTTGGCGTGTTCCATACGTTGCTGCTGGTAAAAATCGAAAATGGTTGTTCCGAAAACTTCCTTAAAACCTTTCTTTAAATAACATTCGTTGATGGCAACTTTGCGGCTTAATTCTTTTATCGTAATTGGCTCGCCAATACGTTGAAGTAAAATTTCCCGTGCCTGGTAAATACGTTCGCGTCCGCTTTCATCTGCCAGGAAACGACAGGCAAATGTTTCTTCTTTTTCATCAACCAAACATTCAATGCTATACAACAAGACTTCGTGCACTTTTGCATTTATAAACACATTTTCCATTGCGCCTGAATAGTTATGCGTTAGCAAAGTTTCGAGTACACCTCGTTTGCGGCTGCAAAGTGGAAATATTTTGGTAAACGATTGCGGATGACGAAAAGCTAACACTTCATCTTTCTTATTGCTGAGTTTTATATTTTGTACAAACTGGTTAAGAAATGTTGACGTGAAATTGAAGTGAAAAATATCCAGCGTATTGTTAGAAAAAGCGCCGTTTTTTTCTAATGAAAATTTATTTGCCGTGGTGCAAAAATGAAGCTGGAGATAACTGTTTTCCTGTTTTGTATTGTCTATAAAATAAGTGAGAACGCCGGTATCTTCTGCCATGATAGATTCATTGGAAAGATAACGCGTAATGGTATAATTAACCGAACCCGGAATGTTTTGTTCTTTTTCAAAATACACATCCAGCAACGGGCTATTATCTGTTTTAAATACGGTTTTTAATATGTCGGGAAACTGCGTCATAGCAGCCGCAAATGTACATGACAAACGAAACAATCAATTTTACAGAAAATCAAATGATGATTTAATGACAAACAAAATTGTATTCTATTGTTTTGTTTTATTCATTCATATTACCATTTGCTTTAATTTTATTTTTTGCTTATGAAAAACTCCCTTCTTCTGTTACTCCTGCTGATGTGCGGCGTTGCTTCTGCACAAAATCAAAAGTTAGATAGTTTAAATGCGTTGCTTCCAAAATTAAGTTCAGCCACAGCGCAAATAAACCTGATGAATACAATTGGCCGCGAAATGCAGAATATCAATCTCGATTCATCAATTGCTTATTTAAAAGTGGTGATAACAAAAGCAGCTAACATTCATTATAAAAAAGGCGAAGGAAATGCACGCCGACAGCTTGGTGTAGGAATGGCTTTTAAAAGCAATTTTTCAGGTGCAAAAAAACAATTTGATATAGCCGAGCAATTGCTTTTGCCTCTTGCGGATTCTTTTGATATAGGTAAATTATTTTCAACGTACGGCGTTTATTATGGTTTGCAAAGCAAATACGACAGCTCTAATATTTACCTGAAAAAAAGTCTTACTTATCTTGAACATTTTCCCGATAAAACAGCGGCGAATGTTGTTTATCAAAACATGGCAATCAATTACCAGATGCAATCCGATTTCAGGCAGGCTTTATTCTATCAAAACAAAGCTTTGCAAAACGCTTTGGAAACAAACGATTACAATGCAGCTGCGTATAATTACCTCAATATGTCAATGGTTTATAACAATATGAACGATTATCCAAAAACGGAAGAATTGTTGTTGAAAGCTGTAGAAAACGCAAAGAAAGCAGGTATTAAAAATGTAGAGCAATATGCTTACTCCAACCTGTCTTCTTTATATGATAACCTAAAAGATTATAAAAAGTCGTACGATTATGCCATGAAAACGGTTGCGCTTGGTAAAATAACCGGCGATCAGGCAATCACATCAACCGGTTTGTCTCATGCGGCAACTTCCTTAGCTTATGAGAACAAATTTGATGAAGCAGAAAAATTGAGTTTGCAGGCAATTGCATTGGCAGATTCATCAGGACAACCGTTAAACATTTTTCAAACATTAAAGAACGAAGGTTTTATAAAAAAGTCTCAGAAGAAATACAGCGAAGCCATTCCTTTTTATGAAAAAGCATTTGCGGCTTTAAAAGACGCAGATATTTATTCGAGTGAAATTGGCAACGCGCACGTAGATTTATCTGACTGTTATGAACAAACCGGCGATTATAAAAAAGCGTTGGCTGATTTAAAAATCGGATCTCAGATAAGCGATTCGATAAAGAGCCGCGACAACGTAAGAAAAGCTACCGAGCTGAGTATGAATTATGATTTTCAGCAAAAAGAACAAGTGGCAAAAGCCGAACAAGACAAACTGAACGCAATTGCAAAAACAAAGCAGACAGCTCTTTTAACCGGCTTGCTGCTTACACTTATTATTATCGGCATTATCATTTATGCTTACCGCAATAAACAAAAAGCAAATACACGTTTGCAAACTCAGAAAGATGAACTGCAGATTACTCTTGATAAGTTGAAATCAACGCAAACACAATTAATACAAAGCGAAAAAATGGCTTCTCTTGGCGAGCTTACCGCCGGTATTGCGCATGAAATACAAAACCCGTTAAACTTCGTAAACAATTTCTCTGAAGTAAGCAGCGAATTAATAGAAGAAATGCAAGGAGAATTGCATGTCGGAAATAATGGTGAAGCCATTACTTTATCTGGAGAAGTGAAACAGAATCTTGAAAAAATTACGCATCACGGAAAACGCGCCGATTCTATTGTAAAAGGCATGTTACTTCATTCGAGAAAAAGCGGCGGTCAAAAAGAAGCCGCTAATATCAACGCTTTGTGTGATGAATATTTACGCCTGAGTTATTATGGATACCGGGCTAAAGACAAATCGTTTAATGCAACAACGCAAACCGATTTTGACAAATCAATCAGCGAGATCAATATAATTCCGCAAGACATTGCAAGAGTGTTACTCAATTTATTTACAAATGCTTTTTATGCGGTAAACGAAAAGAAGAAAACAGCGGAAGAAAACTATCAGCCAACGGTTTCTGTAAGTACAAAGAATCTTTACAATAAAATTGTCATAACGATCCGTGATAACGGCAACGGCATTCCGCATCATATTATTGACAAAATCTTTCAGCCGTTCTTTACTACAAAACCAACTGGACAAGGAACGGGCTTGGGTTTGAGTTTGAGTTATGATATTATTACCCAGCAACATAACGGAACCATCCATGTTGAAAGTAAGGAAGGCGATGGCACAACGTTCACTATAAATTTACCAGTCTGAAACATTATTGCTTACCAATGATTTCAATCAATTATTTTTATCAATTCGTATTCGTAACCATTGTATAAGTAAAGTGAATTTCCTATATGAGTTTCGATTTTCTGCTGATATTTTTTGCTGCCCGTTACCTGCGCACCTCGCTTAAAACAAAGGAACAATCTCCCGAATGGGACGAGAAGCTAAAGCTTACCATGTATGCTTCCATAGCTTTATTTGGTGTTGGCTTTGCTTTCGACAGCTCGGAAAATCTTATGAACTGGCTGGGTCATCTGGTACTACTGGGTTGTATTTATATCCTTTACTCAGAACCGTTTTTTAAACCAGCTAAATCTATATTACTGGCTGTGGCGCCGTATGCAATAACCGTTATTATTGTAAATTTTATCAAGCTTATTGCACCCGATTTTTATACCAAATGGCATACCTTGTTAGAGAACCTTAACGTGTTTGCGGTGGTTTGGGGAATTGGTGTTTGGATTGTAACCGTAAGGCAAAGAAAGGAACTTGATAAAGCCCAGGAAAAAGTAATAGAACAGCAGGAAGATAATAAGCTGATAACCGCCATGAAAGCGGAGCTTGAAATTCAGGTGGCAGAGCGTACCGCAGAACTTACCAAACAAAAAGAAGAATTGGAAATGGCATTGGAAGAACTGAAATCTACACAAGCCCAGCTTATACAAAGTGAAAAAATGGCAAGTCTTGGCGAGCTAACGGCAGGCATAGCGCATGAGATTCAAAACCCTTTAAATTTTGTGAGCAATTTTTCTGATGTAAATAATGAATTGCTCGATGAAATGCTTGAAGAAATAAAGCAAAATAATACAGAAGATGTTGAGGCGATTGCAAATGATATAAAAGGAAACAACGCAAAAATCATCTTTCACGGTAGGCGAGCCGATGCCATTGTAAAAGGCATGTTGCAGCATTCGCGGAAAAATACAGGACAGAAAGAGCCAACAGATATCAACGCTCTGGCTGATGAATATTTACGATTGAGCTATCATGGTTTGCGTGCAAAAGACAAATCGTTTAATGCGTTATTCAAAACAGATTTCGATCCGTTATTATCAACTGATACGGCAGGCAATGGAAAAATAGAAATCGTTTCCCAGGATGTTGGCAGAGTTCTACTCAATCTTTTCAACAACTCATTTTACGCAGTTAGCGAAAAAAAGAAAACAGCAGAAGCCGGCTATCAGCCAACCGTTTCTGTACATACCAAAAAGTGTAGCGATTCCATTGAAATTATTGTAGAAGACAATGGCAGCGGCATTCCGCAAAGCGTAATAGATAAAATTTTTCAGCCATTTTTTACCACAAAACCAACGGGACAAGGAACGGGTTTGGGCTTATCTTTGAGTTATGATATTATAACCAAAGAACATAGCGGTAAAATAGAAGTTCAATCTGAAAAAGATAAATACACCAAATTCATAATTACCATTCCGGTATAATATAATTTTATTGAAGAATCTCCTATGAAGAAAATTCTTGTTGTTGACGACGAAACAGATGTGCAACAATTATTCGAACAACGCTTCCGGAAAGAAATACGCAGCGGGCTTGTTACTTTTGCTTTTGCTTACTCAGGCGAACAGGCTCTCAATTATCTGAATGATCATGATCGTGAAGCCGTTTTGATTCTTTCAGATATTAATATGCCCGGCATGAGCGGTCTCGATTTATTGCAGGAAATAAAGCATCATCACTATTCACCGCCGCCCGTGGTGATGATGATAACGGCTTACGGCGATGAAGAAAATTATAACAATGCCATCAAGTTAGGCGCTGATGATTTTTTAACCAAGCCACTTGATTTTACATTATTAAAACAGAAACTTAATATAACGAACAGCTAATGGCGAAGATTTTAGTTGCTGATGATGAAACGGATTTGGAAGTACTGATAAAACAAAAGTTTCGCAAACAGATACGGGAAGGCAAATACAATTTTGTGTTTGCTATAAATGGTAACGATGCTTTGAGTAAAATTCATGAACATCCTGATATTGATGTGGTGTGCAGCGACATTAATATGCCCGAAATGGACGGGCTTACATTACTTGAAAAATTAGCTGAAATCAGTCCTGTTATCAAGTCCATAATTGTATCAGCTTACGGCGATATGGAAAATATTCGTTCGGCTATGAATCGCGGCGCTTTCGACTTCATCTGCAAACCTGTAAATTTTGATGATTTAGAAGTAACGCTGCAAAAAACATTACGTCATGTAAACCAGATTAGAGAAACACTGAAAGCGATTCAGGAAAATAATATCCTGCGCATGTATGTAGATGAAAATGTGCTCAGCTTTATGAATCGTTCGGAATATGAAGCCACATTAATGCGCAACGAAACTATTGATGCGACTGTTGCATTTATTGATATTTGTGGTTTTACTTCGCTTACCGAAACACAAAGTGCCGATAATGTTATTAAACTTACTCAACCGCTATTTTGATGTGATGGTAAAAGAAATCATTGCGCAAAAAGGTCATGTTGACAAATTTATCGGCGATGCGATTATGGCTGTTTTTCGCGGTGAATATCATTTAGACCGTGCTATCGAAGCCAGTCTTGCTTTAAAAGCGCAGATAGCAAAAATAGAAGCAGACAGCGATCTTGGTTTTTCACCCAATGTTTCTATTGGTATTAACAGCGGAGAATTGATTTCCGGCAACATCGGTTCGGCAAATCTTCGCCGTCTCGATTATACCGTTATTGGCGATGTGGTGAATACGGCACAACGACTGCAATCTATTTCAAAACCTAACCAGATTGTCATTACTGAATATTGTTATAACCAGGTACGCGAATCGTTCAACTGCAATAAAATCGGCGATTTTTCTTTGAAGAACAAATCAAACCTGGTTACTGTATATGAAGTAGTAGATTAACAAAATGTGAAGTAAAAAGAGGAACAGAATTTTGAAACCTGTTTTTCATCTTCAGTCATCATTCATCCAAATAATAATTAATGACTTGCTCTTCTTTTTTATCACAGCCACCAGAAGCTTCACGGATTGTATTGGCAAACACAAATGCTTTTGAATCAACTTCGCTAACTAAGTTCTTAAGTTTACGCATTTCCAATCGTGTAACCACGGTAAAAATAATGTCCACATCGCTATGTATTTCAAATGAACCGGGCAGGTAACCACGCTCGCCTTTATAAACCGTAATCCCGCGTCCCAGCTCGTTTACAAGACGATTTTTTATTTCTTCGCTTTTGGCAGAAATGATCGTTACACCGGTATAAGCTTCAATACCTTCAACCACAAAATCAACGGTTCTCGATGCTGCAAAATAAGTAAGCATTGAATACAAAGAAGTTTCGGGACCAAACTTAAAAGCAGCAATTAAAAAGATAATGACATTAATTCCAAACACAATCTCCGTTACGGTAAAACTAGAACGTTTGCCTGTATATAAACCTAATACTTCTATACCGTCAAGCGCGCAACCGGCACGCATGGTTAAGCCAATACCGACACCCAGAAAGAAGCCACCGAAAACGGCGATCAAAAGTTTATCGTGTGTGATGATCGGGTATTGAACATAATTCAAACAAAGACCCATTAAAACAATACTGATAAAGGTTTTGATTGCGAACTGACGATTTACTACATAAGCTCCGATAATTAAAAAAGGAAGATTTACAAGCAAAACAACATACGCCAGGTTGATATGATAAATCTCATGAATTAAAAGTGAGATACCATTAACGCCACCATCGAAAAAAGAATTGGGAACTAAAAAACCTTTTAATGCAAATGCGGCGGTTACAACTCCCAATAACATAAAAACAACTTCTTTTATATTGTTTGAAAATCGGTTCTCTTTTTCCCCTTTGTGTTTTCCATTATTCTATTTTGGTTGAACTGAAATATGACTTTTATCAGTTGTTACGAGTTACAAAATAAAGGATTAAAAGCACGAAGCAAGATGAAATAATTCAGAAGTTGGGCGAAGGAAAATTTACATCGCATAATCAATCACACAAAACGCATTATCTTCGTTTTTTACAAAACAGGAAATGGTGTCTTCCAGTGCCCCAACCGTCTGCTTTCTGTAAGACTAATGGCGCCTGCAAATACGAATTTCATTACTTCGTAAATCTATTTGTAGGATGCGCAAACCAAAGTTTCTTTACGAGCCAGCAAAATTACATACAACTTATTATATTGGACTATCCTGGTAGTTCCGGTGGCTATAACAACCGGTTCTTTGGTCGCCTTCTTTTTGTGGTTGTTAGATAAAGCAACCGCTTATCGCTGGCAACATTTGTGGATTATCTTTTTTCTTCCGGTTGCGGGTATCATCATTACTTTTTTATATAACAAGTTTGGAAAAAATTCTGCCGCCGGCAACAA
>CBDATZ010000010.1:0-59986 GCA_965199845.1 Ilyomonas sp.
CACAGCTGGCGAAGCGAGCGCAGACAACTACTACCTGAGGCGATGACAGCTATACGGCTCTATATGGGAATAATCTCTTCATATAGCTTCTCAATGATTGCTCCTGCCGGATAGCCATAATGTAACGAGGACCAGGGATGTACCTGCCTGAGCACTTTTTTCAACTCCTCACTATGCGTGCGGGTCTGTGCCAGCGATTCGATATCCACATGACTGAACTTAGCCGGAATCGTGAAATGACTATCCTGGTTATATGCGGCTGCCTCTTCTGCCAGCGTCAGTGTATCCCCCCCTTCAGCAGGGTTGCCTACCTTTCTCTTTACCCTGGCAATAAAGCTGAGCTGTTCACCGGTAGCTTCCTCCGAATCGATAAACAAGCTATCCCGGCGCTCTTTCCACAGCTGCGGCTTGTGAAAAGGCGATTCAATCCTGGGTATCACTCCTTTGTTGATCTGGTGTGCATAGGAGATGATCAGTGACTCTTCCGCCTGCCGGAATACTTTGGTCAGTTTGTGGCAAGCCACCACGGCTGAGGCAATGAGGTCTTTTAACACGTTACCGGCTCCGACTGCCGGCAACTGGTCAGCATCGCCGATGAGCACCAACTGGCACTGCAGAGGTACGGCTCTCAGTATGGCAGCGGTTAAGTGCACATCCAGCATGGAGCATTCATCCAGAATGAGCACGTCGGCAGGCAGGGTATATTGCTCGTTGCGCTTAAAGCCACCTTTACTCGCATCCCATTCCAGCAGCCGGTGTACGGTTTTGGATTCCATACCAATGACCTCACTCATACGCTGGGCAGCCCTGCCGGTGGGAGCTGCCAGCATGACCTGCTTTCCAATCCTCTGCAATACCCCGGCTAAGACGCGCGTGGTGGTCGTCTTGCCACAGCCCGGACCGCCGGTAAGGATGGAGAGCGGCTCTGTCGTTATTTGCAGCACACCCTGCTGCTGTTCTTCGCTTAAGGTAATCTGGTGTTCCTTACAATAGGCTTGCAGGTGTTGCAGCAGTCCTTTTCCCTCTGTGCTAACCTGCTGGGTAACGAGCTGCTTTACCCTGACAGCGATATATTGCTCATCATAATAAAGAGAGTGGGCATAAAAGCATTTCTGCCTTCCTCCGTTTTCATCAGGGATGAACCTGGTTTTGAGTTCCCCCTTTTGCTCCAGGGATTGCAGGCAAGCCTCTGTCGCCACAGTCTCTTCCAAGGATAAGAGCTCCCTTACCCCTTCGATGATCTGCTCCAATGTAAGAAAACAGTGACCATCCTCCCTTGAATTTTGCAGTACGTGCTCAATGGCAGCTTTGATGCGTTCAGGGGAATCTTTTGCCAGTCCGAGGCTTAAGGCTATTTTATCTGCGGA
The DNA here is from genome assembly GCA_965199845.1 of Ilyomonas sp. Classification (GTDB taxonomy): domain Bacteria; phylum Bacteroidota; class Bacteroidia; order Chitinophagales; family Chitinophagaceae; genus Ilyomonas. The sequence continues at coordinate 1,368 of CBDATZ010000010.1, forward strand.
GAAAAAGCCAATGCCGTGGATGTCCCGGGCTAAGCGGTAAGGATTGGTTCTCACTACTTCTATGGCAGCATTGCCATAGGTTTTATAAATCTTAACGGCAAACAAAGTAGATATCTGGTGGTCTTGTAAAAACAGCATCACACTTCGGATTTCCTGGTGTTCCAGCCAGGCTTTTTCAATCATCTCCAGCTTTCCTTCGGCAATACCGGGTACTTCGGTAAGTCTTTCTATAGAGGAGTCAAAGATATCAAGAGTTGTTTCCCCGAAATGCTTTACGATTTTCCTGGCTGTTACCGGACCTACGCCTTTGATCAGGCCGGAGCCCAGGTACTTTTCCAGTGCATGGGCAGTAGCCGGTTTTCTCTCTATAATTTTGGAAGCTTTAAACTGCAACCCATATTGGGGATGATGAGTCCACTGTCCGTAGAAGTCCAGGGTAGCTCCTGCAAATACTTTACATTGATGGACAACAACCGTGAGTTCTTCGTGCGGCTTTTGGAAAGAGCTTACCTTAAGTACGGTATAGCCGGTTTCAATGCTGTGAAAGGTAATGCGCCGGACAATACCGGAAAGTTTTTCCGGCTCTATGGAAGATGGCTGATCAGGTAGAGACATCTTTGAAGATAAGTAAAAGAAAGGGAAGAGGTACACCGGCAGCTTTTAAAATAAACATAAAAAAGGCACACTTGTACTCCTGGCGTCCTACCGTAATCAGGTTATATGTAAAACAGATATCCGGTCTTAGCCGTACCAGCCTGATGGGTGCTTGCAAACGACAACACAAGCCATCTGAGTCGACACCCCAAAATCGTCTGTCAATTTCGACGCCGGCTGTTTTAACTGCTTCCCATTTTTTTTAAAACCTCCCGCACCGATCAGGATAATAATAAACATGTTTACTCTCTTTACAGATACGTGTTCATAGCAAACTGGGAATGAGCTCAATCATAAGAATAAAGACAGGAAACAAAAGCAATCCTTTTGACACGATGCCAGTCAAACAGGAATGATTGTTGAACCGATGCTGCCACCATTTAACCAATACAAATAAGTGAAATGAAAAAAAATTCTCTTGCTGTGGCTATCGTACTAACAGGTAGCCTGATTGCCTCCGGTGCTCATGCCCAATTGAAATTAAATCCGCGTGCCCTGAAAGCAGGCGGCAGTGCCGTAAAAGCAGCCACCATCAGCGATGCCGATGCCGCAGCACTTGCCAAACAGTCGGTAGACTGGATGGATGCCAACAACCCGGTCGCCGATGATGATGATTCTTATACCAAGCGTCTGAATAAAATATTCGGCAAGCACAAAAGTGAAGACGGGCTTACTTTGAACTACAAGGTGTATAAAGTAACCGACATCAACGCTTTTGCCTGTGCTGATGGCAGCGTGCGGGTGTTCAGCGCCCTGATGGATATGATGAGCGATGATGAGCTGCTGGCTGTGATTGGTCATGAGATCGGTCACGTAAAAAACCATGATACCCGCGATGCCATGCGGGCTGCCTACAAGCGTGCAGCAATTGCTGACGGAGCGGCTTCGCAAAGTGGCGTTGTGGCTACGTTGAATGACAGCCAACTGGGCGAGATGGCGAATGCTATCTTAGGCGCGAAGTTTAGCCGTGGACAGGAATCGGAAGCTGACCTGTACAGCTATGCTTTTCTGAAACGCAATAACTATAATGTCATGGGCGAAGTATCTGCGTTTCGTAAGCTGGCTAAGCTGAGTGAAGGTACTCAGCAGAGCAAGATGCAGAAGATGACAGGCAGCCACCCGGACAGTGAGCAAAGAGCTGCGACCATTGAAGAGATGGCTAAGAAAGACGGATTGTATAAAGAAGTGGCAGCAGATGCAAAACCAACAGATGCCAAGAACAAGAAAGCCTGAACCAATAGGTAAGGTGAATTGGTGACTCCCGGTTTCTACATCATACTTTGGGTAAGAGATGATGCAGGAACCGGGATAACCCGATTTATGTACTGCTTTTTGTAGATTTTAATAAAAGTGCTCTTGTGTTGTAGCGCATTGCTTAATCATTAATATCGTATGAGGTATTTGTGCTTGTTTGTTTTTTGGATAGTCATTATAAGTTGCCAGTCGGGCGCAAAGGAGAACCATGCAAAAGGCGATGATACTGCGCATCCGGAAACAGAGAACGTGTCAGAGGCATTTGCGGGCAACTCTTTCAGCTTGCTTGCCGGTACGGTAGGGAAATACCCCGTTACTTCTTATCTTTTCGCCCGGCAACATAAGTACAGCGGATACTATTACTACAACTCAAAAGAAAAACCGATTGAATTCTCAGGTGACGATACCACGCAGGCAAACCGGCTTGTGCTTACCGCTTACACCTCTGAGGACAGCATGGAAACCTTCACTTTGTCTGTTAGCGGAAACGCAATGACAGGCAACTGGAGCCTGAATGGACAATCGCTGCCTGTATCGCTGTCGAAAGCAGACATGCCGGTACAGTTCAGTTATACCAGACTGCAGGATTCCGTTGCATTATCTGACACTTTGCCCAATGCGCCCAAAGCCACCGCAGAAGAATCAACGGTTTGGCCGACCGGCAATTCAGTTACCGATGCCTTCATTAAGAAGCAAATCGCACGGCTTTTTGACAACAAAAATCCCCGGAGCAGCCTGCCGGACATGCTGCAGTCCAATGCGAAAGGTTTCCTTGCTGATTACAAAAACGAAGACATTACGCAGGAGGAGATAAGTGAGTCTCCAGAATCGCTCAACTACGAACAGACGAATGACTTGCGAGTTGCGTATCTTTCCCCGAAGCTGCTCGTGCTTTCCTTTTACAATTATGGATTTACCGGAGGTGCGCACGGCAATTTTGCTACCTCTTACATAACTCTTGATATAGAGAACTGCAAAGTACTGACGTTAACCGATATTATCAACGCCACAGGGATGAAGCAGCTACGCCCGTTACTGGAGCGGAACTACCGCAGGGAAAAGCATCTTACGCCTACACAGTCTTTGGAAGAGGATGGCGGATTGCTGGTGAAAAAAATTGAACCCAATGATAATTTTTATATTACCGGCAAAGGACTCATTTTTTCTTATGCGCCTTACGAGATTGCTCCTTATGCAGCCGGTGAAATTGCATTGATGATTGACCATGCGGATTTGCAGCCTTACCTGCAACCTGCTTTTACCCATTTGTTGCCCTAATGACATTGGGTTAAAAATCTTTCGCAAAGATGCAAGTAGTTTGCCGGGGCGACAGTCTTATAATGGCAAGATTGTCATCAACCTAATCAAAAAGCGCTATAATGCGGAGTTTAAAATGGTCTGGTTCACCAGTGTGCCTGGCCGCGCGTACATAACTCTCAACATTTCTCCCGTTTACAAAAGGAGACTGGCTGAAAACAAGGTGACACAGCCAGTCATTTTTCCCTTGCTATAACTCAATTAAAACGTTCCCGTTAACTCCTAAGAAATCGTTTCTGTTTTAGCCCAATTGTTGCTTTTTACGGATGCCGGTTTTTAACCTCCCGGCATTTGTGGTATGCGTATTCTACTCTCATTTACTCTGCTGGCGTTTACCGCCTGTTCTTCGTTGGGGAACCAAAACCCGGATGGTGTGTATGCGGGTGTTGCCCTGTTTCCCGGCATAAACGGTGCCATGGACCTGATGACTTATACTTATTACTTTCGTCCGGATGGTACCTTTAGCAGTGAGCTGGATAAGCCGGACTGGAAAACGCGCACTGATGGAAACTACCACCTTGAAGGAAGTAAGCTAATTATGAAAGAAGCCAAAGATAAACACCCTGATACACTGGATATAAAGCCTGATGGCAGCCTGGACATGGGCAGCACGGTACTTAATAAATTTAAGATGGTGAGCAGCCTGCCACCGAAACGCTTTTATAATAAATCTGCCAGCAGCGTAGGTGGCATCGGGACCGGGATGGTGTATGTGGGTGCGTTCAGCAACAGTCACCTGGCTTTCGATGGCAAAGGTCACTTCAGTCACTCACGTTTTTCTACTGTTGCCGTGTCGGGTGATAACATTGGCGGTGGCAGCAATAATGCTGCGGGAGGCGATGGAGAGGCCGATATAAAAGATGGCGTGCTTACCCTAAAATATAAAGACGGGAAGCAGGAAACCAAAACGTTTTTTTATGCTGAAAAGCCGGAGGTTATGGCGCTGGTGAACGGTGATTTTTATTTTGAAGATGATGGTAAAGAAGAGATTCCCAAACCATCCACCAAAACTTCCTCCGGTAGTGGCTCCGTAAGCAATAACAAAGAGGAAAATGAAACAGCCAGCAGCGGGACAGTAACGACAGCACCGGATGCAAAGACGCTGTTACAGCAAGCCCATGAAGCTCATGGCGGTGCTAAGCTGGATGCTCTAAAGACAATAATGATGGAAGGAAAACTGAACAATCTCCCCGTGGTGATATATGTTGATGTGGCTTCGCAACGCTTACGGTATGAGGTAAGAAACAATGGGAAAGTGCTGGCGGTGGAGCAGTTGGAGGGCAATAGCGGATGGCAGTGGGCACAGGGTAAACAAACCGCCTTGGCACCGCAGCGTATAAAAGAGATGCAGGAAGGTTTTTATACCGGCTTTATGGCATTGCGGTCCGATGTGTTGCAGCATGTGAAGCCAGGGAAGGCGTCGGTTGATGCGAAGACGGGGCTGTTGACCCTGCCGGTTGCAATAGACGGCAAATCATATGCATGGATATTCGATAAACAGAACCGTTTGGGTGGTGAAGTGAGTAAAGAGAATGGCAGCGTTACCACCACAGTATCCACCAACTATCGCAATGTGAACGGTGTGTGGATTCCGTTTAAAAGCGTGACGCAGGATAAGGGTCAGTCCACGCAACTGATTCTTATCAATGCGGCTGTGAACGAGACATTGCCCGCTACTGCTTGGGACAAGCCGTAGTAGTACGCGGTAACCAACTCGTGTAATAAAAGAAAGGATGTGCCGATGGACAATATGGATTTTATGCCTTGTGTGAAGGTACAGATTTCAAGCTCAAGGTTGCGAATTGCAAACATTCACTGCGTTCTATGTGTAATTTACTTCGCGGAGATGGGACTTTCCCTTACCATTCGATGTACTTACCGAACGGTAAGGGTGAAATTACTCGTTTTCTTATACGCCTTAGATAGCTCCTTACGCAGCCGGCGATATTGCATTGATAGTTGACTATACAAATATGCAGCCTTCCCTGCAATCTGCCTTTGTCCATTTGTTGCCTTGTATGGCGTTAGGTTATTCGGTGAGTTTACCGGCTGGGACTGGCAATTGCCAACTTGATTTCAAACTGTCCGGTATCTTTCATTAAGAACTGTTGACAGATCTATAAAAATAAACACCAAGCTATATGGCATCGAACGTACCGGGAATAAAACAAGTGACCTGGTTTTCCATTATACCGCAGGTAGTGGTACTTGCATTGATTATCTCCGGCTATTATTTCGCTGATTCTGATTACCCTGTGCTTTACGGTGTCTCAACTGGAAATTTCGGCAGGCCCGCTCACCGAATTCCGTTAAAGACAGACCAATAAAATGATTGATTAATAAGTTCTTTCAATGCTCAATGATTAGCGGAATTAGATGATCTCAGACAGCAAAACTTCCACATATAACCGCAACTTATCTTATTTGTTGTTCAAACATGTTTACCAGGTGCACGAGCGGTAAACCACTTGCCTGTTACTGTGGCGTAGTACCGTTCGATCACCAAAGCGGCATCAGTATAAAGGGTCAAACAGCATGTTCATAAAATGGCTAACAAAGAGCTGAAAAGACTACTGCACATGTGTGCCCTGTCATCCATCAAAAACTATCCTGAATGTAAAGAGTATTACGAACGTAAAAAAAGTGAAGGCAAACATGCCATGAGTATACTCAATGCAATCAAAAATAAATTGGTATTAAGAGCATTTGCTGTGGTGAAGAATGAAAGGCTTTATGTTGATAACTATAAAAAAACAGCTTGAAGAATTTGTAAAAAACTATTCGCTCAAGTCATAGAAATCACACGTCTTGCAGCTCCGGCATCCTGCGTTCGGGCTGCTATTGTGTCCTGTTATGCCACTTCGTTCGATTCCGTCCTTCGTTTCGCTTTATTACACCACGCTCATAGCCGCCCTTTTTGCTGCAAGGCATGGCATCGCTTAGCTTTCGCACAAAAACCTCACACCAGCGCTGCACACGCCTTTGGCAAAGCCATCGCTACAATACTCGCCAGATTCCATTCTGCTACACTACGTCCTTCCTTCACTTCAGTAGCATACAGTCCACCCGCTGCCTATGTTTGTGTTCGCCTTCTCAGCCTGCTGCGCCTTCGGGTTTGTCATGGCTTTTGTACCTGAACACAAAGCTGATCACAGACCAAAAGCACACGCTAAACCCTTGCGTAATACGTTGCTGTCTACCGCCGCGGGGCACGGCTCAGTAGCCACCAGCGCGGCAGGCACTCGCAGCCGCCTTCGTTCCTCTCCGGCGTCTTTGTCGGTGAAGCCGGCTCTGCTACAGTGCCGTTACTACCGGCACACCCAACGCTTCTTTTAGCCGCAGGCGCTATTACCTTTCCGCCATCGCGCAGAAAAACAGCCACTAAAACAGGCAGCAGTATGTGAATTGAACTGAAAATAAAATAACTAATTTAGCTTCAAGTTCCGAAACTTCATAAACAGCCTCTTCTATCTCTTCCCTCCAAGCGAAGATGAAATCTAACCACCAACACCATTGTGGGAAAACTCTTATTTTTAGGAAAAATAGCTTTAGTTTTAATTGGTTATTTTCTCTTGATTTAAGACGTAGCTTCTTACTAATTTATAGCAAGGACATTTATTTAAAATGCTTCTTTATACACTTTTGCAGATTGCACAAAAAAACGCCCAGCCGACTGTAAGTATATGGGCAATTGTTGCTGCTATTGCAGCAATTATATCAGCTTTTTCTGCTTTCAAAAGTAGAGGCTATGCAAGACGTTCTTACGCATTAGCACAGAAAAATTATAATGACAAGCAGGCTAACTTTAGTTTGCATCTTATAGATTCTTACCGCTTTTCAGATAAAAAAACAACGAGCAGATTTTTATTGTTTCATACAACTATCCTAAATAAGTCTGATAGTAAAAATTCATTTAGAGCAGAATTGGAAATTCGGTACATCAGAGAGGATGATTCTACCGTTTCAGTAATAGTTTCCCATGATGAAACTTTGAAAAATAGAATATCTAAAAATGAAATTTCTATTTTTCCTAATGACATTAGAATTGAAGAAAGAGGAATGCAATCAAAATGGTTGGTTTTTGAACAACATTTGAACCCATTTAAGCAGTATCGTATTGAAAAGTATATTATCAAAGTCATAGACATCCAAGGTAACAAAGAATCAGCGGAAAGTTCATTTATCAAAGAATCATACAATGAAGAAGGAAACAGTAAAGGTTGATTATCCTATTTATAAAGTAGTTGGCGATGGTTTGTTTTCTTTATCTGAATTAGGAGAAGGGCGTTTTATTCCTGCCATTATTATTGAAGGGAAAACGGATGTATCTGAATTAATTCAATTGCAGAAGACTACTGCGCCAGGAGATATTGAATCCCAGTGGGCTGCTCCAAAATCTTTTTTTGCTCCAAAATCGCTTTTACTAAGTTTAAAGTGTGTGAAGCCCATTCAGTTCAATTATGCAATTGAATTTAGGCTTGATAAGGAATTTTCGCTAATTGATGGAATTATCCATTCTCACGCTCTCTATGTAATATCGGGAAAAAAGGGAGATAAAGTTTCAAAAAGTTTTAATAATGGAATTTTGATTGAAATACCTGATCACGGATTTGATAAGAGGTGGAATCAAATATTGGTTGACACTTTAAAAGATGCATATAAAAAAAAGGGTGTCGCGAAGAAAGAACGTCAGATGATTGTTAATCAGCATATAAATACTATGCGTGGGGTTTGGAAAATAAGACGAGAGAACGGAGATTAAAAATTTTCAGAAAGAACACATAGTAAATAAAAAAGACAGCAAAGTTAGTCGGCTAGCACAAGCCCTTTCTTTTGTCTGCAAGGGAATTTCTATATAACATAAGTTCTCAAGCGACATCTTTTTTTAGTTCGTTAAGCTTCCGTTCGAGATAAGTAATCTTTGCCTGCTTGTATTTTTGCTGATAGGCAGTCAATTCAAGCGGACTAAATTCGGCTTTGTTTGATATCATTTTATAATAAATGGTAGCGATCTTATTTGCTGTTGCTACCATCGCATACCTGTTGCCGCCTTTTGCCTTCATCCGCCTGTAATAATCTCCCAGCCAATTGTCACTTCGCTGCACCGCATTGGCTGCACTCCTGAACGCCTGACTGGCTACATTCGGCTTCTTTTTCATGAGCATGCTGCTGATCAGCTTGCCACCCGATATTTTATTGTTCGGGCACAAATTCAGCCAGGATACAAAATGCTTGGCTGACTCCCACTTTGTCATGTCTGTGCCTGTTTCTGATAATATCTCCAAGGCTGTAATATCACTGACGCCAAAGATGGCGGTTACATCTACGCCAAGTATGGCTTTGAAGTAGCTGCCTGTATTAAACTTCGGCTTGTTCTTGGTCGGTCTTTTAGAAGACTTTGCTGCCATGTCAACAACCGCTTCCGGGAACACTTCCTGCTGGTAGTGCTGGAGCTGTTTTTCTATTGCTGCGTCGCAAGCTGCAATCCGTTCTTTGTAGTGCTTGTAATTACAGTAACCATCTTCTAATAAATAGAGCTGCTCTGCTCGCCAGTTGCCTTGTAAGGAATCAATGATTGTTTGCCGGTCTGCCCGAATCGTTTTTTCCACATGCACCAGAAAATGTTCAGCATTGCGTTCCCCTGCAATGATGGCTTCTACGATGGCGATGCCTGTCTTACCCGTAATATCACGGATGACGGTGTGCAGCTTGATGTTCATCAACTCCAATGCTTTTTGCATGCGGAGGATGAAACGATTGCAATCCTGGGTAAGCGTTTTTCGGTAGCGCACCAGTGTGCGTAAAGACTCCTGCTCATCATCGGGCAGGTAGCTGCTTTTGAGCAGTCCGCAGCTATGCAGCTTTTGTATCCATCTGGCATCGTCTTCATCATTTTTCCTGCCGCTCACATTGCGCGTTTGCTTTGAGTTTACCAGCGACACTTCAAAGCCTTCTCTAACAAGCATACCAAACAAAGGCTTCCAATAGATGCCGGTGCTTTCCATAGCTACCGTTTCTATGCCGCATTGCTTCAGCCAAGCGATTATCGCATGCAGATCGGGGGTCATGGCACCGAATGATTTGACGCTAACATCATCTCTGTCTTCAGGCACAGCAACGGCGTGAATGGTATCTCCCACATCGATACCGGCTGCGTTCGGATGAATAAGTGGCATGCTTACAATACTTTTCTTTTTTGGGAATTGTTTTTTCATATACATACGGTTTAAACAAAAGCATTTGCCTGCCACCCTGCAAAGTTTATTTTTCTATACGGGTTCCAACACCCAATTGGAAACTCAAAGAGGCAGCAGAACCATATTCCGGCGTGAATTGAGTATTCAATATTCCCATAGGTTTTAACTGCAAAAGCTTTTATATTTAAAGGTACTGTTTGCAGATAATCTGTGCAGTCAATAGCAAAAGAAAAGATGCTTGACCAAGCGTTCAAAATCTTGCAACCGATAAATAGTTGCAACAAAAATAGATAGCTATCTCTGTACATGTTATTATGAAGGAAACATGAGTTCACTGATATAGTTATTCCGGCATAAATACAAAGCCAGCGCACAAAAGCCTTCTTTTATTCCGTTGCTTCTTTGCCGCCAACCTATGCCACCTGTCCAAAAAGCTTTCTTTTTTTTCCTTTTTTCTTTTGTAAAATAATTAGATAAACAGGATAGAAAAGGCTTAGCTTAATAGGCAGACAACAGAGTGATGATTTCGCAGTTCTTGACCACAGGTTCCGTAACGTGTTGACCAATAAAAGAATTGTTTGTCAACTATCTTACTGATCAGTTCAACACGAAATGAGTTGTCCAATTCAATAAATTTCCCCACGTATTCTTCTACCACTTGTGTTCTATCGTGCACATTCCAACCCACATCAAGCTGAAGTGGTCAATTTGCGCCGGAATCCACTGGTCAATCTACCACGGAACCATTGACCCTATTCCCGAAATATCTACTGGTCACTATCAGCGTGGAATACATTGGTTAACCTTAACGGAATAAACATATAGGATTATTAACACTGACTGAAGTTCGCCAGCAGCTATGGCAGTAAGCAGTTGTCTCCAGTTGCTTTTATTTTGTAACAATTAGATTCTTTATCAGAATCTCACCATTGTCACGAAATGCACAACCTTCATTGATTCTGGGTGCAAAAATGATATAATCCAAATCTATCAAATCTTCGAAAATATACTCAATTCTTTCGCTTATCCACTCATTTAGTTTCATCTTAGGTCGCATCCGCTGCCTATAGAATGAAAAGGCATTATTTTCATCATTGTTAATATCAAACCCTACTTCTATCAACTTGCCGCCTTTCTTTATAGGAATTAAATAAAAAACGATGTTGGGATTGATTAAATTCATTTTTGTAATTTGATACTGGAATGTTATGACACCTTTATTTGGTAGATGAAATAAGTTGATTCCGACATCTTCCTTTCGAGTTGAAGTAATCCTCCAAATGTGCTGATTATCCTGATGTAGAAGTTCCAAGTTCTCAAGGTTTCTATCAGAATTATAAAGTCTCCAGTTAAGTTTTATATTGTTGTCATTATTTAGATCATAAATGTTCAGCAAAGGAGTTTCTTTGATATCAAGCACTTTAAGTATTTGCTTTACTACATATTCAAGTCCATTTTTTGTAGACGCGGCTATCTTATCTCCTAAGTTCGGTGAATATTTTACCACATCACTTAATTCCACATTGTGCCATATTGGTAAAATAATTTTTCTTGTATAAGCCATTTCAAGAGTAACTAATGAATTAAGTTCATAATCAGTCCAATTCTTTTTAAAAAAACTTAAACTCAATATTACAATTCCAAAGTCGGATAGATTCAAACCTTTGTCAATTGATTTTCTGAGAGAATCCCCAAGTTTCAACTCATACTCGTCATACCATACATTTATACCTTTAGAAATTAAAATATCTGCTAAAGGCTTTGCAACCGATTCTTTGTCTTCACTGGCGTGCGATATGAATACTTTATACATTATAGGGATTTACATTTTCCGGCGATGTAAATACTGGGCTGGCAAATTTTGTTCGTCAGCTGAATATAAAGCGAAAGATAATAGAATTCTTAATGATGATGTGAGAAGTGTTGTTGTCATAAATTTTAAGCTATTCATTATATTCTTGGGTGCTTCTTATTTCCAAGTGAGGCAAAATTTCTTCTTCCATAATTTTTGTCTGCGCTTTGGATATTTGGTTTGCCTGGATTGAGACATACACGGCCATAAATGAAATTAATGTCGCTACAATTACCTCAAAGAAAATATTATTGCTATTTAATATCTCTCTTTTTTTCTAAATATTGATTTTCATGTTGATTGCTTATGCCATAGTAGTTATCCACGAGCCGTGGCTTGCTGCTATGGCGGTATTCTGCTGTTCGTCTGCTGATTGAAGATGCAAAATCTCATTTTTTATTCCGCTGCTCAACTTTATTTATCTACCGAAACCGAAGTTGAAAAAAAAAACAGAAAGCTGAAAATATGTTCATTGCCTCGCTATATTGCCAATGCAATTTTAGCGGTTTGTGGTTCAATTATCAATCCGTGTATCACTCGGATAAATCTTTTATGCTGGTTCTATTAAATGTAATAGAATCGGCTTTATACTTAACCTTTGTTGGTATAACATCACTGTCGTAATACACAACACAACGCGCTTTGTAATTGTTACTCTTTAATATCGCTTCATATTCATTTTTCGGTATAAATCCATCTAAGATAATAGTTGAAGTTGTTTGTGGTTTAATTCCTTCGTCATCAAAGTTTACGTCAAAAGCATATTTTTTCTTTTGGCCTGTAGAATCGATAATAATAAAGTCACCTTTATTCTTTAAAGGAACAAACCTATCTTTAGATTTAGGAACGACTTTGAAATTTAGTGTTATGTTTTTTATATCGGGTTTGGATGCGAAGTTTATTGCTGAAATTTCATTCAAGCTTAATCTTATTAAGTCATCTGCTGGCTCTGCGTAATGCTCCTTCACTTCAGTTGAAACATTTTTCACCGGGTTAAACTGTCCAATAACATAGCCAGTAAAACCTAAAATCATTGCTATTAGAGCTAAAATAAACAGGCGATGAATAATTAGTTTTATTATGTCGCCTGATAGTTGTTTTGTCAGTTGGGGGAAAATATTCGCTTTTATTACTTGTCTCGCAATAAAGAAAAACGCAGCGGCAAAAAACCCAGCAAGCATTAATGGCGTTGATATGTTTGTCGCTATGTCAAATATCTTTTCCATTTTTTAGGAAGTGTCAAGAGAGTTTATTGATAGCACCATAATGTTTTTCACCAAAGCAGTTAACTCTTAAATATATAAACCTTTTTAAGAGTATTACAATATTACTTAAATTTGTTATCATCTCAAAATCAACTGCGAACGTATTCTTTTTTGGAGTAGCAGAATACAACACAGAAATTCAATGTAAGATTCTATTAATTCAAAAATGAATTGTGCTACATAAAAGCGAGCCTCATCATCCAAGAACAAACACAATATTAAGAAAGCATCCGGGCTTGATTAACCCTTGTTTGATACCAGCAATAGTTAATACAAAATAAAAGTAGACCAGCGAAATTTTGGAAGATATGGTGGCAAGTATTGCCTTAGTGAAGTTAAATAATAGATGTAAACCATAACTTCGTCTTCTTTAATTTATTGAAAACATTGCCACATCTTCCTTAATAAAAACGTTTTTACATGATGCTATTTGCTGTTCTGCCTTGAGCAAAATCTTCTTTAAATTATTTGTTTCGTGAAGCAAAGGATCGAATGTTTCCTTTGCTATATCTTCTTCAATTTCCACATTATTTGATGACGCCTTAAGTGTAATTGCTGAATTTAAAATATAAACGCCTGTGGGATAGTATTTTGCCACATTTTCTATGAACCCGTTTTTCAAATCTGATTCAAACCGAAAGTTTAAATCTTTTAAACTTGCATACATATCCGGTATCAGCTTCCAATCTGGCTAATTGTTCGGCTTTGAAAGCAAGAGTGTTGGTGGAGACTAGAAATTCCGTATACACAGATCACCCAATTCCGCTGCTGCTTAACAAAGAAGCCTCGGTTAATCAATCATTTTGCTGCTCAACGATTAGCGGGTAAGGTAATTAAGCTTACTGGAATTTCTAGTTTACACATAGAATGCTTTGATTAGTCTACATGTTTTATTTCTGGTACATTGATAAATGGCTTTTACGTTTTTGACAGGAGGTTATTTAGATAACAAAACCGAATGGCCTTCTTCTGTTGCCTTATACAAGCATAAAATAAGTATTAGACAGTATCTCTTGTAATCTTTTTCATTGTCAAAAAGGGAATAATCAATTAAGCTTATAAATCATTGAGTAAATTTATTTACCCAATTAACCGTTCCTGTTTAATTAATATTTTAAAACATTTTATATCTATCCGGAAAAATACTTAGATTTATGAGAATTTTCCCGTAAAAATCAAGGAATACGCCTTTTATTTTAGTATCAGATAATTACAATCGTTTAGGCGATAGTTTAAAGCACGGTCAACAGCTTATTTTCTCTTTTCTTAAAACAACGGACGAAGCTTTCAATTGTACTTACTCAAAATGATTATTTACCCCAAAAGTTCTTCTATGAACAATTATTATATAGACATTCATTGCCATCCTTCATTAAAACCCTATGGAAAAAGCTTTACTGATAACTCTCCCGGAAACAATTCGGCAAGCCGGAAACAAAAAAATAGTTTATGGTACTATAATCCCCCAACGTTAGCCGATAAATTAACTGAGTATATCACCGGAATAGCCAAGTTTACACAAAGTGATGCGGCAGCCTTAAGTTATGGAAGTGTACATGTTGTCTGTGCTTCTTTATATCCGATTGAACAATGCTTGTTTGTAAATAAAGCAGGCACCGGAATAATTGGTGATGCACTGGATAATTTCGTTTCTGGAGTTGGAAATGACCGCGTAAAATATGTGCAACAAAGGCAGGATTATTTTTCTGATTTAAAAAGTGAATATGAATATTATAAACAGCTACATAATTCTATAATCACAATCGATCAAAGAAAATACCGTTATGTGATTGCGGCTAATTATTCTGAACTGGCCAGCTATCTTCAAAATCCTTTACCAGATGTCACGACTTTATGCTTTCTTATCACTATTGAAGGTATGCATTCCCTTGACACAGGTTTACAAAATGAGCCGGATGAAAAAGTAATTTTTAAACATCTTGAGGAAATTAAACAATGGTCTTACAGACCCTGCTTTGTCACTTTTGCACATCATTTCTGGAACCAGTTATGTGGTCATAGCCGAAGCCTGACGGAAAAAGTAATTGACTGGGTAACCAACCAGGAGATACATATGGATGAAGGATTTACAGCCCTTGGAGAAAAAGTGAGGGACGCAATCCTTGATAACAGCGAAGGCAAAAGAATACTGATTGATATAAAGCATATGAGCGCCCTGTCACGCAGCCAGTATATTCAATATCTGAAAGACAAACAAATATCAACAGGCGAAATTATTCCGGTTATTATAAGCCATGGCGCAGCAAATGGAAGGCGATCTTTCCGTGAACCGAATGTGGTAGATATTACAGATACAGGTTTCAACCTTATGGAAAGGGATATTAATTTTTATGACGAGGAAATCGTTTTTATTGCGAAGAGTAGTGGATTATTTGGCTTGCAGCTCGATGAAAGAAGAATAGCTAGCGAAGCATATTTAAAATACCAGGTAAAGCATTCTCCCTTCCGTAATAAAATTATGCACTACCGCAGTTATCTCTTGTGGCAACAGGTACAGCATATTGCAGAACTGCTCAACACAAATAATTTATTTGCTTGGGATGTCTTATGTATCGGCAGCGATTATGACGGTATTATCAATACATTAAATTCATTCTGGACGGAAGAGGAAATGCCCCAACTCGCTGACTTTTTTGAACGTCACGCGTTCAATTACATGGAAGCAAAAGGTAAAACAAGGCTTTCTTCCTTTAACCAACTGGGTGCTGATGAAATTACAGCCCGGATATTCAGGGAAAACGCCATGAAATTTCTCAAACTTAATTTCCACTGACATTAATCTTAGAATTCTTGAAATTTATTTCTACCTATAAAAGAAAGTTGTGAACTTTTTTATGGTCAAGTCCAAGTTTATTATCATAACAAGTCCATCTTCATTTATAGTAAACATAGATAGTACACAATAACTGGAAAGAAAGTCTGTATGTGTGTATTGCTTTACATTTAAGAATAAACTTAGCCTACTCAGCTTTAGATTAAGCTGTAAAACTTAATAGTAGTGGGTACTTAAAACTAACATAATCGGGAATAACACGATTATGACATTTCATACATTAATTTATTTGAATTAACATATTTGTAGCATGTAACAAATTTTACCCGATTAAATTTTTATCAATCATCTAAATAGATTAACATGGGAAGAATATTAAAAATGGGCTTTGCTATGGGAGGTGGTGTATCCCTTGGCTCTTTTTCCGGTGCAGGATTATCTGAAGCTATTAAACAGGCTGTTTTACATGCCGGATATGTAACGACTGATAATGAGGGAAAAAATATATTTACTAATTATGATACTGTAGTAGTTGATGTTTTCTCAGGTGCCAGTGCCGGATCAATGGCTTTAGCTATTATGCTACGTGGACTTGCACACCAGTCAGATACAGAAATATCAGAAGCTGAGAATGATTTACATATAGAAGGGATTGATTTGTCTGTCATTACAGAAGAAAAAAGAAAAGCAGTTGTAGCAGCTCAAGTTGTAAAAAACCTGCAATATCAAATATGGGTAAAAGAAATTAACTTAGATAAGCTGCTTGGTGACACAGCTAATCAAAAAGCTGACTTAATTTATGAACCGGGATTGTTAAGGCGAAAAGCCCTTGAAACAATAGCGCATGATTATTTTCAGCTCGATGAAGCATATAACAATGATTTCGCCGGCCGAAGCATTTTAAGCGACGAAGTATTATTTGCAAGCACTTTATCCAACCTGACAGGCGTTGTCTATAGTACAAGAGGAAATGATAATACCAATCCAAATTTTGTTGGCACTAAAGATCCTTACACATCAAGATCGCATAAAGAACTAAGGGTTTTTCATCTTAATTTTAAAAACGTTAGCGTAAATGAAATTGACGACAATCCAGACAAGTATCCGTCAAGGTGGATCAGATACCATATTGGTGAAAAAGAAGAAGGAAGTATAAGCGATCTCAGAAGTAAGTCACCATGGGCAAGAATGTTAGCTACTTCTATAGCTTGCGGTGCCTTTCCTTTTGTCTTTGAACCAGTAGCACTGGAACGCTTTAAATTTGAATTCGTTGAAAACTGCTGGGATGATAATGTGCTGACACCTGAAGTATGTACGATAGCGATGGAATCAGTAGTACCCCTGACAAAAGATAATCTTTCTTATCCCTTTTGTTATGTAGATGGCGGAACATTCAATAATGAACCTGTAAAGGAAGCATTTCGTCTTGCCTCTTTTTTGGATGCAGAAGACACAAGAGATTTTGACAGAGTAATCGTATTTGTGGATCCAAGCATAGGTGATGAAGTAACTAATTTCAGGCTGCCTTTTTTACAACAGTATTCTGTAAAAGAACCAAGGAAAATATTAGGCTCGCTTGATGGATACGATGTTATAAAAAATGGGACGCTCGACCGGCTGTTATCCCATATCAGTTCACTTGTAACGATGATAATAGACGAAGGCAGGGTAAAAGAGTCAAACCGGATTACTCAAATATCAAGATTGTTTAACAGGAAGGAAGATTATTATAGGGTTTTTGAAACACTTATTTCCAATGAAACGAATATTGAGGAAGCAATCAAAGCCATACTAATTCCTGTTAATCAGATTTTGTATACCCGCAGAAACAGTGAAGTAATACCTGCAGGAGCGCTCACTCTGAAAGGAGAGATGATCAGAATATGTAAAGACCCTGCTTCAAAGTTGACCGGTTTGATGTCTTATAAAGATTACTTTACTATTAACAAGTTGAAACAAATTCCTGCTGATCTGCAACTGGACGTATTAAAAACATTATTACGAGTATTAATGGATCAGCTTCTGGACCTGTCAGGTAAAAACCAAGATTACAAAATCATTGCTATAGCACCTGAAGAAGTAGTTAACGGCGTATATAAAGGACTGGACTTACCAGGAAGTCCGCTTGCGGCCTTTTCTGGTTTTGCATCTGAAAGAGCTAATGAATATGCGATAGATCTTGCAGTTTATTGTACGCAGGATCTAATGAAACAAATAGGAATGCTGCCTGATAGGTTCGTTACTGTGGAAAAGCCTGTATGGAGTGAAGACGACAAGCAGGGATTTTTTGAAAAATTTAAATCGAAGCTTAGCATAATCAATGACAGAATTGACAACCTGTTCCACGGGTCTCATGTAATTGATTTATTTTATGGTGTAGATAGGGTTATATTAAACCAACTAAGTAAAATTATTAAGGATTACCTGGCGCACTATGACCTGGAAGCCCAGCTACGGCAATCTTACCGCTTTATGATAGAAGTAGGCAATAAACGCATGGAACTGGATGGGACCGGTTCGTTTAATGATGCTGCTGCTTTTGAAACAGAGGGGAAAGTGTATCTGATTACAGAACTTTATTATTACCCTGAAACAATTGAAGGAAAGCATTGGCGTGGCATACATGCAAAGGACGAAAAACTGATGGTTGATATGGATGGGCTTTCAGTTTTGCCTGATAAA
This sequence comes from Ilyomonas sp., assembly GCA_965199845.1. Taxonomy (GTDB): domain Bacteria; phylum Bacteroidota; class Bacteroidia; order Chitinophagales; family Chitinophagaceae; genus Ilyomonas. The sequence continues at coordinate 19,383 of CBDATZ010000010.1, forward strand.
GATTTTTGCACTATTGAATTACCTTCCCAACAGCAGATCGGCATTGCTAACTTAATGCCTAATCCGATCTTTATGTACAGAAAGATTGACGAACATGATAAAGGCAATATATTAAATGGAAATGAATGGACCATAAAGCCAGGACTGAAGCTTATCGAGAGAAATTTACTCGATTGATATGTATGTGCCTTCTAAAATTTTTATAACAACAAGACTTAGTAATCTCTCAATTTCTTGTATCCAGTTTGGTTTTACCTGTTCTTGATTTCGATTTACAAATAGAAAATAACTTCATAAAGTTGGAAAGATTACTCCTGCCGGTAGAAAAACAATTTGGATGTTGGTGATTGTCTTGTCCTGAAATCCCAAGACCGAATGAACGGTTGAATAACCAAGACAACAGAAGCTTACATTTCAATAAATTTGATGTCCTTCAGAAGTAAGCCTACCGAAATTTCCATTTATGGCCTCACGATTCCAGCAATTATTGACTAGAAAGGGACTGATTATGAATTGCTGACTGGTCAAAGAATAACGGAATGATTGACTTTTTAATCCATATTATGCACTATATTGTTCAATCATACGTTCGTCGATCACCGGCCAATCAGAACCACTGGAAAAGATAGGAATTGGAAGACTGTTTTTTGAGTAACTTCTTTGTAAATAAGGGTATAATCTGATAATTTCCATCTTCAGCTTGAAACTGCTTTTTTTCTTCTTCCGTTAAAGGAGCGTACCCCTGTTTGAAGATCTCATTTTTTTCCAGAGCACTGGCGGGTATAGTGGAGATTTCGCCTAACCGAATCATCTATTCCGCAACACATAGATCAATAAAGTAGTTGGTTATCAATGCCTACATTGGTGAGTATTTAGCGGAATTAATGGTCAAAAACAAAAATGTTTTGCAAGTATACCGCCAATGTAATGAACAGCAATAACAATCGCTACAAGCGCACGGTGTATCAGTACGATTTGATCAGCGGCAAGGTAAACAGCGTTGCTTATCAGCCGCCGCTGAATGGCGTAACACAGCCCGACGCCTTTTATCATCAGTATATGTATGATGCGGAAAACAGGCTGCGGTATGTAAAAACAAGCCATGACAGCATTAGCTGGGAGCAGGATGCTGTCTATAGCTACTACCCGCACGGACCCCTTTCGCGGGTAACACTTGGCGACCAGCAGGTGCAGGGGGTAGATTATGCTTATACGCTGCAGGGATGGCTTAAAGGGGTGAACAGTACCTTGGTAGGTACCAGCTTTGATATGGGTAGCGACGGCAGTAATTCAGCCGGTAACATGCGCGCCCGCGATGTATTTGGCTATGCTTTGCATTACTACGACAGTACAGACTATCAGCCTGTTGGCGGCACCAATACCTTTGCCAGGGCAGATATAAACGGAGTAAATTACAAGCCGCTGTATAACGGCAATATAGCCGCTATGAGTGTGAACATACCATCAGCCGGCATACCTCAATTATACGCTTACACCTACGATCAGCTAAACCGCCTGGTAAGGCAGCAGACTTATAAAGGGCTGGGTTCAAGCCAAAACAAGTGGACGCCGGTGAGCATAAAAGATTACAATGAGAGCATCAGCTACGATGCCAATGGCAATATCCTTACCTACAACCGTTATGGCAACCCTGCCCTGATGGACAGCCTGGCTTACAATTATGAAGCGGGCAAAAACAGGCTCAGTTCCATCACCGATAAGGTAAGCAGTCCGGCTTACCCGGCAGATATCGATAACCAGCCGGTGAGTAACTATGCTTATGATTCCATAGGTAATCTGGTGAAAGACTCGGCAGGCGGCATCAAACAAATAGACTGGACGGTGTATGGCAAGATCGGGCAGATAACAAAGTACGATGGTACAGTGATTAAGTATACATATGATGCCGGGGGCAACCGCATCAGCAAGGCGGTAACCAGCGGTGGCACTACCACGACTACGTGGTATGCGAGGGACGCGAGCGGCAATGTGATGGGAGTCTATACCAAGGGAGACAACACCGTTAACAACGGGCAGCTGACGCTCAGTGAAGTGGACATGTATGGCAGCAGCCGGCTGGAGATGTGGAAGCCCGGCATCAATGTGCAGACGCCACCTGTACTGACACCGCTTGTTGTTACCGGCATGCCAACGGGTTACTTTCTTACCTTCGTGCGAGGGCAGAAGCTCTATGAATTAACGAACCATCTGGGCAATGTGCTGGTAACGATCTCGGACAAGAAAAAGGGGCTAGGCAGTGGCAGCACGGTTAACTACTATACAGCAGATGTAGTCAGTGCGCAGGATTATTATCCTTTTGGTATGGCTCAACCGGGAAGGAACATTTCTACTGGTAACTACCGTTATGGCTTTAACGGCAAAGAGAATGACAATGATGTAAAAGGTGATGGCAATGAACAAGACTACGGCATGCGTATCTATGATACGAGAATCGGTAGGTTTCTGAGCGTGGATCCGCTTGCTTCAAAATACATAGAGTTAACGCCATATCAGTTTGCGAGTAACCGTCCTATTGATGGGATAGATATGGATGGTTTAGAGTATATTCCCTACATACCAAAGTTTAATAATTCAGGAAACAGAAGTTTTATTGATTATGTTGGAGCGTTTGATAATGGCGTAATAGATGTTCTAAATGTAGTACCATCATTATGGAATTCAGGAGTTTCAACTGTTCAATCAGTAAGAAGAGGTTCTTATGGTGAGGATGTTAAACGAGATTTTAAACAAGTCGGGACTGCTTTAAAGCAGTCTGGTAATCAATTGATAAAGGAGCCTTTAAAAACGTTGAGCAGTCCGGAAGCGTTGGAGTTTGTAACCAGTGTTTATGTTGGGGGAAAAGTTTTGCCTGGGGGAGGAAATAAGGGAAACTTGTTGAAACCAACTGCAACTAAACCGCCTATTGCAACGACTGCTTCAACAAACAGTGAAGCCCAGTCATTATTGTCAGCAAGTTCCTTAGATGAACCATTAGTTGAGCATCACATTTTTAATGCATTTAGAGGAAGTAGTTCAGCATCTCAAAAATATCGAGATTTTTTTAAAAATTTAAATATCAAAGTAAATGAACATGCTATATTAATTCCTGAAAGCCTGCATAAATATTTACATCGTGCTGGGAGTAATTGGACTACTCAATGGAAGAATTGGATAGATGAAAATCCCAATGCTACTTCTAAAGATGTTTATCAACAAGCAGGTAAGATGATGGATGATGCGGGTGTGAATAAGGTGCCAATTAAAAAGTATAAAAAAACATAAGTTTTTTATGATGCATAAGTTTAATAAGGATTTTTTAATTATCGGTGATCAGATATTATCAGAAAATAAAACTATTGAAGAATGGGCTCTAATTGAATCGGATGATATGTTTCAAAAAGGAAATTATACGGGTGGTTTTGACGCTACTGAAATGGAATTTTGTTTCAGCGTAATAGAAAATTACAAGGAATTTTGGTTCCAGTTGTCTTTAGAAACAATTATTGATGTTGTAGAAGAAAGAAAGAAAGAAATTGAAGCTTTAGAGGCAGATTATTAGTTTGTGCCTTCGTTGGTGTTGTTGCAGCCGTGCATGGTGTTCTTCACCTGCAACTGCAGCGTTGGTAAGGAGATAAGAGATTAAAGCCGTTGGTTTAAAAAAGCCAGCAGCTTTTTTTATTTGCAATATGTTTTAGCTTTGACAAAGCATGAATACCTCATTAGCACATTTACCGCAGCACAAGCAAGAGCAGCTAAAGCAGAAAACGGAGATTATTGTAAAAGCAGCAGACCCGGAGAAGGTAATATCGTTTGGCTCTCATGCTAGAAATTCAGTACACAGATATCACGCAATTCCGCTGCCGTTTGATAAAAAAGCCTCTATTAATCAATCATTCTACTGCTCAAAGATTAACGGAATAAGTTGATAAAGCCTACCAAAATTCCACACTACTGCTCAACAGAGCCAATAAAGTACTCGGTATTTATGACGTGTCAACTGGTGGTGTATCAGGAACGATAGCTGACCCGAAAGTAATTTTTACAGAGGCTTTAAAAGCGGTTGCTAGCAATATTATCCTGGCTCATAACCACCCCCTCAGGAAGTCTGAAAGGGAGCCGGACAGACATCGAACTGACTAAAAAGATCAAAGACGGCGGATACTTGCTTGACGTAACGGTATTAGACCATTTAATTATCTCAAACGAAGGCTATTTTTCTTTCGCTGATGAAGGATTGATGTAGACAATAAGCAGCAAGCTTTATCTAACCTTGATAGAGCTTGCTGCTACTTTTGTGTTTAGCCAACGACTGCCTGACTGAGGTGTGTCGATTTTGCCGGACAGAGAAGTTGCTTAGGTTTTGTAAAAATAGTAGTTTTTTTCAAAGTCATTGGGGCATTGATAACCGAGAGATGAGTGCCTTCGTTTTGTGTTGTAATACATCTCTATGTACTCAAAGATTTCTGTGTGGGCATCCTGCAGATCGTCGAAAGCACCATCCTGCAACAGTTCTGTTTTGAAACGGCTGAAGCAGGACTCCATAAAGGCATTATCGTAGGGGTTATCTGACCGGCTCATGCTCTGCAACATCTGCCCCGATGCAATCAGTTCCCGGAACCCGTTGCCTGCATACTGACCGCCGCGATCAGTATGAACCATCAATCCTTTTGCATCGCTGCGGCGGCTCATCAGTGCTTTTTTGAAAGCTGTTACCACCAGCGCTTCTTTCATGTGACTGTCTAACTGCCAGCCGGTAATTCTGCGGGAATACAAATCCATCCAGACTGCCAGGTAAAGAAAGCCGCCACCTGCCAGCGGGATATAAGTGATGTCTCCCACCCAGACTTCACCGGGCTTTTGCGGCGCCTCTCTTTCCAAAAGCAGGTTGGGGCTAATGGGGTAAGGATGACGGCTGTCAGTTGTACGGGGCACAAAGCTGCGGGGCTGGATCGCTTTCAAGCCGTGCTCTGTCAGCACTTTACGAACTTTGTACCGGCTTGTCTTTACCTCTGCTGCTTTCAGTTCCGCCACTATCCTGCGCGCACCATAGCGCCTGCGGTGCTCCTGAAAAATATCAACAATATGCTCTTCCATTTCTTTTTTCTTTTGGTCAGCAAGGCGGCTTCTTTTCTGCTGCTTCCAGTCGTAGTAAGCGCTGCGGCTTACCTGAAGCACCCGGCATAGCATCTGTGCCTTGTATTGCCCCGCTTGTGTCTCAATAAACCGGTAGCGCTCCCTCAGGTCTGACGGCTGAAAATGAGCAAGGCTTTTTTTAAAATATCACGCTCCTGCTCCAACTCTTTGATCCGTTTGAGTAAGGAAAGTTGATCTTCACCCGCAGCAGGGCTGTTCTCCTTACCAACTGTATTTGGCTGTCCCTGGCTGCTGTTGTGACTGCGGCTTCTCCACCGGTAGATAATGTTCTCACCAATGCCTAAGCTGCGGGCAACCTCGCTCACCGGGCGACCGTTGCTGATCATTTGTAACACCTCTTCCTTAAACGAAGCATCGTACTTGCGGCGCTTGATACCGCTGCTGTTCTCTTTCATTCCTGTTGCTAATTTATAGCAACTTTACTGTCCGGTTTTATTAGACCATCTCAGACATCTAACTTTATTCAGCAGATAAAGCAACCAGCTTGCTGTTCATCTCCTGTAAACCTGCTTTGCTTAATAATTCATCTGACAAAGCACTGATTTCTACAAGTGTTTCTTTCTGCGCAATGCTAATGATTGTCTGTTCACTACTGCTTTCTTTATTTGCCAGTCCCAGCTCTATTACTTTTGCCAGTAGCATCACATTCTTCCTTGACAGGTTCAGGGCAATCTTAACCGGCTCATTCATACCTGGAGAAAGTAGCAGTGTTTCATACACAATACCAATGTCTTTTGCTGATAACATACTTCTTGATTTTTAGTACACAAATTCATTTTTACAGCCATAAAAGTAACGGCAGAAGGAAGCCTGATCCTATTCATTTTTTGAATAGGATAATGTAATATGTCCATTCTATTTTCACATCCGTTAATCCATTTGTGGACAAAAGAAAATGTGTGGTATGAACAACAGTAACAAAATTATTTCTTGTGATAAAGCAAACAAGCATGACATGGTTGATTATTTATCGAGCTTAAGCTTTAAGCCCAAACGAATCAGCGGACATCAGTATTGGTATTTGTCTCCCTTCCGTAATGAGCGGACAGCTTCTTTCAAAATCAATCGCATCATCAACTGCTGGTATGATTTCGGAGAAGGGAGGGGCGGCACTTTAATAGACTTAGGCATTTGCTATTTCAAGTGTTCGGTTTACGATTTTCTCCACCAGTTTTTTCTTTCACCAGCATCCCATTTTACTCTAAATAAAAGCTACTCAAAAGAGGATGAAAAGGAATCTTCCATTGAGATAAGTAATGTCAAAACAACAACTTCCTTATCTCTGCAAAATTATCTGAAAGAAAGGAAGATTAACATGGACATTGCAAAGACATTTTGCAAGGAAGTTTCTTTCCGTATGAACGACAAGAATTACTTTGCCATCGGCTTCCAAAACAACAGTGGTGGATACGAATTGCGCAATTCTTTTTTCAAAGGAAGCACTCATCCAAAAGACATTACTATTATCAGAAATAAGGGAGTAATAATAAACCTCTTTGAGGGCTTCTTTGACTTCCTTTCTTATCAGACACTCATAAAAAAATCAGAATGCGTAAATGAAGATTACTGCATCCTGAATTCTCTTTCTTTTTTAAACAAAGCAAAGGAAATTATAATTCAATACAGCTCTGCGCACATCTTCTTCGACCAGGATAAAAGCGGCATTAAAGCCATAAAGGAGTTACTACAACTTAACAGACAGGCTACAGACGAAAGCGGTTTATATAAAAATCACAAGGACTTAAATGACTGGCTGGTGCAGTTTGGACTACTGTCAAAACATTTTACTACCAGCGGCTGTAAACTTACATCATAAGAAGCTGTACCATCTGTATTTGAGTTAATCTTGATATAATTGTAAAGGACTATTAGCTTGCTGGAAACGGCTCTGGATTGCCCGCTTTGCCGCAATCTGCCAGATGTACCGTTGTCATACAAACGGATGATCTGGCTGCCCTTCGCTCCGAAGTCGCCGGGCAGATAGACACTTAAAAAGTATTGTACAACTGATGTAAAAGAATGCGATGAAAGAGAATAAAATGAACCGTTCCGTTAGGTTAATTGTGCGCGTAACGCCTGCTGAAGCCAGCGACATCAAAAGCCGCTTTGCCAAGTCAACTTGCCGGAAACTGAGCGACTATCACAGGAAAGTGTTGCTTCACAAACCCGTTACCGTCAATCAGCGCAACCAGTCCCTCGATGATTTTATGGAAGAGATGATACTACTACGAAGCGAACTGAGCAGCCTGGGAAACAACTTCAATCAGGCAGTCAAGCGGCTGCACACATTAGAGAAAATAGAAGAGTATAAGTCGTGGCTGTTGCTCTATGAAACAAGCCGGAAAATACTGCTACAAAAAGTAGAAGCTATCAAATATAAAATAGCTCAAATCAACGATCAATGGTTGCAGTAATCAAGGCAGGTAGCAGCATCAGAAATGCACTGTACTACAATGAAAATAAAATAGAGAAAAAGAGGGCTGAGTTAATCAGTGCCGTGCATTTTGCAAAGGACAGAGAAGCCCTTCTTTTTTCGGATAAATTACGTCGCTTCGAAAAGCTACTTTCGCTCAATGAAAGAGTAAAAATAAACAGCATCCACATCTCTTTAAATTTCGATCCTTCCGAGCGATTGTCCAAACAAGTGTTGGCACAAATAGCCAGTGATTACATGCAGGGAATCGACTTTGCGGGTCAGCCTTATTTGGTCTATCAGCATCATGATGCAGGACATCCGCACTTGCACATTGTGACTACCAATATCAAAAAGAATGGCAGCCGTATTAAACTGCACAATATTGGTCGCAATCTCTCGGAGAGAACGAGAAAAGAAATCGAAGTCAAATATGGGTTAGTTAGAGCAACTGACAGACAAAAAAAGGGAGAGCAACTAAAACCAGTCAATGTCCAGAAAGCACAGTATGGTAAAACCGAAACCAAAAGAGCCATTACAAATGTTTTAGATGCTGTTTTATCCCAATACAAATACACATCCCTTGCAGAGCTGAATGCAGTCTTGCAACTCTATAATGTAGTAGCTGACAGGGGCAGTGAGAACTCCCGCATTTACCAGCGAAAAGGTCTCGTCTATCGCATCCTAAATGAAAAAGGAGAGAAGGTCGGTGTTCCCATCAAAGCAAGCCTGATTTACAACAAACCAACCCTGAAAACAATCGAAGCCAGGTTCGCACAAAATGATAGGGACAGACAAGCTCATAAACAAAGAGTAAAGAACGCCGTTGACCTGTCTCTATTGCACCGTCAGCCATCAATAGGTGATTTGCAGCAAGCACTCAGCAAACAACAAATCCAACTCATCCTCCGGCAAAACAGTAGCGGTGTTATTTACGGACTGACCTACGTTGATCATCAAACAAAATGTGTCTTTAATGGCAGTGATTTGGGTAAGCCTTATAGCGCAAACGGGCTTCAGCAAAGGTGCAGCCAAAAGTCTGATTTATTGTTACCCGCAAAGCAAACATTGGAATCACAACAGCAACAACAAAATACCGCTACTCAAGCACTCGGTTCATTGATGAAAGACTCACATCTTTTGCAACAGTTGGCAGCCTCCGAAGATGGTTCAATGGCAAGTGAGTTGACGGAAGAACAGAAGCGTAAACGAAAGAAAAAGCAACATCAATAACTTTTAAAAAGAAGTGCTATGTCAATGAATACAGGAGAGAACGAACAGGGGCTAAGGAAGGTGATCGACCTGACCAGAATGATCAGCATTGTACTACTGTTACTGCACTGCTATTATTACTGTTATGCAGCCTTTCAGCAGTGGCATCTTACTGTACAGATAGGCGACAAAATACTAAAAAATATAAGTCGAACAGGACTTTTTGATTCTTTCAATAAATCAAAGGGAATAGCCGCTGCTTTCTTAGTGTTATCCTTGCTTGGTATCAGAGGCAGAAAAAGTGAAAAGATAAGTTACCAAACAGCCTTGCTTTACTTCTTCTTAGGTCTTGCTATGTACTTTGGAAGTATCCTTTGCTTTCGTGTTTCTTTTACGCTATCAGCTATCGCCATCACTTATTTAGTAACGACTGCAATAGGTTATGTGCTAATAATAACCGGAGGCGGATTGCTAACAAGAATCATCAAGGTCAATCTAAGCAAAGACGTCTTCAATACCGACAATCAAACCTTCCCGCAGGAAGAACGATTGCTAAAGAATGATGACTCTATTAACCTACCTGCTGTATATAATCTTAAAGGAAAGCAGCGCAAGAGTTGGATCAACTTTATTAATCCGATGCGTGGCATGCTCATTATGGGTTCTCCTGGTTCCGGCAAGTCTTACTTTATTATTCAGCATATCATCCGCCAGCATATCGAAAAAGGGTTCAGCATGTTTGTCTATGACTTCAAGTATGATGATTTAACGAAGATAGCTTACAATCACTTTCTAAAGCACAAAAGTAAGTACGCTGTTGAACCCAAATTCTACGTTATCAACTTCGATGACCTGAGCCGTTCTTACCGTTGCAACCCGCTCCATCCTGATGGCATGATGGACATTACCGATGCGGTTGAATCTGCCCGTACCATCCTGCTCGGTCTTAACCGTTCCTGGATCAAAAAACAAGGTGAATTCTTTATTGAATCACCTATCAATTTTATTACTGCCATCATTTGGTTCTTGCGCAAATATCGTGGCGGTGAATTTTGCACGCTGCCACATGTAATCGAACTGGCGCAGGTTGATCATGACAAGCTCTTTTCTATTCTCCGCACCGAACCTGAAATTGAAGCCTATATCAATCCTTTTATTTCAGCTTACCAAAGTGGTGCTGCCGAGCAGCTGGAAGGGCAAATCGATGCGGCTAAAATCGGTATGGCACGTCTTTCTTCCCCCATCTTATATTACGTGATGACAGGCAATGATTTTACGCTTGATATTAATAATCCGGTATCACCAAAAATTGTTTGTCTTGCCAACAACCCACAAAAGCAGGAAGTGTATGGTGCTGTTCTTTCTCTTTATGTTTCCCGCATGACGAAGCTTGTCAACCAGAGAGGTAAGTTAAAGAGCAGTCTTATCTTCGATGAGTTTCCCACCATTTACTTCCGGGGTATTGATACGCTTATTGCAACGGCACGTTCCAACAAGGTAGCTACCACCGTTGCCGTGCAGGATTATAGTCAACTCAAAAATGAATATTCAAGAGAAGGTGCAGAGGTGATTATGAATATCATGGGCAATGTAATTTCAGGACAGGTGAGCGGCGAAACAGCGAAGTTTTTGTCAGAAAAGTTTGGTCGTATTTTGCAAGACAGGGAAAGTATTTCTATCAATGCCAGTGATACTTCTGTAAGCAAATCGAAGCAACTAGAACAAGCGGTTCCGGCCTCTGTAATTTCTTCCTTGTCAAGCGGCGAGTTTGTTGGTATTGTAGCTGATAATCCCGACGAAGAAATTACATTAAAAGCTTTTCATAGTAAAATCATTAATGACCGGAGAGTACTCGCAAAAGAAGAAGGGACTTATCAAGGGCTGCCTCTTTTCCGGCAGGTAAGTCAAAGTACAGTACAACGCAATTTTTATCAGGTGAAAGAGGATATTCAAAACTTGATTGAAACAAAAATGGAAAGCTTATTACATGATCCTGCAAAGTCAGCTATGATTGTCAGAAAAGTATAATTTATATATTCACAATAAGATGGTATTTTAAGATTCGGGGTTATTGGATAATTTGTGCCATTCTTGATCATACATTCCGTTAGGTATTTATCAATATGAATACAGGTAATCAATTGTTTTGCTGTTGCTTTCTGTATAAAATGGAAGTTCAATTAATTTAAGTTGTCACCTTAGCAAACAAACAACATATCGTATGAAATATAGTTTGGCGTTATTAGTGGAAATTTTGCTTTACTGGACCATCCATTCCACACGACAATGAGTAATAAAGTAATTGGTTATCAATTCCTATACTGGTCAATATCTCGCGGAACTGATAGTCAAGAACAACAAAATTATGCACCCTGTGTAACCACTGCTAAAGAAAAAACAATGAAGTTCCACAAAGTTAAGCAGCACGCAAGTTCCCTCATGGTGTGAAGAATCCATAAAAATGAACGATTGATTCCGCATATCACTGATCAGTAAGCGGGTTAATCATCAATCACTATGCTGGTCAATGACTTATGGAATTAGTAGTCACAAATTGTGAAATCATCTAGACTGGCTGCGTTTGCCTTCAACGGAAACATTTTATATCGGAATTGGCAGCTATGCGAAAATCGCATAGGTCATTTTTCATTCAAACGGAAAACGGCGTAGGAACGAATTAGGCGTTTCTTCCTAACGTTCTATGATGTGCTGATATCAATACAGAAAAAGAGTTTGTTGGCAGTTGTTTGTTTTTTACTTTAATTTTTTTCCCAATTGTTCAATTTTTGTCAGCCATTTTTCACGCCATATTTGTTTTGATAAACGAATGGGTCCAATGGTGGTTGCTTTTATGTTCCGAATACCACAGTACTTTAAAGTATTTTTTTTCATAGCCCAGTAACTTGGCTGATGATTGACCAGCCAATAATACCAAACCGGTTGGTCGAGTGTAGAAATGATTCTTGCAGATTTATCTTTTAAAAGTCCATCTGCTAACAATGAATTTTCCCGCTTTATAAAAACAAGGCCCGGCAAAAAAAGCCTGTCGATAAACCCTTTTAAAATAGCAGGTAGCGAAGCCCACCAAACAGGATAAATCCAAACCAAATGATCTGCCCACTTTATTTTTTCCCATGCGTCGAGTAAATCAGATTCCAGTTCCATTCGTTTTCCATATCCAAACTGTAAGTTTGGATTGAACTCGAGGTCAGCAACTAATATTTCTTTTAGCTCTGCACCAGTTGTCAAAGCACCTTTTTTATATGCTTTAGCAAGTGCGCGACAGTAACTATTTTCATCAGGGTGTCCATTTATAATTAGTATTTTTTTCATTTTCGCTTTTGTTATATTTCTACATACTTTATAACATGTTATAAGGACCACTAATGGCTGGCGATTTTGAGTGTAAAACCTATTTTTGAACAGAGCCAGAGTGGGTAAAAAATCGTTTCCTAACACTGTAATAATTGACAAAAGAGCGAAGCTAATATGGCCGCGTACGTATGTTAGCAGCTTTGTTTTCTACAGTCGCAATTTTTATTTTCCTTTGATGTTTAAAATCTTTTACCAAACGATAAATTGAATAGCTGCCGGGTATCATAGGTAAAATTGCCGTCCACATTCCGGCAAAATAATAGTGCCCGGTTGTGTTATAATAATAATTGGGCATGTTCGTAATTGTAGTTCCTTTTATGGATTGGGTAACTGAGCTTATGTTTGTTGGTTCAATGTCTGGTTGTAATATCGGGAAAATAAAATGCGTACATTCAGCAACACCGGGTCCTATAAAAATAAACCAGGCCATAAAACCAGCAATCGGAATGCGATAATATAAACCCAGTGTTGTGAGTGTATAAATGGTTGGTCCTACCAATGCAAACACCATCAGAAATCCTTTCTCGCTCCAAGGAATATTAAACAGCCGGCTCATGGCTGGACCAAAATCAGTTAGGTATTCTTCTACAATATGAATTTGTAAACCTGCAACCGTTAATACAAAAAGTGGAAGAATTATTTTGGGGTCTGTGGGTGTTTTAAGATAGGTTACATACCAAAAGCAAAAACCTGCTACGGCAGAACTGCCAATAATAATAACAGGTGGAAGCCCTATTTTAATATAGCCAACTGTGGGTACAATAACACAAAAAGCAATGGCGGCTATAACACTCAGGATTTGTATTTGTTGTGATGTTTGCATCGTCTTATAATTTTGATGCAAAGCTGCGAATACCAAGCTTCCTTTCTTTTTACAAATGATAAAAAATCATTTCTTCGCTCTGATTCTGCTTAATGACACTTGCGTAATGGCAAGGTATCTTGCCAAGTCGCCAAGACTTATTCTTTGGAGGAGATGATAATTTTCTTTTACAAAATGATTATATCGTTCTGTAGCATTTTCTTCAAGCATTTCACTTATCCGATTCATCATATTGATAGAGGCAATCGAAACAAGTTTTCTGAAAAATGTTTCTAAAGAATGGTATCTTACACAAAGCTCCTCTAAATCAGTGTGGCTAAGAAATGAGAAAGTTGTTGTTTCCAGTGCTAAAACCATGTAGCTGGAAGGGCTTTGTTGAATATAACTGTCAAGGACAGTAAACATTGAATTTTCGGGAAAGAACTTCATTATAAACTCCTTATCCTCGCGATTAAAATATGTTTTTACAAGTCCTTTTTCAATGAAGTATATTTTTCTGCATGGCTCTCCTATCCTTAGTAAATATTCACCTTTTCTTACTGTTTTTGTTTGTATTCTATCGGTCAGTTCGTTGAGTGCTTCTTGGTCAAGTTTAGTTAGTGTCTTTACGAATTGAATGAAGTTAGCCATTGTGCTTAAATTTCATTTCGGGCGTTTATCCCTATTATACAAATAAAGAGAACAAGATAATAATTTAAAATTTTTTCCTTAGTAATAATGCGTGTGAGTAAAAAGACACGAAGGACAGACATTTATAGTAAAATGCAAATAAGCCTTGCACACCATGGTACAAGGCTTTTAAAATTAGTAATTAAGTGGTTAAAGGGCAAATAAGTGTAGAAATGCGTGTATTTATTATAACTCATTGTTTATTAACCTTGATTATAAACCCTGCGGGAAAATATCGAACCATTTTGTTGAAGAATTGATGCTAATAGCCAGCGCTTTTCCTAATGATAATCTAATAATTGCGCTCTCTTAGATCCGATATTCTTTGCTATATTTACTAATATCTGCCTTGACAATCAACCATTTCTCTAATCGTTTTTGTACGGAATCAGTGATACAATTAAACAAATTTTTCACTCAAAAAGATAATTATGTTAATCAAGTAATAACAGGTTTAATCCTTTACAGTACAATAATAAATAATATACTACCGGGAAGAAGATTATTATTTTTATATTTAAATTCATACATGACACAATTACAAGTATCGGGTTCAAAATGTTTCTCTACTATGTGTTCTGAATTTAGAATCTACTGATTCCTTATTACTTGACTATAGAGTTACTCATACTCAATCGTCTTCTTGCTCAACGAGTACAAAAGTCCTATGATCGAAGGAATCAAAACCTACAATATACCTTTACAACGTCTTATTCCAATAATGACATTATAATATAGCAAGACATAATAATCCTATAATGATACTACATCAAAATAATTAAATCTTTTATATACCAGTATATACCTGTTTTATTTTCAAATTATTTATTACTTTTACAATCTCAACAAATGGCATTGACTAAAAAACCAATAACTGAGCTTATTCAAATAGACACTGCACTGGCCACACCTGTCTACAAACAAATTGTACAGTCTATTTACAGAAATATAGATAATGGGGTATTGGTAAAAGATGATTTACTTCCATCTGTAAATAAAATTTCAGAAAAATTTTCGCTGGCGCGGGGTTCTGTATTCAGTGCTTATAACGATCTGCGTGCATCTGGTATTATTGATTCTATTCCCGGTAAAGGCTATTTTGTTTCAAGTATTGAGACCAAGCAAAACAAGCGTATTTTTCTTCTCTTCAGTACATTTACTCCATATAAGGAAACCTTGTTTAACGCATGTTAAACAGCCTTCCAAAAACCTGCACGCTCGATATTTATTTCCATCATCATAGTATTAAGATGTTTGAAACGCTGATACGCGAGCAGGCGGGTTATTACAATACATTCATCATCATGCCCGAAGTAAATAATGATACATTGAGCATTCTATCCAGGCTCGATCAAAAGAAAACATTTTTACTTGATGTAGGTTATAAAGAATACAAAAAGGAGTATCCCGGCGTTTTTCAGAATTTTGAAAAAGACATCTATTCTATTCTTTTATCTAATCAGCAATTGGTAGCCAAATACAAGCGTGTGTTCTTAATTTTTCCGGAAGGCACCCGCACTAAAGATATCATTGCCGGCTTCAATAAATTTTCAAAAAAAATGTCAGTGGAAACCGGAATCAAAACATCAGTTGATGCGAAAGTTATAAAGAAAGGAGATGCTTTTATTGTAATTGACGACAATCATCTGGTTGAAATTATTAAGCTGACAAAAGGAAACAACTGGCAGTTGGGAAAAGACATTGGTGTGATTTCGTATAATGAAACCAACCTGAAGAGTGTGATTGGGGAAGGCGTAACAACAATTACAACTGACTTCGAAACGATGGGAAAAACGATGGCCAATATGATTTTGAGCAGTAATCACGAAGTAGTGGAAAATCCTTTCATAATGATTGATAGAAAGTCTTTTTAAAATCAAACAAACCATTAATGAGCCAGATTCTTGAACCTGTCATCACTTTTATCAATGATAAATTAGAAGGAAAGAACATTGACAAACTCAATAGGAAAATAAAGGATTTAAGAGACATTTTTCATGACAAGCAAGCCTTGGCAGTTATGCCTGCCGAAACTGTTGTTTATGAAGTAGAATCTTATTTACCAGTTAAGCAGGATACCGAAGGTGGTTTATTTTATGGTATTACTTACATCCATCCGGGCACAGTAGGTAACGAATATTTTATGACTAAAGGACATTTTCATAAACTGAGAAACCGAGCAGAATTTTATTGCACACTGGCAGGAGAAGGCATGCTGTTGCTGATGAATGAAGATGGCAAAACTTGGGCTGAAAAAATGTATCCGGGAAGTATCCATTATATACCAGGGCATATTGCGCATCGAACTTCTAATACCGGCAATTCTATCCTTTCGTTCAGTGCCTTTTGGCCGTCTGACGCGGGGCATGATTATGCAACTATCAGTGAGCATGGGTTTTCAAAAATATTAGTGAAACAAGATGGCAAGCCAATATTGCTTAATAACGACAAATAAGAAATACATAAGCCAATTCGGCAAACGATTGCATAAATGAAAAATTGCTATATAGGAATAGATCTCGGTGGCACACGTGTGAAAATTGGTCTGGTAGAAGACGATAAAATCACATCGAAAGTGGTGGTTCCAGCTCAGTCAGCCAATGGCTTAGCGGCAAGGTTACCATTCATTACTAAACATGTTAACCAACTATTGAAAGGTAATGGAATTACACTAGGTTGCTTACGTGGTATAAGCTTAGGGTTTCCAGGCTTAGTTGATCCATTTCAAAAGAAAATTTTGTCTACAAATGCTAAGTATGATGATGCCTTTTCTATTGATCTTGAAACTTGGGTAAAAGAACAATGGAATGTTCCCTTTTTTATAGACAATGATGCCCGTATGGCAGCAGTTGGTGAATGGAAGTTTGGTGCGGGAAAGGACACAGATAATTTGGTTGTAATGACCATTGGCACCGGCATTGGCACATCAGTTATTATGGAAGGAAAATTATTGCGTGGCAAACATTTTCAAGCAGGTTGTTTAGGGGGGCATATTGCAGTTCAGTATAATGGAAGGCAATGCAGCTGCGGCAACGTAGGATGTGTGGAAGCACATGCATCTACCTGGAGTATTAAACAACGGATTGAAGAAGATAAAAATTATTTACAGAGTATATTATCGTCGGCACCTGCAATTGATTTTGAAAACCTGTTTACCGCGGCAGAAAAAGGCGATACGCTAGCGCTCACTGTTCAACAAGAGTGTTTAGATATGTGGTCGGCTGCCGTTGTGAATCTTATTCATGCGTATGACCCGGAAGTAGTAATTATTGGCGGTGGTGTTATGAATAAAAAAGAAAACGTACTGCCTTACCTCACAGAACAAGTACATAAGCATGCCTGGTGCCCGTGGGGCAATGTTGACATACGCTCTACAGAGCTATTGAGCAATGCAGGAATATTGGGTGCGGTGTACTGCCTTCAGCATGGATTATAACAATGCTTAATAAAAATGGATTAAAAATAACGAGACAATAATGGCTGGATACATTCCTAATTACAATAAGTTTCCTATCATTCATACGAAGCAACAAAACACCGTTTGCTGGCAAGGTTGGGATGCAGTTTGCGGAGCCATCAACGAAGTAATTACACCAGGTAAGAAGATCGTTGTTTTTGAATGTTACCCAGGTATTTTAGATGAAGTAGTATTGCCTCGATTACAGCAATCACTGGAAGGAACTTTTTTCTTTACCGAAAACTTCATGCTGGATGAAAAAGATGTCGAGAAACTTGTGTATCCCGATGTAACTGATGATGAAGTTTTTGGCTACCTGACAAGACTTCAGCTGATTCAATTTTTTGATGTTAATAAGATCAATGCATTTCAAAATAAGTTTATTGACCAACAGGAAACCATCTTCATTTATGGACCAGGCGCAAGCCTGTTGGCGGAGCATCACGATCTGCTTTTTTACTTCGATATGCCACGCTGGGAAGGGCAGCTTCGCTTTCGCAGAAATGAAGTGAGTAATCTTGGTGTAGACAACAAACAAACAAAAGCATCACTTCAATACAAGCAGGCATTTTTTGTTGACTGGCGTGTATGCGACAGGCATAAGAGAACGCTGATGAATCATTGGGACTTTGTAATAGATACCGTACAACAGAACAATCCAAAAATGGTTGCCGGAACGGCACTTAATACAGCCTATCAGCAAACCGTTACACATCCGTTCCGTGTGGTTCCTTTCTTTGATCCTGGTCCCTGGGGCGGGCAATGGATGAAGCAGTATTGTGATCTCGACCCGAAAGAAAAAAACTATGCCTGGTGCTTTGATGGTGTACCGGAAGAAAACAGCTTGCTGATTGAATTTAATGACATCATTTTTGAAACCCCTGCAATTAACCTTGTTTTTGAACAGGCAAAGCCATTATTGGGCGATGCTGTAGAAGCCCGCTTCGGTGCAGAATTTCCTATCCGCTTCGATTTTCTAGATACGATAGAAGGTGGCAACCTGAGCTTGCAAGTACATCCTACAAATGAGTATATCCGTGAGCATTTCGGTATGTCTTATACACAGGATGAAAGTTATTACATGCTGGATGTTGAAGAAGGCGCATACGTCTATCTTGGCTTGAAATTAGGCATTCAGCCAGCTGAAATGCTGGCTAAATTAGAGGAAGCCCAAACCGGCAGCCAGCCTTTTGAAGCGGAAAAGTTTGTAGAGAAATTTCCGATGAAAAAGCATGATCATGTGCTGATACCAGCCGGTACGGTGCACTGTTCAGGAAGAGGAAGTATGGTGCTTGAAATTAGCGCAACGCCTTACATTTTTACCTTCAAATTATGGGATTGGGGACGTATGGGTTTAGACGGAAAACCACGTCCGATCAACATTAAACACGGCAGTAAAGTGATTGACTGGAGTCGCGCTACAAAATGGACCAAAAATAATCTCGTCAACACAATAAAAGAGATGGCTATCGGTGATGGCTGGCGTGAAGAATATACCGGTTTGTACGAGACGGAATTTATTGAAACACGACGTCATTGGTTTACTAAATCAGTACAGCATTACACCAATGGCAGCGTGAATGTATTAAACTTAGTGGAAGGTCGGGAAGCCATTGTAGAAAGCCCTTCCGGAACATTCGAACCCTTTATTGTTCATTACGCCGAGACGTTTATTATTCCCGCACAGGTAAAAGAATATACCATTCGCCCGCATGGCGAAAGTGAGGGAAAAGAGTGCGCCACACTAAAAGCATTTGTAAGATTTAAAGCATAAATTATCATGAGCGATTATGTAACCAAACCGATTCCTGGTGCGAAACCAAAAGTAGCCTTTGTATCTCGCCCTTGGGGCACATTTAACCAATATGCGTTTAATGAAGATTGTACGGTAAGCCTGATGAGCGTGTTGCCAGGACAGCGTTTGAGCCTGCAATCACATACCGGCAGAGCCGAGTTGTGGATTGTGATAGATGATGGCGCTACCGTGCAGGTGGGTGACGAAATCAAAGACTATAATGCCGGTGACGAAATCTGGATTCCTGCCAATGAAAAGCACCGTTTATCGTGCAAGGGCGAGAAGCCGGTTCGTGTGTTGGAAGTTGCCTTTGGCAATTGGCAACAAGATGATATTAAGCGATATGAAGATGACTATGTGCGTTAAAAAACAGAATACGAATGATACGGATTTCAAACGCGGAGTGGTAGGATCTTTTTATAGAATAATCAATTGTAAGCGATTGTTTATTCTTACCTATTCGATCTTAAACAGAACATCCATACATGAAATCCGTGTCATCCATTTTCCGGTAAAATATGTCTAACGATTGCTAATTATATGAGTAACCAATTTGATAAAAGGATTACCTACATCTGCCTTGCTGTCGCTGTCGGCGGCATGTTGTTCGGCTTTGATACGGCTGTGATATCCGGCGCCATTACGTTTGTAAAAACACAGTTCTCTTTAAACACAGCTTCGGAAGGATGGCTGGTAAGCAGTGGCTTGCTGGGTTGCATCATCGGTGTGTTTACAACCGGTTTAATCAGCGATAAAATAGGTCGCAAAAAAACGGTTGTAATTGCAGGCATTATGTTTCTTCTTTCAGGTATTGGGTGTGCTTTTGCACCTTCCTTTAATACACTTATCATTTCACGCTTAATTGGTGGAGTAGGTGTAGGCATGGCGTCCGTTATTTCACCTATGTATATCTCCGAGTTTGCACCGGCAGATAAGCGTGGAAGCATGGTTTCATACTATCAGTTAGCTATCACAGCAGGTATTTTGCTGGCTTATTTTACAAATGCCTTTATCTTATCGCTATCAAAAGAAAGTGAAACAAACTGGTTATTAGCAGAACCTTGGCGGGCTATGTTTTTAATTATGTCATTACCTTCTTTATTGTTTCTTTTTATGCTGGTAAAAGTGCCGGAAAGTCCACGCTGGTTGGTTGCCGTAAACCGCATAAACGAAGCAAAAAAAATCATGTACAGTGTGCGCCCACAAATTTTGGCAGAGAAGGAAATCAGCGAAATAGAAGCCGCACAAAACAGAACAACTAACCAGTCTATTTCTTTATTGCATCCTTCACTTCGCATTCCATTGCTGATAGGAATGGTGCTGGCTGTATTGCAGCAATTCTCAGGCATCAATGCTATTATTTATTATGGTCCGAGCATTTTTCAGTCAGCGGGAATTGACAGCAGCAATGCTCTTTATTTCCAGGTAATTATCGGCGCCATAAACTTCTTATCTACCATTATTGCCATTGCTTATGCTGATAAATACGGCAGAAAATTTTTACTAAAAACGGGTCTTACAGGCATTATTGTATCACTGGCAATTTGTGGTTTCTTATTCTATACCAATAGCACGCAACACTTGCTGCTGCTGATCTTTATGCTGATTTATATTATCTGCTTTGCATTCTCGTTAGGTCCGGTTACCTGGATTATTATCAACGAAATTTTTCCGGGTAATGTACGTGTACAAGCAGTAACCGTTTGCACTATGGCTTTATGGATAGCCGTATGGCTGGTAGGTCAGTTTTTCCCATGGTTGTTGGATAAAGCCGGTGCCGGTATTACATTCTGGGCATTTGCCGCATTTAGTGTAATCAACCTGATATTTAGCTTAACGGTAGTAAAGGAAACTAGCGGGAAAACACTGGAAGAAATGGATAATATGTTTGTCGCACCACATTAATTTTTTTCAGAGAGACACAAAAACATTACTGTCTCTCTGTCATTCATTTATCCGGTTATTTCTGTTACTAAAAAGATCATTTGATAAATGGAATTTGAGCGGAGATTCTTTTTTATCTGAAAAAGGAAGAAGAACAAAATTTCGATTGCAACGATATTTAAATAGAATTACAGGCATTGGTAAACAACAGTGTTTTCAAATACTAATCACTCATATTCATTCAACATATTAATCGTTAGTTATGTTACCATTGAAGTCTTGCAAAATAGGGTTGTTGGGGAGCTTGCTGTGTTCCACACTATTAACCTTCGGGCAAAGTGCAACCATGAAAATTGACCATCGTTATAGTCCGGCGTGGTGGCAAACATTGATCTGTTTACCAGATGATCCGGTAAAGACTTTGGTTGGTAAAGAGGGTCAAATTTTTGGCGATTATAATTATCCCGGACCGCGATTATTCTCTTTCGCGTTGCAGTTCGATAACAAGACACCGGCAACCTGGAAGGGCCAGCAATTGCAGTCTGCCATTGTTCCATTAACCAATACAATGAAAGATGCGAACGGCATACAGGTAGATGAAAAAACATTCCTGCAAATTCCCGGTGAGCAGGTGATTAACAGCATTGAACGTTATGACAGTCGCCGCACCGAAAGAGGTTGGAGTAAGCCACATGCGCCGTGCGATTCTGCGTTTTATGATGTGGCTTATGGTGCAAAAGGACTGTCAGGTGAAGGTGTGGTTGACTTGCATGTGAAAGTGAAGCCTGGTGCGAGTTTCAATGCGGCTTTAGGTTTTTGCGAAGGTAAATATGATACGGCAGGTATCCGCACGATGCGTGTGTTTGTAGAAGGTTCCGAACAGAAAGATATTGATCCTGCGAAAGACTTTGGCGCACATACGCCAGGCATTTACTTCTTTACAGCAAAAGATGCAAACAACGATGGCATTATCAACATTGTTGTAAGTAATAAGCCAGGAGCCATCGATCGCGACGCCATTTTAAATGGTCTTTGGTTATTCTCTGCAACAGCGCCTTCTTCAGCTTCGATTCTTGCCGGCGAAGAAGATAAAACGGCAGCCATCTATGCACGTTGCGCCGACATTCGTATGCCGGAGCGTCGCTACCAAATGATGGTTACCGTGAAGAACACATCAGGTACAAACAAGACATTTGATCCTGTATTAAAATACAACGGTATTGAAGCTATATTCAAACAAGGCAATGCCATTCGCATTGGTGATGAAACGGTGGTTACCAGCTCTACAATTATTGATAGTTTATCAGTAGACAGCATTAATAAATACACCATAAATCTAAAACCGGTAATGCTGAAAGCCGGTGAGCAAAAGCAGCTTGTAGTAAGTGTGAGTCGCTTTTTTGATCCTAAAACCATTTATCAACCCACTGTCGCAACAGCTTCGCAGGACATGAGCACAGCCATTGCATGGTGGCAAAAAAACTGTCCTTCGGCAACAGCGATTTCGGTGCCTGACACCGGTGTGCAAGCCATTGTAGAATCGAGTCTTCGCAATATTTTTCAGGCAAGAGATATTCGCAAGGGGAATAAATCTTTCCATGTTGGGCCAACGGAATATCGCGGTTTGTGGCTGGCTGATGGTACCTACTTATTGGAAGTGGCTACGATGCTCGGCTATACGAAAGATGTGCGTAGCTGCATTGATTATTTAACTCATTTCCAGTTGCCGAACGGTGGTTTTGAAATGATTGAAACCTTCCATAAAGAGAATGGTTTGGTGCCGATTATGCTGATACGCCATGCGATGTTGACACAGGATAAAAAATGGCTGAATGATAATTGGAGCGTGGTGGAAGGTTGCCTGCGCCGCATTCAATACCTGCGCGATTCTGCTATGAAAGATCCATCCAAATCTTACTACACATTGCTTCCTGATGGCAATATTGATGGTGGTATTCAGCATGGCAACGATTACTCTAACACCGAGTATTGTTTAGCCGGCATGAAATGGGCAATCGGCGCAGCCAAATGGTTAGGCAAGAATGATGAAGCCGCAAAATGGCAGAACGATTACAATGATTTCTACAGCAAGTTTATGGCGAAAGCTACCAAAGACATTCGCGCAGATAGCTTGGGCAATCCATACTTACCGGTAATGATAAACAATGAACAAAACCAGTTGCCCCAACGCGGTCAGTGGGCGTTTTGTCAGAGTGTTTATCCGGGGCAAGTGTTTGATACAGACACAACTGCACATCGCATTGCAAAAGAAACGGTCGATATGTTCGGCGATCATAAAGTAGAAGGATTGGTGTATACAACCGGCTGGATGGAAGGTGGTTTGTGGACTTACTTCACCTCTTTTTATGCACATGCATTACAGTGGCTGGGCGAAGGTTCAGAGGTGCCACAACTTCTCTATGATTTCGGCAACCATTCCTCCCCCACCATGGTATGGCGCGAAGAACAGAAACCACAGGGCATGGGCAATGACGAAGTGGGTGATATGCCGCACAACTGGGCAAGTGCAGAGTTTATTCGTACTGTAGTACACATGATCCAGCTGGATCATGGTAACGATTTGCACCTGCTTGAAAGCTTTCCAAAGCAGTGGGCACGAGCAAATGCCACAACTAAACTGAATGGAATCAGAACGCCGTTTGGTCGGATTAATTTATCATTTACTGTCAATGCCAGTGGTGATGCGGCAAAGTTGCACCTTGATTTTCTGGATGATGTTGCACTACCCGAAAAGATCATGATCTATAAGAAAAGCTGGGCAAACAGTGACAATGTACAGTCATTGAAACCGGCAAAAACAGTAGATGCAAATGTATCGTTTCATTAAAATCACCTCTCCTTGTTTTAAACCTAAGAAATAAAAGTTCATGTCATCACGCAGAAAATTTTTGAGAACTGCAGCTCTTGGATCTGCCGCAGCCGTGACCAGCAATACTGTCTTTGCAAAACATGAAAAGCAGTTTGATGTTGTAAAAGATAATCCTGTTGTTGTTTCTACATGGAACTTTGGTTCTACTGCTAATGTTGGCGCATGGGACGTACTAAAAACAGGTGGTCGCGCGCTGGATGCTGTAGAAGCTGGTGTAAAAATTCCGGAAGCTGATCCCACCAATCAAACCATTGGATTGGATGGTTTGCCGGATCGTGATGGCTTTGTTACACTCGATGCCTGCATCATGGATGAAAACTATAATTGTGGTGCGGTTATGTGTCTTGAAAATATTGTTCATGCCATCTCTGTTGCACGCCTCGTAATGGAGAAAACACCACACATCATATTGGCTGGTGAAGGCGCACTACAGTTTGCTTTGGCAAATGGATTTAAGAAAGCAAATCTGTTAACGCCCGAAAGCGAAAAGGATTGGAAAGAATGGTTAAAGACAGCCAACTATCATCCTGAAATCAACATTGAAAACCGGTTGTATGATAAAAACAAAGATCCGATGCCAGGTGGACCTAACAACCATGATACCATTGGCATGATGGCAATGGATGCAAACGGAAACCTAAGCGGAGCCTGCACGACAAGCGGGTTGGCTTATAAGATGCATGGTCGCGTGGGAGATTCACCTGTCATCGGCGCAGGACTTTATGTTGACAATGAAATAGGTGCGGCTTCTGCTTCCGGTGTTGGTGAAGAAGTAATACGTATTGTCGGTTCGCATTTGGTAGTAGAGTTAATGCGGCAAGGCAAATCACCAGAAGATGCCTGCAAAGAAGCTGTAACGCGCATTGTGCAACGCAGTCCCGAAAAATCGAAAACGATACAAGTTGGGTTTGTTGCGCTGAATAAAAAAGGTGAGTATGGCGGTTACAGTTTGCAACCAGGATTTACGTATTCGGTTAACAGCAAAGCCGTAACAAAAGTATTTCCGGCAGGAAGCTATTACAGGTCTTAAGATGAATAATCAGAATAAAAAATTACAAAAAAAAGAATGGTGAAGAAAGCAATTTTAGAAGTCTGTGCTTTTCATATTGATTCATGCATTATCGCCGAGAGAGCCGGTGCTGCCAGAGTTGAATTGTGTGATAACCCGATTGAAGGTGGAACCACACCCAGCTATGGAACGATCAAGAAAGCAAGAGAAAAAATATCCATTTTATTATACCCGATTCTTCGTCCGCGTTCCGGTAATTATCTCTATAGCGATGAAGAATTTGATATCCTGAAAGAAGATATTCTAATGTGTAAAGAATTAGGTTGTGATGGTATTTCGGTTGGCATTTCAACCATAGATTCTATAATAGACACCGAGCGGATGAAACGCGTTGTTGAATGGGCAGGCGATATGGGTGTTACCTGCAACCGCGTATTTGATTGCGCGCCCGATCCGTTTCATGCGTTAGAAGATATTGTTGCCTGTGGTTGTGAACGGGTGTTAACTTCCGGGCGAAAAAGTGCTGCACCGGATGCCGGTGCTTTATTGTATCAATTGGTTGAACAAGCCGGAAATCGCATCATTATCATGCCGGGCGCTGGTGTAAAATCTTCCAATATTGCTAAATTAAAAGAGGAAAGTGGCGCCATTGAATTCCATTCTTCGGCAAGAATTGTTGCGCCTAATCCGGTTACTTATATCAACAAAGACGTGAGCGATTATGGTAATGTTTTCATTGCTGATGAAAAGGAAGTGAGAGCGATGATTGCAGCGATAAAGTAACTCAAATTATTGCTAAATTGACTTCATTTATTCAAATGCGTTCATAAAGAGTTAACTGACCAAAGTGCTGCCAAGAAATTGCAGCACTTGTTGTTTACCATTGTATGAGAAGAAGTTATGTTGTTCTGCTTTGTGTTTTGACTATCGCACTCTGCGCTTTATGGGCAGGATTTTCTGATTACCCGATACACAAAAATGTTGTTATTCACAGTACCATTGACAAAGTTGCTTTGCAGTTTATCAACGCAAAAAAATGGTCTTACTGGTACCCCGGTTTGATGAAGGAAAATCTAGATCCGGCGATAACAAAAACCGGTAAGATTCAGGAAATTAGATTATTAAATGTTGTTTATCTGGTTAAAGAAATTAATCCTGCAGAGATACAGATTTATAAAGTGTCAGGAGCTGATACGACAGAATCACTTTTAACTGCAGCCCCCTACAAAGACGGTACTTATACGTTTGTAGACTATGCAAAAGAAGAGAGTGGTTTTACCTGGCTACATCATCAATTTTCCAATGATAATGATGGAGAAAATACCGTAAACAATCTAAAGTCTTTTATAGAAGATGACAGTCGTCGCTATGGCTTTCCCATTGAAGTTGTTCCTGTTATTGACACGCTGATACTGACTACAGGAACTGCAACAGCAACAGACAGCATCATAAAAACAACATCAATCTTATATCATCGCTTGATAGTATATTGTAAAACAAATTCTATCATTCCTGCTAAAAATTATTATTACACCTCAACAACATTCTTAAACGCCCGGCAAGTAAACTTATCTGTTGGAATTCCGGTGCTAAAAGAAGTGCGTAAACAACAGCCGGAATTTGAATTTTTAAGACTTCCTGCTAACGGTCATTTGATTGCCGGAGCCTTTAAAGGAAGATACACGGACAAGCAGCGCCTATACGCTGCGATGGATGAATATGTACAAGACAAACGGATGAAAAAAGTAGCGCAACCATTGGAACAATATAGTGTGGCAGATACTCTTTTTAAGGATACTTCAAACGTGTCTATACGGCTGCTTTATCCCGTATTTTAAGGTACCGTGGATTTAAAAAAAAGCAGGCTGTCATTGTTCCTTGCAACAGCATACAAGTTGCCGTTTGCTGTTTTTATTTTCTTTATGTCACGCACTTCTCCACGCAACAGCCAGCCACTTTGCTGAGGCGATTGCCATTGAAAAGTTTTATTGCTTGTGTTGAGTAAAATATCTCCCCAATTAGCATCGTATCTGCCCTCATAAGGCAACACGCCGTAGAAGTTTCCACCGCTGATAATATCTTTCTTTCCATCACCATTTACATCATCTGCGAACAGTGAAAAGACCGGCGCTTCCTGTGCTTCATAGGGCAGAGACTTAAAAAAAAAGTTGCCTTTTCCATCGTTCACACAAATGCCACTGCTTAAATTTTGCGCCTGCAAAATCAATGCATTATTCAGCTGATCGCCAAATATTTCCTGTACCGTTCTGCCGGCGAAACTGCTGTATAATAAAAAGTTTTTACGGATCAGCGGCAGTTGCTTTTCCAGTTCCTCTTTGCCTAAAAAAGTATACTCTTTGTTGTGTAAAGTGTAAGTAAGTAACTGGTCAACGGAACCATTGTTATCAAAGTCTTTTACATACAGTTTGAGTGGCGCTTTATCGCTTCCTGTTAACTTGGAATTCAGTCCCCAATTGCCGGCCAGAAGATCAATGCTGCCATCTCCATTTACATCGCTGATAATAAGCGTTTGCCAAAGCCCGGATGGCGTAACAGCTTTTCCCTTTTTGAACACTCCTTTATCATTTATAAATACAGTTACTGGCATCCATTCGCCCGCTACAATTAGATCCTGCCAACCATCTTTATTTATATCGGCAAAAGCAGCGGAAGTAACCATTCCAATGTTTTGTAACGGCGCTATTTTCTCATTGGCAACGACAAATTTTCCTTTGCCATCATTCAGCAATACATAAGGCGTTTGCGGTATGCCATACGCCAACGCATCAGCGCGTACGCCTACAAATAAATCGAAGTCACCATCACTATCTATATCGGCTGCAGCAACGCATGATTTGTTTGCGAAAAGCTGTGGCAAAGCATCGGTTGATTTAGATAAATGCCCTTTGCCATCATTGATGTATAACCTGTCTAATAAAAGCGGGGACTGACCAAACGCTTGATTACCGCCACTAACAACATACAGGTCTTTATCGCCGTCGCCATCCGCATCAAAGAACAACGCATTCACATCTTCACAAGCTTTATCCAAAGCAAATAAAGCTGTGTCTGTTGAAGTAAAATCACCATCGCTTGTTTGAATAAACAAAGAACCAGCTTGACCTTTTGCACCACACGCATAAAAGTCGTCTAAGCCATCACCGTTAATATCGGCAACTGCTAATTTCGGTCCTGAGGTTGATAATTCGTGTGGTATAAAATACTGCTGGTTAAAATCAACAAAGCTATTTTCTCTATGCTTCCAGGGAAGATGAATGCTATCTGTTATGTTGGTAAACAAAGGCTTTGCTGGTGGGAAGAAACGATTGTAAAAAAAAGTGTCTTTTGCGTTCACCTCATTCAGCGTAAGCGTCTTATTGGCTCTTACATTTTTAAGTAACTGATACTTTTGATTTGTCCATACTACAAGTACGCTATCAATAATAGATAAGGTATCTAATCCAAAATGCAAACGAGGTTCGGACGACGACTGGAAACCTCTTGTCAGCATTAATTGCTGATACTGAATTTTTCCCTTGTGAAACAAATAAGCTTTGCACCCAATACCTTTTGTATTCGCATCATTCCCCCTAAAAGACAATGTCAGGAAATGACAAGTGCTGTCGACACTGTTTTTATAGATCGTTGTTTCTTCATTAATGTTGTTAATGATTAAATCAAGCTTGCCATCATTATTTAAATCGGCATAAGCTGCGCCGTTTGAATAGGAAGGCGAAGTAATCCCCCAGGCATTGCCAACATCACTGAAATGACCGTCCTTATTGCCTTTGAAAAGATAGCTTTTCATCTTTCCATCCGGCATTTTATCCAACGCAGCTTGGTCTAACCGATGCGTTGTATTCAGTTGTTTTGTAACGCCTGAAGAAGATATGAATTTCATAAAATCGAGATCGACCGGTCGCTTTACAATGCCATTGGTAATAAATAAGTCTTTGTTACCGTCGTTATCATAGTCAGCCCATAAAGGACACCAGCTCCAGTCGGTTGCTGATACGCCAGCCTGCAACGATTGCTCACTAAAACCTACACCGTTACCCATGTTTTTTTGCAGGCAGTTTTTTGAATACTGGTTCTGAAAACCATTGCCAATAATGTTATTGGTATAGATGTCTAACTGGTCGCCGCCAGCATATGTTTTCAGCACTTCTTCAGCGCCGGGAAGCATGTCTGCCGTGAATACATCTAACTGACCATCGTTGTTGTAATCAGCAATATCATTACCCATACTAAAACGTGAATAATGATTAAAATGCTGCGCGCCGCTTTCGGTAAAGGTTCCATTCCCGTTGTTCACATAGTAATAATCATTTTCATGAAAATCATTGCCTACATAAATATCTTCCCAGCCATCATTATTGAGGTCGGCAACAGCCAACCCAAGTCCATAGCCCAGGGCGCTGTTGTAAATGCCGGAACCTTTTGTTACATCTGTAAAGGTTCGCTTGCTGTTGCTTACTTCATTGCGAAACAAACGGCTGCCAGAGAGGTCACTCCAATGTCTGCGCAACGAAGTATCACCATATGTTTCTACCGAGTGAGACGATTGGTTTAACAGAAAGCAATCGAGGTCACCATCGTGGTCATAATCAAAAAAAACGGCTTGGGTCGAATAGCCTTCGAATGCCAATCCATAAGCTGAAGCGCTATCTGTAAACGTACCATTTCTGTTGTTGATGAAAAGCTGGTTATGCCCGGTTAGTCCCAGCTTTTTACTGACTGCGCAAACATAGATATCCACATAGCCATCGCCGTTTACATCTGCCATAGTTACGCCACTGCACCAGTCTGAAATACCTGCCACGCCTGCTTTTGCGGTGATGTCTTCAAACTTGAAATTGCCTTTGTTGAGATAGAGTTTATTGTTGCCTTTGCTGTTTGCAGTAAAGTAAATATCGGGTAAGCCGTCGTTGTTGAAATCGCCAACAGCCACGCCACCGCCGTTGTAGTAATAGAGATAATCAAGAATATTCAATGAGTCGTGATCAACCAAGCGATTGGAGAAATGAATACCTGTTTGAGATGAGGGAAGCTGCGTAAACAATGGCTTTGCTTTATCCTTGTGAGAACAGGAAAACAAAGCGATGATGAGTAAAAAAACGAAAAGCTTTTTGCCGGTTGACCTCATAGGTTTTTTCTAAATATCTGCAATGGTTCGTTGTTTCTTGCTACGATAATATAAATGCCGTTGTGTGTTGTAATTTGTTTAATATCCCGTAATTCGCCTCGGATAAACAAACCCGTCATAGAAGGCGGCGCGTACGTAAAACTATGATTGTTATTTGCCAGTAAACTAACGCCATAAGTTGCATCGTAGCGACCTACTTCAGGCTTGAGACCGTAGAAGTTTCCTCCCATAAAAATATCCCGCTTACCATCACCGTTCAGGTCATCTGCAAGTGCGGCAAACATAGGTGCGAACTGCGCTTGTTGAGGCAGTGGCTGCACAGTAAAGCTTCCTTTGCCATCATTGATAAACACACAACTTTGCGATTGCTCAACCGTATGCTTTTCTGCGCTCTGTAATTGTTCCTGCGTAAATACATTTTCTACCGCAGTACCCGCATATTGACTGTACTGCAGGAACTTCTTTTTCAAAGCCGGTATCTGTGCCATCATTTCACCATACAAGTTAAAGGGGTAAGGCTTACCATCACTCTTGTAATAAACCGGTACACATTCGATGCGCCCGTTATTGTCAAAATCGCTTACATATAATGCTGCTGGATGTTCTTTATCTGCTTTTATTTTACTGTTCAGCCCCTGGTTGCCGGCAATTAAATCAGGTTTGCTGTCGCTATTTAAATCAGCTATCGTTAAGCAGTTCCACCAGCCGGAACTATTCGAAAGTTCTTTCCATTTTTTTAAAACACCATTATTATATTTTAAGAAGGTTACTGGTATCCAATCGCCCACCACAATCAATTCGTTTTTACCATCATTATCTATGTCTACCCACTGCGCATCAGTCACCATTCCAAGATGCAATAAGTCAGGACTTATCTGCTTTGTAACATCAGTAAAAACGCCATTGCCTATGTTCTTAAAAAGCAGGCTGGCCGGGCTTTTCCCGTAGATACCTGCTATGCTTCTTGCACCAATAAAAATATCAGGTTTGCCATCACCATCTATATCATGCACACGAACACAGGAAGCGTTGATGCCAATCAAAGGAAAGCTTCGCAGGCTACGTGTAAAATTGCCCTTGCCATCATTCAGATACAAGCGTGGAAACTGGTACAGCGAAGCACTTTGTTGCTCGTTACCGCCGGATGCTACCACCAAGTCCATATCTCCATCGCCGTCTGCATCAAAAAACTCTGCGCCAACATCTTCGCTGTTTTTGTCCTGTGCAAAAGCATACTGCACACTTGGCTTGAAATGACCATCACTGGTTTGCAGAAATAGCTTTGCTGTATCACCGGATGCGCCGCCCATAAAAAAGTCTTGCAAGCCATCACCGTTTACATCAGCCACCGCCAGTTTTGGTCCTTCGGTGGAAAGCATCTTCGGTACCAATCTTTCCTCGTCAAAATCAACAAAGTTGTTTTCGTTATGCTTTATATTCCCGGTAATTACAGAAGCTGTAACATCCATGTATAATGGCTTTGCAACAGGCGCAGGCTTTACTTTAGGAAGTGTGGCATTTGTTTGTACAAGCAACAAAGTCGTGTCTGCTTTGATAGTGTGTAATGTTTGTTCTTTCCCATCCTGCCAGCGAACTATTAAACTATCGATACTTGTTATTTTGCCTAAGCCAAAACTTAATACTGGCTCTACGCTACTTTCGAAACCACGTGTAGTCATCTGTTCCATTACCTGTTGCATGCCGCCGGCAAAAAGAGTTACACGACTTCCAATGCCCAACGTGTTGGGTGCATTGCCTTGTAGCTTTATTTTAAGGTAATGAGTGTGCAAAGTTTCACTTGTTTTGTTCCGGTAGACAAAGGCTTCGCCGTTCTCATTATTCACTACCAAATCCAAATCGCCATCGCCATCTAAATCGCCGTAAGCCGCGCCGTTGCTGAAGGTTGGCTTAGCCAAGCCTAGCGACTGACTTTCATTTTTGAAGGTTAGATTGTGTTGATTAATGAAGGCGTAATTTGATACTGGTGTTACCGGCATCTTATCTAAAAAGTCGCTGTAGCGAAAGCCGCCTTTCATAATTTGCTGACGCGTGGCATCAGCTCCGAAATAGTTTAAAAAATCCTGATTTGTAAGGTCTTTACTGATGCCGTTAGAAACAAAAATATCTTTCCACCCATCGTTGTTCATGTCGAAACTGAGCGCGCCCCAACTCCAGTCGGTCGCTTCTACGCCAGCCATATCCGCTATCTCGCTGAAGGTGCCGTCGCCATTGTTTAACTGCAAACAATTCTTTTCTAACTGGTGATGAAAATCATTTTGCAGCTTGGCATTGTTTACATCATAATCATCAAACTTGGTCGTTGTTTTTAACCGGAAATCACCTTCGGGAAGCATGTCAGTTGTAAACACATCGAGCCAGCCATCATTGTTGATGTCTGCCATATCGCTACCCATCGAAGCCAGGCTTACATGACCTGTGGCATCTTCTATCACTTCTTTAAATGAGCCGTTATGTTGATTGATGTACATGTAATCTTTTTCGAAAAAATCGTTCGATACATACATGTCCGGCCAACCATCGTTATTAAGATCGCCAACCGTTACACCCAACCCAAAACCGATAGCGCTTCCATAGATACCGGCTTGCTCACTTACATCTGTAAAATGATTGTTGTCATTACGATACAAGCGATGTCCTCCTTCCACATCGCGGGTATTGCCAACATGCTTGTCGTAACCAAATGTTTCAATCGGACGAAAGCTGTTATTAAGAATAAAACAATCTAAATCACCATCGCGGTCATAATCGAAAAAGACAGCTTGTGTGCCGATGCCTTTATCGTCCAAACCATACTGTTTGGCTTCTTCTTTAAAGGTGCCATCGTGCCTGTTGATATACAATTCATTTTCCCGGTTTTCACCTTTGCCGCCGCCGCTATTACTCACATAGATATCCAGATAGCCATCGCCGTTTACATCAGCCATTGTTACGCCTGAATGCCATTTGCCAATGCTTTCGATACCGGCTTTATCAGAAATATCTTCAAACTTCCAATCTCCTTTATTCAGATATAATTTATTGCTGTGCTGATTGCTGGTAAAGAAAATATCCGGCTTACCATCGCTGTTAATATCTCCGATTGCTACGCCACCACCATTATAAAAATTGCGAAAATTGAAAATGTTGAAATTAGCCGAATCTCGTACTACATTAGTAAAATGAATACCGGTTTTTAACGAAGGCATTAACTCAAATAGTGCCGGTGTTTTATTTTTGGCAGATTCATCTTTTTCTTTGCATGAAACAAACCAAAATAAAGCTAACGCACAAACAAGTATAATAAACCTCATATAAAATGTTTTGACGCTAAAAGAAAAGCAGTCCCTGTAAAAGAACTGCTTTTTTTAAACCTTGCTAATATTATGAAAATGAAAAACGTTAAAACGCAGGATATCCCGGATTTTGAACCAAGTTTGGATTTGCCGTATGTTGATTTTCCGGTATCGGAAATATCTGCCAATGGTCATCAGCATCCTTATCCTTTTGTGGTACACGGGCATCCCCGAATGTTCCAAAACGAATACAATCCTGGCGACGGAAATTTTCCCATGCCAGTTCACGACCTCTTTCTTTTAACATGTTGTCCAAGGTCATATCTGCCATTGTCCAGTTATGGCTTATATCACCGCTATAAGCTCTATCACGAATCGCATTAATGTATCCTAAGTCAGTACCTGAAGCGGTACCAGCGCGAAGCGAAGCTTCGGCACGCATAAGAAGTACATCAGCTAAACGGTATAACACCATGTCGTTACTCTGACTGGTTTGTACGCCAGCCTCCGGAAAATATTTTACGCTTCGCAAACCTGCTAACCGAAATGGATCATCCGGGTTACTGATTTGTGTAAAGTTGGGATAAAAAGAGAGATCTAGATTTGATTTTGAATCTTTGATTTTCAAACTTGCATCCGTGCTATTTGATAATACATTTATGTTGGGTGGATACGTAGCCATTTCTTTATACTGCTGACCAATAATAAACTGACCTGCGCGCATATCATTATACGTTCTGTAAGTATTTTGACCTTTTACTGTGTAAACTGAACTTGTATCGTACAAACTATAAAATTCGGCATTTGTGCAATAGCCATTCCATGCACCTCCAGGAACACCATAATTCGCATCATTCTGGTAGTGCAGGGTTTCCATTTGCCAGTTGTTGCCACCTATATAACGACTGTCAAAAGGAACTACGAAAATATTTTCTGTAGAACCTTGATTATTTACCGAGAAATTATCAAAATAGTTACCAGTAAGACTGTATTTTCCAGCTAAAATTACAGAATCGCACATCTGCACGGTTTCTGACCAGCGTGGTGTTCCTACATAAACCTGAGAGTTTAAATACAATTTCGCCAACGTGCAAAAAGCAGCATATTTTGTAATGCGGCCATAAGTGGCAGCACTAATATCAGCTGATAAATTAGGTAAACTTGCTTTTAGTTCCGACTCTATAAAATCATATACTTCTTTCCGGGTAGAATTGGTAAGCGTACTGGCATCTGTTTCAAAGCTGGTTGCCAGTGGCACGTTACCGTACAAATCCATTGCCCAGTAATAATATAAAGCCCGCATTGTTTTTAATTCAGCGTTAATACCCTCTAAACCCGATGGTGCAGGATTGAGATTATTAACGATGCTTAAGATAAAATTAATTTGACCGATACCCGAATACAACTCTGACCAGGTGTCTTGAACCTGCGCTGTTGTAGCGGTCCATTTGTGTTGCCATAGTTGTATCCATTGACCATCTGCCAGCCAGTCGGCAGCTCTTGCCGGAACTATCATATCGTCGCCCGGAATCTCTGCCAGGTCGTGATAGTTACCATCAGGAATGGCAGTAAGGCTGGCATAGGCCGGCGCAATACCGGCGGCAATCTGCTCAGGTGTCTTCCAGAAGTTTTGACTGGGAACAACGCTGTATACTTTCTGATCTAATTTGGTGCAGGAAAAAACAGAGGCAATGCCTGCAATGGCTAAGCAATTTATATAAATACTTTTAATCGGTTTCATTTGTTAAGTTTTACTTTACTGCAATAAACTATTTGAATGATACATTTACACCGAAGATAAACGAACGGCTTCTGGGATAAAATCCAATCGTATTTACATTGCCATCAATGTAAGCTTGATTTGTATTACCGGTACTGATTTCAGGATCGATGCCATTATAAGGTGTAATAACAAACAGGTTGTTACCTGTTACATACACACGAAGGTTTTGAATGCCTTTTACCTTGTTGAATGTATAAGCCAGCGTTGCATTATCAAGCCTTAGGTAAGAAGCATTTTGTAGCCATAAATCAGATGGCGTTTGTGAGCCACGTATGCCATTTGTTAACCCGGTTTTAGTTATATTATTACCAGGCAAACGCGAGATATTACTTGTTACATTGTCATAATTATTAAACAGCTTTTGACCAGATACGCCTCTCAGAAAAAAATTCAGAGATAGCTGCTTGTAAGTGATTGTGTTACTCAACCCATATGTAAAGTCGGGCGTCGGATCGAAGTAATTTCGTTTTGCATCCGCAAGAGACGCGGTCTTCTTGCCATCCTTATCATAATACAACTGATTGCTGTTTGAGGAAGAAACGATTGTGTCGCTTAAGCCAGCATAAGCAGGTAAATAAAATACATAAGGTGTGTAACCAACCTTTAAAAAGGTAATGGCATTACCTTCATAACCGCGACCTAATGCATAACCTACCGGAACCTGATCGGAAGCTATTTGTGTACCGTTGTAAGTACCTGATAAGCTGGTCACCTTAGTCTTTACAAATGTGATTTGACCACTGGCGCTCCAAGAAAAGTTTTTACTTTGTATAATACTTCCGTTCAATTGCAATTCTATTCCTTTATTGGTTAAATCACCTACGTTCGCCAGGATGGTTGGTACAAAATAAGGAGGCACAGGAACAGAATAATTAAATAATAGGTTTTTTGTTTTATCACTATAGACATTCACGCTACCGCTCAGCCTGTTTTTAAACATAGCAAAATCAAGTCCCACATTTTTCCCTCGCCTTTCTTCCCATTTTAAATCCGGATTCGCATTTTGATTGGGAAGGTATGATTGTGGAAACTGGTAACTAGAACTTGTAGGATCAAAATAGCGTGTGCCGCCAGCTAATGTCAACAATGTATTATAGGGATTAATTGCATCCTGATTACCTACAACACCATAACCTGCATTAATTTTTAATTCATTTAACCAACTTACATTTTTCAGGAAATTTTCTTGCCCTAAGCGCCAGGCAACAGAGGCAGAAGGAAAATTACCCCACCGGTTATTAGTGCCGAACTTTGAAGATCCATCTCGCCTAAAGCTCACGGTTGCATAATATTTTTGATCGTAATTATAAGTGGCTCTGCCTAAAAAGGAGATTAATTTATATTCTTCTTTATAAGAAGATAGAGCATTAAATGCCGGGTTGCCGCCGCCAAGAAAATCTGCATTTAAGTCTTCGACTAAAAAGTTCTGACCAGAAGCACTAAAACTGCTATTTGTAAAATCATTATATTCATAAACACCGGTTAAAGACAAATTATGTTTACCATACTCACCTAAGTAATTGATATGAACATCGCCTTTTTTTGAATTAATATTAGAAGCTGTCTGGCTGCCATTGTTGATATTATTAACAACACCAAAAGAAGGCTGAAAAAATTGGGTCTGCAGGTTGTTACGTGATAAAGACCCCAATACACCGATACGCAAATTTTTAATCAGTTCATAGTCTATTCTTCCCAGCATTTGAAACAAATATTCTCTTCCTTTGTTTGTTTGCAGCATCTGGCGTTCTACCGGATTTTGCTCATGATAATCAGAGTATTGATAGTAAGTGCCATCAGTGTTATAAACAGGGTAAGTTGGCGGTGTTACGTTGATAAACTCGAAGATATTATAGTCTGTATACTTTCTATCGTTCTCATTGGCAAACAAAGACATCGAAATGGTAAGTTTGTTATTTAAGGCTTTCTGTTCGGCATTAAAACGCAAACCTGTTTGTATTTTTCCTGTATTAATTACAATACCTTCCTGGTTAAGATAATTAAAGGAAGCACGATAAGTAAAACCATTGCTGCCACCTGTTAAAGCTAAATTGTGATTATGAGAATAAGCTGTTCTTGTAATAGCTCCCAGCCAATCTGTATTGGCTCCTTTGTCAAGCGCGCTAATGGTCGCCTGAGAAGCACCAGCCAGTGCCGACCCCTGCCGCCATTCATCTGCATTGAGTAAATCAAGATTACCTTCTAATACATCTATTGCACCATAACCATTATAGTCAATTTGTGTTCTGCCGGCTGCGCCTTTTTTTGTATTGATAATAATAACGCCATTTGCACCACGGGCACCATAAATAGCCGTTGCCGATACATCTTTCAACACATCATACGATGCAATATCGCCAGCCGGAATGCTTGATATTTGGTTGGGATCATCTAATGGAATACCATCTAATACAATTAGTGGTGTTTGACCACCTGTCAGTGAGGTTTGTCCACGCAACCGGATAACTACATTCTGGTTTGGATCGCCACCGGGCTGTGTAATGACAAGCCCTGCTACTTTACCTTGTATTTGTTGCATAGGATTACTAATGACACCGCTGCTAAAATCTTTAGAGGCTATGTTGGAGACAGCACCTGTTACATCTTTCCTGCGGGCTGTACCATAACCTACAACAACGACATCGTTTAATGACTGCACATTCTCCTGCAAAACAATATCAAGAGTAGTTCTGCCATCAATTACAAACTCCTGGTCTGAATAACCGACATAGCTCACAATAAGAGATTTTACGTCTGCAGGTACGGTAATCGAAAAGTTTCCGTTGGGATCGGTTGTTACATTGGTACTGGTGCCTTTAGCGGTAACCGTTACTGCGACTAATCCGTTTCCTTTACCGTCAGTTACTTTTCCAGAGACAACGGATTGTGCTATGGTAGCAAAAGAAGACAAGAGTACGGCAAAGAGAAGGTAAATGCCTTTTTTTACTTCATGTGTAAGCATAAACAATCATTTTTTGGTTTTTGATAAGTAAAGAAATATTACAAGCTTTAATTACGAACCAGTACATACTGGTTCACAATATTAGATCGAATTTTCTTTTTATAGAAATTTATTTAAGAATTTATTTTAAAAAGCGTTGTTGTATGTCAATGAATAATTACAACGGCTGTTCGTTCTGATTTTTACAGTATTATACTTGTTTGGAACAAATACTTTGATTAAAAAAATAAAAGGAAGTTGGTAATAAATGTATCTTTTAATTTTATACTTGTATATACCAGTACTAAAAATTGAGTAGGTTATGAGAATTATCACTTTAGCTTATTTTCTTCTTTTATCTGTAATAATATTTGCTCAAACAACCAAATCTTTGCACATAAACGGCTTGCAGGCTCCTGTAAATGTGCTTAGTATAGATTTCGCTTAATTAAAACACTGATTTTGTGCAGAAGTGACCAGTAAAACAATTGATTGTCAACGTTTATATTCATCATCATCTTTCGGAATGTGTGATCAAGGGTTGAGAAATCATCCACTGTAATCCGCTACGGACAGCAAGCAGCAAGCCGTTGTGCGTCATGTTATTTTGAAGTCGCTGCTATTCAAACATGGAAAATAAATATCCCGTTACGGGAACTTGTCTTTATCTTTGACAAAACGTTTTGATTGAGGATAATTGCAAAAAAGACACTTAGAGAATTTTGGCAAAAGCATCCAGATTGCGAACAACAATTAAAAGCGTGGTTTCAGGAAACAAGCAAGTCTGAATGGAAGACAACAAAAAATATCAAAGTTGACTATCCTTCTGCAAGTTTTCTCGTTGACAATCGGGTTGTGTTTAATATTAAAGGAAATCATTACAGATTAATTGTAAAGGTTAATTACGACTATAGAATGGTTTGGATAAGATTTATTGGAACACATACTGAATATGATAAAATTGATGCAACAAAAATTTAAAAATGAAACCAATAAAAACAAAGAAAGATTATAATCAAGCTTTGGAAAGACTTGAATTGATTTTTGATGCTAAGAAAGATTCCAAAGAAGGAGATGAACTTGAAGTGTTGAGTATTCTTGTTGAAAAGTATGAAGACAAAAATTTCCCAATCGGACTTCCCGACCCGATTGAAGCTATAAAATTTAGGATGGAGCAATTAGGATATAATCAAGCTGACTTAGCGAAAGTTGTCGGATTAAAAAGCAGAGCAAGTGAAATTCTAAACAAGAAAAGAAAATTATCACTTGAAATGGTTCGTCAACTTCACGACAAGTTAAAAATACCAACTGATGTATTGATACAAGCTTATTAAAAAGAAACATGAACGCACAACAAAATTATTGCTGCAAGGTACTGTCATGAAAACCAAAAGAAATAGCGATTATTTTTACCTTTATTTTACGCGAAAGAAAGCCCCGCCTCCGGTTCTTCGGAAGTGATGGCTGTATCGGTGCGGGTAAAGGCTTCATTCTTTTTCTACAGTGTATAAATGAGGCTGGATTACGGCAGGCTTGTTCACTCTATTTCGGCAATCGCTGACCAGCAAATGATTGATTACTAATTGCTTTCATGATTAATGTTTAACGGAATAAGTTGATCTCTGACACCGAAATGCCCAGCCCCGGGCTGCTGCGGCTTCTCCACCGGTAAATGATGTTCTCACCAATGCCTAAGCTTCGGGCAACCTCACTGACCGGGCGACCGTTGCTGATCATCTGAAGAACTTCGTCTTTAAACGAAACATCGTATTTGCGGCGCTTCATACCGCTGCTGTTCTCTTTCATTACTGTTGCTAATTTATAGCAACTCTACTGTCCGGTTTTATTAGACCATCTCAAGGGTCTTGTATATACCCAGAATGGTAGAGATTTTGTTTCCAAAGATCATCTTATACATTAATCGTTGAGCAGCAAAGTGATTGATTAACAAAGGCTTTTTTGTCAAGCGGTAGCGGAATTGGGTAATCTCTTGTATTCGGAATTTCGATCAAATACAAGAAAGTTCAGATAAGCATTTGACTTATTTGAAATTCAACAATTGTTTCTGATAATTTTCTTTCATCGAGTGATCAAAGCTATCTAAATAGTTTTCTGTTGTCCTAACATTTTTATGACCTAAACTTTCACTTATAAACTCAATAGGAGCACCAGAACGCTTTAATACTGTTGCAAATGAATGTCGGGCAACATAAGTAGTTAGTTTTGTCTCAATTTCTAATTCAATACCTATTCGCTTCATGTGTTTATTAATCGTTTTTGTTTGTTGCTTGATGCGACTTAACTCAACTTTTGGAGTTTCAGTTCCATCTAACATGTCAAATATAAAATCATCTGAAGAAGAGAATGGTTTGCCCCATCTGTCAATAATCTTCTGGATTTCGGGAATGAGGACTACTATAATAGGTTTTAAATCTTTCTTTGTACTTCTCTCGGATTTTGAGCGTATAAATACAATTGTATCCTTACTCAAATTTCGCCTCTTTAGTTTTGCCATATCTTTTACATTGATACCATTGCATAAATAGGTAAATAACCATAGGTCTCTGGCTTTTTCCTCGAAAATATTTTTCGGCTGGTAATTGACAATATCTTTTATATTCATCAGTGGCAAAGCTTTTTTTACGTTACGGGATGAAGGTATTTGGTATTTATGCTTTCCAAACGGGTAAGCTTCTTTAGGCATGAGTCCTTTTTCAATAGCTTCATTTAAGACAGTCCTTACATTTCTCAGGTAAATTC
>CBDATZ010000011.1:0-52458 GCA_965199845.1 Ilyomonas sp.
TTTTTCAGCCATTTTTTACCACAAAACCAACGGGACAAGGAACGGGTTTGGGCTTATCTTTGAGTTATGATATTATAACCAAAGAACATAGCGGTAAAATAGAAGTTCAATCTGAAAAAGATAAATACACCAAATTCATAATTACCATTCCGGTATAATATAATTTTATTGAAGAATCTCCTATGAAGAAAATTCTTGTTGTTGACGACGAAACAGATGTGCAACAATTATTCGAACAACGCTTCCGGAAAGAAATACGCAGCGGGCTTGTTACTTTTGCTTTTGCTTACTCAGGCGAACAGGCTCTCAATTATCTGAATGATCATGACCGTGAAGCAGTTTTGATTCTTTCAGATATTAATATGCCCGGCATGAGCGGTCTCGATTTATTGCAGGAAATAAAACATCATCACTATTCACCGCCGCCCCGTGGTGATGATGATAACGGCTTACGGCGATGAAGAAAATTATAACAATGCCATCAAGTTAGGCGCTGATGATTTTTTAACCAAGCCACTTGATTTTACATTATTAAAACAGAAACTTAATATAACGAACAGCTAATGGCGAAGATTTTAGTTGCTGATGATGAAACGGATTTGGAAGTACTGATAAAACAAAAGTTTCGCAAACAGATACGGGAAGGCAAATACAATTTTGTGTTTGCTATAAATGGTAACGATGCTTTGAGTAAAATTCATGAACATCCTGATATTGATGTGGTGTGCAGCGATATTAATATGCCCGAAATGGACGGGCTTACTTTACTTGAAAAATTAGCTGAAATCAGTCCTGTTATCAAGTCCATAATTGTATCGGCTTACGGCGATATGGACAATATTCGTTCTGCTATGAATCGCGGCGCTTTCGACTTCATCTGCAAGCCGGTAAATTTTGATGATTTAGAAGTAACGCTGCAAAAAACATTACGTCATGTAAACCAGATTAGAGAAACACTGAAAGCGATTCAGGAAAATAATATCCTGCGCATGTATGTAGATGAAAATGTGCTCAGCTTTATGAATCGTTCGGAATATGAAGCCACATTAATGCGCAACGAAACTATTGATGCGACTGTTGCATTTATAGATATTTGCGGTTTTACTTCGCTTACCGAAACACAAAGCGCTGACAACGTTATTAAAGTTACTCAACCGGTATTTTGATGTGATGGTTAAAGAAATCATTGCGCAAAAAGGTCATGTTGACAAATTTATCGGCGATGCGATTATGGCTGTTTTTCGCGGTGAATATCATTTAGACCGTGCTATCGAAGCCAGTCTTGCTTTAAAAGCGCAGATAGCAAAAATAGAAGCAGACAGCGATCTTGGTTTTTCACCCAATGTTTCTATTGGTATTAACAGCGGAGAATTGATTTCCGGCAACATCGGTTCGGCAAATCTTCGCCGTCTCGATTATACCGTTATTGGCGATGTGGTGAATACGGCACAACGACTGCAATCTATTTCAAAACCTAACCAGATTGTCATTACTGAATATTGTTATAACCAGGTACGCGAATCGTTCAACTGCAATAAAATCGGCGATTTTTCTTTGAAGAACAAATCAAACCTGGTTACTGTATATGAAGTAGTAGATTAACAAAATGTGAAGTAAAAAGAGGAACAGAATTTTGAAACCTGTTTTCATCTTCAGTCATCATTCATCCAAATAATAATTAATGACTTGCTCTTCTTTTTATCAAGCCACCAGAAGCTTCACGGATTGTATTGGCAAACACAAATGCTTTTGAATCAACTTCGCTAACTAAGTTCTTAAGTTTACGCATTTCCAATCGTGTAACCACGGTAAAAATAATGTCCACATCGCTATGTATTTCAAATGAACCGGGCAGGTAACCACGCTCGCCTTTATAAACCGTAATCCCGCGTCCCAGCTCGTTTACAAGACGATTTTTTATTTCTTCGCTTTTGGCAGAAATGATCGTTACACCGGTATAAGCTTCAATACCTTCAACCACAAAATCAACGGTTCTCGATGCTGCAAAATAAGTAAGCATTGAATACAAAGAAGTTTCGGGACCAAACTTAAAAGCAGCAATTAAAAAGATAATGACATTAATTCCAAACACAATCTCCGTTACGGTAAAGCTGGAACGTTTGCCTGTATATAAACCTAATACTTCTATACCGTCAAGCGCGCAACCGGCACGCATGGTTAAGCCAATACCAACACCCAGAAAAAAACCGCCGAAAACGGCGATCAAAAGTTTATCGTGTGTGATGATCGGATATTGAACATAATTCAAACAAAGACCCATCAAAACAATACTGATAAACGTTTTGATTGCGAACTGACGATTTACCACATAAGCTCCGATAATTAAAAAAGGAAGATTTACAAGCAAAACAACATACGCCAGGTTGATATGATAAATCTCATGAATTAAAAGCGAGATACCATTAACGCCACCATCGAAAAAAGAATTGGGAACTAAAAAACCTTTTAATGCAAATGCGGCGGTTACGACTCCCAATAACATAAAAACAACTTCTTTTATATTGTTGAAAATCGGTTCTCTTTTTCCCTTTGTGTTTTCCATTATTCTATTTTGGTTGAACTGAAATATGACTTCGATCAGTTATTACGAGTTACAAAATAAAGGATTAAAAGCACGAAGCAAGATGAAATAATTCAGAAGTTGGGTTGAGGAAAAATTAAACTGCGTAATCAATCACACAAAACGCATTATCTTCGTTTTTTACAAAACAGGAAATGGTGTCTTCCTGCCCCAACCGTCTGCTTTCTGTAAGACTAATGGCGCCTGCAAATACGAATTTCATTACTTCGTAAATCTATTTGTAGGATGCGCAAACCAAAGTTTCTTTACGAGCCAGCAAAAATTACATACAACTTATTATATTGGACTATCCTGATAGTTCCGGTGGCTATAACAACCGGTTCTTTGGTCGCCTTCTTTTTGTGGTTGTTAGATAAAGCAACCGCTTATCGCTGGCAACATTTGTGGATTATCTTTTTTCTTCCGGTTGCGGGTATCATCATTACTTTTTTGTATAACAAGTTTGGAAAAAATTCTGCCGCCGGTAACAACCTGATAATGGATGAAATACACAAGCCCGGCGGTGGCGTTCCCATACGAATGGCGCCTTTGGTCTTGTCAGCTACTATTATTACGCATCTCTTTGGCGGATCGGCCGGGCGCGAAGGAACTGCCGTTCAAATGGGAGGAAGTTTATCTTACCTGTTTTCCCGCTGGTACAAATTAAAACACGAAGACAAACGCATTTTACTCATGAGCGGCATGGCTGGCGGTTTTGGTGCTGTGTTCGGAACGCCGGTTGCGGGCGCTGTTTTCGCTATGGAAGTATTGGCGATCGGGAGAATTCAATACGATGCGTTGCTGCCTTGTCTGATGGCAAGTTTAATTGCCGATATTACATGTTCTTCATTTGGCATTCATCATACACAATACAATATTCTTTTTACAGAAAATGCAGCGCATTATTTCCCTTTTGTTTCATTTGATATATGGCTGCTTTGCAAAGTTATTATCGCCGGCGCTTTCTTTGGTTTAGCAAGCTTTCTTTTCGCCCGGCTTTCGCATTCAATCAAATATTTATCAACGAAATATATTTCAAATCAATACATCATTATTCTGGTTGGAAGTGTGCTTGTTATTTCTATCAGTTATGTATTGGGAACATGGGATTACCTGGGTCTTGGCGTTACCAATCCAAACAATGGAATCAGCATTGTATCTGCCTTTCAGCCTGGCGGCGCAACATCGTGGAGTTGGTTGTGGAAGTTATTATTAACAGCCATTACGTTAAGCAGCGGCTTCAAAGGCGGCGAAGTAACACCACTTTTTTTTATCGGCGCAACCTTAGGAAATACATTAGCCATGATAAGTGGTTCGCCGGTTGATTTGTTTGCCGGTTTAGGTTTC
The DNA here is from genome assembly GCA_965199845.1 of Ilyomonas sp. Classification (GTDB taxonomy): domain Bacteria; phylum Bacteroidota; class Bacteroidia; order Chitinophagales; family Chitinophagaceae; genus Ilyomonas. The sequence goes on from CBDATZ010000011.1 coordinate 3,929, forward strand.
ATTGCTGTTTTTGCAGGCGCAACCAACACGCCGCTTGCCTGTACTCTTATGGGTATTGAATTGTTTGGTTCGCACAATGTTATCTATTATGCAGTGGCGTGTTTTACGGCGTATTATTTTAGCGGGCATTCAGGAATTTATAGTTCGCAAAAAGTTGCGGTTGATAAATTTCACCGCAGTTCTTAAAAGAATAATAGATATCAGGAAATGAAAAAAATCTATCTGGAAAAATAGACAGATAACGTTACCAATATCTGTACTTCTAATTGATAACAATATTTCTTACTCCTTCTCTATTTGTAAAGAAGGTATAAGCTGTCTAATAAAATTTTCTATCGCCGGCTGTAATTTGGCGATTCCTTCGTTATTTCAATATCATGTGCATGGCTTTCGCGCATACCGGCATTGGTAATTTTTACAAATTGCGCCTGCTGTAATGTTTCAATATCCGGTGCGCCGCAATATCCCATACCAGCGCGCAAACCGCCAACATATTGCGCCACCACTTCACTTAAAGAACCTTTATATGCCACACGGCCTTCGATGCCTTCGGGAACCAGCTTTTTAATATCATCTTCCACATCCTGGAAATAACGGTCGCTGCTGCCTTGCTGCATCGCGCCGATACTTCCCATACCCCGATATTCTTTAAACTTTCTGCCTTCGTAAATAATGGTTTCTCCGGGACTTTCTTCCACTCCGGCAAATACACTTCCCATCATCACCACATTGGCACCGGCAGCTAATGCTTTAACCATATCTCCGGTATAACGAATGCCGCCATCGGCAATAAGCGGTACATTCAGTTTTTTCAATTCAGACGCAGCTTGCATAATCGCTGTCAGTTGTGGTACGCCTGCACCGGCAACAATGCGGGTTGTGCAAATAGAACCCGGACCAATACCGACTTTTACCGCATCGGCACCAGCTTCTGCCAGGGCTTTTGCGCCGGTTGCGGTGCCAACATTACCGGCAATTACCTGTAAGTTTTTAAAATTGCTTTTCAAAGTTTTTAAAGCTTCAATTACACCACGGCTGTGACCATGCGCACTATCCAAACCCACGACATCGGTACCAACCTGTTGCAAAGCATACGCTCTGTCTAATAAATCTTTTGTAATACCTAACGCAGCGCCAACAAGCAATCGTCCATAATTATCTTTTACGGCATCCGGAAAATTACGCAGTTGCAAAATATCTCTGTATGTAATCAAACCAATCAAACGCCCGTTATGACTTACCACCGGTAATTTTTCTATTTTGTATTCCTGAAGTATCGATTCAGCCTCTTTCATGCTGGTTCCTTCCGGCGCAGTTATGAGATTTTCTTTTGTCATTACTTCGCTTACCAAACGTTGCTTGTCTTTTTCAAAACGCAGATCGCGGTTGGTGAGAATGCCAACCAAAATATTATTACTATCAACAATAGGAATTCCGCCGATTTTGTTTTCTTTCATCAGGCGAAGAGCGTCGCCAATTGTATTTTCAACATATAACGTAATCGGGTCTATGATTAACCCGCTTTCGCTTCGCTTTACTTTTCGAACCTGTTCTGCCTGTTTTTCAATACTCATGTTTTTATGCAGAATACCAACGCCACCTTCGCGCGCCAATGCAATTGCAAGGTTGGCTTCGGTAACGGTGTCCATAGCTGCGGACATTAAAGGAACATTGAGTGTAATGGATTTTGTAAGATGTGATTGAATGTTGACTTCGCGCGGAAGAACTTCACTGTAGGCGGGCAGTAACAAAACATCATCGTACGTTAAGCCTTCTATAAAAATGCGGTTGTCTGAGAGCGAAGAAGAAAGAACATTGTTTGTTGCCATGTGCAAAGATATAGGACTGAATAAATACAAGACAAATCGGGAACGGAGATTTGGGGAGATTTTGTGGATTATAAGATTTTTTTGATTGGATTGAATGCGTTTTGAACACAGGTAGCAAGGCTTTGAAAAAAAATCGGAGTGATTTTTTATCGGCGGATAGAATTTGTATTATCGTGTTTTATTATAGCGCGATTATTTTCAAAAAGCGTATAAGAATGATTCTTTTTCTTTTTATGTAAAAGAGTAAAACAACAAATTTTGATGGCAACGATGTTCAACTGAAGTTGTAAAAGTTGGTAATCTAAAAATTTATTGACAGCTGCAAGGTTATTATGTAGTAAAATGAATTGATATAATTAGTGCGGTCGTAAGATAAAATACCATGTCCACCAAATGAGCAATAGCTGGAAAGGAATACGAAACCAAAGATAAGATAAGCCTTTGCCATCATAAGCAGCAGTTTCGTAGTTGATGTGTTTAGCAGATGCGTACACATTTGCCGGAAGAAATACAATAAAAAGAATGATAAGTAACCAGCCGGCGTAATAACTGAACGAGGTAAAAAGTGTAATGGCTAATACGATTTCCAGGACTCCGGTTACATAAATGATAAATGATTTGGCAGGTACAAATGGCGGCAACATCATAGCCATGCCTTTAGTGAATTTAAAATGACCAAAAGAGGTAAATATCATCATTATACTCAAAGCTATTTTTCCGCTTAACAAAAGGTTCGCTTCGCCGTAAATTGCATAATTTATAATTACTGCAACACCGAATACAATGAGTAAAATAAAAAATGGTTTCATAAACTATTGCTTATAATTTCTTTCGCCAAATAAAAGGCTGCCGATGCGCACCATATTACTTCCTTCTTCGACGGCAATTTTGTAATCGCCGCTCATGCCCATGGAAAGAATGGGTGGTTGATTGTTATTAGTTGATATTGTAAACAGTTTGTTGCAAAGTTCTTTTAACTGTTTAAATTCATTTCTTGTTTTATTAATGTTATCTGTGTTGGAAGCCAATCCCATTAAGCCTTCCAGAGAAATATTTATGTCTTGTTCATCAGACATTATTTTGTTTACCAAAAGTTCTGCTTCTTCTTTATTCATCCCAAATTTTGTTTCTTCAATAGCAATATGAATTTGTAAAAGACAATGAATCATGCGATTCTGTTTCGCAGCTTGCTTATTTACTTCGTTTAATAATTTTTCATTATCAATACCATGAATCAGATGAACAAATGAAGCGATGTATTTTACTTTATTACTTTGCAGATGACCAATGAAATGCCAGCGAATATCTTGTGGTAACTGAGCTTGTTTATCTACTAATTCCTGAACATAATTTTCACCAAAATCCCGTTGACCCAAATTGTAGAGTTCAAGTATATCTTCAACCGGTTTTGTTTTGCTGACTGCAACCAATGTTACACTTTTTGGAGTGAGTTCGCTGATAATTTGATTGTATGCTTCAACGTTTACCAAGATAAATAATTTAACGGCAAAAGTAAACGACTAATGCCATGTAATTTGTTTACAGTATGATATGTCTAGTGTTTTATTTATTGTAAACTTTTTTCTTTGAGAATTAAATATTCAAGAAACAAAGCATCATTAAAAGCCGGACAATAATGATAGAAAATTAACCAATCTCTTTGGGTAAAAAAATGTTTGTAGTAGGAAGAAAAGTAGGAAGGAATATTACCAATAAAAAAAGGTAAATCACTGCTTTCAATTTGTTGAAAAATCTGGTCGTTATCAGGAAGATGTATTGCCGGCGGCGTGTAACCCCATTTCATAATAGCCGAAGATAAAATGACTTGATTAAGCAAATCATTTGTGTTTGCAAACTCATTTATGGCAGAAATAACCAGCTTTGTTTTATAAGCTTCTAACTGCGGAATTTTTTTATAACTCATCAACCTGGCGAGATGATATAAAAAGAGAGACGTGCTGCCATAATAAGGCGAAATATAAATGGGTTTTCTGATGTAATCGTTGTTGTTTATACTTTCAGCAATAACAGCAAGCGCGGTACTGTCGGCATTAGTCCAGCGCAAATTATAATGCTGAACAAACGAAAGAATATTGCTCAATACACAAACATCATATACAGGCGGAAAGTTTTTTCCATACCAGACAGAATATGTTTTATAAGAGCGGTATTTTTTTTCAATTGTTTTAGCTGCCTTGCTTTTGTTGACATATTCCTGCATGATAGCGTGAGCCTGCGCAGCACTTGTGCTATCGCTGTTTTGCGCCAGAAGACTTAGCAATGTATCATCCATATCATCGGGCAGCGATGTGTTCTTTTTGATTCGATAAATCCAGCTTGTATATGGAAAAAGAAAGCTCGTATCTGTGCGCCAGAAGTTATAAGTAAGCCGGCCTTTTTTGTTTTGAAAGTGTTTGTATAAATCGTTTGTTTTTTGTTGAATGGAATCGAGTAAAAGTTTATTGTCTGCAGAAAGAAAATTGTATTGTTGTCGAAGTGTATAATTGATTAACGCCGCAAAAAAAACATTGTCATCTTTCTTTCTTTTTTTAAAAGACGGTTTGTTGGTAATATAAGATGGGAAATTGCCCTTTGTAAAACCATTTTCGGTTATAATTTGTTGCGATGCAATTCGTTTTAGAAGTTGACTGATAAGTGAATCGTGCTGCGCCGAACAGTGTATAAAAAAGCACAGAAAAAAAAAAAGAAAAATGTTGCGCAGCATGTATCAAATCTTCGCAAGATAAACGATTCCTTACTTTAAAATATTCCGGCTGATAACAATACGCTGCACTTCGCTGGTGCCTTCATAAATCTGTGTAATCTTGGCATCGCGCATCATACGCTCAACGTGATATTCTTTTACATATCCATTGCCGCCATGTATTTGTACAGCTTCTGTGGTTACCCACATCGCCGTTTCGCTGGCATATACTTTTGCCATGGAAGAAGCGGTTGCATAATCCAGGTGATTATCTTTTAACCAGGCCGCTTTTAAACACAGCATCCGCGCGGCATCTATACGTGTTGCCATATCAGCCAACTTAAATTGTATTGCCTGATGCCGGCTGATTTCTTCACCAAAAGCCTTGCGGTTTTTAGAATATGCAACCGATAAATCGTAAGCGCCTTTTGCAATACCAAGTGCCTGAGATGCAATGCCAATGCGACCGCCTGCAAGCGTCTTCATTGCGAAAGTAAAACCAAAGCCCTCATTTCCCATCCGGTTTTGTTTGGGAACTTTCACATCGGTAAACATAACAGATGCCGTATCGCTGGCACGAATTCCCATTTTATTTTCTTTGGCAGAAACGGTTACGCCTTCCCAAGCGCGCTCAACAATTAACGTGATGATTCCACGCGAACCTGCGGAAGAATCTGTCTGCGCCATTACCAGATAGCAACTCGCTGTGGTGCCATTTGTTATCCAGTTTTTAACGCCATTTAATACGTAATAATCGCCTTTATCTTTTGCCGTCGTTTTTTGATGTGACGCATCGCTGCCAGCTTCCGGTTCGCTTAAAAGAAAAGCACCGATATGCAACTCTCCATCCTTAGTTCCTCGGGCTAAACAGGTGAGGTATTTTTGCTTTTGTTCTTCGGTTCCGAAAGCTTCCAAACCCCAGCAAACAAGACTGTTATTGACACTCATTATAACGCCAATACTTGCATCAATGCTACAAATTTCTTCCATCGCAAGCACATAACTAATTGTGTCTAAACCAGCGCCGCCGTAGTCGTTAGAAACCATCATTCCCATAAAACCCAATTCAGCTAATTTTTCTATTTGCTCTTTAGGAAATTTTTGTTTTTCATCGCGCTCAATAATGCCGGGCAAGCATTCGCGTACCGCAAAATCGCGCGCGGCGGCTTTTATTAATAACTGTTCTTCGCTCAGTTGGAAATCCATATTTTATTTGTTAGAGCGAAGTAAACTAACAATTGTTAGTTATTCAAAACTATTATTTTTATATAAGAATTATTGGATGATTATTTTTTCTAAAGATGATTTTTTAGTTTGTATATCAATTAGCCGTAGATAATACACACCTGAAGAAATATTGTTAGGAACCTGAAAAGACGCTGACGAGTTTTTATTAGTAAATAAAATGTTCTCTGCAATCAGTAAAGCAGAATTACTGCTTAACAACTGCAACTCGAAATTGCCGGCTTCATTACTTTTTATTTGAATAATAGCACCGCTTTTCGCAGGATTTGGATATACAGTAAAAGGGTTGATATGAAGTATTTTGCGAACAGAAGTATCTAACTTTTCTTTTGTTGTAAACTTCTTACAAATACTTATACCTCCCAGGGTAGTAACATATTGTTTTGTAAGATAGCTGGTAACAATCACATTGTTTAGCACCGATTCGTTCTTATTATTCATCACAAAATTTACTTCGTTATTCTCCTTTGCTAAACTGATATGTTTTTTGATGATTTCATAACCAATATAAGAAGCAGTAAGTGTAACAGAGCTATAGCTGAATGGCGCAGAAATAGTAAATCTGCCAAACGAATCTGTTGCTACTCCTTGATTCGTTTCTTCTATAACAACTGACGCGCCTCCGACAGGATTTCCAGAATTATCTTTTACAGTTCCGTTTATCGAAAATAAATTTATAGAATCCTGACCAGGCAATCCTGGAAATACAAAGCCCACAGTTGCTTGTTCTTTCGGGATAACTTTATTGGTAATGATTTTGGCATTATATGACGAAGTTTTTTGACCAAAGCTCTTTTGAAATAAAAAGACAAATGGCAAAACAAACATGGCATACCAACTTCGCTTGCGACTTACTTTTGTCTCTATTAAGGTGCGCTGCAATTGAGTTTCGTCAAAACGACCGCATAAATTACCTGTATTGTTTTTCAGATAATTCAGAATCTGGTTGTCGCTCATCAATGAGAAATCAATTACCTGTTTACTGCAGACAGAGCAAAATTTTCCTTGCCGGGTAGGCGTCATTTTATTCCAGTTTTCATGGCAAGGTTCCGGAATGTGTAAACTGATTGATTGTTTCATAACAGTTGTTTTTTTTCAAAAGATGCAACCGCTACATCTATTACATAATTATCAATAAAATTTAGGCAACTATATCAGTTGAAGCAAGAGTTGGGTTTTTGTTTTAGCTTCACTAAAACGATAGCTGATGTTAATAATACTCGGTGACCTTTTTTTATTTGGTCTTGGTATTTGGCAAGTCGCCAACTATTTTCAAAAACATTTTAAGAAACAATAATCTTCTTTAAATCAACCGGTCTTCATGTGCCCGGTTTTTTTATTCTTTCCTTGTCACAATTAATATATAGCTGCCTAAAAAAATCCTACTTATTAAAATGCCATTTGCTTTCTATATAAAAATAAATCCGGGCAAACAACCATCCTAACAAACTGCCCAAAACAGCCGCTACAATTACATCGCCGGGATAATGAACGCCATTATAAACGCGGCTGTAACTAACCAGGCTTGCCCAGAAAAAAAGAATATATTTTAACGGACGAAAAGACGCCGGAAGCAGGAAAGAAAGAAACGCAAACAACGCAAAAGAATTACACGCGTGAGAAGATATAAAACCATACGGTCCGCCCGCACCAGCTTTACTTAAATGAATGAAACCTTGCAAAGCTTCTTCGTGAGAAGGACGCAAACGTTTTACAGTATTTTTTAAAAAGTTAGAAGCCAGTTGGTCGCTAACAGTAATAAGTGCAGCAATAAATATAAAAATCAGAATACTTTTTTTCCTGAATTGCCTTACAACAATGATAGCCAGGAAAAGATAAAATGGCAGCCAGAAAAGTTTATCGCTTGCCCAATACATGATAATATCAAAAAAATTGTTGTGCCTGCTGTTTAGGTACAGGAACAGATTTGTATCCCACTCTTTCAGTTTATCAATCATAATGTAAGTAGCGTAAAAGTATATATCGCTGTATATTTTTGTTCAAAAACAGCTTTATCTTTTTTATCAGCTTCAATGGTTAATAGAAAAAAATCTGGTATATATTGAAGAATTTATAATTTTATGAAACCAAGAGTACGTTATTTGTGGCTGTTTACATACAATTGTTTGTATTTTACCCCGGAAAAAATTCAATTCAAAATAGATTCAAGCTTATGATTACGAAACAAAATTCTCACAACGAAATTCAATATAATAACTATTTGCGATAATTTGTTACGGAAGTAAAACCTGATACAAGAAGATGAGGAAGGAATTATTTTTCATTTCTTATCTGAACGCAAAAAAAGTTTTCTTGCGAATAGTCCTTAGTTTTCAAACCATAGTCTATTGTATAGAGGCTATGATTACTAACTTGAAAAATACAAGAATATGCCTGACCAGGAACGAATAGAATATTTATTAAGCAGATATGCGGAGCAAAAAACTTCGCAGGATGAAGAAATGGAGTTATTTGATCTCATAATTAATTCTGAATATGAAGATGATGTGAAGTCAACTCTGATACAAATGCTCACCAACAGCGAAGCGAATACAGAGTTTGATAATAGTGAATGGCAACCGGTTTTAGAAAACATCCTGCAAACAAAAACGCAGAGTGAAGAAAAACTTCAGGTTATACAATTACAACCAAAGAGAAAAATATTGCAATGGACGAGGTTTGCAGCGGCGGCTGTATTTATTTTTGCCATTGCCGGCGCCACATTATTTTTTTTTAACCACCCGACAACGGAAAATGTAGCTAAAGTAAATACAACCGCCGCAGACAAGCCACAAACGATTGTTCCCGGTGGAAATAAAGCAACGCTTACATTAGACAACGGTTCTGCAATTACACTGGATCATGCAGCGAATGGTAAACTGGCAGAACAGGGAAATATTAAGATTGTAAAGTCGGCTGACGGACAACTTGCATACGAGGCAAATTCTGCGAATAATACGGCTAAAATATATCACAATACAATTTCAACTCCGAGGGGCGGACAATTCCAGGTTACTTTATCTGACGGCACAAAGGTTTGGTTAAACTCCGCCTCTTCCCTTACTTATTCAACCGCTTTTAATGGTACGGAAAGAGATGTACAATTAAAAGGCGAAGCTTATTTTGAAGTGGCAAAAAATGCAGCCATGCCTTTTCATGTTACGGCAAACGGAATGCATGTTGAAGTGCTGGGAACGCATTTTAATATAATGTCTTACGACGATGAAGGTGTTTACAAAACAACGTTGCTGGAAGGTTCTGTAAAAATATCGAACAGCAAAAGCAACACATTACTGAAACCGGGACAGCAAGCGCAATTAACGGATAACAGTAACATAAAGCTGTTGCAAAATGTAGATACAGACAAAGTAGTTGCCTGGAAAAACGGAGATTTCTCTTTTAAAAACGATAGCATATTAGAAGTTGTAAAACAGCTTTCTCGCTGGTACAATGCAGACTTCATTATAAAAAATCCAATATTACAGTACTATACAGGTACTATCAAAAAAGACCAGGATATTTCAAAAGTGTTGGAAATGCTCGAACTAACAGGCGGCGAACATTTTGAAATTAAAGGCACACAGGTTATTGTAACAGGTAAGTAAGTTTTATATTTACTTACCTGTTTTTTATCAACTCTATAGAAAGCCAGTAATTCTATTTCATTTGATTTCATTACAAGGAACTTCAAAAGAATTTTATTTCTTCCTCAACTTATCTTCAATCGCGTTGTTCAAATCAAAAATATTTGTAACAAAACAGCTGTTTTAGTTATCAACTATCAATCGCAAAATCTGCTTCCGTTCTTATCATTGTAATCGAAAACCAGGTTGTCAAACTTCCACTTTTTATCTTTTCAAAAATCTTCTCCGGTGGCTGATACTTATCTTTTGATGTAGAAAAACGAAGACTTGTTTTTCACTTACATTTATTAGCCAATCTCCTTTTTTAATCTCCGATATACTCATTCTTAGAAATAGGTGCTTAATTTTGATTTATTGATTTGATAAATCAAAATGTACCTTCATTCATGCTATAAGCAAGAATAACCAGAAAATAAAAATTCAAGTACCTTCCTCTATTAACCTTTATACTAACACCGTGAAAGGGATTCATTTATCTGGCAGAAAATATCCGTTCTGCATATCTAAATTTTGTGGCCATGAAATTCATAACCATTCTCCTGCTTTTTATATTTCTGATAATACAAACTAAAAGCTATTGCCAGAAAGTAACTCTTCATGTAAAAAAAGCTTCCATTGAAAGTGTTATCCGGGAAGTAACAAAACAAACCGGCTTCCAGTTTTTATATAACCAGGATATTATAAAAAAAGCAAAAGACGTAACTATTGATGCTGATAATATAGCAGTGAGTATTGCCGTACAAATGATTTGTAGCGCAGCCGGTTTAGATTATAAAATTGTAGATAAAACCATCATCATTACCGGCGCAAAGCAATCAACGGAACAACAAACAAATGTTCCTCAAAATATACAACTTGTTATTACGGGTAAAATAGAGAATGATAACAAAGAACCGCTTTCTAATGTATCTATACTGAATACAACAACAGGAAAAGGAAAATCAACAGGCGAGAACGGTATGTTTAGTATTCGCGGTGAAAAAGGCGAAATACTACAAATTTCTTCTGTTGGTTATGAAGACTTTTTATACACAATAAACGAAGCAGCAAACCCAACCATTACGTTACAAACAAAAGTTGCGGAGTTAAGTGAGACAGTTGTGATAGGTTATGGGACCGTGCAGAAGAAAGATGTAACCGGTTCTGTATCCATCATATCTACAAAAGACATCCAGGACGTTCCCTTTATGACGGTTGATAACGCTATTGCCGGCAAAGCAGCCGGTGTGCAGGTGACAAAAACGGATGGCACGCCCGGTGGTGCCGTGCGCATCCGGGTGCGGGGCTCTACTTCCCTGTTAGGCGGCAATGACCCGCTATATGTTATTGATGGCGTGCCGGTGCAGGTAAAATCCAATTATATTAATCCCGGTTTCGATGTCAGAAGCCCTGTGGCTGATGACATCGTGGGCGTAGCCGGTCTGGTAAGCACCGGCATGTCTGCCGCTTTTGTAAACGGTTTAAACAGCCTCGGCACTTTAAATATTGATGACATCGAATCCATCACTATCTTAAAAGATGCTTCTTCAACAGCTATTTATGGTTCCAAGGCAGCCAACGGCGTGGTAATCATTACCACCAAAAAGGGAAAGAAAGATATGAAGCCGCAAATCACTTTTGATTACTCCGGCACTTTTTCCCGGATCATCAGAAAACCCAATCTTTTAAATGCATCGCAATATAAAATGCTGCTTACTGAAGGAGCCGTAACTGACAGTACCTGGCTGGCGGGCTACGGGGCGCCGCCTCCCCCGGATGTCGATGCTATCTTACATACACCGGGCACTTTTTTCGGCAAGGCAAATACAGATTGGGTGGACCTCGTTACCCGTAATACGTTTTCCAATAATGCCCAGATATCCATACAGGGCGGCGGTTCGGCTACCAAGTATTACAGTTCCATTGCCTTTAACAGCACACCGGGTGTTGTGATAGCAACCGATTACCAGCGCGTGGCAGGCAAAATAAATATTGAAAACGAAATCGGCAGCCGCTTTTCTTTTATTACCAACCTCGACCTTGGCTATACCAATCAAAACCTGTCAAACGGCGTTTATGCCCAGGCTTTACGGGCAAGACCGGATTATGCTGCCTACGATTCCTTAGGTAAACCTACCAGTTTCAGTACGGTGGATGGCAGGGACCCAAACAGGTTTATTAACCCGCTTGCCCTTGCCACTGCCACCAACAACTCTAAAATGCTGAACTTACTGGGTTCGCTTACCGCACTGTACAATATAACCAAAAGCCTGCAGTTTAAAAGCACCGCATCCTTAAACTTCACCAATTATAACCAGCGCAACTATACGCCGTCTTATATAGGCGTAAGCTCTTTTGCCGGTGCCAACACTGCCGGTATCGGCAGCAACTCGACCAGCCAGTTAACCAGCTGGTTTATAGAAAATACACTCACTTACAATCATTCATTCCATCAGAAACACGATGTAAATATCCTGGCGGGCACGTCGTATGAAACCAATAAAACCAGCTTCTTCAGCGCCACGGCATACGGCTATCCCAACGATGATATATTAAACAACTTGTCTTCTGCCGTTACGCCGCTGCGGGTGCAGGGCGATAACCCGGGTAAGCCGCAAAGCTACCTCGTATCGTTTTATGCCAGGGCTAATTATGGCTACCTGGATAAATACCTCGTTACCTTTACCGGCAGGGCAGATGGCTCATCCAAATTCGGTCCTGACAATAAGTTCGGCTACTTCCCTTCAGGTGCCCTTGCCTGGCGCATATCCAAAGAAACCTTTTTAAAGAAGGTAAACTGGATTGATGATATTAAATTGAGGGGCAGTTACGGCTTAACCGGTACCCAGAATATCGGTAACCAGATGTACCGCACCTTATACTCACCCACCAGCTACCGGGGCGCAAGTGCACTGATCCCCACCCAGTTGGGCAATGCCGCTATCCAATGGGAGCAGGCAAAAGAAACCGACCTGGGAATCGATTTTTCTTTCTTTAAAAACAGGCTGCAGGGAACGGCAGATTATTATCATAAACAAAGTCAAGGCGTCCTGTTGTCGCTACCCGTTACACCGAGCAGTTCCTACGCTTCCCTGCTATATAACGCGGCGGGTATAAAAAACACAGGCTATGAACTTTCGCTGCAGGGAGATATTATCAGGACAAAAGATTTTCGCTGGAACGCATCCGTTAATATCACCTGGAACAAATCGATTGTTACCCAGCTAAACCCGGAAGCCAGCCGTGACCAGATCGGAAACCTCACCGGGCTGGAATACCAGAATACGGCGCTTGTACAGGGGCAGCCCTTAGGGCTAATAACCGCCCTGCCCGTAACCGGTATTATTAAAACACAAAAAGAACTTGACGATTATAAAGCACAATTAACAGCAGCCGGTTATATTAATGCTTATCCTTTTTTAGGACTTGGCGACCCGATGTACGGGATGGACAGCGTAACGCACAAGTTTAATTATGGCGCCATAGCGGGTCATGGCGCGCCTAAATATTTTGGCGGCTTTACGCAAGGGTTTACCTACAAAAACTTTGACATGAACTTTTATTTTACCTACTCGGTGGGCGGCGAGCTGATGTGGGCAGACCATGTAGGAAGTATACAGTTCAGGGGAACCTCCAACTCGAATGCGGTAATGCTGAACCGCTACACACCGGAACACCCGACCGATCAGCCAAGACTAATATATGACAGCCGCATATATACACTCAAAACCAGTCTCAGCATTTTTAATTCTTCGTATGTAAAACTAAGAACCGTTACGTTTAATTACAGGTTGAAACCATCGGGCTTTTTACAAAAAGCATCGGTGAAAAATGCGTCCGTCTATTTGTCCGTCACCAACTTATTTACCATTACCAGGTATCCGGGTAATAATCCCGAAACATCAGACGATCCCTACAGCGTTGGCGGCGGTTATTTTGATGCAAGCAATTACCCGAATACAAAAACTTTTACGGCAGGTGTAAAAGTTGGTTTTTGATACCTAAAGAAACAAACGATGCAAAACATGTACATAAAAATTTTATTGTTCGCTTTTTTTACCTGCTCAATATCAGCCTGTAAAAAACAGCTTGATGTTTTCCCGACTTCGCAGGAAGTGGATGGTAATGTGATTGCTGACCGGCAGGGTGCGCAAACAGTTTTAAACGGCGTCTATTATCTTTTTGCTGATGCCGTTAACCAGCAGCAAATTCAATGGGTGAGTGTGAATGAAGTTCCGGCTTCGGGATTAAGTGGTCTGGTGGCAAGCGTTTACAGCGGTTATGACCTGGCGGAACACACCTACAACTCGCAGAGTTATACGATTCCGGATATGTGGAATTATAACTATGCCATCATCAACGCGGCAAACGGCTTTATTAAAAATGTGCTGCCGGTAACCAGCATAGCGGATTCGGTAAAAACGGAAATGATAGGGGAAGCCCGGTTTTTACGAGCGTTTGCCAATACAAACCTGTTGTTATATTTTGGGCAGTATGCTGATGTAACAAGTAAGTACGGCAATATGCTGCGTACAGAATTTGTGAGTTCAAAAAATTTAACCTTGCCGCGCAGCACGGTAGCCGAAACGTATGATTATATTGTAACAGACCTCGATTCTGCCATTGCAGCCTTGCCCAATATAAATGCTGCCGGTAACACTTCTGCCAGTGTGTGGGCAGCCAAACTCTTAAAAGCACGCTTGCTGATAAACCGGAATGCAGAGGGCGATAACGCTTCGGTAATATCACTTACCAAAGATATGATTGCCAACAGCCCGTTTACACTGGAAGATAGTGTAAAGGATATTTTTCTAAATAAAAACCTTGCCAGTAAAGAGGTGATACTCGGTGTACAGCCTTTCCCGACGCAGGCTTATAAATACCAGTACCTGAATTACATTTTCAGCTCTTACATCGCAAGCGACAGCTTGCTGAGTATGCTGGCTAACGATCCGCGAAGCAACTGGATGGTTAAAAAAGGCTTTAATTATTTTATTCCTGACGGCGCTCCTGTCATCACCAAATATTATACAAAAGACGTAAACAACCCAACGCCTGACCCGCTGACGGAATACAGTTATGCGTTCCGGTTAACGGAAGCTTATTTATTAGAAGCCGAAGCCATCGTTGCCTCCGGCGGAGAGATGAATGAAGCCAGAGATTTATTGAAAACGGTCCTGCAGCATGCAGGTTTTACAGAATTTACCGAAGTCGATGCTGCAACTACACAGGCGCAACTGCAACTTCTGATTGTAAAAGAAGAAATGAAAAACTTTGTCTTCGAAAGCGGGCTGGATTGGTTTGCCGTGCGCAGGCTGCCTTTTGCAACGCTGCAAAACTTACTGCCCACCATCAAAAATAAAGAAGTCCTGACGTTACCCATACCGCAAACCGAAATCAACAGAAACCTTCAAATACAACAAAACCCCGGCTACTGATTTTTGCTGTAAATATTTAGAATCTGAAAATCCAAAAAAATTTTTTAAGAATGAATAGTCGTTCTTACACCCATTGTAGTCTAAATATATATAACAACAAAAAGAAACAGCAAAACGATTAAGAAAGGATAATAACTGCGTAAATCTCATATAACCACTCATCACGAGTCTGTAACACCAATTCATAATTATTTCCCGGAAAGTAGATAAAACTTTATGCGTAATAAAGCGGGCTTCCTATTTCTAAAACAAAAAATAAAAGATATGGACACTATGAAATTAGCCATCACCAAACAATGGGTTATTGAACATCCAAATTCAAGTATCAGTGCTTTTTTAATAGCAACTCAATTGCGTGGCAAATTGCCAATGAATGAAATTGCAGATGTAATGAGCTTGCTTACGCCGCAGGTTAAAAACACAAAAGCAGGCAAAGATATTTTGTATGCGATTGAAGTTGACAGGCTGACCAGCATTGGCAAAACAGCGCCCGATTTTACGCAGCCCGATTTGTTTGAAGAAAATGTGTCGCTAAGCAATTTTCGCGGGCAATACGTACTGGTTAATTTCTGGGCAAGCTGGAACTTTGCTTCGCGCACAGAATGCCAGAACCTGGTAACGGCTTTTCATACTTACCAGCATAGAAACTTTACAATTTTAAGTGTTTCGTTAGATAATAACAGAACAAGCTGGTTAAACGCTATAAAAGAAGAACGTCTTTACTGGTCGCATGTTTGCGATTTCAGAGCCTGGCAGAATGATGCGGTGAGAAAATATGATATCAATACATTACCGTCTAACTTTCTGCTGGACCCCAACGGAACCATTATTGCAAAAAATCTGGTGGGCGAAGATTTGCACGCTAAACTTCAAAGAATATAAATTCAATATATAAAATCCCGGTTTAAAATCCAATATCAAGGCATCCAATATCAAAGAATCCGATATCGCGCGCAACTGAAAATTTCATAACAATCATTGGTGAAAAATCATCAGGTAAATTTCCTTGCCGATAACTAAAATTACCGGCAAACCGGAAGAGTTTTGAATATGCTGTTTAATAAACTGTAAGGCATGTACAATCTGATTTTTTACTGTGTTTTTGGAAATCTTCAGTTGCGCGCTTATCTCATCGTGGCTCAACCCCTCTTCCCGGCTTAATTTTAAAACCAGTTTTCGCTGAGGCGGCAACATTTCAATGGCTTGTCTTATCATTCCGTTAATCTCCCGGAAATTGATGGTTTCTTCCGTTGTATTAATTTCTTCCGTTATCGTTTTTTGTATATTGAAAATACCTTTTTCTTCCCGACCGCGCTTTTAAGATATGTGTACGTTTTATTGGTAGCCGCCGTAAAAATATAAGCCTGGTAATTTTCGATGGCGGGAAGTTTTTCCCGGTTTATCCAGAGCGATAAAAATACATCGTGTACAATTTCTTCCGCCGCTTCTTTCGATTTTACCATCTTAAAAAGAAACGATTGAATACGCGGCACATAATGAGAAAAAATGGTTGTAAAGGCACTTTCATCACCATCAGCAACACGGGCAAATAAATTGCTTTCACCTTGCAACATATAAATATATTGATGCTAACTTTAAAAAATTGATTGCTCGATTAGCGATGTAATATTAGTTAGATTTAATATTTAAAAAAAATATTATAAGCTTAAATTATGTTGAACTGTATTCTTTTGTCGGTAAATAAAATTCGATTGTCATAATATGAATTTTTGAAGAATCAAAAGCAGTTTATATGACATCGTTATTTTGAATTGTTTTGTCACAATATCCATTTGTAAAAAATTTTTTTGAATCAGATTTTGCAAAAAAGAATAGCAGTTTATATGAAATGTATTGATTGTTTTCTTTATTTTGATGCCAAACACAAACTAAAAAAGAAGTATGAATACAATTGGTTATTTTGAAATACAATCATCAAATCCGGAAAGAGATGTTACATTTTATGAAGCTGCTTTTGGCTGGACATTTACCAAAGTAAATTCTTTACCAATCGAATATTATTTAATCCAAACAAACAGTATCAGCGGAGGGCTATTACAACGCCCTGTTAACGTACCACCACCGGCAAGCGGCACGAATGCTTTTACCTGTTCAATACAAGTAGAAAATTTTGATGAGACAAGTAAGAAAATCATAGCGAATGGCGGACGAATCGCGTTAGCCAAATTTGCAGTTCCGGGCAAATGCTGGCAAGGATATTTTTTAGATTTGGATAGCAATACATTCGGCATTTTCGAAGTTGATGAAACGGCTAAATAAAACGAGATAAATAAAGCAGCCAGCTATCTTTCATTATCAAAGACTTACCGGCTGCTTTGTTTATTATGATGATTATATTATAAGCCTTACAATCAAACAACATCCTTACTTCAACCGGATTATTACGCCTTCATCGCCTTCGAGGCTTAATTCATTTTCATAAAATGTTCCTTCCATTTCGGGTGAAGAAGCCAATACAACTTCTCCGCTAAATGTAAAATTAGAAGGTGTAAAATAAGCCGGGCGATGTGTAAAATTCAAGACAATTAAAAAGGCATTGTTGTTTTCTGGTTTGCGTATGTAAGCCAGCATTTGCGTATCGGAATAAACGGCTGTATAAGTACCTGCATATAACGCAGCTTCGCTTTGCCGAAGTGCAATTAATTTCTTGTACAAGGCAAACATTGAGTACGGATTTTCTTTTTCTATCGCCACATTCTGGCGACGAAAACTTTTGTGTAAACGCAGCCAGGGTTTGCCATTTGTAAAGCCCGCGTTGGTATCGTTATTCCATTGCATCGGCGTACGCGCCGGGTCCCGACTCAGGTTTTTATCCGGCATATTTAATCCTTGCGGATCCTGCACTTCTTCAAATGGAATCGCCACATCGCTCATACCAATTTCATCACCATAATAAATGGTTGGCGTGCCGCGAAGCGTTAATAATAACATAGCTGCAATACGCGCCTGCTCTGCTCCTACGCGACTTGTAATGCGCGGCTGATCGTGATTGCCGAGCACCCAGTTTGGCCAGCCATTTTGCGGAAGCGCACCTTCATATTCATCAATAGCACGTCTTATATCCTGCGCCTGCCAGGGAAGCGAAAGAAGTAAAAAATTAAAGGGAAGATTGGCACCTTTATTATCCAAACCATAGTACACAACAAGTTTATGTATAGGTAAATAAATCTCTCCAATCATCATGCGCTCATTGTATTCATCAAGCACATGGCGCATCATTTTTACAATCTCCTGCACTTCCGGCTGATCGGTTGAATACACGTGCAGCAACTGATCGTACGTCGCCATGTGTGACTGATAATTCTGATTAACAGGTTCATCGCGCAATTGCGCATCCTTTATCATGTGCCACATTACATCTACCCGAAATCCATCTACACCTTTATTTAACCAGAAACGCATCACATCAAACATTGCCTTCTGAACTTCTGTATTGCGCCAGTTTAGGTCGGGTTGTTCTTTTAAAAAAGCATGATAATAATATTGTTCAGTTGTTTTATCCCATTCCCACGCTGTACCGCCAAAAGAAGCCAGCCAGTTATTGGGTTCGCTGCCATCCGGCCTGGCATCGCGCCATATATACCAGTCGCGTTTGGGATTTGTTTTGGATGATCGCGATTCAATGAACCACGGATGCTGATCTGATGTATGATTGGGAACTAAATCAAGTACCAGCTTCATGTTCCGGCTATGAATTTCATTTAATAAAATATCGAAATCCTGCATGTTGCCGAACAAAGGATGAATGCTGGTATAATCAGAAATATCATAACCAAAATCTGCCATCGGCGATGGATACACCGGCGATAACCACACAGCATTTATCCCTAGTTCTTTCAGGTAATCCAATCGCGAAATAATGCCTTGTAAATCACCAACACCATCGTTATTGCTGTCCTGGTAAGAGCGTGGATAAATCTGGTAAATAATTCCGGTTTGCCACCATACATATTGCTGATCGTTCATGTATCTTTTTTGATTGGAAAGACCGAGGAAAGAACGTGCCAAGATGATTTTTAAAAAGAAAATGAAAAGGAAAAATCATTCTAAGAATTTGATACTGAGTTAGAAAATATAAGATTTCTTACCTATCAAACCCTGCCTTATGAAAACTAAATTTTACTTTTTTTAATCATGCTTTCCGGTGTTCTTTTTTTTAGCAACAAGTAAGTCACTAGTAAATGTAGCAAGAAGGATCACAAATAATATGTCCCGCTTTTTCTATGGGCGACAATACGGATTGTTTGCTTTCTCATATCCGATGGTTGTGGTTCCATAATGCCCGGGATAAACAATGGTTTCATCAGGCAATGTATAAAGCTGCGTTCGTATGCTTTGATAAAGCTGTTCTGTATTGCTGCTTGGAAAATCGGTTCTTCCAACACTTTCGCGAAACAATACATCGCCGGAAATAATAGAATTTTGCGCTTTGCAATAAAAGCTGATGCTTCCCGGCGAATGTCCCGGCGTATCCAAAATTTTCAGTTCATCATCACCAAAACGAATAACATCACCACCTTTTATAAAATGATACGCTCCTTTGTAAACCTCGGTAAACGACAAGCCGAATTGCGCAGCAAAAACAGGCTGTAACTCCAGTACAGTTTGTTCTAACGGGTGAAGATATAATTCGAGATTGTATTGTTTTGAAATGAAATTATTACCGAAAACATGATCAACATGACAATGCGTATTTATCAGTTGCACCGGCGTAAAACCGCCGTTTGCTAAATAATTTTGTAAAGTTTCTTCTTCCGCCGTAAAGTAACAGCCGGGATCAATAATAAGCGCTTCCCGTTTTTCGTTGGAGAGAATATAAGTATTCTCGCTAAAAGGATTAAAAGTGAATACTTCTAAATGTATCATAGAATCTTATTTTTACACTTTGATTTGTGCTAACTTTAAATTTTTAAAGACCGGATATGCAATGTAATCGCTTGTTGGGTTGCGGACTAATTTTTCTGATAGCTTGCTTTCCTTTATTCCTTTCAGCCCAGGTAAATACTGTGGACTACGGTAAAAA
This sequence comes from Ilyomonas sp., assembly GCA_965199845.1. Classification (GTDB taxonomy): domain Bacteria; phylum Bacteroidota; class Bacteroidia; order Chitinophagales; family Chitinophagaceae; genus Ilyomonas. The sequence continues at coordinate 23,812 of CBDATZ010000011.1, forward strand.
CAGGATTCAATATAAAAAGTTTCAGTGGAAATTTTACCAGACCAAAAACTTTAATACGTATAGTAACCAGGGCGGACTGGAGTTAGGAAAATTTGTGGCGCAGGCAGCCGAAGACGAACTGAAATCAATTGAAGAAGCCGCCGAATATTCTCTGCAACGCAGGGCTAGTATTGTTGTTTATAATACTTACGATGATTATAAAAGCAGCAATATTGGTTTGGGAATAGACTGGCAGAATTCCGGCGGACTTACCAAACTGGTGAACAACAAAATGGTGTTGTATTACAACGGCGACCACGAAAATCTCAGGTTGCAAATACGCCAGGGTATTGCGAGAATTCTGGTTGATAATATTTTATTTGGTGATGATATTGGCGAAGTGGCTTCTAACGCGGCTTTGCTCGATTTGCCAAAATGGCTTACCGATGGATATGTTTCTTACATTGCCCAGCCCTGGAGTACAAGCTGGGACGACCAGTTAAAAAGCGCCATGTTAAGCGGAACTTATACAAAATTTTATCAGTTTGCTTTTAAACAACCGGAGCTTGCCGGTCATGCGTTCTGGTATTATGTTTCTGAAAAATACAAGAAAGAAAATGTTACTTATTTTCTCTATTTAGCCCGCTTATATAAAAATTTAAACACGGCATCGCAACGCATTTGCAAGAAAAAATTCAAAGATGTTTTGTCAGATTTTATGCAATATGAATCTGACAAATACTATAAAGATATTCGCGGCAGGCGAAATGCTCCAAAAGGAAAACTGAGCGTGGTGGAAGAAACAACTAAAAGCGATTTCTTTCGCTTTAACGGCAATCCAAACCCGAGAAATAATTCTTATGCCGTTGTTGAATTTACCAAAGGCATCTATCAAATAAAATATGTTGACAATTTATATGATGAACATGTTTTGTTGAAGTACGGCGTAAAAACCCGGCAAGGAGATATTAACCCGAATTACCCGATTCTTGCGTGGGATGGAAAAGGCTCGCGTTTGCTTGTGATTTATTGGAAAGACGGAAAAATCAATTTGTTTGTGTATGATGTCATTGCAAACATCAAACGCTTTAAACAACAGGTAAACGCGTTCGACCAGATTCTGGATGCTGGTTTTATGCTTGATGCCGGAACGCTTTTGTTAAGCGCCGTAAAGAATGGACATTCTGATATTTACACGTATAAAATAGAAACCGGCAGAGTAAAGCAAATTACCAATGATGTGTATGATGATCTGAACCCGACTGTAGTTGCTTTTCCAAATCGTGTGGGCTTTATTTTTTCATCCAATCGCCCGGGACCTAACGCGGTAAACAGCGATACCGCTTTGCCAAGCCGCAATCATTTCAACGTCTTCTTAATTGACATCAATAATAATAGTGAGTTAAAGCAAATCAGCCAGCTTACAAATGTAAAGTTTGGCGATGCAAAATTCCCGATGCAATACAATACAAATCACTTCACGTATGTGAATGATGAAAATGGTATTGCCAATCGCTGGGCAGGATTTTTTACCACGCAACGCAACGGTTTGGATACGTTGTGGTATGTTGGCGACCAGATACTTCGCAACCCAACTGGCAAAGAACTGGATTCTACTTTATCTGCCTGGCAGAAAAACAAACCCGACAGCGTTAGTTATTTCCAGGTTTATAAAGATTCTACTTATACGTTCCCGATTACGAATTATCAAAGCAGTATGTTAGAAACACGTATTGCCGGAAATAACGGACAGGTAAGTGAAATCAGGCGCGAAGGCGATTACAAATTTCTCTACAAATTAAAACCTGATTCGATTGCTTTGCGTCGCCGCAATGTAAATCCTCGTCCGACAGATTATATCAAACAATTACTTATTCAGGAAAGGCTTACAAAAGGTGCATCAACTATCCAGGAACCGGCAGATTCATCGCAAAGCAAACCTTCCGGTGATTTATTTCAGAACGAGTTTGATACGGAGAAAAAAGATACGGCACAAACAACAATAAACGATTCAACAGTAGTTCAATCTGCACCAACGCCAACTGCTGTTGTACCAGATCGAAAAGGTGTTCTTGCCAATGCCGGGTTATTTAACTACGGTTTGAAATTTAGTGCCGATTATGTGTTGGCTGGTTTTACAAACAATGTCATCATCAATCGTTACCAACCGTATGGCGGTGGCAGCGGACCCATACAATTAAACAATAGCCAGGATGTAAGCTGGGCATTCCGGGTTGGTGTGAGCGATGTGATGGAAGATGTAAAGCTGATTGGTGGCTTCCGCTTTGGTACTACAATTAAAGATAAAGATGCCTTTATTTCTTTTCAGAATTATCGTAAAAGAATAGATTGGGGATTGACGTATTATCGTAGTAACGTAAACGATTTTCAAGGTTTTTATAAACCCGGAACTATTGATAGTACAGGCTTTGATAAAAGTTTCGCATCAACGAATTTAGTTACGAATCTTTACCAGGCAAACTTCTCATTTCCTTTTGATGAAGTAAGAAGTTTGCGGTTAACCGCAGGCGTACGCGCAGATAAAGGTGTGATAAAACCATTCCCATACCCTGGTGCTTTGCCTGTATCAGATTCTACTGCCAAAACACTTATCACTCGCTTAGAATATGTTTATGACAATACAATTTCTCCGGCTCAGAATATTTGGGATGGTTTGCGCTGGAAAGTGTATGGAGATTTTTGGGCGCCGTTAGGAAAGACTTCTTTAAAAGGAAAACACATTTTAAACGTCGGCGCTGATGCCCGTTATTATGTACCGATTTATCGCAATTTTATTTGGGCAGGTCGTGCCGCAGCCGATTTCTCTTTGGGTGATGCGAAAGTGATTTATTATTTGGGTGGCGTAGATGGCTGGTTGTTTAACAAGAGATTTAATCAAAATCCGCAGCCAGACCCAAGTGTACCTTATGCGTTCCAAACACTGGCGGTGAACATGCGTGGCTATAACCAGAATTTGGCGAATGGAAATAACGACCTGATCATCAACAGTGAATTCCGTTTGCCTGTCTTTACCACCTTCTTTGATAAACCCATTAATAACGCGTTTATCCGCAATTTCCAGCTTATACAATTTATTGATTTGGGTACTGCCTGGGCGGGTCCAATCAAGAATATAAAACGTCCTACAGAAATTTACAGCGACGCTTCTACACCGGTACAGGTTCAAATTAAAGCCGGTGGTTTAGGACCGTTGGCCGGTGGTTATGGTTTTGGCGCCAGAAGCACTTTGCTTGGCTACTTTATTAAGTTTGATTTGGCTTGGCCAATGAAAGGCGTTTTCAGAGGAAGCCCGGTTTCTTACGTTGCGTTAGGTTTGGATTTTTAAAGAATAAAATTTATTTTTTCCCGCAGAGAAGTGAGAGTTTTTTACACTTTTCTGCGGGATTTTTGTTTTCTTTATGGTTGAAAACTTCTCAATTCAATCCACCATTTAACTTAAAAACGATGCGACCCATATCAATTTTTATATTGTTTGTATGCTGGATAAGTTGCACAAAAGATAACCACAATTCAGACAAGCCGTATTATAAATTTACTGATGATAGCAAAGAATGGTTTACCGATTTAAAGAAAAATGATACACTAACTTTTATTTCTAATTCAGGCAGAACAAGAACCTATAATGTTATAAGTATTGATGAAACAAAAGAAGAATTTTCTGATGTTAGCTCTACATTAGGTGCACGTACCATTTACTTTACTTATGACCAGCGAAGAATTTTATTTGAACGTATTGACAGTTTTAGCACCATAACAGATATTGTATTGTACGCTTTTGTGCCCGATACAACCGACCCGAGAAAGCCGGTGCTATCGAATCAAGGTATTGTAAAATCTTATTTTGAGTTTGATGATTACATTGGAAATTCTGCGGGTGAAAGAATCAATCCACTGAACAACTTTAGTCAGCCTGCTTCCTTTACAAAATTTACAATAGGAAGCAAAACTTTTAATGATATACTTGAATTGTCTTGTAATTGCACTGCACCTTATTATGACACAGGCTGGAACAGGTGGAACACAATTGATAAAATCAGGTATTCAAAAAGTGTAGGTTTTATCAATTTTGAAATGGTAAGTGGCGAAACCTGGAACAGACAGTTTTGAATATAATATCCATTCAATCTTTCTAATTTTCCTTCTTTACTAACACATATCGGCTTCTGTCCGCTTTATAAATATCGTTGTAAAACGAAACCAGATCTTTATAAGAAGATGAAGAAAATCTGCCTTCATTTTTTCTGAAAAAACGATAACAAGTAATTTCCTTTTCGTTTGCCGTGTATTGAATATAATATTCTCCAAACTCTTTCTTAATACTTACATCTTTTGGTTTGGCTTCTATTGTATATCCGGCCGGAATCTGAATATGAATGGTATCAATTTGCGTGAAACCATAGCGCAGGTAAACATCATATTTTCTATCTGTATCCGAAGCCAGTTTATATGGATTTCTGGTTAAAATATCCGGCGTTAGAAACATGCGTTTGCCCGACACAGAAGCATAATTATCAGCTGTTATTTGCAAAGCCTCTTTAATAACCGGTTTGGCAGATGGCTGCTGCGTATAATCGAAAGAAACAACATTATAAGTCGGAATGTCAAATTGCTTTTTTAACTCGTCGAGCTGCTCTTTTCTTGTTTTGTTATAAATCAGGTCGTGAATATTATCCTGCTCCAGGCATTTGTAAGAAGATTGAACATCAACCGATAATTTTCCATCCGCGTCAATAACAGCCGACAAATTCCTGACTTGCACATTGTCATCCGCCGTATAACGGGTTGTATTAACAACATGACCACCATTTTCATCAATCAAAATCGCCTGCCTGTTGCCGGTAAAGTTGCTGATATAACCTGTTGGCTCTGTTTGACTTGTGCATTCCAGCCACATCGTATCTTTTTGTAACGGCACACAAACCGTAGCATGATTGAACTGGCTGGATGGAAAATCTGCAACTAAGTTCTGCGCATAAGCTTCCGCATTAATCAGAACATAATCCGCTTTTATACCGGCTTCTTTAAGCATGGCAACCATGTAATTTGAAAGCGCCTTACAATCTCCGTATTTGTTGCTGTACACATAGTTGGCGTCAAAAGGCTGCATACCGCCAATTCCTAACTGAACACTTATATAACGTGTGTTTTGCTGGAGAAAATGATACAATACGTTTATCTTTTCTTCCGGTTGTTTAATGTTATCTGTAAGCTCATGAACCTTTTGTTTTACGGCATCCGGCAGGTTATTTCTGCCTTGTAATAATGTATTAATGAATATGCCGAAGTTCTTCCAGCTATCCATATTTCCCTCGTAGCCGCCAATCTTAAAATTTGACGGCGCCAGCGATACATTAGTAACCAATTCGCTCCATGATGGTGCAAAGGGTTCTTTCAGTTTAGCCGGAACGTTTTTGATTTCCCACGTATATATTTTCTTGCCCGATGATTCTGTAATTACCGGCTTGCCGGCGTAGTTATTTTGTTTGTAATGAAATGTATAATTAGCCGGCGCTATAACGGTTAACTTACTGTATTCAACAGCGATGTATTGGTTTTCCTGCGGCATCCAGTAGCTAAGCGCAAAAATGCCTTTCGCCTCATCTTCTTCTTCGTACTCAACCGTATATGGATAATCGCGGCAATAAAAGTTTGCTTTCTTAATACGATCATCGTCCATCAGGCTAATACCATCAAAAGAACTTTCATCCTTGCAATCTTTGGTTTTAACGTGTTTTACATCTTTGCCTTCTGCATTGTACAACGTTCCCGAAATATAATTTATCGAATTAAATTTATCGTACCGGCTTACATAATCGGCATAATCATCACCCGCTTCGTTTAAAATGGTATTGGCATAACGCGTGTAAATTTTGGCTTTATCAGGCGCAAGAATCTCAACCCGAATTTCTTCATATCGCTTTACTACATTAGCATTCTTTTTTAAAGAATCGGCGATTGTAAGAAAAGGATAATCAGTGGCTTTTACTAACGTTGAGGCGAATACACAAATGATTACGCAGAACCATATTTTCATTTTACACATATCCGGTTACTTCACTTTTTTAAATACAATTTGTTCGGCTTCTGTTTTTACAACATACGCAAAAAAGTCGCGTAACGTCTGGTAATCTTCCGGCTCATAAATGGCTTTTGCAAGTTTAATACGAACACGAAGCTGAATATTGGCGGCTGATTTGGCAATCAGGTATTCAAACATTCCTTCGGTTTCATTCAGATTTACACGCGTTGATTTGGGTAATTCATCAACTTCGTAACCTTGCGGAATTTCCATGTTCAGCACATAGGTTTCATCTCTGCAATATGGCATTTCAACCGGGTAAAACCGATCTGTTACGGTAAACGGATTTTCCTTTTCCTGAATACCAATCATCGGGTTAAAATAAATCAAATCATCATCACCCAAATCAAGCGATAAGTCATAACTCACTTTAACCGGATTATCCAACGATCGAAGGCTGTCTATCGCTCCATCGCTTATTTCAACCTCGCCGGTGTACATGGCTTTTACGTTTTTAAAATATGAGTCTTTGGAATGCTGGCTCAGGTCTTCGCGAAGCTGGTTCGATTCATCGTAACCGCAAAGATTATTTACGGTTGCCGACATTTTATGGTTTTTATCATTAATCACAAAAACGCTCGTAACTTTTGTTTCTTTCAGAGAATCGGAAGACAGCAAAACAGCTTCCGGCAATGTATCAATCACTCTTACAGATGTATTGTAAACATTAGGCGATAATTTACCAAACCCAAGATATTTATGCGATGCATCGACAAGATAATTTTTGCCATCAACTGATACACGGCAAATCACGTAATTGTATTGTTGGATTAACGGATAAATTTCATTTACAACACCATTATCACGTGTACTTAAAATAACCGGCGAAGCTTTAAAACCCGCGTTTCGATAAGCGGCTGTCAGCAGCAAATTAATATCTGCAACATTACCGGCTTTATCCTGGTAAACTTTTTTTAACGTGCTTGTGAGATAAAGTCCTTCATCGGCTTTGCAGGTATAATTATCACGTACATATTCGTAAATCTGCTTTGCTTTTTCAACATTATTTGTGGCGCTTTTAGCCGCACTTTTTATATCATCGTTCAGCCAGCCGTTGTTTTTAGAAAGACTAAATCCAAAGTCTTCTTTTGCCATCATCTTTTCGGCTAATTGCTGCCAGGTTCCCAACACATCTTCGTCATAACTTCCGCCATGTTTAAACTTACGTAACTGGAAAGTTATCTTCGAGCGATAATTTTCAAGTGAAGTGATAAACGGTTCTTTTTTCAGTGCAGGTACATTTTTCATTGCCCAATGACCGGTTACAGTTGTCGAACTTAAATTGGTTATATCTGAAGCAGAAGCTCCGTTTGAGGAAGATATGGTATAGCTTGACGAAGAAGAAGTAGCCGTATCTAATACATAAGGAAGAAAGCCTTTTTTGATAACGATATAATCGAAAATGCCGTACGGAATGGTGGTTTGATATTCGCTCCAGAGCGATGGAATGTCTTCCTGGAAAGTCCACGGCTGTAAAAAGAAATAAAACGGAGAACTGGTTTTGTATTTATATTCTATTATAGAACCTTCCTTTACATTCGGAAACGTAAACTTGTAAAGCTTGTAATGGTCGTTATATTTTTCCTGGAACAAATCGCTTTTGCCTAATTTGTTCACCACCAGTTTTCCGTCTTCAACATTATATGTTACAGCTTCAAAATCAATCAGTTTTTCTTCATCACTATTATCATGATAAATCGCAATCTGAACTTTCGCTTCCTTATCAAAAGATGATTTGTTTAATAACCGGATACGCTTTTGTTCTCTATATTCAATAGAAAAATTTCCGTTGCTGTTACCAACAAAATCAGTATTTCCTACTGCATCTAAGATGACAGCATTTGCCGAAGTATCTATATCATATACTTTCGTATCAAAATCTTCCGGTTTTACATCGCCGTATTTATAAACAACCAGGTTTGGGTTTATGCCCTTTTTCTTTTTCTGGGCAAATAAAAAAATGCTAAATAAAAGGCTCATGGCAGCAAGCAAAAAAAGCTTAAGTTTCATAAGAGTAATTTTACAAATAATTTTGGTTGCACAATTCTACAAAATTCATTTTGAATCAGAACATAACAAATTTAAATTTCATTAAAAAAACGGCAACTTCTTTAGGTTTCGATTACTGCGGTATTGCCAAAGCCGAAGAGTTGACGGAAGATGCACGGCGTTTGGAAAAATGGCTAAACCAGGGCAAACACGGAACGATGCAATACATGGAACGGAATTTTGATTTGCGTATTGATCCAACGAAGCTGGTGCCGGGCGCAAAATCTGTAATTTGTCTGCTCCTCAATTATTTTCCAAACCAGCAACAGGAAACCAATACGCCAGGCATATCAAAGTATGCTTATGGCAACGATTATCACGAAGTAATTAAAGAAAAATTAAATCTTTTTCTGTATTTGGTGAGAGAAGAAATCGGCGATATAAACGGTCGCGGTTTTATAGATTCGGCGCCGGTTTTAGAACGCGCCTGGGCGCAACGCAGCGGCTTGGGTTGGGTTGGTAAAAACGGCAATCTCATAAGTAAACAAAGCGGTTCTTTTTTCTTTATTGCTACTTTAATTGTTGATATTGAATTGCCGCCGGACGATCCGTTCGCAAAAGATTTTTGCGGCAGTTGCACACGTTGTATTGATGCCTGCCCGACAGATGCGATTTTACCAGATAAAGTGGTTGACGGAAGTCGCTGCATCAGCTATTATACAATTGAATTAAAGGATATGCTGATACCAAACGAAATGCAGGATAAATTTCAGAACTGGATGTTTGGCTGCGATGTTTGCCAGGATGTTTGTCCGTGGAATCGCTTCAGCAAACCAACAAAAGAAACCGCCTTCTCTCCCATTCCCGAAATCTTAAATTTATCTACCAAAGAATGGCAGGCAATGAGCGAAGAAGCTTTTCGGCAAATCTTCAAACAATCGCCTTTAAAACGTTCCAAATTCAAAGGCATTCAGCGCAACCTGAAATTTATCGCAGGTGAATAATATGTTTTCATAAATTTATTTAACAGCCAACGATGTTTTACAATAAAGCATCTTGTAAACTGTTATCTGCTAGCAGTGATAACTTTTATGCAAAGAGTTTTACTATTGATATTGATTACTTTCATTATGACAGTTTCTTTAAACGCACAGACCTCAAAAGAAATAGATTTTGCCAAGAGACTTGTTGACGTTTTTAAGTCAAAAAACTTCGGCAATTATAAGCAGTTTATTCCGACCAAAGCAGATTTTGAGGCACTTTATAAAGACACAGGTTTAATTCGTGGGTTAAGAGTAAATACTGATGAGAAATACAAAAAAGCAATAGAAACCTACGAAAAAAATGTAGACTCTTCTTATAAAGCTGAATTCAATCGACTGCTTAAGAAAGGAGATAAATTAGGTGTTGATTGGACGCAAATTACTTTCCTGAAACTTGTTTCTCATAAAAACAAATCCAAAAACTCCAATAAGACTTTTTTGAGTGGATATATCAATTTCAAATATCAAGATACAATTTACGTTTTATTTGGCTTAGAGGCAATGGAAATTACCGGAGACTACAAAATCAATATGATAAGAACAGTACAAAAAGGCAGAGTGGGACAATATGTTGATCCTGATTTGTTGAATGATGGCGATTTATAGTTTGCCAGCAACAAGCAGTTGGGCGTTATCGTAGTTTATCAGGCAAATTGGTTTCAATTTTATATAGTTTATATTCGTGGCAGTTATGATGAGCAAGCGGTTATCTTTTTTGTGTTTACTGAATTTATTTTGCTTCATCGCTTTCTCCCAACATACCGACCTCACCGGCATTATTACAGATAAACAAAGCGACGAACCGATACCTTTTGCTTCTGTTTTTTTTAAGAAAGATGGCCGCGGCGTTTTAACCGATTCTGCCGGCAGATTTTCTCTTTATAAAGAAGGTATCAAAGCAGATGATTCGTTACTTATCAGCAGCGTTGGTTATAAAACCCAGGCGTATATTTACAGCAGTTTACAAGATAGCGTTTCGCTTCTTATACAGCTTTCTGTGTTGCCGCCGCCATCTAAAAGCGAAGCCATTGTTCGCAGCAAATACAACCGGGCTTTGTGGTTCTGGCACAAAGTGATTGATAATAAAACTAAGAATGATTTGCGCCGGTTTCCCAATTATTCTTACGAAGTCTATAACAAGCTCGAACTTGATTTGGATAATGTAAACAAAGACAAACTCTCTAACATTCCGGTTTTGAAGAAGCTCAATTTTGTTTTAAAATATGTTGATTCTACTTCGGAAGACAAGCCTTATTTGCCGGTTTATCTTACCGAAACGCTTTCCGATTTTTATAAGCAACGTCAGCCATACCGAACGCGGGAAGTTATTAAAGCCACTATTACCAATGGTTTAGACAATCAAAGCATCATTAGGAACCTGGGCAATACATATCAAAATGTAAATGTTTACGACAATACAATTCCGGTATTTGATAAATATTTTACCAGCCCGTTCAGCGATAACGCTGATGCGTATTATAACTTCAAACTTCAGGATACACAATATTTAAACAAAAAACGACTGGTGCATTTTTTGTTTTCGCCCAAACGTACCGGCGCTACTTTTTTTTCCGGCGATTGCTGGATAAACGATACCAGTTTTGCGATTCAAAAAATAACATTACGACCTTCCGCCGATGCGAATATTAATTTCATTACCGGCCTTACGATCATACAGGAATATAGGTTTATTAAAGACAGTATCTGGTTTTTGTCGAAAGATAAATTCGTGGCAGATATCTCGCCGTTAGGCAAAAATAAAATCAGCTTTAAAGGACGTAAAACAACCACATATCAGGATGTTGTTATTAACGATCAATCGGTAATGGACGAACTTGCGAAAAGCAAGCCCAGCGAAGACATTGTTCTGATGCCTGATGTACTAAACAAACCCGATTCTTTCTGGCAGCAAAACAGGCACGAGCCGTTAAACCATAATGAAAAAACGGTTTATGCTGTATTGGATACACTGGAAAAAAACCCGACGTACAACCGTTACCGTGATGCTATAACTTTTTTCTCGACCGGTGTAAAAGACATTGGTAACGTTCGTATTGGTCCATATTTTTATTGGTACACAAGCAACTATTGGGAAGGCAGCCGTGTGCGGTTTGATTTATCAACCAACCGCGGTTTTAACGATCATCTTTACCTGCACGGATATGCAGCGTATGGTTTTATGGATCATACTTGGAAAGGTCAGGCAGAAGCGATGTATTTATTTAAGCGAACACCGCGAACGTATGTGCGGATTTCTTACAAAAAAGATTTAGATAACGGGCAAACGTATTACGACCAGCTTAGCAGCGATAACATTTTTGCATATCTTTTGCGCAAGCCCGGCATTCCTTCCAAATACCAGATGATTGAAGACAAACGGGTTGAATATCATATAGAAAATCATAATGGTTTAGGCGCGAGTATTACGTTATTCAATCGCCAGTTTACACCATTATTAAATCTTCCGTCCAAAGAATTATTTCCGGTAAAAAGCGGCGAATCGCTTAACAGTTCTGCGGTGTCTTTGCATCTTCGCTATGCGTACCAGGAACGGACGTATGAAGAAAATTTTGACCGGTACACATTAGGAAGTGAATACCCGATTGTTGACCTGACATACACACACGGTTTTCCGCAGTTTTTACAAAGCAGCTATCAATACGATAAAGTTGAATTTACAGTACATGATTATTTAAAACTAACGCCATACGGAGAGTTATATTATAACTTCTTTGCCGGTAAAGTCTGGGGCACATTGCCATATCAATTATTGGGTATGCAGCCGGGCAACGAATGGTATTATTACAGCCGCAATTCCTTTAACCTGATGCGCCGTTTTGAATATATTACCGACCGTTATGCCGGTTTTAATTTGGAACACGATATTGGCAGCGGTATTTTCCGCTACACAAACATAACCCGCAAATTAAAGCTGCGCCAGTTTTGGGAAGTGAAAGGTGTAATGGGCGATTTAAGCAACGCTAACAAACAAATGAATTTTGTAGGTGATTATCCTTTCAAATCACTTGACGGAAAGTTGTACATGGAAGTCGGCACCGGTATAGATAACATTTTTAAATTCTTTCGGGTTGATTTTATCTGGCGCGTATTACCTACACCGTTACCTGAGAAAGCTACAGATCGCTTTGGCGTTTTCTTCGGCTTCCGAGTAAGCCTGTGATTTGATGTACGATGTTAGATGTACGGTGTACGATGTTGTATGAATAGTGTATTGTATCTATCTTTATAAACACGTGTAATTCATCATTCATCATTCATCATTCATCATTCATCATTCATCATTCATCATTCATCATTCATCATTCATCATTCATTTTCAGCTACATTTGTTTACATAAATGATTACGCCGCAAACCATACAACAAATTACCAATCGCATAGATATTATAGATGTCGTGGGCGAGTTTGTAAAGCTTAAAAAACGTGGCGCAAATTATCTTGGACTTTGCCCTTTTCATGGCGAAAAAACACCTTCGTTTACAGTTTCACCAGCAAAAGAAATATACAAGTGTTTTGGTTGTGGTAAAAGTGGCAATACCATCACGTTCCTGATGGAACTTGAAAAGTACAGTTATGTAGAAGCGTTACGTTGGCTGGCTGCCCGCTACAATATTGAAGTGGAAGAAACAGAAGTCAGCGATGAAAAACGACAGCAGCTCCAGGTTGCCGACAGCTTATATATCATCAATGGTTTTGCCCAAAAATTCTTCGCGCAACAGTTGTTTGAAACAGAAGAAGGCAAAGCCGTTGCGTTAAGTTATCTTCAGCAGCAACGCGGTTTTACGCAGGAAACCATCGAAAAATTTGGTCTGGGTTACAATCCATCTTCGCGCGATTCATTTGCAAAAGCGGCAGTGCAAAATCAATACAATCCGGAATTGTTAACCAAAACTGGTTTGGTAGTAAACCGCGACGAAAAGTTAGTTGATAATTACCGCAACCGAATCATTTTCCCGGTTCATAACAATACAGGAAAAGTGATCGGATTTGGAGCGCGTGTTATTGGCAAAGCCGATAAAGCGCCGAAATACATTAACACGCCGGAAAATGAATTGTATATAAAAAGCCGCATTTTATATGGTTCTTATTTTGCGCGGCAAGCGATTGACAAACAAAACGAATGTTTGCTGGTCGAAGGTTATACCGATGTCATCAGTCTTCATCAGGCAGGCGTTGAAAATGTGGTTGCCAGCGGCGGCACATCATTAACAACCGAACAGCTTCGGCTGGTAAAGAAATTTACTAAAAATCTTACAATCATTTATGACGGCGATTCGGCTGGTATAAAAGCGGCTTTGCGCGGACTTGATATGGCGCTGGAAGAAAGCCTGAATGTGCGGCTGGTATTGATTCCCGACAATGAAGATCCGGATAGTTATGTAAGAAAATTAGGCAAAGAAGCTTTCAATGAATTTATTTCGGCAAACAAAAAAGACTTTATTCTTTTTCAGTTGGAAGTTATGCTGCGCGATGTCGGCAATGACATCAATAAAAAGAATGAAGTTGTAAACCAGGTTGCGGAAACGATAAGTAAAATTGATAAAGCAGAAGACTTTACCAAGCAACAGGAATACATTCGCCAGTGTTCCGATCTTCTGCATATTGATGAAACCGGATTAACCACTTTAGTCAATAAATACAAGCGCGACAAGGTTAGTAAAGACGAAAAAAAACTGCCTTTTGAAAATGTAGAACCATCAGCTATACCAGCTGTTTTGTTGCAGGATAATATTGAACTGATTATTCACGGCGATGATTTGCAGGAACGCAGTGTGCTTCGTGTATTGATGGAATACGGTTTGAATCAATGGGATGAAAACCGCACGATGGCGCAATATATTTTTGATGAACTGGATGGTTTTGAATTTGAAAATCCGGAACACAATCTTTTATACGAAACCTATGTAACGCAATATTCGCAAGGGCTTGAGCCGACTGTAAAAACATTATTGTACAACGAAGATTCGCAGCTTCGCGATTTGGTAGTTGCCATCACTATGTTTCCTTTTGAATTGAGTAACCGCTGGGATGAATTTTCCGATAAAAAAAATATCATTAACCAGGATAATAGTCACGATGATGTTTTTAAAAGTATTCACTATTTCAAGCTGCGCAAATTAAAGCGCATGTTCGAGCAAAACCAGCACGATATGGAACACAGCAAATCATTAGATGAACAAATGCAATTGATTCGCGTGCATAAAGAATTAAAAGCAATGCAGGAAGAAATCACCAAGAACTTTGGAACCGTTATTTTTAAATAACTTAGTTCAGATTGGCTAAACTTACTCTTCCCGATAAATAATATTCTAAACTATAACTAAATTGCTCTGAAGCTTTGGCATAAGAATTTGGCGTTGTGCTGGCAAGACAAGTTATAAGCAACGTTCTTATCCAGCTTTTGGGCGCAAGCTGTTTCATTTGATATTGGTTTTATAAAACAAAATTAGAATCTCAGGTAAACATTGCGGCTTAAACTCTGCTTAAAAATTAAGAAAACCAATTCATATCAAATCATTCTATTTTGATTTAGAATAGTAAGCGGCAACCATTTCTTCAACACACGCAATAGTGCGAACAAATCATTTATCTGAATATTGTTATTCCAATATAAAAAAAGACATTATTTATTAACGCTTTTACATCTTTTTTCAGCAAATGTTTTACGAAATTTGTAGATTAGATTTTAAAAATTAGACCGTTATTTTTTTGAATGAAAATATATCCGGATTCCGCAGTTGTTCAGTTAGAGTTTGATAAAATAAAAGCCCTTTTATCGGCGCATTGCAAAACAGAATATGCGCAAAACAAAGCTGATAATCTTCGCATACATACGCACAAAAATTACATAGAAACCGAGCTTCAGCAAAGCCATGAATTTAAGTTACTGGAAATGCAAAGCCAGCCGTTTCCGATTGACTTTACGCTCAATATTCACCGCGATATTAAGTTGCTGGGAATCAATGGCAGCATGTTAGGTGGCGATCAGTTTTTACACATCAGGAGCCTGGCTGTAAATGCAGAAAACATCTTTCGCTGGTTTGATAGCGACAGGCGCCTGGCCTATCCGGCTCTATTAAAAATTATTGAAGATAAATACTACGAAAAAGCCATCATTACTTTGATAGATGATGTGCTTGACGAAGGTGGCAATGTAAAAGACAATGCATCGGATGCGCTGGCAAAAATCCGCATAAATTTATATCGCAGGCGCAACGAACAACGACGCATGTTTGAAAAGGTTATTGCCAAACTTGCCAAGTCTGGTTATACGGCAGATATTGATGAAAGCTTTAGTAACGGACGGCGTGTTGTAGCTGTGTTCAGCGAATATAAACGACAGGTAAAAGGCATTTTGCATGGTGAAAGCGACAGCCGGAAAACATCGTTTATAGAACCGGAAGAAACCATTGAATTAAACAACGAAGTGTTCTCGTTAGAGAACGATGAACGCAAAGAAATCGTACGCATTTTACGTGAACTGACAAGTCGTTTGTCTCAATATTCACCGCTGTTACAGACGTACTTAGAAGTGATTGGTGAATTTGATTTTATCAAAGCAAAAGCACGTTTAGCGATTGATGTAAACGGCAATTATCCGAACGTTCTCGACAAAGCGGTTGTTGATTTAAAAGACGCCTATCACCCATTGCTTTATTTATATAACAAGAAAGCAGCAAAGCCAACCATTCCGGTTAATATAACGCTTGATGATAAACAGCGCATTCTTATTATCAGCGGACCTAATGCAGGCGGAAAAACCGTTACCATGAAAACCATTGGCTTAAACCAATTGATGCTGCAAAGTGGTTTGCTGGTGCCGGTTCATCCAACATCGCAGATGGGAATTTTCAAGCAATTATTTATTCATATCGGCGATACGCAGAATCTGGAATTTGAGTTGAGCACATACTCGTCTCATCTTCTTCACATGAAGCATTTTATTGAAAATGCAAATGGAAAAACTTTGTTTTTTATTGATGAACTGGGAAGCGGCAGCGACCCGAATTTAGGCGGCGCATTTGCCGAAGTTATTTTGGAAGAACTGGCGCGCAGACATTCGGTTGGTATTGTAACTACACATTACCTGAACCTGAAAGTCATGGCAAATCATACGCAGGGAATTATCAATGGCGCGATGGCTTTTGATGAAGTGAATTTAAAGCCCATGTATAAACTGATTGTTGGTAAACCTGGCAGCAGTTATACATTCTCTATTGCCGAACGAATTGGCTTGCCGCAACATCTTATTAATCGCGCTAAAAACCTGGTTGACGAAGATCATTTTCGCTTAGATAAATTACTCAACAGAACCGAACAGGATCTTCAGTATATAGATAAAGAAAAGAAAGAACTGAATCATCTTTTAAAAGAAAATTCGCGTTTGCAAAAAGAAATGGAAACGCTGATGGATAAAGAACGCCATCGCCAGCAGGTTGAGATTCTGAAACAACAAAACCGCATTACCGAAGAACGTATTGCCAACATGAAAGAAACCGAACGCAAGCTGAAACAGATTGTTTTGGAATGGCGCAAAGCAGAAAATAAAGAAGACGTTCAAAAGCAGATTCAGAATTTGTTGTTCAAGAAAAACGAGCAGGTTGTTAATAACAAACTTGCCAAAAAAGCGGATAAAAAATATAAAGAAACCGACGAAGAAATAAAGCCCGGCAGCAAAGTAAAAATGAAGAAAAATCATCAGGTAGGCGAAGTAAAAGAAATTCGCGGTCGCCGTGCAATTGTACAGATTGGTCTTCTTCCCATGAATGTTGAAATCTCCGATCTGATTGCCGTTCAGGAAAAAGAACCGGCATAAAAATTAAGCTGCCTCTGGAAAGAGGCGGCTTCTATCCAAAATCCAACGCCTAATAATTCAGGCTTTAGTATCCACTCTAAAGTTCTCCCGAATTACCTCCTGTATAAGCGAAGAAGTTTACAACATTGTCCTTGCTATGCAGTTAACTGCCTGTAAAGAAAGTATATGTTTGATTTTTATTTTGATTGTACCGGCTTTATCAGAAAGCATCATAGATGTAATGGATTTTGATATTGGATTTTAAACCGGAACTTTTGATATTATTGCCCTATTGCAACGACACAAAAATAAAACGCGCAGTTAAACTTCAACCTTAAAATTGGCTAAGTAGAAATTAAAAAATGTTTTTAAATCTTTAATCTTCCTGCCGCAATGTCAACCCTGCAATACAATTTAATTTATCCATTTTTATAAAAAGTATTCTTTATATATCCGCAAAATTGAAACCACGAGGTAATTCTATGTGTTGCTTTCTCTCACACAAAGCATAACAGGTTCGGGTTGTTTAAAAAGATTGATTTTATATTGATAAAGCAACTTATTCTTTAAAAATTTTATCTGCTAAACGCAATTGCTTTTTCAATCTCGGACCGGTATTAAAACGCCTGGCGATGATAAAACGATAGTTACCGGTTTGTAAAGCGTAATCGCTGTTTTCGTTTGTGCCTCTAAACGGCAAATCGTCTGCAACCCAGTTGGCGCTTACATTCCAGACTCTTCCGTTATAACCTGCGGCTGCGCGAAAACGTGTAACAGGTTTTATACTAAAATGATTGTCCTTTGCGCTTCCTGAATGCTCAGTCGTAATATTAAAATTTAAGTTTCCGGTTAACGAACCCGTAAAATAAATATGCTGAAACAGAACCAAAGTATATGCATAACCAATGCCTGGTCCGATACTGAAATAATTGATTTTATCTAACCCTTTCTGCGTATAATCATTTGCCAATGTTTGCGGCACCCACGCACTATCCGCATTCATAATTCCATAATAAGCTTCAACACCAGCTAATAAACTTCCCGCTGATTTTTTCTGCCATTCATTTTGTATTAATGCAGCGCGATAGGAAAAACGCTTATCATTAAAAATCCGGTATTGAGATAAGCCAAATAAATTTACGCGCGCATCGTGGCGATAATAATAATCATCGCCGGTTTTAGCAGCTAAACCATTTGCCAAATGATAGCCTTTATACAACTGACCATAAAAATCTGTAACCCATTTTGGTTTATAAAAATGTCCCTGCAAATCCAAATATTTTGTTTTGCCTTTATTATCATCTGTATTTAAAAAAGGAAAGCCATAAGCCAGATTCAGAGAAAAATTGTGGTACGTAGCGCCAACGCCCATATTCAATGTTGTGTTAGGAAGATATCGCAAATCGGAAGCATCTTTGCTTCGCAAAGTAAAAGCCGTGTATTTCTGCGAAAAATAAAATCGCCCGGTAATACTATTGGGAAAATATTCGTAGTAAGTTGTATCGTTGCCACGATTTTCCTGAGCTTCACAAACAGAAATAAATAACACCAGGGAAACTGAAAGTAGAAGCTTTAAAAGGGAATTGTACATAATAATAAAGAATGCTTTCTTATTATTACTAAAAAGTCAGCCAAAAAATTTTATATGTAAATCGAAGTAAACAAAACATCTGTAACGACTTATGAAGTGGAAATTATATTGTGCTTGCCTTTTCTTATGTAGTATAAATCATTTATTCGCGCAAAAACCAACGCCGGTTTTCAAAATTGTTCCGTTAGGAACGGAAGGCGGTTTGAACGAAAGTAATTTATCAGCTTATATGGCGGCGCCGGTCGCTTCTGATAATTATGTTTGTCTTGATGCAGGTACTTTGTATTCAGGCGTTGAGAAAGCCATTTCTAATGGTGTATTTAATAAACCGGCAACAACGGTAATCAGGCGAAATATAAAAGCGTATTGCATTTCACATCCGCATCTCGATCATGTAGCCGGACTTATTATAAATTCGCCTTCTGATACAACCAAGAATATTTACGGAACGAAATTTTGTTTAGATAGAATTGCAGAACATTATTTTTCGTGGCAAACCTGGGCAAATTTTGGTGACGAAGGCGAGAAACCTGTTTTACAAAAATATCATTATAAATATCTAACGGAAGACAGTGAAGCAGCTGTTGCAGGAACGGATATGTTTGTTACAGCCTTCAAATTAAGCCATAGTGCGCCTTACGAAAGCACGGCATTTTTAGTAAGAAAAGACAGCAGTTACTTGATTTATTTGGGCGATACCGGCGCTGATACAATCGAACATTCTCACAACTTAGAACATGTCTGGCAGTCGTTTCACCACTTATTAAACAGAAACAATTAAAAGGAATTTTTATTGAAGTTTCATATCCGAACGAGCAGCCGGAAAAGCAATTGTTTGGTCATTTAACACCACAACTTATTAATGCCATTGAAATGCAGAATTTAGCGATGCTTTGTGACGAAACATCAATCTAAAAAATTTTCCTCTTATCATCACGCACATGAAGCCTGAAGGAAATAATGAAAATAGAATCAGAGAACAGGTAAAGGACTTGAAAATAAATTAGGCTATCGAAACTCATTTTTCCGCACCAGGGAAACAAGTTTGATGTATAAAATAGCATTTTTTCCTTGAATAGCAAAATGCCGGAAGATTTATCCGGCAAATTAACTTAACAAGCTACTTGTTCGTTTCAAGAAGATTTTTCATAGGTATAACATTGAAAAAATAACTCGATTATATCTTTTGAGAATGAAAAATTTGTGCCGAATGAAAAATGCCGGATACTATTTCCGGCATTCCAAAGTTTAAAACATTTTTTCATAGGTTAACACTATATTGATTAGCTCAACAACTATTTGGGAAAAAATAATGCCATGATATTTCGATTTACAACTAAGATCATATCCAGGTATGAGACTGAAACAGTGATATAAATAAAAAAATATTTTAAAAAAATATAATAGCAAGTAAATTCTTTTGAAGTCATAAAAAAGCCTCAACATTGTGTTGAGGCTTTTTTATTAAAATCTATATTCAATGCTAGGCATCTTTTCCATGACATTTTTGTACTTCTTACCGCTTCCGCAAGGACAAGGATCGTTTCGGCCAATCTTAGGTCCCACTTTCACCGGCTCTTGTTTTACTTGTGTAGAAGGATCAAAATAATCATTTTCATTTGCTGCATAATCATTACCTGCCGCTTCTACCTGCGCTTTATTTGAACGCATCTTGCTCATGTCTGTTGGCTGCTGAACGTGGCGCTTCTACTGGTGGCGCAGCCTGCTGCTCACCTGGAATTTCGGAATGACAAAGGAAAGTTGACAATGCTTTTATTAACCGCACTATCCATTTGACTGAACAACATAAACGCTTCCTGCTTATAAATAACAAGCGGATCTTTTTGTTCATAATAAGCCGTTTGTACGCTTTGTTTTAAATCGTCCATTGCGCGCAAATGCTCTTTCCAGGCATCATCTATAAAGCCAAGTGTAACTGTTTTTTCCAATGACTGAACCAATTCTAAACTATTGGAAGAAATGGCTTTCTCGAAATTGGTTACTACCTGAATAGCGCGTCTGCCATCGGTAAAAGGCACAATCACATTTTCAATACGACCGCCTGCACTCTGCTTAATATTTGAAAACACGGGAACAGATTGCTGCATGATTTCACTGCGGTGCGCCTGGTAATTTGCAAACGCTTCCCTATACAATTTATCAGTTAAATCAGCCTCGTTTGTACTATTAAATTCTTCCTGGGTGATGGCTGTATCCAATCCAAAGTTTACAATCACTTCCAGTTTAAAACCTTCCCAATCGTTGCTTTCTTTAAAGCCGGTAACAAGCGATTCGGCAACATCGTAAAACGCATTGTCCAGGTCAAGCGACAAACGATCTCCAAACAAAGCGTGGTTACGTTTTGCATAGATAACTGTACGCTGCTTGTTCATTACATCATCATATTCAAGCAAACGCTTACGAATACCGAAGTTGTTTTCTTCAACCTTTTTTTGCGCCCGCTCGATGCTTTTTGTTACCATGCTATGCTGGATAACTTCACCTTCTTTATAACCGGCAAAGTCCATCACTTTTGCAATACGCTCACTGCCGAACATACGCATCAAATCATCTTCTAACGAAACAAAAAACTGAGTAGAACCGGGATCTCCCTGGCGACCGGAACGACCGCGAAGCTGCCTGTCTACACGGCGGCTTTCATGCGCTTTCCGTACCCACAATTGCCAAACCACCGGCTTCTTTTACGCCTGGTCCAAGCTTTATATCCGTACCACGACCGGCCATATTGGTTGCAATGGTTATTGCGCCGGCTAAACCTGCTTCTGCCACAACCTGTGCTTCGCGCGCATGTTGTTTTGCATTCAATACATTATGAGGAATTTGTTTTTGCCGAAGCATACGAGATAACAATTCACTGACTTCAACTGAAGTTGTACCGACAAGAATCGGGCGACCAGCATTTTTAAGTTCTTCTACCTTTTCTATAACGGCGCTGTATTTTTCACGGCGCGTTTTATAAACCAGATCCTGCTCATCAATACGAATGGCTTTTACATTTGTCGGAATGGCAACTACATCTAATTTGTAAATATCCCAAAGTTCTGCCGCTTCTGTTTCTGCCGTACCCGTCATACCAGCCAGCTTGTGATACATACGGAAATAATTCTGTAAGGTAACCGTAGCATACGTTTGTGTAGAAGCTTCGATCTTTACGTTTTCTTTAGCTTCTATTGCCTGGTGCAAACCATCGCTGTAACGACGACCATCGAAAATACGACCTGTTTGTTCATCTACAATTTTTACCGCTTCATCCATTACCACGTATTCTACATCTTTATCAAATAAAGTGTACGCTTTTAGTAATTGCTGAACAGTATGAATACGATCTGCTTTGGTAGCATAATCGGTTAAAAGAGATTCTTTTTTATGACGCTTTTCATCGGCATCTTCCGAAGCATTTTCGATAGAAGCCAGATCGACACTAATATCCGGCAACACGAAAAAGTTCGGGTCTTCTCCTGATTTAGTAATGGTATGAATACCTTTATCTGTTAGTTCTACCGAATTATTTTTCTCATCAATATAGAAATATAATTCTTCATCAGCCTTGTGCATTTCGCGCTGCTGGTCGGCGAGATAATGGTTTTCGGCTTTTTGCAATTTTACACGAACACCGGGCTCGCTTAAATATTTAATAAGCGCGCTGTTTTTTGGCAAGCCACGGTGCGCGCGAAACAAGCGCCAGGCCGCCATCTTTCGGATCGTCGTTTCCTTCGGCAATTTTCTTTTTAGATTCGTTTAAAAATGTATTTACGGCTCTGCGTTGCGCTTCCACTAAAGTAGAAACACGTGGCTTCAAGTCAAAAAACTGCTGTGTATTATCGCTGTGACCAACCGGACCTGAAATAATCAACGGCGTACGTGCATCATCAATCAACACACTATCCACTTCATCCACCATCGCATAATGATGTTTGCGCTGCACCATTTCGGCAGGATTATGCACCATATTATCACGCAGGTAATCGAAGCCAAATTCGTTATTGGTTCCGTATGTAATATCGGCTAAGTAAGCGTTGCGGCGGGCGGCCGTATTGGGCTGATGTTTATCAATACAATCTACACGCAGTCCAAGCCACTCAAACAAAGTTCCGTTCCATTCACTGTCACGGCGCGAGAAATAATCGTTTACCGTAACAATATGAACACCTTCGCCAGCCAGCGCATTCAGATAAGCCGGCAATGTAGATACCAACGTTTTACCTTCACCGGTTGCCATTTCGGCAATTTTTCCGTGGTGTAAAACCACACCACCAATTAACTGCACATCATAATGCAACATGTTCCAGGTAATCATGATTTCCGGCCGCATTCCAGGAATTTTTATAGATGGCATTATCGCCTTCGATACGGACATAATCTTTCTTTACGCTAAATTCGCGGTCAAGTTCTGTAGCTAAGAAACCAGTTCTGCATTGTCTTTAAAACGATGCGCGGTTTCTTTTACCACGGCAAACGCTTCCGGTAAAATCTCAGTTTAAAATTTCTTCAATTTTCTTATTTCTTTCCTTCCTGATATTATCAATGTCTTTGTAGATAGCATCTTTATTCTGGATGTCATTTTCTTCCAGCTTGTTCGGCCTGTTTCTGAAGGTCAGCAATTTCATCATCAGAGGTCTTTCAAATGTTCGGCAATGCGCTGGCGAAACTCGAACTGTTTTACCACGCAATTCATCGTTGGAAATGCTCTGGTATTTCTGATAATATTCGTTGATCTGGACCAACCAATCGGCTGAATAATTTTTATATCTTTTTCCGACTTGTTGCCACCCAATAATTTACTTAAAAAACCTAACATATATAAATGCGAGTTCGTTGTTAATTTAATTCGAAACAGCTTTTGTTCAAAAAAGTGCTATGCAAACAGTAAAAGCCACATTGTCACTTTCTTTGTAAAGTAGCCGGCGAAGTTAATCTAATTTTTGAAACGGAGATAAAAAGGCTGTATTGTAAATGGTCGTTAAAGCTGACAAAATAAGCAGGTCTTCACATATTTAAATCCTGCTGTCAAAAATGTCTTTTATAATAACGTTTGCTAAGGTTATATGCAGGAACTTCTCACTCATATTTATCGTTCATTAATTATTTATATGATTTGAATGAAATGATTTTAATGCAGTTGCAGTTTACCTCATTAAAACGATATTTCAACGGCATAAGAATTAAAATTCTTTCCGGTTAAATCATCTGATCATGTTTTATTTGAATTTTCGGTTTTTAAACTACCAGCTTCCGCTTGCGCCACCGCCGCCGCTGCTGCCGCCACCAAATCCGCCAAAACCACCACCGCCTCCGCCTTCCGCCTCCATCCACCGCCGCCGCCACTCCAGCCACCGCGGTTTCCGTTGCCTAAGGCATTACCCAAAATGCTGCCTAGGATAAATGGACCGAAACCGCCGTAACCTCTGCGGCTCATCATACCACCGCCGCCTCCACCGCCACCTCTGCGACTTATAATGAAAATAATAATGAACACGATGATAATAATACCCAAAGCCGAACCGCCGCCGCTATTGTTATTGTCGTCATCACTTCTCTGCCGCTGCACATGATATTCACCTGCAGCGGCTTTGCTCAGATCATTTGTCGGCTGCATTTAATCCCTGGTAATAATTTTCTTCTTTAAAAGCCGGAACAATATCATCTTCAATAATGCTGTTGGCAGTAATATCGGGTATCGCGCCTTCCAAACCATAACCAACTTCAATGCGAACTTTATGATCGTCAATAGCAGCAATGATAAGCACACCGTTATTGGTTTTTTTATTACCGATGCCCCAGCTTCTGAACAGCTTAACCGAATAATCTTCAATCGGGTAATCGTTTAGTGTTTTAATTAAAACAATAGCAATCTGATTGCTGGTGCTATCATCTAACGCCACCAGTTTTTGTTCAAGAATATCTTTTTGCTCGGCAGACAAAGCATTCGGCTAAATCGTTAACCAGCCTTGGCGGATTAGGACGGGCAGGAATATCCTGTGCATAACAGAGAAAGGCTGATAACCGTTGCCAGCACCAGTACAAAAAACTGTTTAATTAAAGAAATTTTTGTCAAGATGAAATGACCTTTATCCTAATAAGAATGATTATTTACCGAAGACAATATCGTCGGGCAGTTCGTTTTTATCAGTTGCTTTATCGTAAGGAAAATATTGCTGCAACGCTTCACCAATATGCAATACAGAATTAATACAATACCATCATCAACTCTGATAATTTTTAAACTGGTGAAGCATTGCCTCAACTGTGTTTTGCCAATAAATCTGTCCTGTTTTTGTATGAATACCTTCATCGGCAAAAACGGCAACTTGCCTGTCTTCTACAGCAACATAAACAAGCACTGCATTGTGCAGTGCTGTTTTATCCATCTGTAAACTAAAAAATATTTCCTGCGCTCTGTCCAGCGCATCCATGTAGCTGCATTTGCTTTCAACAAACACACGCACTTCGCCACTTGTTTGCTGCTCCGCTGTTTTTATAGCAGCTTTTACAATACGGCTTTGCTGTTCGGCATGCTAAAAAATGGTATGGGCTTTCGCTTAGGAAAAAGTCTCAACGATCTTCTTTTTATTTATTATCGAAATTTACCGAAGGTGCTTTTGAGGCGCCCGGGATCGGCGGCAAACGGTTGTTTTGGCGTAAAACCAAACCAGCCGGCATAAAAATTATTTGGGAAGGTTCGTATGCTTGTATTGAAATCCTGAACCGCCGAATTATAATCGTTTCGGGCTACGGAAATTCGGTTTTCAGTGCCTTCTAACTGGGCCTGCAAACCACGGAACGCATCGTTGGCGCGAAGGTTCGGATAGTTTTCCGTTACAACTAACAATCTTCCCAGATGCCTGCGACAATTCGCCTTGCGCTGCCTGAAACTGCTGAACTTTTTCGGGCGTTAAATTATCGGGATCAACTTTTATCTGTGTTGCAGAAGCTCTGGCTTTGATTACATTTTCTAATGTAGAAGATTCAAAATTAGCTTCTCCTTTTACTGTGCTTACTAGGTTCGGAATTAAATCGCTGCGACGCTGGTATTGTGTTTCGACGCCCGACCATTTTGCTTTTACATTTTCATCTAAGGCAACGCCTCTTTTCTGAAACGATATAGAACCGCAACCTACACAACCGCCAATCAAAAGTACGACAGCCAGAATAACAATTAAAGCGAGGTTTCTTGTTTTCATGTTTTTTAAATTGTTTTGTATTGATTAGCAAACGATAAACCAATAATATACAGACTGACATTATTGCTGATGAATATTTATGAATGGTTGAGTTGGTTTTTATTTTGTAAACAAAATTAATTCAAAGCATTTCGATTATAATGAAAAAAATACAGCATTAAAAATGATTATTTTGTTGCTTCAAACATTTACGGTCAGATAAAAGTTGAAAATAAAGAAGGTGTAGGAACTATATTTATCGTTCAACTGCCAATAACTTCATAAACATGAGATACACTCTGATTGCTTTATTCCTGCTAATAACTTATTTATCATTTGCTCAAACACAACGAATAGATTCTATACCCAAAGATGGTATTGTGTTGAACAAAGGCTGGAAGTTTCACACTGGTGATAATATAGAATGGATGAAGCCAGATTTTGATGACAGCCAATGGCAAAACATTGACCCAACACTTGATGTATATTATTTGCCACAAATGAGACAACAACCTATCGGCTGGTTACGTATTCATTTTCATGTTGACAGCAGTTTATTGAACAAGCCTTTAGCCTATCATATTTTTCAATCCATTGCCTCGCAGGTATATCTTAATGGAAAACTTGCCAATACTTATGGTGTAGTAAGTACAGATAAAGATAAAATTAAAGAATGGCGGCCTTCAAACGACCCGGAAGGTATTGTATTTACACAACCGGAACAAACGGTTGCAGTTAGGTTTTCGCTGCAGAAGAGCGATTATATTGTTTCTGTGATTTCTAATTATAACGGCTTTGTTTTTAGAATTAATGATGTAAACCGGGCAGCCCAATTCAGAGAACTGAGCCATCAGTTTCCCAATGAGTATCTTTCTTTCTTTACTTTTTTTTTCGTTGTCAGTATCATTAATTTCATACTCTATGTAAACAGTTCTTCAAATAAGGGTTACTTGTTATTTTTTTTGACATATTTTATCAATGCAGTTTGTTATTTGTTTGGGTTTTTCGTGATAACAGGCAATGTCAGCCTCAATTTTATCAATTATTCTCAACTGCTCTTTTATCTGACTTTGTATTTAACACCGTTTCTTTTTTATTTGACCATCCGGGCAGTGTTCTCATCAAAAAAAAATTTTCTTTATTGGATGAATATTGTTCTTGCTGTTTTCTGTATTGTACCTATGTTTTATTTGATTTTTCCCTTGCCGTTATATCTTATCCTGTTGGCACTGATCACACTCACTAATGGGATCGAATCAACAAGAATTACGATTGCATCTTACCGGCGCGGTAATAAAAAAGCAGCCATTTTAATTATTGGCTTTATTGTTTACTGGCTTTCTTTTTCATTATCCATTTTAGCGATTCTAAAACCGGAATTGTATGTTGAACGCACATTTAATTTCCCTGATTTATTATGGGTGATAGCTATCATTTCTAATCCTTTAGTCCTTGTCATCTATCTTTCACTTGATTTTGCAAATACAAGCAAGCAGTTAGCTAAGAAGCTAATTGAAGTTGAGAAACTGTCAAGTGAAAAGCAGCAAATCTTGTTGTCACAAAACGAAACGCTGGAACTGCAGGTAACACAACGAACCTCGCAATTAAACCAATCTCTTGAAGAACTTAAATCAACTCAACAACAACTCATACAAAGCGAAAAAATGGCAAGTTTAGGAGAACTAACGGCCGGCATTGCACATGAAATTCAAAACCCGTTAAACTTCGTGAATAATTTCAGTGAAGTAAGCAACGAGATGTTAGAAGAAATGAATGAAGAATTGGATAAAGGTGATATTGAAGAAGCCAAACTAATCTCCAACGACATTAAACAAAACCTTGAAAAAATAAACCATCACGGCAAACGTGCTGATGCTATTGTAAAAGGCATGTTGCAACATTCAAGACAGTCAAAAGGAGCAAAAGAACCAATAAATATTAATGCTTTGTGCGATGAATATTTACGTTTGAGTTATCACGGTTTGCGTGCAAAAGACAAATTGTTCAATGCTGATTTTAAAACAGATTTTGATGAAAGCATTGGCAAAATAAATATCGTTCCGCAGGATATGGGAAGAGTTCTATTGAACTTATTTTATAATGCTTTTTACGCAACAAGTGAAAAGCAAAAAGCTGAAAGTTTAAAGCAGAATGAATACAAACCACTTGTTTACGTTCAAACAAAAAAAATAAATAATAAGATTGAAATAACGGTAAGCGATAATGGCAACGGTATTCCATCGAACATTATTGATAAAATCTTTCAGCCTTTTTTTACTACCAAACCAACCGGACAAGGAACCGGCTTGGGTTTGAGTTTAACTTACGACATTATTACCAAAGAACATAACGGAACAATACGAGTTGAAAGTAAAGAGGGAAAAGGAAGTGCATTTATTATTCATCTACCACTTTAAGAAAGTTTTTGATAATTAGTTCCTAAAGAAAGCCGGTTATAAACCGGCTTTCTTACTCTTTATTTTTCGTTGATTGCTGCAATGCCGGGAAGTTCTTTTCCTTCAAAATATTCAAGCAATGCACCGCCGCCCGTTGATACATAACTGACTTTGTCGGCAAAGCCAAACTGGTTAACTGCCGCTACGCTATCACCCGCCGCCAACAAGTGAGAAAGCGCCGTTCTGGGTGGCTTCTGCCACAGCCGTTGCAATGGTTTTTGTGCCATGTTGAAAACATTCCATTTCAAACACGCCCATGGGTCCGTTCCACAAAATGGTTTTAGATTTTAGTATAACTTTTTTAAAATTATCGCAAGCCATCATACCAATGTCAAGTCCCATCCAGCCATCAGGAATATTGGTGCTTAACGAGCTTGAAATATTAGCATCATTAGCAAACTTATCTGCAATAACAGAATCGGCCGGGAGATGAATACAAACGCCTTTTTCATCGGCTTTTTTTAATAAATCGTTAGCCGTTTGCAGGCGATC
>CBDATZ010000012.1:0-63766 GCA_965199845.1 Ilyomonas sp.
TTGTAAGTTATCTTGGTAAGGTCGTCATATTTGAAGTCATATATGAACATGGTAAAGCCTTTTTCGATGTGTTGCCGGATTATATGCTGGATGATAAAATAAGACTTGCCTGAACCTGGTGAACCCATGACCAGTAAGCCACGCATCGGGTTAATAATGTTGATCCAGCTGCTACGATTCTTTCCTTTTAAATTATATGTTGCAGGCAGATTAATAGAATATTCATTTTTCAATAAACGTTCTTCCTGCGGAAAGGTTTCATTTAGCTTGTTGAATACATCTTTTGAAAGGTTGACTTTAATGATTCTTGTAATTAAACTGCCGCCAGTAAGCATTAATATGTAACCCGTAGTTGTAACCGTGATATAACTTATCGCTTGGTTAATTGGTGAATTAAAAAAGCTGAAACTGATTGTGCTACCAAAATAAAAAATGGTTCCCGATACGAAGTGAAGAAATGCCGTTTTGAACTTTATTTTTTCGCTCTTTCTTCCTCTTACTCCAATCAGCGAAAGGAGCAATAAGGCAACTGCTATAC
Source organism: Ilyomonas sp. (assembly GCA_965199845.1). Taxonomy (GTDB): domain Bacteria; phylum Bacteroidota; class Bacteroidia; order Chitinophagales; family Chitinophagaceae; genus Ilyomonas. Next base: position 539 of record CBDATZ010000012.1, read on the forward strand.
CCTTTGATTTATTGAACGAATCAAATAAGCCTGTTTGGGAAAGATTCTTTAAAACTTTGTCGATAATTGGTGATGTAAGATTCCATTGCTGAAATACTGTATAGCAATAGTAATAGCAGTGCAACAGAAGCACTACAATACTTATCATCCTGGTCAAATCAATTATCTTTCTTAGTCCTTGTTCCATTCTCTCCTGTATTCAATGACATACAAATTTGTTTTAAGTGTATTACTGCGGTTGCTGTTTCCTCTTTTTACGCTTTCCTTCGTGCACTAATTCCGGTGCCACGGATTGGGCATCCGATGCAACCAAATTGTATGAAATATCTATTGCTGATTTGACTGAGATAGCAACAGTAGCAGATATGTTTTGCTGGTGTTGAGCCGACTCAAAGGTTTGTTTCAACTGAATATTTGGTGTGCTTTCTGCCATGCATCTTTGTTGCAAGGCATTGGCACTATATTGCTTCCCTAAGTCGCTACCATTAAATACACATTTTGTCTGATGGTCAACGTAAGTCAAGCCAAAAATAATTCCGTTGTCGTTCTGCCGTAACTGAAGATCAATTCCTTCTTTTTGTAACGCTTGCTGAAGAGTTTGCAAAGTGTGCTTTGGGTGCTTTGCAAATGAGAAATCAACCGAATTTTTTACTCGTTGTTTGTAACGCTGCCTTGCTTCGTTATTCTGGGCAAACTTCGCTTTGATAGATGGGAGTGTCGGCGTGTTATAAATGAGGCTGGCTTTGATAGGGACGCCAATTTTTTCTCCTTTCTCGTTCAAAACCCGATAAACCAAGCCTCCCTTTTTATAAATTCTTGACTCTTCGCTACCTCGATCTGCCAGCACGTTGTACTGTTTTAAAACTGCGTTTAATTCTGCCAGAGAAGTGTATTTGTAATGAGGCAATACAGCATCCAGCACATTCGTTATTGCGCGCTTGGTTTCGCTCTTACCATATTGCGCCTTTTGAATACTTACCGGCTTAAATTCATAGCGCAACCGCGACTTGCTAAGCGCCTGCACGAGATGAAACTCTTTTTCGATTTCTTTACTAGCCCTCATGGACTGATTGCCACCTAAATTGTGAAGTGTAATCCGTCTTCCGTCTTCCTTGATATTGGTAGTAACAATATGGAGATGCGGATGCCCGGCATCATGATGCTGATAGACTAAATATGGTTGATCGCCAAAACCAATTTTCTGCATGTAGGTATCAGTAATTATCTTTAGGTTTTCTTTCTCCAATTTGTCGGATAAATCGAAATTTAAAGAGATGTGAAGGCTGTTTATCTTTGTTCGCTGATTTAACGTAGTCAGTTTCTCCAGCCTATTGATTTTGTCTTTAAAAGAAAGCCATTCGGTGTCCTTTGTAAAGTGCAGCGAATGAATGCATTCAGCCACGCCTTTCTTTACTTTATTTTCATTGTAATGAAGCGCATTTCTGAGACTTCCGCTGTTATGAACTATTGCAACCATTTGTCAGAAATTTGAGCGATTTTTTGTTTGATGTTTTCAGTTTTATCTAACAATATTTTTCTTGTAGTTTCAAACAAGATCAGCCATGATTTATATTCCTCTATCTTTTGTAATGTGTGTAACCTTTTTACTGCCTGATTGAAGTTGTTGCAGACACCATTTAGCTCATTTCGTAAGCGGATCATCTCTGCCATAAAGTCGTCAAGCGACTGGTTCCGTTGGTTTACTGTTATCGTTTTATCAAGCAATATGCGCCTTGCATATTCGCTTAGTTTGCGACAGGTAGAGGCTTCATATTTCTTATGGATTTTGTTGTATTCTTCTTCTTTTAAACGGATGTGCAACCATTTAGAATGGTTCTTTTTTATCTCACTCATCACTTATCTTTTACATGGTTTATAGAATTTTTGAAGTGTCTTTACGCCCAACGACTTTGGAGTGAATGGGCGGACAGAAGCCGGTTGTGTGATACAACCGTACTTCTGGCAGATTGCTGCAAAGCGGGCAATACAAGCTATCTTCCGGCAGTCTCGAATGATGAGATTAGAAGTGTTTATTCTCCTTATTGCAGTTTGCCTGGTGGCTGGCTTGCCGGCATTATACCTGCAATTTAGGTGGCAGATTGTCAGACAATCCAAAGTGCATCAGCCAATCATTTAAGTCTTTGTGGCGATGGTATAGATGGCTTTCATCAGTTATTGTATTGCTTAGACTGATTAGTTCTTGTGTGCAACTTTGACCTTTTGCGTCGCGGTCGAGAAAGAGTTTTATCAACCTATATTGAGGAATTACCGGCTTTATAGATTCTATAAAAGAAAGGGAGTTGAGGACAATAAAATTTTCAGTTACGCATTCTCTATTTTTATTTATTGTCAGAAAAGAAAGGAAGTCAAAGAAGCCTTCAAACACATACAACGTATCAGCTTTATAATCTACCGTAGTTATTCCCTTTGGTCGGGTGCTTCCTTTGAAGAATTCGTTGCGCAATTCATAACCATTCAGGTCGTTCGGAAAGCCAATGGCATAGTACTCTTTTAGGTGATTGCTAAAAGTGATTTCTTTGCACCACTGCCGGGCAATATCAGGATCAATTTTTCTTTGCTTCAGGTAACACAACAATGCCGGAGACCGGATGCTTTTTATCTCTGAGATATGGATGGTTTCTTCATCCTCTTTTCTTGTGTTTGTTTGAATGGATGCTGTTTGCTGTTCCAGGGAAGAAGCAGAAAATTTCAATAGAAATTCAGGGATGGAACAGTTAAAGTAATGGATACCAAAATCAATGATTGTTCCGCCTCTGCCGTCACCGAAATCATACCATGTGTTCCAGTTCCTGTTTATTTTAAATGAGGCTGTCCATTCACTACGCAAAGGAGATAAATACCAGTAGTGATGTCGGCTTATCCGTACGGGTTCGTGTCCTAAAGAACTTAAATAATCTACCATATCTATCTCCTTTGCCATTGCACAAGAGAGCATTTTGTCGTTGAAATTCATACCACACATTTTCTTATTCACAAATCAATTTCCGTTTGTGAAAATAGAATGTAGAATCAGCATCATCCTATTCAAAAATTGAATAGGATGATGCTTTCATTACACTTTACTTTTATTGCTGTGAAAATGATTTGTGTACTAAAACCTAAGAAGTATGTTATCAACAAAAGACATCGGTATTGTGTATGAAACACTTTTGCTTTCTCCCGGTATGAATGAGTCCGTAAAGATTGCTCTGAATTTACCCAGGAAGAATGTATTGTTACTTGCAAAAGTGATTGAGCTTGGCTTAGCAAATAAAGAAGGGAGCGGTGAACAAAGCATCATTGGTATTGCAGGAAAAGAAACCCTTGCAGAAATAAGTGCTTTGTCAAATGAACTGCTGAACAAAGCCGGCTTGCAAGAGATGAATACCAAGCTGGTTGCTTTATCTGTTAAATAGGATGAGCAGCAGACAATCTTTAATGGAACAAAAGAATAGCGGCAAGCTTTAAAATCATTTTTATAAAGCTTGCTGCTTATTGTTTACAACAATCCCTCGTCAGCAAAGGAATAATAGCCTTCATTCGAGATAATTAAATGGTCTAACACTACTACTTCAAGCAGATATCCACCTTCTTTTATTTTCTTAGTTAGCTCGATGTCTGCCAGGCTTGGTTTCAGGTTTCCTGAAGGGTGATTATGAGCTAAGATGATGTTACTGGCTGCCGCTTTTAAAGCAGCTATGAAAATCACTTTTGGATCAGCTACGGTTCCCGATACGCCACCCGTTGACACGTCGTAAATACCAAGTACTTTGTTAGCTCTGTTTAACAACAATATTTTAAACTGTTCTACCAGTTCTATTTTGGTGTCATCCCAGTTTCTTTTTAATAGCTCATATGTTTCTTTAGAAGCACTTACCACTGGTCTTTCTGATGCTTTAACCTGGGTCTTATACACGAGTTCCACTTCACTTACTTTCATACCATCAATTTCTCCGTAAGCTGTACTTACCATAATCTTTTTCATCATTCTAAAATTTATTATGGTGCACAGCCAGACCCGGCGCAACCAAAGCAAGGGAGGAACGGAATAAAATCAGCAGTGTGAGAAAGTATTTATAGCAGGTTTATGCCGGAAATTCCCTTGCCGCTTCAGCAGCGCCGCGGGCTAATTTTGTAGCAGAATAAAAGAGGAAATCATATTTCTTTCACAGCATCTGTTGAAGAAACAAATGATATAACCAACGGTTACCTTCCGGCTTACTTTTTTCTTTGTACCGCTTTCTTTTGGTAAAAGAAAGCGGCTTTTTTTATATAAGCCGCCCCTGTTTGCATTACGGGTACAGTTTAAAAGGAGACAAAGGCTCGCAAATAGCTGCTCGATAGCCCCTTTTCACTATCTTATTTAAGAACTCATCGGTACTGTGATAGGGTAATATGCACATTTGTCTTTCTTTCCATAGTGGCAGCGGTTCCATTTGCATAACATCCCTTACCACCTCAGCATCTTCTTCAAAGGCGAAATAGTTATCGCCGCTTCTTAACAGTACAATGGCATCTCTATATCTCGTCTTTATTTTGTACCATGTTTGGTAGATGTCATGTAAGGTGACCGGCTGTTGTTCCTTATCAATAATATTTACTGTCATCATCTTTGTTTTCTGATTTGTAAAATGTTCGTTTGGAAAAGAAGAGCAAACGGTTAGCGTTTGCCCTTTTCTCTATATTTAGTTAAGCAGGAAAGCATTATCGCCAAACTGTGAAAAATCAACACATAAGTTGAACGCTGCCTGCGTGCGTTGTTGACCGGTGCCACCGTACAAAAGAGATTTGATTTTACCTTCATCGCTTTTGTATTGCCGTATGTTTTGGAAGTAGCCGGTAACTCCATTGTAAGCACCGAACAAAGTGCCTTTGGTGGTTTCTAATTGCTGCGTTTCATTGCTCATAGCATACTCATAAGCATCTTTGCAGATGTTCAAAAAGTGAGTGGATAATTCATCTTCTTTTCCTCTCCTAATGTCGCGTAATACTTCTTTATTGGGTATCAAGGCAAGCTGTATGAGCTTGTACACTTCCTTATCCGTAATGCGCACCTTCGACCAGTTATTAAAAATGTCTTTCAATTGAGCAGAAAGCGTGTTGGTAATACCCATCACCTGATGCGCCTGTTCTAATTTTTGCTTCGCGTTATTAGTATGCCGGATTTTGATGCTGTTGCTCATGTTTTTCAGTGCAGCATTTAACGTGTTATTGCAAACAATGCGGACGGGTGTAAAGGCTGCCGTAATACTCCCGGAACCGTCATGGGAGGTAGTTAGAAAAAGATATTGCTCAATCAAATCTTCTTTGCCTACTTTGATATATGAGGGCAATTTTGCCGTGATAAAAATGCGCTCTCCTCTGCCCAATGCACCGGCGGTTTCATAAAGAATGCCTTCTCCTTTTATGATGGTATCAAAGAAGGTAAAAGCATCTCTGTTTTGTGCCGTTTCATATCCACTGCCTACAACACCTAATACCGTTTCTGTGTCGGTTCTTACGGTAGCGACGTAGTCATCTATGAGTAAGCGCTCACTCCCTGGAATGAAAGATTTTTTTGAGGTAAACAGCGTTCGCTTTTCCACCATAAAATCCAACCCTGCATATTCTAAAGCTTTTTTGCTATTTGGATAGTCTGTTACTACCTGTCCCAAGCCATGCCAGGGCTTTTCTTTCACGGAAAAAAAGCTGTGCTGATTCGTTTGTTCGTTAAAATGAATGTTGTGTGCCATGTTACAATTGCCAAGCTTTTACTTGTATCCCGCAGGCGGTCCTACTGCGGTTCTGTCTGTTGAAAATTGAGATAAATCAAAAGTGTTTTAAAAGGGTTTTGGGCTGGTGAAAAGAAAGAAAATCAAAACGGCATATCATCCATTGGTTCGGTAATAGCAGCAATGTTCTCGATAGGCGATTCTTCCTTTACATCTCCGGTTTCTTCCACCTCTTTCTCCGTTGTTTTGCCATGTACTTTGATGCTGTTGCAATGAAGATGTAAAGAAGCTTTCGGTTCATTGTTTGCACCGACGTAAGCCCTGATATACATTCTGCCTGATACCTCTACAATACTTCCTTTTACAAGCTTTGCGGCAACACCTGTACCCCGCCAAAAGCCACAAGCGACATAAAGCGTATAGTCTTTGCCTTCTGCCGCATCTTTCGGCTTTACATAATCATTGATGGCGATGCTAAAATTAACTACCTGTCTTTCGTCCGGCAACCTCTTAATCATTGCATCGCCGGTTACTCTTCCTGTGAGTTCCATAACTGTTTATTTTTAATGATGAATAAATACTGATTTGCTTACTGATGATTGAATAAGGTCAGGTCATTATTGCCCCCTTTATTTGGATAGCGTGTATGCGAATGCTTTTTCAACAAGTAGTAAATGGTAACATCTTCATTCTGTGCAATCGCCCAGGCCGATGTAAGGGATTTTGAACGACTACATTTTTTCTTTCGCTGTATCTCCCATGACAGGCGCATGAGACGTGATAAGTGTTGTGATTGCATAATATATTTTTACCGATGGACAATCAATGATGTTTCCGGCATATCGGGCAAAAGCACCGTGCCTTTTTCCTGTTTTTTAGCTGCCTCTCCAAACTGCGGTCGCCTTCTTCCCACACCTTGACAACCTCCCACTGAATACCTTTTGTATTCACGGCAATCAGCAGCTTTGCGCCTTTGTTACTCTTGTGCTTTTTAATGCGTTGCTTCAAATTCTTTTCTACAAAACCGATGTAGTGCTGTGCGTGGTGAAGCTTTTCGTTGAAGTGAATCAGGTAAACCATAAAAACCATTTTGTAAAAGAAAAAACAGAAAAAAAGAAAGCAGTTAAGCAGAGCAGGCTGCCGTAAAAGCCAAAAGGAAACGGAATAAAATCAGTAGTGTAGGAAAGGGTTTTACAGCAGGTTTATGCCGTAGTCTTTTGGCAGTATTTAGAGCAGTCTACCGAATGGCAGCCTGCCCAACTTTGCGCCCTTTTTATCTGTTTGCTTTTATAAAATGGAGAATTGAAAGCCGTCTTTTTTATGCTTACGAGCAGTCTGTATGGAATTGCTGTTCATTCCAATTAATTTATTAATGGTTTTTCTTTTCGGAAAGGAGAAGGTTTTAATTTCTTACATCATCGTTTTCCTCAAGTCATTTAGCTTAGATTTTGTTGATGTCTTTTATCATTATGAAGCTGTAACGGAGAGGAAGCAAGTATCATTATGGGCAGCTTGGGGATGCGGAGGTACTGAAATGAATGACTGACGGAAAACGGAACGGAATATAGTTGGATGGCGTAGCTCCAAAATGGCGCAGTGTAGGGTAACGACAGGAAATGAATGAAGTTGCTCCGCATTCGCAAAAGCTACCGAAACGCAGGCTGCCGGACCTACAAGATGTGTGACAAACTGCGTAGAGTAACGAAGCACCCGTAGGGCATGGCAGCTAAAAGCAAACCATAAAAGAGACATTAAATAATTGCTTATTGCTGGCATGGTTTGGCGCATCGGCTTGCTGACGGCAGCCGGAGAGAGACCATATTACCTTGTGCGGGGGCGGCTGTTTGGCTGCCGAAGAAGCAAAGGAAAAACATGGCTGCTGCGCTGGCTTATGGGCAAAGGGCAGCGATGTTTGTGCAGTGGCTGTTGTCAAAAGCATTTGGCTGCGGTGGGCTTTTGGGATTGGGTTGCAGCGAAATGCTTTTGGGCTGTTACCAGTATCTTATATGCGGGGTGAATAGTAAATAACAGAAGCACCCAATAATATAATTAGAACACCAATTAAATCGTACTTCGTTGGTAAATAGTCATCCACTTTATAAGCCCAGAAAAGAGACAAAACAATAAAAAGCCCACCGTAAGTGACATATACTTTTCCAAAGTTTGAGTGTTGCAAAGTTGCAATCAATCCATATAGGGCAAGTAAGAACCCGCCCAAGATCGCGTACCAAAACGGCTTTCCTTCTCTTACCCAAAGCCACACAAGATAACCGCCACCGATTTCACATAGCCCCGCCACCACAAATATTAAAACAGATCTTATAAACTCCATCAGTTAATTACATTTCGAGTTCGTCCTTTAAAAAATCCTTGGCTCCTTTTGGTCCTGTTATTTCCATCCAGGCTTCTGTTTTATCTCCGCTAATGGAAAGATTGAAAACAAAGAAATCGCAACAGGCTCTTTCTGTTTTTATAAACTCTGTCAGCTCATCTACCATTCTATCTGAACCCACAAATTTGTAAGAGTAGCCATTGGCAAGCTCTTTTTTCTGCAATAGCTGGCGTTTTAAACTTTTAATCACCGTTTCTTTTCGATTTCTAAGCTCTGGTGAAGTGAGTTTACAACTGAGTTCGCCTTTCTTATTTTTTGCTTCGCCGTCATCAGTACAGACTGATTTTGTTTGTGCACTGGTAAATATTGCCATAGTTATGAATGCCAGTAAAAAAAATGATCGTTTCATATTGTTGTTTTGCTTTTTTGTTAGCGTAGTGCTTTCAAATTTTTTACTCTTATGTTTGCAAACATAAACAGTGGAGTATAGGCAACGGTCAAGTGTTTTTTTGAAAACTTTATTTGCAATGTTAATAGGAGAATTAGTTAAGCAGTCCGGTCTTTCGAAAGATACCATTCGGTTTTATGAAAAAAAGGGTCTTATCGAGGTGAGCCGGAAAGAACGCCGAGAGAATAACTACAAAGAGTATTCTAAAGAGATACTGGAAAGATTGCTCACCATAAAACGACTAAAAGATTTTGGTTTTACACTAGTCGAAGTTTCTGACATGTTAAGCTTGATTGATATGAATGAAGCTACCTGCAATAATGTATCGAATAAGATTAATGAAAAAGTGGACTTGCTTGATAAAAAGTTAAAAGACTTAATCAAAATCAGGTCGCAGCTATTAGCTGGCGCTAAGAAATGTGCTGGCTTTTGCAACCCGCTTAAAGCGGATGAAAACTGTGCGATACTCGTTTCGCCTAATATTTAAAGTTTCACACAGCACTTTATTTTACCAAGTCATTGTAAGAACCGGTATTCAGCAAGGTTACAATTTCATCAGCATCAGATAATTTTATTTTTATTACCCATCCTTCGGTAAAAGGATCCGAGTTAATCAAGGTGGCATTATATTTCAAAGCTGTATTTACTTCTGTTATTTCTCCACTAACCGGCATGTATAAATCGGAAGTTGTTTTGAGTGCTTCTACAGAACCAAACACTTCATCTTTCTTAAACTGCTTTCCGATAGATGGTAAATCGACATACACAATTTCGCCAAGCTCACTTTGTGCAAATTCAGTAATACCTACCAGTGCCTGATTGTCGTTTAACAATTGCAGCCAAGAATGTTCTTTTGAGTATTTGTAATCTTTAGGAATTTCCATGTAGTGAATGTGTTTTTGTTTAAAAGCCTTTTCTTAGCATATCAGCATATTCATTTGGTAACGGACTTTCTTCTACTGCCTTTGCTGCTTTTTCTATATCATAATCAAAGCGTATAAACTGGACCTGAACAGCTTCTTTATTGGTAATGCTGCTGTCTGCATTTATGGTAAGTATGACATAACAACCTTGCGGGTTGCCGTCTTTTGGCTTGCCTACGGAACCGATATTAATCGCATGGCGGTAGTGTGTGTTTTCTACTGGCTCTGTTGGTAATATTCTGTGATAGGGTTTGTGTGTGTGACCAAAGCACATGATATCGGCATCGGCTCCCTCCATAATTCTCAGGAGGCTCTTTTCATCTCTTTCTTCGAATAAATATTCGTTTATCTTTCTGGGACTTCCGTGTACAAGAAGTAAATTGAGCTTATCGTTATTCAACTGAAACTCTACCCTGATGTGTGCCGGTAATGTTCGCAAGTATTTTCTTTCGTCGGGCTTTACAAGTGAGTTGGTATAGGAAATAGAAATTTTACCCATATCCTTTTCGCTATCTGTTTTATAAGCGCAGCCGCATTCATCACTTAGTAAGCTAATACCCTGATCGTAATTGCCTGCGATGGTTGGAATGCCTCTGCGTCTTATTTCGTTTACGACTTCATTAGGCCAGATGTTATAACCTACCAAGTCGCCAAGGCAATAGATGGCATCTGGCTTTTGTTCTTCAATGCTTTGCAAACAGGCTTCCAGCGCCGGAAGGTTGGCATGTATGTCACTGAATAATGCAATTTTCATTGTATACTATTTATACGTTTTGTAATTGTTGTTTTGTGTAGTATTTATTTCTAAACCAAAAAGCTACATTGACAAGGGCTATTAAAGCCGGTACTTCTACCAATGGACCAATAACACCGGCAAAAGCCTGCCCGCTATTGATACCGAAAACACCAATGGCTACTGCAATAGCAAGCTCAAAGTTGTTGCCCGCTGCTGTGAATGCAATAGACGCATTGGTAGAATAGTCAGCTCCCATTCTCTTACCGATAAAGAAGCTAACCAAAAACATGATGGCAAAATAGATGACTAAGGGAATGGCTATTCTGATCACATCAAAAGGTATCTGTACAATCAGCTCTCCTTTGAGACTGAACATGACAACGATAGTAAAGAGTAAGGCAATGAGCGTGATGGGAGAAATGAGCGGTATAAATTTGTTTTGATACCAGTCATCTCCTTTTAGCTTTCTCAACGCCATGCGCGTAAGCACACCGGCTGCGAAAGGAAGACCCAAATAAATGGCAACACTTTTTGCAATCTGGCTGATGGTGATATTTACCTCTGCGCCTTTGATACCGAAAAGAGGGGGAAGCACCGTCACAAATACATAAGCATACACACTGTAAAGTAGTACCTGAAAGATGCTGTTTAAAGCCACCAAACCGGCTGCATATTCGCGGCTGCCTTCGGCTAACTCATTCCAGACAATCACCATTGCAATGCAACGGGCTAAGCCGATGAGGATAAGACCTACCATGTATTCAGGCTTGTCATGTAAAAACAATAGAGCAAGTAAAAACATCAGTATAGGACCAATGATCCAGTTGAGAAATAAGGACATGCCTAAAACCCTTGTATTCTTAAAAACCTCCTTCAGCTTTTCGTATCTCACCTTAGCAAACGGCGGATACATCATCAGTATTAAACCAATGGCTAATGGAATATTGGTGGTGCCGGAAGAAAAGGAATTGATAAAGGTGGAAGACGAAGGAATGAAATAGCCAATGGACACGCCAACTGCCATGGCTATAAAAATCCATAGTGTCAGATACCTGTCTAAAAAGCTTAATTTCTTTCGTTCGTTTGCGGGAGCGCAATTGTTTGCTGACATAGTTTGAGTAAAGTGATTTAGTTAGTTGCAGCAATCGGGACCGCAACAAGCCGCCTTTTCTTCTACCGGCTTTTCTGCATGAACGGTAATGCTCCTGATGCCTGTGCCCGATTGTTTAAAGTCTTCTATTTGTTCGGCTGATAAATATTGGCTTAGGATATCGTTGGGAATAATAATGGCTTTGTCTTTTTGAACCGTGATGTTTGTAAAACCGTTTGCTTTTATCAAATTCAAATACACTTCTTTCTGAATAGCACCAGCAACGCAACCGGCATACATTTCAGCGGCTTCTTTAATTTCTTTTGGTAGCTCGCCTTCCAGTACAATATCGGATATGGAAAAGTGACCGGCTGGCTTTAGTACACGATATATTTCTTTAATAACGCCATCTTTATTAGGTACTAAGTTTAGTACACAATTACTGACAATCACGTTTGCCGTATTTGCCGTAACGGGCATGTTTTCTATATCGCCCTGCCGAAACTCTACATTATGAAAGCCTCTTTTTTCTGCATTCACTCTTGCTTTTTCGATCATGGCGGGTGTAAAGTCAATACCGATTACTTTGCCCGTTTCTCACGTTTCATGTCGCGCTATAAAAGCATCATTGCCCGCGCCGCTGCCCAGGTCAATAATCACATCACCTTTTTGAATGTTGGCAAACTGTGTAGGTAAGCCGCAGCCTAAGCCTAAGTCCGCATCTGCATTGTAACCTTCCAACGTTGTGTAGTCGTCTGACATGATGTTATACACTTCTGTCGTGCAACAACCGGAACCACAACATGATGATTCGTTAGTTTGCTTGTCCTGTAAGGCTATTTCTGAATACTTCTGCCTTACCAGTTCTTTTACTTGTTCTTCTGTTTGCATCGTTATTTTATTTTATTAGTATTATCGGAATATTACGATGATTGAACACAAAAAAAGGTCAGCAACAATTTGCGCCACTTTTTAAAGATTCAAATAATTGGTTAATGCCAGCCTGTGCTAGCTTCCATTCTTTCTCGTCTATGCAGTAACACACTTTTGTACCTTCTATCTCGCCTTTAATTAATCCGGCTTCTTTTAGTTCTTTAAGATGTTGAGAAACGGTGCTTTGGGAAAGTGGTAATTCTTCAACAATATCACCACACATGCAGGACTGGCTTTTGGCTAAGAATTGCAGAATGGCAATGCGCGCAGGATGGGCTAATGCCTTCGCATATTTTGCTAACCTGTTTTCCTTTACACTGAATTCACCAGATTTTGTTGCTCCCATAATTGAATCGCAATATTACGATGAATCATCTAATTGCTAAAATAAATTTTAAAAACCATATAAGATTGTGAGAGGATAAGTACAAGAAATCGAAATTAATCAACAGCTACCTTTGCTATATGCATCTATTCATTAAAAATATGGTTTGCGACCGTTGTATCATTGTGGTGCGACAGGAATTAGAGAAATTAAATATCAACGCGACATCAATTGCGTTAGGCGAAGTCGAAACAAAAGATGCGCTGAGCAACCAGCAACTGCTTCAATTGCAAAGTAACCTTGCCAACACAGGTTTTGAATTGCTGGATGACAACAAGAAGAAACTAATTGATAAAATCAAAACAGTTATCATTGAACAAATTCATTACAGCGACACCGATGACAAACACAATTTTTCCGAAATTTTGTCTCATAGGCTCCACAAAGACTACAGCTATTTAAGCGCCTTGTTTTCTGATGTGGAAAGCATTACCATTGAGAAATACATTATCAATCAGAAGATCGAAAAGGTAAAAGAATTGCTTGTGTACGATGAATTGAATTTAAGTGAAATTGCTTATAAGTTAGGATATAGCAGCGTAGCGCATCTTTCCGCTCAGTTTAAAAAAACAACCGGACTTACGCCCAGCCACTTTAAAAAATTAGGAGGCATACATCGCAAATCATTAGATAAAGTGTAAAAGAAAATGAAATGCTTATATTCAGTTATGGTTCCAACATGTTGCTGCAAAAATTGAAAATAAATGTACCTTCTGCCAGGAAGATATCGAACGCACGTTTGAAGGAATACCGGTTTGCGTTCAATAAGGTTAGCAGAAAAGATGGTTCAGCAAAAGGTAATATATTGTGGACAGGAAACGAAACTGATAATGTGTGGGGCGTTGTGTTTGAAATAGATGATCGGGATAAAAAAGCATTGGACAGAGAGGAAGGATTAGGGAAAGGTTATAGCGAAATAGCTGTTTCAGTAACAACAGCAAAAAATGAAACCATAGAAGCATTGGTTTACATTGCCGACAAGGAGGCAACGCAACACGATCTCTTATCGTTCGATTGGTATAGAGATATGGTAGTGATGGGTGCCAGGCAAAATAGTTTGCCAGAAAGCTTTATCAACGATTTAGAAAAGCTTCCCTTCATAAGAGATGATAATGAAGGAAGGCGTAATAAGAAGTATAAAATTATTACAGCAGTTGATTAATATTGTTGACTTGTTTGCATTATGAAAGCACATTTCTTTTTTATCTTCTTACTCATTATCCTAGCGTTTGCATGTTGCAACAGAACAAAAAAGCATGATCAGATTATTACTTTATCTGCCGGTAAAATGCCTGCACTTGTAACAGACAAACAAGCTGTTTATGTTGTGTTTGGAAGCGGCGACAGCCTTTTACTTGTTTCTTCAACCAACGGTGGCAAAACGTTTTCTGCATCAGCACTAATAGATACCTTATCAGGCTTGGTAGCGAGCGCAACCCGTGGACCGCAGATTGCAATTACAGCAAATGGTTTAGCTGTCATAGCGTTGAACAAGACTGGCAATCTATATTCTTTTACAAAGGGGAACGATACACATTGGAAACGAACCAGCAGGATAAATGATGAGCCGGATGTTGATAAGGAAGGTTTTTCAGGTTTGAGCAGCGACGAAAACAATAATTTGTTTGCGATTTGGACAGATCTGCGTGGAGACAAACACAATAAAATTTATGGTGCCAGGTCAACTGACGGCGGTGTAACGTGGGAGAAAAATAATTTAGTTTATCAATCTCCGGATAGCACAGTTTGCGAATGTTGTAAGCCATCTGTAGCGATGCATGGCAGTCATGTTTATGTGATGTTTCGCAACTGGCTAAATGGCAATCGTGATCTGTATTTAACACAATCGTCTGACGGTGGAATCAGTTTTGGGAAAGCACAGAAGCTGGGTAAAGGAAACTGGAAGCTCGATGGCTGTCCTATGGATGGCGGCGGTTTGGCTATCAATGATATTGGTGATGTGCAAACAATTTGGCGGAGGTCAAACAAAGTATTTACTGCTGAACCCGACAAGCCAGAAAAAGAAATTGGTGAAGGAAAAGGATGCGCTATCACAGCAGTAAATGGTATGAACGTTTATGCCTGGACAAATAAGGACGGCAATGTTGTTTGTATGCTGCCGAATGGAGAGAATAAGATACTTGGCAAAGGGAGTTTGCCTCAATTAAAAGCTGTAAGCTATGATGAAGCGATCTGTGTTTGGCAGGATGACGACTATGTAAGAAGTGTTACTATCTCCCTTTAAATTCTAACAGCATACACTCGACTTATTGAAATTGTGCCAAGTGTTTATAAGTCTTTTAATGGGTTATCTTCTTGGACATCATTCTTGTCAAATTCGAATCGCTTATTAAGATATTCGTGAACCGATTGAAAATTAGGATATACCATATTGTTATTAAGTCCAAAAGAGGTAAGTGTATCAACGGGCACTTTGTTTACAAAAAACTCAAACTCTTGACTTTGTAATCTTTCAATCGGTATTTGAACAAAGCAATCATCTTCATTCTTTAGTAACATTCTTTTGAATTCTTGTTCAAAAACTTGCCTGCTTTCTTTTTCACTTTCAAATTTTTTCTTAACAAGATTAGCATTTGCTTTTATAGTTAGCACGTAGTTCATAATGGCTAACAAAATTTGCCAATCGAGCCAACCCAGTTTTCTGAATTTTAAAATAATATTCTTAAACTCGTGGTCTTCATTCCACGCTTGCAGGCTGAGATGGATATTGCTAAGAAGGTTTCTGCAGCGTTTGTTGATTTGCTCTAAAGTTTTTTCCTTGTCGTATTTTTTGCTTAAACCCTGAAATGAATTGAGGAATTTTGGACTGTTGAGATTAATACCGCTGATTGGATGAAGCGTAAATTCACTCCTTTTTGATTTGTCAAAATCTTTATGAGTCAAGAAATTAAAATAAACTTTTTGATAGGTATTTGTGGCGAGACCTTTATCACCCAGTTTTTGATTTTTATATAAATGGTCAAAAGTCTCCTCAAATTCGTTTTCTGGCAATAAACTCAAATCATTCAAGAGTCTCTTTATACAAAGAGCAAGAAACCCATAATGGTACTTGACTTTTTCAATTTCTTTAGAATCAAAGCCGGGTATAAAAAGATTCCAAATTGCTTTTTGATGAGATGGTTGTTGATTAACGACTTTACTATAATCACCACTCTGGTTTATAATCAAAGTCACCTTGGTTTGCAACAAATGAATGTCAGTATTCAATAACCCGATTTCGCAGAGAGTGATTTGTAGCAGACTGCAAAACTCTTCTGCAATCGCATTCAGAGTAGCTGTATTATCAAACACAATATACCAATCTATTCCAACCGCGTTAAAGGAAATGGTACGTACCTTACCAATGTCGTTTAATGGGATGCTGTCTAATTTACTGTTGAGTGTTTTTATGATTTTATCTTCGTCTGAAAACTCTTTTTCTAATGGTTCAATGAAAAGTTGTAAGTGTTTTGGGTAAAGCCATCCTAATGTTGAAATATAATAGCTAATGAATACACTAAGATCAGTTTGGAGTTTAGGTGTAGCCGTCAGAATACAAGAAAGATTCAAAAGAACTTCTCTAAAAGTCTCATCTGTTTCAATGTTCAGTTCCTCTGGATTAAATTCTATTCTTGCTTTTATATAGTTTTCAAAATCATCCAAGGCAGACATCCAGGCACCTTGAACAAAATCTGAATTGAAAACGATAGAGTATCCATCGCTGATTCGTTTAAATGAAGATTGACTTCCAAAATGAATTGATGCCCAAGCAGCACATAATCCGTAATATTTAGCTGCGAGATTCATTCCTAACAGAGAATAAATTTTTGCTACATTGATTAACACTATGATGTGCCCCTCCTTCGTTGATTCTTGATACCAGAAAAAGCTGGCTTTATAGAAATAATCTAATGCTTTAAGATAATTCTTTATCGATGGCTGGCTTAGGTAAGCAACTGCGAGTTCTACCATGTTTTTTGCCGCATCATTTTGTTTCCCTGTTTTACCGGCTTCATCAGTTACATCCTCTATGAAATTCTCTAATGGTTTCGTTACATCATCCTCGTCAAATCCTAAAGTGATAATCGTTTTGACAATTTGCTTGAGTTGTTCACTTAAACCTGAAATACTGTAAAGCTTGGTATTTTTTAAAGAAGGTAAGATTTGTTGGTAATATTGAAGTGAAGAGTCGATTTTCTCCTTCAGTGGTTTTAAAGCGCCAATATGAAATGCAAAATTTCCTTTCAATTCTAGTGACCTGCAATAGTCATCTGCATCTTTAGAGTTGTATAAAGTTTTATCAATGAAATCTTCTATTTTTTTTGCCCACTGTTCCAATTCCTCTTTTGACATTAAGTGAGGAATTAGTAGTGCGTTCACCTCAACAATTTGCAGGAGAATGATATCGTCTTCTACATCAGATATTGCATTCCTTTCCTCAAATTGGTTAAAGTAATACCGAATGAGCTCTTGTTGTCCATCTATCGAACCTTTTGACTCATATGTCTGGGGATTGGGTAACAGCAGCAGCCATAAGTATTCGTAAATGGCTTTACGTCTACAAACAGTGATGATGTCTTTATTCTCAATGTATTTCAGAAGAAGGTAAATCCATACTTTGGCATGATTGGTTTGATAAAGATTTTGTTTGCAATGTCGGGCAGCACTTATCACTTCATAAAATGCCCCTATATTAAATTGGTTTATGTTCTCTAGAGGCAGCCATTTTGCAAACACTGCAGCATACCATTTATCATCTCTTTCACCTGAATTTAAGATTAGAAAGTCGAGCAGTTCCGGGGTAAGTTTTCTATCTTCTTCGTTAGATTGAGCAGTACGTTGTGCAATTTCAAAATGAAGGACAGAAATGTAATCTGATATTTTGCCATTATTCAACGGGAGAGGTAACCGTGGAACCAATAATTGAATATTGGACAATAGTTGTGGAATTGCTTGATCATGTTCAAGATTATCAAACTGCCATCCGATGCATAAAACAAATTTGTTCCAGACATCATCTGTAAGCTGTGAATAAATTACTTTAGCTTGCTGCAAAGCATATTTTTTATCAGCAGAGAGTAATGTTTCAAAGGTCTCAGCAATGTACTCATCAACTATTTCTCTCACCTTACCTCGGCATTCGGCAAGTAACACTTCAGTAAGTGCTCCTTGATTTTGATACCATTTGAGCAATAAATCTGCGTCATTCCCTTTTACTTCTTTCGCTATTCCGGAATTAGTCTCAAAAAGAAAACTTACGTCATCAAAGAGATAATCACCTTTGACAAACAACATAAAGAAATGAGCAATAGTCTTTTTGATTTCTTCTTTCGAAAAGGAAAAATTGGTAGAATATAGTTTTACTTGTCTGAAAACTGTTTGGGCATTTTCGGCATTTCGTTCCAAAATATCCTCCTCATAGTCACAATAGATTACATCTGATAAACCATTTATTCTGTTCGATAACCATGTCTGTAGCGTTTTCAGTCTTTGATACTGATAACCTTGTTCTGTTGCAGTTGCGCTAGTATCTTTTGCAAACAGAAATAACTTACTAATGCTCATTAGGCAACTTTTTTACTTTTTGGCAAGATGAATAGGAATAAAGATAACAGTGAAGAGAAATGTGGTAAAAAGAGATTTGCAAATGACGCGAGTTTGTTTTGAAACAATGACTTTCTGTTATACATTCGGCTTCTACAGTTTTAAGAATGAATGCACTTGAAAATTTTGCCATCAAACATGATGATTGGGTGGTGATTGAATCGCCAATTTGTTCTACCGCTTATTCTTTGACAAATGCTCCCGAATGCACACATCTGAAAGAACGGATAAGCGAACTTATACAGTCGTATTTTAATCAATGGCGGTTTTCCATCGAAGCTTATGAGAAGCTCTATCAATTGTTCGTTCAGTTGAATCAAGCTAACGATAAGATGACTACAAGTATAATTACCGATTTTGACTTAGTTGCCTTGCAGAAGGAAATAGAATTTAAAAATTATGCTTATCTTTTTATTGTTTCGCTAAAGTCATTATTAGATTTGTTCACCTGTATTGTTGATATAATTCAGAATCAAGTATTAAGAGACGAAGATAAAATGTCTGACTTTTTTAATTATGCCAAAAAGCGATATAGAGAGAATTATATTCCAGAAATAGTGGCTGTACTTAATGAGCAACGGTTATCAAGTGACAGAGACAACTGGGTAAAAAAGATTAATTTAATTAGGAATAAAATTATCCATAGAGGATACTTACTAAAACCTCAGATTGGATTTAATAAACTTGAAAAGTTAATCATCCAAACATACAAAGGAACAGACTTTTACTCCAGCAATGATGAAGTTGATATTGGTCTGCTATTCTCGACCTTTTTAACTGAAATGCCAATCTTGGAAACTAAAATCTCTGATATTTTGGTCAAAGAAATTCCATTCTTAACCAATCAGACTCCATCTAAAGTTACATTTCGCTTCTGCGATCTAATTAACGAGTATAACTATGATTAGGGCTTAATGTCCAAACATTCTATAAATCTTATCCATAATTGTATAACACTGTCCGCACTCTCTCATAGTAGCTTTGCAATATCAAAATGAAATGATATGGCAAACAATAACGATAGTTCTCTATATCTGCCCTTAGAGGGCGTAGAGAGCGAGCATTGTGCCCTGATAATAGATAAAGGATTAGGTAAGGTAGAAGGTATAACAGATCACAAAGTAGAACTGAATAATAACCGTGCTGTTATACATACAACTGATGATGTGGAAGTGCTGCCAAAAGCAGTGAAGGCTATCCGTGATCTGGGTTACGATGTGGACACGGTAAAGAAAAGTTTTCCGGTAATGAACATGAGTTGCGCCTCATGTGCCAGCAGTTCGCAAAGCATTTTGGAGAATCAACCGGGCATAGTGAATGTGGCTGTTAATTATGCAAATGCCAGCGCGCAAATCGAATACATTCCCACCATCACCAATCCATCCATACTTAAGTCAGCCTTGCAAAGTGTAGGCTACGATTTAATGATTGATGAAACCGAAGAAGCAAAAGAAGAACTGGAAGAGTTGCACCGGCAAACGTTTGAGACGCTGAAAAAGAAAACGATTGGTTCTATAGTTTTATCGTTGCCAATCGTCATCATCGGAATGTTTTTTATGAACCTTCCCTATGCGAATTACATTATGTGGGGATTGGCTACGACGGTGGTTTTTGTTTTCGGAAAACAATTTTTTGTAGGAGCTTATAAGCAAACCAAACATCGGTCAGCCAATATGGATACATTGGTGGCATTAAGTACCGGCGTAGCTTACTTGTTTAGCGTGTTTAATACAGTATATCCTCAATACTGGCACAGCAACGGTCTTCATGCGCATGTGTATTTTGAAGCTGCTTCTGTAGTCATCGCGTTTATTTTATTAGGTAAAATGCTGGAAGAAAAAGCGAAAGGCAATACTTCATCTGCTATAAAAAAATTAATGGGTTTGCAACCTAAAACGGTAACTGTTATTCACACAGGCGGGCATCAGATGGAAATGCCGATTGCGGGCGTAAAAATTGGCGACACTATACTGGTAAAGCCAGGCGAAAAGATTGCAGTTGATGGTACAATTACAGAGGGAACTTCTTTTGTAGATGAAAGTATGATTAGCGGTGAGCCGATACCGGTTGAGAAAACAAAAAATGATGTTGTATTTGCCGGCACCATCAATCAAAAAGGCAGCTTTCAGTTTCGTGCCGATAAAGTAGGCGGAGATACAGTATTGGCGCAAATCATCAAACTTGTGCAGGAAGCGCAGGGCAGCAAAGCGCCGGTACAAAAGCTGGTAGATAAGATTGCAGGCATCTTTGTTCCGGTCGTTATTTTAATTGCTCTCCTAAGCCTGATTGCCTGGATTGTGTTGGGTGGAGAAAGTGGATTTACACAAGGCTTGCTGGCGATGGTAACGGTATTGGTAATTGCCTGTCCCTGTGCATTAGGTTTGGCAACGCCTACGGCTATCATGGCAGGCGTTGGTAAAGGTGCGGAAAACGGTATCCTGATAAAAGACGCTGAAAGTTTGGAGCTTTCTAAAAAAATAAATGCAGTCGTATTGGATAAGACGGGAACCATTACCGAAGGCAAACCTGAAGTAGTAGAAATTGCCTGGAAGGAAGGTGCTGCGCAAAAAGAACTTTCTCAGTTGCTCTATGCTATAGAAGCACATTCTGAACATCCTTTGGCTGAAGCCATCGTAAAATACTTGGCAGATAACAAACAAACCAAATTAATTCTTGACCACTTTGAAAGTGTTACAGGCGAAGGCGTTGTCGTTACTTATCATGGCAATACTTATTTTGTTGGTAGTCCGAAAATGATGCAGTCGCATAACATTCAAATCCACAATAAACTTAGAGAAGTAGCGGATCAATGGCTGCAACAATCTTACACTGTTATCTGGTTCGCTGATTTGGAAAATGCACTGGCTGTAGTAGCCATCGCTGATAAAATAAAAGATACTTCTGTTGAGGCTGTAAAGCAATTACAGACTGCAGGCATAGACGTTTACATGCTTACCGGCGATAATGAGCGCACAGCAAAAGCGGTGTCAGCACAAGCAGGCATTCGGCATTATAAGGCAGAAGTGTTGCCAGCACAGAAAGCAGATTTTATAAAAGAATTACAGGCACAAGGCAAAGTAGTTGCGATGGTTGGCGATGGCATCAACGACAGCAATGCTTTGGCACAGGCAGACATCAGCATTGCCATGGGAAGCGGCAGCGACATTGCTATGGACGTTGCAAAAATGACCATCATTTCTTCTGATCTTACCAAAATTCCAAAAGCCATTCAGCTTTCCCGTTATACAGTGGCAGCCATCCGGCAAAACCTGTTTTGGGCGTTTATTTATAACGTAATCGGGATACCGATTGCAGCAGGTATATTATATCCGGTAAATGGTTTTTTATTAAACCCAATGATTGCTGGCGCAGCCATGGCATTGAGTTCTGTAAGCGTAGTTACAAACAGTTTGCGGTTACGATCTAAAGAGCTATAGTACAAAAATTATATAAATCAAAACGACAATTGTGTAATAGAATTATTGGCAAGCAGTAATAATTTTGAATCATAAAATTTATAAATCATGGAAACATTACAATTTAAAACGAATATTAACTGCGGTGGTTGCGTAGCTAAAGTAACTCCCAAGTTGAACGAAGTAAAAGGCATTGCAAAATGGAATGTTGATACTAACAATCCGAATAAAATACTGACGGTGGAAGCAGACAATATCTCTGCTAACGAAGTGATAGATACAGTTAATAAAGCAGGCTTTAAAATTGAAGAAATAAATTAAACATCTAACAGTAAATCAAAGGCTTCAACATTGGTTGAAGTCTTTGATTTAAATACTACTTTATTACTCATAAGTCCAACTTCACAATTAAATTAAATAATGTATTTTGATGCCGATTAAGGCATTAGAATGAATACCAACTTCTCCCCATTAATTCAGCAATACAAAGCCGACAAAGAATCAGTTTACAACACTTGGTTTATCAACAATGAAGACCGGTTAAAAGCCTTCCGCTCCATTCGCAGAGGTGTTATGCAGGTGATTGATGATATTAAATGTAAACGCTTCCCGAATGATTTCAAAGGCTCTTCTCTTGAATTTGTGCTGAGTTGTATTACAGAGCAAAAACAAGTATTTGAAGGTGCATCACACCCTTTTTACTGGAAACCAAAACTGCGTATTCCCGATATTTATGAGCATGAAGGCAACAAGCAGGCTTTTGGGCAATTTTTGGAAAATGTATTAAATGCAAAATCTGAAGAGCAGATTATTAAAGAAATTATCAAATTAGATAGCATAAAGATTAAAGGATTAGGACCGGCGGTTGCCAGCATTCTCTACTTTCTGCATCCCACTGTTGTTCCCCCGTTTAATACTGCAATCATCAATGGTTTCAATTTTCTATTTAAAGACAAAAAGAAATTGGGAAGCTGGGGCGAATATTTGAAGTTACGGGAAGTGTTGATTGATACAAACAATCAGCATCGGTTAGATCTGTCTTCTGACCTGGGAGCTATTGCCGGATTGCTGTTTGAAATCGGAATGCAAAAGCTGGTATTAGGCGGCGATGAATATCTTTCGCAGGTAGAGCGTGGCAAACTGGAGAGGATGATTGAGAAACGGCATGAAGAAGTAAAAGTGGAAAAAGAGGAGGAGCATCTGCATACAGAAATGCAATATCATCTGTTGAAGATTGGCAGCGCTTTAGGATATGATGTGATTCCTGCTTCTAACGACCGTTCGAAGTGTCATGCCGGAAACAATTTTTCATTTATCAGTCTTTCAAGCTTTCCATCTATTTCTTTAGATAGAGAAACGCTGAATACGGTAAAACTTATTGATGTGCTGTGGTTTGAGCGTAATACCAATAATGTGATTGCCGCTTTTGAAGTAGAGAAGAGTACCAGTATCTATTCAGGTATTCTTCGATTGACCGATTTAAGTTATTCCATTGCAGATGGTGAGGAAGTATTTTATCTGATTGTTCCTGACAAAAGGGAGAAAGATGTAATGCTTCAATTATCAAGACCTGCCATTAAAAAGTTAGATACTAAAATAAAATACATTCTGTTTTCTGATTTACGACAGCATTGCGACGCTTTGTGCAAGTTTGGAGATAGCCACAGAATTATGGAGAAAATAGCTAAAAGTGTATAATGTTATTTCGGCAGAACCAATGATTATATAAATCCTTTCCATAATTATATAACTTCTATCATGATTTTGGAATTACTTTTGTGTCCTGTTAAAAGCAATAGCTCGTTTTTATAGTTTTAATGAAAAAAAACATTTCTATACAATTGAAAGCCGCCTTTTTGCTCATTGTATTCGCTTTGAATACGGTAGTAGGCTTTGCATGTGCGATAGGAATAGATATGGGTTTCAATACGCATCATCACGATGACATGGATATGATGGCAATGGTTCATGTTCATGCAAACGGTGCGAAACATATACATCACGAACATTCTGAGCATCACGATCAGATCAACCATTCGGGCGATGAAAACGATAATTGCTGCAAGGATAAAGTAACTAAGATTGCACAACTTGACAAGGCAGTGCCACAATCTTACAGCGCAGTACATCCGGTGTTTCTCAACGCTTTTCTTTCTGCATTTTACAATTTAGATATTTTATCACCCTCTTCCATTTCCAAGGACGTTAAACCATTTGTCCGAAGTCATCATCCTCCCATACCAAATATCCGTATCGCTATCCAGTCGTTCCAGATTTGATTTAATGTGTAAGCTATATCTGCATGGCATTCTTTGCCCATGCACGTAATTATTTCTTATAACATTAAATTATTTTAAAGTGAACAAGTTATTTATCATAGCTGCCCTGATAATGTTGGCAGTTACTCAAAAAGGTTTTGCCCAGGATATCTCTAAACAATCTCAGGCACCGCAATTACTTTCTCTTTATTACAATATCAAAGACGCTTTGGTGGCAGGTAATGCCAGCGCAGCATCTACCACTGCGCAGGCGTTTGTACAGGCGGCAAACAGCACCGGTGACAAGTCTATTCCTGCTAACAACATATCCGACTTGGTTAAGGAAGCAAGCGGTATAGCCAACACTAAAGACCTCAAGTATCAGCGTGAGCATTTAGCCGGTTTATCGTCTGCTATGGCGACAGTCATCAAATATGTCAAGCTTACCGACCAGCCTGTCTATCAGGTCTATTGTCCAATGAAGAAAACATATTGGCTTAGCAGCGACAAAACCATCAAGAATCCCTACTTCGGTAGCGCTATGCTTACCTGCGGTAAAATCACGGCAACTTTATAATCATTCATTCATTAGACAGGTGGAAGCTTTTACTGCTTTCAATCTTTCACGCAATTTCAAATTTTAGAAATGAAAACTATAATCATCATGGTTGTGTCGGCTGCCGTTTCCTTGGCTGCTTGTACTAGCAATAACAATTCGCAAAGCACAAAGGCAAACACCGATTCATCACGTAACGCCGTTCAAAATACAAATGCAACCCCTTCCGATAGTGCTCAGGCAAATCCATCTTCTCCGGTTACGCAGGTTGTCTCAGGATATCTCGCTATAAAAAATGCGCTGGCAAACGATGACGGCAAGGAAGCCGCAAGCGGCGGCAAAGCCATGACACTTGCTTTGCAAAACTTAGACGCATCATCTTTAAATGTTACTCAAAAGAAAGCCTATACGGATATGGCTGATGACCTTAAAGAAAATGCTGAGCACATTGGTGAAAATGCGGGTAAAATAGATCATCAACGTGAGCACTTTGATATGTTAAGCCAGGATATGTATGACCTTGTAAAAACAATGGGCAGTAATCAGAAGTTATTTAAAGATTCCTGTCCGATGTACGATAACGGCAAAGGTGCAATCTGGCTTAGTGAAACTCAGGACATTAAAAATCCTTATCTCGGAAAGAAGATGCCGACATGTGGCTCCGTAAAAGAAGAAATAAACAATCCATGAGAACCAGGAAAAAAATAATCTGGCTGGTTGTTGTTCTGTTTATTTCTATTCAGTTTATACGACCTGCGCGTAATGTAAGCAGCGGGCAGGCGTTGCCAGCCGATATACAAAATGTAGTTACCGTTCCGCAAAATATAGCAGTTGTTTTAAAAGCGACTTGTTACGATTGCCACAGTAACAATACCGTATATCCCTGGTATATGAATATACAGCCGGCTGGCTTGTTTATGGCGTATCATATAAAAAACGGCAAGGAAGAACTAAACTTTAATGAGTTTGGCTCTTACTCTTTACGCAAACAACAGCATAAACTAAAGTCAATTGGCGACCAGGTTCATGAAGGAGAAATGCCTTTGTCCTCTTATACTTTAATACATAAAAACGCCATCCTTACACAAGAGCAAAAGACTTTAATTATGAATTGGGCGAAGGATGCGCAAAACAATCTAAACGCAAAAAAATAAAGCAATGTTGAAACGTATTGGTAATGCAATGATGCGCTTATTGAAAGCGGTTTTTATTCATAAAAAGAAATGTTGCCAATAATAAAAGTGGAGCTATGAAAAAGACGATTTTAATATTCCTGTTCCTGTCAGGATTTGTAAGAGGTTTTACTCAGGATATGAGCGGTATGAAAATGCCGATGACAAAAAAACAAAATGCGAAGCCTATACAATCAAAGGTTACTTATACCTGTGTTATGCATCCCGAAATTCATTCTGACAAACCTGGCAATTGCCCGAAATGCGGAATGAAGCTGGTAAAAGAGCAGCCGAAGAAAGCATCAAAACCGGCATCAAACAGAGGCGATAAAATGCAAATGTCTAAAGATACGTCTATGCCCAAAGGTATGGATATGAAAGGCGACACTATGCAAATGAACGGTATGCAGATGCCTGGCGCTGACACTTCTAAAGAGAAAGACAAGGGCATGAATGGAATGGATATGAATGGAATGCAGATGGAAAACATGGACATGCCGAAGGTGGATGTAGGACCAATTAAAACAATTCCTAACAATACACCACCACATACCGTTCACTACGATTTATATGTAAGAGATACCCTTGTTAATTATGCGGGCAAAATGAAAAAGGCAATAGCCGTTAATGGACAAATACCTATGCCTACGCTAACCTTTACGGAAGGTGATACGGCGGAAATTTGGGTGCACAATGAATTGGATATGGCAACAGCTCTTCATTGGCATGGCTTGTTTTTGCCAAACCGGTATGATGGCGTTCCTTACATGACGCAGATGCCTATAAAGCCACACACTTCTTATCTATACAAGTTTCCTATCATTCAGCATGGCACACACTGGTATCACAGCCATGCGGGTTTGCAGGAGCAAATTGGTATGTATGGCATGTTTATCATGAACAAACGAAAGGAATGGGACATTCCCACCATACCCGTTATGCTTAGCGACTGGACAAACATGAATGCTTCAGAGGTGAACCGCAGCCTGCATAATCAAACCGATTGGTTTGGCATTCGCAAGAATACCATCCAAAGCTATACAGAGGCTATTGCTACCGGGCATTTCAAAACCAAGCTCACCAACGAGTGGAAGCGAATGACAGCCATGGATGTAAGCGATATAGCGTATGATCAATTTTTGGTGAATGGTAGAAATCAGGATGTACACTCCGAATTTAAGGCGGGTGATAAGGTAAGGCTGCGCATTGCCAATGGCGGTGCCTCATCCTATTTCTGGCTTACCTACGCTGGCGGTAAAATAACAGTTGTAGCTACTGATGGTAATGACGTAGAACCTGTAGAAGTTGATAGATTACTCATAGCAGTATCTGAAACTTATGATGTGGTGGTAACCATTCCCGAAAACAAGCAGTATGAGTTTCTGATAACGCCGGAAGATCGCACCAAATACGCCTCGCTGTGGTTGGGAAGCGGCGAAAAGGTGCCAGCCGCCAAGTTGCCAAAGTTGAAATATTTCGCGGGTATGAAGATGATGAATGACATGATGGACATGAAAGGCAACATGATTCAAATGGAGGGTATGCAAATGGCGAATCAGGTAATGGACATGAATACGGTGATGTATCCTGAGATAACAGGTGCTGAAAATCCAAAGGATACATTAGCAGGTATAAAGCAAGAAGCAAACCGAGGCGAAAAAATGAAATCCGGCGATAGTGAAAAGGGGAAGAAAATGGAGATGAAAATGGATGATCATAATATGGCGGGTATGAACATGAGTAATAGCAACAGTGATATTGTTACACTCAATTATACCATGTTACGCGCACCGGAAAAAACAACATTGCGTCCGGGTCCATTGAAAGAATTAAAGTTTGATTTGACTGGAAACATGAACCGTTATGTGTGGAGCATGGACAACAAAACCATTTCCGAATCGGATAAAATTTTAATTAAGAAAGGTGAGAATGTAAGAATCATTCTTTATAACAATACCATGATGCGGCACCCGATGCACCTCCACGGGCATGACTTCCGGTTGCTTAACGGGCAAGGCGATTATTCGCCGATGAAGAACATTATAGACATCATGCCAATGGAAAGAGACACCATAGAATTTGCAGCGACAGAAAGCGGCGACTGGTTCTTTCATTGCCACATTCTATATCACATGATGGGCGGCATGGGCAGAGTCATCAGCTATGAAAAGACGCCCGCCAATACAGATTCAGCAAGTATAGATTCCTCAGCTATCACGGACATTCCTAGCGCCAAAGTAGCGAAACGAGGATTAAATTCTGATGACAGGATGTTTCATTCTATGGCAAGAATCGGCTTGGAAAGCAATGGCAGCGACGGGGTTGCCATGCTTGCACAAACACGCTGGCAAGCCAGCACACTTTGGCATTTAGGTTACCATAGTGAACATGGCTTTGAAAGCGAAACTATGATAGGGCGATATCTTGGAAGAATGCAATGGTTGTATCCTTATGTTGGTTTCGATTATCATTATAAAACTGAAGGTCCGGATGCAAAAGGCATCTTTGATATGAGCCATAGCCCCAAAAATATTTTTGGCAGCAATGCAGACGCAAAGAATCTGTTTGGTCAGGTCAGTAATAAGAATAAACGTCACACAGTTGTAGCAGGTGTTGCTTATACTTTACCAACTTTAACGATTGCAGATTTTAGAGTGGATGCTAATGGTAAGATGCGCTTCCAATTAAGCCGTGAAGACATACCCGTATCTCCCAGGTTTCGGTTTAACTGGATGATAAACACAGATAAAGAGTATGCTGCGGGGCTAAGATATATTCTCACCAAATACATATCCGTTTCCTCACACTACGATAGTGATATGGGATTGGGCGCTGGTATTACCATCACCTACTAGTTTATCTTCTAAACTGTTAATTCTATGAAGCTTTTAATAAAAAATATGGTTTGTCCGCGATGTATTATCGTAGTAAATCAATTGTTATCACAACATGGCTTAAAAGCAAAGCAAGTATTGCTCGGTGAACTTGAATTGGTTGAAAAATTAAGCAAAGTTCAATTAGAAGCTTTTACGCTTGCCTTGCAAAGCGTGGGATTTGACGTACTGAACGATAAGATGCAGCAATACTGTGAAAAAATAAAATTGCTGATCGTTCAAAAAATACAGCATGGAAATATTGAACCGCATTTCATGCTTAGCAGCTTTCTTTCCACCTCTTTATTCAAAGATTATTCGTTACTCACGCGAATGTTTACGAAGTGTGAAGGATGCACCATCGAGCAATTTTATATTTTACAAAAGCTGGAAAAAGCAAAGGAGTGGCTTCAGTACGATCAACTCACTATTGCAGAAATTGCCTTTCAGCTTGGTTATAGCAGTTCTCAACATTTCTCCTCGCAGTTTAAAAAGGTTACCGGGTTAACGCCGTTACGTTTTAAAACGGTTGCAGCTTCATTGCGTCAGTCTGTTGATGAAATTCCGGTAATTAAAAGCTACAAATATTCATCTAATGCAATGCTGTAAAGTATGCTGATTAAATCATTAATGCAATGGCAACAGGCAAAATGAGCGGAAGCAAAAAATTCTTTCCGTTTAAATGCACATCTTATCCTTAATTCTGTTGTTTTTGAAGGTATGATAGTCTGGTTTTTGATTTTATATATTATTGCGTTGTAATTGAAACGAATAATTCCTCGATAATTTTTTTCAAAATCACAGCTATTTCTTAACCAGTAAAATGAAAAACTATGACAGGTTACCACACTTACAAAAGTTGCGTTGATGCATGTTTAAAATGTGCAGCCTTATGCAATCATTGCGCGTCTTCATGTACACAAGAGGAAGATGTAAAAATGATGGCAAAATGTATTCAGTTAGATATGGAATGCGCAGCTATTTGCTATGCTTCTGCACAATTGATGAGCTTGGGAAGCAGCAAAGCAAAAGAGATTTGCGCCTTGTGCGCCGACATCTGCGATGCCTGCGGTGAAGAGTGCGGCAAACATTCGCACAGTGAGCATTGCCAGGAATGCGCGGAAGCCTGCAAACAATGTGCAGACGAGTGCAGAAAGATGGCAGCTTAATCGTAACAAACAACAGCAAGCGTATGGCTGCGTTTGCTGTTGTTTGTTAAAAAACTAAAAATGGAAAAAAAACTAGAAAAGCAGCCCATGAATAAAATGAGTTACACCAAATTTATACTGATGATGGCTGTTTCATTCATAATTATGTATAGCGTGATGTTTTTAAATGTTGATGAATTCAATCACATTTATATCAGCCTTACCAGAATTTATATGGCTTTGCTGATGGTTGCACCTATGGCTGTGGTGATGATGGCAATGATGGGCAACATGTATCCTGATAAAAAAATAAACACTTATATTGTTGGTGGCGCAATTGTTCTGTTTGGTGTTGTGCTGGCAGCGTTAAGAACACAAACACCGGTTGGCGATGTGCAATATATGAAAGCCATGATACCGCATCATTCATCGGCAATTATGGTAAGCAAACATGCCAACCTGCAGGATCCAGAAGTGAAGAAGTTGTCAGAAGAAATTATCAAATCGCAGGAAGAAGAAATTGCACAAATGAAAGCGATACTACAAAGAATGAAGTAGCTGTCCTTCGTGTCTGTTAAACCACTCTTTTTAATCAACCAATTCAGAACGTTAATAGAATGAATATAAAACAGTAAATCGTTCTATTCATTTCTATCAGATTGTGAACCTTTTCATTTTAAATAATTTAAATAACCAGTATATGAAAAACAAAGCTTTAATTTTCGGCAGCGCAATCCTTATTTTACTCTCTGCCTGTACCAAAAGTAATGATGGCATCAAATTACAAGCGCACGACCAAAACGCTATGATGACCATTATGCACCAGATGATGGATTCAATGCGAATGATGACGCCAACCAACGACCCTGAAATTGATTTCGCTATGATGATGAAAATGCACCATCAGGGCGCGATAAATATGGCGAACTACGAATTAGTACACGGAAGTAACGACAGTATGAAAAGCACAGCTCAAAAAATCATTAGTGAACAAACAATGGAGATAAGTGAGTTCAATACTTTCCTGGCTAATAACTCGGTTGACAACAGCGATCCGTCTTTTGCTATGGAACAAATGACCAACATGGATAAGATGGGCAGTGTTGCTGATGTACAGATTATCACAGGAGATGTTGATAATGATTTTGCAACCTTAATGATGGTGCATCATCAGTCAGCCTTGGATAATGCGTCGGCTTATTTACATCATGGGAATAATGCAACCTTGATGGAAATGGCAAAAAGCATTGTTGAAAGCCAGACAATGGAAATTGAAAAGTTGGGTAATTGGCTGAAAGCGAATAAGAGATAAGAGTAATGAGTCGGGAGATAAAATGAAATAGAGAATAGCAAGCCTTTACCAGCGCAATAGGTAAGTCTTGCTATTGTTCATTATTTATAAAAAATACACTTTCTATCATGAAAAGCTTGTTAACTGGTTGTGCTTTTATAGCGCTAACCTTTACCATAGCGCAAGCCCAGGACCAACATTCAATGCCCATGAATGACAGCAGTATGCAAGGTGGAATGCACGATACCATGCCCGGTAAGCATACTATGAAGCACAACATGAATATGGACAGTATGAAGATGGGCGGCATGGATATGAGTATGGGCGATATGCAGATGAGCCATGCTTATTCACGCAACCTGCCTATGAATCGGGATGGCTCCGGTACAAGCTGGCTGCCCGATGCTTCGCCGGTTTACGGAGTTATGCTTCCCGCAAAAAAATGGATGTTTATGATTCATGGGAACATATTTGTTCGTTACACAAATCAGGATTTTACTGATAAAGGTTCAAGAGGCGATAACGCTTTTGATGCTCCCAACTGGCTGATGTTGATGGCACAGCATAAGGTTGGTAAAAATGGCTTGTTTCATTTTAGTTTAATGGCTTCCTTAGATGCCATTACCGAAGGCGGTGGTGGCTATCCGCTTCTTTTTCAAACGGGCGAAAGCTGGAAAGGAGAAGCTTTGAAGGACCACCAGCATCCGCATGATTTAGTGTCGGAGTTATCTGTAGGTTATTCGCAGGCTTTGTCCAAAAAAACTGATGTGTTCGCTTATTTTGGTTATCCTGGTGAGCCATCTCTTGGTTCTGTTGCTTTCATGCACCGACCATCTGCTATGGTTATTCCTGATGCTCCAATCAGCCATCACTGGAACGATGGTACGCATATTACTTTTGGTGTTGCCACCATCGGTGTTCGTTTAGATAAATTCAAACTGGAAGCTTCTTCCTTTACAGGGCGTGAGCCAAATGAAAACAGATATAATTTTGACAAAGCAACCTTTGATTCATGGAGCGGAAGATTGTCTTTTAATCCTTCAAAGAACTGGGCATTACAAGTGTCTCATGCTTATGTGAAAAGCCCTGAAGAACTACATCCAGACGAAAATGTGTACCGTACTACGGCTTCTATTATTGCAAGCTATCCGTTAGGCAATGAAACTTTTTTTGATGCCACAGCCTTGTGGGGATTAAACAAAATAAAAGGGCAGGATGGCGATAATGCTGCTTTAATAGAAGCTACGTTAAGAATCAAGCGGGCTTCTTTTTATACCCGCTATGAATGGGTGCAAAAGACAGGAGAAGAATTGGATTTGAACCCGGTTGAGTATAAAAGCGATGCCATCTTCCCAGTTAATGAAATAGTGGCTGGAGCCAGTTACGACTTGTTGCATGTACAACCAATCAACATAGCGTTTGGCGGGCAATTATCTTTATTTCATGCAAGTTCTCAATTAGATGCGTTGTATGGAAAAAACCCAATGGGCGGCGAAATTTATCTGCGTATTTATCCTGCTGTAATGAAAATGAACAAGATGCATAGCATGAGCGGTATGTAAGTTAGCCATTTTAGAATGATTATTATGAAAGATTTCTGGTTAGAAGGCGACCCAAAGTTTTAATAATTTTGCTGATGCTCCTTTACACTTTTTCATTGAAACTATTATGAAACTATTATAAAAGTAAAAGAAGCAACCAAGTATTGATTTCATTCGTTTATGTGAGTAGCTAAATCTAATTATCCCTGTTAAGGTATCTAATTTCATAAAATAGAAGTGAAAACATGAATACAAAACTTTTCCTGCTTTCGTTGATTGTTATTTCAGCTTTCGTTTCGTGCGCTAAAGAAACACCGAAACAGTATTTGCAGGCTCACAATGAGAATGAAACAATGGCATCGTTCCACGATATGGTGAATGATGTCGAAGCTATTTCCCTTTCAGATAGCTTGGAAATAGATTTTATAAGTGTTATGAAAGCTCTTCATCATGGTGGAGACATGTCTAGAGGATTATTTCACGAAAACAACAACCAGGAATTAATGCAGATTGCAGAAAATATATTTCTTAACCTGCATGTACTCCTATACGATTCAATTGATGTAAGTTCAATCACTGTGTACCATTACGATTCTGCGTTTAAAGCTGAGTTAGCGGAAAATTTGGAGTCAATATCAAAAGTTGCTGACACACAATTAATTACCGGAGATGTTGACAATGATTATGCTATCTTAATGATACCTCACCTGCAGCTGATTATTGCAACTTGTAATTCTTATTTACGTTATGGTACTGATTCTTCTTTGCGAAGTAAAGTCGAAGAAATTATTGGCTTACAAAATACTGAAATAAAAGAGTTGTCTGATTGGTTGATTGCGAATAAACTATAACCTATTAAAAGATAGCGCTGTGTAATGAAGAACTTATTTGAAATATAGAATCTAATAAATCAACAGGCGTATATTTATACTGGCATTAAATTTTTGCCAACCGGAGAAAACAATATTAAGTTCAAATTTACATATCCATCATTATTAATTGAACCATTGTATTTGGTGTAGAAAAACAGAGCAACAAGTTGCATTTAATAAACTTGCTCATACAATTCCAAAAAGCTTAGGCGGACAAGATATTTGCAGTAATGTTTGTGATACTTGTAACGCTTTTTTTGGAAATCACTATCAAGGCGACCCTTCAGTAGAAACAGTAATTAAAGAAACTTTCAATATTTCAAGAGTTAGATTTCTTGACCACGAAAATCATATTGGCAAGAATAAGCCAATGACAAAGTTTTCATCAATTTATTTTAATGTTGACCTGAAAAAGCATAAGATTGATTTGAAAACATCTTACAGGTTGCAAAAGGGATTTCAGGAAAAAATTGGAAGGCAACTTAAAAAAGGACTTTATAAAATTTTTCTTGAAGAAGTTGAAAGACAGAAAGGTAGCGGGCATAGCATTCAATACGATTTTATAAGAGAGTTTGCACGGTATGATTTAGGTGACTTTCCCGTCTTTTATTTTGAACGCTTGCACGGAATGATTCTGATGGCAAAGCGTTGGGCAATAAGACCACAATTCTTTTTAGATTCTGATCAACAGTTTAAATATTTAGTAAGAGAACCCAGTTGTTTTGAGTTTGAGTTTCTCGGACACACATTTGGAATTGCGACTTCGAGACACTGGGAGTTAGCGTTTGACAATTATATAAAGAAAACGAAAGAAGCTAAAATGCAATTTTTTAGAACGTGGCGACAGGTAAATAGCTTTAATGATATTGATTTAGGGCTTAGTATACTGGATGATCATCATAGACCTTAAAAAACTCAGTAGCGGAAGTATTGCTTCTGACGAATTCAATATTCTTCTGCAACTCGTAGTAATATCAAAGAGTATATTGACTAAAATAAATTTGATAAATGGAAAATCTTTACGAACTCTCATTCAGAGCTAACATTGATGTAAAACATACAGATGAAAGTGATGTTGTAGTTTATGAAGACCATAGAACCATTCTGAATGTATTATTTTATCTCAAAACTCATACAAAAATTGAATTTCCTGTAAACGTGATTTTATTTGACGATCATGATGATGCTTGTGAACCAAGTAAAGAAGCATTAAGAAAAATTAAGAAATTCAACAAAAAGACGCCTACGCTTAGTGAATTTTGGTCATTTACAGAATTTGACTTAAGATACATGGATGATGATTGGATAAAGGCAGGTATGGAATTAAACTTAATTGACACTTTGTTTCTTTTTAACTCAACTCAATCTGATTTAAAATTCAATGAAACTTACAAAACACAGGATTTTGGTACCAAGAAGCTTTATAATTTGGGTAATCTATGGAATGCATTATCGCACAGGGGTTGTTTGTATGATGTTATTAAACGCAAAGAATTTGGACAGCTTTGGGAAGATTTCGGTTGGATATATAATAAAGAAAACGGGCGTTTTACTTTTCAACCAACAAAGAAATTTATTGTTGATTTCGATTTAGATTGCTTTGCAACAGAAGTATTGGGTAAGCGGATTGCAATTCCTACAGATGTTTTAATTGAAAAATTTACTGAGCATCATCAACCAAGTCATCACTACTATTATACTTATGAAATCTTTGTAAAGGATTTAATTAAACAATCTGAAATTACAACACTTTGCTTTGAAAATGGCTTTTGCGGCGGGTATAAACAGGCATTCAAAATTTTTGAAGTTGTTGATTATTTGTTTTTTGACAATCAGATAGGGAAATAAAACTAGCATTTAGATTAAATTATTAAAGCAGCAAGTGAGGAATTATAATAAGCTATCCAGTGCTCTGTGTGCTACTAATTTCAGTGTTTTTTACAATTTAAAATTAATGAAACTACACATAACGGTCAAACAACAAAATCCAGAATTTGATCAGCAGTATGCAAATCAATATCACTTTGGAAAGGAAAGTGATGGAAACTGGAGATATAACTTAAATGATGGTTTTGAGGTAAGGGAAAACATAAAGGATTTCACTGTTCTTGATGAGGAAGATTTCAAATTAGCAGGGCTAAAGAAGAATGAAGAATTTGAAATTCCTATTCCGAATATGACTGTTATAAATTGCTTAACAACGGATAATAGAAAGGTGCAGGTAGCAGCAATATCCAAAAGCTTAATTAAAAAGAAACAAATTACTCCCAACAAAAAATACAATCTGACACGGATTTATTTTTATCTTACTGAACAAAATGAGTTTATTCATCCTTTCAAAATCATCTACATAGCGGCGAAGGACTATCCTAACGAATTGTTGGACAAGCAAGATTAAATGGAGTTATGTTTTACTCTATACCAATGCTTTGATGGTCTGGGCTTACTGCTGTAGTAGTGGTATTCATTAAATACCAAGTCCCGAACTGATGCCAAGTAAAGTTATTAATACTGATGTTAAGAACTATAAACTTATGTTGTTTGTCATAGCGAAACTTCTGCCTATTGATGTACATAGCCGATAACTTATTTGCAAACCCGTTATAGCTACGTAGCTATAACGTAATCGGCCTAACCCTATCTAAGAACAGCAGGA
Organism: Ilyomonas sp.; assembly: GCA_965199845.1. Classification (GTDB taxonomy): domain Bacteria; phylum Bacteroidota; class Bacteroidia; order Chitinophagales; family Chitinophagaceae; genus Ilyomonas. The sequence goes on from CBDATZ010000012.1 coordinate 36,484, forward strand.
AATCTCCATTTGTATAGGTGGACATTTTTCAGAACCATAGCTGCAATAAATACAGCAATCGCCTTCTTTTGGCTTAAGTCGTGTTCCACAATTTTCGCATATATAGAAATATTGGCAAGCATCTATGGGCATCGTTTCTTCCTGTTTATGTTCACAAACAGGACATGTAATAACCGATTGAAATATAACTACTTTGCTGTCCATTAGTTATTGATTACTCTTTGATAAGTCACTTTATAACCGATGCCGGTAATAACTTTCGCAATGCTGTCAACAGATGTTTTATTGTTGTCAAACTTTACGATACTGTATGCTTTTTCATAAGAAGTTTGATAATTAATAACGCCCTTTAGTTTTGCGATCTCGCTATTTACATGTTGGATACAACCTTCACAAGTCATGCCTTTTATTTTGAACTCTGCCTGTTTGATGTCGTTCTTGTTATTGTTAATGACTAATTTCATTTGATCGGTTTTAGGATAAAAGGCTTTTGAATAAAAAGGAAAAAGCAAGCAGTAATCCCGCAATAACAGTTACGATACCCAAAAATATCCCAGACTGCCAAAATGAGTTTTTCTTGTCTGTGTCGCAGTTGCAGTCAACTTGCGTTTGCGGCTTTATTTTTTGATACCAAGCAAATGTAAAAATCAATACTGATAGTCCAATTAAATACGGTCTGAAAGGTTCAATCCAGGAAAAGGATGAAGCAAATCCACTGGCTCCGCCTAAAAATGCTAAAACAGGTGTTATGCAACAAAGTGATGCTGCCGTCGCTGTTAGAAGTCCTGCAATAAAACTATTATTATTTTTTGTCGTAGTTGCCATGTTGCAATTGTCGCACAAAAATAAAATTTAAACCGATAGGAAATTCCAACTATAGTGGCGCTAATTTTTTATCTTCTACAGTAATACCTCGAACATTCGTTTGTCTTTAACTGCCTACTTGTCCTACCTTCGCGCCCTGTGAAAATCTTTGCTTTTATAATGGCTTTTATTGTGTTAGGGCTCAGCATGATGCCGTGCGCCGATAAAGAAGCTGCCTTTACAAAAGCCACCAGGAGTATTGAAACAGTAAAAGCTCTGCATCACGAGGGTTGCCCTTTAAATGATGCCTGTTCGCCGTTCTGCCAATGCAGTTGTTGTGCAGGGTTTTCCATCAATCATTCTATTGTAGCCATCCCCGTTTTAAACGTTCAGCAAGCGATCCCCATTACCAAGTATCTCACCTCGGGTATTGCCACCCTTGCTTTACCCATCTGGCAGCCTCCGCAGTTAGTATAACCTTTTCAATTTTATTGTTATGCCTTGCAGCTCCCTAAAAGCTGTAATGTATCTATTATTTCACGTACAGAAAGGTTATAGAATGTTAGACAAGATTATACGATTCAGTATAAGCAATAAGCTCGTCATAGGCTTTTTTACCCTTGCCCTTATCATATGGGGTATCTGGAGCGCAACGCGGTTGCCCATTGATGCAGTCCCCGATATTACCAACAATCAGGTGCAGATCATCACCAATGCGCCTACACTAGCCACGCAGGAGGTTGAGCAGTTTGTCACCTACCCGGTTGAGCAAAGCTTAGCCAATTTACCACAGCTACAGGAAATTCGCTCAATATCCCGTTTCGGTCTTTCCGTCATTACGGTAGTGTTTGATGATAAAACAGACATCTACTTTGCACGGCAACTGATAAATGAAAAGTTGCAGGAAGTCAGGGAGCAAATGCCGGAAGGTGTTTTAAAGCCTGAACTGGCACCGCTTAGCACCGGTTTGGGGCAGATTTTCGAATACGTCATTCATCCAAAAAAAGGCAGCGAAAGCAAGTACAGCTCGGCAGACTTGCGCACCATGCAGGATTGGATTGTTGCCCGTCAGCTTTATGGCACGCCCGGGGTGGCAGAAGTAAACAGTTTTGGAGGCGTTTTAAAGCAATATGAAGTAGCAGTAGATCCCGACAGGTTAAAAGCCCTGAACGTAAGCATAGCAGAAATTTTTTCTGCCCTGGAAAAGAACAATCAAAATACCGGCGGTGCTTATATCGATAAAAAGCCCAGTGCTTACTTTATAAGAAGCATCGGCTTAGCCACTTCCTTAGATGATGTAGGAAAGATCGTAATAAAGAATACCGGCGGTGTACCGGTGCTGGTAAAAGACGTTGCCACTGTTCAGTTTGGCAGTGCAGTTCGCTATGGTGCCATGACAAGGAATGGCGAAGGTGAAGTTGTTGGCGGCATTGTAATGATGCTGAAAGGTGCCAACAGCGCAGATGTAGTAAGTCGGGTAAAAGCAAAGCTGGACGGTATAAAGAAAACCTTGCCTGCCGATATAATGATTGAGCCTTACTTAGACCGTACCAATTTAGTAGATAGGGCAATCGGAACGGTCGAAAAGAACCTGCTTGAAGGTGCAATTATCGTTATCCTGGTGTTAGTTCTGTTTCTTGGCAATTTACGGGCAGGCTTAATCGTGGCTTCAGCCATTCCTTTATCCCTGCTGTTTGCTCTTGCCCTCATGAACATTTTCGGTGTATCAGCCAATTTAATGAGCTTAGGAGCTATTGATTTCGGGCTCATTGTAGATGGTGCGGTTATCATTGTCGAGCATGCCTTGCATCTGCTATCATCACAATCAAAAAAGAATACACAAAAGCTATCGCAGGCAGAGATGAATGCTACTGTAGAAAGCAGCGCAAAGCAAATGATGAGTTCCGCAGCCTTTGGGCAAATCATCATTTTAATTGTTTACCTGCCTATTTTATCTCTCCAGGGCATCGAAGGAAAAATGTTTCGACCAATGGCAGAAACAGTAGCTTTTGCCATCCTTGGCGCATTGTTATTATCACTCACTTATATACCTGTAATGTCATCCTTGTTTCTGTCAAAGAAACCTGTTCATAAGGCTACAATTGCAGATAGATTAATGAACTTTTTTCAGCGCATATATACACCTGTTTTACGCTTTGCTGTTAAAGCGAAATATGCGGTTGTAAGTGTCGCAGTCATCATAACGGCTATCGCTATATTTCTGTTCACACGTATGGGTGGCGAGTTTATCCCTCAGTTGCAGGAAGGCGATTATGCTTTCAATTTCATTCTGCCACAAGGCACTTCTTTATCGCAAAGCCTGGAAACCTCAATGCTGGCTTCTCGTATTATCAAATCATTTCCCGAAGTAAAAGAAGTGATTGGCAGAACTGGCAGTGCTGAAATCCCTACCGATCCCATGCCACCGGAAGCAACTGATTTGATTGTCGTTTTAAAAGATAAAAAAGAGTGGACCACTACACACGACTATAACGAATTATCTGACATGATGGAGGATAAGCTAAAAGATATCCCTGGCGTTTTTGTCGAAGCAAATCAGCCGATTCAAATGCGGTTTAATGAATTAATGACAGGCATTAAACAGGACGTAGCGATAAAAATCTTCGGCGAGAATATGGATACCTTAAGCGCTATAGCTCCTAAAGTGGTAACCGTTTTAAAGTCGGTACAAGGCGTTGCCGAACCACAGATTGAACAAACAGCCGGTTTACCCCAAATTACCATTACTTACGACAGAACACGCATAGCCAACTACGGGCTAAATATCGAAGACATAAACAGAGCGGTTAGTACAGCATTCGCAGGCGAAAGTTCCGGTTCTATATATGAAAATGAGAAGAAGTTCGATCTTGTGGTAAGGCTCGATAGTGCCCATCGCACCACTATTGACGATGTCTCAAATCTTTATATCCCTACAGCAAACGGCAACCAGATTCCGCTAAGCCAGGTGGCGGCTATCGACTTTAAAGAAGGTCCAGCGCAAATCAGCCGCGAAGATGCAAAACGAAGGTTGGTAATTGGCTTCAATGTACAAGGCAGAGATGTTCAGTCAGTCGTGAAAGAATTACAAGGCAAGCTGAACAATTATAAGCTGCCAACCGGTTATTATTTTACCTACGGCGGCAGTTTCGAAAACTTGCAGCAGGCGTCAGCCCGGTTGTCAATTGCAGTTCCAGTTGCCTTACTGCTGATCTTCATTTTGCTGTATCTAACCTTCCATTCTTTAAAGCAGGCAACCTTATTTTTTACAGCCATTCCAATGTCGGCAATAGGTGGTGTATTCGCTTTGCTGATAAGAGGGATGCCTTTCAGTATATCAGCCGGTATTGGCTTTATTGCATTATTTGGTGTAGCCGTCTTAAATGGTATCGTGCTCATTGGCACTTTCAATCAGCTTGAAAAAGAAGGTATCACCGATATCATGGAACGGGTATGGCGGGGAACAAAAGAACGCCTGCGTCCTGTATTAATGACGGCTACTGTCGGCTTCCTTAGGCTTCCTTCCTATGGCTGTTTCATCAGGTGCAGGTGCCGAAGTGCAAAAACCCTTAGCTACGGTAGTAATTGGAGGTTTAATAACGGCTACTATACTCACTCTGGTTGTTCTGCCACTCTTATATATTTTGTTTACCAAAAAGAAAACGATCAGCAGTAGTTCGGTTGTAAAAGCGGCTACTTTATTATTGATTCTCTTTTGTTCCCAATCATTATTAGCACAACCAAACAATCAGCCGGTACGCACATCACTTAGCAAAGTTTATGAGGTTGCCTTACAGAACAATTTGCAGTTGCGTTCTTCTGATTTGCAGATACAGCGTAGCCAAGCATTAACTAAAACAGGATATGCAATACCAAAGACAGGAATATTTGCAGAGAACGAAGACATAAACCCGGCTGATAAAAAAGGCATTCTGAAGATCGGCGTATCGCAAAGTATCGAATGGTTAGGCGTATACAAAGCAAGAAGGGACTTGTTGAATGAGCAGGTAAAGTCAGTTGAATTTTCTAAAAGAGCAAAAGCCTTGGAAATCAAACGTGATGTGGAAAGTGCATATTATACACTGTGGTATTATCAAACCAAGCAACAACTTTGGAAGCGTTTAGATAGCATTTATTCTTCACTGTCTAATGCTGCTGTTTTACGGGTACGCACCGGCGAGAGCGCAGGTTTAGACAGTATCGCTGCGCAGGCTAAAGCGCGGGAAACATACGTGCAATTGCAACTCTTGTTTAGGGATATACAAACAGAGCAGGAAATACTGAAAAAGGTCCTGAATACAGACACTTTATATCTGGCAGACAGCACTACACTAAAAAAAGTGCCGGTAGAAGATAGCAGCATAGAGGTAAGTAACCATCCACTTATTCAATTGCAGCAGCAGAATTTTACTATCGCAGGTGCCGAATTAAATGTGACCAGACAAAGTCAAAAACCAAACTTTGAGGGCAGGCTGTTTTCGCAGCGTTTATACGGTATTACGCCGCCCTACTCAGGTTTTTCATTTACGGTTGGTGTCCCCCTTTTTGGTAGAGGAGCTTACAACAATACATTGAAGGCTGCACGAATAGAACAGCAGTACCAGCAAACCGTATTAAACTATCAAAAATTATCTGTCACCACCGAGTTTGCTCAGGCTTCACAGCAGTTGCAGAAAAATAATGAACTGTTGAACTTTTATGAAACCACAGGACTGAATCAGGCTGATGCAATTATTAAAGCAGCCAATCTCTCTTATAGGTCGGGAGAGATAAGCTTCGCCGAGCTTTCCCAATACCTCACACAAGCCATAGATATACAGCGAAACTATTTAGATGTGCTGAATGACTACAATCAATCGGCTATTCAGTTAAACTATTACGTAAACAGGTAACATTAAAATATACCCATGAAACAATTTTTGTTTATTCTTTCATTAGCCTCTTTATTCCTTGCCTGCGGTGGCAGCAAAGAAGAACCTGCAAAAGAGGAAGAACACCACGAAACAACAGGCAGCAACATAGTTGAAATTACAAAGCAGCAGATGCTTACCGTTAATATCGAAACTGATTCAATACAGAGTAAAAATCTTACCACAGCCATTAAGGCAAACGGTATGCTAACCGTTCCTAATCAAAACAAAGCATTGGTTACTTCTGTTACCAATGGCGTGATTAAGACATTAACGGTGCAGCCGGGCAACTATGTAAATAAAGGGCAGGTAATTGCAATCATCGTTAATCCTAATATAGCTGGCATTCAGCAGGAGCTGCAAACAACCAATGCGCAGCTAAGTCTGGCACAGATAGAACAGCGCAGGCAAAAAGAACTGATAGAAGGAAATGCAGCGCCCTTAAAAAATCTACAGCAGGTAGAAACTCAGCTGGCTACTTTAAACGCTACCCGTAATTCATTGGTGCAGCAATTGCGTACAATGGGCATTTCAGCAAATGCGGTCAGTAATGGTAAAGTCGTAACTACCTTAACCGTTACAGCACCCATAAGCGGCACCATCAGCGAAGTGTCAGCACAAATTGGCTCTAACGTTGATCCTTCCACACCCATCGCGCAGATTGTCAATAACACGCAATTACATCTGGATCTGTTTGTTTACGAAAAAGACTTGCCTAAACTGCAGCCCCATCAAACTATACATTTTACACTTACCAACAATGCCGGTAAAGAGTACGATGCAGATATATATTCCATCGGAACAGCTTTTGAAAGCGATACCAAAACAATTCCGGTTCATGCAGTTGTAAAAGGCGATAAAAGAGGGCTGATTGAAGGCATGAGTATTACGGCAGTTATCAGTATTGGCAAAGCGGTTGTGCCCGCTATTCCCTCAGATGCTATTGTCAGCAACGGCGGTCAAGATTACATTTTTGTACTTACAGAAACAGCAGTCAGGAAGGATGAAAAAAGTGCAGGTAATGAAAAAGAGGAAGCTAATAGAGACACCACATTTTATTTTGAAAGAGTTCCCGTGGCAAAAGGCAATACAGACATAGGCTTTACAGAAGTTACACCCGTAAAACCAATTGCGCCGGGCGCTAAGATTGTTACAAAGGGAGCCTTCTTTGTAATGGCTAAAATGACAAATACAGGAGAACAAGAATAAAATTAACCGATGACATTAATTGAAAATATTATCCTGTTTGCGCTCATTCCTGTTATCACTATGGTTACGGGCGGCTTAATAGCTTCTTACCATAAGCCGGGAGGAAGTTTGCGCAGTTTCATTTTGCACTTTGCAGCCGGTGTTGTCTTTTCTGTTGTAGCGGTCGAAATATTGCCTGATGTGGTAAAGAATCACAAGCCTTTACAGGTAATTATAGGCTTTACTTTAGGTGTTATAGCAATGCTGGCAATACGTAAGTTTTCCGAAGCAAAGGAAAGCTCAGGAACTACAAACAGCGGCAAATTACCAGTTAGTTTATTGATAGCCGTAGGCGTAGACATTTTCATTGATGGACTTTTATTAGGAATTGGTTTTGCGGCAGGTGCTACTGAGGGCATGTTGTTAGCCGTAGCCTTGGCAGTTGAGCTTTTATCATTAGGAATGGCTACTGCTACCGAATTAGGCGACAATAATATAAGCAGGAAGAAATCAATAATAGTCATCGTTTCCTTGGCTGCTGTGTTTTTTACAAGCTCTGTTCTAGGTTCTACGCTATTACACAATCTTTCCCACAATGCCTTAGAAGTTGTGTTATCATTTGGCTTGGCAGCACTGTTGTTTTTAGTTACCGAAGAATTACTTACCGAAGCGCACGAAGAAAAAGAAACTGCCTGGCATACCTCCGCTTTCTTCGGCGGCTTTCTATTGTTTTTAATTTTAGGAATGGTTGTTTAATTATAAATACTCTTATATGGATGGCTTAAAATTGACCCTGTGGCGTGACAAATTCAACAAAGAAGTTCAGCATTTACAAACTGAATACGATGCATTCTTTCAGTCTAAACTACTATCAGAATTTTATGAATTGGAAGAAGATGAAGGAGAACAAAATCTTCATTTGAAACTATCGCACGAAGAAGAATTACCGGAAGAAATAAAGAGCCGGTTTATACAAATACTGGAACAAACCAAACCGGAAGATTCAGTATAACATCTGGTCTAGTTCATCAAATAAAATTTCACGATGTCCAAAGAGTATAAAAACATGCTGATAGCCAAAGAGGTCACAATAATACCGCCTCAGTTAATAGCGTGTTGTTGCAATATTCTTTAGTTTTTTAAATACATTTTTTATGGATCATAATCACGCGGAAAAAGTAGATACAGACTTACAATTGGATGAACTCACAAAAATCTCTGATGAAAAGCCCGGGCATGTGCATTCACACGATGATAAGCATGACGATGAACATAATCACGATGATGACCATGACCACGATCACGGCGGTGGAGAAAAGGAAGGCTGGAAATCGCATTGGGATTTATTGTTAGCCCTGCTTATACTCATTGTGATGGTAGTGCTCAAATTTGGTTTTCATTTCACGCCGACAAAATGGGTTGATTTCAGCATTCACTTTATTGCTTTCATATTAGCAGGATGGCGGGTTTTAGACCTGGCATTCCGGAAAGCAAAACGAGGCGATATTTTCAACGAATTTGTACTGATGAGTGTAGCTACAATTGGCGCTTTCTACATCGGTTCTTATAGCGAAGGTGTCGCCGTAATGGTGTTCTATTGTATTGGCGAATGGTTTCAGGATGCAGCTGTTGATAAAGCAAAAAGCAATATCAAAGCTTTGTTAGATATACGACCGGATGAAGTAACAGTTTTGAGAAATGGAAAATCAGAAGTCATAAACCCTTCTACAATCAACTTAGGTGAAAGCATCCAAATAAAGCCGGGAGAAAAAGTTGCTTTAGATGGCGAGTTAGTTTCAGAAAACGCATCATTCAATACCGCAGCACTAACAGGAGAAAGTAAACCAGATACAAAGTATAAAGGAGAAGCTATTTATGCCGGAATGATAAACCTGAATACGGTTACAGAAGTAAAAGTAAATGCCTTGTTCAAAGACAGTAAGCTAAGTAAAATTTTAGAGATGGTGCAGGATGCAACGGCACGTAAATCACAAACGCAGCTATTCATTTCCCGGTTTGCAAAAGTCTATACACCAATAGTTTTCTTTTTAGCATTGGCAGTGTGTTTAGTTCCTTACTTCTTTGTTCATGCCTATGTATTCAATACATGGTTTTACAGGGCATTAGTTTTCCTTGTTATCAGTTGTCCTTGTGCATTGGTTGTATCAATTCCATTAGGATATTTTGGCGGTATTGGCTTGGCATCAAGAAGCGGAATACTGTTTAAGGGCGGCAACTTTTTAGATGTTATGACTAAGATCAATACTGTTGTAATGGATAAGACAGGAACACTCACAAAAGGTGTTTTCAAAGTACAGCAGGTAGTCCCGAACAACATAAGCAAAGAGGAACTGATAAAGCTCACTTCAGCAATAGAACAAAATTCAACACATCCCATTGCTAAAGCCGTAACAGAATATGCAGGTGCTGCAAAAAAAAATGTAAAGGTGGAAGGTGTTGAAGAAATTGCAGGGCATGGTTTAAAAGGCAGTATTGAAGGGAAAGAAGTATTGGCAGGTAACTTAAAACTATTACAAAAGTTCAATATCGATTACCCGAAAGAATTAGAGCAGGAAGTAAACACAATTGTTGTAGTTGCAGTTAATAATGTTTATGCAGGTCATATTACAATAGCAGATGAAGTCAAGGAAGATGCACGAAAGGCTATTGAAGAAATGCATAAGCTGAATATCCAGACAGTGATGTTATCGGGTGACAAGCAAAGTGTAGTTGACCAGGTTGCAAAAGGCATCGGTATAGATAAAGCATTTGGTGATTTATTACCTGAAGGCAAAGTAGAAAAAGTACAACAGTTAAAGAACGAAGGAAGACGAATTGCTTTTGCGGGTGATGGAGTAAATGATGCACCGGTAGTTGCTTTAGCAGATGCAGGCATAGCCATGGGAGGGTTAGGAAGTGATGCAACAATTGAAACAGCAGACATTGTAATTCAAAACGACCAGCCTTCTAAAATCGTCTCAGCCATAAAAATAGGTAAAATTACCAGAAGCATTGTTTGGCAGAACATCACTATAGCAATGCTTATTAAAGTTGTTGTTTTAATCTTAGGTGCCGGCGGCATCGCTACCTTATGGGAAGCCGTAATAGCAGATGTGGGTGTGGCCTTATTAGCAATTCTAAATGCGGTACGCATTCAGCGTATTAAATTGTAACTATTAATTTTATTGATGCAACTACGGAAACATAACAATACATTTATAATTCTTTCTATAAAAACAGTATTACTTTCGCAAGAGCCATGAAGGGTATAACCATAATAGCACTCATTTTCATTTACGCAATGTCCATGTTTGGTATTAGCGTGAAAGAGTTCTATTGCTGTGGTAAATTAACATCAGTCACCGTTTCACTGTCAGGTAGCGAAAAGAGCAAATGCAGTAAAGAGGGTTGTTGCAAAACAAAGAAACAATACTTTAAAGTAAACGACACTCATTTACCTACTGCTCACATCGCCTCTCTTCGAAATTTTCATACGGACTTATTTCTCACCTATAACCCGATACCAACTTTTTTAAAGGCTGAACAACCAGATATTATCAATGGTAGCCATGCGCCACCGCTATTTGATAGTGTACCCTTGTATCTTTCTAACTGCGTTTTCAGAATTTGATTTTATACATTCCTTCTCTCTTTTGGGCATTGATTAATCATTTGCCTTACGTTTCTGTTTGTTAACCAATAAACAGAATTATTACTTCTTATTTGTCCATTTTACCGTATAAAATCAATAAAATGAAATCGTTTATTATATGCCTCATAGCCATGTTTATATCATTGGCATCATTCTCACAAAAAGCAAAAGCAAATCCTGATACTTCACTCAAATCATATCTCACTTACAGTTGTCCGATGCATCCTGAATATGTAAGCAATGTAGCGGGTAAATGCCCCAAATGTAACAGCAACATGACGCTTTCTAAAAAGGAACAAATGAAAGCAGAAGTTGTGAAACTTTACACTTGCCCGATGGACAATGTAATCTGCACAAAGCCTGGCAAATGTCCCATATGCGGTATGGAGATGGTCGCCTTTAAGCCGAAGGATAAAACAAATAAAGATTAATCATTACAGCACCAGAATGGTATTGTTTCTATTCTGGTGCCTGTTTTACTTCCTACGGGATACGGGATATTTCTATCCCGCGCATTAGTGCTTTGTGTTCTGTTTAGTAGCATACATGTTTCATTTCAAAACAATATTATCGCAGTTGTAAAAACGTAACTCATGAAAAAGGTATTCTTAACTCTGGCACTTTTACTATCTCTCGGATTTGGTTTATCAGCTTGCTCTCGCAATGATAGTAACACCAAAACAGAGCAATTAGCGAAAGACGAAATATACACCTGCAAAATGCACAATGAAGTAATGAGCGACCATCCCGGCGAATGTTCGAAGTGCGGCATGAAACTCGTGAAACAAAAGATGACAGCAGCACAGCAAAAGATGTTGAAGGAAGGCACCTATGTAAAGCCTAAAGATTAACAGAATGGTTCATAAGCTTATCGAGTTCTCCCTCCGCAACCGGCTTATTGTACTGCTTATTGCCGTAGGCTTGCTGGTATGGGGTATCTTTTCAATTTACAACAATCCTATAGACGCCATTCCCGATTTATCTGAGAACCAGGTCATTGTTTATACAGAATGGATGGGCAGAAGTCCGCAGGTAATGGAAGACCAGGTTACATATCCTTTGGTTAGCAACTTGCAGGGCATTGCTAAAGTGAAAAATATAAGAGGCACATCTATGTTTGGGATGAGCTTCGTGTATATCGTTTTCGAAGACAATGTAGATATCTATTGGGCAAGAACCAGAGTGCTGGAACGGCTCAATTATGCACAGCGTTTATTACCTGAAGGCATAACCCCAACACTTGGTCCGGATGGTACAGGTGTCGGTCATATTTTATGGTACACACTGGATGCAAAAAGCATGGATTTAGGCGAACAAAGAGCCTTGCAGGATTGGTACATAAAGTTTGGCTTGCAAACGGTTCCCGGCGTTGCAGAAGTCGCTTCTTTTGGCGGTTTTGAAAAACAATACCAGATTGTAATTGATCCAACTAAACTGCAGTTCTATAATCTCACCATGATGGATGTCATGAGCAAGGTAAAGGCCAATAACAACGATGTGGGAGGAAGGAAGTTTGAAATGTCAGACATGGCATACATCATACGTGGGCTTGGCTATATAAAAAACAGGGAAGACATAGAAAACATTGCCGTTTCAAACAACAATGGCATACCGGTAAGGCTTAAAGACATTGCTACTGTTCAAATGGGCTCAGAATCACGCTTGGGCATATTTGATGAAAACGGTGAAGGCGAGGTGGTGGGCGGCATCGTTGTCATGCGATATGGAGAAAATGCAGATAACGTGATTAAGGCTGTCAAAGAAAAAATGAAGGACGTAGAGAAAGGATTGCCGGCTGGTGTAACTTTCAAGATAGCTTATGATAGAAGCACCTTGATTGAAGCTGCGATTGAGACGATCAAAGCAAAGCTGCTGGAGGAAATTATTATCGTTTGCATCATCGTCATACTATTTCTTTTTCACTGGCGCAGTGCATTAAGCATTATCATACAAATTCCCATCACCATTGCTGTCAGTTTCATTCTTCTCAATGCATTTGGTCTTTCATCGAATATCATGTCGCTTACAGGTATTGCCTTAGCCATCGGGGTGATTGTTGACAATGGAATCATCATGAGTGAAAACTCCTATCGTAATTTATCAGAATGGCAAAATAATCCGGCTAATAAAAAAGCATAACATGAAGTTATTTAGATCGAATAAGCAGCTCTTTAAAAAGCGGAATTATCAAAAAGTACCTGAAGATATTCGCATGAACATCATAGAACGCTCGTGTAAACAGGTTTCAAGAGGCGTATTCTTTTCAACGGTTATCATCGTAGCCTCTTTTCTTCCTGTGTTTATGCTTACAGGTCAGGAAGGTAAACTGTTTGGTCCGCTGGCTTACACCAAAACGTTTATATTGGTTGTAGATGCTTTGCTGGTATTAACACTGGCTCCTGTACTTATATCTTTTTTTATGAAGGGAAGGTTCAGAAGTGAAAATGAAAACCCTATAAACCGCTTTCTGGAAAGAGTATATGAACCTGTTATAAGAAGTTGTATCAAATGGCGTAAAACAACCATTGCAGTTAATATCATTGCCTTGCTGGTAAGTGTTCCATTAGTACTAAGCTTAGGAAGAGAATTTATGCCGCCGTTGGATGAAGGTTCTATTCTCTTTATGCCAGTGACCTTACCCGATGTTTCCAATTCAGAAGTGAAAAGAATATTACAGATACAGGATAAATTAATCAAGTCCGTCCCAGAAGTAGAAAATGTGTTAGGCAAAGCCGGTCGTGCCAATACCGCAACTGACAACTCGCCTATCAGTATGATAGAAACCATTATTGTTTTAAAACCAAAGAGCGAATGGAGAGCTGGCATTACCAAAGACACTATTATTAATGAACTGAATAGCAAGCTGCAAATACCGGGCGTTACCAATGGATGGACACAGCCAATCATTAACCGCATCAACATGCTTTCAACAGGTATTCGAATAGATGTAGGTGTAAAAGTTTATGGTCAGAATTTAGATACCATCAATGTATTTGCCCAAAAAATAAGAACCGCATTGCAAGGCATAGAAGGCATTAAAGACTTGTATGTAGAGCCAATTACAGGAGGAAAATACATAGACGTTGCTATTAAGCGGGAAGAATTGGGCAGATATGGTTTAACCGTAGATGATGTAAATACACTCGTTGAAAGTGCTCTAGGTGGTATGGATGTAACGACTACTGTAGAAGGCAGGCAAAGGTTTCCGGTGAATGTAAGATTTGGTCAGGATTTCAGAAACAACCTGCAAGCCATTAAGCAATTGCAGGTGCAAACAATGAATGCAGGCCCTATTCCATTGGAAGCTGTAGCAGAGATAAAAATTACAGAAGGACCGCCCATGATTACTTCTGAAAATGCACTGCTGCGGGGCACTGTACTATTCAATGTAAGAGATCGCGATCTTGCCGGTACAGTCGAAGACGCAAGAGCCAGTCTGGATAAGATGATTGGCAAGCTGCCAAAAGGCTATTTCATTGAATGGAGTGGCCAGTATGAAAACCTCATCAGAAGCGAGAAAACATTAAAGCTGATTTTACCCATTGTTCTTCTCATCATTTTTATGTGCATGTACTTTGCCTTTCATTCTGCTCGCGAAGCCTTCTTTAGTTTAATATCAATTCCGTTTGCTCTCATGGGTGGTGCGTTTATGATGTACTTCTGGGGTGTTAATCTTTCCGTTGCCGTTGCGGTAGGTTTTATAGCCTTGTTTGGCTTGGCTGTTGAAACAGGTATCGTAATGGTTATTTACCTAAACGATGCTATGCAGCAACTGGTTGCATTAAAAGGAAATTCAAAAGAGACTATTACAAAAGAGGACATCAGGGAATATGTAATTGCCGGTGCTGCCAAAAGATTACGACCTAAAATAATGACGGTTTGCGTATCCTTATTTGCGTTGATACCTATCTTATGGAGCACCGGCGTAGGCAGCGATGTAATGAAGCCTATCATGCTTCCTATGGTGGGTGGCGTGCTCACTTCTGCCACACATATTTTATTGGTAACGCCATTAATCTTCCTGATGACAAAAGAATATGAATTAAGAAAATTTGGTAAAATAGATGTACTTGAACCAAACCATAAAGCATGAAGATAAAAGTAATCATAGCCTTCTTTCTTCTTTTAACCAGCAGTGGGATTATTGCGCAAAATGTGATGGGATTACAAGAAATTCTTCAAGCAATTGACAGCGCGAACCCCACAGCAAAAATGTATGAAGCACAAATCCGTTCAATGGATGAAGCAGCAAAAGGCGTAAGAAGCTGGATGCCCACAGATTTTGGTACAGGCTTGTGGATGACACCTTATAACCCTCAGCTATGGAAGAAAGGAGATAATGGTGCAACTGGTATGGGGCAGTATATGCTTTCCGTACAGCAAATGTTTCCCAATAAAAAGAAGCAGGATGCACAGGCAGCTTATATGGAAGAAGCTTCTTCATCTGACAAGGAAAGAGAAAAAACCGAGTTGAATCAGTTGTATGCAGAAGCTAAAAAGAACTACTACAATTGGATTATTTTAAAAAAGAAAGAGAGTACGCTTGACGAAAATGAAAAGCTGTTAAACACCATGCTTAAAGATGCTGAGATCAGATACAAAAACGGTCTTGATAAACTAAGTGCATACTACAAAGCCAAAGCAGAATTAGGAAATATCATGAACGATAAGCTCGAACTACAAAATGAGAGTACTCAGAACCGCATCCGGTTAAACACATTAATGAACAGAAATAAATTTGAGCCGTTTGATATAGATACAACCTATACTATTAAGGATTATTCCACATCATTTGATACAACAGCTATTAATAACCGAAGTGATATCAAAGCGATAGACAAGGACATTCAGTTAACTTATCTCCAGCAGAACATAGAAAGGGCACAGGTAAAACCAGAGTTTGGTGTACGGTATGAACACATGTTTGGCTTTGGCGGATTCCCTATGCAGTACACGTTAATGGGTATGGCACGAATACCAATTGGTGGGGCAAACAGAGCCTCTAAAGCCAATGTAGAAAGCTTAAAATGGAAGTCGGAAGCTTTATCCCAACAAAAGCAAATGCTGTTAAATGACGCAACTGGTACGGCTGCCGAAATGATCAGTGAAATTGAAATAAAGAAACGGCAGCTTGCACTTTATCAAGAGAATATTATACCTGCACTAAGAAAGAATTACGAAGTAATACAATTGGGTTACCAACAAAATACAGAAGAACTGTTTACGCTGTTTGATGCCTGGGATACGCTCAATAAAACACAAACCGAATATCTTAACCAGTTGCTGCAATTGTTGACAATGCAGGTAGAACTGGAAAGGATAACAGAGGTAAAATAAACATAAACCCTATCATTATTTATGTTGTTTACGAAATATAAGAACCATTTGTGGCTTTGCCTTATAGCTGTTACTTTGATGGTTATAAGTTCATCCTGCAACCCAAAAGAAAAGGAACAGGATACACACATTGTGTCAGAAAGCAAACAGCTATACACCTGTTCTATGCACCCGCAAATTATTAGCGACAAGCCGGGTAATTGCCCTGTTTGCGGTATGGACTTAATAAAAAAAGATGCCAATGCACAAAAGATAACCGACATACAATTAGAAGATTTATTAAAGCCTGCCAATGAGTTTGTCATATCCTCTGTTCCTGTTATAACAATAAAAAAAAGCAGTGAAGAAATACCTATTGAAGCGTTGGGTAGTATTCAGAACGATACCCGGCAACTCGCTACCATTTCAGCCAGAGTATCAGGTCGTATAGAAAAGCTGTATGTAAAATATCGCTACCAGATGGTTATGCGGGGCGATAAGATAATGGACATTTATAGCCCAGACATTGCAACGGCTCAACAGAACCTGTTGTTTGTTTTAAGAAATGATGCTACAAATACTCCATTAATAGAAGCCGCCAAACAAAAACTCTTATTAATGGGTATGAGTAATGAACAATTACGCCAGCTTATTGAAACCGGGAAAGCATCGTTAACCTTATCTGTATATTCTGGTGCTATGGGTCATGTCCACGAAGCAGGAGCGGAAACAATGGATGCATCAGGTAAGATGCAAAACAACTATACTTCAACAGCACCTTTGGCTATCCGTGAAGGCATGTATGTACAGGCTGGTCAAAAAGTATTTTCGCTCACTAATCCTGAAAAGGCATGGGTAATCTTAAATATTTTTCCTCAAAATCAGCACCTTGTCAAAATAGGCGATCCGGTAAAGATTAAACCTGAAGCGATGCCACAGAAAGCTTTTATATCTCAGATCAATTTTATTGAACCTGTTTACAGAGAAGGCAGTAAAACGCTAACGGCACGGGTGTATTTTGATAATTCCGTTTTAGGTATTCCTATCGGCAGCCAGGTTCGGGCAAATATCTTTGGCAGCACTGTAAATGCAGATTGGTTGCCACAGGAAGCAGTACTTTCATTAGGTTTAAATGAAGTAGCATTTGTAAAAACGGGTGGCGGTTTTGTTGCCCGAAAAATACAAACAGGCATCAGGCAAAATAACTTGGTTCAGATTATCGAAGGATTAACGTCCGCGGATACCGTAGCCGCAAACGCCCAGTTTCTTACGGACAGCGAAAGTTTTATAAAAGTAAAACATTAAGTATGCACCTAAAATATTGTAAATCCATCTTTGTTGTTTCGTACATGTGTTCTTTTTTGTTTGCAGCCGTAGCTGTAATAATTGTATTGCCATCGTGTAAGAATGATAAAAAGGTAGCAGTAAATAAAGATATTTTTTATACCTGTTCCATGCACCCGCAGGTAATGGAAGCGCACCCGGGCAAATGCCCAATATGTAGTATGAATTTAATTGAGGTGCAGAAAAGCAGCGCACCAAAATCAGACGAAATACAACTTAGCGATCAGCAAATGCAGTTAGGAAATATACACGCAGATACAATTGGCAAAAGTATGATTGGCAGCGAAACGGTATTAACTGCGACTTTAAATTACGATCAGCAAAAGCTTACCGCAGTAAGTTCAAGAGTAATGGGCAGGGTAGAAAAATTATACCATAAAAATATCGGTGAATACGTGCAAAAAGGACAACCTTTAATGGAAGTGTATAGCGAAGAATTAAACAATGCAAAACAGGAATACCTGCTTGCGTTGCAAAGGCAAAAGGTGCTGGATACTTCATTAATAAACTTTGACCAGGTTATCCAAAGTGCTAAAACAAAACTGTTGCTATGGGGAATGAGTGAGAGTGATATAAAAGCGCTTGCCTTTAATAATAAAGCTACACCAACCACTGCAGTCTACAGCAATGAAAGTGGTTATATCACAGAACTAAGCGTACAGGAAGGCGGCTATATAAGCGAAGGTGGCACCATTGTAGAGTTAGCCGATTTATCAACACTTTGGGCAGAAGCGCAGGTTTATACTAGCCAGTTTGCCCAGCTGAGCAGTAACGCAAATGTTACAGTTCAGATACCGGAAATTAATAAAGAAATGAAAGGCGAGCTCCAGTTTATAAATCCTGAAATCAGTCCTGACAAAAGAATAAATTTAATTCGTGTCACTATACCCAATTCCACCAATCAGCTAAAGCCCGGAATGCCAGCGTATGTAATTTTAAAAGAAGAGCAACACAATGTGCTGTCATTGCCTTCTGATGCCGTGATAAGAGATGGTAAGAGCGCATCTGTTTGGGTGCAAACCGGCAAGAATATGTTTAAGAACAAGATGGTAATAACAGGTGCGGAAAGCGGCGACAGCATTGAGATTATCAATGGCTTATCCGGAGGCGAAGCAGTGGTAACAAGTGGTGCTTATTTAATCAACAGCGAATATGTTTTTAAAAATGGTTCTTCTCCCATGGCGGGTATGAAAATGTAATCAGCAGAAAGCAATTCCCTTCTAGAAATTATATTCACCTGCATTAGATTTAGAACAAACTTCTCATTCATCACAAAGTAATTCAATAGCCATCTCGGGCTTTACAACCGCAAGTGCCGCCAGGTGCGAATGGCTCTTACAGATAGCTAAGTTTTCTTCCTAAGGCAATAATTAAATCAAATTCTTTACAAGTTTGCAAGCTTTGCAAGGCTGCAAATACAGCCTCAAAGGCTTTTTTCTACAAGCCAGTAAACAAAGCCAACGCAGCCGAATGCTTTTGATAATAGCCAGCCAACGAACCAACATCGCAGCCATACACACAAGCCATTGCCGCAGCTATGTATCAGCCAGGGTTCCTTCAGATTTAATTTGGCACTCTAAATATACATCGTAAAACTTCGATTCAATTATGGGAGCAACAAAATATGGACATTCCAAAGTCCTTTATGTGTAGAGATAAAGTGGAAAGAACTTCCGTTATCTCAATGCACCGTTTCACAGCACTTAAAAGAATTAAAAGACTCTGGTCTGATGAAAGGAGAAATTGAAGGAGTAAAAGTGTGCTATTGCATTGTCGAGAAAGAGTGGAAGATAGCGCAGACAGGCATGAACCAATTATTTAAATCTTTCAAACTTGGTGCAGATTGTGTCTGTAATTTTTTGCTTTTAATCATCGCAATATCGCGATAATATTTAAATATAATAATCATGCAGACAGAAGAACAAATAAAAGAGCTAGCGGCTTGCCAGCGACCTGCTTACTCACCCATGTTTGCAACTATGGATGCACAAGTAAGCAAAATAGTGGATAAACAAAATCCATTCGGTATTTATATTGGCGGTGAAAATCTTGCAAATTTTTATCAAAAGAATGCCATCATCGCCGCTTTACAACCTTTCAGCAAATACTTCAATGCCTCCATGATTTGGGACCCATAATAGGAAGAATTATATACAGGAATGAGATTTAGAGTTAAGTAAAGTATTCAAGCAGCAGTGTTTTATTTTTATCGAATAAAGAAAAAACAGGCGAATTCGCTATTGTATAACTTCTTTACTTGTTTTCATTTTGGTATGTGCCTAAAGCAGTTCCAAAAACATACTACAGAGATGAAAATTTGCTTAATTCGATTGGTTTAAAAGTTAGGGAGTTGAGATTAAAAAGAAATCTTTCACAGGAATCACTTGCCTTTGAATGCGGTGTTCCTTCCAGCCAGATTAACCGAATAGAATTAGGCAAAGTAAATTTCGCTGTCTCGTATCTTTCAAAACTTGCTGAAGCATTAGAAGTAAGTCTGAAAGATTTGCTTCCCTGATTCAAACTATTAACTAGTATCCTTCCTAATAATTTGACCTCTGCCGATATTGTCAATGAAAAGGAATGTGTTGTATGGAAAAGTTGTTTCAGTTATTACAAGCCATTGCTCCGGTTTCAGCGCCTTTGCAAACTCATCTCGAAGGTATTTTAAAGCGTAATGTTTTTAAAAAGCGTTCATACTTGTTACAAGCCGGACAAGTAAGCAATTGTATTCATTTTATTGAGTCTGGTATCGTGCGCTGTTTTTATGATAATGGTGCACAGGAAATTTGCATCTGGTTTATGGAAACCGGAAATTTGATTATTTCCGTTGAAAGCTTTCTTAGACAGGTAAAAAGCTACCAATATATACAGGCAATCAGTGAGTGCATTACCTGGTCAATTTCGTACAATGAATTGCAAGACACTTATAGAAAGTTTCCTGACTTTAATCATCATCGAGCTGTTCTACTTGAAAAATATTATGTGGAAAGTGAAAGAAGGCAGCGTATTCTTTCTATCAACACAGCCGTAAAACGATATGAGCTACTATTGGAGATTCAGCCTCAGATAGCGCTGCAATTACCGGCAAAATATATTGCCAGCTATCTGAACATTGATGAAACCTATTTTAGTCAAATCAAAGCGAAATTCGCTAGTTAAAAAATTCTGATTTTCCGACCCAATTTCTTCTGATTTTCCAATACAACCTTCACATACTCCCTTCTAATTTTACATCATCAAATAGAATAACTATGAAACTTCTGATTGCAACAAGTGTGATTATTTTATTTCTTTTTTCCTGTCAAAAAGAGATGAATGTGACAACGAGTGATTATCTAAATAACTCTAACTCGTTTTCTGTAACCGTCAAAGAAAAACTAAAGGACAGCCTTTCTGAAAGTGATTATGAGGCTGTCAACACAAATCAGTTGTTCAAAAGTAAAGACGCTCAAAGTGATGGATACTTTGTAAGAATTGCTTTCCAAAACAAAGACATTGCTACCGACTTCATTCTTTTAAAAACTGATAGTTTAGGGAATATCCGACAGGGTAAAATAGTTCATGTCAATAAAACAAAGAGCAAAGGGAGTACAAGAAATTTATTATTTCAAGGACAGTTTGTAATTAACACACTTAGCAGAAACAACGAGATCAGGAAAGAGATTGTAAACGGAAGATGGAAGAAGCAATCGAGTACCACCTCATTGTTGGAACAAGAAGAACCGGTTGGAGAACAAGACCTGCCCGAAGTGGTTGTTACATCATACTCTTACGATGGTGGCTATGGCGGCGATTGGTATTGGTATGGAGGCTTTTACGATGATTATGGAGGAGGAGGCGGTGGAAGCACTTATACTTACGGTTATTCCGGCGGTGGTGGAAGCGGCAGCAGCAGTACAAGCACTAACACAGATAATACTATTGATATTGAGATAGAGCCAGATGATAAGGAACCAATTAAAGTTCAGGATTATATCAAGTGCTTTAGTATTGTGCCGGATGCAAATGCGACTTACAAAATTACTTTATTATCAGACATACCGGTTAATGGCGATCCTTCCAAAATATTTGATTGGAGTACCAACTCACCGGGGCATAGTTTTATTGAATTAAATAAATCTGGCAGTGGTCAAAGTATACAACAAAATTTCGGATTCTATCCAGAAACAGGGTGGAAGGCTCCATTCAATGTTAATGTTGATAGCAAGATTGTTGACAATGCCGGTCATGAGTATAATGCTTCCTTATCGCTGACCATCAATAGCAGTCAGTTTCAGGCAGCATTAAATAAGATACAAGCTATTTCGGGCAACGATTATAACATTACGACATGGAATTGTACAGACTTTGCCTTGAGCGTATTTAATGCTGCAAGTCCACAACAGCTTACCATTCCGCTATTTGCAATTCCAACATCCGAATATCCAATGCCAACTACGGTAACTTTTTCCAACACGCCGCAAGGTTTATTTGAAGAAATTCAGTCGTTACAATCCGCACACAATACATCATATGGCACCACTGAAATTCCTGGAATTGCTGGGTATGCGGGTGGAAGCCATGGCAGTTGCAATTAATCAATTTTAATTTAAATTTTATGAAAAGAATAAAAAATTTATTGCTGCATCCTGTAACTGTTTGCATCCTGTTTTGCAGCCTCATAATCAGCGGCGAATCTAACGGAGGCTTCTATATTTTCATATTGCTCTTGGGTTTGCCTCACGGTGCGTTGCATTCTTTACTTGGGATAGGGGGAATTATCCTTTTAATTGCATCCTTATATCCAAAACGATTGATGTTTGTGGCGACATTAAGGCTAATCTCATCTGTTTGCTTTGCATTGTCTTTAATTCGATTTTTTACACAGCCAGGTGGTAGTTATAACTATCCAACATTTCACCAGTTTGTTCCTCTTGCTGTTATGATAGTCTTCTCTTTTTCGCTTTTATTATTTATTCTTAATCAGCTACAATTACTTGGTATAAGAAAGAATCAATTTCTATCAGCTTAATAAAGCTGAAATTGTATGTATTGATATTGTGTAGTATAGAAAATGTGTGTTATGAGTCTATCAATGACATGGGCTAACTATGCCCTGGTTGTAAGTGTGTGTTTGGTTGTTTATTACTTTATTGTCTTATTTATTTACAGAAAAAAACTTCATTCTACTTTAAGAACAGATGCATCCAGTGGGGTAAGTTCTTTAGTAAATTTTTCTTCAGATGAAATGGAAAGCACCAACTCCAAAAACCTAAATCTTTTTGGTGAAGAAGTAAAGGATGAAGTTAAGTTAGCAGCTATGGGCGAAGAACAAGATTTTTCACCCGATGCACAAGATTTTGCTGATGAAATTGTGGCATACACTTCCTCTTGCGGTGATAGTATTGAAAAGGAAGAATTGCTGCAAAACTTAGGAAAAATTATTCAAAAATATCCTTCTCTCGTTAACAGCGATGCCAAGTATGAACTAAACCAACTTATCGCTATTTCAACAGAAAATTATTGTTCCATTCATGTAAGCGCGGATGAGTTACGTGAGTTGTGGAAAGGTTGAATGGAGACAATTCACTCTGCATCAGTGAAGTGCAGAAAGTAAAAGTGCGTGTGTATAAAACCACGGTGCAGGGAATGCCATGCCTGTTTGCTATCCTGCCTCTAAGAATTGACTGAAGAGGCAGGAGCAGCAGGTTAGGAAGATTGGGACTTATTGTTTAAATATAAAAAATGTGAACATGAAACAGTGTGTTATGAAAATGATGAAAAAGAAAGAAAAAATGAAGAAAGCCATCCTTGCAGCAATCGTTGTTAACTTAGGTGTTTATGCTCAGGCTCAGGATGGCAATGCCGGTATCAATCAGGCAACTGACATGGTGAAAAGTTATTTCGCTTCAGGTGCTAATTTAATGTATGCTATCGGTGCCATTGTCGGTTTGGTAGGCGCGGTAAAAGTGTATCAGAAATGGAGCAACGGGCATCCCGATACTGGTTCTACGGCGGCTGCCTGGTTCGGTTCCTGTGTCTTCTTGGTTGTAGTGGCAACGGTTCTCAAATCTTTCTTTGGTGTTTAAATAAATAGTCATGAGCAATACTATTTATAGCATCAACAAAGGCATTAATCGTCCTCTTGAATTTCGGGGGTTAAAAGCACAATACATCTGGTACCTAGCCGGGGGCTTAGTTAGTGTGTTAACAATGTTTAGTATCCTGTATATCGCTGGCTTCAATGCATATCTAACCGTATTTATTGGGTTTACACTGGGTGGCTTGGTGTTCTTTTATGTGTACAAGATGAATGACAAATATGGACAGTGGGGATGGATGCGGCGGGCTGCCCAAAAGAAAGTTCCAAAAAGACTGATTAGTAGTTCAAGGAGATTTTTAATCCAACGATAGTTATGGAAAAGTGGCTGAAAGATTTTATGCCGATAGCAACGGTAGAACATAACTGTATCGTTTCCAAGAACGGAGACATTACAGCTCTGTACCGGGCGGTTTATCCTGAATGCTTCACGCGCTCAAATGATGAATACGAAACGCTTAATCAAGGAAGAATCAAAGCGATTCATTCATTGCCAGATGATAGTTTATTTGTTCAACAAGATTGGTACAGAAGTAAGAAATGCATAAATGACAAAGAGGAAAGTAGTTTTTTAGCCACAGCCAGTAACTGTTTCTTTTCAGGCAGAACATATTTAGAGCATGAATGCATTATTAGCATTACCAAAATGCCTGCAAAAAGGCAAGCATCTACTTCAGGTATCAATAATCTGCTTCGTACTTCTTTAGCACCCGAACAAACAATCAGTGTAAAGGCATTTGAGGATTGGGAAAGTGGAGTGGCGCAGTTTAAAAGACTTATGAAAGAAGCGGGTATTCATTTAATACGTTTAACCGATGAAGAAATTATAAGTAGTAATAAGAAGGTGGGCATTGTCGAGCAATACATTTATCAGACTGGGGAAAGCAGTAAGCCAATTATTAAGGATATAAATTTTGATGGTCATGTGAAAATTGGCGATGACATTTGCCAGTTCTTTACGCTGGCAGATATAGATTCTTTTCCGACGTACTGTTCATCCAGAATAACACATGATGTTTACAGCACTGACAAAACTACCTTCCCTGTCGGCTATTCGTCGCCTATCGGTTTATTACTTCCAACCAATCATGTAACATCCACCTACATTTTTTTAGGTAATGCAAACGAAAGCAAAAGGCGCAATGAGCGTAAAGCGAAACGCACTTTATCGCTTGCCCAATATTCAAGGGAAAATGCTTTTTCCAATGGGGCTATTAATGAGTATTTACAGGAGCTAACAGCGGATAGCCGGCGACCTTGTTTTCTTAATGTTACGATGATGACAATGGCGTCGAATGAGGAAGAAGCAACTAAACAAATCGAAATGGTACGAGCTGCTTTTGCTGAAGTAGATGCTGTACCTAAACAGGAAACTGTTTGCGCGCCCCAATTGTTTTTTGCTGGCATTCCTGGAAATGGTGCTGACCTTCCAAGAGATCACACCATAGAAACCTTTGTTGACCAAGCTTCTTGTTTTATTAACAGTGATGCAGCTTACACTAATTCTTCACACTGTACACTACGCTTAGCTGAACGGTTATGGGGACGACCTATAAATGTTGATTTATTTGATGAACCAATGGAAAAGGGAATGATTACTAACCGAAATATGATTGTGGTGGGTGGTTCCGGCGGCGGCAAATCGGTGTTTACCAATCATCTTTCCCGTTCTCTTTACGATAGTGGCGCTCATGCTGTAATTGTTGACATCGGCGGCAGCTACAGAGGTTTGTGTACGCTTGTGAATGGCTATTACTTCACTTACACGGAAACGGCTCCTATCCGGTTTAATCCTTTCTACATCTCATCAGATGAAACTTTAGATACAGAGAAGAAAGAAAGCCTGAAAGCGTTATTGGTATCGCTTTGGAAAAAGGAGAACGAAAGCTTCAACCGCGCTGAATATGTAGCACTTTCCAATGCACTGCAAGGGTATTACGACTGGCTGTTATTTCATAAAGAGATATTTCCGTCTTTCAACAGTTTCTACGAGTATCTGGAAAGTGTTTATGTGTCCGTTTTGAAGGAGCATAAAGTTAAGGATAAGGACTTTGATATTGATAACTTCCTCTATGTTTTGAGACCTTACTACAGCGGTGGAGAATTCGATTACCTTTTAAACGCGGATCAAAACTTAGACCTTCTGCAACAACGCTTCATTGTGTTTGAACTGGATAATATCAAGGACCACCCAATTCTTTTTCCAGTTGTGACCCTTATCATCATGGAACTCTTTATTTCCAAGATGCGTAAGCTGAAAGGCATTCGTAAAGTGCTTGTAATTGAGGAAGCCTGGAAGGCAATTGCGAAAGCAGGCATGGCAGAATTTATCAAGTATGTCTATAAGACGGTAAGAAAGTTCAACGGTATTGCGGTTGTTGTTACGCAGGAATTAGACGATGTGATCAGTTCGCCAGTGATTAAGGAAGCGATTATTAACAATGCCGACATAAAAGTGCTGATGGACATGCGCAAGTTTATGAACAAGTTCGATGGCTTACAGGCAGCGTTAGGCTTATCTGACAAAGGCAAATCCATTTTGCTTTCTGTCAACCGAAACAATGAGCCTGGCAAGAAGTACAGGGAGGTGTTTATAGACTTAGGTGGACAGGTCATGAAAGTCTATCGCAATGAACTATCGCCGGAAGAGTATTTCACTTACACAACCGAAGAAAAAGAAAAATTAAAAGTGCTCCAATACGCTGAAAAATGGGGCAGCATGGAAAAAGGAATTAAAAAATTGGTTGCAGACTTAAAACAAGAACTACAATAACATTTAATCATTTCAAAAATAAAAAGTATGCGTTATTTACAAACACTGACTTTTATCTGCATGATCGTTCTGAATGGATGTACGAGCGAATCAACACGGAATACTATTATCAAACATTTCATACCAGGCACTTATGTAAAAGAAGTAAAGAATGAATTTCTTATCGCCAGCGATACGCTAATCATTCAACGAACGGCAGGCGACAATTACCTCATTGTGAACAGGACGGCTTACCAACGTATTAAAGGCAATCGGCTTTTACCTCAGCAATATTCTGAAGTGAACTTACAGGCTGTTTTTAACGACAAGTCAGAAAACTTATATGAGGAGAGGCTTGGCAAAACATTCTCTTTTGATCCTGACAACAAAAGGATGTTTGAAGGAGGAAGCGAATATAAAAAAGTGCTGCCGTAATTTATTGTTCAATCACTTTGATAAAGTTAGAACTATGAATAAAACGATTATTTGCTTGTTTGTCATCTTGGCACTTCTCAAGCCTCACAGAACTCAAGCACAGATACCGGTTGCTGATGTCATTAAGGAAGGCGTAACAAAAGTCATCAAGGCAGTTGACCTGGAAGTTCAGCGGCTGCAGAATAAGACAATCTGGCTTCAGAATGCGCAAAAAGTAATCGAGAATAGTATGAGCCAGTTGCATTTATCCGAAATCACCGACTGGGTGCAAAAGCAAAAGGACTTGTATAGCGATTACTACAAAGGCCTGTCGCAGGTCAAATCGGTTATTACTTATTACCATCAGGTAAAGGATATTTCTACAAAACAGGCGCAATTAGTTGCTGAATACAAACATGCTTGGAATACAGTACAACATGATAATCATTTTACCGGGAGCGAATTAGATTATATGGCGCAGGTTTATTCCGGCATCTTGGATGAAACAGTAAAGAATGTAGATGCACTTCTTCTTGTAGTGAACTCATTTGTTACTCAAATGTCCGATGCAAAGAGAATTGAAATCATCAACAGTGTAGCGGACAAGGTTGATAGGAATTATAGTGACTTACGAAAGTTCAACAATCAAAATGCAATGCTCTCCTTACAGCGATCAAAAGATGAAAACGAAATCCAAATGGTAAAAGCCATGTATGGTTTATAGCTTGTAAGGCTGAAAGAAATACATACATTAGTGAACAGTGAAAATGTGAAGAATGAAAACAATGAGTGTCTTTTTATTTTGTTGCTTCCTGGCAGGCAGC
>CBDATZ010000013.1:0-18828 GCA_965199845.1 Ilyomonas sp.
TGCGAAAGCAATAAAATACAGTCAAAAACAAAAACGGTATTTTCAGATATTCTGTCAACGGTTGTTTGTCAAGTACTTTTTGGCAGGCATAAAAACAACCAACTGCAAAAAAACAGGGCAACGACAATAACGAAGCTTCTTTTAGTTCGAAAAAGATATTTCATTTTAATACTGTTTAAAAATTTAAATTAAGCCCAACATTTAGGGTTTTCATGTTTGGATAAACGCCTCCATTGCCAGCTAAAAATTCGGGATCTCCAAAACCGTATTTACTAAGGTTATTGTAAATGATAAATAAATTATTTGCTGATACATAAAACCGTAATGAGGAGATTTTACCCTTCGATGCTACCTTGGCCGGCAGGCTATAACCTAATTCTGCCGTTTTAAAACGAAGCCATATAATATCACGGCAGTAAAAGTCGCTGTTGGATGCAGCAAAACCAGTGGGTGAAATCATAGGAAGCACTGAGTTGGTATTTGTAAGTGAATAGCTGTTGTTAGCAACATACTCAACTTTTCGTTGCCGCCACTCATTGTTAACGACCCTCTTGTCTGGCTAACAGGATTTCAAATTAAGGCATCCCACCAATCTTTAGCCCGTCGGTCTCCGTTTTTAAAAGCTTCTACAAGGTCATCGGGAAAATCGGGTGGGGTACCTTCTAAAGTTCTCCGGTCGTTCAGTACCTGTATATATTCCAGCGCATTGGCAGATTTTACTTTTGTTGTGGGAGACTGCCATCCCTGATCAACGCTGAAACTGAAAGCCGGCTTGCCGGTTTTACCTCTCTTTGTAGTTACCAGTATAACACCTCCTGCAGATTGGGCGCCGTATATCGCCGCCGAAGCATCTTTTAATACCGAAATTGATTCTATGTCATTCGGGTCTAAACGGTTTAATCCATCCGGATCCGCATTAGCAACTCCGTCGATAACAATGAGTGCAGAACTGTTACGGTATGTGCTGGGACCTCTTACTAAAATTTGCGCGTCATCAAAACCAGCAACAGCGCCTCTCTGATTTATGCAAGAAAGAATACCTTAAGTAGTCGTGCAAAATTAAGCGGACAATATTTTTTTGAAGTTAAGCGTCAGAGTTTTTCCGATTTCGTTCAATACCATTTTAGTATTATAGAAAAGTTGATCTGATGTTTGATAACAGTCTGCTGTTATCCATCTTTCCTTCAGTTCCTTCCATAGTCTTTCGATGATGTTCAACTGAGGTGAGTAGGGAGGCAGATAGAACAGAAACAGATTTCTTTCAGCCCATACTTCCTGTATTGCTTTCATAGCCTCTGAGCGGTGAACCTTTGCATTGTCAAGCACAATAACGGTATGCTTTGTAAGTGTGCAGGAAAAGCGATTGATCTGCTC
The DNA here is from genome assembly GCA_965199845.1 of Ilyomonas sp. GTDB lineage: Bacteria > Bacteroidota > Bacteroidia > Chitinophagales > Chitinophagaceae > Ilyomonas. Next base: position 1,375 of record CBDATZ010000013.1, read on the forward strand.
AATAATAAAATTGCTGTCAATCGTATCGTAAGTTGTCTGAAACACAAAATGGTTATCCCTTGTTATCATCCCGAAGCAGTTCAGCTTTTTTCCTTTTGCCGTTGCAAGGCTTATGTTCTCATCCCGGAACTGCCAGCCATATGGCACATTGCCTTCTTCCGATATCTGTGCTTCATCTGCAAAAAACAAATCGATCTCATCCTGACAGCTACGCTGCTCAAGAAGGTCCAGTTCTTGCTTTTTGTAAGCGTAAAATTCCTTATCGCACTCTCCTCTCGGTCGCTTTCTTATTCGCCTGTAACGGCAGTGATGACTTTTAAAAAACGGGTGAGCGTAGAGGAGCTCATCCGTTTTCCCACACTCTCTTCCACAATCTTTTTAGCCTGTTCCAGTCTTTGCCTTTCCTGTTCAACGGCAGCTCTCACAATCTTATAGTGTTCTTCCTCCAAAATCGGCTTCCTCCCTTGTCCTTCCTTCGTATAAAGCCCTGCCAGCTTTTCGGAGCCATACCGCTTCAGCCAGTTGTTGACACTCGATATCGTTGTCGACAAAATACCTGCGATCTCCTTTGCCGTATACCCCTCAGCTTTCAGCAGAATCATTTTGCATCGTTGCCTGAAAGGGTGTTTTTCCCCAGTCTTGTAAGACAACTCCAGCAACGATTTCTCCTCCTCCGTTAATAATAATACTGTTGCTTTTCTTCCCACTTGATAAACATAACTTTTTTATCCGTTTAATTTTGCACGACTACTTAGGATAATTAAAGCGGTCAAGCTATGGAAGCGAGTGACTCAGTATTCCTGTTGCTAAATAACTTTCTTCAGCCGCTATTTTGGCAAGCAATTGTTGGCAGAAGTATTATTTGCGTTTAAACCAGTTTTCAATTTTTATATCTTCAATATTTTGAAAGTCGGTGATATTATCTGTTACTAAAGTCAGCTTGTTTTCTACAGAAGTTACACCAATTAAAAGGTCAAACTCTCATGCATTGGTTTTTCCATTTTTCTAAGTCTAACTTTTTCTTTAGCGTAACGTTTAACAGAACTGTAAATTGGAATTATTGAAAGTCCGTCAATAAAGTCATTAACAGCTTTGTGAGATTTTACAATATCGTCACTGTTTTCTGCACCGAAACGAAGTTCAAAGACTGTAATTTCAGAAATGTAGCAATTCTCCCGTCCGTTTTCTTTCATGGTTTCATCTAAGTCCAACTTGCCGCGAAGAAAGAAAACGCAAATGTTTGTGTCAAGCAAATAAGCCATTAAAATTTAATTTTTTTTCTCTAAATTTTCTACTTGACTTGATGTCTGCAATGATTTCTTCTGCAGCTTTTTTTGAAGCAAAAGCTCCGAATGATTTATAAAAATTGTTTTCTTTATTTTTCTTTTCAGACTTTAAAGATTTGGAAAGACTTTCTATAAGTTCAGTTTTACTTTCTGAACTTAAACCTTCTAAAAGTCCTGAATAAGTTTCAACAATATGTTTGTCTGTATAAGTCATAAAATTTTAAGCTAAGTTAAGAAAGTTTAGTCGGCACACTGATCGGAAAAATATTTCTGCCAACGGCTCAGGCTTGGCGAAGAACTGGCATTCGTGGTTCTTCTGCCGGTATAGTGGCAAACCGATGTCGGCAGCAGCTTTGTCACCAAGCTACTTGCTCAGTGTATGGCTTGTCAATATAATCCCTAAAATCTTTCACCTTAAACAAAGAAACGGGTCTTGTTAATTTCGCTCTGTCAAACTGAAATTGCCAAATTGCGGAGTACTCATTCCACGGGTCAGTCAAAATTTGAATGGTATAAGTCAAGTGCCCTTAACTCATGAATATCTTTTAGCTCTCCAATCATTCTTAAGGTGCTGTCAACCCAAGTCCGAAGAACTAAAACGTCACCACCAACCAAACACCAATCGTTATTCTTTCCAATAAGGGCACATGTTGGATCATTGTCAAATTCAAAAATCGGGAACTCTTCTCTCGTCAGCTTATTGTAGCAATATGCAGCCTCAAAGAGATGTCCCACTAACATCACAGAGTTCTGAAAAAATGTCCTAAAGTTTTTGTCATCTTTTATATAGCCTTTATAAGGTCGCATTTCAAGTTTGAAAACTGTGTCTGAGAAGTTGCCACCAACGCCCGCCGGCTTTATACAGGTTGGGAATTAGAATTCCGTCTGCCCATAACCGCTGCTGATTGAAAATATGTTGATGAAGTTAAGTACAAAAGTTGATAGCTATTCGTCCGGTGGAACTGAAGCTGGAATTGGCAATTAGCTGATGTTACAATGTCAAGCCCAACCTGCATAAAACCCAATGTTGTGAATAGTGCTTATTGCTTTTTGAAAACTAATTTATTTTTGTCAACGACAACTTCGTATAAGTTTTTTGTATTTATACTTTCTAATACTTTTTTGTACAATAGAGCTTTAGAATCGTCGGTAATATTTTCATAACCTAAAGAACCTGTCTTTGGGTGAAGAAACATTAGATAAATCTTTTCATCTTTTATCACCAACAGAAAATATATTCTAAAGCCTCCACTTCCGTTTAGTCTTTTCTTTATATAAGGGGTGTCGTCACTATTATTTAGTCTTGTTCCAGAAGTTAGTAGCTGTATTTCTTTATCAAAGAAATATTCTATGATGTCGGCTTCAATTGACGAGTAAGAGTTTTTTTTCTTTAACTTTTCGAATTGAACTTTAAAGTCTTCTATGCAAAATATTGTCATTAAAGCAATGAAAGTTCTTTAGTAGTTTCCTGGAAGTCAGAAATGTTGGGCAGAAAAAAGAATCTTGATTCAAGATCTGCTGCAACATCTTTTAAATCATCTATTGCAGCTTTAAATTGTTTTATTTCTTCTTTAGCAATACCCTTAGAACGAAGAAAGTGTAAAGAAATATATTGTCTTAATAAAGAAGAATGTAAGTCTCTAATTGATGAAATTAAATCATTAATTGACATTAATGAATCGTTATCTAAATTATTGAACCAGGTTAATTCTTCTATTTTTTGAACTAAAGAATTTATTTTGTTTGCCTTATCTGTAAATTTTTTTTTAAAGTCTAAGATTTTGTCTAGAAGTTTATTGATTTTTGGCTCGTCAAACACAGATTCCTTCTTTTCTTTAAAAGAAAGAGCTCTAACTTTTTCAAAAGTATCAGCAATTTGAGGTTTGTATTCTAAACAGTCCATATTAGTCTATAACGTAAATATAAGGAGTTTTGTTTTCTACACTGAAGTTTTGATTCTTTTACTATTCTCTTAATTTGTAAAGGGATGGTTTTCAGCATTACACACAACGGTTCGGTATTGCCGAAGGCGGGATATTCCGTGTTCCGTCAAGGCCCGAACTAAAGTACAAAAATGATTTGCAGTTGAAGATAACATTTGTTGCTCAATAGAATTCCGTCACTCTGACAACTGAAGATAATAAGCAAAACAACTGCTGAAGCTAACAACGTCAAGCCCCGCTTTTGGCAATACATTTATGGAATTACTGTTTTGTTACTTAAATCATATTGATGTAAAAAGCTTTTCATTGGTGGTGGCATCTGCATATCCCATGTTGGAAAGCCGACAAATACAATGTTGTATTTTTCGATGCTGTCATTTTTTGTTTTTAATGGAGGTAAATAGCCGCTTGCATTTTCATCAACAACTTGTTGCACGGTTGCTTTATAATTTTCCGGATATGGCTTTTCTAATTCAAGCGCCACCAATATTCCGTCAACATTCTTTTGAATAATTTCTGCAATTGCCTTTGTATTATTTGTTCTTGAAAAATGCACAATCAATATTTTTTGATGTCATAGATTGAGCATTTGAACAACCGGATGATATACACGCAGAAATTATTATTGAAAGGAGAATTTTATTTTTCATTTTATTTTTTTGGCGGCGCTTCAACATTGGAAAAATCAAGCACCATCTTTGGCAGACGTTCGCCTTTAATTTCGATTTTCGCTAATTCTGTATTAAAACTTTTTAGTTCATCAACAGTAAATTTTACATTGTCAGCACCACTGTTATCAAGCATATGTGCCATTTGTGTTGTGCCCGGAATCGGTACTATCCACGGTTTTTGCGCCAGCAGCCAGGCAAGTGATATTTGTGCAGGTGTTGCTTCTTTTTGAGCAGCCCACTTTTTTATTAACTGTACAAGCGCAAGGTTTTTTTGCAAATTCTTCGGTGAAAAGCGTGATTCCATACCACGAATGTCCCCTTGTGCAAACCGCGTATTTGTATCAATAGCACCTGTAAGAAACCCAACGCCAAGCGGACTCCAGCAAACAAAACCGATACCGAGTTCCTCGCAAAGCGGAAGAACTGCCTGTTCTGGTCCACGCCATAAAAGTGAGTACTCATTTTGAATAGCCGTAACAGGATGAATAGCATGTGCTCGTCTTACTGTTTGCAGTCCGGGTTCTGAAAGACCGTAATGCAGCACTTTTCCTTGTTGAATTAAATCTTTAATTGCTCCAACTACATCTTCAATAGGAACATTTGGGTCAACACGATGTTGATATAATAAATCAATGCGGTCGGTACGCAGGCGTTTGAGCATGCCTTCTACAACCATTTTGATATGTTCGGGTTGACTGTTTAAACTAGGCAGACGTTGCTCTGTTTTTTGGTCTATGTTCCAGCCAAACTTTGTTTCAATAACAATCTTATCCCGAAAAGAGGCAACCGCCTCACCAAGTATGCGTTCACTTTCAAAAGGTCCGTAGGCTTCTGCTGTGTCAAATAAGGTAACACCGTTGCCAAATGCTGCCTGGATGATTTTAATCATGTCAGGCCGGTATGGAATTGTGGTTTGATAGGTACGCGGCATATTCTGTACGCCAATTCCAACACTGGAAACTTCTAATGTGCCGCCAAGTTTACGGCGTCCGCTAACAATGTTTGATGTGAGATTTTGAGAACATTGCTTTTGTGCATTTACAACAGAAGCTAATACTGAACCTCCGGCTAATGCCAATCCTGTTTTAAAAAGCTTGCGACGGTTTAAGCTATTCTGTGCTTTATTATTGATTGATTTATCCATGAAAATATGGTTATTGATTTTGGATGTTTCAATTAATACTATTTTACTTTATATGCAATGATGCGATTCGTACTAAATGAGGGAACGTAAAGCGTTTGCGTTTTACTGTTATAACTTATATCGTTTGACATTATGTGATTTGCACGAGTATCTATCAATAGTTGTTTTATTCCATCAGCTTTTACATAGTACAAGATGCCCTGATAGTTACTAATTATGAATTCGTTTTCTGCAATCATTACAATACCATCAAGCCCGCTTTCAAAACCGTCTGCAATTTTTGTAATTACTTTATTGGCATCTGCTTTCTGAAAGCTTGTTGAGGTTAAAACATACAAGTCTGTATTCACTGTTAGCAGCCCATTAGCGCCGGGCATGTTTTCAAGATAAACGATGGGTTTGTCGCCTTCAATTTTATAAACCTTACCAGCTCGTGTGTCGCTGACATAGATAGCGCCTTTTGAATCCATCGCTACGTCGTTCAACATTATTGCACCTTCAACCGGAATACGTTTTACAATAGTTTCCTTATCAACATCAATTACAGCAATTGCTGATGTTTCTGCCGTATAAAATAAACCGTTAAACAAAGCAGAACCCTTATTAGAATTCAGACCCGTTACCAAATCTTTTTTAATCACCTTACCATTATTATCCAAACGAACAACAGAACCGGAACCCATACTGGATACATATAGAGAATTAGATGTTGCATCATATAGTACAGATTCAGGATTTCGGATTGTAACAGAATCTGATTCCCATATTTTCTCCAGGTTGTGTTGCGCAAGTAATGTTGAATATATCAGCACCATAACTGATAATAATAGATGTTTCATAGAAGCGTTTTGTTTAGTATTATTTATTAGTTTTCATCTTAACCAGTCTCATCAAATGCGAAAAGGTGAGTGAACCCATTTGCCATTTGCCATTTTCTTTTATATATACTTCTGTAACCATAAAAGGATTTGTAACAGTATTGCCGCCGACTACGGCTTCCAAATCAATGTCGTTTAACAGAATAGCTGTATTGCCAAACATGTTAACGATAACATTATATACTTCTGCCTTCTTGTACCAAATGCCGCCGCTTTTAATAGTAGCAATTTCTTGTGTTTTTCCCCAACTTCCGCCCATATGAACAAACATAGACTTGTCATCAAACAGCACATTTAAAGAATCTACATTTTTGTCAGCCATCCATTGCCATTTTTGTTTTGAAAGGTTGATGATTTCCTGCTGCTCAGGTGTGTTGTTTGTTGCAGTTTGAATTGTTTCTGTTGGCGGCTGTTGTGCGTAAGACGATTGCACACTCATGATTATTAGAAACAGTCCGATGATTTTTGCTTTCATGTTTTTATATTTAGAAGTTTTATAAATTACTTTTTTCTTGTCTCATTTAGTTGAACACCTAATTTTCTATTAGCCATCCATTTTATCATCTCCGGGTTTCGATGGTCAAAGAATAAACTGGTTTTTGCGTCAAGGCTTTTGATTTTTTCGGTATCATCATCATTTAATTCAAAATCAAAAATGTTGAAGTTTTCTGCCATTCTTTCTTTACGAACCGATTTTGGAATAACTACAATACCTCTTTGTATTAGCCAACGCAGAATTATTTGTGCAACACTCCGTTTATATTTTTTAGCTATTGATACCAATATTTCATTTTGAAAAATGCCATTTTTTCCTTCAGCAAAAGGACCCCATGATTCTATCTGAACATTATTTTCAACTAAAAATTTCTGCACTTCTGTTTGTTGATTAAAAGGATGCGTTTCAATTTGATTAACTGCGGGTAGAATTCTGTTGAAAACAATTATATCCATCAACCTGTCTGTTTGAAAATTGGCAACGCCAATAGCTTTTATTTTTCCTGCTTCATACAATTCTTCCATTGCACGCCACGAACCATGAATGTCGCCATAAGGTTGATGTATGAGGTACAAATCCAAATAGTCTAATTGCAATTTGTCCAGCGAATTTTGAAAAGATTTTTTTGTGTTTTCATAGCCATGGTCTTGCACCCATAGTTTAGTGGTTATGAATAATTCCTTTCTATTTACTCCACAATTTTTAATAGCATTACCAACCGCCTGTTCGTTCATATAAGAAGCAGCCGTATCAATAAGACGGTAGCCTGTATGTATGGCATCAATCACACACCTTTCACATTCTGCGGCATCAGGAATTTGAAAAACACCAAAACCTATGATTGGCATTTCTACACCGTTATTCAATTTTACTGTTTGCATAATCATTTTGTTTTGCAGTGCAAAGTTGTTGGCAATATTCCGGCTGCCTTGTATATAAATTCCGGTTTTATCTACCAATATTGCTGATTGCGGTGTTGTTATTAATTAAAAGTAAAAGAAGACAGTAATTTCGAGTTATCAATAAACACGTTATGGATAACATGAAAAGATTTGAAACAATCAATGATTACAATGTGTTTAATAATAATGAAACATTGCATCCACTTGTAAGTGTTGTTGATTTATCAAAAGCAAGCCCAAGGCAAGGTTCACAAATGTATTTTGGTTTCTATACTGTTTTTTTAAAGGACGTGAAATGTGGTGACTTGGTGTATGGGCGACATACCTACGATTATCAACAAGGAACATTGGTTTTTCTTGCGCCAGGGCAAGTGGCTGGGATGAATAGCAATGGAGAAACTTATCAGCCGAAAGGTTATGCATTGGTTTTTCATCCTGATTTAATACATGGCACTTCGCTTGGCAGGCATATTCAAGACTATACATTTTTTGGCTATCAATCAAATGAAGCGCTTCATTTATCAGAACGGGAAAGGAAAATTGTATTGGATTGTTTTTCAAAGATTGAATATGAATTAGAACATGCTATTGATAAGCACAGCAAAAAACTTATTGTTTCTAACATTGAATTGTTTTTAAACTATTGTACCCGTTTTTACGACCGTCAGTTTATAACCCGCGATAAAGTACACAAAGGAATTTTAGAAAGGTTTGAAAATTTGTTGAATGAATACTATGAGACAGATAAACCTCAAACGAATGGTTTGCCTTCCGTTGCATACTGTGCTGATGAACTGCATTTATCTGCAAGTTATTTTGGCGACCTGATTAAAAAAGAAACCGGTAAAACAGCACAGGATTATATACAGGAAAAAGTTATTGACGTAGCGAAAGAAAAAATATTTGATGTAAGCAAATCAGTCAGCCAAATAGCTTATGAACTTGGCTTTAAATATCCTCAACATTTTACCCGCTTGTTTAAGCAATGGGTTGGTCAGTCACCAAATGAATATAGATTGTTGAATTGAACGCTGCCTGTTGTGCATTGGCATTGCAGGTCTTTTGCAGGTTGACTTTGTGCGGCGGCTTTTGTGTGCATGCAAAAGTGCTGCAATGTGTGTGTTCATGTTGACCGATGTTTGTTGAATTTTTGGTCAACCTATTTTAGGACAAGGCATCTGTTAAGGTTGCACATAACGTTGAGTATTTGCGAAGGCAGGGAATTCATTGCTCGTCTGCCCGGTATAAATACCTAATTGAAATTATGTAGTTGAAGTTATGAACTAAAGCTGAAAATTGAACGTCGAGCCAGAACCGCTGCTGCTACTTGCACATAGCTGATGTTACATTGTCAAGCCCTGCTTTTGCGAATACTTTTGTTAGCGGTTCGTTGTTCTTTATTCGCTGGCACTTGGTCTAATTTGGTCAGCAAGGTTTTTTGGTGCTACTTCACAATATGCTGTTGTCAATGCGTCAATAAATAAGTCTTTATGCACTTTGTTCATTTCAATTAGTGTCCAACCTTGTTCGCCCCATTTATTGTCAACAGGGAAAATGATTGTCTTATCGGCAGATGAAAAAACATCTTGGTCAATTTCCGATAATTTAATACAAGCTCTTTTCTTTATGCCGTCATAGGTCGCAAAAATTCTCTTTTTCACTCTGAAAGAAGTTTTTTCAAAGTGAGGTTCTTCTGCCGCCTCTGGAAACGAAAGTGCCAATTTTCTGAAAGCGTCTATTGATACCATTTGTCAGACTATTTTTTTACTGGTGTCAAATGTGTCAATACACAAAGCCACTTATCATTTTCCTTCTTATAAACGTCTGTAATCCATTCGTCCGCTTCCAAAGGTTGTCCTTGCCATGTTCCAGTATTTTGTCCACGACCAGTTACTAATGCGATGTCGCCATATACTTTAACTCTCAAAATTTCCTTCGTCATTGTTGAATGAGAAAGTAATCCTTGTTCAAGAACTTTAAAAAATCCTTCTTGTGGAATTATTCCACCTTGACTGTCTACAAGAACCCAGTCGCTTGTTATACATTTTTTGATTTCGTCAACGCTGTTAGAAATTACAGCTACATTGAAGTTGTCTTCAATTAGTTGAAACTGCTTTTTTAATTCTTCTTCCATATTTTTCTATGTCTGTGATGTCTGCTTACAATGACCGCTAACGTTTTAGGGCTTTGTGTTGTGGTGGCATTAGCATTCCGTCAGCCGAATATCTTACTAAAGATAATTAGAATTACAAATGTTGAATGAGATTCGTCAGCCAGCATAGCAGAAAACCACTTGTTAGTGGCAGTTATATTTCTTCGTTGTGCATTGTCGGAATGCTTGTGTCAAAGAACAGAAATTTAACATTATCAATCTTGCTCAGAGCGTCAAAAATTTCTTCACTGTCGTCATAATTCTTCAGTCGGAAAACGGTCAACATTTTCTTTCTATGTCTGATTACAATCTGCATTTTGTTCTTTGGTCGTCTTAGTAAATCTGTCAAATCACTGATGTAAATCTTGGTAATTAAACGATTCTTAATCGTAATGTCAACTTTGTCTCCTTTGATAAGAATGTTGTCAGCGCCAAATGTCAATAAAGCCGCTTTTTGAAGTCTTGTTACACTATATAGAGGAACAACTATGATCAGTCCTACAAAGGCGAAAACTGAAATTGTTTTTAACCAGTCCGGCACTACCAAAATGTAGTAAGCCGTCGCCATTTCGCCCGAAGAGCTTTTTGTCGGATACATGACGATATAAAATAAGAAAAGAACTACAAACAAAGCCATCATTATGTACATCAGTCCACTACTCAAGTACGGAAACTTACGTCTAACTAAAACTTCAAACTCTTTTGTCGTGTCCATATGAAAGCAGTCTTAATTGCCACTAACGTTAATTATACGAAAGTTTCCTCCCTTATTCTCCCTGCCAAAAATATATATTTCGCTTTCATTTTCAATCCAAAGCACTTTCGTTTTTCATGTTTCTGAATTTCACACAGCGTTTCAAGTGCGGGAATCAACAACTAAAAAACGAAAATTTATCTAATGGACTTTCAACTTTTGCGATGTCTTTCTGCACCCATGCGTAAAACGCATTGTTGTGGTAATACTGTTGTGCCCGAGCCGTTCCTGAATAAAGCGGACATTAGTTCCGCTTTCCATTAAGCGAGTAGCATAGCGATGCCTAAGTAAATGAACACTTCCTTTCTTTTTGACGCCTGCCTTCGCTTTAGCTTCGCTTACCATCATTTGTATACTTCTGGTGCTGTAAACACCGCCATGCTGCCCTTCAAAAAACATAGTCTTTGAGTCTATACTGCAACGACGCTTATTTTAAATGCAACCGGTAAAAAATGTTCATCAACTTTAAATAAATTAATTGACAGACAATTGATGGGTATTTGTGATGAATAAGCAGTAAAAAACAAACAGGCAATTACAAAGTGCAATTGCCTGTTTGTGCACTAACGTATCTTACACTTTAAACGGTTACAGCCGCTCTTAGTTCTTTTGCAGCTTCTACCATTTCTTTTAAGGCAGCCTTTGTTTCCGGCCAACCGCGCGTTTTCAGTCCGCAATCGGGATTTACCCAAAGCTGCCCGGCTGGTATTACAGCCTTTGCTTTTTCCATCAAGGCTACCATTTCTTCCTTTGATGGTACACGCGGCGAATGGATATCGTACACACCAGGACCGATCTCATTCGGATACTGAAAATTTGCAAAGGCATCGAGTAATTCCATTTGTGAGCGGCTGCATTCGATAGTAATTACATCGGCATCCATATCGGCAATGTTTTGAATGATGTCATTAAACTCGGAATAGCACATGTGTGTATGAATCTGCGTATCATCGCTTACGCCACTGGCTGAGATACGGAATGCGCAAACAGCCCATGTAAGATATGTTTGCCAGTCTTCTTTGCGCAAGGGTAATCCTTCACGGATGGCCGGCTCGTCTATCTGGATGATTTTAATGCCTGCGCTTTCCAGATCGGTGACTTCGTCGCGAATGGCAAGGGCTATTTGCGTACACGTTTCGCGGCGCGGCTGGTCGTTGCGCACAAAGCTCCATTGAAGTATGGTAACAGGGCCGGTAAGCATGCCCTTTACCCATTGCCTGGTGAGTGATTGTGCATATTGTGTCCAGCGAACAGTAATTGCTTGCGGGCGGCTTACATCGCCGTAAATGATAGGTGGTTTTACACAACGGCTGCCATAGCTCTGCACCCAGCCGTTCTCTGTGAAGGCGAAGCCATCTAACTGTTCACCAAAATATTCTACCATGTCGTTGCGCTCAAACTCGCCATGCACCAGTACATCTATGCCCGTTTCTTCCTGCCAGCGAATGGCTTCTTCGGTTTGTTTGGCAATGAGTTCATCGTATTGTGCTTTTGTCAGCGCTCCCTTTTTCAGCTTTGCGCGCCAGCTTCTTATTTCGGCAGTTTGAGGAAAGGAACCGATGGTGGTGGTTGGGAAGAGAGGTAATTGAAGTTCTTCGTGCTGCAACTGTTTCCTGCGAACAAAATCGCTTCTTCGCCTGGCATCGCTTTCAGTAATTGCTTCCACACGTTTTTTGACTATTGGATTATGGATTAAGGAAGATGTTTTACGGCTCTCAGCAGCTTCAGTATTCTTCTGTAATTTTTGCATGAGCCCGTTAGTGTTATCGCCTTCTGCCAGCCGTTTTAGTGTCACCACTTCCTCTATTTTTTGCTTCGCAAAAGCCAGCCATTGTTTTTTCTCCGGTATTAATACCGCTTCATTCTTTTCCTCATCCAGATCGCACGGCGAATGCAGGAGAGAACAGGAAGGAGCAATCCAGATTCTATCGCTTCCCATAGCGGCTGCAGCTTTATGAATGAGGCATAATGATGTTTGATAATCGTTCTTCCAGATGTTCCTGCCATCTACCACGCCTAATGATAACTGTAGTTTTGTTCTGGCAATATTTGTATTCAATATGTCGTCCAACTGCAACGGGCAACGTATAAGGTCAAGATGCAAAGTTTGTACAGGTAGTTGCAATACTGTATGCAAATTCTCACCATAACATTCAAAATAAGATGCGAGTATGATATGCAGGTGAGGAAACTTGCTTTTGATGTCAGTATATACTTTGGTATATAGCTTACGTTCAGCATCTGTAAGATTGAGTGAAAGGCAAGGCTCGTCGAACTGAATGTAATGCGCGCCTGCATTGTCTAACTCCTTCACTACTTCCAGATAAACGGGAAGCAGTTTACCTATGAGTTCGAGGCGGCTAAAATGAATCTCTTTTTCTTTCCCAAGCAACAGATAAGAAATGGGGCCTAATAATACCGGCTTTGTATTGAAGCCCGCTTCCTTCGCTTCAACAAATTCATTGATTGGCTTGCGATTATAGAGCGAGAATGTTTGACTGTTACTGAACTCGGGTACAATGTAATGGTAGTTGGTATCGAACCATTTGGTCATTTCCATCGCTGTTACATCAAAGTCTTCTTTCTGGTAGCCACGCGCCATAGCAAAAAGAAGGTCAATGTCGGGCAACTGTTTTTGCTCCATCAGGTCGTGGTAGCGTTCGGGGATGGCGCCTACCATAAGGCTTATGTCGAGCACGGTGTCATAGAACGAAAAATCGTTGCAGGGAATGAGGTCAATGCCTGCTTCCTTTTGCAGTTGCCAGTTGTGCAGCCGAATGGCTTTTCCTGTTTGTAATAGCTGCTGTACAGGAACCCTGCCTGCCCAGTACCGTTCCGAAGCTTTTTTCAGCTCGCGTTGGCTGCCTATCCTCGGATAGCCAAGATTGTGTGTTTGCATTTGTTTGCTTTTTTAAATGAATGAAAAAGCTCTTTGCACACTTCGCAATGCTGTTATGAGAAAGATGAACGAACCGGCTTTACACAAGTTTCCCCCACCGCTTATGATCAAACGGTATCATGAGAAAACACATCAGCCTGACCCGTTGCTTCAATCCGCGAAAGCATTGTCAATGATAATACAGGCAGGTCTCCTGGCTTGTAACGGTTTTACCATCCTTCCCATTCCGATTGCTCGGAACAGTGGATAACAAGGGTAAAACCTTTTCGTGTTACTTACAGTTGCGGGACAGCCAATGGTTTGCACATTGTTCCCTATTAATCCCGGCACTACCCGGGAACCTTTATTATTGATGAAGAAAGTAAGAAAGAACTGCAGGCAAAAGTAAAGGGACGAGGTATCCGATACATCAAATGCTTTTACTAACCGTGCTTAATAAATTGAGTTACGAAATATTTGTATTGATTTTTTTCATTTCGTAGAATGAAAGTATTATTCTGAATTAAAAAAAAGAATAAATAACTATCATTACCACTTGTCTTTTAAACTTCATTATTGTTTGATTGTTTTATTAATCAATTGGTGATATACCGCCATAATGCTTTCTCTTTACTTATTAAAAACATAACCACCCTTCAATTGTGATCTTACCTTTTCCTACTGTTTTCCATTCTGCTTTACGGTAATTTTCCCTTTCCTCCCGGCCGGATGATGGTAAGGCAGCATCCATCCGTCGCAAGGCTTTCGATACACATGAGAAAGAAATTTCGGTTGCAAACATGGCTTTGTTATGCAAACCGAATGTAAGCAGGCCGTTAAGAAATAAGAGATATTGGTTGCTTTTACTTACAGTGGCCACCAATCGGTTTTATATGATGGCTGATAATGCTTCTTCGGCAAACCCGAACGATAAAGTCATGCCTGCGCCGCCTAAGCCATTCAGTATAACAACACCTTCTTCGGGCTGATAAACAAAATCGGTTTTACCATCGGTTTTCTTTGGGTAAATGCCATTCCAGCTTTGCTGCAAATTCCAGTTTTTAAATTGCGCAAACCGCTTCAGATAATCAATAATAAGCTGGTTGATGAACTGCTTGTCAAACGGCTCATGAACCAATCCGTATTCATGGCTATCGCCGATGGTAAGTTCACTTTCACCGTTCTGCGATACCATTACATGAATGCCCCATTTGAGATAATCGGGCATCGTTTCCTGATAGTGATTGCGCAGTAGTGCAAGGGCAGCAGAAGCTTCAAAGCTTTTGTAATGGATGAGCGATAAGCCGCCGCAAAGAGAAGGCCCGATACTCCAGTTACCAGGCTGCGCTGCGAGGCGCATCATCTGTAACTTGCATTTTGTAAAATGGCTTTGTGCGAATACCTCCGGATAGAGTGTTTCAAAATCGGCACCGCTGCAAACGCACACCAGATCAGCACTCCAGCGGTTATCTCCCGAAAATACATTAGGGTAAGAAACATAAGTAACGGCTGTATTGAAATGAAAAACGACACCGTATTTACTGCTGAGATAAGCCGGCATTTTTTCTATGGCTATACGCGATTCAACAATCATTTCATCGCCGCTCCACAACGCGCCAAGCAAGCCATCGGGCTTTGCGGCTTCGCTTTTCTGCAAGGATTCTTCCCTGTTGAGAACGGCTACAGGACGCGTACCTTTCATCGCTTCTGCAAACTCATTTACTACCTGCCATTCCAGCTCGTTATAACACAGGTGAAGACTGCCGCCTTCCTTGTACCAAAGCCCGGCTTCGTTACAGATTTCTTTCCATACGGATTTGCTTCGCAAGGCGCGCTCATACATCACTCCTTCCGGCTGACCAATGGGCCACAGCATCCCAAAATTGCGGATGGATGCACCAACTGCTCTTTCGTTTCTTTCAAATACGGTAACGCTGTAGTTTTTTTCCGCCAGGTATCTTGCGGCAGCCAATCCTACAATACCGGCACCAATCACAATTGCTGTTTTACGCGGCATATGCAGATGTTATGTTTTCCCTTTGCGGCGATTCATATTTTCTTTTAAAATAAACAGCCGCTATAATGGTGGCGAAAAGGCCAAACAAGGAAATAAGCAGAACGAGATTTATGAAAAAAGTAGTCCATGATACATGCAGGCCGAAAAACTGTTTTGCCAGCAGCACAAGCACACTTCCCAGGTAGCCGAACGAATCGGAGATGTACATGAGAAACCCGACATTGCTTTTTACTTTGAAAGAGGCAATCATGCGTTCGTAATACAAAGCATTAAACGGCACATAACTCAGGTATAAGCCAGTTCCTACAAGTGTCATCCAGAGCACTGCCATGATACTTTGGTTTTTAAATAAAACCGTTGCCAGCAAGGCTATTACATAACCCGCTGCTATAATGTAGTGATTCATCAGGAAGGCTTTGATATTGTTTTTTATAAACACCAGCGAAGCCATGCAGAGCAGCACGATAAGTGATATGATGGTTTCGGTTTCTGCAAATATGTCGGGCTGGTTGCCATAGCCAAGTTCTATCCACAATTCGTTGGAAAAATTGTCCCTGAAATCGCGGAGTACCGTAAGAAGAATATAAGAGGCAACAATGATGATGATGCCCGGCAGAAACGTGGTTACAAAATATTTTCTCTCTGTTCTGGTCATCGGCTGCCGTATGGTGCGGCTTGCAATGTCCTGTTCTGTTGGTGGCGGCACGTGGTTCAGCAGCCACACAAACAATATCGTTGGCAAAAGGAATAAAGCGCCGGTAACAAAAGGCATCCACATTTCGGAAAGATGGTTATTGACGACAAGACTTTTGCCTACAGTTTTTACCACGCCTGATGAAAAAATAAAACTGACGGAAAGCACCGTTCCCATAAATTCGGTAGCCCGCCTGCCCTCGAGGTAGCTGAATATAAGACCCCACACCAGCCCGAGCGGAAAGCCATTCAACAAAAGAAAAATAATGCCGTAGGGAACTGGTACAATGGCAAACAGAAACAGGGCAATCCAGGCTATAAAAATAATAATGAGGATGCTGATGGCACGCTTGCTTTTATTAAGACCTGAGATAAAGCGAATACCATAAAACTTACTCAGCATATAGCCAACAACCTGCGCTATTACCAGCCATACTTTATAAGGAATGGCTAAGAAATACAGATTGCTGAAACCCGCAGCCGTAAAGGGTTTGCGGAACGCATACATGCAAAAGTAAACACCAAACGCACACACGGCAGCATATACCGAAGTAAGTGCTACCGGCGCATTCATCAACCGTTTTTCCAAAGCCCGCGAATGAAGCATGTGGCTATCAGTTGTTTGAAATAATGGCAACCAGTTCTTTCATATCGTTTATGATAAAAGATGGTTGGTAAGGTTCTAATTCTTTACGTGTAAATGCGCCCGTTGTTACCGCTATTGAATACCGGCAGCCTGCATTTTTACCTTCCTGCACATCCACTTCGGTATCGCCCACTTTTATAACCTGCGCAGCATCACCAATGCCAGCTTCATTCATCATGCGTTGAATCATGAAGGATTGCGGGCGTCCTGCAGGCACTTCATCGCTCGATACCACGTAGTCAATTACGCCATCCTCCAGCCAGCCAAGACGCTGCAAAATGACATCGGTTATGTGTTTTGAAAAGCCGGTATCCAACCCAATCTTCACATTATTTTTTTTGAGGAAAGAAAATACAGCCAGCACATTCGGCAAAGGAACAATCTCATCCGCGTTGCGGTAATATTGCAGCATCAGCTCCAGGAAGCGTTCATGAATGGCATCAATATAATCGTCCGTAATGCGTTCCTGGTTTTCTTCGTATTCCGTAACAATTTTCCGTATCGCTTCCGGTTTTTTATAACCCATCAGCGCATTTATTTTTTCTCTTGGTACTGTGTAGCCATACTCTTTCAACGCGTTCCAGAATGCTGAGGCAATTTCACCTTTATCCTGTAGGGTAGTGCCTGCAATGTCGAATACAA
Source organism: Ilyomonas sp. (assembly GCA_965199845.1). Taxonomy (GTDB): domain Bacteria; phylum Bacteroidota; class Bacteroidia; order Chitinophagales; family Chitinophagaceae; genus Ilyomonas. The sequence goes on from CBDATZ010000013.1 coordinate 18,477, forward strand.
CAAGTTTGATGTTCATGTAAATTGTATTAAGTATGGTGTAGTATATATTAAGAATTAAGTAGTAAATATGATGTATTGCAAGTTTCAGAACAAATGCTTTGGATTTCTGAAATCGATAAATAAATAGTAATTGTATGATGCCTGATACTTACTGCAATCATTAACTCCTGTTGCCCAGGTAATCTTCAATATAATTTTTAAACAGGCTCATCGGCAACAGGACAGCATTGTAATCTTTGGCTCCTTCATCCCACAATCTCACCTGTATTATTTCATTAAAAAAAGGATGTTGCCGGAAGCTTCTGCTTCATCCTTCGTCATGGGTCCACCCTGCCAGCGCAACGTTTCCCAA
>CBDATZ010000014.1:0-59290 GCA_965199845.1 Ilyomonas sp.
CTGGAGCATGGACTTCATGAGTGACAGTATGGTCAGTGGCAGAAAGTTCAGAACGCTGAACATCATAGACGACTGTACAAGAGAAGTTCTGGCAGTTGAAATTGATACGTCTCTGTCAGCCAAAAGAGTAACAAGAGTGCTTGACAGAGTTATTGTTGAACGAGAAAAACCAATAAGTATAAGAGTAGATAACGGACCGGAGTTTACGTCTAACGAGTTCGTATTATGGGCAAAAGAGAACAGTATTTCCATTCAGTACATTCAACCGGGAAGACCGATGCAGAACGGCTTCATCGAGCGATTTAACCGGCTGTACAGGGAAGCCGTACTGGATGCTTATTTGTTTTTTGAATTGTATGAAGTGAGGCTCTTAACCGAAGAATGGATGGAAGAATACAATCAGAGAAGACCACATGAAGCACTTAACAATCTTACACCTGTTGAGTACAAAAACAAGGCTGATGAAATGAAAAAACATTAGCCAACTACTGTCTGATTTATGGGGTACTTACAGGGGAGAACGTCATGTTAGATATGTAAATGTTTCTCAATTTTATCAAGAAGACTTGATTGACCAACCTCAAATTTTCTTGCCCAAAACTTATTACAAATTATTAATTGTTCTAAGTCACTTTCTTGTAATACCCTGGGATACTGAGGACCGGTTCTCCAGTCGATATATCGAAGATTATTATTCTCAACTTTGCTTTTAAAAGCCGAATTCAAGATAATTGTATGGAAAAACATTTCATCTGGTACAAAACTAAGTGAGTAGTATTTCTTGAAAGCTTTATTTTCTTTTACACACTTCAAAATAAATGCAACACACTCACTTGTTAAACACCACCATTGAGATCCTCCACAGGGATGAATGCCGTCAAAGAAGTTACGTTTACGCTCCGCATTCCTTTGCAGCATGTATAAATAATGGCTTTCTTTTTCCCCTATTAAATCGATAAACCAATAATAGTTAATCCTATCTAGTCCACCATTCATCGCCCAATTGGATGACGGCAAAAAAAAGTATTCTAAGAACTCCTTACCATAATTTACAGATAAAAAATTAAAAATTTCTTCAGCTGGTTTTAATGGAAAATCTTGTCCGCTTAATAAAATAAAATATGCCTTTTGATTTGCGACTGATGCTTTCTTTAATAAAAGCAACGTTGCCTCAATCATGCTAACTCCCCCCCGTTGAACCTCTAGTCTTGACTTAATAATTTTAAGGTTCTTTATCTGTTTGAAGGATTGTTTGTTTTCTTCCGAAAAACTGTTCTTCTTATCAATATGTAAAAAAAAATTTGCTTTTCTGTGTTGAAGAGATTTGATAAGTCTTTCTACTTGAGATAGCTCTTTATGGGCAAGGATAAGGTAATTAAGTGTCACGGTTGTTGATTAGAATTTATGCTATCAGTAATTAAATTAAAGTGTGAAAGAAAGGCTGTAAAATATATTGTTATTCATCATCCAAAAACTAACTATTAGTGCAAGTATAAAAATATTCTATTTCATATATATTCAAAGTTACCAATCGCTCTATAAGCAGGTTCAATAAATCTAAAGCCAACAAAAAGCGCTAGGTAGACATATTTGCTACAAACTTTCTTCGACATTATAATTAACAAACGCAGTTCTTAGTTTTTCTAATCTTTCCAATGTGCCATTAAACATTTTATCAAAAGTATCTGGGATATCATTGTGTAAGGGTGTCACGTCTGAATATCCAAAATTTCGTTGAATAGAAATAGCAGGATGAATTATCATCTTGTTAGCGGACATTTCAGATAAAAGACGATCAGCAATTACATCTTCATCAAATCGCTCTTCTAAAATTTGATTGAAAAACTTTTTATATAAGATTATAAATTGAGTTGCAAGACAAGCGCTTACCCAATATCTGTTTTGTGTTAAAGGTAGAGCATGGCCAATTGCACTTGGGCCTCCATTTACATAATCTGCGCCTTCTTGAAAAGCTTCTATTATATTTTTTAATAGATATTCCTTTGAATAATCTTTAGTAAATTCATGATCGTCCTCGCAAATAATAATTACATCATAATCATTTTTGACAGACGTTTCAATAATTTTACGAATGCTTAACCACAATCCTACTGCACCTACTTCATGTTTACAGGCCTCCACAATTGTGACATCAAATTCTGGTTTATTTTCAAATTGCGATTGTATATGATAAAGTCTATCTTTTCGTTCAGGTAAATTAATAATAAACACAGGAACTATCAGATCATTGAAGTTTAAATCTGTCCCAAGCAGCTTTCTTTTTTTCTCAGTTGATTTAAAGTCAAGCCACATTTTTCTAAACAAAGAAAATGTTTCATTTCCCCTTTCAAAATGGAAAGATACAAAACCATCTCTTTCATTCCCTGGAGTTACATCTGAATAGCCAAATTCCTTTTGAACAGAAATAAAGGGATGAATTACTAATTTATTATTGCTCAAATTAGTAATAACATAATCTGCAGCATACCCATCAGTATTATTCTGAAGATCAGCTGATATGAGAAGAGGAAAAAATCGTTTAAAAACTATCATAAATTGAGTTCCCATTGTCATCTGAATCCAAAACAAATTGTCACCGACAGGCATAGCACTGCTAAAGTAACTTATTCCTCCAAACAATATATGTGCTTCATTCTTATCTGCTTCTGTTATATTTTTTAATAGATATTCCTTTGCATACTCTTTGGTAAATTCATGATCATCCTCACATATCAAAATGTAATGGTCTTCCTCCCTAGTTAAGTTTTTAATAATGTAAATTATTGAGTTCCACAACCCTAAGGCGCCGTTCGAATGTTCAAAAGCTTCTACAATTTTGAGATCGAACTCTTTTTTTCCTTTAAACTCATTTACAATATGCGCTTTCCTATCTACTCTTTTTTTTAAGTTAATTGCGAAAGCAGGAATAGGCGTTGTACTTTTCATTTTCAGGTTTATAAATTTTTATTAATAAGCTCTTCTAATTTAGGATCGCTCGGGCGTGGCGCATCTGCGTTTATAATGCTGCCTCGCTTATCTAATAAAATATATCTTGGGATAGTAGTGATCTTATTTTTTTTCGTAAAGAAGGCTTCTGTGCTGTTTATCAAGAAATAGCTGTTTTCATTTAACTGCTCGTCGCTGTTTGCTTTTATCCAATTCCCATAATTATCGTCAATAGATAAAAAAATGAACTTAATTTTATTGCCATTGTATTGTTTCCGAAGAGCTTTTGAATGTGGCATTTCCGCCCGGCAGGGGGCACACCAGCTTGCCCAAATATCCACATAAATAAGACTATCTTTGGAATTTGCTAACAAACTGTCTAATAAAAAAGCTTTCTTGTAATCGTTTACTATAATATCTTTTTGGGAAGATTTATTGGATGGTAACTCGCTAAAGTTTTGCTTAATGTAACCCTTGTAACTATTATTCTGGCAATCTGCATTAAACATAGAAATATATTTTTCTCGATCCTTTTGAGTTCCTTTAAGAATTTGTAACAACGATATCATTAATAGAAAATCCCGAATTTCTCCTGAGTATTTCTGTTTAGCAATATTGTACCCATTCTTATAATCGTTTTTCCTTTTCAAATCAACAATTGAAAAATAATCAATCAATAATTTCTTATATAATGCATTATGCATATTGGGTTGATCTTTAAGTAAAACATTCAAGACAACTGAGTCTGGTATTTCCTTCGCCCATAATGCTTCTGAATAAAAATCATATCTCAAAGCTTTTTTTATCCATTGCTCATATTTATCATGTATAAAACCGGCTTTTACACAACTATCTGTTAATAAAACAGCCCTATCATAATATTGCTTGGCATCTCCATTTAAAGAAAACATTTTATTAGGAATCATTTTTCTCACAGAGTATTCAAAAATGTTGCTGTTCCGATTTGAAAGAAATGAAGGAAAGTTTAACTCGAATGCTGAGATTGTATTGCTACGGATATCTAATTTTGGATAATAAGGAAAACTTGTATCCTTGATAATAACAATAGAATCACCGGGAGAAACCGGATAGTATCCTGTTTGAGGGATTGTGTAATAGAGTAAAAGGTTTTCGTTTGACCAATTAATACTCGTATTAGTTTCTCCGAGGTTAACTTTTCGTTGTTGATTGTATTCATCGTAGTAAAACCAAGCTGCTCCTAATGCAGATGAATCAAATCCTCTAAACGTAATATTTATTTCATTGGCAATTGAAGAATCTTGTGACGTTTGTAGCTGATGTTTGTCTTTCTGATTTTTATCTATCTTATTACTTGTTGGATTGCAGGAAAATATATATACTAATATAAGGAAGTAAAACGATGCTATCTTCATTCTAATTTATGTAGTTTGTGTTTTTTGAAGGTTGCCTATTTAAATTATAGACAACCTTACTCTAAGATTTAAGAAACCTTATTTACCAGTGTGAACAGCTATCACAGCAGTAGTTAGTAGCATACCCATTATTTACATAAGAAACCGCAACACATTGTGTCGTACTGCATCCGCTGCCACTAGTACTGGTAATTTGCCTCCATTGCCCATTTATCATTACTCCGCAGTTTCCTCCTCCTAACACTTTCTTCAATTGTTCTCTAGTTAGAACTTCTTTAGCGCCTAATTCAAAAGCGCGTAAACTTAATTTTTGACGATTCATAAGATAATTTTTAAAATTTTAAAATAAATATTCCGTTTTTTTTAAGCCTAACAGAAATAATCAAAGGCGTCGGCGTTTTTAATGTTCGCTTACAACATTTTTTTCTTCCCGCCTCTCCAGGAAGCTTTTAAAGGGTTAACAAATATTTTAGATCACTAATACTATATATCTCAGGTAATTGATGTCCATTGACAAAAAAGGTTGGAGTCGAAGTTATTCTCATATTAAAGCACCATGTGTACATCATTTCTATCTTATTTCTCTGCCTTTTTAGCTCCCCATTCATCGGATATTTTGCTTCAAATACTTCGTAGTCTTTCTTATTAGGCAAATACCAATCATTCAGTGCTTGTCTTGTTTGCTTTTCATTGTTCTTCTCAGCTATTGCTAATAGGTGCTCTACAGGTAATGTGTTTATGTTCTCTTCGTCATTTGTGACCACATATATTATTTGAACCTGTATTTCATCGGGATTGTTTTCTAATAACTCCTCTACATATCTGTGTGCTCTGGCACAAGGCTCACAATAAGGATTTGACACCTTTACTAATTTATATTTTGCATTCTTGTTTCCCAATGTAATACCTAAGCCTTCAGTAGGGGCAGTCACAACTTTCTGCTTAGAGAGCATGGCTCCAAAGATTGCTGGATTTCGTTTCAGACGTTGCAGATCCCGCTTATTAATTTTACTGTCTTTTGCTTTCTCCAATGCATGCGTTAGCAATGTAACCCCAATGAACGGAATGCCGAACTCCATTGCTATCATTAAAATTAGTTGGACGTTTATTACTTTTAGAGAAAACAAGCTATGCCATCCACCCAATAAGGATGTTATTAATTGCAATACTAGTAGGCCTTGTACGCAAAGACACAACACACACCATTGCTTAGTTATGTTCCATTGATAATAAATAGAGAAAATTATATAGGGTAGTGTCAAGACGTTCAACCAACTTGCCACATACAATGCGATGGGATTGGCAACGCCTGAAAAAAGTTGAAACAGTAAAAGCCCCGTAAAAAAGGTAAAGCCGATAGCACTCCAACTTATACCTGCTATCTTAGAAGCCTTTGACTGCAATACTGCATTACAATTTACTTTTTTCCCACTACGACAAATTTGTTGAAAAGCCGGGTTGTACTGGTCTATTTGATACCATAATAATACTATGCTAATAGTAGAACCAGTAAGTGTTAGGAGTAAAAATATAAAAGGAATTATGGCATTTGTTCCAAATTGTATAAAAGCTGAAACGCTAGCTAAAAGTACAATACACGGAATGAAGGATACAATAACTTTCTGAAAAAAATTTTGCTGATTTTCCTTTTTAATTTTTTCATCGTAATCTTTTTCACCAGCAAATTCTCTTACTTCTAAGTACATTACTTCTCCAATGAAAATCCCTAGAAATTCGCTTTTCGATAGACTTATCCATTTTATCTTTTCTGGATCAAAGAATAAGATATTATTATTAGATATACTTTTAACAACAGTAAGTAAATCTGAGGAATTTGTATTTCCTCTTATTGAAGCTAAAAAAGGTGTTGGTAGATTATCCAATTTATCACCATCAAAAGTAACAATCAAATTCTCTATTCCATAAGTATTCAATACATCACTAATGCTTATAAAATTGGGAAAGTCAGGATGCTCTTCCATTTCATTAGCAAGTGTTGTATAGGTTATTTTTACACCCAATAAATCTACTAGATGTTTGGCTGTCTGAATAACACCATTTTTAGGTTTAAATACCTTTTTTAAGAAAGCAATCATAAAGAAGAGTTAGAGTTAACCGACCATCTTTATTTACTAAATTCATTATTTCCAAGCTTGCGGGTGGAGTAGTCCTTGTTATTGGCTAAGCAATCTAAATGTTAGATCCGATCTTTTTCTAAAGTTGAAGATAAAATTAGTTATTTTATTATTTTTAACAAAAAAATTTTGGAATTTTATTTATTGCTTGTCCTTAAACATCAACTCTATCAAACTTCATTCTTTTAATAATAATATTAGATATATCAATTTTATGCTTTTTCCTTTTTACAAACAATTAAATGCAATGGATTGTGGCCCTACATGCCTACGAATGATTGCTCGCCACTATGGAAAACATTACAATGCTGACACTATACGACAAAAAACAGGAGTTAGTAAACAAGGGGTATCTCTACTAAGCATTAGTGAAACAGCAGAAAAGATGGGTTTTCGCACAAGGGGAGTTCAAATTGATTATGAAAAGTTACGTACCGCTCCATCTCCCTCCATATTGCATTGGGATCATAGCCATTTTGTAGTATTGATTGATGCCAATAAAGCCTCTGCTAAAATAGCCGATCCAGCCAGAGGTCTTATCATCTACAAACAACAAGATTTTTTACAGTACTGGGCATCCAACAAAACTGAAGAGGGAAAGAAAGTAGGTACAGTATTACTTATAGAACCATCACCTGCTTTTTATGAAAACGAAGGGGAAAAAGAACACAAACTTACGTGGACAGTAATCACCCAATACTTGCGACAAAGTCACTGGTCTATAACACAGGTGTTTATTTCATTGCTAATAAGTTCTGTTTTGCAATTAATATTTCCCTTTCTTACACAATCTATGGTAGATACGGGAATTAATACTCGTAATATGCAATATATTACTTTGATATTAGTTGCACAGTTGATGCTCGTCTTTAGTAGTACAATAATTAGCTTTATACGTAATCGCTTGCAATTACGCATTTCTAACAGCATTAATATTTCTATATTATCTGATTTTTGGATTAAACTTACACGTCTCCCTTTATCCTATTTTGATACACATCATACGGGTGATATTTTACAGCGTATTGAAGATAATCGTCAGATACAGTCTTTTTTAACAGGGCAAGCATTAACAACAGTTTTTTCTACCATAAACTTTTTTATTTATGCTATAATACTTGTATTATATAACTGGCAGTTATTTCTAGTTTTTACCATTGGTAACATCATTTATTTCGGATGGATACTATTGTTTCTTCCCATACGTCGAAAGCTGAATTATGAGGTCTTTCATTTATCTGCCAAAGAAAATAGCACGACTTTGCAACTTGTACAAGGTATGCAAGAGATACGATTAAACAATGCCGAACAGTTAAAACGATGGGAATGGGAAAACATTCAAGCCAAAGCATTCAAACTAAATTTTAAAAGCATGAACTATGCTCAATGGCAATCGGCAGGAGCATTGTTCATTAATCAGGGAAAAGATATTGTTATTAGTTTTATGGTAGCACAGTTAGTGGTGCAAGGACAACTAACTTTCGGTGCTATGTTAGCTATACAATATATTATAGGGCAGTTAAATGCCCCTGTTCAACAATTTATCAGTCTTATTCAAAACATGCAAGATGCTAAAATAAGCATGGAGAGATTGAATGAGATACACGAAATGGAAGACGAAGAACCCCAGCATAAAATATTGTCTGCTTATTTACCTGACAAAAAAGGAATTACCATTAATAATTTATTGTTTGCATATCCTGGAGCTGGTAATGACCCTGTATTGGAAGATATTAGCTTGTTCATACCCGAGGGTAAAGTAACTGCCATTGTGGGTATTAGTGGTAGCGGAAAAACAACTTTATTAAAATTGCTTCTAAAAATCTATGATCAGTATCAAGGAGAAATAAAAGTTGGCGATAATAATTTTAAGTATTTGAGCCCTGCTTTTTGGCGACAACAATGCGGCTCTGTATTACAAGATGGATACATCTTCAATGATACCATAGCAAGGAATATTGCTGTTGGAAATGATCATATCGACCATGACAAACTATTGCATAGCTGCAAGATTGCAAATATTCTTTCTTTTATAGAAACATTACCTAATGGCTTTAATACCCAATTAGGTGCTGAAGGTGTAGGATTAAGTCAAGGACAGCGTCAACGTTTATTAATAGCCCGCGCTGTTTATAAAGAGCCTCAATATTTATTTTTCGATGAAGCTACTAATGCGCTAGATGCTAACAATGAGAAAGCTATTGTGGAAAATTTGAAAAACTTCTTTTATGGAAGAACAGTAATTGTTGTCGCACATAGATTAAGTACTGTAAAAGATGCTGACAGGATTATAGTCTTACATGAGGGAAAAATAGCAGAAGAAGGGACGCATGCCTACTTAACAACTCTAAAAGGGCGCTATTACGAGTTGGTAAAAAATCAGTTGGAGTTAGGAGTTTAATCTTTAATAAAACCAGGAATAATCAGAAAATTAAACTGTATATGAGTCGAAACTTGAAACAAGAAGCTATTGATTACAATGTAACTGATGAAAACAGTGCTGATTATAAAAAATTCCTATCAGAAAAAACGTTAGGAGATAAAATGCATCTGCGTTCAGAAATGGCACAGGAAATAATCTCCCGCAAGTTGGACTTTCTCGAACGTTGGGCATTGCTTATTTTTTTGGGACTATTAATATTATTACTTGTTGCAACCTGGTTTATTAAATATCCGGATATTGTCGAAACTACCGCAAAGCTTACTGCATCTAACGCACCTAAGGAGATTGTAATCCGCCAAGAAGGAAGATTGGTAAAATTGTTTACTCATAATAACGAACAAGTAAGAGGAAACCAAGTATTAGGCTGGATTGAGAGTACTGCCAATCATCAAGAGGTTTTAAATCTTTCTCAACAAATAGATAGTAGTATCGCGTTGTTAAATGCCGGAAGAGAAGATAAAGTATCTGGTCTTTTTGAAAAGCGCTTCAGTAATTTAGGAGAGATCCAACAGGGGTATCAAACTTTTATTACGGCTTTATTACTTTTTAATGATTATAAAGTTAATGGATATTATAAGCGAGAAAAAGCTCGGATACTTAGCGATATTAATTCGATTGAAAGTACCTACAGAACTATCCAGCAGCAAAAGCAGCTCACCGAAGAAGATTTAAAACTTGCGGAAGAATCATATAGCATGAACAAAAAGTTATATGACGAAAAAGTAATATCACTAGAAGAATTCAGAGGGCAGCAAAGCAAGATACTAAATAAGCAATCAGCTTTACCCCAAATGCAAGCCTATTTAATTTCTAATGAAACACAAAGGAGGGATAAGTTAAAGTTACTTGACCAAATAGAGCACGACAGTGCACAGCAGCAGCTAACTTTTCAGCAGGCTTTACAATCACTAAAAAGTGCAGTAGATGACTGGAAAAGGAGATTTATTCTGCAATCACCTGTTGAAGGAAAAGTATTTTTCATTATTCCATTACAAGAAAATCAATTTCTACAACAAGGAAAACTAATTGGTTATATTAATCCAGACGATAGCCATTTTTATGCGGAAACTAATCTACCACAGAATAATTTTGGAAAAATAGATACTGGATTAAAGGTTCAATTACGCTTTGATGCTTACCCTTATCAAGAGGTAGGGGTTGTAGAAGGAACCTTATCCTATATATCAAATGTGCCTTCTGACAGTGGTTTTTTAGCCACTATCAGATTAGACAAAGGATTAGTCACTAACAACAATAAACCTATTCCTTACAAAAGCGGATTGAAAGCTCAGGCGATTGTAATTACCCGTAATATGAGACTTTTACAAAGACTTTGGTATAATATTAAGAAATCCACTGCAGTAGGAACTAAGTAAATAATTGCATTTAATGGGAAAGTCAAAACTATGAATGCCCTCGCATGAGCATTTGCATTAAATATAATCCAGCAATTGTCAACTAACCTAGTAATATTAGTTAACCTATTAACCTATTCTATGAATATTTCCATCGACGTAAACTTTTTTTAGTATCATTCAACAGAAATCCACATTATACAAAAACGACCGTTTTTGTATAACAACCTCCTCCCTCCTCTTCACCGCATTTTTCGTATTAAGCTTACTTATACGAAACTCATTTACAAAATCAAATTATACTTTACTCGTGAAACGAAAAGAAATGTATAATTTTACCCTGTTCTCTATTTTCTCTACTCCAAACAGCAATTATGAAATACGGTTATGCCAGAGTTTCTACCGAGGAACAAAACCTGCACTTGCAGACCGATGCGCTTACCGCAGCCGGCTGCAGCAGGATTTTTAAGGAAAAACTTTCCGCTGCTAAAGAACGACCTGAACTTGATAAGCTTCTTTCTCTTGCGCAACTGGGTGATACGGTGGTAGTCTGGAAGCTGGATAGGTTGGGTCGCTCTCTTCGCCATTTGATAGACCTAGTTACGCAGTTTGAAGAAAAAGGAATCAAATTTATTTCATTACAGGACAGCATCAATACTTCCACTGCACAAGGCAGACTCATCTTCAACATTTTTGCCTCACTTGCCGAGTTCGAGCGCGATTTGATACGGGAGCGTACCCATGCCGGTTTAGCCAGCGCCAGAGCAAGAGGAAGAACCGGCGGTCGTCCCCCAAGGCTAACTAAAGAAAGTGAACTAAAGGCTGTCTACGTGCAGGAGCTGTACAATGCAAAACAGCTTACCATAAAAGAAATCTGTAAAAATGCAGGTATTTCACCACGAACTTTATACAAGTATATTAACTTAGACCTTTCTCACATGAAAGGGACAACCACTTCTACCAGTGTCAGAAAGCGAAAGGGGACTTCGGTATCTTAAGCCTATCGTTTAATGATATTTAATGTAAGACCATTTAACAAAAACGTACCATGAGCCAGCTTAACAAAGAAGAACTAAAAGAAGGTGAGATTGCAGTTGTTTCGCAAAAGAAAAGGGTAAAGCAGATGCTGCCCGAAAATCAGACTTACATTTATCAGCCCAACAAGCTTACGAATGCAAAATACAAAAGCAGTCTTGTATCTGAACGATTGCTTACTGTTATCCAGGCACAGCTTCAGGATGCCGTAATGCTAAGTATGAAAGGGATCAATGATTACACTCAAACTTCGCTGTTTCAGAATAACCTCTTTACAGTTGAAGTTCCATTAAAAATTCTTACAAAAGGCAATACTTTAAAAAACACAACAGCGACCGATAGTAAGCAATATGTCTATGAAATTTGTCATTCACTGATGGATTTAAAGATTGAGTTTCCTTTTACTTCAGAGGATGGTAAAACCCAGTATAGAGCCATCCGCCATATTGTGCACGGTATCGATATTCCTGAAAAAGCAACTGTCATTAACGGGCAAAAACGAGTGTTTCTAAAAAGCGCTTTCTTTCATTTTACGCCGGAGCAGGCAGAGCTATTCTGTAAAATTGATTATGACTTCAATAACAAGCGCCCCAAGAACTATACAAAGTTCCTTCTACACACCGCCATCAATGCAAAAAATAAATACACCCCCCGGTTATACAAACTTATATCATCATGGAGCAAGAAGGGAGGCTTTGTTATTTCTATTGCAGAGTTGAAAGAGCGCTTGGGCATTATCAGCACCGACGAAAAAACAGGGGACTTGTATGACTACTATCCCAACTATTCAGACTTCGTAAAACGGGTGCTGGAACCAGTAAAAGCAGAATTATATAAGAAAACAGATTGCTGGTTTGAGTTTGCTCCTTCTGCAAAAGATGGCAAGAAAATTACACACCTGCAATTTAAAGTGATCACTCCCCTACTGGAGAAAGACTTGCAAACCAAGATTGATTACGCCAAGAACCTCTTAAGAAACCATTTTCGATTTGATGACAAAGACATTAGAAGCATTGAAGAACTATTCAAAAGTAATTTTGATGCGGAGGAATTTTATTTGAAGCTCTTTGAAATCAAAGATCACATCAGCGCGAATTACGACAAAATAGGAAACAGCAAGGCATACATCGTCCGAAGCTTGCACAACCATTTTAGAACTTGCTTTTCCAAGAAACAAGATTAAATTCGTTCCTTTTTTGTCGCAATTCTATCACTGAATAGCATCTTTCTTCTTAACCAAGAATGGTCAAGATTAATAAATTATGGTAATTATTGTAATTTTCCGTGTCCTATGAGTACCGTAATTCGATTATTTCCTTTTTTGTCGCAATTGCTTTTCACTTTCCCCATTTGTCGCAATACTTTATTCAAAAGCTTCCTTTTTTGTCGTAATATTCTTCCTTTTTTGTCGTAATATTCTTCCTCAATTGTCGTAGTGATATAGCTGTAACTCAAGGCCACATTACGTTTGCGCGTGCCTAACAATCTACAATATTTTTCAATTAATCGAATAACAAGTTAAATGAGTAAGGATTTTTCTGTTTATCCAATGCCATTTTGGCAGGTTTTGGGACGAATTTTGGTGTTTCGAAAATGAAAATCGAAAAAACATCGAAGTAATCAATTATTTGATTTACCGAACCCCTCAGTTCTTCCTTTTTTGTCGTAAATGAATGTGAAGATAAATTCATCCTTCCTTAAAAGTCGTAATTGCAGTATATACAGTGCGACTATCATCTCTATGATAATTCATTTTCTGGTATAGATTATAAACAACCCATATCAAAAAAGAAAGACCAGCCTTTAATCCGGCCGGTCTTTCTCACCCGCTCATTCTCTCCTACTATAAACAAATGGCAACAATAAACTCAAGTTTTACTTTAGAACTTCACTTGTCTCTGTTGAGATTTCTGCGAAAGAAAACTTACATCTTTTGTGGAGATATCTTTCATACTTACAACTTCTTTATCAGGAGCAGACGTATTTCGTTGAGAAATTTCTTTTGTTGGTGAAATATCAGGCTTGATGAATAATTTTTTGCCTTCCGAATCACAAATATTTACATTTTTAAATTGTGGCTCTGCCGCCATAAACACTTTCTGCTCATTCCCTTTCTTATCAACCAATACAGCAGTCTGAAGATTACCCCTCTCCAAAGATTGAATAAAGTGTACACGCATTTTCTCATCACCCATTTCTTTCACCTTCAACTTTTCCAATACAGCTACTAAATCAAATCCATAATTTTGATTGTAAAAGCTCATTTTGGGTTGACCATTCTCACCTTTCTGGGAAAAATCAACATTTACCCAAGCACTGTACTTCTCCCCTGCCCTATTGCTGAGTTCCTGGCTGAATACAGATCTCCCGTGTAGTAAATTAAAGGCTTCTTTTACAGTAATATTTTGCCCGGGTCTCATATTAATCTTCAATTCGCGGTCTCCTAAGGATGCGATGTAATTATTAAAATACACCATTTCACCTCTCTTGTCAAAATGAAGCAAGTAATTAACGTCAATTTCATTCTTATCAACCCAGTTGCCAATCGTAATTTTAAACTTCATATCGTAACTTGATTTTGTTACACTCTGTAACTCTTCCTTCACAGCTCTTCTAACATCTCTGTCAAAACCATGATAAATCAATTGCTTTTCCAAAATGTCTAAATTTTCTTGTTTCATAAATATTCATTTAAGTATTAAAATATTGAACTAAATTATAACAAATATGAATAAGTTATACCATCGGTTAAAAAAAAAGAGCCACTATAATAGTGGCTCCTCATTACAATTCGTCGAGTTCGCCTATTCCTCACACAAACACTCCTGATTGTGCTATGCTTCAGCGAACTATAAAGCTAACACAAATGTTTATAACTAAATATAGTTGAAGTTGAAAAGTTTTCTCATAATTTATATTTTTAATGAATGATATAATGCTATCTATATATAATTATATATTTATTACTTTTGTCGAAAATCATCTGTGGCAACTGTTATTACTTTAGCGCATCAGAAAGGAGGAGTTGGAAAAAGCACGCTGGCTGTAAATTTAGCTCACGCTTTTAAAGACCATGCCGTTACGGCAATCGTTGATCTTGACGCACAGGGTTCCATTTCACAAACAGCTAATAAAATTGATGGTGTATCTGTGATACCTCTTTCAGCAGTCAATAAAGGAGAATACAAAGCAGTTTTTATTGATACACCTCCCTACCTGTCAGATAAATTGGGGCAAGTATTCAGTATTTCGGATCTAATATTGATTCCTACAAAAGCAGGGATATATGATGTACTAGCATGTCAGCGAACAGTTGAATTAGTCAAAACTGCAATGTCAAAGAAACCATCACTAAAAGCTGCTATTGTTCTTAACATGGTAAACACAACTACAACGCTTACCAGCGAAGCTAAGGAACAGCTTGAGCATTTAGGCTTGCCCCTTCTCAAATCCCAGATCACCGAACGGATGAATTTTATTCGAAGTATTGCACTGCCTGACGGCATCTACAGCACTTCTGATTCAAAAGCAATCAAAGAAATCAACAACCTCACTAAAGAAATATTGTTTTTGTTAAATAACTAATTATATAAATCGTTATATCTTTAAATGTATATTATGGCGAAGTCATCTAAAAAACCGGATTCGGAATTATTTAAAAATTTCAACCCGCCGGCTGATACTCCTATCCAAAAAGTTATGCCTGTTAAAGAGAATGTGGATGATGTTATTGAACAGATTCTCTTTCATGTCCCAGGCACATTTAAAAAAGATGTCAAAATTTATGTAGCCAATAAAAAAATGTCTATAAAGGATTTCTTTATGGAAGCAGGAAGGCAGTATATAATTAACCATCCATAGTAGTATATATTTATATAAATAATGAAAGCTATCTTGATATACAATGTCGTCTGTTTTTTAAATTGGACTGAAACAAGGTGGCAGATTAAGCCTTTTTTAGATCTGCATCGTTTTGACTTGTAAATTGAAATTATGGTTTTGCACCCTGATTCCGAATGTAACAGTCAGCAAGCACAATTTCTATTAAAATGCCCTGCTGACCAGCGTAGATTTCACGAGTTACTTTTTTCTTATGGTAACAGTGCCTGCGTTTATCATCAAAGAGCAAAGAATTTTGAACCTAGCACAAGGGACTATGAAGAATGGCTGGATGGTCTACCAGATAAGGCGCGCATGGATTTGCAAAAAAAGGGATTTGAAACCTGCAAAAACCTACTTTCTTTTACCCGTTATGTGATGGAGAAAAATGATGTGGGAATGGAGGCATTTATAAAAGAAAAAATGGGATATGAAGATTTTATTGAATACCAGTCGTATGAATCATCTCATCACTAAAATTAAAGCGCTTCTTATTATACTGATATTCTGCGATACTAACCTTCTACATTGTCTTTGCTAGCACAAAGAATAATAACGATAGAAGAGTTTTCTTCTTCAATGTAAACAATTAACACTACTCATGTCCTACAAACTGCATACAAAAGAAATCGTCAGGAGGAACCGAAGAATATACAAGATGCGTATGCAGGGGCTGACTTTTAAAGCCATTGGAGAGACGTTTATAGTCTCTGCGCAACGTGCCAGGCAGATCTTCGGTTCAGTGGAACATCAGATGCTTAAAAAAGGCTTTTACAGCTAAATACCATCGCACCTTTTGAAATTTTTAATAATGAATTTGTACTACATGATAAGAAGGTGCTAAATAAGTGCATAAAAATATATTTATATAAATAACTAAATATATTTAAATTGATAATTTTCTCTTTTTTAAATTGGACTGGAACAAGTTGGCAGATTAAGCACTATTCGGAGAGGCTATGCCTTCACTCGATCTTTCAAGCAGTAGCTTTACTTTCTAAATAACAGATACAATAATAGGCCTATTGTTAGTAAACAGCCCATAAGCAGCGCATAATTAATAGCGGCTCCGGCACCATAATAGAAGTAATCCTTTCCTTTCGTAAATGCCATACATTGCTTTTTCTTGATTTCTGTCTTTATTTCTAATATTTCTTTTTTAAGGTCAAGCTGCAACTCATTAATGCGTATAATAAGATACAAAATTTCATCATCAAGGTTCTTGTTGTACTTTCTTTTATAGCGCAACCTGACCTCTTCCAACAGTTCATCATAACGGGTGATGCTATCTTTCATACTTTGGCAAGTTCGCGTTTAATAACAGCCCTGGTTGCAAACCCAACGAATCCATCGTTGCCTCTGCCGCTTTTCGCCGATTGAATAATATTTTGGCCGGAGCTACGATCCGTTTCTATATTTCCAAATACTCTGACAGAGGTAATAACTTCTTTATTAGCATCAGCATACTGCTTCACTTCATCTATAAGGCTTTCGTAATTAGTAAAAGAGTACTCATTAAGCCAGATATTGACATCAAACAAGCCCTTTAGGGATTCCGACACTTCATGCGTAAACTCCATACATGATACGTAAGAAGCGCCACCAGCAACGATGACATTAAAAACAAATTTTGCATCGAGTGCAGTTTCAAAATCTTTTAGTTCTCCTGCTGAAAAATCAAGGTTGAATAGGGAAGGGAACTGCTGGCTTTCGGGTGCACCAAAATCTATAAAAATAGTTTCGAATGGTTCCAGCGCCGCCAGTTTTTCAATTACATCAAAAAGCTTTTCCCGATCAATCCGCCTTTTATTATCGTTGATGGAAACTTCAGCAATCCTTTTTTTTACGGAAAGGAACTGTAACTGTTTGAGCGAAGTCTTCGTGCTATTGTCCAGGTCAACAAACAGTGTTTTTTCGTTGTTCTCATTTTTAAGTGCCTGGAGATAGGTAAGCATTGATTTTCCGGCACCACCTTTTGATTGAATGTTGAAAATAAAATACTTCATGGTTAATGGAATTTTATGTCAGTTGTTGATGGATTGCTGATGGATGATGGATCTGAAAAGCGGAAAGGGGCGTGAACTGTTTTTGTTCCTTCGCTGTGGATTGCCTCTGCAGGTAGGGTCGCGTTAAGCAAATGCGTTTGCCGGTAATTTCTGACCCAGCAATAAAAACCGTTGTAGCCTACGTCTTCTCTTCGTAATTGCAAGCGGGAGCAGAGACGGTGAAGCAGTAAAGCAATGCTGTCTCCCAGAATTTCTTCCCGCTCAAGAACAGTGGTGAGTAGCCCATACCTTCCCTTGCCAGGTTGGACAATAAGCTCACGCGCCTCCTTCCAGTCAATTTCTTTTTTATTCATTATTGTTTTTTTTATAAAACAAAAATATAAGAAGTTGTCATAAAAACAATTTCCTACGCAAATATTATTTAAGTAAAAGCAATCTTACAAAAGGGTATTCAACTTCTTTCAATACAACGCAATAATTGTCAATTTTACTCCTCTGTCTTACTAAAGTATTATCAACAATAAACTACAATATTCAATCTGTCAGTTAGTTAGACGATTATTTATCTTTGAGTAGCTTTTTTAAAGTTCCTTAATAGCAAGATGTGTCTTTGTGTACACAAAGACCTCTTGCCCCAAAAGGGGAGGAGAGGGTAGAAGAGGAGTAAAAAATTCGCAACTCATTTTTTATAACAGAAATGAATAAAGAAACACAGATACATATACGCTGCATGCTTAAAGAAAAAGAAACAATTACATCAAATGCAGCGAAACTGCATTTGTCTATTACAGAATTCATTTTGCTCCGGTGTCAGGACTTGCCTTTGAGAGACAAAGAGAACGAGAGAAAGCTATACGAAGCGATGATGGCCTTAACCGGTGAAATGAATTATATCGGAAATAACATCAATCAGGCGGTAACTGCCATTCACAAATTAAAATTTACCAGTAGCGACGGAGAAGCATGCGTAACTGCATTTAACAGGCTGTTTGCTGATTATCAAAGCAAACGGGACCGTTTGGCTACCTTACTACAAAACAGCATCAATTGAATCTTGTTTTTAAAATTATGGCACCCAGTGCCTCTTTCTTTGGCGTAGATTATAACGAAAGAAAAGAAAAGCAAGGGGTTGCCTCCATGATCCACTTTGAAAATTTTGGGTATCTGCAGGAGCGTACACAGATTGGTAAACAGGAATTTAAAGAGTTTTTAAAAAATCATTCAGCAAAGAATGATCGCGTAAAGAAGCCACAGTTTCATGCTGTTCTCAGTTGTCAAGGGAAAGCTTATACACACGAGAAACTAAAAGAAAACGCCATTCAAATAATGGAGAAGCTCGGTTATCAAGGACAACCCATGCTCATTTATCAGCATAACGATACAGATAATAATCATGTGCACATTATCACTTCAAGAGTGGATAGGAGCGGTAAAAAAATTAATGATAGATACGAAGGCATAAGAGCAAGAAAGATTGTAAACGAAATGCTGGCAATCGATGTAAAAAGTGAATGTCGCCAAGCTTTGAAGGAGGCTTTACAATACCGCATTACTACTCAATCGCAGTTTACCCTTTTGCTTGAAAAAAAGGGTTATCGTGTTAAAGCAGAAGGAGAGGAGATGATATTATTTAAACACGGGCAACGACAGGGAAGTGTAAGAGCAGACGAAATCAGTAGAATCATTGAACGAGGCAAACACAAGCAGATAGACAAGGAAAAAATTAAGCGATTGATACTTCAATATCAAAAGCAATATTCTTCTCATCTGATCAATACCTCCATTTCTAACAAGCCGGATAACGAAAGAGCCTATTCAAGCGCTTTGACCCAGGCACTCTTTCATAATAAAGGTTTACAGTTTCATTTTTTTGCCAGCAAAGGACATGAACAACCATACGGATATGTAATTGTAGACCACAATAACAAATGCGTAATCAAGGGTAGCGAAGTGATGAAGCTGGATCAGCTGATCGGTCAATTCAATGGGAAAGAAGAAAGAGGAATCAATAGGAAAGAACCCAGTCTTCGTGTTTACTCTGTAAATACTTTGAAACGGACTGGCAACGATGAAAGCAGCGGGAACATTCCTTTTATTTCAGAGGCAATTGTTAGCGGAATCATTGACAACATCATCGCTGATGCGCTTCGGGAAAATGAAACCAGTGGCAGAATCATGAAAAAAAACAGGAAGCGGAAAAATTCTTACTAGTCATGAAAATCATCTTCTTTTCCGGATTGAAAGGCGGAACCGGTAAAACCACCCTCTCTGTCCATCTTTGTAATTACCTGCATTTTCATCAGAAGAAGCATGTTCATCTTTTAAATTTCGACAATCATCATTTACTAAGCTTGCTGGCTCAACAATATCATACTCCGTACGCTGTAACGGAATGCAAACTTGAAGATTGCAATGATTCTCTTCTTAATAATTTCCATTGTGATTTTCTTGTTATTGATATGCCTGGCATCGCCAGTATTGAAAAACCTTTACTGGCTCGGTGGGAGAGAGGAGACGCTCATATTCTTCCCTACCTGGGCAGCGCCCTGGATTTTTATAAACTACAGCTTTTTTTTCAGATCGTTCAAAATCGGAAACTCACTTTACGCAACACATTTTTACTATCTAACCAGTTTAACAAACAAGCAGGGGCAATTATGCAAACCAACCTGAAACAGCAAGCGTTGTTTCAGACCTCGTATCACCTACCTTATATCATCAGCAGCAATAAGATAGCAACCCTTTCATTTTCTCCACTCAATAATACAATGATAACTTATTTAAGACCTTGTTTTATTACATTATTGAATAAAATTTGTTGAAAAAGTTATTTTTAATTCTAAATGTAATAATTTAGCTGCTTTATTTATGGATTTAATTAATCACGCATTTAAGGTACTATTGTCAATTCTATAAATTATCACCGCGATGACGTTTGCAAAGTTTTCCCTAAGTGTTTTTGTTCTTTACGGATTGTATTATGGCTTTCTGATACTGATTGAAAAACTAAAAACCAAACAAAGCAATCTGGCGTATTCATCACGAAAAGTACATTTTGTAGTAGAACAACCTCAAACCATGTTGTCTGCTGATGAACAAGTGAGTCCTGTTTCTGCCGGCAGTGATATACAAATCGGGGTCATAACCGAGACGCCGGTGATGGAAGAAAAAGACAAAACCATTTTAGACGATCTTGGTATCGAAGCTTATTATTCTGGCTCGATTGACATTACAGAAGACAATCTTTTAACACTATCTCATCATGAACATCTTTAGTTTATACATACTACTGGATGAATGGACCAATATTACCCAATCAGCTTACGAAGCATGGTATTCAGTTGATCACGTTTGTTTGGTACTCTGTCCTGTGTTCGGACTGGTAGGTGCTATCCGCATATACAACAGATGGCATCTGCATAGTAACCGGCATTTTGAGTTGGATGGCGCTACCGCATCATGGATAGGAGGTTCAATCTTCTGGATCTTAGCCCATGTTTTTTTAAAAACAGTAATCCTGATCTGATGTATAAGCTACTTGTGACAGGACCTGATATTTTCAGCCATCTTTCTCAAATTTTTATGATTGGTGGTTGTATTGTCGCTGTGATTGGAGCCACTAGAATTTATTTTAAATGGAATGCAGCGCATTCCGATGATCTTGAAAAAGAAATTGTCATCTGGGTAGGTGGAATTGTTTTTCTGATTGGAATCAGTGTATGTGTCAAAATACTTTTTGAAATGTAAACGTCTTTTTTTCACTTTAAAAAATGCAACATGAAAAAAAACAGGATGGCAGGCAAGTATAACAGAATTGCCTTAGCCTTAGCAGTCGCACTTTTCCTTATTCAGCAAGCCGGCGCCCAAACAATCGGACCCGCCATTGATGGAGCCGCCGCTTCCATTCAAAACATCTTTGGTAATGTATCTAATCTCATTTTGATGGTTGGCGCTGTAACCGGTCTTGCAGGCGGTATTCGTGTGTTTATTAAATGGCAAAATGGAGACCAGGACCTTAACAAACACATTATCGGGTGGACCGGCTCTTGCATTTTCCTTCTCTTAACAGGAACCGTTCTTAAACTATTCTTTGGTTTGTAATGGAAAGAAAAAATTATCCGCTATACAAGGGGTTGCAAAGGCCCCTTGTATTTAAAGTATTCAAAGGGAAATTCATTTATTGGGCAATGGGAAGCGTATTAGCTGGAATAGTCTGCGGCGGTTTATTTGGCGCTTTCGTCAATCAATTATTCGGATTGGCGGCCATGTTGGGCATATCATTGCCGCTTTTACTTTACACTCTGCATAAACAGAAACAAGGGTTATACAGCAAAAGAAAAGAGTTCGGTGTATTCATTTTTCCCCCAAAACACAGGCTGCGCAAACCCTCCTCAAAAAATTAGTTTTTAAAGACGATCAATTTAACACGCCGGCTATGCAAAAAAATCAATTTAAAGAGCCATTTATAGGTACCTCGGATGAAAATGGTGTTACGCTTCTCCATTCTGCAAATGGAAATTTTTCAAGCATCATTTTAATCGAAAACCTGGCGTTACAATACAACGCTGACCCGGAAATATACAGTGATTTTCATGCTCTTATAGGTCAGATAGTTAAGTTGCTGGGCAGCAATTTTATTATTCAAAAAACAGACATCATTGCTAACCAAAGATATAAGTCTGTTGTTGGTGAACAAACAGATTATCTACAACGAAAATATTTTGAACATTATGAAGGAAGAACTTACAAAAGCATAGCCACCTATTTCACCATCACCAAAATTAACAACAAGAGCAGATTCTTTTCTTATGATGCAAAGGATATAAAGGAGTTTGTTAGTAAAGTAAATAAAGTGATAGACGCTTTCCAAAATTCTAAAATGAAAGCTTCTCTTTTGAGCAAGCATGACATTGAAATTTTGCTGCGCAGATTTATATCGTTCAACTTTAATGACGATAATTTTTTTGTCGGTAACGTTCAGTCAGATTCAAACGCACTTTACTTCGGTGAAAAGCAACTCAAAGTGGTTTCTTTCATCGACATTGATGAATTGAATGTTCCGACAACCATGGCCGCCTATGATACCAAATCTGAAATCGGTAAAAATTTTCCCGTAGACAATTTTGCTTTCCTATTCAATGTGCCTTCTGCAGATACCATCCTTTACAATCAAGTAGTTTTTATACCCGACCAGCTAAAAACAAAACGTGATCTTGAAGCAAAGAGAAAAAAGCACAGCTCAATGCCTGACCCCGCCAATAGAATCAGCGTTGAAGATATAGACCTCATGTTCCTTGAAATCGCAGCAGACAACGAGCTGCTGGTATTTTGCAATTTCAGTTTATTGGTTTTTGGAGACACGTTATCTCTGGATAAAGCAGTCAATTGCATTGAATCGAATCTTTTCAGCATCGGAATCATTCCAGGTAAAAATACCTACAACCAAATGGAACTTTTTAGAGCCGCCATTCCGGGTAACGCAGATGAAATGAAAGAGTACGATAAGTTTTTGACCTCCCGACCTGCCGCTTCCTGTTTTTTTTTTATGGAATGTCTTCCCAGAACGGAAGAAAGCGATTATCTGCTTTACCTGACTGACCGGCAAGGCATTCCAATCGGCATTGACACCAGTGAGCTGCCTTGGCAGCAGAGCCGCATTTTTAACCGCAACAAATTTGTATTGGGGCCTTCGGGTTCAGGTAAATCCTTTTCCACTAATACCTACGTTTTTCTTTGCCATTTGTTGGGGGCTGATGTTGTTTTAGTGGATACCGGACATAGCTACAAAGGCACCTGCAAATACCTGAACGGAAAGTACATTACTTATACCGAGGAAAAACCCATTACCATGAACCCTTTCCGAATTGAGGAAATTGAAAACAATGAAGAAAAAAGACAGATTTTAAAAGCGTTAATCGGTATGATTTGGAAAGGTCCTGAAGGCTTGCTTTCGCAGGTTGAGGATACCATTTTAAGTAAAACCATCAGTGACTATTTCGCTGACTTCTTTGGAAAAAAAGCTATAGTTAAGTCTCTTAGTTTCAACACTTTTTATGAATACAGCTATTCAAAGATAGAAGCTATTATAAGACAGGAAGACATCAGCTTTAATCTGAAAGAATACAGCTTTATTCTCAAAAAATTTTATAGAGGAGGAGAGTATGAGAAAATTCTGAATGATGATTTTGATAACTCTCTTTTTCATGAGTCTTTTATTGTCTTTGAGATCGATTCAATCAAAGAACACAAACTGTTGTTTCCTATTACTACAATGATCATCATGGATGTGTTCATACAAAAAATGCGTCATAAAAGCAACAAGAAAATTCTTTGTATCGAAGAAGCCTGGAAAGCCATTGCATCTCCTATGATGGCCGGGTACATTGTTTACCTGTTTAAAACGGTGAGAAAGTTCAACGGTGAAGTAATGGTTGTGACTCAGGAAATCAATGACATTGTGGGAAACGCCATCGTAAAGGATAGCATTATTGCTAACTCTGACACCATTTTTCTTCTGGATCAAAGCAAGTTTAAAGAAAACTTTCACCAGGTGCAAAACCTGTTGTCTATAAATGAGGTCGAAAAAAACAAGCTTTTTACCGTGAATCGTCTGGACAACAAAGAGGGTAGAAGCCGCTTCAAAGAACTCTACATACGCCGCGGTTCTACGGGAGAGGTATATGGTATTGAGTTGCCAGTTGAACAATACCTCACTTTTTCAACAGAAAGAGTAGAAAGGGAAACACTGGAAGTTTACCTGGATAATTACCCTGGTTATCAAAATGCGATGGACCATTTGGTAGCCGATATGAAAGCAAGCAAACTTTCTCTGTCCTCTTTCTGTAAGATGATTTCGAAGAGAAAAACTTTATACAACTCAAAAGCAATTTCCGCATGAAAAGGATAATTATTGTTCTCATAGGCGGCTTTTTTTGTACAGGTGCCTGTTCTCAAGTACTGACTACTGATCCGGCGCTGACAGCTGCGCATATTGCGAACGGAACTGTTGAAAACAGCAGCATGAAGGCGATCAAGGACAAACAGACCAGTATCGAATCCTTACAGACCACAACAGCAGCCACGGTATCATTTATCAACGAATGGCAGCAGAAAACCTACAATGGTCTGTTGTATGTAAGTTCTACTGTAAAAAGCGCTTATCAGGTTTATCAGTGCTATCGCATACTGCAAACTATTTTGCAGTATGAATCTGATATGATGGCTGTGTCAAAAAGCAATCCTGTAGCACTTGCATTTGCCTTAAAATTTCAGGTGGAAATGGTAACACGCGCCTCGGACAGCTACGCACAAATTGCAGAATTGATTCTGCGGGAAAACGATAGCAAGCTACTAATGGATGCCGGAGAAAGAGTACGGCTCTTGAATCAGGTAATGCTGGATCTGCAGGTAATAGAGGCGCTTTCGGCAAGCTCATTTTTTCGGGTAAAATGGGCAGTCAGCCAGGGCATCATCAATACTCTCAATCCATTTCGTGGTATTATTAACCAGGATGGCAACATCGTTAAAGGTATCATGTCCTCATGGAAATGGTAGAAGGCAGGTATCAGTTTCATTGGCAAAGACAAATAATAGTTATGTATAAATACATCTTACTTTTTTTATGGATATTCCTTGCTGCTGCAAAGCCTGGTAATGCACAAGTGAATTATTGGGACATGCCAACTACTGAATACCTCATTCAGCACAATATGGACAATTATAAAGACCATAAGGATTTTAAAGTCAATCAGGTGGAATCTCAGGCAACTGTTAGCCAATGGAAAACCCTGACTTACAAGCTTAAAAATCTTACCGATTCCATAGATCAACGACTTTCTTCGGTTTTCATTATCACTGCCGATGTTTCCACAGCAATCGCCATCTACACCGCTCTCAATAATATGTACAGTTATCAAAGTCAGAGTATGGCAATCGCATTGAAGTATCCATACACAATACCAGTAATTATTAAAAGAGAAAATGAAATTCTTGCTTCGGCCAGCTCCTTTGTCAGCTATCTAACCCTCATTACAAGTTCCTACACAGATATCTCCAAGATGAAAGTAAGCGACCGCAACATCATCTACCGCGAAATCAGATCAGAACTGGAGGTAGTAAGATTGCGATGCTACTCGATGTTGCAGCAGATGAAACAGGTAGATTTCGTTGAAATCCTAAAACAAACGGGACCGGTGAAGTATGTGAATAATGATGCCCGGTTAGTCAAAGACATTCTTAAAAATTTTTGATATGAAAACCGCCTTATTGTCTTTGTTCTTATGCCCATTGCTGGTGACAGCACAACAAATCGTTTATCACAAAGATTTAATGGCCGAAGCAACAGCCAATACGAGCTATAAGGTAGCCCGTAATTATTTATACAGTGACAAGTTAAAAGAGATTGAAGACAAGAGACAGCACATTGCTACTTATTCTACAGGTATTGAAGAAGTACAGCATCAAATTTTTGCTTCTTTATCAAATGTCGATAATGCCATTAAAAAATGCAAAGCACTGTACAATGTTTCACTGCGCATCCCTAAGATATTCGACAACTTAGCAAAGGCAACTTCCCTGGCCGCAGGTAAACCATACCTGATCACAATTGCTGCTAACACAACGCAAATCTTCACTGGGAGAATCGTTGAATTACAAAATTATCTTGAACAGTTTGTTTTAGCAGCTGATGAAAAAACGCTAATTGATCCGATTCAGAGAACACGCTTTGTACTTGAAGTTTCAACAGACCTCAATATTTTATACAATCTCAGCGAACAACTGGTAAACAACTTTAAACTGTATAATCTGAACGATGCTATAAACAAAATTGTTCCCTACAAAATGTATATCAATATGGATGCTGTCATTGTGAGGGATATGCTTAACCAATTTAAGTTTTAAATATGAAAAGCTACTGTTTTACAATTTGTTGCTTCTTATTGAGCTTGTACACCATAGCTCAAATGCCTGTTCAGGATAAGGCAAACAAAGGGCAATATCAGAGAATGGTCTACACTCGTTGGGATTACTGGCGTCCTGATCCTTCCACTAATTTTTTTGGTTTACCGAAAGACCCCGAAGGTTGGTTTTACTGGCGTGTTCTGCATCACGATTATTGGGCAGGCGAGGACAGGAGACCTTATAAAGTGGGCGGACAGTTCGACCAGAATTATTTCTCGCTGACTGCTCAGGAAGTAGATGACAGACATCTTGCTGATTCCATGGAAGCTGTGTTTAACACGAACATGGTTAATTATACCAACATGCAAGGCGGTATACTTGACGTGCCTTATCAGATGTATTTCAAAACTGTGTTTGACAAACTCACAACTGAAGTAACCGATCAACTACCTATAATGGCTGCACAGACGCCAGCCGCATTTAACGATCTTATTAACAACAAATACTTTGGGGAATATCTTGATTTTTTAGATGAAGCCAAAGACAGAATTGAAGTCATGCATTCGGTACTGGCCGACAGAGGCGAACGGATTGTAAGCTATCTGCAAATCAAAAAGGAGCTCGAAAAAAAGAACGCAGTGGTGAATGCAATGATCAATCTGTACATCAACACAGCTGCAAAGCTTCCCACAACCGAGGAGGTGAAAAAGGTCAAAAGCGAAAAGCACATTTTCAATAAAGATAAAGCAATTGTCAATCACATTTTATCAACTTTTTTATTTTAATATATGTCACTTTGTAATACGATTAATCCATTCTGGGATCAGAATATAATGGATCTCATCAACGGTATCAAACAATCGGTACCTGATCAGACCATGCCAACGCTGGCTAAACAAATTGCGGCCATTCTTTCTTTGGTTTATTTAATGGTAAGAGCGTACGCCATGATTTTAGGCGAAGGAAGGTTTGAAATCATGCCTCTCTTTCGCCCTTTTATCATCTGCCTTGCCATCATCAACTTTAGTTTGTTTACAGAAATTCTTTCCTTTCCGGGTGAGGCTGCAACGACAGAATCAGAAACCAAGTTCATTGCCAATGCCCAGATTGTAGACCAGGATATGGACAACAAACAAGCTTTGAGTGACACGCTTTTTAACAGACTCATAGAGAATACCAATGAACTAAAGCAATTATTCGGGGGTACCAAATCGGAAGATATGGGCAACGGCGAAACTGCATTGAACTGGCTGAGCGGCGGCGCTTATGAAACGTTAAGCAATCTGCAATCTTACATAGTCGTTTACGAGCAACTGCTTTGGGTAAAATTAAGTATGTGGATGCAGGGATTTATAATGTGGCTTGTCATGGGCATATTTAAAGGCATCTGCTATTGTTTATTTTTTCTACAGGTTTTGCTTATTTACGTACTGACGACGCTGGGACCGATTTCACTGGGCTTTAGCGTGGCAGGACCCTTTAAAGATGCATGGGTTCAATGGGCAGCCAAATATATTTCGGTAACCTTTTACAGTACCATTGGTTACATAGTGCTCAATCTTTCATTTGCTATACTTCATTATGGCTTTCAACAGGAAATTGACAGATTGAATCAGGTTTTAGCACAGGCAGATGTTAAGGAACAGTTTATCGCCTCTGTCAGTCACATTGACAACTTTGTAGGCTATCTGTTTATCGCTTTAATTACGGCTCTTGCCGGCATTATCAGCACGCCCGTAATTTCTACCTGGATCGTACAGACTGCCGGCACAGGTAACGTGTTTTTCGGAACTGCAGTCAATACCGCAAGATCGGTTGGTGGCGCTGCTTCAGGTAAATTATCCAACGGATAGAAGTACATAAATAACTAAATAACTAAATAATGAATTTAATAAAAAATATTGAACAGAAAATCAAGCTGGCTCTTTTTCTCTGCATTGCCTGCCTGGTGACTGTTATTATAACAACAGGCCTGGCATTTTCGTATGCGAGCAACATGATCACAAAAGACCGTAAACAGATTTATGTACTCAGCAATAGTATCCCGTTAGTAGCAACACAGACCAATGTTGAAGATAATCGGCAAGCAGAATATATGGCAACTGTCGATGTATTTCACAACTACTTTTTCTGCCTGCCGCCGGATAATGACTTCATTCAAATTCAACTAAAAAAAGCAATGTATCTGATTGATGCTTCCGGCATCGCTCAGTACAATACATTGAAAGAGCACGGTTACTTCTCCATGCTTATCTCTTCAAGCAGTATCGTAACACTTACCAAAGACAGCATCATTTTTGACCCGGACACAAAGAATTGGACATACTACGGTAAAGAAAAAATAGAGAGACCCTCCAATATTACAATCAGAAGTTTAATTACCGAAGGATCGCTGCAAGACATTCCGCGCACCATCAATAATCCGCATGGCGTATTAATTACCAATTGGAAAACAATCGAAAATAAAGACCTAAGCAATGAAACAAAAAAAGTCTTTTAGGGAAAACGAGTTTGTGGCTAAAACCACCGCCACTCTGGAGGAATTGAAGCCTGTTTATCAGAAATCAGTTAACGGGTTCAAAAGATTTGCTGAAAAGAAGCCTTATCGAACGTTGGCTTTTATGATTGCTGTTGCTTTCCTAAATCTTGCCTTGTTAATATTCTGGTCCTATCAAAAGCCGGCTGCCAATCCCGGTTTTTCAAAAATCAATTTTCAAAAGACCAAAGAAAACGTCTTGTCATCGCCCGCTTCTGATATACCATTTACACTTAGCAATTACATGATGGTTAAAAATTTGAAAGACAGCCTCGATTATTTAATGTCAAAAAAACAACTTACCAGAGGGGATACTTTATTGTTTGTTCGCATTTGCCAACAATATAGTAAAATTGACCCTCATTTTAATTCCAGAATTTTAAATCACAAGCCATGAAAAGTTCCTCTTTATTCGCTGTTGTTTTGATTGTATTTAATGCCCATGCCCAGCTTACTAAAAAGCAAGTGGATTCGGTTGCCTTTATGAAGCAGACAATACAGGCTTATAGAAAAGCGATTGATCACGACTCAAGCGCTTATAACCCTTACTTACATGCAAATGCATATAATGATTCCTTGCTTGGTAAGGCAGTTATCTGGAAAAAGAAAGCGATTGACATTCCTCTGATTTTAAAATATCTGGAAATAAAAGATACTGCCAGTCAGCAATCCAGGCACTTCATTGCAAGATTGGACAGTAGTGAGCAAGTGCGTCTTACGCTTCTCGAAAAAGCGACTGCCTATTACCAACGCCAAATCGCTCCCAAAGCATACAAAGGAATTGTAAACCATGATGAGGCCATAAAAGATTCCATTTTAAAGACCTGGAAATTTTAAAGTATGAAAATAAATTTTAAACAGCCGAAGTTTATTCTGCCTCTGATTTTTCTTCCTTTCATCCTTTTGTTTTTTTGGATATTCAGTACGTGGGGAAGTAAAAAACAAAATGCCGAGCTTGCGAAAGCAGATAGCCTTTCCAAAATCAAACAGGATGAAATTAACCCGGTATTGCCTGGCGCTTCACCGGAAGTTAACAATCAACAGATTGAAGGGAAGTTTGAATCCTATCAGGAAGCTTATAAACATACGAGAGACGCCAGCGCTATGCAAACCATTAATATCCCCCTGGATTCATCAGCGAGTAACAGATACACTTCCTCCTATTCCAAACAGGATATTGACCGTCTATCCGCTGAAGAAAACCTTCGCAAACTCCAGGAGCAACTTGCCAGAAGCCAAAATTCTTCCACCTCACAAATGGAACGAATCATGGCAGGAGGAAACAGGACTGCTGCGCGATCTCCGGAAGAAATCCTTGCGCTTGCCAAGCAACAGAATTTTAACGCTAACGGTGAAGCTCCCTACCGGAGATCTTCTTCCGGCTCCGGTACTACCGGTGAACAGATGACGGTCTTTCGTGAACAAATGAAAGTGATGGACAGCATGCGCAAAGTGAATGAATCTATTGAGTACAGTGGCAGTTACAGTGGCGCCGGCACCAATGCCCGTGAAAAAAAAGAAAAATTCGATCCTATTATTCCATCCAAAGATAGCAGCTATAAACCACTACCCGTTTCTCTTACGCCTTTGATAAAGAATAACAGTGCCTTTAATACAATCAGAGCTACGGAGCCGGAAAACTCAATCAAAGCTATTCTTGACCAAGATGAAAGGGAATCTGCAGGTGGTCGCGTCCGCATTAAACTGCTTGATGATATTTATGTGGGAGACAACAAAATAGCAAAAGGAAGTTACCTCTACGGTATGATAACAGGCTTTCAAACGCAACGTGTGAACATCACCATTACCCAAATTATGTATAATAGCAACCCTTTGCCTGTACACCTTGATGTTTTTGATAATGATGGATATTTGGGATTGTATGTGCCAGGTTCCAATTTTAGAGAATTTACAAAAGAAATCGGAACTCAATCAACGAGTGGTTTAAGCAGTGTGCAAACTAGCAACGGGTCCCAAGATATTACAGCTTCTCTCTTGTCCCGGCTGTTACAATCTTCCGGCAGCAGTGTTACCAAACTAATCCGGCAGAATAAAGTCAATTTAAAATACAACTACATCGTTTATCTGAAAGAAAAAAATAAATAGTATGAATAAGCGCCTTTTTTTTGTCCTTGTACTAAATATAACTATGCAAATATGTTATAGTAAAGGACTTAATTCTATTTTTTATAATAATGTGTGCTACATAAGTAGCGCAATTTGTGTTGATACAATCGGTTCAGAACTTAACAGTTCTGCTGTCAGATTAGAATATAAAAGTACTGCTGTATCAGACGACAATATTGCCAGGTACGACATTTCCCCTTTTGTAACCACTCATTTTGTTTCACCGGAACCAATTCTATATGTTGATATTTCGTCCCAAAATGTTGAAGGCGATCTTCCCGCTAAGAACATACTGCGAATCAAACCAGATAGCGCTGTGTATGCCCATGGTGGTTTCTTTCAAATCACTATCATTACGCAATCCTATCTGGCAACTTATCGCCTTAATTGCAGTTCTGGAAGCATTACCAACAAATCTTATGTCATCACCGTCAACCCCGCGGAGGCTCTCCGAACCGATTCCCGCAACAATGTTTCACAGCAGGAATTTGAAGGTTTATGCCTGAAGGCATTATCACACAGGAGATCGATAAGAAATATTTCTTCCAAGCATTACGGTATGGAGATGTGGACGAGCAATATTTTCATTGCAGGAGATTATCTCATTTTTGACATTGGTGCTAAAAACAAAACGAAACTTCAATATAAGGTTGATGAACTGAAGTTCAGACTACAGGATAAATATGCAGTCAACGCAGCAGTCAGCCAGGAAATTGAATTAAAACCCGTTTACCAACTGTATCCTACTGACGGAAACCTGATAAAAGGTAAATGGCACAATCTATATATATTCAAAAAGTTCACTTTTCCCAACGAAAAAGTGTTTCAAATTGAAATTACCGAAAGCCCGATTTCAGGAAGAAAAGTGGAAATGAATATTGATTATAACCAAGTTCTACAATCTCAACTTTTACAGTAATGAAATACCTTTTGAGTCTCATTTGTTTTCATTTTGCAGCGCTTGCACACAGTCAAATCGGTTACAAACAGCTTCTTGTTTCGGGAGGTTTATCCCTTTCCGATTCAAAGTTGTTTTCTCTCCAATATGAAGGCGCCGGTGTCCATAAAATTCATGCAGGTGTACTATTGCAAACGATAGGGTTCAGCAAAAACAAAGACATACATGTATCTACCCAAATAAATACTACTTATGAATCCGTAGGACTTTACTTAACAGGAAATATGTGTACAGCAAAAAATTTTTCTGCAACCTGGCATCTTGGTGGCGCTTGTGGTACAAATACGCATGAAGTTGTTATTTATCCTTTTGGCGGATTGCAACAAGGCTGGTTCGCCTATCCAAAAATGCAGCTTTTTATTAGCGAAAACCTGATCTATCTTCTGAATTCATCAAACACCAATCAATGTCAGCCCTACATAGGAGCTGGTGTAGCATTTTCTCTCTAAACTGCAAACTGACATGGAAGAAACACAACAACAAAAAAGCTTTTTCAGCCTTGCTCAACTGCTTATCTATTTATTTATTTCGGTTGACATTTATACGCAATGCCTGAGCTCCCAATATACTTCTCCGATAGCCTTGAAATTGAATAATGTTCTGTACAGGATACCGGTTTTCAATAACGCTGTGAACAGCCATATTACGGTGCTCCTCATGATTGTATTTATAGCCGGTTTAACACAATCAAAAAAGGATTTAAAGTTTAACATCCATAAACATTTCACTTACTCTTTTGTCTTTGGCCTTCTATTGTTTGTCAGTAGTGTATTGTTTCTTACTACAACAGATTCAATGTTCAAACTGCTTGCTTATGGAGTTACTTATTTCAGTGGTGCCATACTTTTACATGTAGCCATTTCCAATCTTTCTAAAAAGATATTTACTAATGTAAAAGAAGACATCTGGAACATCGAACAGGAAAGTTTCCCACAAAACCAAACGCTTGTTGAAACCGATTTCTCTTTTAACCTGCCCATCAGCTATTACCATCAAAAAAAGATACAGAAAGGATGGATGAATATTGATCCGTTCCGTGCTACCATGGTGATTGGTGTACCAGGTTCGGGCAAATCTGAATCGGTTATTGTACCTTTTATCAAGCAAATGCTTAGCAAAGGCTTTTCTATGGTGGTGTATGACTTCAAATTTCCTGATTTGGCTAAGATCACCTATTACCACTACTGTATGCATCATACGAATGGTGGAAGTTTGAAAAATCATGCCTTTCATGTCGTCAATCTGGATAATGTCGAAATGTCCCGGCGCTGCAACCCGTTACATGCCCGTTATATCACTTCTTTAGGAGATGCAACAGAAACGGCAGAAGCCATAATCAGCGCTTTATTAAAGACGGACAAGAGCAGCGGTAGCAGCCAGTTTTTTACCCAATCTGCTATTAATTTCTTGGCTGCTGTTATTTATTACCTCGCGCGTTACGAAAGGGGCAAATACTCAACACTCCCGCATGTACTGGCTTTTGTCTCCCAGGATTACGAACGGATATTCAGCACTTTGTTTTCAAATATTGAGTTACAAACCTTGCTTGCTCCTTTTAAGTCAGCATTTGACAACAGAGCTTTTGATCAACTGGAGGGTCAAGTAGGCACTGTTAGAATCAATATTTCCCGCATCGCTACCAAAGAAGCTTTCTGGGTATTCAGTGGTGAGGATTTTGATCTCAAAATATCGAACCCTCCAAGCATTCTGGTACTGGCAAACTCACCTGACACACAAAGTATGAACAGTGCTTTCTACTCCGCTTTACTAATGCGAACCATGCGCCTGATTAATTCCAAAAACAATTATCCTTCCGCAATTGTGGTTGATGAAACGCCCACACTGTTCCTTCATAAAATCGAAAATCTGGTAGCTACAGGCCGCTCAAACAAAGTAGCTGTTATGTTAGGTTTGCAGGAGATACCTCAATTTCATCTGCAGTATGGAAAAGATATTGCCAACACCATAACTTCGATTATGGGCACTGTTATTAGCGGTGCCGTAAGAAATAAGGAAACTTTAGACTGGCTTGAAAAGCTGTTTGGTAAAGTCAAGCAAACATCAACCGGTGTTTCCATTGACAGGCAGAAAACAAGTGTAAGCATTAATGAGAAAATGGATAGCCTTATTCCTGCCAGTAAAATTGCGAATCAAAACGCCGGCGAAGTAGTAGGTCTTGTATCCAGAGAAAGCAATACGGCATTCGGGATGTATCAGCCCAATATGTTTGCCTGCAAGGTCAATATTGATTTTAAACAGATTGAACATGAAAAGAAAGAGTATAGAGAATTACCTCTTTTCTATACATTTGGCACAAAAGAGCAAAAAGAAGCTTTTCTCTTGCGACATCTGACTAAAATTTATAATGAAATAGAAACATTACTACTATGACCGTTGACTCGCTAGGTAAAGTTGTAAAATCCATCAGAAATCACTTTGGCTACTCACAGCAAGAATTTGCTGATAAACTTAATACACAGCAAACTCTTTTGTCCCGGTTCGAAACAGGAAAAGGTACATCTTCTTTGGAATTGGTTATTTCGGTATACAATTTTCTTACCGATAAAGGTTACAATGCTGTCCAAATGTTTCATGAGCCCTTTGATATTGAACGTCTGCGCCCGAAGCAAAAATCGATTAATATTGAGCAAATAAAAGAAACAGTAAAAATGATGAATGAAGAAAACCAAGCTACTACGAACCGCCTGCTTATACTGCTTGATACGCTTGATACATCACACGCTTAACTTTTGTGTTATAACGGTTTTTCTCCTTTTGATGCTTCAATCGTCTGAATATTTGACGCATACACTCGTACCCGAAATACCAGATTGCAAACCCATTGAAGTAAGTTTCATTCCCTTCATTCGCATTTTGTACATCCTTTCGTTCCGCTCGTCGAATTCTTTTGTTTGAAACATAATTAATAAATTATGTGTTGCTATTTACTTCTGTATTCTTATTAAATTCTTAACAGCTTTAATTCGAGTTTCGTGTAATTGCGGGTAAAAATTACAATCTTTGTTGTTTG
The DNA here is from genome assembly GCA_965199845.1 of Ilyomonas sp. Lineage (GTDB taxonomy): Bacteria > Bacteroidota > Bacteroidia > Chitinophagales > Chitinophagaceae > Ilyomonas. The sequence continues at coordinate 34,747 of CBDATZ010000014.1, forward strand.
TTTTCTTATGATTCGCGTCCAAAAAGCTGATATGGAACTTGTTGTTAAGATACTAACGGATAGTTTTTACGATAACAAAAGTGTAAATTATATAATCAGTGAAACAAAAGACAAAAGAAAGGCAATCAATCAACTGATGTCTTACTCTTTTCATTCATGCCTGCGCTCCGGAGATGTATTTCTTTCAGATGATAAAAAGGGTTGTGCTTTGCTTCTTTACCCTGAAAAAAAGAAAACTAGCTTTTACTCAACCTGGCTTGATATTAAGCTATGCCTTCTTTCTGTAGGCATAGCCAACATATCTAAAGTCATGGCAAGAGAAAGTAAAATCCAAAAAATTCAAAAAGCAAAAAATAATCATTCGGCTTACTTATGGTTTTTTGGTGTTCTGCCATCCCATCAAAAGAAAGGAACAGGCTCACAGCTATTAAGTGAAGTATTGCACAAAACCGACAAAGAGGGCAGAAATGTATATCTGGAAACTTCTACACTTTCTAACCTCCCCTTTTATGAGAAGTTCGGCTTTTCGATCTATGAACAGTTGGACTTAACTTACACTTTGTTTTTTTTAGATCGTGAGGAAAAGTCATGACGTTAGTTTTCGGAACACAGATGAGTCTTACCACATTTGTGTTTGTCTGTATTGAAATTGTCTTTTTGATTCTGATGATTGTTTTTCGCAATGAGCGGCCGGTGAATGACAATCAGACAAGGAATATTATTTTAATTTCACTGCTGCTTATTTATAACATCACCGGTGGCCTGCTGCCTGATCCAAAACTACCCGGCTCAATAACGCTGCAGGAAATCATTGCATACGGCTCGGGCTTTATTACCCCCTGCTTTTTTCCGTATTATGTTTACAAATGCTTCAATTTGGTAAAAATGAAATGGGTAGCTTACCAAGGTGTATTGTACTTTATCTTTCTACCTTATATTTTGTTCTGTATTACTTATCTCCTGACTGATCTGAAAACTGCACAGCTTTTTCTGATCTTTCCTCTACTAGCTGGTACTTGGGTTTGTTATCGACTATACAAAGCGCTTCAGTATAAACATGCCACTTTGTTCATTAAAGACGCCATACAGGAAAGAGTTTTCCTTTTTCTAAGTATCTTTCCCTGGATTGCGCTGCCCCTGATTACGGCTTTCGATATCAGTCAAACGATCGAAGCACTGACTACAAACAGCGGCTTTCTGATCTTGTTATTTTACGAGATAAAGAATAATGTTCATGAAACCAAAGAGAGCTATACAAAGCTTCTACTTGCCGAGGAAGAACTATTAAACTGGAATCGAAAGTTAGAACAAGAAGTAGAAGCTAAGACTGCGGAAATCAAGAGTCTGTTAGAACAATCAAAAGATTTCAATGATCAAATGTTTAAGCTGATGCATGAAAAACTTCCAGCTGCAAGTACGGACGTAAAAAACGAAGATGTAACCAATCAGCGAATCTTAAGTAATTGCACGAAGTTCAACCTTACAAATCGGGAAACAGAAATATTGTTGCTGTTAAACAACGGACTTACGCAAAAAGCTATCGCTGACCAACTTTTTATTTCCATAACCACAGCAAAAAAGCACACTCAAAACCTTTATGAAAAAATAGGTGTTACTTCAAGAATTGACATGATAAAAAAAATCACAGCTTGCATCATACTGATAGTTCTGCACAGCTTTTTTATTGCTTGCTAAAGAACTTCTACTAAAGTAGTAGATTCATTATCCCTTTTTCCCCACCTTACTCTTTATAAAAATACTACCATTTCTCATTCAAAATTATACTTTGTAAGTATAGAAATTCCGTTTTTCCTCCCTTAGATTTGTTTCGTTTTTTCTTAACAGATGGCCAACTTCTTACAGAATTTAATTTGACACTAACTATGAAAAATATATATGATGTATCAGGAATCCATGATTGCAATTGCCACCGCGAAAAAGGCAACCACTATTACTGAAGACTTAGGTTTAACTGAAATTATCTGTCCGAATGCAGTATTGGTAACAATTGAAAACATCAATTCAATTGCACAGAGAGAAGTCAAAGCTAAAGGAATAACCGAGTACTCCCGTTTTTTTAGTCACATAGAACTGCTGCTGATAACGTAAATGAATCAGGGCGTTCCTTCGGACGTGCTATCCGCGAGTACTCCGGCACAAAACCATCTCCACAAAGCCTTCACCGGGGTACATCTGCTCCTATCCCTAACGCAAATGAACAACCATAGCAGCGCCTGAGCCACTTGCCCTGCGCGCTCGAAGCCAGGAAGCAACAGGCGCTGGCGCTGCTATCAAGGTATCCGTACCAAGCCCGCCGCAGCCCAACCGTTACGCTCGCGGTCCCGTTCCTTCCGGCAAAGCCTCCAGGACGGAGCCGACCGCTCCACTCCCACAAACGCTCTACATGGCTGCGGCGGGCTTGCAACGGATGAATTTAGTGATTCGATTATCGGAGCTTTTGCTAAAGAAAGACGGAACCAGGCAGAACAACTCAGGAGCTATTATAAAGCAATTGAGGAACTTCTTAATTCCCCAACTCGCAGGCGAAGATAGCCCGGTCTTCAGAAGCATCACAAAAGCTTCCGGCATAAACACAGCAGGGAATCTAATGTATTTTTATTGTCCCTGCTTCTTTGCCCGCCCACAAACCCCTCATTTATTCCGTTGCCTTTTGGAATGCCTCTAAAGCCCTTTGCTGATGGGTTGCCTACGAGTTGGAGGAAGTAAGATTTGGTCATGCTCTTTTAGTGCTGCTTGTTTTTCTCCAATTGCTTTTTCCTGTTGATAACAAACAAAAAAGAACAGTAAAACTAAAAAATGTGTATAAATAAACATACTAATAAGTTAATTAATAATATACTATTTAGTATCTTTATGGTACAATAAAAAAAGGACGATGAACCAGATATTTTTAGATTTTGCAAAAAAGGTAACAGAAGAAATCATTGAAGAACTCAAATCCGGTCGTGTTATCTGGCAAAAGCCCTGGCACAACGGCGAGGGAGCCAGAAACTATGCTACCGGCAGAGCCTACGAAGGTTTTAACCAGTTTTATCTTTCTTACAAGGCGGCTAAAAACAACTATCCTACTAATTTATTTCTTTCATTTCAGCAGGCAAGAGCACTGGGCGGTTTTGTTCGGAAAGGTGAACATGGTACTATGATTGTTTATTGGAAAATAGGAACCCATCAAACAGGAAAGAAGATTACCGACGAGCAAGGCAACGAAGAGGAACAAACCAAACAGCTTTTTTATCCTTTCATTCACTTTGTATTCAATATCGCTCAAATTGAAGGTGTGGAGTTCAAAAAGGTTAGAGACCCCACTGGCAAGGATAATACCCCGCTTGTAGCTACTGAAGAAATCATTGCTCGCATGCCGCAACCTGTAACCATTCAAACAGGTGGTCATACAGCTTATTACTCTCCTCTTTTTGATTATGTGCAACTACCGGATAAGCAGCATTTCATCAGCAGTGAAGCTTATTACAATTGCCTTTTCCATGAACTTATCCATTCAACCGGACACAGTAAGCGGCTGCACAGGTTTGCCACTGACTTTACACCGGCAATATTCGGCGATGAAAATTACAGCCGTGAGGAACTGATAGCCGAAATGGGGGCTATTTATCTTTCTTCTTACGCCGGCATCAGCAGCGAATCCCTGCGCAATAATTCAACGGCATACCTGCAGGGATGGATGAAGGCTTTGGAGAATGATAATACACTCATTATTACAGCCGCAAACAAGGCGCAAAAAGCGGCTGCTTTTATCCTTGGCTTAACGGAAATGAAAGAAGGGCAGGAAGGGCAGGAAAACAGCCCTGTGCAGTGTAAAACTGCTGCCTGATGTTGTCCGTTGCAAAGCTTTATTTTTTCACTACTCACTTTCTTTTTATGTCAAAACCCCGCTTTCACGTTTTCTTGTCCTGTCTTATGCGCCACGCATGGCAGTTGCAGCACAAAAAGAACATCCGGTTTTCACATGCGCTTAAACACACATGGAAAATCACCAAACAGGAACTGAAAGGAGAATCACTGCCTCTTCTTACTTCTGACTGGCATTACTAACCATAAAAAAATCTTATGATAATAAAAGCTATCAAGATAGATGTGAACCACATGCGGGTTACGCAAATCGAAATGAAAAATAATCTGGACGGCATTTATGAAGCCCTCGGCTGCTATGTGTATTCTGATATTGAACTTTCCGATTCCTTCAAGACAAACCAGCATCACAGCCTCCTTGTTGATGACGAAGGGATATTTGGTAACACTCACCTGTTCAAAATAGATGATCAGTTCTTTTTTGGTAATGGCATCATCGTAGGTTTCGATCCGTTAACCGGTGGATACAGAGACAGCAATATTGATTTTGCGTTAGTACAGTCATCTACGGAATTTTATATAGCTATGCCTGCCAACTTCTAATACATCACGCATTTCAAAACAATTCATTTCATCAGTTTAAAACATCTGACATGCAAGGCAAGTTTTATCTACCTGATTTTATTGTTCCCTATCCTCAGCCGGCCATAAAAATGTGTTATCCAATAAAGGGCGTGAGCCGCATGTATGTGCTTCCGAGTGGTTACGCAGTCAACAAGTTTGGAGTATGTCTCAATCCGGTACCGGTATATTCCTTTCACGGAAATGCAGTAGTTATTGCTCTTAGCGTGGCTCAGTTTATGGATGGCAAACTTTCTTTTGATACTCATTTTGAAATTGTGGGACAGAGCTATAATGGCTATGCAGCTGCTTACAACCGGCGCCAAAGCTATTTTGATATCAAACATGCCATTAAAGCGCATTTGGATGCGGCTGTTCAATTTTGCTCACACGGTGTTAAGTGGATAGAAAGCGAAAGCAAGATGGCGATGATAGGTGCTGAAACGGAGAAGATTCAGGATGATATAAAAGAACTTTTCGTATTACCTAAACAGATTTTATTATTTTAAACCTCATTTTATGGAAACAACGATTGATTTTTCAAAAGTAAAGCGATTCTATCAGGACTGCCAGATTGTTGGTGTGCATAGCTACCGGACAGAAAGCCACAATTGGGTGGAAATTTCTGTTAACAACTATTCACCCGAAGAAGGGGTAAAGTTAGCATTGAGCCAGGGAGCGATTGAGATTGCCCTGATGATGAAAGATGACCAGTTTGATGATTCCTTCCCTGTTACTTTTGATATTCATGAGCTGATAAAAGACAAATGGAGCGACATGTTAAATAAAGCCATGCAGCGAAAGCTTAGAAAAGGAGAAGCTGTGGATGTGTGCGGATGTACTACCCTCAAAGAAGGTCATTATATTCTTGATGATTTTTTTGAAGATACCGACTACTGTGATGCTGAAAAAGAACAATGGATTTGGTCTATCGGGGTTCAGTACGCAACAGGCAAAATAGTGGCTTCCACAAGTTCCAACTTGTATCAAAATCCTGAATTTGAATGTATTTTTTTAAGATGACTCTTAGTAAAGTAATCTGTCTAAATTATGGCTTACATAAATGGATCATCAATCCCTTTTAAAAAGGGGAACGGGGCACAACAAACTTGCCCTCGCTGTGAAGGAGAGGGTACATGTCCATCTTTTAAAGGACAAATGTTCGAAGGATTTGTACTCTACAATGGGACTATTGCGCCAGCTTGCGAGTTTTGTGGCGGACGTGGTGTTGTCAGCAAAAAGAAAGTGAAACAGTACAATGAAGAAGAATGGTAGCTAATTGTTGCCTAACTGTGGTAATGTTGTTCAAATTCTATTACACTAACCGCTCTTATCATGGCAGTAGTATTGATTCTTAAAATTTATAACTCTTGTTAATATGAAAGCGCAGACAGAAACAAACGAGCCGCAGCTGCTCGGGCTACTCAAACCCATTATTGAAGTCGTTGAAAAGTTTGAAGGGCATATTAACTTCTCATACCTGCGCCGCCATGATTCCAATGCTGCCGGTGCAGAATACATACCTTTTGATATGAAGTTTAAAACCATCTTACGCAATCAGCTGCAGCCCCTTGTTGACGCGGCCGGCCTGCTGATGGGCGCAGGCGCCGGCCATATCTGGATTGCGCAGCGTTCGGCCTGCTGTATTGATCCTTACAGCCAGCACTTTAAAAAAGAAATTGCAGTGAATGGCATCCATGACAGAATTTTACTGATAACTGACTAAACGCATACCATGAGTATATACAATGAACGCATTTATCCAGATACCGAATATGAAAAAGCACTGTCTGGCAATAACCTGATTTTAGAGTTTTGGGGTGGAGGGAATAACTATGCACTGCGGGACAGGGTTACACAAAAATTGGTATGGTTAGGCACTTTTCAGCAATGCAGGGATTTTTTCTATGGAGAAAAAAGATAACCAGAACCATTGTATTGCACAATCAATTTATTTTTGTTTTATGGATAAGTTACAGCCCCTCCATAAACTGATTAGTACCGGGCAAATAAAAAATTTGACAGACCTCTACAAAAGAATGCCACGCAAGGCTTTGGCTGAAGCCCTGCAGATTAATTCTGTAGCCTTCACCCGCAGAGCCAACCATGCCGGTAAATTCAGGCTTGAGGAAATTAAATTGCTGGCAGAAAAAATGGATATTCCTTTTGCCGATTTATTAAGTGTATTTATTGCCTCATTATAGTACCTTTTTGTTTCTATTCATTCCCGCAGGTTGTAAAAAAAACAACTTTCATAAAGTGATCTCACCGTTTTGCGTTTCCCACCGCCTGATAAATTCATCTATTGCCTGCTCAAATAAAGCATTTGGACTTTCGCCGGTTTTTAGCGATATAAACTTAACCTTTTGATGCGACAGGGATTTCAGATAAAGAGAAGTTCTGCTTTTCTCTGCCCCCTCGTTGTTCAGGTTGCCGGTTGGTGTTGGTTTTGCCATTGTGCAAAAGTATAAAAATGTTTAGTGTATAATGCTGTAACATGAAAGCATCGTAATGCTAATTAAGTATTAAAGCATTATAACACCGTAGCATTATAGCATTAATTTTATTATCTTTATGGTATCAAAATCAAATAGTTATGATAACCACAAAGACAAACATGGAAACAATTGCTACCGCTTTTGACCAAACCTTTTCAGCGTTGCAAACCATCTGCCGTGATTTCGAACAATCTCCTGCTTTTCGCTCCAAGTACCAATTTTTGGAAGAAAGGGAACGCGAGGCACAAAACGGTGAGGATGGCGATAATGATTTCCCCCACTATTATAAAATCTAATTCACCCACCCAATGCAACCGGATAAAACAAAGCATAGAATCAGCATTATCAAAAAGAAAGAAGGGGAAGCATGGAAGGCGGCAAATGCCGTCTCCGCTCTGCAATCGCTCGACCCGTGGCAGGCAAGATACCAACGCCCGAAAGGGTGGATTGGCAAACGCAAATGGGATTAAAAGGACAATCCACCTCTTTTTTTCTCTATCTCTTTTACCAACCACAAAAACTTACTACAATGGAAAAAAGCCAATCTATCGCCAAAGCCTTAGCTACGTTCCACATTCATATTAACAGCATTGCAAAGAATGCTGTTAACCCTTTTTTTAATTCCCGTTACTGCGCCCTGCCCACCATTCTGAAAGCCATCAAAGAGCCGTTGCAAAAAGCCGTTTTGTCATTCACACAGTTTCCTACCGGCACTAACGGACTTACCACCCTTCTTATGCACGGTGAATCCGGCGAGTTTATGCAGATGGATTATTTTATGACGCCGGTAAAAAACGACCCGCAGGCGCAGGGATTGGTTATCTCCTACATGCGCTCGTTATGCCCTTGCTGCCGTCTTAGGACTCAACCTTGATAATGACGATGATGCCAACGCAGCTACTCACGGCAGCGCGGAGCCGTCCGCCGCAAACACAAGAGATGAAAAAAGCCCTGGCTGAATCAGGATTCAATGGTTTATGAAAAAATCGTTGACCGTTTGAAAAAGAAAACTACGAACATGGGAAAAGTATTGCTGCTGTTGGGATATTCAAAGCTCGAAATTTCAGCCCTTATTCGGCAGCTTAATTGATAAATAAAAGCCGATAGCCTGTTCGTCCAGACCAAATAGAAGCAATACAGGATTAGCGGCAGTAGCTGTTAAACCAGTAAACGATTTTTCATAATTTAAAAACTATAAACATGGGTTACTCAACAACTTTTAAAGGTGAATTGAAATTCACAACAGACTTAACAGCCAAACAACTTGGCAAGGTAAAATCTTTCTTAGATGAAGATTGCCGTGAACATCCTGAATGGGGGCATACAGAACTCACTTATATTTACCTTGAACTATTAAATGATTTTTCAGGTTTACGATGGAACGGCAGGGAAAAAACATACGATTTAACTGAAAAGGTAAATCTGATTATAGATAAAATGAGAAAAGAATATCCCGAATTTGGGCTTGAAGGTCGGCTTTTAGCTCAAGGTGAAAACATTGATGATAGATGGGTTTTGACAATTGAAAATGGCAAGGCGGTTAAAAGAAAGATTGAAATTAAAGGCACTAAAGTTACTTGTCCACACTGCGGCGAAGAGTTTATTTTAGAAACCGAATAAAGGACTGTAGCTATTGCCGCTAACGAACAGATTGCAAAGCATTTCAGGCTATCAAAAGCGGTGCGGGCCGCACTGCAAACTGTTGTTGACAGCGTTGCTTTTTCCGATAACTAATGAAAAAACCTTTTTGGAGTTGTATCAAATAAAACGTTTTATAATGGAAAGAATTACTATCGGACAACAAGTAATGACAGAGATAGACCGCATTACCTGGCTAAATGGTGCAGGTAACTGCAGAGGCAGCCACTTTGTAAGAGGAACTGTTATTGATGTTCAAGGCGATTTAGTCACCCTTGAAACAGCAGAGGGAGACATCGTAGGAACACTGGATAATCAGGTAGAAAAAATCTGATGAAAAGAAGCTTTTTAACTTATGCCTGGTTATCTTTGAAACGTTAGTTTTGGTTTATCGCGAGCCTTGTTTTTACAAGGCTTTTTTATCTACCAAGGTTTTGGCGGTTACATTTTTCTTCCTTGTTGATTCTTTGGTTTCAGGTTCTCTGCAGTTTTATTTTCGTTTGCTTTTACGTCTGCCTTATTCACAACGGGATTGGTAACATCCTGTTTGTTGACAGAATGAACGATACCATACTCCTGCAGATGTTTGACAACAATAGCTTCAATCTTAGCCGGCTGATATTTCATGTCTTCTTTTAATTCCCGGATTTCTTTAGACGCATCATTAATTGCCTGCCAATATTTTGGATCTTTCAGATTTTGTTCTTTCGTCCTGGTTACAGAGACAAAAAGACCCGCTAAGTGTTCCAGCATAACAAAGGAACCTAATCCGGAAGCAAGAAGAGCCAAGTCCAGCAGGAGTTCATTGCTTGAGTAACTTGAATTTTTAAATCTGACTTTGCTAAGTTCGGCATCATTGCCTTGTGCATCAGAAATGCCGATTTCGTTGTTGGGATTTAATTTGTAAGCCTTATTATCAACAGTGATTGTTTTGCCGTCACGGAACTCTTCCTTTTGGCTTGCCGAAAGAGTTGTATTGTTAATCTGCTCAGGTGCTTTTATGGTATTACGGTTAACTGCTACATATTCGCTCGTTATCGGGTCCAAGCTGATTTTTACATCTTTAGTTTTTCCATCTTCTGTCCTTATCTGCTTGTCAATAAAATTGGTTTCGTTCTTCCGAAGAAATTCGGCTTCTTCTTTTGTAAGATTGAATGCATTTTTGGGCGTGTCATTTACAGGATGAAACCGGAGGCTTATTTTACCATCCGGTGTTTTGCTTAAAGAAAGCTTTCCGTTCAGGGAAATTTTGTTATCCGTTATTCCAAGTGGTACCTGGTTAAACCGCATTAGCGAGGTGCGATTGCCACTGAGAAGCGCATTAAGAGTACGTGGAGGAAAAGAAAGGACATCTTTTTTAGACAATCCCAGCATCGAAAACTCTTTGTAAGGAAGGTTATCAATCAGGAACATTATTTATAATTTTGGTTAGTAAAATTTGCATAAAATAAAGCAATCTTCATCATTTTAAGTAAACAAGTTCTAATTTGCAGCTATGTGTTTAAAACCATTATGCACAATATTGCTAACTTTCTTTCTTGCAAAAGTAGATTATGCACAGCTTATTACAATCAATGCCTTGGGGAAATATGTTACAGGGGGTAAAAAATCTAATGTTTCGTTGACTTCATCAACCCAATCAGACACAACCGTAAATGTTTCCGGTAAACCGATTTCAGCAAGTAGTATTGATTCAACTAAAAATAAATTTTCTTTGCCTTTGTCTTATCTTATGGTTACATCTTTTTTCGGGCAGAGATATCATCCGATTCTTCATTATAGCAGACTGCATGCAGGAATAGATTTAAGAGCCAGTTATGAAGCTGTCTTTGCCTTTGCGGAAGGAATCGTTATCAAGGCTGGTTATGATGTACATTCTGGCAATTTTATTACCATTTTGCATGGTAGTTATGGAAAGGAAGATCTGACTTCTGCTTATGCCCACCTGAGTTATTTAAATGTTGGAGTTGGTGATCTCGTGCAAGCCGGCCAGGTTATTGGCATCAGTGGAAATACCGGCTCCAGCACAGCGCCTCATCTACACTTTGCGTTGCGGATTAATAACAAAAGTATTGACCCTTTGCCTGTGCTAAGGTGCCTGCTGCAGCAATTCAATATGTACCAGTTAAACCAATAATGCACATTGAAGCTCCCAATATATTTAAAGTAAAAGCCATTGCAGAAAGAAATTTATACATTTTTCGGGTTATGTTTTCTTTCCTTTTTTCTGTTACAAAAATCAATAGCCAACCGGTTGCGACCATCAACAAGGCAAATATTTCAGGACTCATAAAATAATTTTAAGCTAACATTCGAGTGCATTTAATATACCAACACCTTTCACTAAAACAATAAAGATAAAAAAGAAAATGAACAGAGAACATCGTTTTTGGGAAAACAGGTTGATGAATCTGATCCTGGGAATTGTTATTGCTTTAATAGCAGGACTTTTTTATCTGATAAAAAAGTGGTTCACTTAAACCGGTGCAAGCTGATCAAAATCATCAAACAGTGTTTTAAACAAGACAGGAGAATGGAACCGGTAATCAAAAAGATTAAGCGGTACGGCGTTGATGTTTTTGACAGGAAAAATCTGTGGACGAATGGCATCTAATGTAAAAAGATAACCATTAATATAAAAAACATCACTTCCGTACCTCCGGCTGTAAGCATGTCTGTTTCTATCATGCTTCAGATGACACCATTGACAAAGCGAAGCCAGGTTGCTGAAATCATTATTCTTTCTGTTGTGATCCAAGTGTACCGCAGCCAGCGAAACTTTATACCCGGTTATCCGGTGCGGCGTCAGATGAACAGAACTGCAGCGCTCACATCTACCCTTTGCTCTAACGAACCGTACCAGGTGAGAAATCAGGCTCCATTTCGGGTGGTATTGCGAATAATCTACAGGCATCTTTTAGCTGGTTTTTTTGTTAACTGAGACATTCAAATCTGAAGTAGTCTCCGTGTCATTTAGGATGGTGTAAATGTAGATAAAAAAACTTCTGTTTGCTTTTTTTCTATATTTATATATTTCTATATTTGGTTAATATTTTCAGATTTTTCCTGTTGCAATTGCTGATTATGATAATTCTATTTTTTCTAATGATTTTGCTTTGGTTTATACCAGTACGCCTTCTGCTGAAACGCCTTCTGATTGTAACCGCAATTCCTTTTTTCTGCCAATACTTTCTGCTTCACTCAAATGATCCTGCCAGGATCAACCTGAACTTTAATTTTGCTATTGGTATCGTGATAATACTGTTGATAGCGAGGGTTACAAAGCGGATACGAAAACTGTAAAATTAACCTGACAGGCGAAATGCAAATCAATTGATTCTATTGGTAAAATGATGTGGCTTCATTACTTTTAACGTATGGACGAAAACGAAGAGTGGAACATAGACGAAGGTTATTTTAAGCCGAATCCTTTGCAGGAATTTCATGCATTTTATATCATCACTAAAGAAAACGGTGCCGAGCCTGAACAATATCATGTGACAATCAAAGGTGAGATGCCGGAGCCACCTTCTCAGGTTGGATACTATACCGCAATTTATTCTGATGGCTCAACAAAAACCATTGACTGGCAGCCTGGCGGCGTAGGCTGGATAGAAAGATGCATCGGCAAAACCGCACATTCTCTTTCCATTGGCGCTTTGGTTGAAAAACATTTCGGACCGGACGAAGATTAAACATTTTTAATTATGTGCAGACACAAAGGATATACACCGGATAAAGAAGAGCATGAGCACCGGTGGAGCTTAGAAACTGCGGAAGGAGGCACACAGGATTATTTCGTAAACTCTTACCTGCAAAACGCACTTACTTCGGGCTTACCTATTATCATGCGGAACAAACAAGGAAATAACATTTCTATAGATGCGTTTTGGGGAATCTTGCCGCCGTGGAAACATACCTTTAAAGAGGCTGTTACTGCTGCCAACAGCTTTGTCAACATCCGTAGCGAAACCGTACATGAATCAAAGTTGTATGCACCGCTACTCAAGAAGAAGCAACGCTGTTTAATTCCCTGCTCCTACTATTTCGAGCATCATCACTTTGAAAAATATAACAAGAAAACCGGCGAACCATTAAAAGGCAAAATAAGCGTCCCCTTTTTAGTGAAGGTGAATCGCAGACCTTTGTTTGCTGTGCCGGCGTTGTATTCGCAATGGTATGATAAAGAAAATCACAAAACCATTACTACCTACAGCATGTTTACGATTGTTGCTAATGACCTTTTAACCGCCGTGCATAACGGTGGCGATAATCCTTTCCGGATGCCGCTTGTCATTGATCGGGAAATGGAAGATGTTTGGCTTAATCCGGATGCACCCGAAACAGATATCAATGATATTTTAAATTATCAGGTTCATTCAGGCCAATTAAGCACCTATGCGGTGGCGCCACTATCCGGAAAGCAAGCAAAATCCGGTACAGCGATTATTGAGGAAGAAAGCTGGGCAGAATATAAAATCGAAATTCAGGAAATTAAAGATGCCGGTAAGTCAAAAGCACTAAAACGTGAAGTCGCGCCGGCATAGCGCAGCATTATTCTTCTGCCATCTTACACTGCGTTTTCTTAATTAATCTGGTTATGTGCGGTTGCTCCCGTTCAGCCACCTGCCAATAAGCATCATCCTTTTCATAAGGCACTACAACAAAGACTTCTCCGATTTTATTGCGATACCAGCTATTAATGTGAGTTGATTGCGTGATTTGTACTTTCATAACGTTTCTATTTCCTCCATCCTTACCATCACGGAATGACTGCCCCACTTAATCTGTACCATTGGCTCTCCCATGAACGTGTGAAAGGAAACCTGTAAGCTGTTATGCTCCCTGATCATCCAGTTCTCGCGGTTCTTTGTTACCCATTTTCTTATTTTCTCATAATAGTGATGGTCAAGATAATTGTTGATGTACTGCAAATTAAAAGGAAGGGAGATATAAGGCGCTTTGTCTGTGTTTCCATAGCACATAGCTATTAGCTTCATTTTTACTGTTTCCTTTCTAATGTCTATTCTCGCGGCAAAGCGATCACCGTGTTTCTTCAAATATTCGTAATGTTTTACGGCTTCAGCAAGTTCTTTGTGGGGAGTAAAGAGAATCGGCGTTTTGGTATGGTCAGTTTCATAATTTGCACGTCTGTAAGATTGGCTTACAAGATAATAACTGTCTTGTTTGATTAATTGATTGATAAAAGTGATTTCAAATTTGCGGTATGGCTGTAATGTGTGTTGTGTCATTGGATAATCCTTATTTCATGAATATTGGTTGTGTATCGTTTGGAAAGATGATCACAGCGAAGGGCAAACGGTTTTGTATAACCTTGCGCAGCACATCTCACCCTATCTCTCGTTCCCATGCCGAAATTGATTTTGTCCACTGCCTTCATCAGCGCATCTTTCTTGCTCGTATCATTAGAAGCAAAAAGGCTATTCTGCACCGCGTTTTCAGGCACCAAATCAAGCGCGATGCAGCCGCACTTCACATAATTGTGCACTGGTCTGAAAATAATATCTAATGCTTTTCTGGCATAATGAATGAGCGTTCCGGTATCGTTGGAAGCTCTTGGTAATCTTATTTTGATAGCGGCTGAATATTGCTTGTCCTGTTGTCGGTGCCCATTTGTATGCAGAAAGACTTCAATTGCCTTTGTGCAGCTTTTTTGGTTTCGCAATTTCTCGGCACAGCGCGATACATAAGTACACAAGGCAAGGCTAATATCTTTCTTTTCCGTAAGCAGCTTGCCGAAGCTGCGGGATGTACAAATGTTCTTTTTGGCAGGCGTTTCAAACTCCCACTCAATTGCGGGAATACCACGCAATTCATTCAGCAATCTTTCTCCTACTACGGTCATCTTATTCCGTATAAAATCATCCGGAGCATTCACCAGGTCAAGTGCTGTATGAAAGCCGTTGGCATGTAGCATTTTGGCATACTGGCTGCCGATGCCCCATACGTCTTCCACTTGTGTAAAGTTGAGCATCGCATCAAAACTTTGCTGGTCGCAGGCATGATAAACGCCTACTTCTCTGTGTTTCTTTTTTGCGTAGCGGTTTGCCATCTTTGCCAGTGTCTTTGTGGGTGCAATACCGATAGAAACAGGGATGCCGGTGTGTTGCTTCACTGTTGCTTTAATTGTCTGACCCAGCTTAAATAAATCATGGTGAGGCATGTCGTGAAAATCAAGAAACGTTTCGTCTATTGAGTATAATTCCAAGCGTGGCACGAACTCGGCGGCAGTTTTCATTACCCGATTGCTCATGCTGCCATACAAAGTGTAGTTTGAACTGCGGACGATGACACCAAACTTTTTAATCAGCGGGCGGATCATGAACTCAGGCGCCCCCATTTCGATGCCCAAAGCTTTGGCTTCTTCACTTCTTGCAATGGCGCAGCCATCGTTATTAGAAAGCACGATAACCGGCTTGAAGTCCCAATCCGGACGAAACACACGCTCACAACTCACATAGAAGTTGTTACAGTCCATTAAGGCGTACATAGGATGTTGGTTTAAGGCTGTGAATGACATGAATGACAACGCCCCAGACTTCAAAGCGCATATCTTCTTTTACTTCAATCGGCTGGTATTTTTTGTTGGCAGGAAGTAGCCAGCACCGATTGCCTTCTTTCTTTAGATGCTTCACGGTTAAATCGGCATCTAAAATGGCAACAATAATATCCATGTTATTCGGTGTCAGCGAACGGTCAACGACAATCCACGCACCGGGCGGTATGTGGGCTTCAATCATTGAATCTCCCTGCACACCCATAAGGAATGTAGCCAGCTTGTTTTTAATCAAGGTCTCGTCGAGGCTAATCTCATCTTCCATGTAATCTAATGCGGGCGATGGGAAACCAGCCTGCACAGCTCCGCCCAGCATGATAACCGGAATGATGGGAGCCTTTGTTTTTAGTTGGTAATAAGTAAGGCACTCCATTTTGCTAAATATGTTAGCAAAGTAAACGCTAAAAAAATTAGCTATCAAAGATTTGTGGATAAGTAATAGTGGTAAGCCTTGCAAAAAGGACAACTTACTAAGCAGCTTGGATTTGTGGCGATGCAGCAGTAAAGCGGAGCATAACCATAAATATGAACAGACATCATGGTAACAGTTCATAGACTGTAGTTCATTGTCCTTTCTCGTGAAAATTAGCTTTTGTAGGTTGCAGTTTGATATTTATAAAGGGTAATAAAAAAGTAGTCTGCATTTGTCCTTTTTAAATTCGTAAATTCTCAAAAACATTGCAGCCGAGATATTTATTAAAGAACAAAAACGATTTTATGAACAATCAAAGACAAAAACAGTTGCCGGGTTTTAATCTGCTGCGCGGCATCGGCACATTTGAAAATGGCGACCCAGCTTGGTACAGGCTCGCCGTGATTATTTTGATCGCGTTGTTCTGGCTGGCGTTAGCTTTTATTTTAAAAGGCTGGGTGTTTCCTGTCGCCGGTGCCGGGGTAGGTGCTTCGAAACTGGAAAAAATCATAACACTAATTTCTAACAAGTCGCCGTGATGTCAAATGTGTAAATGGTGCAGATACAGGAAAGCTTAGACTATTGGATTTATAAAAAAGGGCTGTTATTTTCTAACAACCCTTTTAATTTACTTTTTGTGCTTTGTTGGATCAACTAACACATAAGTAGAATGCGGCTTCTGTGTCGGGGGTAATGGATTGCCTTGTGTTGAGGTAATCTCTGTTCCTTTTCCGCCTTTTGGTCCTATGACCTGATACTGACCAGATTTTGGGGTGGTCTGCCCTGGCTTAAATTGCTTGTTCATATTGAATTATTTATCAGTAAATATATTAGCAAATATTGATCCTAATATCATTAGCATCTCAACTTTTACGCACATTTCAAAAAGCTTCTATTGTGGATAAATCAGTTTTTAAAACATTAGATAAATCATATCTTTGTTCGAAGGGTTTCAAATGTCTTTTCCCGGTTTTCTCTGGCGAGAATCAAATAAGAGACTGCCTCTAACAAGGTGTAGAAAATCCTGCTATGCCGAAAGGACTTTTCAGGATTTATTGAACACTCGAAAACAAAAGTGTTGGCAACGTCTTTAAGGGCTGACGACCAACGACCTGAAAGGTAGACCACCGTTTTTGAGTGCCGGAACTAGGGATGCCGGATGCTTGTTAGAATTGCCGGAAAGAGCCAGGGTCATTATTAAATCTTTCCGGGTTTATTTCTGTCTTCTGTGTTTTTTGCCGCTCCACCTATAAGTAATTAGTAATCAAATGGAAGGCAAAATACAGTTTCAGGGATATAAAGCCCTGCTATGTCTATACATGATAAAAAAGCCTGTTTTAGCTGCTAAAAAGCCTGTTTTAGTTTGAGTTTTCTTTGTTTTGCTTTTTATTTTCTGTTCGTTTTAAAAGTCGTTGTACTGTTGGAATGTGCCATTGTTGACCTTCGTTTCTGAATGTAGGCACCTTGTTTTTGTTTAATGCTGCAGTAATAGCACGAACAGTTGTAAAGCCTTCTGACTTGATTTTATCAATGGTGGGTTGCATCTGTCTTGCAAACAGATCTGCATTGCTTTTATTTTCCTTCGATAAAATCTCTGTGCCATGCTTGCCGAGTTTAACACCGCGCCGCTTTGCAGCTTGCAGAGCGTCTTTTGTTCGGGTGTTGATCTGCTTGCGTTCATGTTCGGCAACTGCCGCCAGGATATGCAGAATAAAAGGATTTTCCTGTGGGTTTAGATGCGGATTGACGACGGCGACAAATAACACTTTGCTTTCGATCAGATTGGCAATAAAAGCCATGTTCCGGCTTAATCTGTCCAGCTTTGCGATTATCAATGTCGCTTTATGTTTCTTGCATTGCTGCAGGGCATCGATAAGCTGCGGGCGCTTATTCTTTTTTCCGGATTCAATCTCTGTAAATTCGTGTATGACCTCCAAGTTCTGCCGCTGGCTGTATTGGCTCACCGCGTCACGCTGCGCCTCCAACCCTAAACCGCTTTGCCCCTGGCGGTCGGTATATACCCGATAATAGGCAATGGCTTTCTTTGTCATGGGTCGAAAATATAGATTCCTGTTAACATACATACGTCCGTTTGTATGTTATCAAGAAAAACAAAATATTGCTGGGGATAAAAAACAGCTTGACTAACAGAAATTGTTTAGATATTTGTTTTTTACAGAACCTGTAAACAATCAGACACTGGACATTATATGAAACAGAACACAGCTTTTATTTCGACATTATTTCCTTTAGTCGATCACAAAGAAGCTTTTAAGAGAATCAGAAATTTTCTGGCTGGTCGTTTCATAGGAGCGACCAGAGACAGGGCATTATTAGAAGAAGTTTTAAAATGCCTTTTCTGCAAAAATTATATTCAAAGTCATGCAAATGAATTGAAAATAACTGATGATGCTATGGCATTATCAAAACAATATAGAGAAATTTTCAGCATTTTAAAACAACGTTTGCCATTTATATTTAGTCAAAATGATGAACTGCAACTTGACCCGGTAAGCATACAATTTGTAGATCAGGAATTAAGAGACGTTGACTTAATAAGCACACAAAGGGATGTATTCGGTGATTTATTTGAAGTGTTTGTCGGGACAGGAATTAGAGAAGAAGAAGGACAATTCTTTACTCCACAAAATGGTGTTGAGTTACTTGTATCAATAGTTGATCCTAAGCCTGGCGAAAAGATTATTGATCCTGCTGCAGGGGCTGGAGGTTTTTTAAGTTCATCATATAACTATTTGCTTAAGCAAGGCGCGGATTCCAAAAAGATAAATTCTTCATTATTTGGAATAGAAAAAGATTGCTATTTAGCGAAGCTCGCTGCAACCAGGCTTGCTCTACGCACTCTACAAGAAAGCAATGTTTTCTGCGGTGACTCATTAGCCTGGAAAGATCAAGAAGATAAACCACTACCTATAAAAGGAACGTTTGATATAGTTCTAACAAATCCCCCTTTCGGGAAAAACATTGTTTCGGTCACTAAAGAAATTCAAAAAACATACGAATTTGGTTATGACTGGAAACATGATTCATCGACAAATCAATATGAGAAAAATGGGAAGCTTTTAAATAATGTGCCGCCTCAAGTTTTATTTGTAGAAAAGTGTATTTCGTTATTAAAAGAAGGTGGTCGTTTAGGAATAGTGGTGCCTGAAAGCCTAATTACTAGCAAGTCATATTCTCACGTTGTTCAATACATGAGAAGCAAAGGAAAAATCACTGCTATCATGGGAATGCCAGAAGATTTTTTCAAGACTTCAGGTAAAGGTGGTACTCACACAAAAGCATGCTTAATGGTGTTTATAAAAGATTCATCTGCCCGAAAAAAGTCAGATAAATTATTTATGGCAGAAGCCAAATGGTGCGGACATGATAGTAGAGGACGCAAGATAGAGAATGATGATTTACCCTTAATAATTGAAAATTATAACAAGTTTAAAAAGGGCAAAGAATTCATAGCAAGTCATCTTGGATATTCAATTGATCTTGACGGAATTGAAGAAAATATTTTGTCGCCAAGATACTATAACCCGGATGTGAAAAATTCTCTTTTTTCGATTGAGAAAACTCACGACATTATAAAATTTGGTGACTTAGTTAAAGATGGAGTAATTGAAGTAAAAACAGGCAATGAAGTCGGCAAAATGGCTTATGGTACTGGCACTATTCCTTTTGTTAGAACTTCTGATATATCAAGTTGGGAAATTAAAATTGATCCTAAACACGGTGTGAGCAATGAAATTTACGAACAAATAGCGGCTAAACAAAATATAAAAGAAAACGACATTTTCATGGTAAAGGATGGCACATATTTAATAGGCACTTGTGCGATTGTCTCCAAATACGATACAAAAATCGTTTATCAGAGCCATCTTTATAAGATTAGAGTTTTAAAAAGCGATAAGGTTTCTCCCTATCTTTTATTAGCACTTCTATCTTCAGAGCCTGTGCAAAAACAGATTAAATCAAAACGATTTACTCAGGATATTATCGACAGTTTAGGCGCCAGAATATATGAACTTTTGCTTCCGATACCTAAAAGTAAAACATTAAAAAAACGAATTGAAACTACTGTGAAAAAAGTTATTGAAGATAGAGTAGAAGCCAGGGAGTTAGCGCGAATTGCATGCACAGAAGTTGTCGGGGTTTTAGTCAACTAATCCGGCATTCTTGTAGTTCTCAATAATTCTATAAATCATGTTTCTGGTTTCTTCAACAGATAGCTCACCTTGTATGCGATTTCCTACTGACGATATCCAGCTTATATTATTTGCGGCATGACCTGAAATATCATTCTCGCCTGCTTTTAAAGGATGAATATGACCCACCTGCACAGAGGCTTTGCCATGTGTTGGATTCAAAACTTCGCGACTAAAATTTGTAAATAGAAACGGCTCTAAAGTAATAGGGCAAGCCGTTATTCCTTCTCGAAAATTTACTATCTGATCTCTTTCTAAGAGCTTTTTTAAATCCTGGGGAAAATCAATAAAATGACAGATCTGCTCTACCAATTTATGTTCTATTGCTACGCATTCTTTTCGCAATGCAAAGTGGACTGATCCTGGATGACATTCCCACCGCTTTTCGCGATTGGTTTTATGCACCCCTGTTAATACACGATCGGTTAAAAAAGACTTCGTTGCAATCTTAGTATATGTTTCTCGAAAAAATGCAATGTACCCGTGATTGTGAGGATTAAGTAGGTATTTCCTCAATAAATAAGTCCGTTTTGCGCTCTCATCCCAAAAGAAATATATATTTTCTACATTATGGATGTTATCTATCAAGCGATTTTTATAATCAAGATTTAGTTCGTAAGAAACCAAGCCGTGATTAATCACCAGTTTTAATATTTCAACTTTTTCTTCATTACCGGCTGCTTCCTCTATTGAGGCTAAAAGATATTTGAAAATTTGTGTGCACTCATCAAAGGAACAGAAACGTGGATCATTATCTAATCTGTCTGACCATCGTGTTGCAAACTTTGTACTGTCTATAGTTGGCTGTTTAACAGGTTCTATATAATAGGCAAATCGAATTATAGCTGAAAAAATAGAGCTAAGTTCTCGGTCTGAAAATTTCGATTTAAGGTTAATATATGCTGCTTGGTAACTATCAACTGCTAAAATATGTGCAAGAGATTCATTAATCCTGAATCTTGCCGCTTCAACTGATTTATTAAATATTTCCGACATGCAACCTCGTAATTTCGCGAATCCCAAATATTCGACAGTAGAACCATAGTAACAAATATTTTTTTACATGAAATAATATTACTTGCAATTACTTATAATTTTCGTCTTCTTCCCTGGCTTCTCATATTGTTCATAACGTCTTTAAGTCGTCTTTCTGTTTCAGTCATTTGTACATCTTCAAAATTATCGTTTGCAGCTTCCCGGACTTCTTCTTGCCGTTCCTGATCTGGTGACAGCTGCGCCTGGGTCGCCTCTTTCGTATCGGTTCTAAATTCCTGTATTTTAGCATCTATAATTATTTCGGTAAAGTTTGCGAAGGCTGTCCTGACTGTCTATTGCTTCTCTGATGTGCATTTTCTGATATATATGTTTGATAGGATTGTATTTTATAACTTTTAACAGAAATTACTATCTTGGGTTCATTTATGAACCAACTACAACTCTCAGAACCAAAGTCTGGTGTCTTTCTTCATTTGCAAAGACCTCTTATTTTCTTTGATCTGGAAACGACTGGTGTTGACCCTCAACATGACCGCATTATTGAATTGTCCGCCATCAAGCTCCATCCTGATCAGAGACAGGAAAATTTGTATTACCTGCTGAACCCGGGCATACGCATTCCCGAAGAAGCAAGCGAGGTACACGGCTTTACTGATGAAGATGTAAGGGATAAACCTACCTTCTGCGATGTGGCAAGCCAGATTTGCCGGTTCTTTACCAATTGTGACCTTGCAGGCTTTAACGTCCGCAGGTTCGACATCCCCTGTTTGATGGAAGAGTTTCATCGTTGTAAGATGTATCCCATCCTTCTTACCGAAACAAAAGTGGTGGATGTGCTCTCTCTTTATCATAAAAAAGAACCGAGAGATTTGACCAGTGCGGTACGGTTCTACTGTGGAGAAGCCTTTGACAAGGCACATTCTGCACAGGCAGATGTAGAAGCCACCATAAAAGTATTACAGAGCCAGTTGAGGCATTATGAAGATGTAGCACCCAATGTAGACGCTCTTCATTCTTTCTGTTTTGACCACAAGCCTCACATTGACTTTAGCGGCAAGTTTTCAAGAAACAAACAAGGACAAATCACTTTTGCTTTTGGTAAGCATAAGAACAAAGTGGTTGACTTAGATAATGAGGAAATACAGGATTATTTCACCTGGCTTACCGAAAAGGGCAATCCTTCTGTAGAAATGCGGATGGCAGCAAAGCGTGTTAAATCTCAACACAAATGCCATAAAATGTGCACCGAATGGCTTGAGAGCAAAGGGATTCTTTCCTCGCCACAAAACATGGCAGCCTTACAGGAAGCTATTCGGGATGAAAAAGATGTTTATCCGTTTTCCGTAACCCCCCATGGAAAGAAGCTATCCATAGTTTTTTGCCACAGTGAGGAACCGGTACTCGTTCTTTGTTCGGAAGATGACCGGTATACCACGCTTCTCCTTTTACAGCACCATGCTCACCAAGCTGTGTATTAAACATCAATCATGAGGGGCTTTCATCCGAACAAAAGATAAGTATCATTGTCAGTTTAATGGAAAAATGTTTACTGTGTGATTTTGTGGATAACTATCAATCCCTGATTGCGCCACCATTTCTGTTTTTATCTTTCTCTGCTTCTTCCTTTGTCTTCAGTAGAATAGCGCAGGGGAAATACCTGCAAAGCGCTTTTAAAAAGCTTGATTTCATCGGCCGTAGCCTTGCGGTCCTTCATCAAGCTCGCTACCTGTTCATAGACCTTGTTGTACACCCTTTTTTCTTCTTGGGAAAGCACGCGGTTGCGTTCTCTGAGATAGGCTTGCAGAGGCGAAAAGGAATCGGTAGCAATGTGGACAACTCCACTCCTCTCCTCTGCCGTGCCTTCGCCAAGTATCCTTCTTCCATAAATGCTGATCCTGTCATACAGCTTTGCTTCTTCAATCTGAGCCAGCGCATGGGGAATAGCGTTGTAACGGGCATCATGGGCTTCTTTGAAAACGGCTCTTCCACTGCCGCTTGCCTGTTTCATGTCTTCGTATCTCGCATAAGCACTTAGCAGCGAAACGGAGCCGTGTACAGCCAGTATTTTCATTTCTACCGCAAAGCCATGCTCTTTAATGGCAGCCATGGTATCGTTGAGCCTTTTACCGTCCCGCAGGGTGGTTTCAAGGGTATAGCTAAGCCCATTCTCACGGCAGTAATGCTGCAAGCCCACTGCCCAGTGCTGAGCATAAGAGGCGGTCAGTTCGGGATAGTACCGTTCATGATGTTGTTTTATCAAATGCGCCTGCGGGTGGAAATCGCGGTAATCGTCTGCGTTGTTGATCACGGCATTGTGTTCCAGCTGGCGCAGGGCGATATTTTGTAATTCTGTTTTGCCGGCGCCGGGCTGAGCACCCAAGATAACCACACGGGGATGAGAAGAAGGGTGAATGTTACGGGTATAATACTCGTTGATTTTCTGCTGCAATAACGCTACTTCTTTTTCCGGTAAAGCGAACCTTGCCAGCAGCTGCTCAAGCTCGGTCATCTTCCCCTTTTAAGATCGTACCGTATTTATCGATGATGGCTTCCATGCTTTCAATGGATTCAAAATTGGCCGGGTCATGTCGAAGGGCTTGCAAATAGTCAATCTCTTCATTACAATGGTGAATGAAAGAGAGATCGGGTTTAGGTTTTGCTTCTTCCTTTATAATAGCGGTTCCATATCTGACGATAAGGCTATTCAAGATATGACTGGACAACTCTGTCAGCCGATACCAGTCAAAGCCTGTTATCTGTCTCTCCGCTATGGCTATTTTGTTTTCTTCTGTGATCATACTTCAAATTTAGGGAATAGATTCCAGTTCATAGCTTTCGCTTCGCTAATGCCAGCAATATGAAGGTCTGCTGCTGTTGATGCTGCGCTGGGTATGCCCCGCTTGCAGCAATCCTTTTGTTGGTGACAGTTTTTCCTTCTTGTCTTACTTGATGTTTGGTTTAATTAAATTACTTTTTTCGGGAATGTAAAAAATTGCACCTATATAAATAATCTTCCATTCGCTATTTACTTTCTCTAAATTTCTTACACCATACCATCAGTATAGGGCAGTTGTAAGTATCCCTAAAAATTGGACAGTTTAGAATTAGATAAAGAGTTATAATTTTAAACTGCAAACGATGAAAAATTCAAGATTTACGGAGACAGGGATTGTTGCGATTTTAAAGCAGCAGGAAGCGGGCAGAGCCACCAAAGAACTCTGCCGGGAACACAGTATCAGCGAAGCCACTTTTTACAACTGGAAGAGCAAATATGGCGGCATGGAAGCCTCGGATGTCAAGCGGCTCAAAGACCTGGAAGAGGAAAACAGCAGACTGAAGAAGATGTATGCGGATCTTAGCATGGATCACTCCATTCTAAAAGACGTCATTTCAAAAAAAGGCTGGGGCTCTCTGACAAAAGGCAGCTGACGGAAGAGATTGTCAGGGACTACAAGTTGCCTGTTCAGAGAGCCTGTCAACTCACCGGGCTAACACGTTCACAGTATTACTACAGCAGCAAAAAAGACGACTCAGAAGTTACAGCAGCCTTGCAGGACTTAGCTTTCAAGCATCCCTGCTATGGCTTCAGAAAGCTCTTTGCTTACCTCAAAAGAGACGGCAAAGGATGGAACCATAAAAAGGTATACAAAGTGTATAAGATGTTGAAGTTGAACAAAAGAAAAAAAAGCAAAAGACGTCTGCCGGCGAGAGTTAAACAGCCGTTGGTAAGACAGACGAACATCAACCAAAGCTGGAGCAT
>CBDATZ010000015.1:0-42801 GCA_965199845.1 Ilyomonas sp.
ATTCAATTTCCTCTCCTTTGCTTAGCTGCAATGCCTGTTGCGGTGTTAGCTTCAATTTCTCTTTTAGGTGGTTGATAACCCTCATCCGGTTGTTTCCCAGGTTTGTGATTACTACCTTCCCTTTTATCCATGCAGACTCATCCCCCGGCAGCGTGATCAAATCATTGGTTTCTTTCTCAGCAATACTTGTATATACTTCTTTCCAGAACGAATTAGACAAGTCCGTATTCTTCTTTGCAAATGATAAAGAACGCTCTTTATCGTGTTGTAAATGTTTGTAAAGAAATAAGCAAAGAAGTGAATTTTGTTATGGTGTCAGCTATGAGAAGATGTTCCCATCTGCCTGCGCCATGCAAGGCAAAGTAAACCGGAAAGTCTTTTTCCTCTTCGGTAAAATCTACAAAAAAAGGATCATCAAATTCGTTGGTGCAGATAACAAACCAATCTGGTTGAAAGTCACCTGGCTGATCGCCTGTCAGTATGTCTCCGCTGATGGCATGAACTCTATACCCTTTTTGAAAAAAAAGAAACCGTTCCGCTTCCGGGTATTTTTGCGGCAGGCAGGCAACAGCCACTGTCATCTTTTCCTTTAAAAAAAAGGCAATAGCAGGGGGAAGTTTCATGGCAATTATCCTTATAGTGTGTAAACAAGAAGATTCTAATTCTGCTCCTGGTTTTGTCCTATATACACCAGCTTTCTCTGCGCATAATCAAAAGTGACCGGCTTGTTGGTACTTGGGCAACAATGCGCGTCATCAGCAGCAAACGAAAAGTACATGCCATAGATTTTATTAGCGCCGATGCTATCCAGCCAGTAAAAGCCGGTACTGTCAAAATCCGTAGCCGCGAATTCGTCCACCCGTAATGAGTCGGTAATTGCATAGCCTTTTTGGCCCGATAAAAAGAATACCTGTTCCTGTGTCCACATAGAGGCGTTGCCACCATCGCACTGCACCGGTGTAAAAGCAATGAGCCCGTCACGAATGCCGTCACCATTCAAATCGGCGTAAGAGGTTCTGAATCCTGAAGGATCAGGAAAGCCATACGGCAGGTCTTTTATATCTTCTTCTGCATGGTTAAGAAACCAGTCCTGGTTGCAGCTATCATTCGCCCAATAGTTCCCTTTGCGAATCTGTTCTTTTGCCAGTTCGCATACAATATCAGGATTGCGTTTTTACCTGTGTCATAAGTATTGACTGCTGTCTGGCTGGCACTATCTGAGATGGCAGCGCTTTCATTTGTTTTGCCATTTGGTTCATTGCATTTTGCAAAAAGAAACAAAACAATAAAACATAAAACTGTTGCGGCAAGCTGATGTTTCATGATGATATAATAGTTACAGATTTCCAGCCATTATTTGTTCTTGTTGTTAAGCTCATCCTGCATTATTATTCCCTTATCCAATTACGCTTTCAGTTTGTTGTTCTGTACTGTTGCATTCGTTTTTTGTTGTGTATGGCCGTTGATTGCATAGACGGCTTTATTTCGGTTTGCAAACGCTGCCGCATTTGGGGCATTGTGTGCTTTAAACTCAAAGATTTTTTGAAAAGACTGATCGTTCCATCTGTTAAAATGGCATGCCTGTTTTAATATTTCCACTGCATTTTGTTTCCACAACGTAGCGGCATGTTGCCTGAAAACAGCAGGTGCTTTCTGAAACGCTCCATCGAACGTGTAGGTACCGCTGCCGGATGGCAGGTTATCACCGGCTTTTATCATACCCTCGCCCCGCAAGGCATATTTGGATGTGCCTTCGTGCATAATAATTTTCGTTTCCGCTCCGCTCACATCGCCGCGGCAGGCGGTGCGATACATCAGCCACACTTCAGCAATGCCATTCTGATCCAGATCGGTAACACTGAGCGTAGCAGGAACGAACTCTGTTACTACATCAAGCTGGCAATCATCTACGCCATCGTTCAGTTGCCATAATAAAGACGCCGCGCCAGCCGGTTGCATTTTATAAACATACGCATACAAATGAGCACTGCGGTTATCATCGCTTCCCGTCTTGGTTTGTACGCCGGTTTGCGTGGTAACCAATAAGTAATCTCCCGTTTTATCGGTAAAGCGAAGAGCCTGCGCCAATTTTCCTTTGCAGGCAAGGTTCTTTGGCAAATCTTTCTGTGCCACCGGTTGTGTGGCTATCTGGCAAAAAGAAGTGGAAGCGGACAGCGATAATAAAGCAACAAACAAAAAACACCTGAACATAAAGAATAGAATTGATGATAATACCTGCGCTAATGCATACAGCCAAACCAGATGTACGTTCGTTTTGCATACGCATCCGGGTATTGCTGCTGAACGGCAGCCAGCTTTTGCTTCATTCCGTTTGACTTCACATCCGTAATGGCAGCTACCACAATGTAATATCCTTTGGCAAAGCCTTTATAGGCATCTGAATATTCTATCGAGATATAATCATCGTTGGCAGCGTTGCCATCGCCCCGCGCCAAGTAACAGGGATAACCGAAATCATCACCACCACCACTGCCATGGCATTCAGTTTCACTGGCAGTAAGTCCTGTTTTCGCAATCGGCTTTAGCCCGCGCAGGTCAAGTGTTTTATGTAAAGAATGAGCCGCTGTTTTTGCCGTAGCCAATGCGCTGTCATACAGCGTTGTGCTTTGTAATATGATGATGTCTTTAGGCACTTCAGTATTGTAATGATCCTGCGCAAAAGCAGCACTGCATTCACAGCAGAAGAGCAGCAGGATAACTACGTAAAAAGCAGTTGTTTTCCAGCGACTTCTGTCATTCTTTTTATCCAATATTTCTCCGCTTCATTCGCACCCTCATTTTTGTAAACTCATTCCTGTTACGATAAAATTTACAGCACTTAGCCATATTTCGCTTTCCCGGCAGGATAAAGAAAAGCCGGAACGTTTGCTTATTACCAAACTTTATTCCATATATCATGCAATGTACTAACCGGTTAGTATATTAAAATAAATTGCAGCCAGTAGTAAGGAATGAGAAACAAACAATTCTTTTATTGTTATAATGTGGCCTGGATGTTGCTTTTTTCCAGCTTTAAAATAAAATTTACAAACACATTATTTATTAAACCTTTCAACAATTATTGTTATGAAACTACATTTCGCTGCCTCACTGTTCCTTCTTCTCTTCCTCTTTTCTGTGTCACCCGCCCGTGCCCAGGATGAAACACGGAATAAATTAGAACTGAGCATCACGTACGGGGGCAAAACGGTAACGGCTCCTGTTATCATATAGTACCTCAGCACGCGGTATTAGTATTAGTTACGCTGTCGGTGATTCGGCAACAGGAAAACAAAACGACTGATGAGAAGCGCAGTAAGTGTACCTGTCCCGGTGTAGGGTAAAAAAGGTAAGCCCGGAGCTGCTGCGGGTGTTTGCAAAACGTGATACCCGCTTTGATGGCAGCATTACCATCACCGATACCTACGGCAAAAATCCCGACAGGAGCCTTTCTTTTTAAAAGTGGTGCTCTGGAATCTTATTCCGATCAACTGAGCGGAGCCGATTACAACGACAGTTATTACGGCACTAATATTTCCATCTCCTGCAAATCGCTTACCATCAACGGTGTTGAGATAGAGCAATAACGTCCCGTTATACACGCATGTATTACACTAAATATAAGCAGCCGGACGGCTTGATGTGAGACCGGTTTTGCTAATAGATTCGGCGAATACTTCAATAAAGAAAAACCTTCTTTTCATTAATGAAAAGAAGGTTTTTCTTTATTATATGGTTTGCAGGAAGCCATTGAACATTGACATGCGAATTTATAATCTCACGAATGTTTCTTACCGCGATTATCTCAACCGCTTCCGCTTTTTATGCGGATGATTTGGGCGTGAACATTGTTTTGAAAACAAGACTTTCCTTTTATAATGAAATACCACATTTTATTCAGTAAACTATCAGACTTACAAAAGGCAATACAGATTCATTCAGCATTTTGGCTGACATTGACATCACGTTGAAAACTTTATTGTGATTCCAGGCAGGCGGATACCAGATTCTTATGAAGCCATACCCGGGCATTACCGGAACGGCTGTTATTAGGCTGCGATACACCCTGCGCATGAGTTCGCCAGATACTTCCCGGACAACCATCGTTCATTTTGTTTGCCGAAATTGCGGCAAACAAATTTCGTTTACAATGTCACTTTTCTTTATATAAAAAAGATAGGTAGTCACCTTGTGCAAGCGTTAGAAGTGGTACTAAAAAGGATGTTGTATCAATTGCATACAAAGAGGTTAGTAGTAACTCTGATTATGTACTATATAAAAGCTCAATGATTAAACTTTGCAACACTGCATCATTGCTGTAAGGTATTCTTTCCTGCTTAGGCTTGCATATTATGGGTTACCAGCTATAAGTTTGTTATATGGATAAGACAAGATAAAAATTTAATTGCCGGATTGCTATTTTTTGTACAATCTTATCTTTAGTTTTACAAAGTATTAAAATTAATTGACTGTATGCAGATGTTCTTACAAAGAAGGTCTGCCGAAAATTAGCCAAAACATTTCTTATCACATAAAACCATAATTACACATGACAAAAATGAAACTTGCATTTCCGGTGGCATTGCTGTTTGCCAGCCAGGCTTTTTTCTCCTGCCAAAAGTCCAGCGATGCCAAAACTGTTCAGCAGTATGCCAATATCCCGAACAGCGTTATTGAACAATTAACTGCAAAAGGATTCAGTACCGATGGCATTGAAGCCGTTGATGGCGGTTACCTTGTTGAAGGTGATTTGTTTTTCTCTGCTGAATCGCTGAACAAAACTACAGTAGGGCCTAACCTCGTTGTGGGCCAGGAAGAGCAGTACCGCACCACGCTCCTGGTAACCGGTTTGCCAAAAATCATTACCATCTCCAATTCGTATCCAAGCTCACAGGCATTGTTTAATGCTGCTACCGACAGTGTGGTGGCACGTTACAACAAATTAGGTCTTCGTTTAACATTCAAAAGAGTGCCTGCCAATTCAGGAGCCGATATTGACATCATTGGTGCCGACTTAGGCGGCGGCGGTGTATTAGGTCGCTCTTCGGGCTTTCCCGATGCCAGTGGCAACCCGGCTTCACCCATTACTTTAAACTCGCGCAAAGGCACTTTTTCTAATAACACAGATGTACAGTGGCTTGCTACTGTTATTGCACATGAGGTAGGACATACCATTGGTATGCGCCATACCGATTATGCCAACCGTAAGTATAGCTGTGGCATCAGGCTGCCAGGCAATAATGAAGGACAGGCAGGCGTTGGCGCTATTTACATTCCGGGCACCAATTCAACACCTAAAGATCCGGGTAGCTGGATGCTGGCTTGTACAGATGGTACAGACCGCCCTTTTAATGCGAATGATGTTATTGCATTGAGCTATTTGTATAAATAAATTTGTTTGGTTACTACTTCTAACGGCTGCCGGATGGCAGCCGTTTTTATTTGTACAAAACCGGATATGCCAAAGATTAATCTTCTCAGTTTATCACCAAACGGCTTTTGTACACAGCTTGCTTATTATCGTAAATAACTAAGAAATAAATACCTCTGGCAAGTGAAGATGTATTAATGGTATTGGTGGCATTGTTCACTTCCTGCTGCAGCAGCTTTCTTCCCCATACATCATAAACGGCCATCGTGCCGGTTACCAGTGTGCTGGCAAGAACCGACAGCCGTTGTCCCTGCGGCAGCGGGTTGGGTTTGATGATAAAATCTGCCGTCAGGTAATATAAAATACCGGCTTCCGGGCTGTTAACCGGCACACCGTTTACCCACACCACAGCGCGGAATGTATTGGCGCCCTGCATTAAAGGAGAAAAGAGGTTTTGAATGGTAGCATCGCTTATCGACTGCGTAATATAAACCGTTTTCCATCTGCCGTTTTCCAGCCGCTGAAACCACACAGAATCAACATTATTAATTGTGCCCAACTGTAAGGTTAACTGCGCTTTATGATCGTCTGTCAGGTCTGCCAGAAAGTTATTGATATAGCATCCTGCGCCTTGCTTACTGATATCAATTGTATAACTGTTCAGTCCGGTTCTTTCCGTACTCAGCAAAGGCGACACAGCAATATAAGGCGAGCTGTTCTGGGTAATGGTTATACTTGTATCACTCACATCCCGATACCGTTGCAAATAGGTTTCTCCCAGTTGAAACACCCTGTATGCAGTAACGCCAGCTGCGCTATGCCAGGTTAGTAAAGAAGAATCAGGACAATTGATAACAACATGGATAAAGGGTTGTTTCGAAAAATCGAAAGTATCAGAAAAGAAAACATCACTACCGATGCGCATGCGCAATAAAGCAATGGCTGATGTGTCGGGCGCCAGCCATTGATGATAGGAATTGATAAGAGGTACAGAATCCTCAATCAGCTTCCAGGTTGCGCCTTTATCTGTGCTGTATGATAAGCTGCCTCTCGCGCTGTTATTATACGTGCTGCGCCACCGGATGATGCCCTTCCCGCCTCCCTGAAAATGATCAGCACCGGAAGGCGAAACAAATTGAAACTGATTCGCCGTGTCCAGTTCATAAGCAACGGAATAGGGCTGCGAGTCTGTTACTATGTTGTATCCGTTTATATAGATAGTATAGTTGCCGCTACGTGGATGATCGAGTGTAATTTGTTCAGCTACATTCAGGCTATCGCGCCTGCGCTGTGGCGGCGAAAGAAGGCGGACACTGTCCGGCGATGAGTCTAACACCCAGGGCAGCCATACCGTGTTATCATCTTTATTTTTTAAAGACAGGTCAAGGTCGTTTACCAAAGCTGTAAAGGCATTTGGCGCAGCCGGCGCATCATTCCAAACCAATGTAATCTTTATCTTCTTTATGTTGTCCGGAACCGGTATAGAAAAACTGTCAGTGCTGTTCTGCCTGCTGTTGCGTGCATGAAAATGTCCCGATACTATATCTTTTACCGCCTGATAAGCATTCACATTGCCATAGCCGGAGTAATAATCCGGACCTTCATTAAATACATCATCCGCACTGTTTAAGAGAACCGCTTTTACCAGGCTGTTACCGGGCAAAGAATCATGATGAGCTAAACGGTATGCAGACTGCAAAGCCAGAGCTACACCGGAAGTGATAGCGGCTGCACCGGAACTGCCGTCGTTGCCATAAGCTACCAGTTCAGGCTTAATGCGCCCGTCATAAGCCGGACCTTTGGAAGAAGCTGCAGCTACGCGAAAAAAAGAATCGACCGACCCTGCGGTGATGATATTTTTTGCCTGCTTAAAGCTTCCTGTAAGGGTAGCAAAACCGGGCAGCCCGTTATATATGCCGGTGCTGTCAGTAAGCGCGCCGCTGTTGCCGGAAGAAAACACATACACCAGGTTTGGATTCTCCAGTGTGGCTTCATCGAATGCAACCGCATCGGCACCATAAAAATTTTCGATACCTGTACCATACGAATGGTTTTGAACCGTTGTACCATACCGTTGATAGCTAACATTGCTGTCGGGTAATAAATTCTGAAAATCAGACGAAGTCAACCGGCATTCCGGAGCGATGCCTTTGCCGGTATGAAAGGAATTGCCTCCGCCCGCAATCAGCGTTGCCATGGTAGTGGCATGCGTGGTTATGGATGGGCTTTCGTTGCTTGTAAACAAGTAACGGCCTTTGAAGTCTATATCGGTTGTATCGAACAGGTTTTCCTTTATGGAAACTGACAGACCCTGCCCCATAACGTCAGGATATTTCGCCATTAGCAGGCCGGTTGCATTCACACTGTAATCGTAGTTGTTAATGACCAATTCTTCTTTTGGTGCCATGAATTTACCATCAATAAAACAGATGGCTGTATCAGGAATGATATTCTTTTCGAGATAAGAAAGGGTGGTTTTAATTTGTATTGTATTTATAATTTTTACGCCTGAAATAATAGTCACTGCTTTCGCGTTTGCAATGCTTTTTGGAAGAGAGTCTCCGTTATCTATTTGAATCAGGAATGTGTACGGTTCTGCGGGCGCCCGGCTAAAAAATGACCGTAGCAGCGTGGGAGATAATTTCCAGTAAGGAGTGGCCGGATACAGATTTATAAAAGAGGAATCAGACAATAGTTGTTTGTTCTTTCTTACGATAAACCAGTTTGCAGCTATTTGCCTTTTGATGTCAGCGCTATACTTCTGGTTAAATTCTTTTACAGAGGCAGGCACTATTTTTACCAGGTAAACATTTTTGTCTGTATCTGAACCTTTATGTGCGAGGTAAGGTTTTGTAATCAAAAGATTGTTCTCATCTTCCTGCGAAAAAGACACAGTGTAAAACAGAAGAAATACAACGGTTAAAACAGCAGCAAAAGCTGCTGTTCCTGTATTACCGGGATAACAAAAAGACTTATCCATATAAAACATGAATTCTCTGAAAAAACGCAGCCCGCAAAATACTGCGCGGAAGGTTCTGTTGCAGCAATGCGATCTGCTAATTGATTAGTAACTCATCAGAAATATTGTACGATCAGTAAGGTTGCGCGTTCTTTCGCAATTGCTCTCAACAAAGCGTATGGTCAATCACTCCTGCGAGTGTTTTGTGCAGGATCTGATAACTGAATACACACCCGTTACTTATTGTAAATGTATTTATTGTAAAATGGCGCTGGAGAAATAATAAAACTTTTTATTCAACTTACCTGTGAACAGGCAACCTTTGCAACTTAATTTTCGTTTTCTGTAAACAAGATTAAAATCATAACTATGACGATTGGAAAATGGCTAATCGGTTGCTTTGTTTTATTAGTAACTACTTTGTATTTTAGCTGTAAAAGAGAATTGATAAATGCGCCTGTCTCTTCAGAATCAGCTTCCGCCTCTCTTACTGATTTAGCCAAAGCTAAGAAAGGACCGCTGAGCGTGGTATACGTGGAGGTAAACAGCAACAACATTCTCAATGCCGGTTGTTATACGCTGAAGAACAGCGGTAAGCAACTCTTTGACGTTGCTATCATTTTTGCTGCAAATATTAACTACGATGCAGCGAAGAAAAAAGCGATTGAATATAACAACCCGCAGGTATCAACCATACTGCACAATGCGAACACATACATCAAACCCTTACAAGCCAAAGGCATCAAAGTGCTGATGACAATTTTAGGCAATCATGGCGGCGTTGGTATTTCCAATTTTACCAGCCGCGCGGCTGCTCATGACTTTGCCAAACAGCTAAGCGATACGGTAAACACATACGGACTGGATGGCATTGACTTCGATGACGAATATGCTGACTATGGTGCCAATGGAACGACCCAACCCAACGACAGTTCGTTTGTGCTATTGCTGAGCGAGCTGCACAAACTGATGCCTAAAAAGCTGATTACGTTTTATTATTTCGGACCGGCTTCTGAGCGTCTTACCTACAAGGGGTTAAAAGCAGGCAGCTATCTTAATGCGAGCTGGAATGCAGTATATGGTTCTTTCCAGGTGCCAAACGTGCCCGGCTTAGGCAAAGCCAGATTATCGCCGGCGGCTGATTGGATTAATCATACCACTACCGGCACGGCGAAGCAACTGGCGCAACAAACGGTTGATGGCGGCTATGGCGTTTATATGTATTATGACCTGACTAACGTGCCATCGGCGGCGGCTTTATCTTCTGTTACTAAAGTGTTGTATAATGATAGTGCCGTAGTGGATGCGGGTTGCCTGCAAATTTTTCCGCCACCACCACCGAAAGATACAACAGGTGTTGTGTTTTATGCCGATGCTAACTGGGGTGGCGACCATACGCTGCCAATACCAAAAGGCGATCACACGCTATCCGAATTAATCGGTACTTATCATTTTCAGTCCAACTGGGCTTCTTCGGTAACAATGCCAAAGGGCTGGAACGTAAGGATTTATTATACACCTGATTTAAAAAATGATGAAGGCATGTTAATAACGCAGGATACTGCCACGCTTGGCGGCTTTTATAACGACTTTACCAACTCGGTGCGCATCCGGTAAGTGATATTGATTTACGCTTATTACACAAGACGATAAAAGAAAAATCTTCTGACGGACTGATAACGATGACCGTGAAAAATATTACAAGATAATAAGTCTGAAAATGCTTGGTAGCATTGAAGGTTCTGCGAATATTTGTGTTATGCACTTTCGCAGAACCTCATTACGAATCATCCATGATAACCATTGACACTGCATTCTTAACAAAGAAGATAATAAAAGCAAGAACCATTCTTTTAGGGGAAGGACAAACGGCAGACGGGCTATTTTTATTGAAGAAGGTTCTGTCAGGGTCTGGTTTAATAATAACGGTAAAGAACTCACACTCCAGTTCTTCTTTCGCGGCGACACCGTAACTTCCCTGGACAGCTTTTTACAGCAAACGCCGAGTGAGCTAACTATTGAAACGATGGACGGTTGCCAGTTGTCTGTTCTGAGAAAGAGTGACTTTACAACTATGTTTGAGAACGACACCACTTTTAAACATTGGTTTTATGAAACAGCCGTTGAAAAATTAATTACTCATGCCAACCGGCTATTATCGTTACTGAAAAACAAACCGTTTGAACGGTATCACCAATTGCTGCTTGAATATCCTCATATTTTAGAAAAAGTACCGCAACATTATATTGCCTCTTATTTAGGCATAACGCCCGTATCGCTAAGCCGGATCAGGAACCGGAAACGTTGAATTTCTTATCTTTTGTTATCGTTCCAGTGGTTGTTGACTTCATTCCTTTGCACCTGCAAATTTTAAAAATATCAGGAAATGAAACGTTCACTTTTTCTGCTGATTGCTGCGTTGTTGTCTTTTGTATTTGGATCTGCTTTATTCTTTGTGCCGCAATTGGGCGCTATGGGTTTTGGAATGACTTACACACCCCAGATCGGTTCGTTGCTGCGCGGCATGGGAGGATTAATTTTGGGAAGCGGAATGATAAATTTTTTGTTACGTCAGCATCGCGAACCACAAACATTACGGGCTTTATTTCTTGCCAGCATTGTAACACATGCTTTTGGAATAGGAGCTGACTTTTGGGGATTGCATGATGGCGCGTTACAGCTCATCAATATCTTACCTGTACAAATTGTTCATCTTTTTATCGGCACCGGCTCACTCGTTTACCTGTTGAACATTGACGAAACGGAAAGCCGTCATTGACATGTTGCTTTACGTTTCAAGCTGTAAGAAGCGTTATAACAGAAACTTTATCTTTATGCTTTTGATATTACAAACTCTCTATGAAAAGCAGGCAACAAATACTTATCGAATGGTTTTTGCGCGCTTCATTAAGTGCGGGTTTTTTATCTGCCGTGGCAGACCGTTTTGGACTGTGGACTAAAGAACTTTCAGCGTGGGGAAACTGGGGCAATTTTCTTACTTACACCAAAGAACTAAATCCGTATTTGCCTGATTCAGTTATACCGTTTGCTGGCGGCGTAGCTACTGCGTTAGAAATCATCTTTGCTATTGTATTACTAACGAATTTTAAGACTGTTTTCTTTGCGAGGTGTACAGGATTATTATTGCTGCTTTTTGCATTGTCTATGACGTTTTCCAAAAGCATAAAAGTGCCGCTTGATTATTCCGTTTTTTCTGCGTCTGCCGCTGCCTTTGCTTTATCTCAATTGGTTATTGTAAGATTACGACACAAATAAAATCACCCATTGTATTATTTGTATCTTTTGCTGTTGCAATAACGGTAACAAAATTTGTTTTCAATCATTTTGATGTTGCGCTTTTGGCGCGGATAGCGATGGCGGCAATGCTTACTTTTACAGCTATTGCGCATTTTACTTTTACAAACGGAATGGAAATGATGATACCTGGTTTGTACCTTTTAAAAAGACAATCGTTTATGTAACAGGCATCTTGTAAATGGATAACAATACATTCAAAAATATCATTGATGCTATCAACAATTTCTGCGTAGCAAGTGAGGCAGACATAGCAGAAATTGCATCGTTCTTTTCGGTGGTGCATCTCAAAAGAAACGAATACTTTTTAAGAGAGGAACAGGTGTGCAAAAAAATCGGTTTTCTGAATGCAGGGTTAATCAGGCATTATTATCCGGCCCAGCATCATGAAGTGACCCGCTGGATGTCGTTGCCAAACGATTTTGCCACTTCATTGCGCAGTTTCATTTTGCAAATCCCCAGCATTGAAAATCTGCAGGCAGTCACCGATTGCGAACTGGTTGTGTTTGACAGAAAAGCGTTCAATTATTTAATTGACCGAAACGAAGCTTTTAAAACCTTCTACATAAAAGCATTGGAGTATAACTATATCACCATTGAAGACCGTGTATTTAGCCTGATCGAAAAATCGGCGGAAGAGCGGTTTGAATGGATGGCAAAAAGCCAGCTCAGGTTTATTCAGCAGGTGCCTGTTATGTACACGGCTTCTATGCTCGGTATCACGCCAAGACACCTAAGCCGGCTGCGAAAAAAACATAAAATCTGATTCTCCATTTTCGGACAAATGTCCTTCGCTGATGGTTGTTGCCTGTTTAACTTTGACCTTGAAAAAATCAAGGTTATGAACAACAATAAAACCATTGTGATTACCGGCGCATCTTCCGGCATTGGAAAAGCAACCGCCATCTACTTTGCGCAAAAGGGCTGGAACGTTGCCGCCACCATGCGCAAGGCAGACAATATAAAAGAATTTGCTCCGTATCCTTCTATCGTTTCTTTTCAGCTTGATGTTACCAATGTAGAAAGCATAAACGCGGCGCTATCTAAAATACAGCAAACATTTACCGGTGTTGATGTTCTATACAACAATGCAGGCTATGCGCTTGCAGGCGCTTTTGAAGCCACGACAGATGAACAGGTAAGAAAACAATTTGAAACTAACCTGTTCGGTGTTATGAATGTGACCCGCGCTTTCCTGCCTTATTTCCGCAAGAGGAAAAACGGAATTATTTTAAATACGACATCATCAGGCGGCATTCTAACGTTTCCTTTGTACAGCGTTTATAACAGTACCAAATGGGCGCTGGAAGGCTTTATGGAAGCGTTGCAGTTTGAAGTGAAACCGTTCAATATCATCATCAAAAATATTGAGCCTGGCTCTGTAAAAAGTGAGTTTACAGATAACATATCGTTTGCCTCAAATGCAGATTATGATAGCTACGCAAAGAAAGTGCAGCACAATACATTAGCTGCCTATAAAAATGCACCAACGCCTGATGTAGTGGCTAAAAATGTTTTTACGGCAGCAACGGATAGTCGTTTTAAACTCAGGTATCCGGCTACTTCGCAGGCAAAAATGGCTTTCTTTTTCAGATGGTTGCTGCCGTTACGAACGTTCAATAAAATGGTATCCACACCGGTGGAAAAAGAAATCAAAGCGTAACATCGCATCATGAAAAGGCAGTTTTATAATCGTTCGCGAATGTTTTAAAATCATAAGGCGGTCTGCCTGTTACGTTTTGAATATCGTTTGTAATAACGCTGGCTTCACCCCGTGCATAGTGCGCATAATCTTCTATCAATCCTTCCGCCATCCATTGCGGCAGATGGGCTGATAACAAGCCTTGTAACATAGCATCCGGCGGCACATCTGTAAACGCAACAGGTTTGCCCAGCGCTTGCGATAAAAGGGTTGCCATTTGCTGATGCGTTAATGCTTCGGGACCGGTAAGATTGTATATTTTATTTTGATGACCTTCGGATGTGAGTGCTTCCGCAGCCACGGCAGCAATATCTCTTACATCAACAATACTGACCTTTGCATCGCCGATAGCGGCGAAAAATTTACCTTGTTCTTTTATTGTCTGTTTAAAGCTCAACAGACCCTGCATAAACAAATTCGGTCGAAGAAAAGTGTAGGCAATGCCTGCGTCCTGAATCTTCCTTTCGACGATAGCATGATAGCGTAAAAAACGCACCGGCGAATGTTCGTCGGCAGCCCATTGCGACTGTTTTACAATGTGCTTTACGCCCGCTTTTTTAGCTGCTTCAACGAAAGAAGTTTGTTGTTCTTCTGCCTGTTCGGTAGAATTGGTTAACAAGAATGCAGTGTCAATTCCTTCCAATGCTTTTTTAATGGAAGATGAGTCGTTAAAATCTCCTTCGATAATTTCAACTTCGGGATTTGAAGATAAATCAGTCGCTTTATCTTTAGCTCTGACCATAGCTTTAAAAGCGATATTTTTCGCTGATAACTGCTTTACTAATTCGCCGCCAATATTTCCTGTTGCACCGGTAATGAGAATTCGATTTGTTGTTGCCATAAGTTATAAGTGAATGATTCTGCCATCAAATCTATATCCAGAGTGGAGTTTGAAAGATGTAAGAAAACGAAGAAGCACAGTAGAAATATTCATATTAAAATGTATCATTTTAATTTTGTCCGGCTTATTGTTTGACTCAGCAGAAATGATAATTTGATTTTTCAGTTTGCCGTCAATGCAGGGTGATTTATCATCCCGCATAACATAAGCCTAACATAATTATTGATGAAAGAATTCTATTTCAAACCGTGTAATGCACTGGAAGAAGTCATCAGTTCATTTTATTGTTTTCGTACAGAAAAAGAAGCGCAGAAACATGTAAAATGTGTAACTCCGAATTTAGAGATGATGCTAATCTTAAACTTCGGCAAGCCGTTTCAGGTATCACTTACTGAGAAACAATTTTTACCCCAATCAATTGAAAAATTTGCATTGGTTGGTCCGCTGCGAAACAGCTTTTATTATGAAGTGCTCCCTTCCAGCGAAGTTATCGTCATCAACTTTTTATTAGATGGTTTTTACAGAGTTTTTAAAATGAATTTATCTTCCTTTAGCGGTGATATAATACTCAATACTGACGCACTACTTTCATTATTTCCAATAGAAAATTGGTGGAACGACCTTAACACTTATAATGACTTATCCGGAAAAGTAGAACACTTACAAGGGTATTTATGCCAAACCGCTCAATCGTCTGAAGCTAAAAAACTTGGATTGATCTATAAAGAAACGTTGTCTTCAAAAGCTATCATCCATACGCTTTACAAGACTCCTCATAACGCAGATGTTTCCAGCAGAACAGTTCAAGTCAACTTTAAAAAATATTTTGGTTATTCTGTAAAAGAAAGAATCAGGTATGAACGGTTTAAAAGCACCGCGTCTTACCTTATATCCTTACATACTCATTCAGTAAACTGGTCGGCTATTGTTGAGTTATTCGGGTATTACGATTACAGTCATCTTTACAAAGACTTTAAAAAATTTATTTCAAAAACACCAACACAATTTTTGAGAGACGCAGCTAATTTTTGTGTGCCGGGTTTGAATGAATGTAATTCCCTTTGAGTGATTTATCAATTTGAGACTGCTTAATTAGAAATTATGGAGAGTAGCGATGGCAGCTTTTACATAAAAAACTATGGATTGACTTATGCTTTTAATGAAAGGAAATTTACGGTTACTTGTTTACTTTAGAAATAACGATTGCTTCATCGGCATCTCAATTCATTCCTGTATATCAGTTGCAGGATTGCCTGAACGCAAGCGGTGACAGGTTGGTTTTCTTCTTAAATAATTTATTGAAAGATTGCGGATATTCAAATCCTGACTGGTAAGCTATTTCGCTTACAGAAAGATGAGTTGTAGCAAGTATTTGCTTGGCTTTTTCAATTAAACTGTTATGAATATGCTGCTGCGTACTTTGCCCCCGTTACACTACGCAGCATGTCGCTTAAATATTTGGTTGATAAATTAAGTTGCTCCGCTAAATAAGTTACACTGGCAAGCCTTTCTCTTGTATTTTATCGCTGTTAAAATGCGCTGTCAGCAATGCTTCCATCCGGGTCAGCACATCGCTTGCCGGTGAGCGACGGGTAATAAACTGCCGGCTGTAATAACGGTTGCAGTAAGTCAATAATAAATCCAGTTGAGACGCCATAACATCCTGGCTGAACCTGTCAACCGGCAGATGATATTCATTGCCTGTAATTGTAAAAATAGCTTCTATGGATACCTCTTCTTTTGAAGAAAGAATGAGCGCTTCAGTCATAGAATAATGAAAGAATCCATACTCTTTTATTTTTTGTCCAAGCGGATAACTTCGAATAAAATCAGGATGAAACGACAGCAGCCAGCCACTTGCCGGCGGCGTTAAATCCCCTTCCTGAACCAGTACCTGACCCGGTGCGACGAACGACATAATACCTTCGTCAAAATTGTAGTGGGTTTGCCCATATTTTATTTTGCAGGCGCAGTTTTTCTTTAAGGTAAGAGAATAAAAATCCATAGAAAAAGTTATTGCACTTTCATTAGCCAAAATTGGAGACTATATTCTAAAAAGTTGCCGCCCGAACCGATGCCTGCATTGTTAATCAGCCAGTCAACTTCAAATCCCCGTTTTTTTGTTTCATAAAACAGGCTTTTATCCGCATCCGGCTTTATTAAATCCAGCGCGATATACTGCACGGCAACGGAGTAAGCAGCAGCGAGTTCTTTACACAGTTCCTTCAGCTTATTTTCCGAACGGGCTACCAATACCAGATTGTGTTTTTCTGCTGCAAGCTTTTTGGCAAAGGCTTCTCCAATTCCTCCCGAAGCGCCTGTAATGAGTGTTACTTTCATATTTCTACTATTGAAATAAAGACTGTAAACATCTTGTCTTTCAGAGCAACGAAAGTGTTCAAATGGCTGTTTGTTGTGTCCAAATAAGAAATGTATGGCAGATTATGCTGAGATTATTTAGCTGCCGGCAGTTAGCCGGGTTGAATCTAATTCAAATTCCATAGCTTTCATAAATACTTAAACGTTAGCGGTAATGTTACCACGACACCCTGCGAATTCAACACTTCCCGACATTCTCATTTTGGTTACGAAAATCCTCAATTATGTTATATCTGCTTTTTGACAGTTGCCCAACTTTGCATCAGTAAAAGAACAGAAAATGAACATTGTACTTACAGGTTCGTTAGGAAATATCGGAAAACCACTTACACAGGAATTGGTGCAAAAAGGACATTCGGTGACGGTTATCAGCAGCAAAGCCGAACGGCAAAAAGATATTGAAGCTTTGGGCGCAAAAGCTGCCATCGGCACTATGCAGGATGTTGATTTTTTATCAAATACTTTCAAAGGTGCTGATATTGTTTACTTAATGGAAACGCTTGATAGAAGTGCGTTTTCTAACCCTGATCCTGACATCGTAGCAACGATAACAAATATTGGCAAAAATTACAAGCAAGCCATCGAACAGTCAGGCGTAAAAAAGGCGATACAGTTAAGCGCCATTGGCGCGCACACTAATAAAGGCAACGGAAATCTTCGTTTTCATTACGAAGTAGAGAAAATTTTGAACCAGTTGCCGGATGATGTTTCTATAAAGTTTATGCGCCCGGCAGGATTTTTCACCAATTTGTATAAATCAATACAAACCATAAAAGAAAACGGAGCTATCATTTCAAATTACGGCGGTGATAAAAAAGAACCCTGGGTTTCTCCATCAGATATTGCATCTGCCATTGCCGGAGACATGGAAAAGCCTTTTGAAGGCAGAACCATTCGGTACATAGCAAGTGACGAAGTGTCGCCAAATGAAATAGCAAAAGCGTTGGGCGAAGCTATCGGGAAACCTGACTTAAAGTGGTCTGTAATTTCTGATGAACAATTGCTGAATGGAATGACAGCCGCAGGAATGAGCCTGCAGGTTGCCAAAGGTTTTGTGGAAATGCAGGCGAGCCAGGGCAGCGGACTTTTATATGAAGATTATTACCGCCACAAAACAGTTTTAGGCAAAGTGAAACTGGCAGATTTTGCTAAAGAATTTGCCGTCATTTATAAGAATTAAAAAATTAAACACAAATGAAAAAAGTATTGATTACAGGAGCCAATAAAAGTATTGGTTAGGAAACCGCTCGTCAATTGCTGCAAAAAGGGTTTTATGTGTATCTGGGCAGCCGCACGCAGCAGAATGGTGAAGAAGCCGTTCAAAAACTGAAAGCAGAAGGGCTTACAGAAGTGGAAGCTGTAGAGATAGATGTAAGTGATGACGAATCGGTAAAAACCGCCCGTACCGAATTAGGCAAAAAAACTGACGTATTGGACGTACTGGTTAACAACGCAGGCATAACGGGTGGCATGCCGCAAAGCGCGCTTGAGGCGAGTGTTGACCAATTTAAAGAAGCCTTTGATACCAATTTATTTGGTGTTGTAAGAGTTACGCAGGCTTTTGTAGACTTGCTTCGAAAATCGGCGGAACCGCGCATTGTGAACGTTAGCTCAAG
Source organism: Ilyomonas sp. (assembly GCA_965199845.1). Lineage (GTDB taxonomy): Bacteria > Bacteroidota > Bacteroidia > Chitinophagales > Chitinophagaceae > Ilyomonas. Next base: position 18,184 of record CBDATZ010000015.1, read on the forward strand.
CCAGGGTTCGCTTACTTTAGCCACCGATCCTGCCAATAAATACTATAATCATAAAGGAGCAGTATATCAACCCACAAAATCGGCATTGAACATGTACAGCATTGTGCTGGCTTACGAGTTACGCGATACGCCGTTTAAAGTAAACATGGTAGATCCGGGTTTTATCAAAACCGATTTTAATAATCACAACGGCACAGGCACGGTAGAAGAAGCAGCCGGACGTGTTATCAGGTATGCTTTAATTGGCAATGACGGACCGACAGGTAAGTTTTTCAGCGAGGAATATAACCCTGAAACCGGGGCAATTCCCTGGTAAAATGCCGAAGACGTTTACCGTACATTTATATGATGAAAAAAGAAGAGAATTTACCCCGAAAGTTTGAATCGTTAACTGACTTGCATTGGGTGTTTGGGCTGCCAAAACCCTTGCACCCAATGATCAGTTTTATCGATATTAAAGACATCAAAATTCTGCCGGGTGAATTGCCAGATTCAATTGTTCTGGATTTTTACAAAATAGCATATAAGAGTAATCTTTATGGCAAAGCAAAATATGGACAGAATTATTATGACTTTGGTGAAGGCGGCTTGGTATTTACAGCACCCAACCAAATATTTGAAAGTCCTGATGATACCGTAAAATCCGGTTATTTATTGCTCATTCATCCCGATTTCTTCTTGTCTTACCCTTTAGCCAAAAAAATAAAGCAATATGGTTTTTTTTCTTATTCTGCCAATGAAGCCTTGCATTTATCAGATAAAGAAAAGACAACCATTTTATCTGTTTTCAAAATACTTGACGATGAATTAAATAGCAGGATAGACGATTTTAGCCAGGATGTAATTATCTCGCAGGTTGAATTATTATTGAATTACAGTAATCGTTTTTACAAACGTCAATTCATAACACGGAAAGCTGCAAATAACGATTTGCTGCAAAAGCTGGAAGAAATGTTAGACGATTACTTCAACAATGAAAAATCACTAACACAAGGCATCCCGACTGTTCAGTTTCTTTCGGAACACTTGAATATATCTTCCAGTTATTTAAGTGATATGCTTCGTTCTCTTACAGGACAAAATGCGCAGCAACACATACATAATAAACTCGTTGAAAAAGCAAAAGAAAAATTATCTGCTTCTCCTTTATCAGTTTCAGAAATCGCTTACCAGTTAGGTTTTGAGCATCCGCAATCTTTTAGTCGTTTGTTTAAAATAAAAACGAATCTTTCTCCATTAGAATTCAGGCAATCTTTTAACTAAAATCAGCAGTGGAAAAACCATTACCGCACAACATAAGCTTTATGTTATGGTGTGCTGATGTCCCAAATTTCCACCATACCACAAAACACTGAGCGTTACTACCAGCTCCGTTCATTTATATCTTCCAGCTTCAACAATTGACAATAGACACACAACTTATCACAACCTTACTCAAAATAGCTACATTTGAATTTTGCAAACAGATAAAAGTGAAGCCAACTTCTATTGAATAGTTTTATAGTGAACAGCTTTTTCGCCGAATCATTTCCGTTTACAAATGAGATGATTTGAATTTTGCAAATCTAAATTCTTCGCTCCCCATTTCCAACCGTCTTGCATACATCGTTTTCGCATCGGCGCCTGCCACGTAACGAATCCGGTCTTTGCCATCGGTGGCAGCTTCATACACCACGTCTGCAATTTGTTCGGGGGTTGAAGTGGCTTGCGTCTTGTCCATACCGGAAAACAATTTTTCTTCTATTTCCTGGTATTCGGGTGCCGGCTGCTTGTCCAGCGACCTGCCTGTAAAATTAGTTGCAATGCCGCCCGGCGCAATGGTTTTAATACCGATATTGTACAAACCCAGTTCGAACGACATACTTTCCGACCAGCCTTCCAGTCCAAATTTGGTAGCGTGATACACGGAATACAAAGGATAGGCTAAAAATCCGCCCATGGATGTGGTACTGATAAACAACCCGCTATTCTTTTCTCTGAAATGCGGAATAAACGCCTGTGTAACCCGCAGTACACCCAGCAGATTGGTATTTATTTCCTTTACAATCAGGTCATCGCTAAGCGCTTATGAGGCGCCAATAAGCCCATAGCCAGCGTTGTTGAACACCACATCTATACTGTGTAGCGAAATAGCTTTGGCAACGGTTGTTTTTATTTGTTCCGGGTTCGTAACATCGAGTGGTAAAAGGGTAACGTTATCAAGTTGTGTAAGCTCTGTTTCCGTTTCAGGGTTTCGCATAGTAGCGATAACATTTCAGCCTTTGCTGTGAAATAATCTGGCAGTCGCTTTTCCTAACCCTGTTGAAGCGCCTGTAATAAAAATGGTTTTCTTCATGTTTCTGTTGTTTACGTTTTACAATGCAAAGTTCTGTTGAAAACAAAAGTGGTGCGTTTCAAAATCGTGTTTTAAGATTATCGCTACTAAACAAATTGTTTTGAGGTGCAGGCAACAGTGCTGCGAACAATGACGGCCATCGGGGTTTATCGCCGGCTTTCAATGCCCTGACAGGTCAGCTTATGTATGCCGCCGGCTTCCTTCATTATGATTGCTTCCATAATAGTATTTCTTTTACAAAAGCAGATTGCAACTGATGAACCGATTTATCCGGATAGGACTTTTGTTTAGCAGAAATGAAGTTAACGCAGCAGGTAACATGGTCAAGGTTACTATTATTTTGCCATTCAAAAAAAGCTACATACTACATCATAAGCATGGCATAGTTATACAATGAAAACCGGTTGATGTAAATGAATATTGTTAAGCAAGATTCCTTGTTTTCTGCGATGGTTTTAGGAACAGGTATTGAATAAAGGTAAGCTTTTATGGCTGCTATTTCCGCCAGGCAGCCGGTGTTAAAAACGCATTCTTCCGGAAGAAATTGCTAAAGTGGGCAGGCTCTTCAAAACCAAGACTGTAGCCTATTTCAGCAATGTTCCAGTCGGTATGTTTTAATAACGCTTTTGCCTCGGCGGTTAAACGCTCTGCAATATGCTCGCTTGTCGTTTTACCGGTTATCGTTTTAATAGCCCGGTTTAAATGATTGGTGTGCACGTTCAGTTTCTCTGCATAATCACGCGCACTGCGCAGGGTGAGCTGTTGTGCAGGTGTTTCAATGGGAAACTGCCTTTCGAGCAATTCGGCAAACAAGCCGGCAATGCGTGCATTGGCATCGGCATGCTGATATAATGTTTCTGATGGCTGCAACTTTAAGGCACTGTGCACCATTTCTAAAATAAAGTTGCGTATAAGGTCGAATTTAAAAGCATAATCGCCTTTCATTTCTTCCAGCATCTTTTCAAATATGGCGCTGATACTTTTATCTCCCTTTTTAGTAAGGATATAAGCAGGCTTGGCACCCGGTATATACATGGGCAATGCCTTTAAGCTGCCGCGAATATGTTCGCTAAAAAAAGCTTCTTTAAATATGCAGAAATAACCGGTTGCCTCTTTTGTAAGAGGCTCAAATGTGTATGGCACCTGCGGATTAAAGAATAACAATGTGCTGCCATTTACTTCAATGCTTTTATCGGCATAATGATAAGCATGCCTGCCGCGCATCAATGCAATCTTATAGAAATCGCGGCGACTATATGCAACCGGCGCTTTGCCGGGATGGTTACACTCATCCAATGCAAATACATTAAAGTGCCCGAGGTCTTTTTGTAAACCATCGGGCACAAAATCAAATTTGCGTTTGTAGAAAAGCTCCAGTGTTTCTGTTTCAGCCATCTTGCAAAATTAAAACAATGCTTTCAGCTAACACGTTTTAAATTCAATAGCGGTTATACTACTGCTGGTTCAAAATCAGTTGATTCTACCAAGGCTTTGTGTTGCTGCATTTCCTGTTGTACCAATGCTATCTTTTGCTCAGCAACTGCATACGCATCGCTGCCTAAAAACAAATGTAAAGGCGGTGTTTGCATGTTCGCCACTTCAATTAAAACATCAGCCGCTTTACCAGGATCGCCGGGCTGGTTATCAGCAATTTGTTGCTGGTGTACAGTTTGATTTTCGCGCACATTTTTGTATTCATCCATTTCATGCTTTGGTGTAAGCAGAGAGCTATCATTTAAAAAGTTTGTCCTGAAATAACCCGGCATTACCAATGTTGTGTGGATACCGAAAGGCTTAACCTCATGCGATAAACTTTCTGTGAAACCATGCATGGCAAACTTGGTGGCGCAATAAATACCAAAGCCTGCAAAGCCGCCACTGAATCCAGCAATAGAAGACACATTAAAGATGTGCCCGCTTTGCTGTTTACGCATCTGCGGTAATGCCTGTCGAATAATATTGAGCGCGCCAAACACATTAACATCAAAGTTGTTCCGGGCTTCCGTATCGCTTAGTTCTTCCACCGCACCAATTAATCCATAGCCTGCATTGTTTACCAACACATCCAGGCTGCCGAAATGTGTTACAGCAGCGTCAACTGCTTTTTTAATATCGGCTTCATCTAAGATATTTACAGCCAGCGGCAGAAAGCTGTCTTCCTCATTTTGCACCGCATCTTTTAATGCATTTACAGAGCGCGAAGTAGCGGCAACGCGATAGCCTTCCTTTAATAATTTCTGTACCAGTGCGAGACCTAATCCTTTTGAAGCACCGGTTACAAACCATACTTTGTTGTTGTTCATATTCGTTCCTTTTTATAACACAAAGTTGACCCGGTCATACGCTTCGCTTATTGCAGTGTTCAAACAGATGCTTGCAAAATTCAAACAATAATATATTGCAACATTATCGTCTCACCTGCAACAGGGAAAATCTTTGATGTACGGTTAGACGGGGAAGAGGTAATGAAAATAGACTGCCGGTGCAGTACGGCAGTCGATTGTTTTATATTGTGTGCCTTTGATCATGAAGGGAATTAAGATTTGTCAAATTGAGGAGTTGCATATAATATTGTGTTAGCAGTAACGCTGTTGTGACTTCATAAAATGAATGCAAACGATATAAAGCGGGTTTCCAGACTGACCGCAATTGTAACGCAACTACAGACAAAACGACTTTTGACCGCTACGCAGCTCTCGGAAAAATTTAGCGTAAGTGTAAGGACAATCTATAGAGATATAAAAGCATTAGAACAAGCGGGTGTTCCTGTATTAACCGAAGAGGGAAAGGGGTATTTGTTGATGGAAGGCTATAGAATTCCACCCATTACATTTACCGAAAACGAGGTAAATGCTTTAATTACTGCTGAACAATTGGTTCTAAAAAACAGAGATGGCTCTCTTAGTAAAGAATACTCAGAAGCTATTAATAAAATAAAAGCTGTTTTGTTATATTCAACAAAGGAGAAAGCAGACTTACTTTCAAAACGAATTGCCGTTAGTCCCGCTATACCAAACACAAATACCAGTAACTCTTTAACTATAATTCAAAATGCACTAACTGCTTTTAAAGTTTTACATATTACCTATCATTCGGAAGAAAAAGATGAGAAAACAACAAGACATATAGAGCCATTTGCATTGTATTATAATCTGCAGGAATGCTGGACGCTTATTGCCTATTGCAGGTTAAGAAAGGATTACAGAATGTTTCGTTTAAATAGAATTTCAAAAATTGAACCTCTTGATTTAAGTTTTGCTCCTCACAAATTAACCTTAAAAGAGTATTTAGACAGCAAAGAAAAAAATTTTCAGCGCCCCTGATCCGCAAGGTGCATTAACGATTGTCTTGTAAAAGGTGTCATTTGCACCTGGCAATAAAAATATGTAATAAATACAGCAAATACAGAAGCCAGGCTTCAACGGTTATAAGACCTGGAAGCTGTTAAAAAAATGTAACCGCCCGACCCCTTGCGCCTCGCCTGGGCACATCCCTTGATTTTATTATACATTTTGTACCGCTTCTGCAAACGTTATGATACTGGTTTTGGCTTCCGTTTCTTTCAGAAGATTAGATTCAATTGAAGGAAAGAAATTTTGTATGAAGGATGATGCGTTTCAAATGTATAAAGCAACGTTGCTTTTGTTTATAAGAAATGAAAAATGATGCTGAAAAACGAAACAGTGCTGCCGGTGAGTGTTGTTTAAAATGCTTCTTCTATCATTTCTCTGTTTGCCATAGCGCCTGACAAATTACCCATGGCAACGGCGTTTGATACGGAACGCATCGGCGTTGTATTATCGCCGCAGGCAAACACGCCGGGAATCGTTGTTTTTTGAAAAGCATCTGTTTTAATATAACCCTGCTCTGTTAACTCACAACTTAAGCTTTGCGGAATATCAGAATGCTGCCTGAATGGCGTTCGTGAATAAATTACTTTCAGCGAAGTTGAAGAACCCTCTTTGAAAATAATGTTTTGAACCTGCCCGTTTTTATGTTCCAGTCTTTCAATTTCTGTTTCTATTATTTCAATATTATGACTTTTGATTTTCAGCGTTTGCGCTTCTGTCAACGTTGATTTTCCATTGGTAAATACGGTTAAATTTTTTGTATAGTTTGAAATCAGTTTGGAAAATTCAAATCCATAATCACCGTTGCCGAGGATTCCGGTTTTCTCATTCCGGTATTCATATCCATGGCAGTAAGGGCAATGAATAACCGAAATGCCCCAGCATTCGGAAAAGCCTGTTATATCGGGCATGATGTCTTTAATACCGGTAGCAAAAATCAATTTTTTCGTGTTGAATTTATCTCCGGTTTGGGTTGCAATTTCAAAGCCGGCATCTGTTTTTATTCCGCTTGCTGCAAGTGCGTTACAGAAGGTTACAGTGTCGTATTGTAACACCTGTTCTTTGGCTGTTGCAAAAATTTCTTTTGGCGTTTTTCCATCCTGCGTAATAAAATTATGCGAGTGTAGTGTTTGCAGGTTGCAAGGTTTTCCGCTGTCAATGATGAGTACCTTTCGCAAGGCTCGTCCCAAAGCCATTGCTGCTGAAAGTCCTGCATAACTTCCGCCAATGATGATAACATCGTAAGTTTTATTTTCTGCCATTTGTTGTATTTTTTACATGCTGTTACAGGAGACAGCCCAGTCAAAGCTGTATCGCTTTATCTTATGCACTCTGCTCTTCTGTTTTAATTGCCATATAATCTGGTAAAGATAGGCATAACTTATTTATCGCAACGTTGTTGCAATTTAAAACTGTAACTACATAACAGGATATTCATACTCACTAAAAAACCGCATTCGTGAATGTTAAGAAACTTCTCTTCATCCGGGCGAATGGTTTGCATACAATCTGCCGACCCAAACTCAGCGATTCGGGTTTGATGCCAGGATAAGAAGCGAGATGAAACAAAGACACCTGATTCAGCAGTTGGGGTTGTTTGGCAAGCACATGCAGGTATTTTTCTTCCGGCTTCATAAAGAAGCATATCTACCCGTTCATTCAATTGCAGGTACACCCGCTCTGCCATCAGCCTGCCGAAATTGTTCCAGGCAGGAGATTTTTTATAAACCTGTTGAACTTCCTGATAAGAAAATACAAGCAGTTCTGAATCTTGCGTAGCCTGCCAGTAATAATGTGAGGGTTGTTGGGTAAGTAAGCTCTGAAAGTCAACAAAAAAATTGCCTTTGTCTGTAAAGCGGTAACTGATTTCGTTGCCATCAAAATCAACGTAATACATTCTTACAAAGCCATTGAGTAAGAAAAAAATATTTCTGCATACGTCGCCTTCTTTTAAAATATAATCTTCCTTTTTTATAGTTCTATTCTGAAGTAAAGGCAATAGGATTTTAAAATCGGACGATGACATTGTTGCGATAGCAGTGATCGCTTTTTGTAATTCATTTATGTCTTCTTCGCACAAGTCAGCTTCGTTCACTTGTTTATGATTAAGATTGCGATAAAAGTAACAACATACAGAATTATGTGTACGAACCAAAATAGCATGTATGAAACTATTAAGTCCGTTAACTAACTCTCTAAACGACTAATTTTGATTACAGTCGTTGTATTCTAAATTTGAAACTACCTGTTTATAGCGCCTACAGATCAGGAGATTATTTTAAAATGAACTACACGAAAAGCAACACATACTGACAAGATGATGCCGATTGAATTTGAATGTAAAGCAGGTAAAGAGTTTGATTTTGCGCAGTACAATTACAACGGCATGAAGCAAATGATTGAGAACGGAACGCTGTATATGCCGCTGAGTTCTGATAAAAAATTACAGCAGTTATCAGAAGATGATTACGAAAAAATGGTGGCTGATGTGTTTGCAAACATGAATAAGTTTTTAGGTAAAGAAATAGAAGTTGCCAGTGTTGAGATGACCATGAATGAAGTGGCAGAAAGCTTTAGCCGCGTAGTAAACAGGAAAGTCTCTTGCCAGCCAATTTCTTTTGAAGATTTTTAGGAGCAGGCAGGTGAAGAAGTGACAACCATGTTCCGTTGGTTTGAAAATGTGGGTTATAATGCCGACATAAAATCATTAGAAGAAACTTTTTTCAAACTCAGTTCTTTGGAAGATTATTTGAAAGAACACAAATGGAATGTAACAACCAGTGTTGCACAATAATTAAGTAAACGTTCATCAAAAAAATAAGTAAAATGAAAAACAAACCTATCACAGTATCAGGGCAGGAAGGAGACAATCTTTCCGTAGTTGGCGATACCTATCGCATATTGATAACAGGAAAAGAAACCGGTGGCGCTTTTTCAACCATGGAATTTCACATTCCGCCCAACGGCGGCCCGGGACCTCATTCACATGCCGGTTTTTACGAATCATTTTATGTTGTTGAGGGCGAAGTAGAAGTGAATTCTGAAGCAGGCACTTATACAGCTAAAAAAGGTTCGTTTGTAACCATTCCCAAAGGGGGCATTGTTCATGATTTTAAGAATAAAACCAATGAGAACGCAGTGCTGATCTGCACAGTTGTGCCCGCTGGTCTGGAAGATATGTTTATCGAAATAGGTAAACCGGTAGCCATCGGCGAATTTCTTCCGCCGCCGCCAATGGACAATCCTGAAGTGATGAAACAGATGGTGACAATCGCAGAGAAACATGGGCAAAAAGTGTATCCGCCGGATTATCTTGGATAAACTTTTATATCGTTATTGTTGAACCCGGTCTGTAAAGTCTAACGATTTACTGTTGCAGTAAGGTCATCATAGCTGATGTTGCTTTGCAGAAGATATTTCTGCTTATTCTCAATGGTGTTATTTGATCGGTTATTCAAATTAATTCTTCTTCAGCGATTGCATAAACTGCATCGGAGACTTGCCATATTCTTTCTTAAAAGCTCTTGAAAAGTTGGAACTGCTTTGCATGCCAATTCTGTCCACGACATCGCCAATGGATATGCCTTCATGTGTCATGAGATGAATGGCTTTTTTTAGCCGGACTGTTCTTATAAATTCACTAACCGACTGATCGGATACGCTCTTTATTTTCTGGTATAGCTTGGTTCGGCTGATATGTAATTGTTTACATAGAAAACCAACATCTAAATCAACATCCTCTATGTTTTCTTCAATTATATGCAAAAGCTCCTGGAGGAATTCTTTGTCCTTTTCAGATTGAACCAACTCCGTAGCTTCCGCCAGGTAATTATTGGTATATCTCTGTTTCAGTTTTTCGCTTTGCTCAAAAATATTATGAACTGTTAGTAACAAAAGGTCAATGCTTAATGGTTTGGCAAAATAAAAATCGGTGCCCGATTCCATGCCTTCAATCTTCGTATCCAATGCATCTTTTGCCGACAGAATGATAAAAGGAATATGGCTTGTTTCAAACGTCTCTTTTACGATTTTGCAAAACTCAATGCCGTTCATGCCGGGCATCATTACATCACTGATAATTAAATCCGGAACTTTATCCCTGGCGATTTCAATGGCAGCATGTCCGTCCTGCGCCTCGTAAATATGATACTGTTTTTCAAATGCCCCTTTCAAAAAAACACGTAATTCCTGGTTGTCATCAACCAGCAGGATGCGCTTATTCGTCCTGCTTTCTGCCGAAGCTATTTCGATGGGATGATCTGATAACGGAAAGAGTGTAGAATTGTCTATTGTTTCAAGCTGCGCTTCCGGTTCGGTTTGCGAGGTTGCTTTTTCTGAAACATTATAATTCTCTTCGCCCCAGGGAATGCCAATGATGATTTCCGTGCCTTTATATCGTTCGCTGTACACATAAATATCGCCTTTGTGCAACTGCGCCAGGCTTTTCACCAGCGCCAATCCTACGCCTGAGCCTAAATGATTTTTGCTGATGCGGTAATACCTGTCGAAGATTCTTGTAATGGATTCTTTTGAAATGCCGATGCCTGAATCGGCAATGCGGAAATAGATGTATTTTTTAGCCCGGAACTCTTCATGTAATAATTGAAACCCGGTAGCAAACGAAGGTTTGAAATCTTCAAACCGGAAGAATATTTCAAACGTTATCTGGCCATGAACACCGGTATATTTAAACGAATTGCTTAACAGGTTAAAAAGGATTTTTTCAAGAACCTGCACATCAAACATACCTGTTAATGGTTCATTGAAATGTTTGCTTGTATGGTCAATCATCCTGAAATCAATATCCTTGCTGATGGCTAAATTTTGAAATTCAAGAACAAGGTTTTTACAAAACTGGTTGATGTTGAGTGGCTGCACTTTTAGCTCCACAATGCTATCCGCTACCTTCTTAAAGTTCATCAGTTCGCTGATCAGATTCATCAGCCGTTTTGCATTTCGCTGCATGAGCTGATAAGAATGCGTTAGTGCAGAATCTTTATTCTGGTTAAGTAAATTTTCCAGCGGACCCAATATTAACGTAAGCGGTGTGCGAAACTCATGCGAAACATTGGTAAAGAAAACAAGTTGCTGCTGGTAAAGTTCTTCGCGGTGCCTGTGTATTTCTTCCCTTTTTTCTTCATCAATGGTGCGAATGGCAAGCTCTCTTTTCAGCCGGTACCATCTTGCCTGGTAGAAATAAATTCCTGCGAGCGCTGAGAGAATCAGCAACCCGTAAATAGTTTTGGCAGCACCAGATTTCCACCACGGCGGCGTGATAATAATATTAATCCTGGCAACCCGTTTACTCCACACACCATCGTTGTTGGTAGCTTCTACAATAAACCGGTAATTGTTGTAATCAAGATTGCTGTAAGCGGCGTTGGGATGGCTTCCGTCTGTGTATCTCCAGTCCTTATCAAACCCGTTAAGCTTATAACGGTACCTGCACTTTAGCGGATTGGCAAAATGCATAGCAGAGAAAGAAATAACAAAGTTGTTCTGCAAATAACTAAGATTCAGATTTTGGCTATAACTGATTGCCTGGTTAATGGCGTTATGAGAAGACTCGGACTTTCCCAAATGCGGCAACTGGTTGTTGATTAATATATCCGTTACTACAGGTCGTGCCTCAATGGTGTTTGCTTTTATCTGGCTTGCATAAAAATAATTCAGTCCATTGATGCCGCCAAAATACAATCGTCCGTCAGCTCCTTTCCAGGAAGACCCTACTTTAAAACTATTGCCCTGCAGCCCGTCGTTTTTATCATATTTTACCAAGGCACCGGTTGACGGGTTCAGGCGTTCCAGGCCATTTCCACCCATCCAGATATTTCCGGCATTGTCAATCTCCAGGCTTTCTACATCTTTAAAAACGCCGTAATCGCCGGTATAGGATTTTATAGTGTATGAATGATTGTTTGTTCCGAATGACAGGCGATTCAGACCTCCGCCCATCGTGCCTATCCAATACGTGCTATCGTTTTGTTTGCAGACAGGATAAGTATAATCAGAGCTTAGCGAATTGGGTTTAGACGTCGCCTGGTAAGTGTAGGTTTCCGTAATATTTCCTTCGGCATCAACTATAATCCGTTGTAATCCATGCGTGCTGGAAACAAAAAGCTGCGGTTTGTTTTTATCGGGTAAAATAAAATAACCTTCACCATAATATTTTACATGATACTCATTTTGCTTGTTTTTCCATATCACGCCAAACTGATTTACATGATTGCCGAACCAGATATTACCATAACAGTCTTTTGCTAATGTTTCAATCACGTAAGCTGGAAACTGATTGTAGCCTTTTGGTTTCCACAATTCTTTTCCGCCCGGTTTAAGGATGTCAATTCCGGCAGCACTGCCTATCCATAAGTTTTTATCATCATCTAACGTGAGTGATGAAATTGCATCGTTTTTTAATTTGACCGGAGTGCTGTGGGTGTTGTAGTGAGTAAATGTTTGGGTTTTTGCATGGTAGAGGTTTAAGCCTTCAGCTTGCGTGCCCACCCAAATACTATCTCCGTATTCCAGTACCGAGCGAATGTGGTTGCCGCTTAGCGAGTTTGCATTTTCCGGGTTATGCTGAAGGGTATAAAAGAGCTTCTCGTTCAGGTCGCAATAGTTTACGCCGCCGCCGAATGTGCATACCCATAAACATTGCGAACGGTCAATAAAAATTTTATCAATTGCGTTTGAGTTTATACTATGCTGGTAACTTCTGTTGGTAATGGTTTGAAGAAGAGTCAGATTATGGTCTAACATGAGCAATGCGGAACCAGTGTTCAGCCAATAATTCGATTTATCATCTTCTGTAATATTTCTTATTGCGTTGCCATCAAAACCGGCAGATTTGGTTATACTTATCGTTTCGGTGCCCGCAAAATTCGCCTTATTGGGTTGCCTGTTTGCGAGAAGCATTTTGTTTCCGCTTACCAGCAACAGGTTATCCTGCTTGTTTATAAATATTCTGGAAACGTTTTCATCAGCCAATCCTGCGATGGTTAATTTTTCAAAACCTTTGTTCTTATTTAATCGCCAGATGCCTTTGTTACCTGACAAATACAGGACGCCTTTTTTATCGTATGCCATATCCGAAAACTGAACACCCGGCGGCAGATTTAATTTTTGTTCGGTAAGAGAGTTTTCTTTAACGAAAAACAGCTTCAGCACCTGATTGCTTAAACTATATAAGTAGCTTCCGGGAGGTTTATACAGTTTCTGGTAATCAGGAATCGCCTCGCTATGAACGGTTTTAAAGTCTGTGTAGGTTTCCAGTTTTGTATTAAAACACTGTAAGCCGCCTTCGGTGCCCAGCCATATGTTACCATCATCATCGGGATAAAGACAGGTAACCCGGTTCCTGAAAGCATTATTTACCGGAACATCATGATTGTAAAATTTTTTGATTGAATATCCATCATACCGGTCTAAGCCGAAATAAGTGGCTATCCAGATAAAACCTTGCTTGTCCTGTACAATATCGTTCGCATCGGTATGCGATAATCCTTCATCTACGGTAAGATAGCTGAACTTGTAAGGATAAGGCTGACACAAACTAATGCTTGCGGCCAAACAATTGACAAGCAACGCGACAAGTAAAACTTTTAACCAATTTCCTGGCATCAAGAAAAACAAAGTTTTAATTTTTTCAATCTCTGGCAATATTCGCTAAATGTCTACAAAAATAAAAGTAATGTATTGATCAACGTTTTCGATGAGAATGTACATGCCTGTAATTTCTAAATGAATCTGCGTTGACATCAGAACTCTCGTCTCTTATTAAAAAGGAAACACTTTTATCGTAGTGAGACATACAAAGCTCACTGCCATAAAGCTATTTACAGACAGGCAGAAAAACAATATGTACGCTATGTAAAGAAAAATGTATGATTTACTTATCTTTAACATGTTTTAAACAGGAGTTTTGTATCGTAATGATTGCTTCTTATTCGTAGCCTGATTTATTGCCATAATACAAAACCAAACAAAAGGAATAAAATACTGAGAACGATTACTAATATAGTTGCTTACCGATAGCACAGAAGTCACAATGTTCCCTGTAGCCAAAAGGAATTGCTGACATATTAATTTGCCATTGCCAGTATGAATTGCGTTGCTGTTCTTAATTATCTAACATACAAAATGTAACCTGCCATGAAGAAGATCACTTACACATTTTACGACACTTAGCATCATTTTAATTCGTTATTCTTATTGTCTCTTTCAATCAAATGTCTGCTTTTCCCATAAGGGTAATCAAGGCTGCTTGCTTAAACAAAAATTACAAACGATTATGAAAAATTCTATTCTGAAAAGGATGAAAACTGCTTTTGTATTGCTCTTGCTACTCACTTCTGCTACTGCTTCACTGTATGCGCAGACGGTATCTGTAAAAGGTAAGGTAATTAACGAAAAGGCCGAAGCCTTGTCCGGCGCTTCAGTGGTTGTAAAAGGTACAACAAAGGGTGTTTCAACAGACGAAACCGGCGCTTTCTCTATAACAGCACCCAATTCTAAATCTGTTCTTGTTATTTCAAACATTGGCTATCAAACTCAGGAAGTAACGGCAGGTAATGAATCTCTTTTGCAGATTACATTAAAAGCCGGTGATGCCGGACAACTGGAAACCGTAATTGTAGTAGGCTATGGTACGCAAAAAAAAGTAACTGTAACCGGTGCGGTTGCCCAGGTAAAAGGTACAGAACTGGCAAAAACACCCACAGCCAATTTATCGAATACTTTAGCCGGGCGGCTGCCGGGTATTTCAGCGGTGCAAGCCGGGGGTGAACCTGGCTACGATGGCTCTGCAATCAGAATCAGAGGTGTAAATTCTTATGGTAACAGCGATGCTTTAATTGTAGTAGATGGGGTGCCCAACAGAGCCGGTGGCTTAGACCGCATCAATCCACAGGATATAGAAAGTGTTTCTGTATTAAAAGATGCAGCAGCGGCTATCTATGGTTCGCGGGCAGCCAATGGCGTTATTTTAATTACAACCAAACGCGGCAAAAGCGGCAAGCCAACCGTATCGTATGATTTCAATTATGGATGGTCTCAGCCAACCCGCACACCGGAAATGGCAACTGCACCGGAGTATGCAACTATCAGAAACGAATTAACCATATACGATAATGTACCTGCTGCAGAATGGAGTGCTGCTTATCAGGCGTTTCAAAATACGGGTACTTACGTAAAACAGGGCGGAGGTACGGTAAACGCTGTATATACACAGGATCAAATCAAAAAATTTGCAGATGGTTCAGATCCTTTGCATTATCCAAACACCGATTGGTACAAAACAGTTTTAAAAACATGGTCGCCACAGGTAAAAAATAATCTTCAGATATCAGGCGGCAGCGATAACATCAAATACCTTGCTTCCGTTGGCTACACCGATCAGGATGCTTATTATAAAAATTCTGCTACCGGATACAAACAATACGATTTGCGTTTAAATGTTGATGCGCGCATCAACAAATATATTACAACCACAATAGGCATTCTTGCCCGTGAGGAATACAGGCATTTTCCAAATGGCGGCGGCGCAGGTGATATTTTCAGAATGACAATGCGTGGAAAACCAACAGAAATTGCGGTTTGGCCCGACGGCCGTCCCGGACCTGATATAGAAAACGGTCAGAATCCGGTGGTTATTACTACAGACCAAACCGGGTACAACAGGGATAAAAGAGATTATCTACAAACAAACGGAAAGGTTGAAATTCAGATTCCCGGTGTAGAAGGCTTAAAAATAACCGGAACCGCTGCCATAGACAAAACATCTTCTACTGTTCGTGCCTGGCAAACACCCTGGACATTGTATTACTGGGATGGAAACACGTATGAGGATGATGGTACAACACCATTCTTAAAAGGTTCTGTTCGTTCTACCTTTAACGATCCCAGGTTATCTCAATCAGCTTCTCAGGAATTATCTGTTAACCTTGTTGGAACTATTGATTACAGCCATACATTTGGCGGTAATCATGCGGTTACAGCATTGGTTGGCGTACAAAGAGAGAAAGTGGATGCAGACGGTTTAACCGCTTTCCGCAGATACTTTATTTCGCCGGCTATTGACCAGTTATTTGCCGGCGGTTCTTTAGCACAAACCATTGGTAATACAGCTTTATATCAAAGAGCAAGACTTAGCTATTTCGGGCGTGTTGGTTATAACTATAAAGAAAAATACATTGCCGAATTTTTATGGCGTGATGACGGCTCTTACCTGTTTCCGGAGCAAAGCCGGTTTGGCTTCTTCCCCGGTTTATCTGCCGGATGGAGATTATCAGAAGAAGATTTCTTCAAAAACAATGTCCGTGTTTTTAATAATCTGAAATTAAGAGCTTCCTGGGGTCAGATGGGTGCTGAACCTTATTTTCCCGGAGGTATAGTATTGGCAGAGTACCAGTATCTTTCTAACATGGCATTCGGAACTTATATTTTGAATGACCAGATTGCCAAAACCTTATACGAAACTGTGGTTCCCAACAAAGACTTTACCTGGGAGCTTGCCAATAATTATAATGTTGGTTTAGATGGTTCTGTATTAAAAGGTAAGCTAAGCTTTGAGCTTGATTATTTTAATAACAAACGTTCCAGAATCTTAACTTACTTAGGCGGCTCAATACCTGCCACTTCCGGTATTACAAATAAGTTGCCTCCGGTTAACTATGGCAAAATGGAAAATCGGGGCGGTGAATTTAAAATCACTTATAGCGACAAGGCAAATGATTTTGTTTACAGCATAAGCGTAAATGGCGGTTATGCTAAAAATAAAATCTTAGATTGGAATGAAACGCCGGGTGCGCCGGATTACCAGCGTACTACCGGTAATCCCTACGGTTCTTATTTAGCTTATCAGTATGATGGTGTTTTTGTTGACCAGACTGATATTGACAAAAATACAATTGATTATAGTGCATTGACCGGAAACCTTTTGCCAGGCGATATGAAAATTAAAGACATAGGTGGTCGGGACGCTGACGGTAAACCAAACAACACACCGGATGGTAAGATAACTTCCGACGATCAAACTCGTCTTCAAAAAACAAATACACCAACGTTTACCGGCGGTATTAATATCAATTTATCTTATAAAAACTTTGATTGTTCTATTCTCTTCCAGGGTGCTACCGGTGGCTTACAATATATCGGACGCACCGAATCGGGCGATATTGGCAACTTCCTGCAATATTCTTACGACCATCGCTGGACGATTGATCACCCAAGCAGTGTAGATCCCCGCTTAACCAATCGCCAGAACAGGTATTATACCGGCGGCTCTGCCTTCAATAACACTTACTTCTTAAAAAGCAATGATTACATGCGTTTAAAAAATGTTGAAATCGGGTATTCTTTATCAGATGTAATTGGAAAGCGTGTGGGCATCAGCAATTTAAGAGTATATGTGAGTGCTTTAAATCTTTTGACCTTTTTTGATAAAATTAAAATCTGGGATCCGGAATCAACAAATCAGGGTGGTCAATACTATCCACAGGCAAGAATTGTCAGCACAGGTGTAAGAGTAACTTTTTAAATTCAAAACAATGAGAAAAAAAATAAATCATCTTTTCATTTTATCAGTTTCGGCGCTTCTTTTTTTGGCTTCCTGCAAAAAAGATTTTCTGAACCTCACGCCGAAAAATCAGATATCATCTTCACTTACCTGGGGCGACGGTGCACTATCGCAGGTTTATGTAAATGGTTGTTACGCACAATTGTATGCCGGTGGTTTTAACGAGCAAATGCTGGCATCGCTGTCAGACGAAGCGGTATTTACACACACAGGCCGCAGCATCAACACCGTGAATGAAGGCAGCTTAAACCCATCAAACTTAGGCTGGGTAGATGGTACTTACGACTGGGCAAATATGTACAATGCAATTCGTGCCTGTAATTTAGGATTGATCAACATCAATGCAGAAGGTTCATTTTCTGATTCTTCGTTAAAGCGCCGTTTAAATGGGGAACTGCATTTTTTGCGTGCCTATTATTATCATCAGTTGGTACGATATTATGGCGGTGTGCCCATTATTACCGGAGTTTACGATTTGAATCAGGATTATTCTATTGCCAGAAACAGTTTTGAAGATTGTGTAAACCTCATTATAGGTGATTGTGATACGGCTGCTACCATGCTTAGCGGGTTTAACCTGGATAAAGGAAGAGCTACTGTTTTAGCAGCTATGGCCCTAAAATCAAGGATTCTTATTTATGCCGCCAGCGATCTCCATGATATACCT
Organism: Ilyomonas sp.; assembly: GCA_965199845.1. GTDB lineage: Bacteria > Bacteroidota > Bacteroidia > Chitinophagales > Chitinophagaceae > Ilyomonas. The sequence goes on from CBDATZ010000015.1 coordinate 36,111, forward strand.
ACTGCAAAAGCAAAATCTTCAGTAATTGCTTCTTATGCTAATCCTCAATTGCTTGGCTATATAAGCGGCGATCGCACTGCCCGCTGGCAGGCAGCGCAGGCAGCAGCCAAAGCAGTAGTTGACATGGGAACCGGTTATAAGCTGGCACTTACCGAGCCGGTATCTTCTGCGGAAGGTACAGCCAATTATATTGCCTTATCAATGGGCGGTGGCAGTAAGGTGGCAGATCCTGCTGCAGGAAGTGAATTAATCTTCGCCCGTTACTTTATACCCGACCAGGACGAAGGTGCACGTCAAATCGGGCTGTACAATGGCCCAAATGGTTATCATTGCTGGGCCGGCAATACGCCCATTGGATTATTGGTTGATGATTATGAAATGATGGATGGCTCCAACTTCGACTGGAGCAAACCGGAAATGAAAGCCGACCCATACAAGAACCGTGATCCAAGAATGTATGCTACGGTTATGTATGATGGTTCAAACTGGAAACCCCGCGATAAAATTTCAGGAGATGTAGATCCCGCAAACCAAATTCAAACGGGTGAATACGATTTAATAGATGATGGCAAACAGATTATATGGAAAGGCCTGGATACACGCAGCAGTACAATAGAAGATTGGAACGGCAGCCGCACGGGTTTTTATATGCGTAAATTTATTGATCCGAATCCAGACATTGTAGATAACAGAGACCGGCAAAATATTCCCTGGCCGTTCTTTCGCTATACCGAAGCGGTGTTTAATTATATCGAAACATCAATTGAATTAAATCAATTAACCGAAGCAACTTTATGGCTAAACCGTATTCGCTTCCGGGCTGGTATGCCTGCTATTACCGAAACCACACAGGATGGCTTACGGCAACAATACCGGAAAGAAAAAAGACTAGAAATGGCTTATGAAGAACAACGTTATCACGATACACGCAGATGGATGATAGCTTCCGAAACCTTAGGCAGAAAACTCACATTTATTAATATAGTGGGAAAATTCAAACCAGGAAAATCAATGACAAAGCCTTATCATCACGATGAAACAATTTATGATTATACGTATTCTCCGGTAATAGATGTTGCTCACGAAAACCGGCAATGGTTAGATAAAATGTATTTCCGCCCCTTCAGCCGCGATGAATTAAATAAAAATGTAGATCCTGAGGATAAAACAAAATCTAAGCTGATTCAAAATCCGGGGTACGATCAATAAGCAAAATTTTCGCCCTAAATACAAGCTTTGTTTTAAGAATCAGTGTCGGTAACTACCGGCACTGATTTTCTATTTATCTATCTTTCCATTCTAATTTTTTTCGATTGCGACGTTGTTTTTATTTACGCTTTGGTGCAATAGTTCTGGTTGTTTTACTTATTAATCTTTTGTCAGGGTGCTCCTTAAATGACAACAATAATTCTTTGCATAAAGAAGAACCAATCTTTGCCTTATTAACACCAGAACAAACCGGTATAGACTTCAACAATGAGATAAAAGAAACCCTGAACACGAATGTGCTGATGTATGAATATTATTACAACGGTGGTGGCGTGGCTGTAGGTGATGTAAATGGGGATGACTTGCCCGACATTTATTTTTCAGGCAATGCAGTCGATAACAAATTGTACCTCAACAAAGGCAAGATGACATTTGAAGACATTACTTACGATGCCAATGTTGCCGGCAGACCCGGTCCCTGGAAAACGGGCGTAACAATGGCTGATGTAAACGGCGATGGCTTGCTCGATATATATGTATGCTATTCCGGCAAATTATCGCCAGCTAAAAGAGTAAACCAGTTATTTATTAATCAGGGTAACGATAAGCAAGGCGTTCCTTCTTTCAGGGAAGAAGCTGAGGAATATGGTTTGGCTGATTCTTCTTTCAGCACGCAGGCTTACTTTTTTGATTATGATCGTGACGGCGATCTGGATATGTTGCTCCTGAATCACAATCCCAACTCATTGCCGGTATTAGATTCTGCGAGCACGGCAGCCGAGCTGAAACAAGCGGATCCGTACGTCGGAATTAAGCTCTATAAAAACAACAACGATTCATTTATCAATATAACAGCCACATCGGGCATCAACAGTTCTTCGTTAACGTACGGACTGAGTGCCGGCATTGCCGATCTGAACAACGATGGCTGGCCCGATATGTATATCTGCGATGATTATACCGTGCCTGATTATCTATACATCAATAATAAAAACGGAACGTTTACCGATGTCAAAAAAACGGCGTTAGGTCACACCACGCATTTCGGCATGGGCAACGATGTAGCTGACATTAATAATGATGGTTTGCCTGATATTCTTTCGTTAGATATGTTGCCTGAAGGCAATCACCGCCAGAAAATGCTGATGGCGCCTGACAACTACGAGAAATACGATTTGATGCTGAGCAGTGGCTTCTATTACCAGTATATGCGCAATATGCTGCAGGTAAACAATGGCAATGGCACGTTCAGCGAAGTAGGACAACTGGCTGGCATTTCAAATACCGACTGGAGCTGGGCGGCTTTGCTGGCAGATTATAACAACGATGGCTGGAAAGATCTGTTTGTTACCAATGGCTTTACACGCGATTATACTAACATGGATTTTGTGAAATATATGAACGATTATATTCAGAATAACAGCGGTGAAATACGGCGGCAGAACGTGCTTGATTTAGTTCAAAAAATGCCATCCAGCGATGTAAAAAGCTACCTCTTTAAAAACAATGGCAACCTCACTTTCAGCAACGAAACCGCTGCCTGGGGAATTACGCAATCATCCAACAGCAATGGCGCTGCGTATGCCGATCTGGACAACGATGGAAAGCTTGATTTGATAGTCAATAACATCAACAAACCGGCTTTCATTTATCACAACATTTCTGCACAACAAAAAGAAAATAACTACCTGCAAATAAAATTAGAAGGCGCAGATAAAAATACAGAAGGCACGGGCGCAAAAGTGTTTCTTTATACAAAAGGCATAGAGCAATACGAAGAGCAAATGCCTTCGCGCGGATTTCAATCTTCGGTGTCGCCTGTTCTTCATTTTGGTTTGGGAAGCAGTGTAACAATAGATTCATTGCGCATCATTTGGCTGAGCGGTAAACAGCAGGTTTTACAAAATATAAAAGCAAACCAGCTATTGACGTTGCAGGAAAAAAACGCAACGACCTTGTATAAATATAAAGTCGCAGGAAAAACATTATTTGCTGAAGTGCGCTCTCCTGTTGCTTTTCAGCAGGCAGCCAATCATATCAACGACTTTAAGCGACAGCCGTTACTGATAAATCCGATGTCATTTTCCGGTCCCTGCATGGTGAAGGCTGATGTAAACGGCGATGGATTGGAAGACGTGTTTACAGGTGGCGAGCCGGGAACAGCAGGCGCTTTATACATTCAGCAAAAAGGCGGGAAGTTTATGCTGATTACACAGCCTGCTTTTGAACAAGATAAAATGAGCGATGATGCCGATGCAATGTTCTTTGATGCAAATGGCGATGGATTTGCCGATTTATATATTGCCTCTGGCGGCTATCACAATTTTGAGCCGGATGATGCGCTGCTGCAAGACCGCTTGTACCTCAACGACGGCAAGGCACATTTTACAAAAGCAACAGATGCGTTGCCAAAAATGCTTGCCAGCAAAAGTTGCGTGCGGGTAGCTGATATAAATGGCGACGGACACCCTGATGTATTCGTTGGTGGCCGGGTAGTTCCGGGTCGCTATCCCGAAACGCCGGAAAGCTTTTTACTTATCAATGACGGGAACGGACATTTTACAAACGAGATAAAAACATTAGCGCCTTCCCTGCAAAAGGCGGGCATGATAACAGACGCAGCCTGGGTTGATTTGAATGGCGATAAAAGGCAAGATTTAATCGTAACCGGAGAATGGATGCCGGTAACCGTTTTGATAAATGTAAATGGCAAACTGGAAGATAAAACCAACAGTTATTTTGATAAGCCATGCAATGGCTGGTGGAATAAAATTTTAGTACACGACATGAATGGCGATGGCAAACCTGACCTTGTCATTGGCAACCAGGGCTTAAACACACAATGCAGAGTGAGCGAAAAAGAACCGGCCGAACTCTACTATAAAGACTTTGATGATAATGGTTCTATTGATCCGGTACTATGCTTTTATATCCAGGGCAAAAGCTATCCTTACGTAACCCGTGATGAGTTGTTAGACCAGATGAGCAACATGCGCACACGTTATACCAACTATGCCGATTATGCCGACCAAACACTCACAGATATTTTCAGCAAAGATGATTTGAAAGACGCCGGGCACTTAACGGCAACCTGCTTACAAACTTCCTGTTTTGAAATGGAAAACGATGGCAAATTTCACAGCAAACCGTTGCCGGCAGAAGCGCAGCAATCGCCCATATTTACCATTACGCCGCTTGATTATAACAACGACGGAAAAGAAGATTTGCTGTTGTGCGGCAACATCAACAAAGCACGTCTGCGCTTTGGCAAGTATGATGCAAACTATGGTGTGCTGCTGCAAGGCAATGGAAAAGGCGGCTTTACTTATGTTCCGCAATGGCAGTCGGGCTTCAATCTTCACGGCGATGTAAGAAGCGTGTTGGATATCAATAACACCTTACTGTTTGGCATCAATCAATCTTCTTCCGTGGCTTATAAACCGCAATAAATCCTGTTTTTTTGATGATATGGTGATGAGATTTTTTATGAGAAAAAAGTATTCATTTTTTATCCTGCTGTTGTTTATTGGTTGCACATCACGCACATCAAAAACACCCGAAATTTCAAACTCAGAAATCGGGAACGTAACGCAGGAAATGATGGATTTGATGATACACGATATCACCAATCCGCCATTAGCCGCCCGTTTCTTCAGTTATACCTGTCTTGCCGGTTACGAAGTAGTGGCGGAAAACGATAAGTCATTCCCTTCCATGCACGATATTGTAAACGCCTATCCGGATTTCAAAAAACCCGATACCATTCAGGGTTATTCTTATCAGTTGTCTGCTGTTTTGGCTATGCTTTACACCGCCGGAAAGATGCAGCCTTCCGGTAAGCTGCTCGTTAACTATGAGAGTGCGTTTTTAGACTCCTGCAGGGAAAGAGGTTTCACTGATGAAACGATAGCGCAATCGCAGAAATATGCTTCGGTAATCAGTAACGAAATACTGGCTTACGCAAAGAGTGATGGTTATAATAAAATGAGCAACCGCGCACGTTATACACCATTGCCGGAAGAAGGTCGGTGGTATCCGACACCGCCTGCTTACCTGCCTGCTGTTGAGCCTTATTTTAATACGGTGCGGCCTTTCTTTTTAGATTCTGCCAGCCAGTTTCGCATTCCGCCACCTGTTGCGTTCTCAAAAGATAAAACCTCTGCTTTTTATAAGCTGATGTATGCAAACTATAAACAATCTTCCGACAGTTTAAGCGATGAACATCGCACGATTGCCTTGTATTGGGATTGCAACCCGTTTGCCGTGCAGGATGAAGGACATCTGATCGTTGGGTTAAAAAAAATTTCTCCCGGTGCGCATTGGATGGGCATTACCGATATTGTATGCCGGCAAACCAAAAAATCATTTAATGAAACCATGCTGATTCATACACTCGTGGCAATGGGTTTGATGGATAGCTTCATGGCTTGCTGGGATGAAAAATACCGCAGCAACCGCATTCGTCCCGAAACCGCCATTCGCCAGTTGATTGATGTGCATTGGAAGCCCTTATTGCAAACGCCGCCGTTTCCGGAATATACCAGCGGGCATGCTTGTATCTCCGCCACTTCGGCTACGATTTTGTCTCATTATATTGGCGATAAGGTGCCGTTTACAGACACGGTCGAAATGCGGTATGGATTGCCCGCCCGAAAATTTATGTCATTTGATCAGGCTGCCACTGAAGCAGCTATATCCCGTTTTTACGGCGGTATTCATTTTACAGATGCTACTGAGCAGGGAGCGGCGCAGGGCAAACGAGTAGGAGCCTGGGTGATTCAAAAAATGGAACAGAATAAATAGTAGTCTACACCAGAATTGACAGTAGTTTTATATCATATTTGCTCGTAAATAAAAGAACAAAAGCTATAATTACGACTAATGGTTCTGGTTTTTTACAAATTAATTTGTCTCAATGAAACACGCGCTTATTTTACTTTCTTTATTGCTATGTTCAGCCTTTGCTGCATTTGCCCAACATGAAACAAAAACATCTCCTGCAAAATTCAGGATTACAGGCTATGTGCTCAACCGGCCCGGTTTATTGGATGATGTTAAGCATCTTGATCTTACCAAAATCACACATCTCAATATCGCTTTTGTAAATCCGGATTCTACCGGGCAATTTCACACGCCTGATGATATAAAAAAAGTAGCAAGACTGGCGCATGAAAAAAATGTGCAGGTGTTGTTGTCAATAGGCGGCGGCTCGCCTCCCAAATATCTGTTGAACTTCTTAGTACCCGATCAGCAGGCGGCATTTATTACCTCGTTAGTTACAATAACAACCCAAAATCACCTGGATGGTATTGATGTTGATCTGGAAGGAGCCATGATTGATCAAAATTATGAGTCGTTCGTTACCAACCTGAAGCTGGCTTTGCAGGTAAAGAAAAAAGCAATGACTGCTGCTATCGCTTCTTATTATGCCGAACAATACACAGACAACGCTTTGCAGCAATTTGACTTTGTAAATGTAATG
>CBDATZ010000016.1:0-114781 GCA_965199845.1 Ilyomonas sp.
GAAGTAAACGTTGGTTTCGAACCTTATGCACCTGTTGTGGTTGCATTAGATGAAGTAACGGCGAAGCAATATTGCCTTCGTTTTTCGCATGTAGAAGGCGCCGGCGGCATAGCGGAAATACAATTATCCGCAGCATCGCGTTTGGAGCGTTTTAAAGAGAAGCAACTCGCAAAAATGTTTGAAACGCCATTGCCGTTGTGGAACGAATACCAATGGGAACCGCAAAGTGAGGTTTCTTATAATTCACTTGTCATAGACGCTTCAAAAGTGATTGATGTGACACGGTATTTATCGGAAAATGATTCTTTGAACTGGGTTGCGCCTGCCGGCGACTGGATTATTGTCCGCTATGGCATGGTTCCCACAGGCGTCAAAAATTCTCCGGCGATGCCTGATGCGCAAGGGCTTGAAGTAGACAAAATGAATAGGATCGCTGTTTTAAATCATTTTAATTCTTTCATTGGTAAAATTCAAAATCATTTATCTCCGGATGATCGAAAGGCATTAAAATATGTAGTGGCAGATAGCTATGAAACAGGACCTCAAAACTGGACGGATGGAATGGCAACTCAATTTAAAACAATATACGGGTATGATCCGCTGCCATGGTTGCCCGTATTGACAGGTCGTATTGTAAATTCAGCAGACGAAAGCGACCGATTTTTATGGGATTTGAGAAGGTTGGTAGCCGACAAAGTAGCTTACGATTATGTGGGCGGACTGCGGGATGTCAGCCGTCAGCACGGAATGAATATTTGGTTGGAAAATTACGGTCATTGGGGTTTTCCTTCCGAATTTTTAAAGTATGGCGGGCAAAGTGATGAAGTAGCTGGTGAGTTTTGGAATGAAGGCACATTGGGAAACATAGAATGCCGGGCGGCTTCGTCGGCCGCTCATATCTATGGCAAAACAAAAGTATCTGCCGAATCATTCACTGCCGGCGGTTTAGGATATGCCCGGTATCCGGCTCTGCTTAAAAAACGCGGTGACTGGTCCTTTACGGAAGGTATCAATAATACTTTGCTTCATGTAGTTATCCACCAGGCATATGAAGACCGAAACCCCGGTATTAATGCAGGTTATGGTACAGAGTTCAATCGAAAAAATACCTGGTTTTTTCAAGCAAAAGCTTTTGTAGATTATATAAGGAGATGCAACTACTTACTGCAGCAGGGAAAGCCTGTAGATGATGTGGCTTATTTTATCGGCGAAGATGTGCCCAAGATGACTGGCGTTCGTGCTCCTGAATTGCCCAGAGGTTACCAGTTTGATTATATCAATGCCGAAGTTATAGAGAACAGGGTAAGTGTAAGAAACGGAAGATTGGTATTGCCTGATGGCATGAGTTATCGACTGCTTGTATTACCTCCTTTAACAACTATGCGACCTGAATTATTAAAAAAACTTCAACAGCTTGTCCATGATGGTGCAACTATTTTAGGAGCGCCGCCTGTACATTCTCCAAGCCTTCAAAACTTTCCGGCTTCTGATAAGGAAGTAAAAGAATTAGCCGGTAAACTATGGGGAGAAGCGGATGGTAAAACGATCAGGTCAAGCGGTTATGGAAAAGGCTTTGTATACAATGGAACCACAATGCAGGAAGTCTTAGCTAACCTGAATTTGAAGCCTGATTTTTCAACGGATAAAAGTAGTCCGGTATTATACACGCACCGGGTAACAGACAGCGCCGACATCTATTTTATAACGAATCAATCGGATAGCACTATTGAATTTTCTGCGTCTTTTCGTGTGACAGCCAAACAGCCGCAATGGTGGGATGCTGTAACAGGCAATATTCGTATGTTACCTCAATTTACTTTTAAAAAGGAGGGCACCGATATTTCCCTAAAACTCGAAGCTTATCAAAGTGGTTTTGTTGTGTTTAAAAAGAACGCAATTGCTACACATTCGTCTTCGGCTTCGGCTTCTGCTAATTTTCCTCCTTATAAAAATGTAATGAGTTTGAGTAAACCCTGGATAGTAAGCTTTGATACAGCTAAGCGCGGACCTGCAACACCTGTTGTGTTTGACACTTTAATGGATTGGAGCAAAAGCGGCAATGAGCAAATAAAAGACTATTCCGGTACAGCAATTTATCATACCACATTCAACGTGAAAAGCTTGCCTGATAAAGAGCAATTGTTCCTGAATCTCGGCGATGTAAACGTGATGGCAACTGTAAAACTTAATGGTAAAACGATAGGAACCGTTTGGACAGCACCCTGGCAGGTAAACGCCACAGACGCAATTAAAAAAGGAAACAACGAGCTGGAAATAGAAGTGGTGAACACCTGGGTAAACCGCTTGATTGGCGACAGCAAATTGCCGGAAGCAGAACGGAAAACATGGACAAATGTGAATATTTATACACCTGAAAGCGCTTATCAGCCTTCCGGGTTAATGGGTCCGGTTACATTGAAAAGTATTACCTATTGAATTCATAAAGAGCAACAGGTGAGTGCCTGACAATCATGCTTCACCGGAAGTTCATTTTGCTTATTCATTCAATAATAAAATAGCTAAAAGTTAAATGAAAAAACTTTTTTTATCTGTTTGCCTGCTGTTGATTATAACTGTCGTGGAAGCACAAAGCAACCCCGGCAATACACATTCTTTTATAGTTACGGCGCAGCAAAACAGCACAGAACCGATTAGTCCTTTGTTATATGGCAATTTTATCGAGTTGGGTTATGGCTTGCAGGTAGAATCCATGTGGAGTGAACTATTCTTCAACCGGAGCTTTGAGCCGTTCAAGCCTTACAAAACCATCAACAAGCTGTGGTACGATTTATACTACGACGAAAAAGATTTAAGCAAGGGTTATGAAAAGGACTGGAGTAGATTCGACTGGTATCATTCCGGCTATCAGCACAACGCCTGGTTTGCCGCGCCCGACGAAGCCAACAACCCTTCATTTATCGAAGACAGTTCTACCTTTTTTATAACTACAACACCGCTGCGCAAAGTAGTGCTAACGCCCGAAGCGGGCGGCTCCGGTCATGGTAAGCAATGTTTGAAAGTAACCAATAACGAGACTGCCGAATGGGGCGCCGTAGCACAGGAGGGCAAGCTATTTCACAAAGGAGAGTCTTATACGTTTCGCGGTATGATAAAAGCTGCCAAAGCGCTGAATGCCGAAGTGCGTTTTTATCCGCAGGGCAAATGGGATCAGCCGATTGCAACATTTCCGCTAAAAAATATTAACACTGCTTACAGCGAACAAACATTTACGTACAGTAACAACATCTATGATGGATACGTAACTTTTAGTTTATGGATTCCGGCGCAATCCTCCGTTTGGTTAGATGATTTTTCATTGATGCCTTCATCAAATTATCATGGTTGGCGCAACGATGCTGTTGATGTGTTTAAGCAACTGCAACCTAAAGTGGTGCGCTTTCCCGGCGGCTGCTTTGCCTCTTTTTACGATTGGAAAGATGGCGTTGGTTCTTATTCTAAAAGAGTTCCTTCTGATTCTTATTTCTGGGGCGGGCAAAACTATAATGATGTAGGTACGGCAGAATTTGCCATGCTGTGCAAAGCTGCCGGCGCGGAGATGAGTATGTGCGTGAATGTATATCATCCTTCCAAACGCTTATACGAAATTGATTTTCCGGATGGTCATGCACCGCATGGATACGATTTTCCAAAATTTATGAGCCTGAATGAAGGCGCGCAACGTGCGGCGCAATGGGTAGCTTATTGCAACCTGCCGGCGGGCAACGATTCCATGGCAAATCTTCGTGCAATACACGGTTATAAAGAGCCGTTCGGTGTTAAGTTCTGGGAACTGGATAATGAAGTACTTCGCTGGTTTGAAGCGGCTGATTATGCCTGGGCAACGGTGGTCTATTCAAAAGCGATGAAAGCCGTTGATCCGACCATTCAAATCGGAATGTCAAGCTATGGCGACCGTCCGGGTAAAATTCCCTTTCATCAGAACATAGATAGCATGCTGGAGATAGCCGGACCTTATATTGATTTTCTGGCTGACCGCGGTGATGCAGATTCCATTTCGCGTTATATGCTGGAGAAGGTAAGAGCTTACAACAAAAAGCATGGCACACACATCAAATATTGCGATACCGAATGGCTGGCTTACAACACAGAAGACAAACGCGATGCTTACAATTTGCAGAGCCGCAAAGAAGGCGAAGTAACGAAGTCGTATGCCTTTAGTAAATGGCTGTATGGAATGAACCTGCTGAAGAACTTTATGGCGTTTCAGCAATTAGGCGATGATATGATGTTTGTTAACTTTAATAACCTTGCAAACACGCACAGTCAGAGCGCAATGGAAACACCGAAAGAGGGCGTCTACTTAACAGCCTCCGGGAAAGCATTGCAATTGCTGTCTAACTCGCCGGCTGCATGGGTATTGAAAATTGAAAATTATCACCCTTCACAAAAAGACGAATACCAGGTAGAAGCCGCATGGAATAAGGATAAAAGCAAACTGGTATTGTATGTATGCAACCGAACGAACGCAGCAAAGCAAAGCGCTTTTGATGTAACCCGATTGGCAAAACAATTTACGAACGTAACGGTTCATCAGTTGCATGCAGATAGCCCGGTTGCCATGAATACGTTACAACATCCTGATGCCATTCAATCAACGATTACAAAGAAAAAAGCAGTACTAAAAAACGGTGTTTACGCAGCATTGTCACCGGCCTATTCATTTACAGAAATTGTGTTGGAATAATTAAAACAGACGATGAAAAAAATAATACACGGTGTTCTGTTGTTGCTGATAAGCTTTTCACTGAAAGCCCAGTTGCCGCCTGTGTTTGATAGCAGCCGGATGGCTGACGTGCAGAGCACCGAAACAGTCAGGAAATATCTATCGCCGGTAAAAATTATCTGGCAATCTGATAGCAATATTATAAATGCAAAACGGCTGTTACTGCCTGGCAACGGGCAGGCAGATCTTGCCAATGCAAACATGTGCGTAATGAAAAGCACGCTCACCAGCCATCCTGCTGTGCTGCTTGATTTTGGCAAAGAACTACACGGTGGTTTGCAATTGGTAACGGGTATGTTTCCATCGCATTTGCCGGTGAAGATAAGAGTGCGGTTCGGAGAATCGGTCAGCGAAGCGATGAGTGAAATCGAACCTGTACACGATGCTACAAACGATCATGCCATGCGTGATGAAATCGTGCAGTTGCCATGGCTTGGCAAACAGGAAATTGGCAATACCGGTTTTCGTTTTGTCAGGATTGATTTGATGGATGATACTACGGAACTCCAGTTAAAAGAAGTGCGTGCTGTTTTTATTTATCGCGACATTCCTTACCTCGGTTCTTTTCATTGCAGCGATACGTTGCTGAATAAAATATGGCTTACCGGCGCTTACACCGTGCATCTCAATATGCAGGATTATTTATGGGATGGCATCAAGCGCGACCGGCTGGTTTGGATCGGTGATATGCACCCCGAAACATCTACCATTGCCGCTGTGTTTGGCAACAATGATGTAGTAACGAAAAGCCTTGACCTCGCCCGCGATATTACGCCGTTACCGCAATACATGAACGGGATGGTCTCTTATTCCATGTGGTGGATCATTATCCAGCGGGATTGGTATATACACACGGGCGATATAAAATACCTGCAACAGCAAAAAGCATATCTGACCGGGTTACTAAAACTGCTGTCGACAAAAATAGATGCTAACAACAATGAGGCACTGGATGGTGGCCGGTTTTTAGACTGGCCATCCAGTGAAAATAAGGAAGCTATTCATGCAGGTCTGCAGGCAATGATGATACTAAGCTTGCAGGCGGGCAGTGAATTGTGTGCAATTTTGAATGATAATATAACCGCACAAACCTGCAAAGAAGTGATTGCCAGACTTCGTAAGAATGTGCCCGATGCAGCCAATTCAAAGCAAGCTGTGGCTTTACTTGCCTTATCCGGTTTGGTGCCTGCGCAAAAAGCCAATGAAGATATTATTGCGGTGGATGGCGCTCATCGTTTTTCTACGTTTTATGGTTATTACATGCTGCAGGTAAAAGCAATGGCTAACGATTACGAAGGTGCGCTCAATAACATCAGGGAATATTGGGGCGCTATGCTGAAGTTAGGCGCTACCACATTCTGGGAAGATTTTGACTTGAACTGGCTGCCCAACGCTTCCCGTATAGATGAACTCGTACAGCCGGGACAAAAAGACATTCATGGTGATTATGGCGCTTACTGTTATGTTGGCTTCCGACATAGCCTTTGCCATGGATGGTCAAGCGGACCAACGCCGTGGCTAACGGAATATGTGCTGGGAATCAAGGTAACAAAACCCGGTTGTAAAGAGATAAAAATAGAACCGCATCTGGGTGATTTATCTTTTGCAGAAGGAACGTTTCCAACACCGTATGGCTTGGTAAAGGTGAAGCATGTAAAAGGTGTTGATGGAAAAATAAAATCTGTTATCAGCGCACCCAAAGAAGTAACCATTATCAGGTAATCGTTTCAAAAGAATAAGGCATTCAAATATAAATTGGCTTCTAATCATTACTCATGATGATAATAAAAAAGACCTTATTCTTATTGGTTTATTTACTCAATCTGTTACCTTCTTTTTCACAAAAAGAAGGTGGTAAAGCAAGACATGTAAATACGGCAGTAAAAGAAAAGACAGACACTTACCGTGATTTATACGCTGATACTTGGGTGGCAACAGATGCATTGGGAAGAACCATGCCCGGCATTACAATATCTGGATCTTTGAAAAAGATAAGCAGCGTGTGGTCGGTATGTTTTATATCACTTGGCATACCGATAACAAGGCAAATCTGTCAAGCCCTTACGCCAGTGATGTAACCAAAGTGCTTGCTGATACAAGTGCTAAATCGGATGCAAAGAACTCGCACTGGAAAGAATCTTCTTATCACTGGGAAGAACCGGAAGCAGGGTACTTTTTAAGCAAAGATGAGTACGTAATTTGCAAAGATATGTCTATGCTTTTCCGATGCTGGTGTGGACGTACTCATTATGGACGTAACCAATGCTGTTCGCTATTGGGATGAATGGGATACTATATTCACCGTAATGGAGAAAATGAAAAGCGAAGGCAACAAAGTTCCCAAGTTTTGTTTCTGGGCATTTAACGGTCCCGTCATAACAGTTGTGCAGGATTTGTATGATAAAGTTTATAAGCCAAACAAGTATCAGGACCTCTGGTTTTACTGGGATGGCAAGCCATTGCTTTTATAAAACGTTTCGCCGCAGGCATATGCTACCGGACAGGTTGCACAGAATCCGAATCTGCATTATGATTCCTTAGCCTCTGTTGACAAAAGCAACCCGCATTACGGTGATAATGATTATACTCAGAAATTTTATAAGGACTATACAAAACAGGTAAAAAACATGTTCACACTGCGTACCATGTGGTGGGGCTATTATGAATGAGCAAACAAACGTTTTGCAGGCACAGAAGATGACTGGAGTTTCGGCTACGACATGGGAGATGAAAAGGTAAAAGCTTTACAGCCGGATAGTCTCATCTCTTACCACAAAGGAACAAAAGAAGAAATGGCTGTAACGCCTGCACAGCATCCTTCAAGCCTGGTGGGTAAATCCTGGAGCCGGGAAAGAGGCGAACCCAACCTGAATGCGTACGATTTGCCCGACAGCGCTTATGTTCCCTGGCTGAAGAAAACAGTCGCTCATCCCGAAGGCTATGGCATCTATTTCCAGCAGCGCTGGAATGAAGCGTTGCAGGCAGACCCTTCTTTTTTGTATATCAACGATTGGAACGAATGGACGGCAGGCAAGTATCAGCCTGATACGGAAACTTTTGATTTTATGCGCCGCAAAAATCCTTACTTCTTTGTTGACCAGTACAATGCAGAGTTCAACCGGGCGATTCAGCCCATGAAAGGCGGCTATACAGACAATTACTACATGCAGATGGCTGAAAACATCCGTCGCTACAAAGGTGTTCGTCCTATCCCTCAGTTAACAGGCTTTACATTTATAAAAATTGACGGCAGTTTTAACGACTGGAAAGCCATTACCACTGAATACCGCGATACCAAAGGCGATGTGGTTCACCGCGACCACAACGGTTATGGCGGCTTGCATTATACCGACAGCAGCGGGCGCAATGACATCATAACCTGTAAAGTAGCGGCGGACAAGAGTAACGTTTATTTTTATGCGCAAACCGATCAGCCATTGACTTCTTCTGCGGGTAACAACTGGATGCTGCTGCTGATAGACGCTGATCAAAACGCAAACACCGGTTGGTATGGGTACGACTTGATCATCAACAAAAAAGTAATTGACAACAATACAACAACACTGATGCGTTACGATGCCGACACGGATAGCGGTCAATGGGTGGAAGCCGCCCGGGTTTCTTACCATTACAAAGGCAATCAATTAGAGTTAGCCATTCCCAAAGCCTTACTGAATTTGGAAGGAGATATATTCAGTTTTGATTATCACTGGTGCGATAATCCTGCGGATTTAAAAGACCCGATCTCATTGAGCACCAGTGGCGACAGTGCTCCCAACCGGAGGTTTAATTATCGTTGTATCTGGAAGAAGTGATGTCGTTGATTGTAACAACTAATGTTGTATTTAGTAACGTACTCTCCCAACAGCGCCAGAACCGAAAGTTGCTTACTTTTCCACTTATGAATTACGCTGTTTACTGCCTCATTGCTTTGTTATGTTTCTGCTCGTGCTTCACACAACGTTCACCTGCAGAGCATACATTGCCTGTCAGCTTTCACAATCCGGTGCTGAATGTGGACTTTCCGGACCCGACTATCATTAATGTAAATGGAACCTATTATGCCTATGCTACGCAGGGCAGCTACCAGGGCAAAATGAGCAATATACAACTTGCCACATCCAACGACCTGATACACTGGACCTATATAGGTGATGCTTTGCCCCGCAAACCTGAATGGGCGAGCCATACACAGGATTTCTGGGCGCCGCATGTTTTGTATGATAGTTCTTTACAGGTATTTGTAATGTTCTATTCCGCAAAGTCGAATGACACAACAACGGATAAATGTATGGGCGTTGCTTTTTCTTCTTCGCCGGCGGGTCCATTTTTAGATAAAGGGGCGCCACTATTGAGAGGTAAAGGTTTTGAAGATATAGACCCTATGGCTATCATAGATACCGTAAGCGGCAAAAAATTACTGTACTGGGGTTCCGGTTTTCAGCCTATCCGCGTTCAGGAAATGAGCAGCGACTGGGACAATTTTTTACCGGGCAGTTCATCTCATCCTCTTGTTTACCCAGGAAAGGAAAAAGACTATACCAACCTGATTGAAGGAAGCTGGGTAGATTACCAGAATGGCAACTATTACCTGTATTATTCAGGGGATAATTGTTGCGGCGATAAAGCCAACTACGCGGTGATGGTGGCAAGGGCTGACAATCCTTTCGGTCCCTTCAGGCGGCTGGGAGAAGCGAATGGCACAGGCAGCAGTGTGATTCTTCAGAAGGATAGCGTGTGGCTGGCTCCCGGTCATAATTCGATTGTGAAAGACAAGCTGGGTAACAAGTGGATTGCCTACCATGCCATCTGGCGAGACAAGCGAAAGCAGGGAAAACCGGTTGGTAAAGACCATTATGTGAAGAGAGTATTTTGCATAGCGCCATTGCAATATATTGATGGCTGGCCGGTGGTAAAGCCAAGAGATTAATTAGATTATCCAACATCAGGAATAAGGAAATATAATCAGGAAGATGTTCTATTTACCGTCCCTGTAATAATTTCCGTTCCTCAAAATCCACACCTTCCATTTTCATTCTACGCTTTGAACGAGTGTATCTGCATAGAAAATTCTTTACAACCTATGCGGGCTACTCCGTAATGCAGCCAGCTGCACCGAGGAGCTTCTCCGGCAGCCGGCAGAACATCTTTTTGATTCTTAATCATCAACCCAGATGAAATGCATTGATCTGACTGAGCCGGAACGGTCTTTACTGGCAGACTTATACTGCTAAATGGCTGGCACTTCGCTGCAAAAAGTCCGACGTTCAGAATATAGCGTTTGAGGAAGGATTATGAGCATGCATGAGCCCTGAGACCGATGGCAGCAGATTTATTTAGGTAGTTCCGTCATTCCTGGCGGGATTGCAGAGGTGTGAAAGGTATTGCAAAAGGGTTATAATGTATAGTGGGGCGGGTACTTATTACGAAAGGAAATACTCACGTTTGAGGAAGCCTGTATTTACTTAGGTAGAAGTGCATCATCTATGTACAAGTTAACGAGTGGCCGTTTGATACCTTATTATGTTCCTACCGGAAAATTGATTTATTTTAAACGATCGGAAATCGAAGCTTGGGCACTTCAGCATAAAAGGGAAAGCAAAGAGGAGATCCAGAATAGTGTAGAAGATTTTCTGACAAAAGAACACACTAAAAGATTGGCCAACTAATAAAAGGAAGCAGTTATCGAAAAAATGACTGCTTCCTTTTTTGACTATATGACTACTGTATTTGGTGCAAGTCTTGGTGCAAATAAAAAAGCACCTACAACAATTCTGTCACAAGTGCTTGATTATCAGGCTCCCAAAGCTGGACTCGAACCAGCGACCCTCTGATTAACAGTCAGTTTTCTAACAATTCACTCTGGTTAATTTCATTTCATTTTATTTCACAACTTATTGATTTTCATTAATTAAAATTCATTTTATTTGGATTTGCCTCTCCGTGTTTCATAGCTTTGTGTAGCAAATTGTGTATCAATCAAAATTTAAAACATGAAAGCAATAACAGGTATTCACTTAGATGAGAGAAAAGCGAAGCAAGATGGAAGCTATCCAATTAAACTAAGGGTAAATTATTTAAGAGATAGAAAATATTATAGCTTAGGCATTGATGCTACGACAGAAGAATTTACAAAGATTATGGCAGCTAATCCAAGAGCGGAATTTAAAGCAACAAAGATTAAATTATTAGCTCATCAAACAAAAGCTGATAAAGTAATTGAAGAATTAAAAGGTTTTTCTTTTAACGAATTTGAAGAAAGCTTTTTTTGCCTCTTATAAGAAAAAGGATGATAGCGTTATTAGGGCATTTGTGGCTTGTATAGACATTTTGAAATCAAATGGTCAACAAAGTACATCCGAATCTTATGAGTGTGCTAAAACGTCTTTAAATAAGCTGAAGTCAAACCTTAGGTTCACTGATATAACCCCTGAATTTTTAAATAAATATGAAACGTGGATGGTGTCTAATGGTAATTCATTAACAACAGTTGGAATTTATTTGAGAAACCTACGCACTATCTTGAACAAAGCTATAACTGAAGGAAAATTTGCGAAGGATAAATATCCTTTTGAGAGAGGCAAGTATGTTATTCCAAAGGGAAGCAGTATTAAGAAAGCACTTTCAAAAGAACAAATACGTCAAATTGTCGATTATACTACAATAATAAGAAGTGAAGAAGATAGAGCAAAAGACTTCTGGTTATTCAGTTATTACAGCAATGGTATGAATACAAAAGATATTCTCAGATTAAAAGGAAAGAATTTGACGAAAGATTCATTTTGGTTTATTAGAGCAAAGACTGAAAAGACGCTGAAACATAAACAAATTAGGATTGAAGTTTTGTTGAATGATTTCACTAAGAAAGTAATAGATAAATGGGGAACACAGAACATAAAACACGATGAATATATTTTTCCATTTTTTAAAAAGGAAATGACGTCGAAAGAAGAAAGGGACAAAGTATTATCTTTTGTGAAAATTATAAACAAGCATATGAAACGAATAGGTAAGGAATTAGAATTTGAACTGCCTTTAACGACGTATGTGGCTCGACACACTTATAGTACCATCTTATTGAGAGGTAATGCACCTATAAAACTAATATCAGCTAATTTGGGTCATGCCAGTATATCAACAACGGAAAATTATTTGGGTGATTTTGATGATAAGACAAAAAAACAATATGCGGACTTATTGTAGCCTTTAATCAAGTAAAGGTACAAGCAGTAAAAACAATCAAAAAGATTCAATGGAATTTAATTTTCGCCAACAGAAGAACATTATCACAAATAATCCTCATAAAGATTCAATAATTTGTTGAACAAAAGGAGACATAATGGTAAAAGTGAATGATGCAACAACAATCTCAAAAAGTGTAACGCTACTGGGTTGATTTATAATACTAATAAATTTTGGATGTTGCGTACAATAACAGCAATCTTTGCGTTAGGCGCAACCTGCAATGACAATGAGAAGTATTTTAATCATATTGTTTGGACTTTCAATTTTATCTTGTCAACAATCCGGAACAACACAAGCTAAGCTTACCACTAAGGACTCATCTGCTCAGCCAGGCATCAGCCACTTTTCTTTAGCCGACACATTGAATAATCTTTTTAGTGAGGCTTTGACGAAAGAGACAACTGAGTACAACAATGCGTTTAAGGTTGACACTTCTTCTTTCTTTTTATTTTTTAAGTCAGGCTATATCCTTGACAGGAATAATAAAAATAGTTTTGTTGTAACCTGCCCATCAGACTCCACCTATTTTCTCCAGCTTTTTAATATCAGAAATAATAAATGGCAACTTATAGACAGCCTAAGTGGACTTGAGAGTTATCCTATGAAATTCGAAGCAACTTTCAATGATTACAACTTTGACAATCAAATTGGGATTTGAATTACCTCTTACCACTTATGTGGCACGTCATACATACAGCACAATTTTACTGCGGCGAAATGCACCATTGAAACTTATCTCAGTGAACTTAGGACATACAAGTGTTACTACAACAGAAAAGTATTTAGGGAGTTTTGATGATGAGGTTATACTAGAATTTGCGGAATTATTATAGACATTATCAATAGCTTTTTATATACATTTCTTGTTCTAAAAAATCCGTGCAATCAATAAATCAAAAAAAAACAAAGAATACAAAGAATAGATAAATATTATATTTGAATTGTTGAAACGGAGACACAACAACACTTAAACATTTAAATATAGGTTCAGATTTCATTTAATTGCAAGTTCATAATACTAAAACTAACAACTAAATGCTTCAGATAATTGCAATAAATCCAAACGAACAAAATCTCGAAGAAATTGAGTTTTTGAAAAACGACTTTCGAAGAAAGATGGAATCATCCGTTAGAGATGGAACTGTAATTATCATAAACAATTTCCCTCCCGTTGGAAACATGGCAGGTAAAATTGATTATCTCATCCTGCTGACTTTGAAAAAGGTTAGTAGTAATTATTTACGGGTTACTTCAAATGGAAAGTTTCACTACATAGATAATTTTATTGTTGCTATAAAAAAAATAAATGAAGAGAGGATAACTAATGCTGATGAACAGTTTATTCATCTTGATTCTACTTCATTCAATTACATTGAATCCCTTAAAGTCTTTAATAAAGAGTTGGAGGATTTTTTTAAAAGGTATGATAGTTTAAAAGCTTTCTCATTTTATCACATTACCACTCAAAATAATTTCCCTTATACAGACAAAAAGATATTAATCAACACAGAATTAAGTGTTGATTATATTTTGTGGAGTGTAGTAAATCAGTATTTGGAAAAATATGGTGACTGGAGAGTTAACTCATTTACAAAGGAAAAATTTGAATATTACCACGATGATATACTAATAGATTTTGCTAAACAAATAGTTCAAGATACCGCGAAGATTTCTAAATATGGAATTCTTACCAAAAGAAAGCTCGATAGAATCTCAACATCAACAAAAATGGTGGACGAGATTTACAATAATGTTGGTACATCTCTCTCAATTATTACAGGTAAAGCAGGCACAGGTAAAACACTCGTTTTGAGTCGTATCATTCACAAACATGCAAATAATAAACGTCATGTTAGGTTTTTAACTTTCAATAATCTACTCGTATTTGACATCAAACAAAACCTCAGAAATTTTGGTTATTTCGGAGATAATAAAATTTCAGTTAGCACTATACATCAATTCTTTTTTAAACTATCCCAAAAACTTGGTATCGCATTGATTTTAGGAGTTGACAGAGTAAGTGACCTCCTAAAGATTTGTGAGATAAGGATTGAGAAAATTCGACCCAGTTTTATGCGTTTGCAGGCTAAGTGCGAGTTCGGTTTTAGGGAAGAAATGATTTTGGAAGATGTATTCAAAACCGAAAGAAATAAAATTGACTTTGATGAATTTCGAGAGTTTGCAAAATTTCTTTCTCACTTCAAAAATCTCACTTCATTCGATGATGTAAAAACTGCATATCTGAAGCGAAAGCGTAATCTCATTGAACCAAGTGTAGGTCAAAGAATATTCTTAGAGGATTATTACAAGTTCATTGAATTAATTTATTTGGCTATTACAGATTCTAAAAGATTCTATGAAGAACAAAATATCAAGGATAGATACGACCTGTTATCTGTCCTTTATGACACAGACAAGTTTATTAAGGATGCAATAATTCCTTTTGAAAATTTTGAACATCAGGTGAATGTATTAAAGCGTACATCAAATTGGAGTAATCTTTTAATAATTGATGAATGTCAAGACTTTCATGTTTTGGAGAAAGAAATACTATTCAAATTACGTGGCTCTGAAAATTTAGTAGTTGCGACTGGGGGGAAGGAACAATTAATAAGACACTCAGCTGTTCTGAACTGGGAAGTATCGATAGGTAAAAAAATTCCAGTAAAAACGTTTCTACTTCATAGTGGTTCTTACAGGCAAAAGCAGAATATTATTTCTTTCGTTAATCAATTTTCAAGTAGATACGGATTAGGACTTGAATTAAAAAGTATTGCAGAAAGCAAAGGGCTTGGAAAAATTATCATCGATACACGTCGCAAAGAATCTATTGTTCATGATGATATATTGATTGAAATGAAAGGCAATGGAGAAATTAATGGATGTTCTGCGTATGAAAGTTTGATAATTCTAATTCCATCAAAAGGCTATACTATTAAAAAAAGAGACGAAAGTTTTATAATTAATGAAAAGGACTATATTGGAAAAACTGAGTTTACTTATGGAAGACATATCAAAGATTTAGAGGCTCTGTCAAAGTCAAATATGTTAGGATGGGATGGAGTTTCAGAGGAAAAAGGAAGATTAAAAGTGCCTAATCAAAATGAAACGAGAATCATTCATTACGAATCATGTAGAGGATTAGAATCTTGGACTTGTGCCTGCGCAGGGTTAGATAATTTTTTTAAGTTCAAAGCAAAATCTGATGAAGCAGCCCATCATCTTGCGGAAGATTTATTTTTAAATGAAAATGAAAGAAGAGAAAAATATGCGGCAATCTGGTGTTTAATGGCGTTTACCAGACCTATTGACACTTTGTATATTCACCTTTCTGAGACAGAAACAATTTTTTCAAAAGCAATTATTGATATAGGAAAAAATTGTGAAGGTGTAATTATATATGAGAATATTTCTTAAGATTTTAATAAAATCTAACACCCTTAAAGTTCACATAAATATGTGGTTTAAAATCGGTAACACTTTAATCGAAAACCATAAGAATTTTCTCAAGCAGAAAAATCCTGATGACTTTTTGAACATGCTTAATGGTAAAACAGTTGAATTACCTTATGAAGTTTTGATTGATGATGAGTTTATGGGTCGATATCATTCAATTTTTAGTAAACCTGAATATTTCAATCTCTACGAAAACTTCTTAGTTTATTACAACGATGTTTTTGATGGGCATCACTTGAAATGGTTAGATTTAGAAGTACCTCTTAATTCAATTTCAAATCTAAAGGGGTTGATAAGCAAGAGAGAGAATCGGTATCAAAAATTAGTTATTGAAACTTACTTTATCTTCTTAGACGAATTAATTAATCAGCACAAGAACAATATTGTTAATAGTGTAGGAAAAACGAAAAGGATTCAACTATTTCAAATGACCATTAGTAAGATTCAAACCGTGCAAATATTGCTGAAATCATTCTTTGAATCTTTCGAGAGAGCCAACCCCAATACTGTTAGGACAAAGCCTCCAGTTAGTGAAGAGCAAATAATAAAAGATAAAATTGCTGAGGTACTGATTAAATCAAGAACAAAAAATCTGAAAGATAGACAAGAGATATTGACTGAAGAAAATTATGAATATCTTCTTCATCATCTGCATCAATTCTTTCTTGGCATTGATTCTAAACCACCAAAGAAGATAACCATTGACCTGACTGGTGAATTAATAAAATACCTCTTTTATCGAGTTAAATTAAAAGTCCAGCCTAATAGCCAAGCCTCTAACAAAGAATATGTATGGTTCATAAAGTCGCTCATTTCTGACCTTGATAACACAGAATTTCAAACTATCTACAGTAAATTCAACTACTCAAAATTTGATAAATCCAAACTAATCAGATACTATGGTTATGCTTGGTGAAGTATAGATTACTGATAACCTGTTTTTCACCATTTGCTCATTTTCGTACTTCGTGTAAAATTTCAAAACATGATTTACGAAATCAAATGCTTACAGCAAAAAACAGAGCAATTACAGAAGACAACCGAGTACCTTCAAAGCAATATTGAAAGGCTGCAAAAAACAAATGAGGGTTTATTATCTGCTATCGAACGTTTATCAAATCAGTTCAAAGCCCCAAGTCATCAAGATGACGACCTTGTTGAGATTGAAACAACAAGTAAGATTATTTTTAAGAGTGTAAACACCATTTACAACTTATGTTCTCAACATAAGATACCCTACATGAAGAAAGGTAGGAAGCTTTACTTCTCTCGCACCTCACTGAAAGAATGGATTCATTCAGGCAATCAAAAAACAAATGAAGAAATAGCCAACGAAATTCAATTAAAAAGGAGGGTAAAATGTCACAATTAAAGCTTTACCTTCCTGAGAATTTTGGAATAGCTAATATTGAACAGCTCTTAAAGGATAATCCAACCGACCTGCCAGGTGTAAATACTCATTATATCGCCTACTTCTGCCATCTGTTAAACGATATGAAATTACGAGGTACTTATGACCCGGAAGATAACACAAATGGCTGGATACCGCTGCAGGCTACTTTGCTTCACCGTATCATACCCCATTACAATAATGTTATTAAATACCTATGCGAGTTAGACATTATTGAAGTTGACAGGAATTATATAGTTAAGCAGTATTCAAGACATTACAGATTTAGTAATTACTTTAGAAGACAATTATTGGCACCTCAATATATCAAAGACTATAAACTTCTGAATAAACTATCGGCACTCGGTTCACAGTTTTCCGAATCACAAAAACTTTGGACGAGATGTCGAAATTATCTTTACAAACCGTTCCGAGATAAACTCATTGAAATTGATTATGAGGCGGCTTTACATTGGTTAGAAGAGGAATACGAGATAGGGAATACACAGAATGTCATTAAAATAGAAACATTTAATAATCAAAAACGATTAATTAAAATTATTCGGGATAACGAATACCAGAATCATTTATTTGTTGATGACAAGGGTAACAGATTCTATTCTCCCATAACGGGTATAAAGAAAGAATTAAGGCGGTATTTGACTTACTTAGGAGAACCATTAGTATCTTATGACATTAAAAATAGTCAGCCTTTTTTCTCGCAAATATTATTTCAACAAGACTTTTATAGAGATAAGAAGACTAAGAAAGGGCAAATCAGATTATCAGAGTTAGATAAAGAAATATACAAACATATAATACCAACAATACAGACACAACATCTCATTATGATTCCAGAATACTGGCAAACACAAGCTGAGCAAGGGTTTGGGATCGTTAGGTATTTAGAACAAATCCGAAATGGCAAATTATATGAATACCTATACAACAAGATAAAATCTGCAAATAAGAGATTTACTTATGTTTTTGAAGAAGCAAAAGATAAAATCAAAAGACAGGTAATGCTTTTGCTTTACAATCACATTCAAGGAAACCGTGTAAATATAAATTTATGTAAGGAGATTTTCGTGCAGGAGTTTCCTGATGTTTATCAGGTTTTTCAGGCATATAAAACCTTTCAGACAGGCAGTTACAAGAAGTATAATATAAACAAGGGATTTCAAAACGTTGACATAGGATTTGCCAAGCTGCCGATTCTCTTGCAAAAAGTGGAAAGTCATATTCTTTTAGATGTTGTTTGTAAAAGACTCTATCTGTATATTCCGTAGAAGTTGACCAGGGTATTCCGTGGCAAAATGACCAGTGGTTATGCTGGCAAAAAGTGATCGGGTAATGCTCTGTGTAAGCGGTTATCAAAAATAGTTACTTTCTTCTTTGTTGTTAAACTTTATTCCTTTTCTACCTCCTGCATTGTTTGTTTCTTTTTCCTCAGCGATTCTCCTTTCAGTTCCAGCCGGTGCGCATCATGGATGATCCTGTCAAGAATGGCATCAGCGATGGTTTGTTCTCCGATCACTTCATACCATTTCGATACCGGCAGCTGAGAGGTAATAATCATCGATGCCTTGCCATGTCTGTCTTCAATGATTTCCATCAGCGTTGCCCGGCTTTGTGCGTCAAAAGGCTGTATGCCAAAGTCGTCTAAGATGAGAAGCTGCTGCCGCTCGATACGGGTAAGTTCTTTCATGTAAGAACCATCAGCCTTTGCCATCTTGAGCTTAGCGAAGAGCTTTGGTGTACTTGCATACAGCACCCGGTAGCCACTGATGCAAGCCTGATGACCAATGGCGGACGCAATATAGCTTTTGCCTATGCCGGTGCTGCCTGTAATGAGCACATTTTCTTTCTTGTTGATAAAGTTGCATTCAGCCAGCCTTCCCATCTGGTTGCGGTCAAGAGAGCGGTCAGCCTGGTAGTACATCTCTTCCACAGAAGCTTTGTAGCGGAAGTGAGCATTGGAGAGCCGTCTCTCGGTATTTCTGTTCTGCCTGTCTTCCCATTCGGCTTCTACCAGAAAAGCGATCATCTCATCGATCGTATACTTGTTGAGCCCATCAGTCTCGAGGCTGGTCTTAAAAGCCCGGAACATGCCGAAGAGCTTTAATTTGCGGATTCTGTCCAGTGTGTTTGCGTTCATAATTGATTGTTTGATTGTCAAAAAAAATTATCGGTAGTATTGTTTTCCCCGGATGTTGTCGTGTGATGGCATTTTTGAAGTCCCTGTGTCTTCGTTCAGTAAATCCATACCTTTTTCAAGGATGGTCTGGATCGTTTTATAGTTATAGACACCATAGTCCAGCGCCCTCCTGCAGGCGGCGATCAGCCTTTCACTGCCTGCTTTCCGGCTAAAGCTCAACACACCCATGCAGGATTTATAAGCCTGTTCAGGATGCTGCTTGCGCTCCAGTATCTTTACGATATACAGCTTCACATCTTCATGGATAGAAGCTGCCCATTCAATAAAGTGCTCTGCCGTCCAGTCTGCCATGAACTTGTGAGTGGAAGCCAGGTGTTCCTTGTCTGTCGTGTAAGCATAAGGGCACTTCGTTCGCTTGTGTACAGCAATACGTTCATAATGGTAGAAGACTTCAACGGAAGAGCGCGAGTAGAGCAGCTTTATTTTCTTACCAATGAAGCGGTAAGGAACACTGTAATAGTGCTTGTCCACACCCAAACAAACATGCCCGTTCTTCATGACCGTAGCGTGCATCTGTTTTTTAAATTCATAGCGAAGAACAGGCAATGGAGCTAACACCGACCTTTCTACTTCTTCGAACTGTTCTCTGCGGCTGTAATGGCGCCCCTTGAAAGGCTGGTTGTTATGCACTTCAAGGGCTGCTTTGATGGCTGTATTAAGCTCTTCCAAACTGTAATAAATGCTTTGTCGGATGAGCGTATAAACGCGCGTGTACATGATCCTGACAGCTCCTTCTACGAGCGCTTTATCCCGGGGACGGTAGGCTCTGGTAGGAAGAACTGCCATACAATAGTGGTCTGCAAAATCAGCAAACGACTCGTTGACGGTAGGCTCATAGCGGCTGCTCTTGGTAACGGCTGACTTTAGATTATCGGTAACGATAGCCAGCGGCACGCCACCATAGAAGTGCAGGGCGTTCTCGCAGGCTGGAATCAGGTCTTCTTTCCCTTGCGTCATGACAGCTTCGATATAAGTCAGCTGGCTGGCACCCAGAATGGCGATGAAGACTTCAACGTCCTTTACTTCCCCTGTGTTCTTGTCAACGATTGAAAGCTTCTCGCCGGCAAAGTCAACAAACATCTTGTCACCGGCTTTGTGCTCTATATGCATGACCGGGTTCACCTGCGCTTTCCACTGGTTATAGTAAAAGCAAAATTGTGTGTACTGAAAGCCTTTGGGATGCTGCTTCATGTATTCTTGCCATAAGAGAAGTCTTGTTGTTCCCTTGCGCTTCAGTTCCTTTTCCACATGGGGAAAGAGATTATGAAGATCAAACAAACGGGGATCAGGAGGCTTTTCATCACTCTTTCCAAAGAGGTCGTCGAGCTCTTTGTCAGTGAGCCGGTTGATGTCTTCGAACGTAAAACGGGAGTCCTGGAATGCTTGTATGTACTTCTTGGCGGTATTGCGCGATACGCCCGTCCAGGCTGCAATAGAAAGCCGGCTGGTTCCTTGTGTATAGAGGCGAATGATCTGACGGATTTTACTCATGCTGATCGGTGTGTTTGCCATACTTTGTAGTGTCAGCTTCTTATAGCTGACAACTAAAAATAGGTTGCTTACACAGTGGTCACAATCACTTTGAAAGGGTGGTCAGTTTGCCGCAGAATCCGCGGTAATTGACTCGTCCTGAAAAAACCTTACACTGTTATTAGATAATCCTGGTTTTTACTTTACACTCAAATTTACATGTCATTCGATTTAGTTGATCTGGTTCTTGAATAATTTTTCCATCTCTTCTGTATTTGACCGGTTGCTGGGTAAGCAGCCTCTGGTGTTAGATAGTTTAAGCTTGCATGTGGTCTTTGCTGATTATATGTAGCTATAATTCTGTCAATGGCTTTCCCGGCTTCATTATGATTCTTAAAACACTTTCCTGGCATAAACTCAGACTTGATAATTCCGTTCATTCGCTCTGCCAATGCATTCTCATAAGGACTTCCGTTTTGCGTCATACTGATTGAGATATTATTTGCCGTTAGAATGTCTACATAATTACCTGAACAGTATTGTACGCCTCTGTCTGAGTGATGAATCAAGTTTCTATCCTTGAATAACCGGTTCGATAAAGCCATTTTTAGTGCTTCAATACAACCAGCACTTTCCAGGCTGGGATACAATGAGTAACCGACAATTTTTCTGGAGTAGGCATCTGTTATCAGTGATAAATAGCTGTATCCTTCTAACGTTTTGATATAGGTGATATCTGCTACCCATATCTGTTCTGAATTATGCGCTGTTAATCCTTCAACCAGATTAGGGTACCTTTTGAGCCAATGAAATGAGTTAGTCGTAATAACACCACGCTTTCTGCGCCTTATTAACAATCCATGAAAACGCAACAAATCAAAGAGCTGATCGCGCCCCATTTTAATATTATGATCTCTTAGCATTGCTTCAATTTTGAAAAGAATTTTACGGGTACCAATCATCGGCATTGATTCTCTTATATCTTTCACTAGTCGTAGTACAATCATGTGTGCAATACTGGTTTTCTTTTCATAATTATATGCTTCATAGTAAGCCTGCCGGGTTACACCAAACAGTCCGCAAAGCTTCTCCAGGCCTAAGGATGGATAAGCTTGCTTTATTTTTTTGACCGTTTGGTACCAGGCTTTTTTTTGATCTTGATTTGAAGGTCTTCTTCTGTTACTTTAATCATTGTCTCTAAGCCTATAATCCGCAGATTTGCATATGCAAGCGCCTTTTCCAGTTGCCGAATCTGCTGTTTATATTCTTGAAAGTCTTTGTCTTCTTCTTTACCTGATGACACCGTTGTGTACGTTTTGTCCGTCAAACTTCCGACACGCAAACGAGTCATCCAAAGTTTTAATGTGTTCCTGTTGAGTCCATACTTCTTACATGCAGACCAGATAGATAATGACCCGGTGCGTATCTCGCTAACGATTACTACCATCTCTTCTTTGCTGCGTCGTACCCAAGGGGTTTTACTGATTGGACTACTTTTACTTTTTTGTTTTTGCTTTTCCTTCATCCTAAATTGGATTGCTGTAAAGCTATTTTAGGACTAGACACCTATTCCCGAAATATCTATTGGTCACTATCAGCGAAATATCCAAGTGGATAAAGCAATTGAAAAACAAAAAGATGATTAACTTAGAAAACTCTAATTGCTCGTGGCACTAATTTGAGGGGTGCTTACAGCAGCACTTCGGATTTTATTCATGAAAATTCATTTACAGCGATGACTTTTGAATTCGAACATAAAAAGGAACCGAGATCAATTACAATCGAGGCAGAATTTAAGGGACGTCCAAAAGTATTTGAGGTTGCAATTATTAAGTATGAGCAATTTATTAGCAACATTGTAAAAAAAGAAGAAGTCATGCTCTCCAATTCTCAAAGTCGAACTTTCAAATCAACTTTCTGGAACAATGCAAAACAAATCTTTGATTCAATTATAAAGCCAAGCGCATTTTGCTTACTATCTCAATTACTTTGTTGGATCATTAGAATTTGATTTGAAGGGATTGTCGACAACAGCATCAAGTTTGTTTAATCAAAAATTGGAGCAGTTGCGTTCATACTATCATTCCCCAAAATAGCAAAGCCCAGCCGAAGTGGGAAAGAAGGATCAATGATGCAGAAAGAATAATAATTACTCGGCTCAAATATTCTTTAGCCATCTCATTTTGAAATACGTTCCAAACCGCTATTATTTGATTTATATCAAACTTTTCAGAATGCAGTAAATTTATTTTTGTAAAAACATTCTATATGAAACGTTTGCCCCTTGTTCTAGTAATTATTATAACCATTCTGACTGCATCCTGCAATAAAAGTGAGGTTAGTTCGAATTCTGCTACTGCGAATCCTTTTCTTGATTCTGTTACCAGTGAATTGCATCAGCAGATGAGTGAAGCGGACTTTAACCGGATTGATTTTACTAATTATTCAACGGTAAATGGTGAGTCCGGCGTAGTAGGATTCATCATTCACATGAAAGATAAAAATGACAAAAGAATCGTATCTGCCACGAGATCAGATGAGGGGCTATTGTTGAACAGGGTTGAATTTATAACAGATGCATCAGGTCTTAATGGAAGTGTTAAGCGGGAAGACTTGTATGGATCTGGTACCTCAACAGTGGATTTTAAAAATGGTATGCCAACCAAACTGGTAAAGAGCAGCAACGGAAAAGACGAAGTGACTTATATAAACTACACGAAAAGCGGGCAGCAATTATCGAACAGTAATGAGAAAAGCGGTATGCAGCCCAGCGAAACGCCAGTTAATACGCTTCCGCCAGTGACTGTAACCGGGTACATTAACCATAGTGCTTTTACTATGTATAGTTATTTCTACATAACCAATAGTGCAGGTAATATGTGGGACTTTACGAATTATAATGTAGGAGGAGGCGGTGGCGGAGGCAGCACATCTGCTGCAAATCTATATAAGCAGTATAATTTTGGAGGTGATCCAAGGTATGGTATCAATTTAAAACAGTTCCTGCAATGCTTTACAAACCTTGCCGGATCAAATTACAAATACACTATCACGGTGTGCGTGGATCAGCCAAAGCCCGGACAGAGGGATGCCTGGAGCTTTTCAAATTCAGATGGCTCAAGCGGGAATCCTTCGAATGTAGGTCATACATTCATGATTTTAACCGAAACGACACCTACCGGAACCACGACCCGCAATATAGGTTTTTATCCATCGGGCAAAGCCTTCCCGGGATCGCCAAATTCACCCGGTGTGCTAATAAACAACCAAGAGCACGGATACAATATATCTTTAACCATTACTATGACCAACAGCCAGTTTTTTTCAGCTATTAATTACCTGTCGGCAACCCAAAATGCCGTTTACGATTTAAACAGCAACAATTGTACTTCCTACACTTTGGGAGCATTGAACAGCGTAGGAATATCTTTACCAGCCACACAGGGTACATGGTCTGGCGGCGGTGGTTATGATCCCGGCGATTTGGGAGAGGACATACGCAATATGAACCTGCCATCGAACATGACAAGAAGCACAACAACGACATCAAATAATAACGCAACCAATCATCCGAATACGGGTCAGTGTTCTTTATAATAATTGCTATGAAACGGGTGTTCTCTGTTACTATTTTACTTATGTGTTTTAGCTTGCGTGTATATGCACAGAAATTAGACTGGAGCAGCACAACAGACTGGAGAATTTATAATTGTTTTCAGTTCAGTACATTTCATTACCCTGTTGATTCCCTAAAAAAGTATAAACACTTACAACTGAATGATGATACCGTTCGCAATATGCTGAAAGGTGCATACACCGATACTGTAAACAACGCCTCGCCGCTATGGATGGGGCTGTTTACAGTAACCTATCAATTAGAGGGTGTGGAAAGGAAAATACTGGTGAGTGTATACGGGGATTTTTTTTGGGATGCCATTTCAGATAAATATTATCAGATAAAGGCCGACAAGCGTAAGGAATGGTTAGATTATTTTACCGGACTGAACTTATCAAGCTTTAATGAGTGAGGATTGTTGAGTCCTTATGCAACGGGTGATACCCAAAAGGAGATATAGCTATGGGATATATTTTTGTACTTTTACTTTTTTTGAAATACATAATCGCTACTACAAGTATAATCGCGATTCTTGTATTTCCGTTCGTTGCGTTTGCAACCGGGAAAGCATACATGGCAGGACTGATTGCAGCCAATGTGTTTCTATGGCTTCAGGTGATCGTCTTTTTTGAACTGGATATCATTTCTTACTCTTTTCTAAAAGAGTTTTATATCAACGCCGTAATGGCAATATTGGTGCTCGGACTGTATCTTGTTAAATATCTGCGGCAAACAGAATAAAGCCAAGCATTGTGAAAACAGCAGCTACCTATGTGATCCGGAGTATTTATAACTTACCTCATCTGTTGGCTTTTCTTTTTTTACTGGTTCTTTTTTCAGAATATTATGTGTTTTCTTTTAACTATGGTATTGGCATAAACACACAGTATTTGATGCTGCTGGTACTTTCTGCATGTTATATAATTTCCCTATTCCAGCTTTTGTTTCTCAGACAAAAAATATCTGTAACGGCTTTATTTCTGACTTTTGCTATCACTATTGGCGAATGGCTACTTCTAATTGCAAAGACTCCGACATATAACCTGTCGAACGAATATTTCACCGTAAATGCCGGAATGGCAATCATTGCATTCCTAATAGTGAATTCGGCTGATAGAATGTTGCGGCTATACTTGCCTGCTGCTTTCTGCCTTGCGTATTGTATAGAATTATACTTAGCCTATCACCAGGTAGCATAAGGATACAGTTAAAAACAAATGAATGTTTGACACAGTGTTGCAAGATGTTTGTGTGTTGTTTGTATTTGTCAAAAGCATTGGTTTCATTGGGAATTGTGTGATCGCTTGCAAGAAAATGCTTTTGAAGACTTTCGTGTTTGCAGCTTTGAAAAGTTTGCAAACTTGTAAAGCTTGGTCGGTATTAACTGTTACTGTTTGTCAAAAATAGCTCTCTAAAAAGGAAGCCCTGAAACAATATTCGTTTGCTGAGCATATAAAGAAGGGATTTCGAAAGGCTTGATCACCTTATTCCGTTAATGGTTGAGCAGTAAACTGATTGATTAACAGAAGCATTCTTGTCAAGGGGAAGCGGAATTGAGTGATTTCTGTATACGGAATTCCCACAGTAATAGCGGATCCTAACGAGGGTTTGATTACAACGCTTGTTTAGTGAAATTGAAATCGGTAGATGCAACGTTATTTAACTTGTTGCAAGATTTTATTGAGAGTTGGTAAGACTTTGACATAGAAGATAATAGCCCTTTTAATAATTATGGTGATCTAGTTAATGCTGTTTATGAAGATTTAAAAAAATGGATGACTAATAAGACATTTTCAGAATAAAACTCTTTACCTCCTACTATCGGATATCAATAAAAATCATTATCAAATTCTGCATGTTATATGTGGTCTTGTGAAAAAGACTTATGGGGCAAAAATGAAAAAGGCTCAATTAAGAGCCTTTACATATTATTTTAGAACGGGACTGATTCGAGACTATTTAGAAAAGCATTTGCTCTCACTATTTTTTTAGGGAAGAGTTCTTTATCTTTTAATTTTCTTGCGACAAATCTCAGAGAAGGCACAACTTTTCTTCCTTTTTTGCTGAAACTTTTTGTTTGATATTTGCTTACTATGCTAGCTTGCATAAAGTAATAGTATCTCATTATTTTTTAAGAACCAAAATAAAATCATATTTTTCCCCAGGCGTATAAGCATGAAGTCCTTTTTGTGGTACATCATTGAAACCACCAAAGAACGAATAGCTTACTGATAAATCATCGTAGTGCTGATTTACATAATTTCGGTAACTGGTTATTCTTCTGTTTGCATTTCTACAATTATCGGTACAGCCTTTTTTACATGTAAGTTTACAATTTGCAAAAAACTCTTCTGTACTATCAACATCGTTAGGATGTTTATTAAAAAAAGCAGGTATTGTACTTAATACAGTGTTGAAAACCTTGAATGGATCACCGTTATTGCGAATGCTTTTGTCATTTACAGTGTTGGTTGTAATATCGTAATCACCAAAGCCCAAATTATAAACCATTCTCCCGTTTAGAACTTGTATTGGCGAGTATTCGATGACTTTAGTAATAACATCCGGACCTATACTGTAAAACAAATACCTGTCTTTACCATTTGTTATTTCTTGTTGTGTGTTGTATTTATGGGCACTCATGATTGAGTAAAAATATTTTATAAAGCAGGTTGTTCCAAATGACTTTTAAAACAGCGATGGCTGGCAGAAAAATGCTTTTGGAAATAGTATTTAGTTTTGATTGGTGAAGATCAATAATATTTAATCAACCGAAAATGATATTTTCTGATAAGCTAGCTGACATAAGAAATGTTTTACAGCCGGAGATGGATGTTTTATTACAAAAAGCCTCGAACAATCAGAATCATCCCGGTGATCTGTTATTATGGTATTTAAATGGATTTTATCGGCCAGATATTTTAAAATATAATAAAGTCTATGGCGAAAACCAAAGCCCTTATGTATTTGGACCGCAGCTCGACGGAACGCGGCTGAACATTGGGTTTTGTTTGTTTCTTTTGTGCTACTTTCGGCTTCCGTTCCGAGCCGACGGATTACATCCGCCGTGCCAGGCGTAAAGCCCGGACGTTGGCTGAAATTTTAAAACCAATTATAGCGAAAGTAGCGCAACTAAAAAAGTAAAAAATGTCTGACAAAAAGGAGTTGCATCCTAAGCAAAGTTTTCAGGTGGACAGAATTGCTTTTTTTAGTGATGCGGTTTTCGCAATCGTTATTACACTTATGGTCATTGAATTTAAAGTTCCCCATATCACACCTCTAACAACCAAAGAAGATGCAGTACAACAGCTTCTAGACTTAAAGTTTAATTTTGTTGCTATACTATTCAGCTTTTTTGCTGTTGCCCAACAATGGTTTCAACATCATCTCTTCTTTAAATACATCCATAATTATAACAATCAAGTATTAAAGGCAAGTGTTTTTATATTATTGCCAATTATATTTTTTCCGTTCTCGACAACTTTTTTTGCAGAGAGCTTTATAAGTGATATGACAGTGGCACTGGGACTCAGAATATTTGCCATTAATATTTTAGCCGCAACCTTGGGTACACTTTATTTTTATTACGTGACTTTTATGAAAAGTAAAGATTGTACTTACCCAATACCGAAAGAAGAGAAGATCAAATTTCTGTCAGGGTCTGTTTTTTCCCTTATTTTTTGTGTCATCTTAATAATAGGAACCTTGATTTCTGATAGTTATGTATTCATTTTGTGGGCAGTCGCATTGGCATCCCTGACCCGGATTCCGATTCAGAAAATTGTAAACAAAAGATTTAAAGTGTGATTTTAAGTTTTTACTTTCCCATAAACGAAAAGACAAACACGATATATGAATGAGCAATTTGATAACCTGTATTGGATCATTTACATCGTCTGGGTTTTGATTCAAATCTGGATTGGCAGAAAAGACAAACTGCTAAGCAAAAATGTGGAGGCAACCGGAAGCAAATCTACCTATGTGATTATTGCTGGTATTCTGGCAGGCATATTCATTGCTTTTGAAACTTCTCATTTTTTCCCTGCGCCAATCAGCCACAACTATATGGTTCAATGGATTGGTTTGGGTATAGCACTAGCAGGATTTGTTATCCATGTAACCGCTATTTATACACTTGGAAAGTTTTTTAAAACAGTCATCATTATTCAGGATCAACATCAGTTGATATCCAACGGACTCTATAAATATTTCCGGCATCCTTCCTACTTTGCCGGTATGATTATTCTTCTCGGTATGGGTTTGATGCTTAACAACTGGTATGGACTTTTACTGATATTGATTATTCCGTTTCTGACTTTTATTTATAGGATAAAAACGGAAGAAAAAGTATTGATTCAAAAATTTGGACAACAGTATCTGGATTACAGGAAGAAAACATGGGCAATACTTCCTTTCATTTGGTAATGCATAACCCAGGTACTTCAGCCAACATGAACTGTATAAAAAACCAAATAAATCAGGCGATATTTTTTGAGTAATTGTTATCGAACACTGTTTGGTTGTGAACGACAGCAAAGACGTGTTTGAGAAGTTTGTTGCAGACAGCAATCAATGCCAGTTTTTTGTTCTTTCCTTCTACCACTAACCGTTCATGTAACTGCCTGCAGGCAACATTGCTTTTGACAGCGCTGAGAGAACACATGTACAGGATGTTGCGCAGCGTTTTACCACCCTGTTTACAGATTTTACTTCGTCCTCTTATACTTGAGCCGTTAAACCAGCATAGCTGATTAGCTGGCGGTAATTGGTCATGTCTTTAAAGCCCTGGGTATGCTTTCGGACTTTGATTGATTGTTACTTTACTTAGCAAAGCATGTGACACAGAAGCACCCCTACCTAAGCGAAGTTTGTTACACGGAAGCTCGGCTAAGTTTATAACTTCTTTCCCCGCAATAACTTTCTTCTCCGCAACCTCACCTTCTACGGCGCATTCTTCTGACTGAGCCGTACAAGAAGAGATAAATCACTAAAAGTAAGTTCGTAAGCTACCTGTATGCATGTAATGGTAATTGTGTTTTGTAAATAAGCAGAAAGGTAATAATCTTGCCTAAATATTACGTCTTATGAAATCGATTCTTCTGTCCGTAATGCTGATCTCTATCTTGCTTTTTGTTTCCTGTAAAGGCAATAAATCAGAAAGTTCCGGAGAGGTAGCCGCCACATCTGAAACAGGAAAAAAAGAGGCACCATCTGAAAAAAACACCGACGCGGCACCTAAAACATTTACACTTACAGCTGCGCCCGATTCTGTATTGCTTGGAAAAAACCAGGAAGCGCTGGTGAAAATAAAAAACCTGAAAGCGGTACAACTATCAACACCCGATGATGCCAACGCAGGTATTCAGATTAGCTACGACATTGAAGTAACAAACAGGAGAAAAATTGGTGAATCGTCTGTTTATATAAATCCCAATAATTTCAGACTGGTATTGGATAATGGCAACAAACTAACGCACGATTCATATAATTCTGTTTCTGCAGACGCTGATGCAACGGCTTCTTCTTCAAATAATATTTTTAAGCTGCCGGCTGGCACCAAACCCGCCACACTCAATTTATTTTTTGATGATACACAGGCTTCTGTAAAATTTCAGATGCAATAATCGCCTCACTTGTCGTAGTTTATCTCAAACAATGAAACCTGCCCGGAAAATTCTGCTATCCCTTACTTCACAAACTGAATTGCCTTATAGAAGTGAAGTAAATATCAGGTACAGAAAGCATCTGATTCAGAAAGGATTGGTGTACCAGAGAGTGCGTATATTTGAGAGTCTGGTTCCAGCACCGTCTCTCCCAAAGAGGAGGGTGCGGTATAACAAAATCGCTTTCTTTATTACATCACACTGTCCTTTCCGAACAGTGCTGAAACCGGGGAATGCAGAATAACAATTTACGTGTTGTCACTTCTTTATAATCTATCTTTCCCGCCTCCTGATAATCTCAAATTCATGTTGTATGAAATACCGGCACCTGCTGTTAATATCCCTACTTGCCATCAGCCAGCTTTGTGCGCAACCAAAAGAAAAAACAGCACAGGATTTCTTTAACGGGGCAGGCATACAGCCGGCAAAGGTGATGCTGGTAGGCACCTTTCATTTTTCACATCCCAATCTTGACATACATAAAATTGACAAGAAAAACATGAGGGATATCCTGAACCGTAAATCGCAGCAGGAGCTGCAGCCACTGCTCGATGTGCTGCGCGCTTACCAGCCAACACGCATTTATTTGGAAAGCGATGACCAGCGGTGGTTAGACAGTTGCTATAATGCCTTTAGGAGCGAAACTTTGCAAACACAAAGCAATGAAAGGGTGCAGATTGGTTTTCGGCTGGCTAAGGAGCTGCACCTTTCAAAAGTGTACGCCGTTGATGCCGGCGAACTGATTAATGACTGGAACAATGCCGACAGTGTACTGCTGGCTAAAGTGCTGGGCAGCGACAGCATTGCAAACAAAAGCCATGCAGATAGCCTCAACCGCATTTATTCCGCATACTATAATTATGAGGATTCGATTACCGCCAGTGAAACCTTACTTAAGGCATTTCAGTATTTGAATAACCCACGCAACCTGCAGCTAAGTCATGGGGCATACTTGTCCGGATACTTCAATACTCTCAGCAACTACGGACCTGATTTTCTTTCCACCTGGTGGGTGAACAGGAACATCCGTATATTCAACAACGTTTTGCTTACCCATCCAACAGGGGCCGACCGGATTCTTATCCTGTTTGGGTCAGGGCACATACCGTTGCTCTCGCAATGTTTCGAAAGCTCACCTGAATTTAAAATGGTTAGTTTTTATACGGCAGCACATCAGGCATTACAAAACAAACCCTGACTTTGAAAGTGCCTTACTTATACATCTGCACACAGCGTAAATTGCATCTCCCAATTCAGTGAAATTTGTTACACAGAATCTCGGCTAAGTTTACAACTTAGCCGTCTTTATCTTGAAGTTTATCACTTCATTCTGTAAGTACCCCATAAATCAGACAGTGGTTAATTGATATTTTTTCTTTTCGTCAGCTCTGTTTTTGTACTCAACTGGTGTCAGATTATCGAGTGCTTCATGTTGTCTTCTCAGGTTATATTCTTCCATCCATTCTGTTGTTGACTGCCTTACCTCATACAATTCAAAGAAGAGATAAGCATCCAGAACAGCTTCTCTGTACAGTCGGTTGAAACGCTCGATAAAACCATTCTGCACCTTGCCAGGCTGCGTATACTGAATACAAATGCTGTTCTCTTCTGCCCATGTTGTAAGCTCATGCGAGGTGAACTCCGACCCGTTATCCACTCTTATCCTTACCGGTTTGCCCCGTTCATTAATCACTCTGTTCAGTACTCTTGTTGGAGATTCCTTACACAGAGATCACCCAATTCCGCTACCGCTTGATAAAATAGCATCTGTTAATCAATCATTTTACTGCTCAACGATACGGGAAATAATGTGATCAGGGCTGCCGAAATTTCTAAACATTCATCCGGAAGCAGCTATAGAGGCAAAACCAGGGTGTTTCACAGGGCGAACAAAACGATCAAAACGCTACTTCACATGTCAGCCCTGGCAGCCATACGAATGGAAGGAGACATAAAAGAATACTATGTCCGAAAAGTAAGAGAAGGAAAGAATAAGATGAGTGTGTTGAATGCGGTAAGAAACAAACTGGTGCTAAGGATTTTTAGCTGTGTAAAACAAAACAGGATGTTTGAAAAAAAATATTCCTATTCACTTGTTTAATACATAGAAATCGGAATAAAATCGAAAATGTGACTAAGAATTAAGAAAGGATTTATGCCGATATTCCCTTGCCGCTTCAGCAGCGCCGCGGACTACCTTTGTAGCAGAATAAATGAGATATTAAGTTCCGTTTCAGTTGCTTTATAATCGGTTTGTAAACAATATCAATTCGTATACTTGCAATCAATGGTTTCAATGAAACGATATATCTTTATCCAGGCTGACAATGCAACGAAGTCCGTTACGTACAGAACAAGCCCGGATTGTTGTGCATCAATGTAAACGACATACTGCAAATGGACAGACAAGACAATGACCTCGCATATAAATTCATTAAGCCTGACAAATCAATTGCTGACTTTGTTTATGGTTTTTCGATGGTAAAAAACCTTTGGAGTATCAATGAAATTGTGCTGATCCCAAATGCCAGAATCGATTTGTTTTTTGCACATGAAAGGGACAATCAAATCCGTATTGCGCTGGTAGGTTTGGAAACCAAGCCTAACAGTATGCCTTCCAATAATCACGCAATTATGTATGGGGTCAGTTTTAACCTGCTTGCGGTAGAGTATATTTTCGGGTATTCGATGGCTGATATTTTGGATAGTCTAAAAGCATTGCCCAATAATTTTTGGGAATTTAGTGTTGATGATTTCAATGATTTTACTGCGTTCTGTGAAAAGATGTCGCAAAAAATAGAGTCGCTCATGCCCCTCGAAATTGATGACCGAAAACGTAATTTGTTCCAATTGATATTTGCCGCTGATGGCGAAATTTCAATAAAAGAACTCTCAGAAAAAGTATTTTGGAGTGCAAGACAAATTAATCAATACTTCAACCAGCAATTCGGGCTTTCATTAAAAAAATATTGCAACCTCCTTCGTTTCCAGGCTTCGCTTTCGCATATCAAGCAGGGCAAACTGTTTCCGCAGTTAAACTATTATGACCAATCGCATTTTATAAAAGAAATCAAAAGGCTTTCGGGTGCTTCACCCAAAGAACTATTGAAACATAAAAACAGCCGATTTTTACAATTTTTAGCGGTAGACCCAAAATAGTTTTGCCTCTTCATTTATTAAACGATACATAAGATGAAGCAAAACGTTTTAATATCAGGAGCCAGCATTGCAGGATTAACCCTGGCGTATTGGCTGAATAAGTATGGCTGTAAAGTAACGGTTGTTGAAATTTCAAAAGGACTTCGAAGAGGAGGCTCGCCCATTGATGTAAGAGGCGATGCCTTAACGGTGGCTGCAGAAATGGGCATTCTGGAAAAAATAAAAGCGAAGGAATTTATACATACCGATGAAATTGTAAACGCAAACAACGAAACGCTGGTTTCATTTTCGATAAATGACCAAGCCGAATATACAGGTGATATTGAAATCCATCGCGATGATCTGATCGACATACTTTATGAAAACCTTCCTGCCGGCGAAGTAAAATTTCTTTTCGAAAGCAGGATTGAAACAGTAAGTCAGCAGAAAGACAACGTTGATATTGTATTTAAAAATGGTGAGAACCGAAGCTTTGATTTTGTGTTTGGCGCAGATGGCACCCACTCTGCCGTTAGAAAACTCGTTTTCGGTGATGAAGAAAACTATTCTACCTTCTTCGGTGCCTACTTTGCCGGTGTAGCAGCACCCAACATAAAATGGGGCAAGGCGGCTTCAGGTGTCATCATGTATAAAGAACCCGGAAGAGGAGCCGCCCTTTATCCGTTTAAAAGCGCACCTACTGCCGTGCTCTTCTTTAGATCTCCCAAACTAAATTATGACTACAAAAACCACGAACAACAGAAACAAATTCTGAAGGAAAAATTTCAGAATGGTGCCTGGAGAATCCCTGAGATACTAAGTGCTATGCTTCAGTCGGACGCCTTATATTTTGATGAGGTGTGTCAGATTCACATGCCTTCCTGGGCACAGGGGCGTGTGGCTTTGGTGGGAGATGCAGCGTACACAGCAAGTTTTCCAACCGGGATGGGCACAAGCCTGGCTATGCAAGGCGCAACCATTTTAGCGAAACAACTTCACGCATCAAACGGAGATTACCAATCCGCGTTTTCCGAATACTATGCCTCGTATCAGCCATTCGTGGAAAGTGTGCAAGCTCGAATTACACGTGGGTTAAACTGGATGCTTCCTGAAACACAACAAGGAATTGAAGAAGCCATTGAACGGTTTAAGAAATAAAGACCGCTTAAATAACAATCAAAAAAATTGTGTCAAAAATGAAAGTTGCATTCATAACAGGAGCCAATAAGGGAATTGGTTTTGAAACTGCCAGGCAATTAGCTGAACTTGGATATAGTGTTTATATCGGCAGCCGTGACAAGTCAAAAGGATTGGAAGCCGTAAAAAAGTTGAAAACACTCGGCTTGAACAATGTTGACTGTCTCCAAATAGATGTAACCAATATCCATTCGATACAATCTGCAAAACGGGAGCTGGAAAGTAAAATTCAGCAATTGGATGTTTTAATTAATAATGCAGGTATTGCCGGTCTGCAACCTCAAAATATCTCCACGGGTGACATTGAAAATCTAAGACAGGTATTCGACACCAATTTTTTTGGTGCAGTACAAACCACTCAACAGTTTATACCTCTTTTAAAAAAATCAGGCGAACCAAGGATCGTGAATGTTTCAAGCAGTTTAGCGTCACTAACAATGCACAGTCATACACAAAATCCGGTTCATTCCATGTATGACGCTTACAGTTGTTCAAAAACCGCATTGAACGCTTTTACGGTTTTGTTGGCAAAAGAATGTAAAGACACCAATTTCAAAATCAATGCGGTTGAACCTGGCTATACGGCAACGGATCTGAATAATTTTCAAGGCGTTCAGAAAGTTGAGCAGGCGGCAAAAAAGATTATTAAGTATGCTACCCTCGGCGAAGACGGTGCTTCAGGAAAGTTCTTCAAAGATGATGCGGAAGATGCGTGGTAACAAACTGTAAATAGATTCTAAATAATGACACATTCTGATTTACAATCTCAAAATACTCACAGAGTGCAGGACGGCCATTCTTTACATACTGTATTTCATAAAAAGTCGATTGCAATATACCTCGCCAATAAAGTAACGTGTTATTACTTCACCTTCATTGTTGTAATAAAACACACGGATAACACTGTCAGTAAGAAAACCAATTTGCTTAACTGTTTTGCCGGATTCCCAATAATAGTCGTCTTTGCGAAGTACTAATTCTGTTGTTTTGCTTGTAATCAGATCAGTTTGTTGTTTGTTCATATTGCCGAATTGTTAAACAGAGTCAATAAATATGTACATGTAATAAAGTGAGTAATCGCTATTTATTAGTCATTTGTCAAAAAGACTTATATCTATCATCGAAACAATAAAACATCATACATTTAAAAACATAACCTTAAAAGATAACCGTGTAACGTCCGATGTTACAGCCTTCACCCGGCATTTCTCCTTTCATTGTTACATTAAATTGCTCAGCCTTTACACCATCATCATTCTTGATAACATGATAGGCATGAAACAAGTTAAGCAGTTCTTTCTCAAAATACCCGTCCCCAAAAATAATTCTTTCTGGTTAATCCTATAGTGCTAAAATGGCAAATTTATAGGGCAGGAAAATATATTTGAAGAGGTATTGCATTCAAGATTAAGGAAAGTTACTACGGTTCTTAAATTTTAGATAAAAGAAACATGAGGGCTGCAAATATGAAAACAATCACGAAAGCCCATTTTAAAGCTAAGAACACCTGTTCATGTTCTCTTTTTTCCATGTAAATCATTTGGTAACCAGGGTAATGCCGATAGAATTTTTCTCTTGCTATTCGTCCGTTTTTGGCGAAAATGGCAATAGATTCCTGATGCAAACTTTCCTCGTTTTTGCTTGCTATAATGTATTTTTTATTGAAGACTGTCACTTAGCAATTTTTTTGCAGATATGTCAAAACCCTTACCAAATGAACGATTCAGGGCAGCAACAGAAAAATCGTTGGCAATAGTAAGAAATAAAAAAACCAACATAACAATACTGTCATCAATCCCTTACAATAGCACAAAGTGCAGAGGTTTAAGTAATTGTATTTAATTACGCTGTCTCTATCCCTTCAATAAATACCACAGTAACCGGGCGTAAATTTGAATTCTGGTATTCTATTCAATTGAAAATTCTCATGATAGACTGTATTCCTTAATACTTTTCGAATAAATAATGTACAGAAATATTCGGCCTGCTTTGGAAAATATATCCCATATAAGAAATTATTTCCCATCAAAGAAGTTATTACTATATATCAACGTTAGGGTGAAAACTCCGGTGAATGTGCCCGCTGCT
This sequence comes from Ilyomonas sp., assembly GCA_965199845.1. Classification (GTDB taxonomy): domain Bacteria; phylum Bacteroidota; class Bacteroidia; order Chitinophagales; family Chitinophagaceae; genus Ilyomonas. The sequence continues at coordinate 36,226 of CBDATZ010000016.1, forward strand.
TGCCGTTATCAGGTTTCAGCATTACAAAATACTGACAACGGCGGAGCTAAACTGAAGCTTAACAAAGTGATACCAGTACAAGTAAGTGACACAACCGGACCTTACTATAATTACCAATGCCTGTCTCCAAACAATTGATTATTTTATTTGTATCCTGATTGGACCGACAACTTCACTTGCTGCAACCTCACGTCCTTTTTGCATGATAAGAACTTTACCGGCATCCCTTAATTCAAAAGCTGTTTTACGTATTTCGTTCATATACATACGCCAGTCATCAGGATGTAGCTGACGTGCTACCTCTGATGGACAAATCGTTTTGTCTTTGCCACGTTTTGCAGCTAACGATAATATGGTTTCTGAAATCTTCAACTTAGTTTAATTCAAAGCAGACAAGCAATACTACTACAACTTACACAAAGTTTGTGAATTGCCGTACCTTGAACTTTTATATATAAAGGGTACATTGCTACAGGATTTGTGGGATTACTATACCCTATTTATAAATGGCACACAACGATTGATTACACAAAAAAACAGCTATGCAAAAGAACACGATTTGTTTATGGTATAAGAACGATGCAGCAGATGCCGCTCACTTTTATGCGAATACTTTTCCGGACAGTTTGGTCGGAAAGGTGTTTGAGGCGCCGACAGATTTTCCCGGAGGCAAGGCAGGCGATGTGCTTACAGTGGAGTTTACTGTTTGCGGAATACCTTGTATAGGACTGAACGGTGGCGACGTGTTTAAACACAGCGAGGCTTTTTCCTTTCAGATTGCTACGGATGACCAAGCCGAAACCGACCTTTACTGGAATACAATTATTGACAACGGAGGCGCAGCCGGTGATTGTGGCTGGTGCAAAGACAAATGGGGGCTTTCGTGGCAGATCACTCCACGTGTGCTGACTGATGCCATGGCAACAGGTGGCGAAGTAGCAAAGCGGGCATTTGAAGCAATGATGGCAATGCAGAAAATTGACGTTGCAAAAATAAAGGATGCCATAGGGCAGTGAGACTCTTTAACGACCGTTTTTTTTATAACAGGTTTTCCCTCTACCCTGATACCGGCAAGCAGGGACTGTCTCATCCTGATACAGGTTGACTAAAAACAGCCTATTTCAGGACAAGACCCACCTTTATCGTACAACTCTTTCAGTTTGACAAACTGGTCTTAGCCATACTGCGCGTTCGGCTGTATCAGCTGCTTCTTAATAAGAGGTAAGACACTGTATATTGAGAGAACATGGACCATCTGCAGCCGGCAAAGTGCTGGCATATTAATTGTCTTTTTCTACCATATAATTCTATTGTTAATCAAAAAAAGTAAAAATCATGTCTAACGAAAACAAAAGCTTTGGTAACAAAGTAAAAGATGCCATTGATGATGCGGGAACATCAATAAAAAATACGGCAAACGATGTAAAAACCGGTTCAGAAAACACCGCAAGAAGTGCAGATAACGAAGCTGACAAGGCAGCAAACAATGCAAAAGCAGATACAGGAAATATTTTTGATAAAGCAGGTGCTGCCATCAAGAATACATTCGGAGATGCAAAAACCTCCTCTGAAAATACAGCCAATTCAGCCAAAAACGAATCTGAGAAGACCGCAAACAATTTAGATAATGAAGTGACAAAAGCTGACAGAGACAGAAGAGACAATGAATAGGTACAGCAAAATATGAATAACAGACCGGGCAAATGTGCCCGGTTTGTTATTTATAAAAATAAAAGCTGTCTGGTATCTTAACGAAAGACTTCCACGATTAGAAATTCCGTATTCAGAGATCAACCAATTCTGCTGCACTTTAAAAAACATAGTAATCAATCATTTTTCTGTTCGAATATTACCGGAATCAGGGTTAAGTAAACCTACTGAAATCTCCCCATGGTGCCCCGAAACGCTTCTTTATGACCCGGTTTTCCACAAAATTTGTTTGTCTAACTTTTTTAGTATTATGTTTGCTAACATATTTAGCGAATGGCTGAAATCGTACAACTACCAACTAAGAACAAAAATGGGGAGGATTCGTACCTGTACAGTCTGCCTACAGGCTTTCCGTCCCCGGCACTCGATGCAATGAAACCACGCATCTCGCTTGATGACTGGCTGATCGAACATCCATTATCCACTTTCTTTTTCAGGTATGACAGCGACGCACTCAGCGGTGCCTGCGTGCCCCGCGATTCTATCCTCCAGGTTGACAGGTCACTAAGCCCAAAGCATATGGACCTGATTGTCTGCTGCCTTGATTCAAAAGAATACACGGCAGGCTTTTACAAGATGGAAAAAGAAAAGAAATGGCTGCATTTTCCAAAGTCCAAACGAAGGGATGTAGAGATTAACAGCAATGAGTTTTTGCTTTTTGGCGTGGTCGTCTGGGTATTCAGCGAAGCCAAAAACTTAAAACTATGGTTGGATTAGCGGATGGGAACTGTTTTTATGTATCATGTGAGAGAGTGTTTAATCCGCGTTTGATCGGCAGACCTGTTGTGGTGCTTTCCAACAATGATGGCTGTGCCATTTCAATCTCTGATGAAGCCAAAGCGCTGGGCGTGCAGATGGGCACACCGGAATTTATGATCCGCGATGGGTACAAAGGGATTATAGAGTGCCTGAGTTCAGCTTACCATCTTTACGGCGACATGAGCGACCGGATGATGAAGATATTCGAGCAAAACGTGGAGCAGGTCGAAGTGTACTCAATTGACGAAGCTTTCCTCTTAATGCAAAGTATGGCTTATTGCAACGAGCTGGAACTGGGTATGAAGATTCGAAAGCAGGTGATGCGTGAAATCGGTATTCCGATCTGCGTAGGCATCGCAGGCACGAAGACACTTGCCAAGATGGCAAACCGCTTTGTGAAGAAGCGGCGAAAACACTTGGGTGTTCACTGGGCAGCCAATGATCATCTGGTTAATGAAATGCTCGGGGCAACAGAGGTGGGCGACATCTGGGGCATCGGAAGGCAGCGCGCCCGGCTCTTAAAGCTGAATGGTATTCATACGGCAGCCCAGTTCAAAGAAGTGCCGGAAGAGTTTGTAAGAAAAAACATGAACGTTACCGGTCAGAGGCTATGGAATGAACTGCATAGTACAGCCGCAATTAAATGGAAGCTGGTTCCGGAAGCAAAGAAAGGCATTTGTGTATCCCGAAGCTTTGGTAAGCTGCAAACCGAGCGCGGCGAAATCAAAGAAGCCCTCTGTAATCATGCGGCTTCCTGTGCTGCGAAGTTGCGGGCGCAAAAGAGCTGTGCAACAGGACTGGAGGTCTTTATTCAAACCAATGTGCACCGCACGGGGGACGCGCAGTATTCACGCGCTCTGTGGATAGAGCTGGAGAAGGCAACGAACAACACAGGTGACATCATCGGCTATGCATCGAAAGCACTGGATATGATATTCAAGCCCGGGTACAATTACCTGAAATGTGGTATCACCGTTACCGGGTTAAAGCCGGAAAGCTGCGTGCAGGCAAATATATTCAGCGAAGGAGATGACAGCAAAAAGAAGCTGGCTATGCAGGCACTTGACGGCATCAACCTTCACTTTGGCAAAGACACGCTTGTTCATGCCGTGCAGGGGTTTGAAAAAAGGTATCGCTTACGGGCTGAGCATCTGTCCCCTCATTATACAACAGACATCAACCAGGTTTACGTAATAAAAAGTTAGAAGATATATGTTTCAACCATTCCATGAGATGAAAAACCAGGTGATCCTGAAATTTAAACAGGCAGGCAAACGCTATTTGGTAACGCAGACATACGAGCGGGGAAGAAATGATTTGATGCAGGCAGGAAAAGAGCCCATTCTGATGAGCCATTACGATGATCCGGGACTGGCACAGATTCATTATAATGCCATTCCGGAAGGGGACAAATACCGCTTTATACTGGATTTGGAAAACGAAAATCACCTGCTCAGGATCCAGGAAATGCTTCATCCCAAATCAAGGTATATTGTGTATGCAAAACTGGTATTTTATAAACAGGATGAGCTAGAAGAATACTTAAAGAAACGATATTTCGACAAAGTGAGCCGCTTTATCGCTGCCAAAACAAACTGGCACCTGGGAAAGAATAAGTTTGCCACCCACTTACAGATTATCTTCGGAGAATTGTATCTGGAAATCCGGCTCCATAATGAGCGGATACGGGTGAAGTTTGAAGAAATCGAAAACAGCTAAGCAATCATGTGTTACGACATCTCTTTTACGGTAGACATTGAAAGTATTTACGATTACATTCCGGACCTCATTTTTGATGACCAGATAGAAATAGATTTTGATCTGTCAGCGCATATTGCCGGTCATGCCTAAGGACCGCACCCGGTTGTCTACCGGCATAAGGAAGATGACAGGCTGCACTGCAGGCTGATGGAATGGGGTGTGATTCCTTACTACGAAAAAGATGAAAAAGCCTTTCTTCCCAAACGTGCCACGATGCTTAACATCAGGAGCGAGCGAATACTGGATGACAAAAGCAGCTACTGGTATAAGATACGAAACAAGCGGTGCCTCATACCTGTTACCGGTACCTTCGAGCACCGGGAAGTGAAAGGCTGGAAAAAGAAAGTACCTTACTTCATTAAGCCGGGAGGCGAAAAGATGTTCTTCCTGCCGGGACTTTATTCCATGGCAGAGCTGCCGGACAGGGATGGCGTGATCCAGCAGCGCTATACCGTTGGCATGATCACAAGAGCCGCCAACAGCATCATGGCAAAGATTCACAACTCGGGAACGAACAGTCACCGGATGCCCCTTTATCTTCCTTTCGAAAGGGCGCTCGGGTGGGTTAATAAAGAGCTGAGCGAAAAGGAATACCGTGACATCATTGGCTATGAGTTTCCGTCAAACGAACTTGACTATTATACGGTTAATACCATCCGATCAACAAAGCCGCGCCCGGATGGCAAACCGAAGACTGCCTCTTTTGAATGGAAAGACCTGCCTGCTTTATAAAAAGCCGGTTTTATATAGTAACCAATCACAACAAGCCGTTTACGACCAACGAATACGCAGTGGCAGCAGAAAGTAAAATATACGGCGATGCAGCTTACACCGATTACACCATAGAAGATGATATGAAAGAAACGGATGGGATTAAAGGGATAATACAGCGCAGAAGAAATGCAAAGAAAAAAGCTAAGCCATTCATGTGGTTACCTGCAAGGGATTTCTTATCAAACTTGTCCTGTTTATATTTGCTTTTTAATCTCAATAAACGCTCCTGTTTACCTGGCAATTTGAATTAATTAAAGTGTTGGCTATGCCGAATCAACCAATTAGAACATGTAAGCTACGCAGAATACTCCGTTACCATACACAAGGTATCGGCAAAAAGCAAATCAGTCAATTAACCCACTTAGCAAGAAATACGGTAAAACGTTATATTCGAATTTATACCACTCTTTCCGTTACTTATGAGGATGTGGTTTTATTGCAGGATCAAGAACTGCAAAAACTCTTAATTAAGCCTGCCAAACCGGTGAATGACAAACGGTTGCTTAGATTAAAAGAATTGATGCCTTTCTTTTGGGATCAGTTGAACTCTCAAGGGCTGACTCTTTTGCAGATTTGGCAAGGCTATCAAAATTCAAATGCATCTGCATATGGCTATAGTCAATTTATCGTGCATTACACCAGGTGGTGTGAACGCAATCAATTGCCCTCCAGGTACAACAAATGGCATATAGCCGATATTCCTGAAACGGATCTGACATCTTTAAAACAATGGAGGCGTTCTTCGGACAAGAGAAAATGGGAAAGAGCTGTCGCTCTCTTGGAAGCCTGTCAAGGTACCTGCATTAAAATGATAAGCCATCAGGTTGAAAGAACGCCTGAGAAGGTAACAGATTGGATAAAAGATTACCGGGCGCATGGATTAAAAGCGTTTGAAAAGCAACCCCGGAAGCAAAATGAGGGTATTCTTCAATCCCTTCAAACTAAAAAAGAAAATCTGATTAAACTGATTCATGAAACCCCTCGCCTGCATGGCATCAACAGGGCTTCCTGGAGTTTAAAAACCCTTTCCCAGGCGTATCGAAAGTCTTTTGGCACAAATGTATCAACGAGTTCAATCAGCGAGTACATCCATCAGGAAGGTTATCGTTTTCGAAAAGCAAGAGAAACGCTTACCAGTCCCGATCCCCTTTTCCGGGAAAAGCTCCGGAACATTAAGTTTATTCTATCTCACCTGGGTGAAAAGGAAAAGTTCTTTTCTGTTGATGAGTATGGTCCCTTTGCCATCAGGATAAAAGGAGGAAGATCAATACAAAAGAACGGAGAAACAAAAACGTTTCCTCAATTACAAAAAAGTAAAGGATTCCTGATTTGTACCACTGCTTTAGAATTATCCACTAACCAGATAACGCACTTCTATTCCGCTAAAAAGAATACGGAAGAAATGATCAAATTGTTAGAAATACTACTTGTGCAGTATAAAGGACAAGAAAAGATTTACTTTTCGTGGGATGCCGCTTCCTGGCACGTATCAAAAAAGCTTACTGAAAGAATTGCCACTGTAAATCAGGAAGAGTACAGGCAAAAGAATGGTACACCATCCGTTGAGCTTGCTCCCTTACCTTCATCAGCTCAATTCCTGAATGTGATTGAATCGGTATTTAGCGGGCTGGCAAAAGCCATCATTCACAATAGTGATTACCAGTCAGTACAGGAATGTAAATCAGCCATTGATCTGTATTTTGATGAACGAAACAAGTATTTTATTGAGCATCCGAAAGGGGCAGGTAACATGATATGGGAAAAGAACTGCAAAAGCCGGTATTTGATCCGGCAAAGAATTTTAAAGATCCCAGTCTCTGATCTGTATTAGAAATGACTCTATTTACAGACCACCCTATTCCGCTGCTATTTGACTAAAAAATATTTATGAATCAATGATTTTACAGATCAGCGATTGATAAAATAAGTTGATCAAGCCTTCCCAGGTTTTCATTCACCAACCAGATATAATATGGCACAAAAGTTTTAAAGCCAATCGGAATTTTTTGGTTGTATTCTTTGGGATAAAGTGATTGAAAGTTCACCTTTGTTTTCCAGATTCTGTCACGTATTTATGAAGTCTGTTGGTTAATTATAATTTAATTCCTAATTTTAAGTACACCTGTAAATCGAATACACAATGGCAAATAAAATCAAGGTAGTCATTGCTGATGATCATGACATCTATTTGGATGGCCTGGAGAGAAACCTAAACAATACAGAGACTATTGAAGTACTGGCTTGCGCTCTGAACGGCAAAGAATTAGTCGAACTCGCAGACCGCTATCAGCCGGATGTCGTGTTGACTGATATACGGATGCCTGTTATGGATGGTGTGGAAGCGATTACTGTCATCAACAGAATGAACAGGAACATTAAAAGTCTTGCTCTGTCTTCTTTTGACAATAACTATCTGGTCTTGGATGCGCTTCAGGCAGGCGCTAAAGGATACATTCTGAAAGATGTGCCCAAAGCAGAGGTGATTGAGGCGATACAGGCAGTGTACGAAGATGAATTTTATTGGTGTCACAGAACCACAACAAGCCTGGCAAGGATAATAAAAAACAGCAGTTTCAATCCTTACCCGGCTATTGCCAATCCGGACATATTCACTATATTTGAAAGAAAAATCATTCATTACATCTGCGAAGAAAAAACGAGCGAGGAGATAGCAGGCCTATTATATATCGGTACCCGGTCCATTGAAAAATACCGAAGTAAAATCCTTTTAAAGATGAAGGCCAGGCATTCCGTTGGCATTGCTATTTACGCTGTCAAAAACAAACTATATCCGGCTCCGGATCATATCATAGGCAAGAGGTAATTCGATGATCCATTCGGTACCTTTTCCGGGAGAAGTGTTGAGGTATATATTTCCTTTTAACAGAATAACCCGGGTTGAAATATTTATAAGCCCCAATCCCTGTGTTGATTTTTTTATCTTTTCCTGGTTGAAGCCAACACCATTGTCTTTTATGTGCAGAATCAGAGTTCTGTTTTGTTCAAGCAAGGAAAGGTGAACGGCTGTCGCTTTTGAATGTTTAACGATATTGTTAAGCAGCTCGTGAACGATTCTGTATATGTGCATCGCACGTTCTTCACCCACCATTGTTTCGTGAAATTCAAATTGTGTAGTTATTTTTATTACAGACCCCGGAAACAAAGCTTTCGTGAGTTCGGTTAGCGCATTTATCAGCCCTTCTCTCTGCAAAGCATAGGGAACCATATTGCCGGATACTTCTTTTACCGACAGGGACATTCTTTGAATGGTTAAGGCAATCTTACTTTTCAGTGCACCGTCAGCCTGACCGGACATCAGTAATTCATCTACCAATAATTTTATAGCAGATACGTTGGCACCGATTCCATCATGTATATCAGCTGCAATGCGCTTTTTTTCTCTTTCAATAATTTTCAGATCTCTTTCCGTGTTCTTCTGATACGTAGCTAAACTTTTCTTCCTGTTTTTGAAAATTGACACAACAAAAGAAACAAAAACAAGAAAGAACATGAAGCCGGCAATCAGTAATGCATAATAAACACTTGCCTCTTCGGAACCCATATGATTGCTATTGTATAAATGATATTAGAAATGCAGTTAATAATAGATAGGGTTACCCACAAATAGCGATAAAACAGGTCATCAAAAGGCAATTCAAAAATATTGATAGCTTCAAAGAAAGATTTATAGCCATAAAAAAATAAAAAGCCGACACAAATTAAAAAAGCAGGATTTCTTCTGAGGCTTCGTTTCTCGAAAATAAGCAGGCTGTTAATTTTATCTATACTGAATAACAGAAGGATAAACGAGTAAAGGCTTCTGAATATTGAATTGCTGCTAAAAAGGGAATGAATAATAATATTATCCGCTGTCCAAACTAAAATACCCAGGCTGATAAATAGCAGTAATTTCTTACTGTTCTCACCATTCCAAAGATAAAATTGGTACAACAGGATCAGGAATTCAAGCAACACGTAAATATTTGAATTTGCCAGGTTACTTCCTACTGTGTAGATAAGTATCAGGCTTAGCGTCTCGTTAAGTAAGCCAAGCCATAGAAAAAGAAGGAAAGGGCCGCAAGATTTAATCATCGTTTTAAATCTTACGGCTCCTATAATCGCTGGTAAGGCAAGAGAATGATTTAAAAAAATGTCTACGATATATCCTGCCATCAACTGTTGAGTTTAGATGGAGGTGGACAATTGCGGGGACAACGGTAGCCATCTTCCAAAATGTCAGATCCTGTAGCCTCTTCCAAACCGGTTTCTTCATCAGAAGCGGGTAATAAATCTGCATTTTGTTCATCAGCCCCTACTAAAATGGCATGAACCTCACTACTCTCATCCATTCCATAATAAATCCGCAGGTACTTACATCCGGTTTCCGAGAGTAAGGTGGTAATAGCATCCGATTCAAAAGTTTCACAAACAGGGAAATTGTCCGGCCGGTTAGCCCGGTAACGTGTTGTCAGATCAACAGCTGCGCTTAAAGAAATACGATGGTTAATAGTACTCATAGTTATTATGTTTAAGGTTGATTTACTGCCAATAATCTGCAACAAATTGGGTAGAACTACGAAAATACGATCGTAGTTCTACGAAAAACAAAGGGATATCTACGAAAAATGAGTTTCTATCGGCTAACTGGCTAAAAAAATGTTATTGCAGTGATAGTAATCCAAACAAGTCTCCATAACCATTGAACAACCGACTATCCATACAGGTTCAGCCATCCGCATCCCTATCAGGTAATCTCCCGGAAGAGTTTACTAAAGACTGGCTGCCGGGCAGCACCGTCATCCATGCTAGCGGAAGCTATGGAGATATATGCACACAAAGCATCAGTATCAAAGGCACCACTATGTATTATATAGTGGCAAGCATAACGGATGATGTAAAGCTGCAGCTCATGGGTAATGCTTCTTTTTTCTTTATACAGGTTCAGTTAAGAGGAGCTTATGAAATCATTTCGGAATCTCTGTCATACAAATTCAGTAGCCAGAACCGGTATTCATTTTTATTTCTTACAGACCCGGTAGTTAAGATAAAGCTGGTAAAGCAGGCAGAGTATAAATCAGTAATCATAAGTTACCCGCTGTCATTTGTCCGCGCCCTATTACGGTATTATCCTTTTTTGGATGAGCTGGAAGAAAAAATAAAAGAAGGACAGCCTGTTTGCTCACTTGACAACAACATGTCGGGTGTGTTAGCCGAAAGAATATACGGATTGCTTCATACACCATTTGCGCCTTTGATGGAAGAGTATTTTCAAAGTTCATTTAAGGAAATATTGCAAATCATCTTCAATGACTATATGCCAGCGAAAACAGCAGTCGTTCCTTTCAATCTTCATGATGTAAGTTGTATTCGTGTCGTCAAGGAATATATTGACACACATCTTTTGGAGCATCTCACCATCGCCCAATTATCCCGTAAAGCAGGCATCAACCTGGAAATTTTGCTGCCAGAGATCACCTGATTACGCTAATTATTGAGCATGAAAGAACTTAATAATCAATCATTTCATTGGTAAGTCTTTAACGGAAGTGAGTGCTCAAGTCTGCCGAAATCCCTACACAGGAACTCGAATGCGAGATTGAGAAACAAAGAAAACAAAATAGTTACTCGTTGATAGTGAACCAAAAATATACATTTATAGCAATTAAAACGCGAAGCTAAACCTTCTTATATTTAAGAGTTAGGTGCAATATTACAAAGTCATCAAAGTTAAAACATATGGCACAACAATTTAAAATCACAAATGACAGCGGCAAAGATGCCAAATCCCTTGTGATTGAATTTAAAATTACAAGAACTATTATTCAAGATATTCAAACAACACCGGTTGACTTAAAAACAACTTTTCATTTATTAGGTACTAACGTGACTCAAGTTGACTTTTTAAATAGACTTGTCATTGCTAACGAACAAATCGCAGTTATTGTTCATTATGAGGGTGAACCACTTCAAATTGAAGCTTTACATTGGAAAGAAAGTGCTGATATAGACAGCTCTTTTGAAATGCTAACTATTAATAAAAATCTTGGGGAAGAGAATAACTTGTTGCGACGACATTTAAAGCGATTAGAATTTATTCAGACAATTCAAAACCCAACTGAAAAAAAGTATCATAGTTTTTATGCAGACTTAGATTATCAAACAAATTCACCGCTTGTTGCACAAAACCCAAGCCTTAGTTTACAAGAGAGAAAGAAAAGAACTGCTATTATTATGAGAACAGTGGGTGTTTTAGCGCAACGGGTAGATAAACGTAGAATATATGGGAAAACAAATCAAATTCCACCACAGCAACAACTTCCAAAATCACAAGACATTAATGATGTGAATTATATCTCCGATTTACAAATTGGAATTTATAAAAAACATTTCGGAAACACCTTGGATGCAAAGGATTTTGGACAAGCATTTGAAATGTTTACTAATGGAGAACTTAGGATTGACCCACCACAAGATGGATATTGGAATAGTGAACCCGATAGTGCTTTTGAATTCTTTTTTGCCGAATTTGGTTGGCTTGCAATAGATAATAATTCAAATGTACAAGATTGGACGCCTTTGATGGGCAACTTAGTTAAGTCAGAAAGGATTATGATGCAGGTGTACCAACCTCATAAACCGGCACCTTATTATTTTGATGACTATTCATCAGCAAATTTTGACAAAACAAAACAAGTAGATGCAAATTTTATACAGAGTTTAAGACAAGAGTTTCAAGGTAAAACGCTTGACGAAATTCGTCTTGCAATGGGGCAAAATGTCTTTAATGCTTTTCCATTAGGATTTAAACCGCAAAATATAACTTGATAAATCATTATCTCTACCGCCACCAAAATATTTATGCAAGCTGGCTGACACAGCACATATTCAGCAGAAATTATCTATGTTAGATTTCCTTCATTAAAGCCGTTATCTTCAATCATGCCTTGCTATGCAAATCAGACTAAAGACAACCAGAACAGACATTGTAAATGAGGCGTTAACTAAGGATGTAGAACGCTGGGAAAAGAAGAATGGAGAAATCAAGCTGTAAATTACTTACAACACTCAGAAAAAACTATAGTGTTATGCTTAATTTAATTTATTAAAGCAAGGAAGAATAATGATAACCCCAGATAATAGACCGAAAGAAAATTATTTTGCTAAACATAAATGCGACGAATTAAACAAGCAAATAATACACTATGCAAACCGATTTTCGAAAATCTGTATAGGCCTATTTTAAATAAGTTGAAAGAACTTGAGACATGGTCCGGCCATTTTGTTGACGGTCTCTCTTAATGAAAACTAACTTGACAGTTAGATGATTTTGGAAAAACTTGCATAACGAGAAAAACTAGTTTTTTAATTCTTAACAAATAAAATTTATCTCATGTCAAACACCTTCATCAAATTAATCTATGTCTCTTTAATTCCGATTACAACAATTATTGCCAGTTGTAATGATAACGGCTCTCAGGCTGAAGCAAAACGAATTGCTGATTCAATAACTTTAGCTAACCACATTGCAGACTCGGTCCGAACTATTGATTCTACAAATGAACTTGAAGAAAAAGCAAGGATTTTCAATTTGAAAGATTCTGCAAATACTGTTGCAGTAATGGGAATTGAGTTAACAGATTCATCATGTGCAGATATTACAAAAGCTATTTCCATGGATACTATTCAAGATCCAATGGTTTATTCATTGTATGTATTTAAAGCTATTCAATGCAAAAATAGAGTGTTCAATCAACAACACCCGGAAGCTGCAACCGTAACTGTTGTTCACGAAGAAAATGGAAAAATTTTATTTAATACATTAAGGGTTAACACAGCAGAAAAAATTGCAGATGCAGCAAAGAAAATTATTTCCATTGGATCATTCGTAAAATCTGGTGGAGATGTCCCAATAACTACACTTGCAACAATAGCAGGCAATTATTCAGTAGATGCATATGTAAAAGCTGCAAAAAAAAATGATCCTCTAATTATTCTAATGCCCGCTGCTATACCAAATATTCAAATGGTTAAGGATGCACTTACGCTAAATCCTGAAAATATAGTAAAAGCAATTCCATTAGACCCAACAGAACCTCTGAAAATTGTCGCTAGTGGTGCTGCTGGTATGGCAGAATTTAGTTTTGTTGGAGCTAAAGCAGCAGTAAAATTAGCTGCCTCAACTCCAGGTTATGTTGTAGATGCGACTGGCAAAGTGATAAAAGTAATTGGTAAGGGTGCAGAGGCAGTAGGCGGAGTTGCTGGGGACGTAGGTAAAGTAGCAGCTACTGTAGCGACCGCTCCAATTAAAGCGATCGGACATATCTTAGGTTTCTAGAACATTCAACTGATAGTATTACGTTAATTGGTACAACTGATAAATTCTTATTCTTTTATGTGAGTGAAAGAAATAGCCATGCTGTGTTAATTGAATCCAAAGATCAAATAAAAAGTTTTTTACTTAAATCTGAATAAGGTACAATATAGCTACTATGAGGAGCATCGTACAATTATCCTTCAATTTTACAGACAAGCGCACAAAAAGAAAGCGTAACATAGACGAGCTAAACAACATGCGAAAAAGACTAAAGGCAACCAGGATTGATAAAGTGAACGAGGCATTAACGGAGTATGCAGACTGAGGTGTGCTGTTCTTGTATGGAAGAGATGTTGTGGAGTGAAAAGGAAAAATCTTCGATGTTGTGGAAGAGGGTGCTGATGATGGCATCGTAGTGTTTGAAAGGTTTGGCATCGCGATTTAATACAATGATGAGAAGGTCAATGAGTTGCTTGTCTTCTCTGGCGGGGAGGTAGATGCGTTCAGGTCGTATGTTTTTCCAAAAAATTCATTTTTGAGTATGTCGTGCTTAACACTATGATCTACCTCAAAATAATAGTCTGCTATTAAATACGGAACAGAAAATCTCTCACGGGTTTACTATTAAATATGAATTAATTGAAGCATTTATCAAGTATCCATCTGCATTGACAACTTCCGGGATTGCATAAAAAAGCTTTTCAATTTTGCAGCAAAATGGTGGGAATTCTAAATAAACTCCAGACTTATAATTTATTCTTATAGTTCCATCAGTAGGTTTATCAAGATTTGGAACAAAGAACTGTTTTAAATTATCCGTTACTTGATGCTCAGTTATTATTATGTATTTATAATGTTTAAATTTATCGACAATTTGCTGTATGCACTCGTTATTTAGATGCTGGAGAACCTGACGAACTAAAAGTAACTCGCCGAAACGGACTTTCTCTATGCAAGCATCTTTGACAAAAAACTTAATATTTTTTGAGGCGAATTTTTTTTTATTAAAAATAATTAAATCTTCTACTACATCATAACCGACATATTTATAATCAACTTCCCATTCATCTAAATTTTTCAAAATCTGTTTGGAAACATTAAAATCGCCACAACCGATTTCAGTAATTTTTTGAATATTTTTAGTTTTTATAAAATTAGCAACTGCATGGGCGTATTCAGGGATGTGTATACTGTGTGATCCCGGCCCTGAATAGAATTGATGTCTTTCTCCTCCCCACAGATTTTCCTTGTAAATTTCACTAAAGATAATAGAGTTAAAATTCTTTATATACTTATTTTTTTGACTTTTTAATCCCATGACTAGTTGTAAATGATAAGTGAGTATATGATTAGAATATTAAACATTGTGAAATTTTGTTCGTTCTTTCCGACTCACGACTCATAATTCTACACATTGCATATAATATATCATATAAGAGGGTTCGAATTCATATCTGCTGTAAATGTGTAATTAAAAATCCTTGCACAAATCAATCATATAAAAGTAGTTAGTATTAATACAGAATTGCATTTTTCTAAAGTATCACTTAACCGTAAACTGAAAAATTGTTTATTAGATCAAAGTTTTATAATCTTTTCAACTCCAAACGATCAACTTTAATATTTGTAAATACCCTAATAGAAACATTGTCGTCAATAAAATTTCTCATCATATCTTCCCTATATGATACCTAACGTTTTTCATTTCATTTTTGGTTTAGAAAAAGATTTTGGTAATCGACCCTTTTCGATTGTTCATTACTTAGCAATTAAATCTGCTCACGATATAAATAAGCCAACAAAAATATTTCTGTATTATAAATATCTACCTGTTGGCGAATGGTGGGAAAAAACAAAAACATATGTAAAACTTGTAGAAATTGAAGTGCCAAATCAAATTTTTGGTAACAAGCTTTATCATTATGCTCATAAATCCGACATTTTAAGAATTATGTTACTTATAAAATATGGAGGAATTTATTTGGATATGGATACAATTTGCCTAAAATCCTTTGATCAACTTTTAAATTATGAATGCGTCATGGCGGAAGAAACCTATCTGAATCAACAATATGGACTTTGTAACGCAGTTATTCTTAGTACAAAGAATAGTACTTTTATGAAATATTGGTATAGCTCTTACAAAGTATTTAGATCAAAAGGGGTTGATGCATATTGGTCTGAGCATTCCGTTCGGATGCCTTTACAAATTTCGAGTCTATATCCTAGCTTAATTAATATTATTGAGGAGGATGCATTCTTTTTTCCTTCATATAATCAATATGATTTACAACTACTTTTTGAAAAATGTGTTTATTTTCCAAAGGCTTATGTAATTCACTTGTGGGAAAGTCAATCGTACGACAAATATTTAAGACATCTTACCGAATTTGACATAATGACAAAAGACACTTCCTACAATATCATTGCGAGAACTTTTCTCTAGATAGTTCAAGATTTTTATAGGTTATCTATAAACCATTTCATGCTCTAATGGCTATTAGGGACGCAAACAAATATTTTATACAGATGAACATATTTAAACCAAATGGTGAACGAGAGATAGATTTTCAATTAACGAATAGTGCAGTAAAAGAACTGAGAAGTAATTGGATTAGTTTTACTGAAAATGAGATAGGCGAGTATCCAAATAATAAATTCGAAGATAGAGGAATAGTGATATGTGCAGGTGGGATAAAATATTTTACTTGCGCATGGATAGCAATTGAAACACTTAGATTAAAGGGCTGCACTCTTCCGATTGAAATCTGGTATAAAGAACAAGAAATGCCTCCACTATGTATTGAAGAGATTGAAAAGTATAATGCAGTGTGCAAAAAAATTTCAGACTATACTGATGAAAGGATTAATGGTTGGTTGTTAAAACCGTTATCTATTTTATATAGTCGATTTAAAGAAATTATTTACATAGATGCAGATAACGTATGTATAGAAAATCCCGAAATACTTTTTGAATCAGAGGAATTCATAAACACAGGAGCTTTATTTTGGCCAGATCACTGGGAAACATCAAAGGATAATCCGATTTGGGCTATAATGAAAGTTGATTTTTATAAGGCTAAAGAGCAAGAAAGTGGGCAATTAGTTATTGATAAGGAAAAATCATGGCGGGCGTTAAACTTGTGCTGCCATTTGAATAGAAAAAGAAATGTGTATCATAAATTATTATTAGGTGATAAAGATACTTTTAGGTTTGCATGGTTAGCAACCAATTCACCTTATAAGATAATTGAAGGCGAGCCCGGTACATGTGGTTATTTTGATCGGAGGAATAATTTTATGGGGCATACAATGGTGCAATTTTTCAATTCAAAACCATTTTTTTTACATCGCAATCTGCTTAAATGGGATATAACTAGGGATGGTGAATTTGTCTGGAAAAAAATTAAAGTCTTTGAAGATAATGCAAGACAAAAAAATTATTTTATTGATTATTCTCACGAAAACAACCACACTTATGTTGATATTCAAGGTGACATCCACATTATAGACTTTCAAGAGGAAATCGGCAGTATAGAAAACGTTTGCCAATACTGTTTAATGAATTTAAGAAGTCAGCCATTTTATAAAGAGTTTTTAATACTTTACTATTTGAATTCTAACAGATTTATCAACACACAACTTTAAAACCCCTCTAGTTTTCTTTTAGCATTCTATTTTTATATTACAGTCGGTGTTGACATCCGAGATAAAGGTTGGTTTGGCCTATCAGCCGGGTTACTAGGGAAGAGGCGTTAGCAACCGCGTGTTTCCCGATGCGGTGATGGTTGTCGCCAAATAGGGGAAACCGTGGCGAGATCTGTCAGAGCGGTTCGATAATTGGAACACGGTCTATGTCAGGTTCGGACGGTAGGCAAAAGCTGGCGTGTGGCAGAAAGTGTTCAAAGACCTCTCAGGCTGGGGTGTAAAAACACTGCTGACTGATTCGATTGCCATCCGGGTACACCATCACGGAGCAGGGGTCTAAAAAAGTAAGCAGAAAACAAACAGGGTGACCAGGCTATTGGCGGATTAAGGAGATGGCTGACGAGCAAACTTCATCTGAATACAGATGAGAAAGGAAAGATTCAGCGAATGACGTTCTCAGGCGGGCAGACAGCGGATGTAAGGATGTTTTCAGAACTGATGGCAGCTATGAAACCAAAGAAAGTGATTGCTGGCAAAGCCTATGATGAAG
This sequence comes from Ilyomonas sp., assembly GCA_965199845.1. Classification (GTDB taxonomy): domain Bacteria; phylum Bacteroidota; class Bacteroidia; order Chitinophagales; family Chitinophagaceae; genus Ilyomonas. Next base: position 53,742 of record CBDATZ010000016.1, read on the forward strand.
ATTGGCTGCTGCATTGCCTAGACAGCGAAGGTATTGAAGCGGTGATACCACTGAAAGCAAACCGATTGCAAAGAAGAATCATTGATTACAAAGCTTACAAACATAGAAATGTGATCGAACGAACCATCAACAGGCTGAAGCAATACCAGAAGATAGCCACCCGTTATGAAAAGACGGTAACCTTCTTTCTGGCACTGGGCTGCTTCACCGATAGTTTCTTTAACCTTGACTCATAGATGTCAACGCGATCTAATCGATATATTTTATGTAGGCATTATTAATATCTTCTAGTCTTCTCGAAACGCTGAAAAGCTGCCTTCTCAAAAATTCTTCGATTCTTTTATCAGCAACCAGAGCATCAGAATGTTTTATTTCTTTTTGAACAGAAATAAATGGAAAGAGCACCATTTTGTTGTTTGTTAGTTGCGATAATAGGATACCTGGTATTACATTATGATCGTATGATGTCTCAAGTATTTTTTTAAACAATCTTTTAAATACAATAATAAATTGTGTATTACAATTAGGAGTTATCCAAAAACGACCCCTAGTAATTGGTATTACATAATCAAGATCTTTGGCAAATCCTGAAATATAATCCACACCTTGTAAGTTGGCTTCTAAAATGTTGATCAATAAAGCATCTCGATCATAATCCTTAGTGAATTTATGATTATCTTCGCAAATAATTATCACATCGTCTTCATTGACGATGGCGAGTTGTATGATCTTTCTAATACTTAGCCATAATCTCATCGCCTTTTTTTGATGTTTTACAGCGGATATGATTTTAATGTCGAATTCAGTTCTTCCTTCAAATTGCTTTCTAAACTGTTCCTCTAATATTTTTTTATCAGTGTATTTGATTATATAAGTAGATACTGCAACATTATCAAGATTATCTATCTTAGGAAATCTACTTGCAGTTATACCGGAAAGTCTTTTATAAAAGACATTAATATCACTTATCATTCGTATGCTCTGAGAAGCACTCATAAATAGTTTTTCTACACGCCCAAGAGAGTTATTTATTGTTGTCACATCAGAATAACCAAACTCCTTTTGAGTTGATATGAAAGGGGCTATCATAAACTTATTCATTGTGAGTGATCCCACTTTATAATCGGCGGAATCATGTATCTCAAATGGCGCATTTACAAGTGTATAAAAAAAATTTTTGAAAAAAATTGTGAATTGTAATCCCGTAAATTTACCTACCCAAAAAAGATACCTTGATATTTGCAGAGAGTCCTGAAACCAACTAACGCCTCCAAGTAATAAACTTGCGTTTTTTAGCTGCGCTTGGTAAATACAAGCAAACAGAATATCTTTCGAGTATGCCTCCGTAAATTGATGGTCATCTTCACATATAAGGACGTATTCAAGGTGTTTATTAATAGCTTCTTGAATTATTTTTTGAATAGTACTCCACAAACCAACGGCCCCAACTTCATGTTTAGAGGCTTCTATAATAGTTGTACTAAACTCTTCACGATCAGCGAATTCTTTTGAGATATGTTTTTTCCTATCTTTTCTTGCTTTAAGATTTATAATGTATGTGGGTATGGTCATTATTGAAAAGTCGTTAATTTAAAATTTTTATATAACTTAGCGTAGCTAAAAAACAACAAACATGAAAAAGAAAAAAGTTAAACTTAGTCTTGAAGACATCGATGTAGAATCAATGGAAGTGATTAATGCTGAATCGCTTTCAACTTTTATAGGAGGACAACAGCCTGCAAGTTGGGATTGTATTTTAAAATGTTTTGATTACATGGACGATCATCAAATGAATGGCTATAGCTCTTATTACTCTGGAGGCTCCTACATTTCGCCATATTATGGTTCTTATAATCCACAACAGGTTGGCGGATTTTATAATGGTGATGTACACTGTTTAGGGCTTAATGGAAATTTAGCTGTTGACATGGTAAGTTCAGTTGGTGTCACTAGAGCTGGTAAAACCCAGTATGGGCAATCCATTATGTTAACCATACCTGGCGCAAATGGTCTGGGGCATGCTGTTATAATAACTGGTGTAATTGGAAGCGGAAGTGCAACGAGTTACACTTATTGGGACCCAACTCTACAACAAAACGGTAACACATCGACAAATGGTTCTTATGGTTATTTTGTTTTCCAAAACAAATAATAGATTTGATTTATGGTGTTAAAAGATAAGGATGTAACAGTGATAGTTAAAATCTTGTAGAGCATCGGTTGGTAATTAATTTACGTTGCTGAATGTTATATCAAGACCCCTTTTAACGTACATAGAATGCAGGAATGAAGAAAGCGGTTTTTACATTCATTTTATTGTTACTGATTACATTTGGTTTCAGTCAAGGCTACATAATCGGTGATAGCATAACAAATCCTGATACAGGATGGCTTTCAACAGATTATGTAAATTTGCTAAAGGACAGAAAAGCTGTTTATAAAAAACCATCTGGATTCACCGAAGTTCCCGGGCTGGAATGTTTTGAAGATAATCGCGAGATTTTTGATTTAATAGTCACTTGCCTTAGTCACCAGTTGCTTTCGAAAGACGGGCATTTTATTGCCTTTCTAAATATTCTTAAACTGCCTTCCAAACAGGATTCAGTTGAAATGCGAAAGCTGTTTCCCAATACACCTATGGAAGTTGACAATGCGTATATAAGTCAAATTAGAGGCAATATTAAACAAGCACTAGGAGATTCCATTGCTCAACATTGGCGACAGTATGTTACATTTTATGCTGCTAAAGATGCTAAACGTGATTTTAATGCAGATACAGTTATTTCCTTTCATTTGCAGGATCTTAATCCCACAAAATATTATAAAGGAAAATATAAGTATATAGACGCACTTTTTCTTCAAAAAGAAAAGAGGAACTTTTTAAACTTTTATTTTTTTTACGATGATGAAGCCAAAAAACATATAAAAAAATACTTACAGGCGATTGTAGGAACTTTGCGATATGAGAATTGATTAATTATCCTTTCAACCAATTAGGCAAAATAATTTTCTTATTTTTTTAAAACATATTTTAGGTTATCAAAGAAGCGTTCAATCAACTTTCTATCATTAGTAATGATCTCAGCAGAACCTTTTGATTCATATTTAAAGCCTAATTGTTTTCCATAATTTGTAGTAAGCCCTTTATCAAAATTTACGGTAACGAGGTAGGCATCTATTTCTCCCTGTTGTGTTTCCTTGATATTAGTAGTTAACGAAATTGCACTGACAGTTCCCCTGATATAGCCATATTCCATATAAGGATAATTATCTAGTTTAATAATCACCTGCTGCCCTTTTTTTACTTTACCCACTCCTGCTGATGCGGGTAATAGCACTTGTCCATAAATTTTTTTATCATCAGGAATAACTGTAAACACAGGTTGTCCAGTTTGAATGAATTGATCGTTTGTCCAAAAGCCTAAAAATTGAACTGTACCATTAAATGGCGCTTTAAAAGAATAGTTTTGTCCCCAGGAATTGATATTATCTTTTAAATCATTATAGGATGATATTAACGCCAATTCCAAATCTTTTCCCTTTTCACGCATTTGTATCTCTGTCTGGTTAATTTGTGTTTTTGTTTGTTTAGCATTTAGAAGAGCATTAATTTGGTTCGCAAAGGTAACCTGATAATTATCCTTACTATTTAAGTAATTTAACTGTGCCTGATCTAGTTCAGCTTCAGAAATAACTTTTTCCTTAAAAAGAATAGAATCTCGGGAATAAAATTTTCGAGTGTATAACATACTATTTTTAGCAATTGCCACCCGATCATTGTTTGCAATAATGCTTCTGTTCTGTTCACCCAGTAAAGCATTTAAACCGTCAATTTGTTTTAGGTATGATTTGTTTTCTTCAAAGTTTTTTAGTTGGTTTACGTTCTCTATGAATGTATAATATTTATTAGTTACTTCTCCTAAATCAGCTTTTTGCGGCAACACTTTGAGAATATCAGTTTTAGCTGAACCTAATGGATTATAGTTGTAAATTATTTTTTTTATTAGTTCAAGCGAATCAGGAGAGGTTGTAGTTTCAATATAGGCAATAATTTGACCCTCTCTCACCTTACTTTGTTGTTTATATAATTTCAACTTAAGTTTTCCTGAACTGACCGCAACAAGTTTAATAGGAGAAATATTTGTGTTGACTGTTATTTGCCCCATTACTACGTCTGGGTAACGAATTATGCAGCCAAAAGCTAATAGAAGAATAAACACAAATGTTACAATGGAGGTTATCCACCAACCAAACTTTGTAGGCATTCTATCAATAATCTCTTGTACTTCTTCCGTCCTCTGTTTATCGTAAAAGACTTGATGATTTTGATTGACTTTGTTATTTACAATTATTTCCATCAGCAATATGTTTTGTCACATGGACCTAAGATAGCACTCATTGGGTACTCATTTCACTTTGATCTGAAAGACTAACGCTAGCATTATTTACATTTAAGTCAGCTTGGGTTTGCACCAATTGGAAATACCGTCCTCTTTTATTCATTAGTGAATCATGATTACCCATTTCCACAATAGTCCCGTTTTGCATAACTATAATTTGATCTGCTTTTTTGATAGTACTTAACCTGTGAGCAATAACAACGACAGTTTTTTCTTTGAAAGCATTGTCTAATGCCTCAACTATTTTTTGTTCGTTCAGTGTATCTAAAGAGTTCGTCGCTTCATCAAGAAAAAGATAATCCGGATTTTTATATAAAGCGCGTGCGATTAAAATTCTTTGCTTTTGGCCACCGCTAAGTCCTCTCCCTTGTTCACCCATTATAGTTTGATAGCCTAAAGGTAACTTTTCTAACTCTGCACCTATATTTGAGGCATCTATCGCCTGCTTCAGTCTTTCGTAATCAATCTTCTCGTCGTCCAAAACTACATTGTTCAAAATAGTATCGTTAAAGATCTTGCCATCCTGCATTACGGCTCCGCATTTATCTCTCCATTGTTTAAGACTGACGTTACTGACATTCATATTACCTATTAGAATCTCCCCGTAGGATGGTTTATATAACCGTAGAATCAACTTCAGCAACGTCGACTTGCCACTACCACTATCACCAACAATAGCGGTTACTTTTTTTTCCGGAATAATTAATGAAATATTTTTCAAGACAAAACTCCCGTTCGCTGTATATTGAAAAGATACATTATTAACTGTAAGGTCTTTATTTTCGGGAATAACTATGGGATTTGTCCCTACATCCTCATGTTCGTCTTTGAGCTGATGAATTTCGTTTAGCCGGAGAAAGCTGATTTTGGCGAATTGAAACGAAATAATAAACTGAATGAATTGAAAGATTGGTAAATTTAACATCCCAATGATAAACTGTGTAGAGATCATTACTCCATACGTCATTTCCCCTTTAATAACGGCCTTGGCACAAAAGAAAGTGATGCAGAGATTCTGAATACTATTTATAAATTGTGCCCCAGAGTTTTGCAAATTTGTTACATTCAAAGCACGTTGATTCACTTTATATAATCGAGCTTGTATTTTTTCCCATTTCCATCGTTTGGGTTTTTCGTAATTATTTATTTTTATATCTTGAATTCCTGAAATAATTTCTACCCAATAACTCTGGTTCTGAGAAATTAGTTCAAAATACTCCCAATCTAATTTTTTTCTGAGTTTGAGAAACCCCATTACCCACATTATGTATAAAATACTACCTGTCAAAAAGATAATGAAGATGACAGCATTGTAAAACAATAAAATAATCCCAAATATTAAAAAAGTCAAAATAGAAAAAATCATATTCAGAGAATTATTCATAATAAAACTCCGAATACGATCATTGTCATTAGCTCTTTGTAGAATGTCCCCAGTTGTTTTGTTTTCAAAGAAAGTAATAGGCAACAACATTAATTTGATGAGATAATCAGAAATCAGGGAAATATTTACTCTAGAGGTTATGTGCAGTAAAATCCAGTCCCGCACCATATTCGATAAGAGAATACTTATATAGATCGCTATATTGGCAATTAGAACAATATTTATGAAATTATAATCATGAGTAGTAATTCCTACATCGATAACAGCCTTTGAAATGAATGGAAGAAAGCCTTGTAACAAGGTTACTAAAAGCATTATAATGAAAAGATTAATGAAACTTTTTCTGTAAGGCTTAAAATACCCCCAAAAATTTTCCAGCGTTTTTTGTCGTTCAATTTTTTCATTCGCTTCCCTTTGATAAAAATCGGCTTGCGGTTCAATAGCCATCAATACACCAAGATTCTCTTCTTTTCTATACCACCTCTTTATGAATTCGTTTTTAGAATACTTAATATACCCTTTAGCTGGATCAGAAACGTAAATTTCATTTGTTTTAAAATTTGTCTTGTATGCAACAATAAAATGGCTGTTATCCCAATGAATAATAACTGGCAGTGGGACTTTTAGTAACAAATCATCTATCGAGCATTTGATTGAAAGCGTCCGAAGTCCGATACTTTCTGCCGCATGGGTTAAATCTAAAAACGAGACACCTTCTTTAGTTATACCGCATTTGTCTCTCAAATACTGTAAAGAATAAAATTTCCCATAGAACTTTGCTACCATCTTTAAGCAAGCAGGTCCGCAATCCATCTTATCCATCTGCCGATCACAAGGAAAAGCTTTTTTCAAGTTCTTTAGAATTTTTTCAAATAAATAGTTATATTCAAAAGGCGACAACACTAATCTACTCCTCTAAATCGAAATTACATAAAACTTTTTATGGGTAAGATGCCTCATAAAAAGGGTTCTTTAAACCTAAAAAGAAGTGGATGAATAGGAATGCCAAATTATGGACAAATACGGTGGCTCGAAATTGTTATTTTGGGAGAAAATATATATAATTCTAAAATTATAAACATCTCTTATGAATTTGTAGATTTAGTAAAGGTGCGATTGAGTCTAAAATTTGTAAAAGTTTCATATTAGTCTATAAGCAACGGCAGTAAATTTTGTATGTCTGTTTTACGGTCCAAGTGTATGATTGCATAACTACTTTATTCTAAGCTCATGATTGCGTTAACCACTGATCACCTCGGGTATTGTTGTTAATTAATTAACTGACCAGTGTTCTACGGAGTAAAATACACTTGAGCCAAACTCACAGTTAGCGATCTAAGCATTGGTGTTTTGAAAGTGAATAGGAAAAGGTTTTGACCAGTTTTTGAGAGCGGAAACATCAGTCTCGAAGCTGATACAAAACCAAGCTTAATTATCTAAAGTTTTTATTTGGTATAAGTCCAATTGATTGCTTTTTACACGAAAATGATTTTTCCGATTTGATAAATCTATCCTGCAATATTTTAGTCTTGGAGAACCTTCTTAATCTAGATAACAGCATCACTTATCGTTTGAAAGAAGTTAATTGACTCGCCAATATCTTTTTCGTTTCCCTGTCAAAGCTATCCAAATAACTTTCAGTTGTTTTAATGTCGGTATGTCCAAGTGCTTCTTGTATCTGTTCTGTACTGGCGCCAGAGCGTTTTAAAACTGTTGAAAAAGTATGTCGGGCAACATAAGTGGTTGCTTTCTTTTCGATACCTAAATCTCCTAAAATTCTTTTCATGGTATTGTTGATTAAGCCTACGACATTTTGCACTAAAATATATTCTCTTAATGGAGACAGATTCGCTTCAAGAATCGGAAAGATATAGTTGTTCTGTATAACTGGCTTGTTACCCCACCTTTCTATAATTGCCTGCAAATCTTCGCTTACATAAATAGTGATGACTTTCGGATCTTCTCGAAGTGAACGCTCTGTCTTGGCTCTCTCAAAAAGTAAATAGCTGTCTTGAATATTAGAATATTTCAAGTTGGCTATATCTTTCGGGTTCATTCCGTTGGCAAAGTAGCTAAACAGCCAGAGGTCCCTACACCACCGTTCCGATTGACTCAACTTGTTCTGATCATAATAATATATCTTTTCAATATCACTAAGTTCAAGTGCTTTTTTCACCTTCCTTGCAGAAGGTATCTGGTACTTCCTTCTGCCAAAAGGATAGGACTTGTCCTTCTTTGCCAGCCTTGCTTCTGCTGCTTCATTGTATACTGCTCGCAAGGGCCGCAGATAGAAGCCAATAGTACTTTTTGATTTGCCCTCTGTTTTCAGCTTCTTTTCATAGCTGAAGAGATAAGAGTGTATATTCCGTAGAAGTTGACCAGGGTATTCCGTGGCAAAATGACCAGTGGTTATGCTGGCAAAAAGTGATCGGGTAATGCTCTGTGTAAGCGGTTATCAAAAATAGTTACTTTCTTCTTTGTTGTTAAACTTTATTCCTTTTCTACCTCCTGCATTGTTTGTTTCTTTTTCCTCAGCGATTCTCCTTTCAGTTCCAGCCGGTGCGCATCATGGATGATCCTGTCAAGAATGGCATCAGCGATGGTTTGTTCTCCGATCACTTCATACCATTTCGATACCGGCAGCTGAGAGGTAATAATCATCGATGCCTTGCCATGTCTGTCTTCAATGATTTCCATCAGCGTTGCCCGGCTTTGTGCGTCAAAAGGCTGTATGCCAAAGTCGTCTAAGATGAGAAGCTGCTGCCGCTCGATACGGGTAAGTTCTTTCATGTAAGAACCATCAGCCTTTGCCATCTTGAGCTTAGCGAAGAGCTTTGGTGTACTTGCATACAGCACCCGGTAGCCACTGATGCAAGCCTGATGACCAATGGCGGACGCAATATAGCTTTTGCCTATGCCGGTGCTGCCTGTAATGAGCACATTTTCTTTCTTGTTGATAAAGTTGCATTCAGCCAGCCTTCCCATCTGGTTGCGGTCAAGAGAGCGGTCAGCCTGGTAGTACATCTCTTCCACAGAAGCTTTGTAGCGGAAGTGAGCATTGGAGAGCCGTCTCTCTGTATTTCTGTTCTGCCTGTCTTCCCATTCGGCTTCTACCAGAAAAGCGATCATCTCATCGATCGTATACTTGTTGAGCCCATCAGTCTCGAGGCTGGTCTTAAAAGCCCGGAACATGCCGAAGAGCTTTAATTTGCGGATTCTGTCCAGTGTGTTTGCGTTCATAATTGATTGTTTGATTGTCAAAAAAAATTATCGGTAGTATTGTTTTCCCCGGATGTTGTCGTGTGATGGCATTTTTGAAGTCCCTGTGTCTTCGTTCAGTAAATCCATACCTTTTTCAAGGATGGTCTGGATCGTTTTATAGTTATAGACACCATAGTCCAGCGCCCTCCTGCAGGCGGCGATCAGCCTTTCACTGCCTGCTTTCCGGCTAAAGCTCAACACACCCATGCAGGATTTATAAGCCTGTTCAGGATGCTGCTTGCGCTCCAGTATCTTTACGATATACAGCTTCACATCTTCATGGATAGAAGCTGCCCATTCAATAAAGTGCTCTGCCGTCCAGTCTGCCATGAACTTGTGAGTGGAAGCCAGGTGTTCCTTGTCTGTCGTGTAAGCATAAGGGCACTTCGTTCGCTTGTGTACAGCAATACGTTCATAATGGTAGAAGACTTCAACGGAAGAGCGCGAGTAGAGCAGCTTTATTTTCTTACCAATGAAGCGGTAAGGAACACTGTAATAGTGCTTGTCCACACCCAAACAAACATGCCCGTTCTTCATGACCGTAGCGTGCATCTGTTTTTTAAATTCATAGCGAAGAACAGGCAATGGAGCTAACACCGACCTTTCTACTTCTTCGAACTGTTCTCTGCGGCTGTAATGGCGCCCCTTGAAAGGCTGGTTGTTATGCACTTCAAGGGCTGCTTTGATGGCTGTATTAAGCTCTTCCAAACTGTAATAAATGCTTTGTCGGATGAGCGTATAAACGCGCGTGTACATGATCCTGACAGCTCCTTCTACGAGCGCTTTATCCCGGGGACGGTAGGCTCTGGTAGGAAGAACTGCCATACAATAGTGGTCTGCAAAATCAGCAAACGACTCGTTGACGGTAGGCTCATAGCGGCTGCTCTTGGTAACGGCTGACTTTAGATTATCGGTAACGATAGCCAGCGGCACGCCACCATAGAAGTGCAGGGCGTTCTCGCAGGCTGGAATCAGGTCTTCTTTCCCTTGCGTCATGACAGCTTCGATATAAGTCAGCTGGCTGGCACCCAGAATGGCGATGAAGACTTCAACGTCCTTTACTTCCCCTGTGTTCTTGTCAACGATTGAAAGCTTCTCGCCGGCAAAGTCAACAAACATCTTGTCACCGGCTTTGTGCTCTATATGCATGACCGGGTTCACCTGCGCTTTCCACTGGTTATAGTAAAAGCAAAATTGTGTGTACTGAAAGCCTTTGGGATGCTGCTTCATGTATTCTTGCCATAAGAGAAGTCTTGTTGTTCCCTTGCGCTTCAGTTCCTTTTCCACATGGGGAAAGAGATTATGAAGATCAAACAAACGGGGATCAGGAGGCTTTTCATCACTCTTTCCAAAGAGGTCGTCGAGCTCTTTGTCAGTGAGCCGGTTGATGTCTTCGAACGTAAAACGGGAGTCCTGGAATGCTTGTATGTACTTCTTGGCGGTATTGCGCGATACGCCCGTCCAGGCTGCAATAGAAAGCCGGCTGGTTCCTTGTGTATAGAGGCGAATGATCTGACGGATTTTACTCATGCTGATCGGTGTGTTTGCCATACTTTGTAGTGTCAGCTTCTTATAGCTGACAACTAAAAATAGGTTGCTTACACAGTGGTCACAATCACTTTGAAAGGGTGGTCAGTTTGCCGCGGAATCCGCGGTAATTGAAGTGGTCAATTTGCGCCGGAATCCACTGGTCAGTTTACCACGGAACCGTTGACCCTATTCCCGAAATATCTATTGGTCATTATCAGCGAAATATCCAATAAGAGACAGTGATTTCATCTAAACAGATATTACCGCGGAACTTCCGGATAGAATTGTAACTGTCCTGATAATTCGAAGCCGTGCTAATCCTACCTTCCCGGATGAGCCGTTTTATGTACTCGAGGTAGGACCAGGCAATTGTTCCCAGCTCACTTTCAGTTTGCAGAAGTATCGGGAACTTTTTCTGATAAGGCACAAAATCAAAGTCATCTGTCTTTAACCCTTGAGCTGTTAGAGCATTTGCCTTTCTCTTTCGCTGACGAAAGAAGCGGTTTGCCGAGATATAACTCTTTTCAAATTCCCGGAAGGAAAAAGGATGCATACTGCTGATGACCTCTAAAGTATCATGCTCAACGGTTTTAAGATCAGCTTTAATAGACTGTAAATAAGCTGACAGGCGGGGTGCAGAAAGTTTATCGTAGTCTTCCTGACTAAGGTCGTAAATGGTGGGATAATAGTTGGAAATCCTCTGATAATTCACCCGAAGTTTAATCGGGTATTTGTTGTTTTCCTTTACTCTTCTGGTGTCTAAGATGATGCATGCTGCCACTGACATAAGTCCGGTTTTTTCTCTGTTTTCAAAATTGCTCTTTCACATTTACGGGAGGCTTTCATTTGCAATCAATTTGCAATCAAACGAAGGTTAATTGATTAAAAAGCCTGTTCACCAAAGTAAGAGAAAATGATGCAAATAATTGATAAACAATTACTTGTGTAAAGATGGGTAAAGTGAAAATAAGTCGGGTAAAGCCTTTAATCCCACTGTTAATCAGAGGGTCACTGGTTCAAGTCCAGTTTCGGGAGCTAATACTGTAGAGGATTTCAGTGGTTTGTTGAAATCCTTTTTTGTTTAATTCCGACACAATTCCAACACTTTCGTCTTTAAACGTGTTCGGTCCCAAATTTCTTAACTGGCTTACATTTGTATATTTTGCTAGTTTAAACTTTTAATTTCGTGCAGATGTGAATAGTAAAATAGTTGTTTGTCAAAGTTTATATTTATCTGCATCTTGCAATATGCTTAATCAAGAGTTGCGAAATTACCCATATTAATGCCGAAATTTTTCGTCGAGAAAATAAAAGGCAACCGTGACAGCCGCCTGCGTTTGCAGCATTTTTAATGTGCTTTTTGAATAGAATATTTATTTCAGTAAACTTTTTAATAAGTCTTTTGTTTGTTTATCACTTGGATCAAGTTCTAACGCTTTTTTGTAGCTGTTCAAAGCGTTTTCTTTCTCATGGCTGCTTATATAATAGTCTCCCCAACGACTGTAAACAACCGATGAATTAGGATGCTGTTCCTGCGCCAGCTCAAGTATCATTTTTATTGCCGGATAATCTATTTCTTTTGTATGTAAAAGGTTGTACGCTAAATATGTAATTTGATATTCAGTTAGATTCATACTTCGATAACCCTCTTTTGCCTTGCTGTATTCTTTTGCGCGTAACCATTCAGTAGGTGAATGTTCATTATCACTCATTTTCGGCATTGGCTTACCCTGATAAGTAGATTGTAATGAGAGAACTGCACCATTTTTATCCCTTTGAAAATATCCTTTGACATTAAAGTCAGTAAAAACAATAGTGTCTTTGGCAACCGGAAAACAATAAATATCCGCGCCTTCATTGACATTTTCTACTAAGTAGTTTTTTTCTTTTCTTAGGTAAATAACTTCATCGGTTCCTCTTCTATACCTGCCTGTGTAATTATTTAAAGTAGTATCCGGTAAGGAGACCGGGTGAATTTCATCCGGTAAGAAATGATACCAATTATAGACTTTGGCTACAGACCTCCTGATTTCTTTTCCCAGACCATTTACCTCATCACCGGAATTAAGCATGATAACAACGCCATTGCCATCTGTAAAATCTCCAATTCCATAGGCCAGAAAACCTGCATTGACTCCTGTGAACTCCATGTAAATACCTTCTTCGCTAGTATTGCCGGCTCTCTGAAGTAAAAACGGACCGATACCGATTTCCTCATTGTATCCGCCCTTTGATACAGGTGCCTGAGCGGTTAACATTCGGTGCGACATTTCTTTTGAAAGGATAGTACTTTTTCCCTGATAAGCTTTTTGAACTTCAATAAAGAAAGCTGCCAGGTCTGAAGGTGTAGTGTAAAGACCAGCAGCTGCCTGTTGTGGATACACATACGGCATACCTTTAAACCACGAAGCTTGTGAATAAGCCGACGAAGCCTGTGATAAATATTGTAAAGGAAGGGGTTGTTGAAACGTTGAGTTATTCATCCCTAATTTATCAAATAATGTCCTCTTTGTAAAGGATGCAAAGTCTTGTTTCGTAACATCCATAACAGCCATTTGAGCAATCATAATTCCGCCACCTGAGTACCGGAATTCTTTACCCGGCTCATTGTTTACAATCACAGGTCTGCTTTCGGCGATTGAATCTCCTCGTAAGATTTGAGGAATGGTAGGAAGTGGGGTTTTATCCGGCGTAAAACCAAAGTACGCAGATTGCGTGGTGCCACCTGTATGGCTCAACAACATACGGAGAGTAACCGGCGTTTTCTCCGTAAAAGAATTGTCAGCAATTTTCCAGGAACGGAGATATTTGTTGATAGGCGAATCTAAGTTCATCTTTCCCTGTTCTACCAATTGTAAAGCAGTAACAGCAAAGACAAATTTGCTGATGGAACCTGCTGAAAACATCGTCTTATCAGTTACAGGTATTTTCTTTACGGTGTCTGCAAGCCCGTATCCTTTAGCCCAATCGAGTTTAAAATCCTTTATGACTGCAATACTTACCCCCGGCACGCCGTAGTACTTCATACGCTCTGTAATATTCCAGCCGGGAAACCCAGCAACAGGTACGTAAGGCAAAAGACTGTTTTCTACAAGAGCTATTCTTTTCTTAACCTCTGTTGTCTGACTATATAATGAACAAAAGGCAGATAAACAGGAAGCGACACTTTAAACTCATATAAAGTAAATCTAAAAGCAAAGTTTGCGTTTTGTCTACTGTAAGTCGCTCCAAATTATGATTTGGCACTACAAGTGCTTGGAAAGTATTGAAACACCTGCTAATTACTTTCCTTTTCCAATTGTATAATGTATTCTTTTGGTGAGCACGATATGCTTTTTTTGAAAGCCCGGTTAAAGGTTGACTTAGAGTTGAAACCACAATCAAAAGCAATCGATAACAGTGTTTGATTTTTATAAATCCCCTTCTGTAACATTCCTACAACGGCTTCTACCCGGTACTTATTGATGAAGTCATTAAAGTTCATCTGGTAACCCTGATTGATAACTCTTGAAACAACAGATGGATTGCTATTTACTTTTTTGGAAAGACCTGACAAGGTGAGTTCAGGATCTTTATATACTTCTTCAATCATCAGAAGACGTTCAAGATCGCTTTTTACATTTATATTTTCTTCCTCTGCACTAAATTCTGCCTTTGTTTCAATCTCCTCAATACCAGGTAGCTTATTATTATACAGTGCTACATATTGTAAATGATTAGATGTCCGATAAAGTAAATACAGGGGTGCTTCCCTGATTATAGAACCTCGGAAAGCAAACATGTTCCTGATATTATTTGCATAGGCCGTAATAGCGATATAATAAAACAGGAAAGAGAAAACGAAGTAGTACCACCACTTTTCTTTGAAACTCCCCCAGTCAGGATATAGAAGAAGAAAGCTAATACAGAATACCTGCATAAAAAGAAAAGCAATCAGGAATCTGTTCATCCATTTGAAAAGCATCGAGTCAGCAAAGCTCACAACCTGAAAAATAAATTTCCTGTATAGATTGTAATAGCGAAAGCTCAGGAAGAAGTAAAACAACATGGACAAGAGGCCGGTAATCTGATACCAGGTGTCCAAACTCTTGTCCCTGCCATTTGCATAAAAATAATATTCGTGCAGAAAAACCTTGTCCGCTAGAAAGATGAACAGTCGGTAAATATTGTATACAATAGCCGGCAGCAAGTGCCACGTGTCACGTTTTGAAAAAAGAAAAGAAGGGTTTAGCAAACATTGCGTGTAAAAAAAAATGACAGGTCCGATCAGCAAGAGTTGTTGAAAAGGAATGTAAAAAAGAATATCCTGATACGGCTGTAAGCTATACCAGCCTGCAAAACCAACCATCCAGGGAACTATGTATAAACTGCATAGAAAAACAAACAAGCTTAACCAGAAGTTAGATGTATCGTTTTGAAGCCACCCCTTTTTTAATAATAAAAATGAAAAAACAACGCCTTGCGAAAAGAAAATTAAAAGCACAGAGCTATAAAAGCTAAAATGAAAATGCACGTATTTAATTTGAAATCTGTCTTCAAATATATTCTTTAAAGAGGAAATGTAATATCAACTGAAGCTAAAGAAGCTGAGCTTAAGTGTTCCGCTTCGCAAAGGTACACAGCACTGTAATGCGCAAGAGTTTAGTGTGTACGGCTGTTTCGCTGTTCAAGAAAACAGAGGAAAATATAATTGCTGTTAAGGCTTTGTGTGTGAGAGCATGAATATTTGTGGAGTGTGTTGTGTTAGCAAAATCGTTTGATATCCTTAGGGCTTCATACGTTGGCTTGCAGGGAAAGACTTTTACAGATTCATAGACACACAATACTACTAATGCCTTTCAAAACTTAAATAATTAATAAATCCTCTTATCTCCAGACTGTATCGGTTACAGTATTCCTTTAGAAACTTTTTCAGCCGATTTATAATCATTTATTGATTGATAAGCTTCGGCAAGCCGTTTCCATAATTCCGGATTCGATGTGTGATTCACTAAATGCTTATTCAATAGTTGAATAATAAGTTCATATTTCTTTCTGTTTTCTAACTCGAAACATAGTCGGTTTAATGTTGCGCCTCTAACCAACAAATTAGAGTCTCTTTGCATAATTTCTTTATATGTGTTCATAGCCGTTCCGGTATCTTTCAAGAGAAAAGATTTGAACATGGTTAGTCTGGCTTGCCAGGCCGGATCATTCCATTTGCCATATCCATTCCAGGAAACTGATTCATAATTTCTGTTACCAAAAAACATTTTCAAGACATCTTCTGTAATCTGTAAACCGTTCTCGGTGTTGGTAAAATACACGAGATATCTTTTTTCTTTCGGATAAATAATAAAGAAGGAACGGGCGCTGCCATTGTCACCCCAGTGCCATAAGGCAGTTTCTGAACTGTCTTTGTCTAACGCAACTCCCAAACCCCAACCAATCATTGGGTTAGGATTATAAGTCCTGTTTTGAAACCATTCAGTAATCATCTGATTGTAGGTTGAATTTTTTAAGCCAGTTCCCTGCATAAGTACTTTGAGAAATTTCTGATAATCTGCTGCTGTTGTAATTAGGCTATAGGCTGCATTTGCTTCATCAGTGGGCTGAAAGGTATTACGCGGTTCTCCTATCTGGTTATAATAAAGGGCAGTATGCAATTCATAATTAGCGGGTTTTAAAAAGCTGCTTTCATGCATCTTCAAGGGAATAAACACTTCTTCTCTTGCGATTTGCTCATAAGTCTTCCCTGTTAAATGTTCGAGTGCTTTTTGTAAAAATTTGTAACCTTCTGCTGAATAATACCAATCTGTTCCTGGCTTGAATTCTAATTTAATCTCATTACTATGATATGGCGGTATACCGGAAGTATGGCATAGTATCATTCTGGGTGTAATCAGGTTAGCATTCTCCGTATTTTGCAAAGGTGGATACCGGTAATAGGAAAGCAAGGGAGAATCCAGGTTGATGATACCCTTGTCAAACAAGCGAAGAGTGATATAACCCAGAATTGGTTTACTTAGTGATGCTGCCTGGAAAAGCGTGTGATTAGTAACCTTAGTGTGTGAAGTGATATTTGATAAACCTACTGAATAATTTTCTGAAGTATTGCCATCATAACATGATAATTGTAAGCCTGGGACATTTGCTGAATCAATTAGCGCTTTCAATTTTGAGTTTTGAGCGCAAATGGGAATGGTCAGAAGTAAAAAAATAATTGCTAAACTAATTGATAAAAAAACTTTCATTCGATTGCAGATGTAATTCAATGAGAACAGTATGTTTAAAGAACGCATAAATACTTTGAATTTGCAAGATGCAAAGATTCTGTGTCAACATCACTTTTAGGTATCAAATCATAATTTGATACCTAATAAATTTAGAATTCATTATTAAGCATAGGGTGGAAATTTCGGTAGGCTTGATCGCAGACCATAATCTGAGAATTAGATACTAGTTAATATTTTGTAAGAGGCCGGAAATGTGCTGAATCCTAACTTCCGCGCTGTACTATTATTGTAAGAACCAGTTTGTGCAAATCAAAATATTTAATGAGGGCAATATAGTTGGGGGACTACGCCGAGCAAGTGAGTAAACAAGGAAGCGAGCGAACGCTTGTGCTATCTTAGCTCTACATGTTTTCTTCCATGTTCCACCTTATACAAACGGGCACCAAACAGGCATACCACCGTATAGCAGATGATGGGCAGGTAATAGGCTTGTGCCACATTGTGATTGGCAATCTTACCCATGATATAAGGCATGAATGCACCACCGACCACACCCATCGTTATATACGAAGACGCCAATTGCGAATGTCTCCCCAGGTTCTTTAACCCGAGGCTGAAAATGGTAGGGAACATAATACTGAAAAAGAAGTTGATAAACAGCAGCGCAGTGAACGACACCCAGCCCCAGCCCTGTGCCACAATCAGGCACATTGCGATGTTAGCTCCCGCATACATTGCCAGCAGCTTATTGGGCGCTACAAACTTCATTAACCAGGTACCTGTAAACCGTCCAATCATCATCATGCCCATACTTAGACTGAAATAATTAGCAGCGGTGGCATCGGAAAACTTCATGACCTCATGCCCGTAGTTGATAAAGAATGCCCAAGTGCCGCCCTGCGCCGCTACATTAAACAGTTGGGCTACCACTGCCCATACAAAATGCTGGTGCTGGAAAAGTGTCTTGGAAGGCTCCGTATCTACGTTGAGAGCAGCTTCTGTATTCTCCGGCGTGGCATCGTGGGGATTGTTCAGAGGAGGTACCTTTACAAACGAAAACGCAATGCCCACCATAGTCACCACGCAGCCGATGAGAACATACAGCGTCTTTACAGAATCGAGGCTGTCTGCAGCAGAGACCACTGCAGAGCCTGCAGCGGCGGTAAATAAGAAATGCCGCCCAATCTGCGGACCCGAGACCGCACCAATACCATTGAAGGCATGGGCAAGATTGATGCGGCGATCACTCGTGCGCTGGTCACCGAGCGCAGCTACAAACGGGTGCGCTACGGCTTCGAGCGTGGCAAGGCCACAGGCAAGCATGAAGATGGCAAGCCGGAAAGCAGTGAAGGAAAATGAATTGGCAGCAGGCACAAAAAGAAAAGCACCAAGGGCATATAGAGCAAGCCCGAAAAGCACGCCTTTTTTATAGCCAAAGCGCTTCATAACAAGTCCGGCAGGAATACCCATTACGGCATAAGCGCCGAACAGGGACAGCTGCACCAGCCCGGAGTTGGCCTTGGAAACATGCAATACATTCTGGAAGTGCTTGTTCAGCACATCACCCATGGTAATGGCAACGCCCCACAGCGTAAAGAGGGAAGTAGCAAAAACGAGTGTCAGCACGTATTTCCTTTCGGTAAATCTAGCCTGCATAAAATCCTGTCTGTCGTTGTATAAGAAGTGTAATATAAGGGTATTTGCAACGGGATGATGTTATTTTACTAAAATAGCAAAAGTCCGAACCTTGCGAAGTGTTACCCAGAAAGAATGCTAAAATCGTAGCTGAAAGCTTCTTCAGAAGTACGGCTTATGCACATTCAACACGTGTGATTTCGCTTAATTGGACTAATAATTTCGTTCAGAATTGGCAAGCAAAATAATTGATTGTAAACGTTTATATTGATCAACATCCTTCGGAATATGTGGTCAAGAGTTACGAAATCATCCACATATATAACTCAATTAAAAAGTTTTCCAATGATAAAACCGACTGCGATAGCTACAATTAGAATAATCCAATAGAACTCATTCCTATTGTTTGATTGTCTGGCAAGTTTTACTTTCTCTTCTGTTAGCTTTTCCAGTTCCTTCAATTGATTTTGATATAACAACGAAGCGATATTGTGCTGTTCTTTGAGATTGTTGATCTGGTGATTATAATTTGCCGCCAGTTGTTTTGTAATATCCTCCACCATTTTTGCCTTTGAACTCTGCATCTCGGCTACTGTGTCATTATATAAACTGTTCAGATATTGTCCAAGAGCCGTTGGTGTAATAAACGCTTTATCGGCTACTTGTTGAAGAAGTGTAGAGATTTCGGAAGGCTTGATCATCTTATTCCACTAGTCGTTGAGCAGTAAAATGATTGATTGGCAGAGGTTATTTTGTCAAGCGGTAGCGGAATTGGGAAATCTCTCTGTAAGGAATCTCTAACCTAATGTAAAAACCAACTCTTAAATATACAAACCTAACCTCGTAACTGTAGTGGTGCCGGCTGCAATCAAAAGTGTGCGAGCTATTCTCTTTTGATTCCTGCTCTGATTAATGAAATATTTACTCGTTTTATAGGTTGATAATTTTTGTGAGTATGAGCATACAGTAACAGAGGAAAGTATTATATTTAGAAGTAAGTATTTCATATTAGGTAAGTTGTTTTATAGAAGGATAAAGCATCATTTGCGTTTCATCATTTAAAAGAAATCGTAAGCTTTACAGAAGGCTGTCGCTTTACCAGAAACGCGCTGTTTTGAAATGGCAGGGGTACTTTTTGCATATCAAAAGTAAGATTTGCTGCTTTGTGCTTATTGTGGCTGGCGCTGATAAACAATGGGATGCTACCCAGCATGGAAAGAGAACCAACAGTAGCTAATACCGATCCTGCTCCTGTGTTTGGATCGCGATCTCCAAGAGCATAATTGACGCCTTCTGCTACGCCAGCACCAAAGCCTGCAACAGCAAGTAAGGCGCCACCACCGAGCATAATCCACGCTGCTGTTTTTTGATGCCTGCTTTTTTTCAGATAATCTTCTTTTGTTTTGATGTCCGGCGTAGTTTGCGCAAATGATGTCATTGCGGCTGTAAACATAGCGAAGAGAAGAATGGCTTTTTTCATTTGATGTTTGTTGAAATTGTTTTGGTGAAGAGTGTTATAATAAGCTTAATGAATTTAAATTGAGTAATGCAGATATTTTCAGACATGTAGTCCGTTATTCTACCGAGGTATGACTGTTAAAGATACAAAGGTTTTATTTATTTAATGTTGAATTACCTCTGTAAATTTTAGTGTCAATGATATTAGGTTATATGAATCGTTCACAATGGTCATCACGAATGTAATGTAATCAATGAAGAAGCAAAGCAACCAGCCGCCAACTCTTAAATATTCAAATTCAATTTATGCAAAGCAGAAACCTTAAGATTATTGTTTGAGAATCCAAATTCCTTGTAGTGGCGTAATATTATTTTGAACAAACTGTTTAAACCTTTCTAAGCATTCTACCGCTTCTTCGTAGTTGTTCTTCATTAATTCTTGAAATGTTTCTTTGTCAGCGAAACCAGTATAACGAGATATCCGAGAATATCTATATAAAATCATATAATCATCACGTATGTCATCTTGCAAGGGCATTGCTGCTTTTGGTTTTGCTTTATTGATGTTTTTATTGATTTCAGTATGAGATGATCCTATTTCTATGTTTCTATACTTTGCAAGTGCTTTCAGGTAATGTATAGCTATATAGAACAAACACGTTGTTTTCCAATCAAAAAAATCGTTTGCATCCCCATTACAGATTAGTAAATGGAAAGCTTCGTTATGTGTGGCTTGATTGAGGAAATCCTCGGCGAGCATTATACTATCTCTAATTTTATAATTTTGGATTCAAGATGTTTTGGCACGAACTGGAACAAAATTGTTATATGTTCAGCAATCATAAGGTCGTCGAAAGCATTTAAAACTCTCGACATTAGTTGTCTATTCTCTTTATTATCCTCTTTCAAAATAACGCCATATAGCAAAGAGTCGCTTTCATTATTTAAGATAAATACGGATTCGATAATATCAGAAAAGGAAGTAAACGCACGTTTTACAAGCAGTTTTGCAAAACTTTTTATTGCCTGGTCTGCATTTTTCTTATTATCTACAAGTAATTTTTGAGGATCACGCAATATCTGATCAAAGTGCTCAGCGAGTTGAGTTTTAGCACCGACACCAAGTAAATTTCTTGATTCTGCAATAGCTTCAGAAAATTGTGTTACATCTTTTTGCAATCCAGTTAATAAATTACCTAAACGTTTATCATCGCTTGGAATTGATTGTTCTGGATATATAATACTAATGTTTGACATTTAAAGCAAGATAATCTCTAATTGATGCAAAGTTTCAAAAATATTTGTTATCAATAGAGATTTTGTTGAATTATTCCTAAAATGGTTTTTTATAAAATTAATATAGCACAAAGGGAATCGTTATTTGATTCCCTCTCTTTTTAAACTTAACTCTTTACTGATTTACAATCAAATATAAAGTGGTTCAAGATTTATGAATATGGTAGACACAGATTTATTTCAAACCGTTTTGGATCTGTAAACATAACATCCGATTTTAGTAGGATGATCCTGAACCAGATTATTCGCCGGCTCTTTTCTAAGCAAATTAATTATCATGAAGTCACCGCCTGCAGCCATAGTAAAAAATAGTCCGAATATTAATAAACCCAAATTACCAATAAACAAAGCTACAACCGAAGGAAGAATTCCTAGCACAATTGCGGGCATTAGTGCGCCAGTGATGTAATACTTTACAAGTAAAGGCTCCTTACAGTGACAATAAGGTGTAGCATATTTCCACATTACACCAAATTTCATTGATCGCAAGCCTTTTACCGCATAAAGAGAACAAGTTAAGCCGTGTATTAGTTCATGCATAACAATTCCAACAATAACTGCAAGAATTATTATCAATATGCTGTAAAGACCATGGCCAACCAATAATTGTTTAATTGTTTCCTTAGTTAGTGATGATTTCCAAAGAATAAAATACGGCACAACAAAAACAATAACAGAGGGCAGGAAGTAAAGCAAGGAAAGATACTGAGCCCTGACCGGATCAATGGTTAACTCTTCTTCACTATAGTTTTTAGTGTCAATCATAATATAATACCTGTCACTATTCAGTCTGAGTTAATCTATACTCAATAGAAGTTCACAAATTTATAAAAAATAAGTCTGCCACTGTAAGTACCCCATAAATCAGACAGTGTTTGGCTGATATTTTTTCTTTTCGTCTGCCGTGTTTTTGTACTCGTGAGGTGTCAAGTTATCGAGTGCTTCGTGAGGTCTTCTCAGGTTATATTCTTCCATTCATTCTGTTGTTAACTGCCTTACCTCATGCAAGTCAAAGAAGAGATAAGC
Source organism: Ilyomonas sp. (assembly GCA_965199845.1). Classification (GTDB taxonomy): domain Bacteria; phylum Bacteroidota; class Bacteroidia; order Chitinophagales; family Chitinophagaceae; genus Ilyomonas. Next base: position 75,947 of record CBDATZ010000016.1, read on the forward strand.
ATCCAGTACGGCTTCCCGGTATACCCTGTTAAAACGCTCAATAAAACCATTCTGCACCTTGCCCGGCTGCGTGTATTGAATACAAATGTGGTTCTTCTCTGCCCACGTTGTCAGCTCATGCGAGGTAAACTCCGGTCCGTTATCTACTCGTATCCTTACCGGTTTGCCTCGTTGCGTAATCACCCTGTCAAGCACCCTGGTGACCCGCTTTGAAGAAAGCGACGTATCAATTTCAACAGCCAGTGCTTCTCTTGTGCAGTTATCATTGATGTTGAACGTTCTGAACTTTCTTCCGCTTACCATACTGTCACTCATAAAATCCATACTCCACGTTTGGTTGATGGCTGTTTCCCTTACCAACGGACGCTTGACCCTTGCCGGCAATCTTCGCTTACCTTTTCTTCTTTTGTTCAGCTTCAACAATTTGTATACCCGGTACACCTTCTTGTGGTTCCAGCCTTTGCCGTCTCTTCTCAGGTAAGCAAATAACTTTCTAAACCCATAGTAGAAATTCCGTATTCAAAGGTCGTTTGATTCCGCTGCTGCCTGGCAAAACAGTCTCTGTTAATCAATCATTTTACTGCCCAACGATACGCGGCATACGGTGATCAAGCCAACCGAAATTTCCACTACATTTTATAACTGGAAGAAAAAATTTGGTGGTCTGGGCGTTACCGAGCTGCGCAGACTTCGAAAACTGGAAGAAGAGAATAACCGTTTAAAACAGATTGTAGCAGATTTGACTCTGGACAAGCAAATGTTGCAGGAGGTCTTAAAAAAAACATCTGAAGCTGCGGCAGCTAAAGCAGGTAGCTGCAAAACTGATAGAGGATTACCGGGTAAGTACCAAAAGAGCCTGCGCCGTGATTTGTATGCACCGGTCAGGTTGGTACTACAAAGCTCATAGAAGAGAAGACAGACCAGTCAGGCAGCGGATCAAAGAGATAGCTGCAGCCAGGGTAAGGTATGGCATGTGGAGGATTTACACACTGCTCAGAAGGGAAGGCTTTACGGACAATCATAAACGCGTACACCGCATTTATAAAGAGGAAGGATTGAATCTGAGAAGCAAGCGTCCAAAAAGAAAAAGAAGTGCCGCCCATCGCTTGGAACGTCCGGAACTTTCTACATTACAGCAGTGCTGGAGTATGGATTTTGTTTGGGATCAGTTAGGTGGCAGGAAATTCAGGGCGTTAACTGTAGTAGATAATTTTAGTCGCTACTGCCATGCCATCAGCGTTGGACAGTCCATCAAAGGCATTGATGTGGTAGCGGTGATGAATAGATTGAAGGAAACCGGTGGACAGGTACCTCAGCGGATACAGGTTGATAACGGCGGTGAGTTTATATCCAAAGATTTCGATAAGTGGGCATATGACAATGGTGTAACTTTGGACTATTCACGTCCCGGCAAACCAACGGATAACCCATTCATAGAATCATTCAATGGATCATTCCGTGATGAGTGTCTGAACATCAACTGGTTCCTTTCGCTTGAGGATGCGTATGAAAAGATCAATGCGTAGGTGGAAGAGTATAACAACTTCAGACCTCACAGTTCTTTAAACGGCTTGACACCGGCGCAGATAGTGGAACAGCAATTGAGGGAAAAAGAGAAGAAAACGTAAAGCCCTGCCGGGGGCTTCTACTCATTGACATATGTTTTTTACAGTTGCAGAACAAGTATCAGCTAAGGAACGAAAAACATATGTCAATGAGTAGATTTGAATGATCAAATAAGCCCGAAATCTCTATTTTTTCCCTGCCCTAATTTTGGGAGGACATCAAGAAGCCTGTTTTCTCCACTTTACACATGCCCTAATTTTGGGAGGACGTCAATAGGAAATGTAAAGTAAATCCATAGCTGTATCTCTTTTATCAATACATCAATTCTGCTTTTACTTTTTACTTGTAAAAATCATATAGAATCTTAACCGTTATTTATCAGGTAAAGCAGAAAAATTTATATCAGGCATTTTGCCTTCCGGTTTTCTTTCAATCATATCATGCGGGTTAATATTACTTACCTGTTTAAAGCCGCCGCTATACATATAAAACCAGTTGTTTTCTACACCGGCGCCATAATCGAATACCGGATGTTTTAACTGGCTTGCAGTTGTGGTAAAAGAAGCTTTGGTAAGTTCTATCCATTTGCCGGATGTTGTACACACCCATTGATTGCCATACAGAGCTTTAAAATAATCGTTTCCATTCGGGCCAAAGTTTTCTACAAACGAGTATAAACCCGACAATAATTTACCTTCGTTTTTGGCTTTATCCCATTGCGCAATCAGCTTCCATTGTTTGTTTTCAGGCGCATAATAATAGCCTGTGAAAATAGTGTGTTCGCCGTTTGATTTTGCGCCCACAAGCAGTTTATACGTTTCGCCGTTTTTCCAGTTAAACACCAAATGGCTATGCCCGCCGGAACCTTCGTTGCCAAAATCATCTGCTACTACACCTTCTCCTTTTTTAATTAATCTCACAGCATAATCTGCCGGTATTTCTTTTGGGTTATCGGTGCTATAATTGCTCCAGATTGAAAATATAAAACGACGTTCAGTTGGTGAATTTGCCTGTATGCCCATGTAGCCGCCATCAAATCCATTGGTCATGTAATAAGCATTTACCGCATCTACACCAACCGGCACTTTTACTTCTGTATAAAACCAGGAAACAGAACTGTCTTTCGGAAAACGATAAGATAAATGCGTTGCCGGTGCGCCGCGATATTCGCTGGTGTTATAATTTATATTATTTGTATCAATTCCTGTTATAATCATGGATTGAATATCGGGAAATCGGGCGCCTTCTTTACTGATGCCGTTGATTTGTATAAAATGATAACGCACATCATTCATAGTAAATTTTCCAACCGGAATCGTAACATAATTTGCCGATGGCTTTATATTGATATTGTATGACTTTGATGTACTGTCTAATTTTATTTTGATGCGGGATGAATTAGCAGCTTTTACTTTGAGAGATACATTGATTAGTTTGTTTTCTTTCAGATAAAAATAGACTTTGGCAAATGCCTGGCTATTCGTCCAGTTAATAAAACCTCTTTCATCTAAACTACTTTCATCAGCCGATTTGGTAACATCATACACATATCCATTTCCCAACAAAGGAATTTCTATTCTTTTTGTTGTATCAGCATCTGTATAAGGCTGGCAGCTGGCGGTAATAAAATTGAGTAATACAAAAGCAGAAAAGAGGAAACACTTTGTTTTAATCATTATTCTCTGTGTGTTGCGTTTAATAATTTAATATTTAATTCATAAGAGCCGGACACCTGGATACGCAACGGTATTCGTAAAGCATAATCAAATTTGTTATTGGTGTAAATACCTAAGTGATGAGTGTCTGTAACGCCTTGGTAAAAACTGCCTTCCTGGTTACTTGACCATGATGATGTGCTGTCTATTAGTACATATTGTGTGGGAATACGGTAATACATATTAAATCCGTTGCCCAATGAATTAATAGGAAAAGGAACCAGCGGATATTTTAAAGTCATTGCCGTATCGTTGGCTTCAAAAGTGCTGGGTGCATAATCCTGCAAATTCTGAAGGTAAGGTGGATCTGGATTTAAACCTGAATTGGGACGTTTGGCAATCTCTCCGTTCTTTGGATTGAACACAACGCCGTTTTTATCGGTAACCCGTAAAATGAAAAGATTGGGTGTGTCAGCAAAACGGGTTGCTGTCCATTGCACAAACGGATTGTTCGGACCATTAAAGAGTGTACCATTGTTGCTTCCTCCTGCCGAACCTGCACCGCCAGCTGTACCGGCAACTAACAGCGATGTGCTAAAATTTCCGGTTTCAGGTGAAATCTCTATTGGTTTACCATCGGTTATAATAATCTTCATAATACCTTTCAATTCTTCTGTACCGGCAGAGTTAGACACTTGTAAATCCATTGTGTAAGTGCCGGCAGGTATATTTAGTGTCCCTATATTGGAAGAGATAACGCCACTTGCTTCGTTTACTACAATAGGGGGCAACGAATCGGTTGTGCGCTTAGCTATGATATCACCGTAATCCTTATCAACATTCGGGTTGTAGGCTGCCGTCCATACTTCAACAGGATATTTTTTTGAAAATATATCGTCTACAATTTTTCCTGTTGAATCATAAATATGAGTCCACTTAACATGTAGCGGAATACTCGAACCATCCGTTATAAGAGAATAGGAAGAAGACACTCTTCCTCTTATGATGCTAAACTGGTTTACAGCATATTGTATATAAGGACTTAAAAAGCCGTCCTGGTATTTGGTACAGGCAGGACTAAAAATTATAAAGGAAATAAGCGCACAAATATGTATTGCTGTTATATTTCTGTATCGTTTCATGTTGCTGGCTGTTATTGTTTAGTGTTGTAAAAGAATAAAGTATGAGAGTTATCAAGTTCGTTTACAATACCCGTCTGCGTTTGAATACCCGATACTTTTACTAAAGTATGCACACCAATTTCTTCCGGTATATCGCCCGCTGTATTATCGCTGTTCAACTCGTAGGGGTACCATACATGCGTATAATAAACAAGTTGTGGTGAACCTGATACGGTAGAGCTGTAACCCAAATTACCATCTTTTGTATATTCATAAGAAACAATAGCCGAATCACCAGGCAGTTCGGTAGCATAATAACTACCTTCGTTGGTGAGCACTGAATATGGCAATGACTGTGTTATTAAGTACATCAACAGCGAATCTTTGGTTCCGTTTACATTATTACTTACATAGTATAAAAGAGAGTCAAGCCCAAACTTTGCATCCTGGTCAATGTTATTTTGTACAAACACTGTACGTTGAGATAAATAGCCATATACCGAATAATCTGACGGCGCAAAAAAAGTAACATCTGTCTGGTTTATTTTGTCTTTTAAACCGGCCGCATCTATAACCTGTATTAAAGTATCGTATAAAGTATTTGACGCCAGAAAATCGTAAGTACTCATGTTTTTATACATGTTTACATCTTCTGTTGTTCCACCGGTGATATAATCTTTTTTACAAGAGTCTAACAGTAAAGCAAAGCCGCAAAACAGCAGGGTGCTTATCATTCCTGTTTTTTTCATTCTTCTTATTTAAATGGTTTGATTTTGTTTTTATCGTGTTTTATTTGTGTGTAGCCCACCATGGGTTTTGCGTCAGCAGGTTATCCTGCGGAAAGAGAGTGCCCATGTCAAGTGGCCAGTAATAGCCTTTGTTTGCCGGTTGCACCCTGTCGGATGCATAGCCAACATATTCAAGCCAGCCTTGCGTAGGTTCGGTACGTATTAAATCGTAAAACCATTGTCCTTCACCAATCAGTTCACGGCCACGTTCCATTACCACTTCATCCATCATATCGTATTGCGATGTCGGGTTTTGGTAAGATATAATGCCGGCTCTTTCTTCTGTTTGTTTTAAATCGGCTGCAGCACCGGCAAGATCTCCGGTTGAAGCCAGCGCTTCTGCATCTAACAAAATAATATCTGATAAGCGGAACAGAACTAAATTGTTATCAATATAAGGATACAATTCATTATCCGGTTCGCCGTAATTGAAATTGGCATATTTCGTCATCAGGTAACCAGCCACATCACCGCCGCCGGCAGCCACTTGCCTGAAAACCGCTTTATAACGCGCATCAGTTGTTGTATCCATAAACTGGTCAACAAAACCGCCTAATGGCGAAACCCAACAAGAGGAGGATACATTATTTACCATTGATCCTTTTAAAAATGTTCCACCAAAAAAGCTATACTGCGCTTCAGCCCAATCACCCTGTCCTTTAAAATTCGGATCGTTCGCATCATACTTCATAGATAATTCAAGAATATTTTCTGACGAAGATTTGCCCTTCCAGATATTGGTATAAGAACTCATTGGTTCCAGCGAATAGCCGCCGTTGTTGATTACTTCCATACATGCTGCATGTGCATTTGCATAATCGTGCTGCCAGGCATAAATATGCGCTAATAATGCATACACACTTGCCTTGCTGGCTCTGATTGATTGGGAAGGATCAGCGCTATTATAATTCAGGTAACCTGCAGCTACTTTTAAATCGGCAATACAACTATCTAATACCTGCGCTTCCGGGGTACGGGCAACCGGCGGAATATTTCCGTAATCAACGTCGTTATACGTCCTCGTTATGTATACCGGGTCGCCCCAAACGCGAGTTATATAAAAATAAGCGTAAGCCCGCATAAACAGGGCTTCGCCAAGATAAGCGTTTTGCACTTCTGCGCTTGAGAAAAGAGACGGTGTCATTTGCGGAACGTGCTGCAAAATGAGATTGCATTGGGCAATAAGCTGGTAAAAGCGCGACCAGTTTTGTAAAGAACCTTCTAAATAAGGCACATACGAAAAATTAAAATTACCGGTAGCAGAAATAGAGGTGTAGTTCCACCAGTCACCTTGTGCTATAAAACTCCCTGACGCGAGGTCGCCGTTTATAAAATAAGAACGGTCGGCACGAACGCACGAACGTAACTGCCCGTACATCGCAAGGGAGGCTTGTTCTACCGATGTTTGCGATGTCCAGAACTCTGACTCGTATGTTGATGTAATAGGCGCCTGGTAAATGTATTTGCGGCACGACATAGTTGCAATGCACAAAAACATCAACCCTAATAAAACTTTGTTTGTATTATTTTGAAAGTACATGTAAAACGTGTTTATAAGTTAAAACTGGATGTCTGCACCGAGTGTAAACTTGGTAGGTGTTGGGTACAAGCCGCCTGTGTAATTACCTAACTGGTCTACCAGTTCAGGATTAGGCATCGTTCCTTTTTTCAGCGTTAGTATATTATCAACTACGGTGTACACATTAATGCCTTTTACTTTCAATCTTCTTATTACCGGGGCAGGAAGCTGGTAACCCAGCGTGATGTTTTTTATCTTAAAATAACTGCCGTCTTCATTAAACATGCTCGAAAGAGGTATGTATTGATAATAGCTTGGACCAAAAGGATTGATAGAGGGAAAGCCGGCTTTGTAATCCGGGTCGTCTTTTGCCTTTTGCGGCGTCCAGTAATTTAATCTGCTCACATCAGGTAACCGGGTATTGGCAAAGGAATATATATTGCTGCTATAACCGCCAACCACATTGCTGATTTGCTGTTGAAAGAAAGTATTTACCACGGTACGCTTCCAGGTGAATATGCTAAGCACACTCAGAGAAAAATTTTTATAGCTGAAGTTATTAACCCAGCCGCCGGTAAATTTCGGATTCGGATCGCCGGTAGGGATACGGTCACCATAAGCAGCACCATTATCTTCATCCGTCCATACATCGCCCAGATTATTTACATCCAGCCATTTCGGATCACCGGGAACAACTTTGTGGTTGCCTTTAAAGTAAGTAAGACCCTGCCCGGTTATCGGGTTAAAAGGAATTTCACTTTGGTTGTTATAAACGCCCATGTATTTTAACTGGAACATTTCGTAGATAGGCTGGCCCACAGCATAAATTCTTGATACGCCGTTATGGTCATCCACAACAAATGTTCTGTTGTTGTTTGGCAATTTAGCAATTGCATTTTTGTTGTGAGAGATAGTAACCTGCATATCCCATTGCAGTTTACTGTTACGCGGAAGATTCTTTGTATTCAACGTAATATCTGTGCCACGGTTACTTACCCAAAGATCGTGTGCATTAAAATTGATGCTGCCAAAACCCGTATAAAACGGCAACTGAAAATCGTAATAATCATCTTTCGATAACTTCTCATAAATATCAACGCTTAATGTGATGTGGTTGCCAAATAACTGCGCGTCTATGCCTAAATCTTTCTGCGTGGTTTTTGTCCAGGTTAAATCATTTTTGGTTAAACCATTGCTGTAACTGGGTTGTATAGCCACGTTGCCGCCATAGGTTCCGGGCAGAATATAAGAGTTATAAGGCGCATATAAATCGGGAGATTGTGTTCCTGAAATACCATAGCTGGCGCGTATTTTTAAAAATGATACTACGTCTTTTATGTTCTTCATAAACTTCTCATCCGATAAAATCCAGCCAATGCCAGCCGCCGGGAAATAACCCCATTTTGTATTGGCACCAAAGCGGGAAGAAGCATCGCCGCGGTAAGAACCATACAGTAAATATTTGCCATCAAAATCGTATTGCGCCTGACCGGAAAAAGAAAGCAATCCATCGGCTGAATAACCTGAACGTCCGTCTAAATCAGATTGCGGAATGCCACTTACTACTTCTATGTTGTTGGATGGCACATTATAACCCGAAACAAAACTGTATTTTGAAACATCAGCATTAAACTGCTGAGAACCAGTAACAGCCACGTTATGAACATGATTGCCGGCTTTAAAACTCTTCGTGTAATTCAGCGTGTTCGACATGAAGTAAGTTGAATAAATACTTCGGCTGGCTTCTGCATAAGACGGTTGTGCCGTAGCGCCGTTAAGAGCAGCTACTTCATCAATATTAGATGGCTGAAAATAATCGCGGTTAGATGTTGTAATGTTGGCAGCACCTTGGAAAATATATTTCAGAGATGGCAGTATCGAATAATTTGCCGTGAGAGATGTGTTGAAATAATCATCCGTATTTTTATTTCTCAGCTTACTGTAAATGCCGGTAAAATTTGCCGAATCAAACGAAGTGAGCCGGTAAAAAGAAGCCGGCTGACCCGAACCGCTTACCGGTGTATTATCATCTCCGTTAGCATATTTTCTGCCGCGCTGCCTGTCGCTTTTTGAATAGGCAAGAATGAGCTGGCTGTTTAATTTAGGCGAGAGTTTAAAGTTGAAATTGCCACGCAAACTATAACGCGTAAAACCAAACGCTTCGATAATTCCTTTCTCATTATAATAGTTCCCGCTGATGCGATAGTTTACATTATCAGTAGCGGCCGACATAGTTGCATCTACGTTTTGCACGGCACCATTTCTATAAAACAGGCCCTGCCAGTCAGTTGTATTATTAAATGCCGGATTGAACTGGTCGGTTAAAATCTGCGGCAGGTTAGATAGTTGTAATGGTGTGGCATACTGATTAATAATATCCATCTTCTGAGTTCGTTCGGCTTCACCGGTTGCGGTTTGCAAAAGTTGCGGTTGCTGCGTAACGCCGCCATACACATTTACCCTGAATTCCGGTTGTTTTGAACGTCCTTTTTTTGTTGTTATATAAATTACTCCGTTAGCGCCCCGCGAACCCCATGCCGCGGTTGCAGCTGCATCTTTCTGCACATCCACGCTTTCAATATCGTTAATATTAATGCCGGCTAAGTAATTGGTTCCCGTAATGCCACCCGGTGTGCCGGAGCCATCAGAAATATCTTCCGGGTTGGTAGGTACACCGTCAATAACATATAAAGGCCCACTCAATGCGCGGGCTTGTGCTACGTTATTATCGTCTATATTAGTTGATACTCTTGTGTTTCCCCGCACCACAATAGTGGGTGCTACACCAGGCTCACCGCTGCCAACCTGAACATTTAAACCGGCTACTCTGCCTTGTAACAATTGGTCAACGCTGGGCGCGGGCAGGTTCTCTATGTCTTTTCCCAACACCGATGAAATGGCCGTTGTTGTTTTTCGCCTGGTTTGTGTTTGCTGACCTACCACAACAACATTGTTAAGGGTTCTGTTCTGACTGTCTTCTTTCAAAACAATGTTCAGCGTATTGCTGCCTGATAACTTTTGCCTGAATGTTGTATAACCTATGTATGCAAACTCCAGTGTCGCATCTTCGCTTCCTACATTCAGCACAAATTTTCCTTTGCCGTCGGTAAGCGTACCGCCCTTTGTGTTAGCCTGTTTTACCGAAACGCTTTCCAAGGGAATCCCTTTTTCATCTGTAACCGTACCAGTTATGGTAATTTTTTGTTGCGCCATGAGCGAAGCCATGCAATAAGGGAGAAAATAAAAAAACAGGAGCAGAAGTTTTTTCATGTTTTATGTGATTGGTAATTGATTGCCGGATGCCAGATTAGTGTATTAGGTTATGTACTTTCTATTAGTTAGAAATTGCTATGTAATTTGTGTTTCTCTATCTGAATGATAGTCTAAAAGTAATATGTTATTGAATTGCAAAAAGCGCAGCAATGTCAAAGGTTTTAACGCAAACGTTTGTTTAGTCAACGCAAACGTTTGTTTCATTTCTACAGGTGGTTGATTTTGACAGACTTTCAGTTCTTTTATTAAAGTGTGTTGACGAAGAAAAGAAAAATACAGTATTTAATAAAGCTGTTTTATTAAATACAAACCTAAAGGACACCGCTCTGTAGTCCGCTACGGTCAGCAAGCCGAAGCCGTTAGCTGCGATACCAAACGGACATTTTTATGAAACAAAGACTCTTCATTTTATTTCTATCAATTTTAGGCTGGAAGATTTCAAACAGTCAACAGGTTGATTCGATTGTTTTACACAATGCAGTTCTGTATTATTATACGTATGGAACCGGTGAGCCAATCATTATTTTAAGTGGCGGACCCGGCGTATCCTCTCACCAGGAAGATGACGTGGCTATTGAATTGAGCAAACATTATAAAGCAATTCTCTTTGACCAGAGAGGCACCGGTAAATCGTGGACAAAACCGATGGATAGCTCCACCATCAATCTGAAAAGGGCAGTGGAAGACTTGGATACACTGCGAACACATCTGCATATTGATAAACTCAATTTGTATGGGCATTCGTGGGGCAGCATGCTGGCTGCCGCATACATTGCCCGGTTTCCCGAGCAGGTGAAACTGTTTATTTCTGTTTGTGGCGGAGAAATAGATACCAGCCTTACACAAACCATAACGGATAATGTAAATGCAAAGTTTCAGCGTAGCGACACTGTTAAACTGAACCACTGGCGTGATTCGGCTGTCATAAAAAGAGATTCTGCAAAAGCCGCTTATGAAGTTAGAAAACTAAGGCTTGGATACTCCATTTATGATACCTCAAAACTTGACGTAATGATAAAGCAGGTTACACACGGCGACAGAAACCTCGCTATGTCGGCTTTAATGTGGAAAAGCATTCGTAAAGATCTTCATTTTGTATCTGCCGACAATGCTTACACGGGAAAAATGCTGGTTGTTTTTAGCTGGAACGATATGATAAGCTTAACCACGGTTACGCAATATTTGCAGGCATTTCCTAAAGCAGAAGTGAAAGGAATTTTTAAATCGGGACACTATCCCGAAATAGAGCAGCCAGAACAATTCTATCCACTTGTAAATCAGTTTTTGAAGACACAGCTTACAAATATAAAGTAATGCCGTTAGCAAAGGCTTGTTGCCATAGCAGCTAACATCTCTCATTCAGCAGTAAAAATCCCATGAAACGTATATCTTTATCCAGGCTGACGGTTTGCTATGTCCGCTATGGACAGCAAGTAGCGAGCCGTTAGGCGCAATTGTAGAATCGACATTATAAATAAATAAGTGACCAATGAAACTGGTTCAAATTCTTACACTTTTTATAGCCATAACAACAAATGGACAGACAAGTAGTTTGCATATAAATCCCGATATTATTTTGCTAAAAGACAGCAATGACCGTTTCTCACTAATTAATTCTCTCGATAGCTTTTTAAAGTCAGCGCAAAAGCCTGATGAAGAAAACAAGTTTGTTTTGGGTACTGAAAAGATTGAAACATATATTCTATTGGATGAAATGAGTGGTATAGAGAACAGTGACCAATTTAAAGATAGTTTTTTCTATAAACCATACTTAACTAACGTTGTCCTCCTATCAGACAGTAATTATTTGGTACAGCTGTCTTATATTGGCATTCATACAGAATCAGCATTCTTAGGAGCTAGTTTTGAATTAATAGCACATAGAGTAAATTCATTGTTTTTGTTCTCTTCACCTTTAATAGAAAATACAAAATACTGGAAGGTTGAAAAAACAGGGAACAACATATTTCACTATCAAAGTACAATCAATAAAACAAAAACAAAAGAGTTTACGAAACTGGCTTCTTCATTTGATGCGAAACTGAAGGTAAGAGATAAGATAACGGAGTACTACTGCTGTGATAATCTTCGTGAATCGGAAAACCTGATGGGTATAGAATATAAGTCTGCTTACAACGGGCAACCAACCGGCGGTTTTAATTCGTCATCAGGAAACAGAAAAGTAATTGTGTTGGGTGACAATAATGCAAGCTTTGACAAATTCGATCCACATGATTTGTTTCACGACAGGTTAAGTCTGGTAATTGAAAGAAGTAAAGTGAACCATCCTGTAGACGAAGGTTGTGCTTATTTATATGGTGGTAGTTGGGGATTGCCATGGAAAGAAATTTTTAAAGCCTTTAAAGAACAGGTTGCAGAAAATAAAAATACCAGTTGGACTGTTGTAAAAGAATCACCTGTTTACTTTAAAACAAACGGATTTAGGAATTCTGCTGACTACATTGTAAACGCTTTATTGGTTCAAAAAATAGAAAAGGAAAAGGGATTCGCCGGTGTATGGGAGCTTTTAAATGTTGGACCTTATCAAAAGGGAAATGAAAATTATTATGCTGTCCTTGAAAAACTAACAGGAATTACGAAGGCAGACTATAACGACAAAGTATGGGAACTTATAAATAACCAACAATAAAATTGTGCCTGACAAATACTTGCTGCTATAGCGGTTGCCCCAAGCCATTCGGCACTATCTCTCTTTTCATCTTTATATCTATATTTGATCTCACGATTTGCTGTATCCGCTACAAACAGCAAGCAGAGATAAAGGTGGGCGATCTGGCAGTCGTTACTTATGGAGAATGCAAGGTAGCGTTTCTGTCGGGCTCTGCTACATCTCAAACCTATGCGGCGTATGGAGAAGGAAATATAAACAGCCTTGCTATTGATGGCAAAAGCGGTAAGATAACAGCATATGGAGAAGCCGATTTTACAATGAATGTTTCAGATAAGATACAGGTTACTGCTTTTGGTGAAGCCAAACTGCATTATACGGGCAATCCAATAATCAGGAAAGGAATACACATTGGTGAGTTGCACGTAGATCAAATGAATTAACCCGATTTCAATTGACCTCAGTTATCGGCGATCTATAAGATACGTATATGTTTGCAATGTTGTTGAGTTCTATCGCAACATAAACATCAATTATTTACCTTGGTAATAACGAATATCAAAAGGTCGTTACTAAAGAGCTCATTAACTAAATGTAAGACAAATTTGCATGACTTTATGATCTGTGAAATCTAAAAATCGCTTACACATAAACATGCTATCGGGTCTTATTATTTTGCTTTCCTTTTTCCTTCTCTTTCCTTTCCATGTATTGAAAATATCGTTTGTATTCGTTCAATTCTTTTTGTTGTGAGTTAAGAGTGTACCAGCTTTGGATTGTTTCCTTGCCCAGTGCAAAGAGATAAGTCGATAGTAAAACAACAAGCAGCCAAAAAAAGAGCCTGCCAAATACAATGTGGTAATACTCTTGTGCATTGTATTCAGGAAAAAGAAGAGTGCGGTATTCCTTCCTAATTGTTTTAGGTTGTGCTTCTACCGTTTGTTGCAACTAAGCAGAATCAGGTCAGTAATCATCACAGGTGTGCCTTACCAGACAGGGTTACTAAACTGATTTTATAACAGTACATAAGACCAAGGGAACAGACTGTTCAAGCTCATTACATAAGCATAAGACCAAGGGAACAGACTGCAAAACATTTGTGGCAGCCGCTGAAGGTCTGCAAGTCAGAAAGCAGGCAGCTGTTCTTTTTTAATTAAGATAGATGCAGGTAGCAGCTTTCTTAATATCAAAGAAGGCAAGACTACAAATAGGATGCGGAGCTGAATAACTAAAGACATTCCACTTCCTCTTCGAATGATTGAACCGAAGCTGTCAGTACTTACCTTGACCGTTGAACAATCAATCATCCAAAGATGAAGCGTACTAATTATTTTATACACTAACTTTAAAACACATATCACAAACCCCCTCCTACCGCTTTACATAGGAGCAAATGTTACCAGCCGTATTTTATCAGTTGCTGACAATGTAATCATGAATCAGTAATGATGTTTATTTTTTTACAGCTTCACCATTCTTCTTTTCCCGCTTGGCTATTGAAAGAGGTGCTACTTATCTGCGTTAGTCTCATTTATGATCTGCCGGCGATAGCTTTCAAAGCTCTCATGTCCATTATGCTCTAGGCTATTCATGTCTATCTTTTCACCATTTTCTGTATCAAAGATTTGCCAGCTATTCTTTTTGGGTACTGTAATTATTTCATATAAGCCAGTCTCTCCGTGTAATTGAATGGTCAAATTACTTGTCGGTTCATTGTCTGAAAAATAACTTATGCAATAATTTTGTTCGTTGATCTCTCTATGGTCTCCATTAATACTGATATTAATAAAATGATCTTGTAGTATTGAATCAAAATCTACAGGCACAAATTGCTCATAATTAATGTCCTCTATGGAAGTAATCTTTTGTTTTGAACTAAAAAGTACAATGTCCCAACTCATAGAATTATCAATTTTGTTTTATGATATTCAAAATACACTCCCATTAACATTTCATACTATGTCATGATTATTTGAGACTGTAATTTACTTTTTTACAGCTTCTCCATGAATCTTTTCCCATGCTTTGACTTTTTCATAAAGCGCATCAGTTATAAAATCCGTTTGCGATTCAAAGCCATCATCCATGAAAGAGATGTACTGAATTTTACTTAATAAGGCCGGGTCTATGTACATTGATGTTCTAACCTTTTTAGTTGCTTCTTGAATCTCCGGCGATTGTTGTTTTAATGCTTTTGCCATGTTGCAAAAATAAAGTGATTTAGAATATAGTCGTAGAGAAGATACAGCGTATATACTCCAGTATGTTAAAGAGTATGTAAAGTATTTACATTGATAATATACTCTATGGCATAATAGAGTATATACTCTATCTTTGTGTGACAAAAGTAAAATACTATTATGGCAAAGAATAACAACATCACCTCATTAGAACAAGCCATGTTCCTGCGTATCAAAAAGCATAAAAACGCTTCCAGCATTTTACAGCTTATTGAGAAAGCGCAAATCTTAATTGAAGATAGCGCAAGGTATTTAGCCGACGACAGAAAGCATCTTTCTTACTACAAAGCGGTGGCTGAAAAAAACATGAAGCTGATTGAAAAATATACAGCTATCAGGAACTTTTTAATTAACAGATACAACCGTCTTACCTGGGAGATATACCGCGAGGACTTACCCATCTTTTCAAGTACCGGAATGGTTCAAATGAAGGTTACTGTTTACTCTGCTATTAGTGCATAAAAAAAGCCTCCTGTTTCTGCAGGAGGCGATAATTAAAAAAGGTAAGAGTAGTAACGATATAAAAAACCTCCTGTATTATCAAGAGGCTTATCTAAAAACAAACTTTTTATATCCAATTAATACCATGCAAAAGCAATTCCACAAAATTAAAGTGATAAAAAAAAGCGATAAAGAAGCTCAGAGAGCTTTAGCCATAGCAGCAAGAACTCAGTTCATTCAGGATACCAAGCCTTTCTACTTTGATAAGGCTTACAGAAGATAGTTTTTAGTTGGTTCAATAGTAAGTATGAATGTCGGGGCTTCTTGTCTAAGTCGCCCACATCTTTAAAATCAGGAATCAAATATTAATTAACGAATAAAAACTTTTTGCCATGACAAATGAATCTGGTACTACCGGAAAGCCAAGCCCATGCCATGCCTGTACAAAACAAAAGGGCTGTCATCTTATTACCGCACGCCATCCAATCAAGCTGATTTGCTGCCGCGACTACAAACGCTTTGTTGAGCCGTTTAACCCCTCTGCCGGAAGATGAAGGAAGGGAAGCATTTAACACTCGCTATCCATATAATCAATTACCGAAAGCAGGTCATGTTTGGGAGCCATTTGTAACTGTGCCATTTACTTACGTGCCTAATTAACAGCATTTCATCTAACGATTACACGCACCGGAATCAAATAAACATTTTTAAACATTTTAAACAATATCATTTGTGCCACAGGAAAAAACTTTCAGAATCGAACAATCCGATGTCCGTTCGGGATTAAGCATCTTTGTTCAGCAGTACAACGACCGCTCGTCATTGGGAAAGCCTATTGTTTCTTTGAACAAAGATGCTGTCTTGGCACTCGGCAGGGCAATGGAAACAACCATTGACTTATTCAAGTACACAGCTCTGTCAGAGATCACAAAAGACCTGCTTAAAGATTTCAGATACGGCTTTTTTCAACAGGGAGCCGATGAAGCAGAGTTTATTGGTCAAAGACAATAACGGACAGACAGAACAGGTAACCCTGGACCGGCGCTATGCAGCCAACCGCTTTTACTTTATCCAGTTTCTATTAGAGAAGCTGGCAGACCCCAACGACCAGTTTCATCATTTTGAAAATGCCGCCTGTAATAACGATTAATGCTTACAAATCTCTGTTATGGAATCTTTACCAAAGAACTCCAACGCGCCTGCGTATGTCGAAAGCGTTAAGGCAAACATCAATCAGATCATTTCATTTAACAATCAGGGAGAATTCGCTGAGTGGCGCAATGAATATTATTATCACCTGTTGTAATCCCTTGTTACTTCATCGCATTTTAATGGCTTAGCTGATGATAAGAAAGTAACACTTATTCAGGATGCACATAACATCATGTTTGTACTGAACACGATTGAAAACATCATTACTCCTAAAGTGATAGATAACGAAATGGCGGTGCGCCAGCTTATTTTATCGTTACAGCTTCCCAAGCATAAGACACTGCCGTTATGAAAAAAAAAGAAAATCAACCGTAAGGCAAAGCAGTTGGCTAAAGCTTTTTGGAACCAAAAGATAAGGCTTACACTCCGTCCTTACATCATTGACAAACTGCCCCACATTTAATCATTAACTACTATGAGTAAGAAGCATCAAAAGAAGAAACGAAAGAAAGCTATCAAACAAAAGCCCCGCCTGCGTCTGAAACTGATTCACGCCATCGTATCACTCTACTTTGATTAATCACTCTATACAAATCATCAAGTATGAATCATTATAAATTCACCCACACATTCACCAGCTTTGAATCGCTAAAGCTGTTCTTAGATGAAAACCCCGGTTATACCAACGTTTATCAAAAGCCTTTCATCCGCAAGCCATTAAAGAAGGTCAAGCAGGCAGGCAAAGTAGTGCAGATGTATTAATCGTCAAACCATAAACGTGTACAGCCATGAAACGCAATGACAATGCTTTACAGCTACCATTTGCCAGTTCTGATGTAGACATATCAAAAGGACAAGTACAGCAAAAGCTGTTAGAACTGCAGGCTAAGAAAATCCGGATCGAAGAAGATTGCAAGCGGCTTCATCCGCAGCACACACAATTCTTTATACTTTGAGCAAGAATGTTTACAAAAGCAAATTGAATTGTTGAACTGGATCATATCAGGCTCCCGTTAAAAGAAAAAAAGAAGACAAGGGTTGAGCAGGTCTGAACGTGGTATTGGATCCCGAAACGAGCATATCTAATTCTCTTCCTCTTGTCTCCGCTGATTTATAAAGCAAGGACTTTACCAAAAAACAATGATAGCTGATGTCCAGGGATTTGATAACTACAAAGTATAAAAAAGGGCCGGTATAGAAATACCTGGGCCCGGAATCCAATATCGCGCTCTTAGACGCAATTGGAGTGCCACAGGCAAACAGGTTTGAAATCAATATGTTAAAACAACGAACTGGTATAAACCAGTTTCAAACAGGGAAAAGAAGTTTCAAACGGTAATTTTTTATGCCGGAACAACAAATGCGGATATTATACCAGTGTTAGCAAAAAATGGAGACAAGTGATAGAGCAGTCTAATGATATTGGATTTCGAAGCGAGGCTTTAAAAGATTCTTCAAACTTGTCTCCAATGCTATTCATGGCAAGTGAACGACACAACAATGTTACAACTAATAAACACGGGCGCGGATGAAGAAAACATTAAAAAAGGGGCGGCATAGAAATACCAAGCCCCGAAATCCAATATCAATGGCTCTGCCGGGATCTGTGTAGCAGATGGGAACGACAAAACCACATCAGCAGCAACACAGACAAAAACAATCCCAAATATTGAAACCTAAGTTTAAAAACAGTAATTAAATGCAACAAATACAGCAATCCGTTCTGTATCAATACCAGAAATCAGAAATTACTTTTTCGCCCCGCAGCAATAGCGGCTTAATGGTGAACGCAACACAAATATCCCGCGTGTTCAGAAAGCAACAGGATAACATTACAATCCGGATATGATCTTATCAGCAAAACGGGTATCAGGCTTTTTCAATAAGATCAAAATACTGTCATCAGGTCGTTGCAGAATCAGTGCATCATTATCAATGAAATTGATACCGAAAACTGTTTTCTCATTATAATAATCGAAAACAATATACGGATGTTCATTCATGATAAAGCCCAGGCTGACTGTAGTTTGATAATCTTTATCCTGTCCGAGAATGGTCAGCGAAAGTGTGTCGAGCACATAATCAACCATAGAAATGATCCACGCTTCTTTTTCATGGTATAGGAACCAGATGCCAAGCAGTTGACTAACAACCTGGCGATACTGTTCATTTTCAGAAGATGGAGTCAATGCTTATAACTTTTGTGTATACACGCCTATGAAAAATCCTGCCACTTTATCGGGGCGTTGTTCAGAAGAAGTTAATTGCATAGAAGGCATAATAATCAAGATCAAAAAGAGGGCAGGCATAAACATACCTCAGCCCGGTATCCAAAATATGATGTGCAAAAGACACTTATATATTGAATAGTATAAAGAAATGGATAAAAACATTAGAGTGCTAACTTGTTTACACCCTGCACAAAACTGTGCAAGGGTTATGCTTCATAAAGTTGTGGAGAGAAGATGGCATCTGATGACTCAATTACTTTACTCCAACGTTGAGATTAAGCATTTTCAATAAAAGTTGTACGAAAAAAGGGACGAATGGAATTTGGCTCTTTGGATTAGAGTTCAGTGATAAGCAACAGTCTTTTCTTCAGAATAGAGGCACACATGAGCCGGAAACATTTGGATACACCGGTTTTGTTTCTTAAATAAAATAAACAATCACTTTATATGAAATTACAGGATGCTCATGCCATCGCTGCCAGAATCTGCCGAAGACTCAGACCGCACTACAGAATTATAAATATTGCAGTCAGTATAAGAAGAAAAGCAAAACAGGTAAAAGATATTGAAATTGTTTGCTTACCGGTAATGATAGCAGGACCGCAAAAAACGTTATTTGATGAAAACGACCGATACCATCTGTTAAGTTCTGACTTTGAAAACATAGTCAATAACCTGGGTAAACCGATCAAAGGCAAGCCTGATGGTAAATACATCCAAATCGAATTGGTGGAAGCCATAAACCTGGACTTATTCATGCCGGACGATTTCGACTATTACCGGCAATTGGCGCTCCGTACCGGCTCCGCTGAATCTTTTCAAAGTGTTGGCAAACGCATGGAGGAAAAGGAGATGGTGTGCCAGCGATAAAGGACTTCGCAGAACCGTTGATTGTATAGAAATGATACAGACTGAATACGGAAACAGCAAGTGGAATGTGTGAGGGGTGATGCCGTCAAGCCGCCCGCGTGGGTAAGTGAAGAACATTTTTTTGCCTGGCTCGGACTGCAATGGATAGATCCGGTACGCAGAGAGATTTATTTGAAACGATAGTAGGGAATGTGAATACCGGACATGCTAAGAACAATCAATCACCTGACAGGCAGAATGTATTTAGGGTGTTGAGCCGACACCTGTAGTGGTAGCAAATGGCGCATAATTTATACCTTCAATGTGTACGTTCACAAAGGCGAAAAAAAATAGTAAGACGCGGATTTAGAGACAAGACCAGCCTTATAGCGGTTCGAAACGGGTAGCGCAGTATCGAGCCAACCAAAAGCCGCATTAACATGTAAATACTGTCAGCATTTTATAATGACAAAAATAAAATGCTTCTTCTGCACTTATAACGGAAGAAGCATTTTGTGTGAGTGATTATATTCTCAACCTCCTTATAGTTGCCCACCACCAGCAGCTCCATACACTTGCCTCACCTGTCTCACTTTTTTGAAGAAACCATGAAAAAAATGTTTGTTTCGTACTTCAGTTGTTTGAGATGCTTCTGATTTTGTGCTAACATTTCGGGTTCTCAAGACATTCAAAGTTGTTGTGTCTACAATGGCTTCCGTTTGCTACGTAATTAATTGGTACGGGTCTTACTTGTAGCAATACGGTTTTTGGTTAAACGCTCGCCATCGAAGCAAGAACGACTTAAAATGGCAGCGTTCAGTTGCGAAGCAACACCACCGCAGTAATGAACAAGCCTATTACCATTTATTATTCCTGATTCTTGTGTTGTTCCCGTAAAGCAAAGTAAAAACCAGCAGAAAACAGTAACATAATAAAACCGGCAAAATAGGGTAAGAAACTAATCATGTTTGTTTCTGTTTATAAATTTCAAATAAATTCCAAAACAAAGAATGGAAGGCACCCATAAACCAATAAAAATGGCTTGAAGTGCATTGCCTGTAAAAAACAAAACTTCAGAATAAATCAGCGAGAGAATAGCCGCAATCATTAATAGCTTGTCAGCCAGTGTAAACTTTTTAAACATAAATGAAACTTTGAGAAATGAAACATAATCGTAAGAACGGGACAGATGTGAAGGGTGAAAACACAAAAGTAGTCTTTAATAGTGGTTGCCACTATTTTATAATCATATGCTCACAAGGCTTTGCCTGCTGCAATAAAAAACGCCGATAGCTGGTGTCCGATAACTTGCGCTAATAATGAGATAAAAAGAAATTGGGAATCAAATAACGATTTCCTTTGCTATAAACTCAAAATAAAAAAAGCAACCGCTGGTAACGATTGCTTTTTTATTTAATTATGTTTTGTGTCTATGGGTAATACCTGTAAGTAGAAAGAGAAGATCCGCTACCATTAGACCCGCTAATCCAGAAATCATAATTGCCAAGCGGTGAAAATGTAGAGCCGTAAACAGCTACGCTTTGTTTACCACCGGGTGTAAACCAATCAACACGCAAAGGCTGATTGTAAGAATTGGGAGCAATTGTGAAATTTGAACCATTGTAAGTAACAACAATCTGAGGACCCGAGCCTCCGTTGTATGACCAGGTGCCTGATTTGGTCCCGAAAAAGAAAAGACTGAATACTAAGGGGATGCACAACAGAATAAGAATGCGCGTGATTTTTTTCATATGACTTTGTTTTGAAGTGAAGCAATCGGTTATAAAGTTAGACAAATGTTAACATGAACCAATTAAAATTGAGATACGTAAAGGATGTAAATAACATTTTTTATCACATGATTTAACTTTTGCAGGTTTTATACATCTACTGGCTCAAAATCATTTTCTTTCTATTGTCAGTAAACATTTACTCTTATGCAAAAGATAGCTGCTGAAAAAAAGCAAGAGGCAAAAGATGCTATTCATAAAAATATTCAAACAATTTTAGAGCTGGAAAAACAAGCGATTCAAAATCTCTCCGCCGTTGAACGTATCGCTGATAAGGTTACGGCTTTTGCAGGCAGTAGTCCGTTTATTATTCTTCATATCATCTGGTTTGGAGTATGGATTTTATTGAACAGCAAAGTCATTTCCCGGATTATTCCCTTTGATCCTTTCCCCTTTAGTTTTCTTACCCTGGTGGTGTCATTGGAAGCTATTTTTCTTACCCTCTTAGTTCTCATGACTCAAAACCGAATGACCAAAGAAGCTGACAAACGAGCCAAACTAGATTTGCAGATCAATATGCTTGACGAACAGGAAACAACACTAACCTTAAGAATAGTTCAAAAAATAGCCATTCACTTAGGGTTAGAAGAAGAAATAGGTGATTCGATAAAAGATTTCTGTGAAGAAACCGATATCAACATTGTCGCAAAAACAATTGATGAAAATCAGTGCTAAATAAAACGTTTACTGCATTTGAGACAACTACAGCGCTACACCGAAATGAAATGAATGATAAATTACAGTTTATAATCATTTAGAAGAGCAATGAACAATTAGCGAAGCGGTGGTGTTGGTTTTCGGGTAGCAAGAACGCTTTGACGTGTGCACGCACAACAATGGTGGCTGATGCGGGACAGGTGTGATCAAGTCAATCTTGCATCACTTTACACCCTCATTCAATTTGGCATTTTGCCCAGCTATAATAAGCCAGGTACTGTCGTGCCTGGTAAGTACAATCGTTCTGCGAAACTCAAACACTTGTCCGGGATAGCGTGCATCATCACTCAGCCCGGTACGTACATGGGCAATGGCTATATCCGGTTTTAAAAATGTAATGTCTTCAATGGAACAGGTATAATAATGCGATGGTTTGAAGTAAGTGCTGTGCGTGATTTGGTAGTGCTCCTCAATATCCTTTTTGCCAATATAATAAGCGCCAAACCAGTTTACCCATGTGGCACTGGTATCATAATTCGCTGCCAGTTCCTTCGCGTCGTGCCGGTTCCAGGCATCCTCATAATTTTTGACCAGTTGTTTTATGGCAGTGGTTTCTTTTGCTGTGTCAAGTTGCTGGGCAATAAGGTACTGACAATTCGTTGCTAAAGTGAGAGTCAAAAGAAGCGGTAAAATATATGTTTTCATTGAATGGTTTTAGTTACAACAAATAGCACACAACGGTACGGCTTGGCGATGTGGCGGTATTTGAAAATCGTCAGCCCGTAACCGCTGCTGAATTTATAACTAAAAGTTCATTGTTTATTCAATTGCTTGGTGTTATTCGTCGGCTGGAACTGAAGTTGATTAGCGAACAAAAGTTGAGAATATATTCGTCCCCCCGCAATATTGCCAAACCGCCTGTTATGCGTTCGTGCTTATTCTGTCATTGTCTGAACCAATTGTCACTTGTGATTGAATAAATTAGGTTGTCATGGTAACTGTGATGATAGACATTGGTTAAACTGTATAATTCATAACCGTAAGTTCTTTGGTATTGTCCGTCAAAATGTGGTTTAATTACTCCTTTATTATATGAAAAAGGTGTAAGCCTTAGCTCAAACTCGTCAAAGTCAAACCCTTTCATTTTCCGCTCCAGTGTGCTACTAATAACTAACAAGTCTGGGCTGTTGTCATTGTTGAAGTCAGAAATGAAGAAGCCTTTGTATGGAATTCTATAATTTTCAATGAAAGTTGGTTTGTGAGTTTCAAGGTCATAAATGAAGGTTAGAAAACAACCGCAGCCTATGCCGTTGCACCAGTAGGATACATCCGAATACAAAAATCGCTTGCCACAGACCTCGATTATTTTCGGCTCTTGCAATGTGTTATCCAAATTGAACCCGTAATTCTCACAACGGAAAACAGTGTCCTTATAGCAAGTTATATTGTAATTTTTAAAACTGATACTGGTTCTGCCGTCTATAAAAATTGAATTTGATTTTTGCTTGTCAGAATTCATATCGCTACTGTACCTGAGTTTGAAGAGGTAATTACTGTCAGAGTATATATAGATTTTACTTTTCTCGTCCCATGTTGTATTTAGTCTTGCAAGAACCTTTACTTTTTCTTGGTGGGTTATTTTGCCAAGAAAACTGCCTAACGTAATAGTGTCGGTCATGTGTGAAGTAAGTAAAGTGTATATGTCTATGCTGTCAGTCTTTTGAATATTTGTAGTGGCCTGAAGAGCCTTTGTCTCGTCAATTTTGTTTTTATTTGAGTTACAGGAATGCACGAACACCGTCAAAATGAAAATGAATTTATAATAATTCTTCATTGTGGTGTGTTTCGTTTTAGCATGACGCATAACGTTTCAGGCTTGGCGAAGAACTGGTATTTGAAACTCGTCAGCCCGAGCCAAAGCTAAATTTATAATTAAAACTTCATTGTTATTTCTATTGCCAAATTTATAATGTCGTGCTGATTACTGAAGCTGAATAGCGAAACAAAAGTTGATGTTGCGTTTTGTCAGCCAGTTTTTTGCCAAACCTTTTGTTGGCGGTAGTTGTTCTTTAAAAAAGTCCGTTATAAATAGTTGGGTTTGTCAAAATATTCGCAACAATATTTGACAAAACATCTCCTCCAAATCCTTTAATTTTTTCAATCAATCTAATTTTAGTTTTTTCTGGTTCTGCTTTATAGTCTTGCATTATTTCTTTTATTGCTTTAAAGTCTCTACCAGTCAGTTCATCTTTTATTGCGTCCAAAAACAAGGTCAAAGTTAGTTGTTGCGTATTGCTTTGATTGTTTGCTATATGAATATTGTTTGTCCAGCCGCTTTTAGTGCTTGCTTCTTTTTCAGGTTCAGTCGGCAATAGTTTTATAGCTCTAAGAACACCTAAAATTTTACGATGATTGTCTGGACTTAACTTTTTTGCGGCTTCCTTTATTTCTTCTAAATCACTCGGATGATATGTCTTAATGAAACGTTGTGCAGAAGATTGCCAATTTTGATAATTTTCTTGCTCGGAAGTCTTGTAAACTGAATAAGTTCTAATAACGTTCGGTCCAGATGGCACATATGTTATTGTCGGAGTTAGTCGTTCTCCTTCTGTTATAAGTTCTTCTAAAATTTCGGAATTCATTTTATGGTTTGATAGTTTAGATGTTCAATCCCAATTACCGCCAACACTAAAATAGGCGCGACTCGGCACAGAAGCAAATATTTTTTTGTTACTGATTATCAACGCTTTGATGTTATACATTTTTAGATTGTAGTAGCGCAAATAGAACTTACAATTTCTTGTTGATTTCAATTTTTGGAACTGATTATTAAAATCCTTTCCGAAATAATAATAAATCAATCTGATCACACTCAAATCATTGGTACGCCTGGTCATCTCTTGTTGTGAAGCATTGGATTTAGAACTTGTTATGCAGCCTAAAAAGAACAAAACTAAAAGCTGATAAAACGTTTATAACAGAGCGTGAAGATAATTTGCAGTATCCTTTAATCCTGCATTTCTTAAAAGGTTTAGAACTTCAAACTCATCTTGTTTTGGATTTTTTTTATTTAACACCATTTCTTTAAAAGCTGCGATTGCCTGCTCCTGATTTAAGCCTATAATATCAGTTAAAAAATCGTCAGCTGTTTTGACATTCAAACCAAAAGATTGCAGGTATTCTTCTGGAAAGTCTTTTATGTTATTTGTTACGATAAGATTTGCATTTGTTTTTATTGCTGCTGCCAAAACATGCCGATCATCTTCATCCGGCAACTCCAAATGCTTTATCAGTCCCTTGTAATTTTGTACCAAAGCGTCTGGAAAAGCCAAATTCGCCTTTGATATTCTCTTATTTGCTTCTTCTTCCGAGACAGCCTTATCCTTCATAACTCTCTTCCACTCATCAAATATATGTTCGCTCCACTTGGGGGTATAAAGATCATAATGAGCAAACCAAAATAAAATATCCCTTATTATTACCGGATAAATAATATTGGTATCTAAGACTACAATAAAGCGTACACTATGAATCATATAAACCAGTTTCTTCGTCTGAATTCATTATGTCAATTATGTTTTGTTTCTGTTGCTCCTTCATTTGATTTCTGTACTTTATAATATCTTCATATTTTATTCTTCTATGCTTACCCACTTTTGCAAATGAAATATTTCCACTTTCAAGAAGCTTCACTAAATGAGGTCTTGAACAACCAAGAATTTCTGCCGCAGCCTGTGTTGTTATCTCGGTGGCGATAGGTATAAGAGAAACTAATTTACCCTGGCTCATAGCTTTCAAAATATCTCCCAAAAGCTTTAAGGCACTTAACGGAATTTTAATTTTCTCGCTTGTTTCTTCAATCTCGATCTCAGGTTGCTCAGATTCAATTTGTTCAATAACAGAAGCTAAAGCATCGTAAGATTCGCTTGCTATCTTCTGTTCAAGTTTAGAAGGTTTTCTTATTTGCTCTACTACTTTCATGATAATAGGTTTGATTTCAAGGCGCAAGTTAGTAAAATAAACGAAATAAACGAAACGAATTAACAACATTTGTGGGTGTTCGCTTTTACTAAAATGGTGGTATGTAGTTCTATAGAAGCTGATAAACCGGTTAATATGTTTACGGAAAATGCCAAGCCGTTTTCCATCATGGGGAAGCACAGGAATGTTCGCTTCCCTTGCTTTTTTGGTTAAGGTTTGTACACTGATCTTTCTTCCCTTTTCTGCTAACTTTTTGCTTAATTGCTGACATGTAACTTTTTCTGAGGCACTTTCTTCTTTTCCATCCAGCTTGCCCCTGTCATATACTTTCTGAAGTAAATCTTCAAGATTGAATCCGTTGATGATGATACTACTGGCTTCTGTGTTGACTGTAACTGGAAATTTTGGAAGGCTTGATCACCATATTCCGCTAATCATTGAGCAGTAATATAATTGATTTGTCAAGCGACAGCGGAATTGATTGATCTCTGTATACGGAATTTCCAAACAGGCATCTGCCGGATGCAAAGCTGAAAGAAAACAAAAGCTGGAATAAGCTATCCTTTTATGAGCAGGCGGAAAAAGACTCCCTAAAGTACAGGGAAGCGGTTAAGAACGACCCCTTCTTTCAGCAGCACAAAGACACCTCTTCAGGCGTTACAGGCAGAGATACAGCTTCACCCGCTTACAACCCGCTGCCACCTCGCTATGAAGATGTGAATGAGTATAAAGTGAGCCAAAAGCTTGCAGAGCTGAATGCCGCTTTAAATAAACCAACAATTGTTGTTAAGCCTGTTGGGATTAATGATGTACCACAAAGAGGGGTAGGTTTTCAACCGCAGGAAGTTGACCGGCTTGAGCGCCTGTTGCAGTTTATGAATCAGCCTGATTCCGGCACAGACCCCGAAACGCAGCAGTTAAATGGCATGATGGATAAAATCCTGGAAATACAACATCCTGAAAGAATAAGTGAAAGGTTCCGGCAGGAATCAGAAAAGAATAAAAAGCTTGTTTATCCGGTGGTAACAACACAAAGTAATGGAATCGCTTCTCTCTTGCAGAATGATAACATAAGGACAGCTAACAGAAAGAAGATTCAATCACCTAAACAGAATGCTTTTTATTCATTGAATAATGACACCACAGCAGAAGGAAAGCAGAATGTAATCAAAGCGGAAATTCAACAAACGCAAACGGTGGTAAGTGGTTCAACCGTAAAGGTAAGTTTAGCAACAGATGTGTATGTAAACGGCATCTTAGTTCCAAAAGGCACGTTACTTTATGGTATCGCCTCTCAGAATGGCGAACGTCTGAACGTTGTTATTAGCACTATCCGCTATCAAAACAATTTGCTGCCAGTTTCCTTGTCGGCATATGACTTAGACGGCTTGGAAGGTATCTACATTCCAGGCTCATTAAGCCGTGATGCAGCCAAGCAAGCGGGAAGCGAAGCGGTAAGTAATATTGGCATCGCTTCACTTGATCCTTCCTTAGCTGCACAGGCTGCCGGTGCCGGCATCCAGGCAGCCAAATCTCTCATCAACAAAAAAGTCAAACAGATCAAAGTAACCATCAAAGCCGGTTACCATGTTTTGCTCAAAGATGATAACCAGAAGTAATAATTATCAACTAATAAATGAAGATCATGAAAAAGAAAATTGTAACAGCACTGTTCAGTGTTGTGTGTTGCCTGCTTCAACAGGCAAGCTCATTTGCTCAATACTTACCCAAAAGCATTGCGCCGTATCACATGAACGTATGTGCCAATAAAACCAGCAATTTGATTTTTCCAGCCGCAATAAAAAGTGTTGACAGGGGCAGCGCAGCCCTCCTGGCGCAGAAAGCACCTGGCGTTGAAAACATTTTGCAAGTTAAAGCGGGTGAACAAAGTTTCAGGGAAACAAATCTGACTGTTATTACGGCTGACGGTCAGTTTTACTCTTTTGCGGTAAGCTATTCTTCTGATCCATCTACACTTAACTACTCTTTCATTGGAGACAGCAGTGATAAAGCTATGATTAAAGATCAGCCACTTGCGGAAGCTTCCTTCACGACAACATCGAATACGATTAAAAGCAAAACGCATTGGCTACACAAAAGTACTTCTGACGGGAAAGTCAAACTATCCCTGAATAACATGTTCAGTAAAGATAACCTACTATGGCTGGAGATCAGTATCACTAACAAATCACCTGTTACCTATGCACCGGCTTTTGCCCGGTTCTTTATACGCGATACCGAAAGGGCCAAGCGCACGGCTGTACAGGAGGTTGGACTAACTCCACTATTTCATACAGATTTTGTGGAAGTAAGAGATGGCAACACACAACTTTATGTATTCGCTTTCAAACCGTTTACTGTTCAAGGAGGCAAAGAGCTAACCATCCAGGTTGGAGAAGAACAAAGTGGCCGCTCATTAACCCTTCCCCTAAGTCACCGGACGATGCAAAGAATAAAATTGCTGTAAAACAGAATTATTAATCACATAAAAAGAAAGCCATGAACGGGAAGAATTATGAATACCTCAAAGAGCAATTAAAGATGACAGAATTCAGTGAAACACTGAATACCGAGTTGGCAAATAAGATGTCGCAGGGAACACCGGAGTTTCAATTGTCCCAAAAGAACAACTATGGAAAGGATACGGCCATTTCCACACTTCATTTCAAGAAAGGGGAAGGTTCCGACATGTACTTCTTTAACCGCTATGATTTGCAGGTACAGAATGCAAAGGGAGAGAACAAAGCGGCCCAGACGTTTTACATCAATAAAGGAAGTTCCATTACGCAAAAAGAAGGCTACAACTTACTCGAAGGCCGGGCTGTTCATAAAACACTTACCAATAAAGGGAATGAAAAGTACGACGCCTGGGTACAGTTGAATTTTAAAACGACTTCGCAAAATGGCAACTATGAAATAAAGCAGTATCATCAGAATTACGGTTATGATCTGGATAAGGTATTGGCTAGATACCCAATCAAAGAATTACAACAGGAAGAAAGCAAACAGCAACTCGTCAGGTCGTTGGAAAGAGGAAACCTGCAAGCAGCCACGTTTGAAATTGGAGGCAAGCAAGAAAAGCTGTTTATCACCGCTAACGTTGCGTTCAAAACACTTACTGCGTACAGCAACACGGGGCAACGCGTATCATTAAAAGATAGTTTTCAAA
Organism: Ilyomonas sp.; assembly: GCA_965199845.1. Classification (GTDB taxonomy): domain Bacteria; phylum Bacteroidota; class Bacteroidia; order Chitinophagales; family Chitinophagaceae; genus Ilyomonas. The sequence continues at coordinate 105,008 of CBDATZ010000016.1, forward strand.
CGCAGCAGCAGGAAAACAAACCAGAACAAACAGTGACAAAGGAACAAAAGCCGGAGCAGAAGGAACAACAAAATGAGAATCGTAAGAGTGTGACTAATGCTGACAAAGACGACAGGCCAGTTCAAAAAAGAAGCCGGAAACAAAAAATGTAATCATTCATTCAAAAGTTGAAATATGGTACTTGGAATAGAATTAAAAACGGTGCTACAAAGAATGGGCGATGATAACCGGCTGGGGCCTTCCCACATCAGTTTGTACCTGGCCATTTTGCAGTACGCCGAAGAGAACGAATCGGGAAATTCAATTCCGGTGTATAGAACCGAACTGATGCCTCGCGCTAAAATTTCTGCCAGGCAGACATTTGAAAAGAATGTGTGGGAATTGCACCGGTATGGCTATATTCGATATGTGCCTTCTTACAGCTCATGTTTGAGAAGTCTGATTATGATAGAAATAATATAAAGAAAAAAAAGAGGTGTATAAATAATGAGGAGTAGCACGACAAAGAAAGCAGCAGGATGCTATACATCTTACAAAAAGATACGCTGACATTAAAAGAGGCTTGCCTGTACTTAGGTCGTTTATGTATAAACTAATTCACAGGCGATTAATAACGCATTATGTGCCCAATGGTAAGCTGAACTATTTTAAAAGAACAAAACTGGACGTATGGGCATTGAAAAATAAAAGAAGACAGTAGAAGAAATACATGAGGAAATGCCCGGCGTCTTTGTATAAAAACAGAGAAAAAGAAACCTCAGATAATCACATTCAAAGAGGGATAACAATAGAGCCACTGCATTTGTAGTGGCTCTATTGCTTTGAAAAGCAACAATTTTCATTGTTATTTTGTTGATAAGTAGTATGTTCTATGCAAAAAACTCAATCATTCCGTTGTATTTTGAGCTTTGAGCCGCCGACAATCAACCCTTCTTTAGTAAAGGATTGACGAAAACATACAATTAACTATCGAAAACATGCACATAGTGGTAAGAAAGTTATTTTTTCCAAGTTCTCAGATGCCATTTAACATAAAAGAATACACTGATTGAAACACTATAAATATTTTTCATTAATTCAGGCCCCTTTATGACAATGCCTTTGTCTTACTCTTTATAATTTGGTTTTTCGCTAAATTTTTGATGCAGGTGCATCATATCCTGGCTGATTTTATGGTCGAGGATTTTTGCATAGTGTTGTGTCGTTCTCAGATTGCGATGTCCCAGCATTTTTGAAACCGTTTCGATAGGGACTCCGTTGCTTAAGGTAACCGTGGTCGCAAACGTATGTCGGGCGATATGATAAGTAAGTGTTTTATGAATGCCGCAGAGGTCGGCTATCTCCTTTAAATAAGCGTTCATCTTCTGGTTGGTCAAGACAGGTAAAATGCGCTCTTTGAGGATGCACTCGGGATCATTTTTGTACTTCTCAATGATTGAGAGGGCAGGGGGAAGAAGAGGAATTCTGGCAGGCGCATCTGTCTTCTTTCTTCTGCTGACAATCCATAATTTATCATCTATGCCAGTTGTAATTTCACTTCGTTTGAGCTTTTCAACATCAGCATAGGCAAGACCAGAGTAACAGCTAAACACAAAGATATCTCTAACAGCCTCCAATCTCTTGACGGAGAACTGCTTGCTTAAAATTGTCCGCAGTTCACTTTCTGTGAGAGCCGTTCTGTCCACTTCTTTCTTTGCCATATTAAAACCCATAAAAGGATCACGAAGGAGCCACCCGCTTCGAATGCACTTGTTGACAATCTTCCGAAAGTTGCTTAAGTACTTCATCGTGGTGTTATGTGCACACTTCCTTTGGCTCTTGAGCCAAAAGGCGTAATCCTCTATAAACGCATAATCAAGATTTTTTATATCCATATCGTCAATTTTGTATTTCCATTGGATGAAGTGTCGTGTATGTTCATAAGAAGTGCGATATCTTTCCAATGTTCCTGGTGCGTATTCTTGGGGAACAAGGGTTGCCATCTGCTCGTTATGATGAGAGAAAGTTTCTAGTGTCATATGCTTAGGAGTTATGTCTCTTCCTAATAAAGAAGCTTTTAGTGACTCAACCGCAACTGGCTTATCCAATTCAATCAGACGACGTTTGGCTTCAAATACCTTCTGCTGTAAGGTGTCGAGATAAGCATTGAACGCTCTTGCTTCATCACCTTTGCCTATCATTCTGCCAGAGGAAGGATTCCACCGTGAGGGAACACATTTGCGTTTACAACTTACCTCAAAATGTTCGCCGTTTACTGTTATGCGCATGTAGATAGGTATACCATCATTTGTTTCTACTTTGGGCTTTTTTAAGTAGAAAAACAATCCAAAACTTTTTTCCATAAAAACACTTATTTTTCTGTCCTAAAATTAGGTTCAGGAACAGCGTTAAAAAATAGTTGCGTTCTTACAAAATGTTAATAGATAGCGAGTTATACAGGTTTAGGTGAGTAAAAGTAAAGTGGAGTAAGTACTACACGAATCGCTCACCTTATGAAGTTGTAAAGTGGAGTAAAATGAGGTTAAACAGGAAAGAAAAAGCCTGCAAACACTCAGTATTACAGGCTTTCTTTACTTAATTTAACCTAACTTATGGATTATCAGCGGAGAGTTAGGGATTCGAACCCCAGGACCTGTTACAGTCAACAGTTTTCAAGACTGCCGCAATCGACCACTCTGCCAACTCTCCGGGTGCAAAATAAGAGTGCAGAATGGTATCTTCCAAATATTAATTCTCTTACCAGCTTTTATATACTGTCAGATTTACAAATAAAACCGTTGTTAAATAGCAATACAAAGTTGTAGTGCATCTACTTTTGCCATTTATTTGTTTCATGAAGCAACTGCTTTGTTTATTATTTTTCTATTTTGTTTTTGCAATTACTACAAAAACGGCTGCGCAGGATGCAAACTGTCATGTGCGTATCAGTTTACTTACTTGTGCGCCGGGGCAGGAATTGTATTCAACGTTTGGGCATACAGCCATACGTATTCAGGATAGTACGGCAGGCACAGACTTAATTTATAATTACGGAACATTCTGGTTTGAAGACCCGCAGTTTTATGTAAAATTCGTACGTGGTAAATTAGATTATTTTTTATCGGTTGATAAATATCCTGATTTCATGTATGAATATCAATATTTTCAGCGCAGTGTGCAGGAACAGGAATTGAATCTGACTTGCCAGGAAAAGCAGCAAATCATTACAGCGCTAACTATCAATATGCAGGATGCAAATCGTATGTACAAATACGATTTTATTTATGATAATTGTACCACGCGCGTACGCGACTTAATCTTTAATTCATTGCCCGGCAGCGCAGTTACAAAACAATTGGTTCCTGAAGGCACAACGGCGCGTAATTTAATTCATACATATCTTGACAGAGGCGGTGAACCTTGGAGCAAATTGGGCATTGATATTTTGCTCGGCGCGCGCTTAGATAAGCCGGTTGATAACAAAGTCGCTATGTTTCTGCCCGATTATTTATTGAAAGGAATAGACAGCGCTGTTATTAATAAATCGCAGCCGGTCGTAAAGCAAAAAAGGTTCTTGTTAAACATGCCATCGCCTGTGCAGGCAACCGGCAATTCTGTTCCGTTAATAGTTTTTACAATCATCTGTGGTTTATTAGCGGTATTGTATTTATCGCCCAATAAACGCGCGCAAGCTATCGGCCGTTTTATGGATTCGTTTCTTTTATACCTGACGGGTTTATTGGGATTGCTGCTTCTTTTTATGTGGTGGGGAACCGATCATAAAATGACGAAAGACAACTACAATTTATTATGGGCGCTGCCTACCAATATCATCGCCGTGCTGTTCCTGTGGCGCAATCCGGCCTGGTTGCGCAATTATTTTTACCTTGCTTTTGCAGTTACGGCTATAACCATGATTTTCTGGTTTTGGTTGCCGCAGGAACTCAATATTTCGTTAGCTCCGTTTGTATTGTTAATGCTATATCGGTACGGTAGTTTGGCGATGAAAAAGAAACGTGTGTGATGTACAATTTTACTTATAACAACGCATCCATTTTTTACAAAAAAGAAGGCGCTGGTTTTCCGGTTGTTTTTCTGCATGGCTTTGCAGAAGACAGCGATGTCTGGCGATTTCAGTCTGATTTTTTAAAGCGATATTTTACTTTATTGATTCCCGATTTGCCGGGCAGCGGGCAATCGCAAATGCTGGTAAAGACGGATGAAAAAAATATTCTCATATCAGATTATGCAGATTGTATGTATGCTTTGTTATTGCACGAAAACATAGATAAATGTATTGTGTTAGGACACAGCATGGGCGGTTATATTGCGTTAGCGTTAGCTGAAAAATATCCTGACATCGTAAAAGCATTTGGCTTTGTTCATTCCACTGCATTTGCAGATAGCGATGAAAAAAAAGCCGTTCGTTTAAAAGGCATCAATACCATAGAACAATATGGCGGCTCTGCGTTTATAAAAAGTACAACGCCCAATTTGTTTTCCAAAGAATACAAAACAACAAATGCCGGTGACATTGAATCTTTGACAGAGCGCGGGAAGAACTTTTCAAAAGAAGCTTTGCAGCAATATTATAAAGCTATGATGCTGCGCGAAGACAAAACACCGGTTTTGCGAAACAGTAAAGTGCCGGTTTTATTTATTATAGGCAAACAAGATAATGCGGCACCGTTGGCAGACCTTTTACAGCAGGCGTATCTGCCATCTATTTCTTACATTTATGTCCTTGAAAAAACAGGACACATGGGTATGTGGGAAGCTTCTGACGATGTAAACAAGCATTTGCTGCAATTCATACAAGATATAAGCTGAGCAATACGTTTTGATAGAAGTTTCTATTCATCTTATTACTTTGAACAGCAATGAAGAGACTGATTTGTGTATTGATGATTATTTTTTTTACCAACTTATGTTATGCCACGCATATTGTTGGCGGCGAAGTATTTTATCAATATGTTGGTCCCGATGCAGCCGTTGCCGGTAACAGTCTTTATAAAATATCAGTTCGCTTGTTCAGAGACGATCAGGTAGCATGTGGCGGCGGTAGTAATGTGGCTTGTTTGCCTCTTCGTACGGTAGTCGCTATTTATGAAAATGGAAACGGATATCCTTTTATTAAGCAACTGTCTATGCCTAAAATAGATTCTGTTATTTTAAGTCGGGATCCGCAAAATCCCGACGATTACCCGCCCTGCATCACAACTCGTCCACTCATTCGCTACCAGGTACAAATATATTCTGCCACCATTTCTTTGAAAGATAATGATGCCGGTTATATTATAGCTTACGAAAACTGCTGCCGCGCAACAACATTAAATGTATTGAATGATAATGAATATGCACAGCAAAGCTTGCCCGGCGTAACATTCGATTGTACCATTCCCGGTAAAAATACGTTGCCGGATGGTTACAATTCTATAGCTGCATTTGATTTGAAAAAGCCGGATATTATTTGCCATGATACTCGTTTTACTTTAGATTATAGCGCCACCGATCCGGATGCCGGAGACTCTATCAGTTTTGCGTTTGCGCCGGCTTATACTTCGGGCGCTGCTTTTCCCGGCGCCAATGATAATCAGCCGGCGGAAGTGCCGCCTTACCGAACGGTGACTTATAATACAGGGAGAGATTTTTCAGGTACAAGTCCCTTGGGTCCTGATGTAACCATCAATCCGGTTACAGGACAAATCAGCGGCTTATCGCCTGATGCTGGTTTATATGTGGTAAGTGTAATTGTGTATGAATGGAGACAGGGTAGAAACATCGCGAGACATCGGAAAGATTTTATTCTTCGTATTGAAGATTGTAATATACCCGAAGCCACTTTAAATGCTTCTTATATTACTTGTAATGGTTTTGATTTGACATTTACCAACGAATCAACATCAGCCAATATCAATTCGTATTACTGGGATTTTGGCGATGCAAATGCTGGTGTTGATACCGCACTTACTCCGGTTGCAACACATACTTACACACAAGCCGGTACTTATAAAGTAACCTTGATTACAAATAAAGATGGCGAATGTTCTGATACGGCAACTACGGAAGCCAATGTATATCCGGGTTTTGTAGCAGATTTTTCTGTATCCGGCAGTTGTCTGCAGAGCGCTTTTAAGTTTACTGATAAAAGTACAACAGCTTATGGTGTGGTTGATAGCTGGCGTTGGAATTTTGGTGATCCAACCACAACAGCAGATACATCAGATATTTCAAATCCAAATCCTTATAAATATAGCGACACCGGAACGATAACATCACAGCTTATCGTCACCAATTCCAAAGGTTGTGCAGATACACTCGACAAAGAAGTAAACATTTATGACAAGCCTGTTATTGAAATGCCTTTTCGTGATACACTGATTTGTAATAAAGATGAATTGAAATTATTGGCGGAAACTAATATAAGCAACGCTTCTTATACCTGGACGCCAGCGATAAATGTGATTAATGCGGGAACATCAAATCCTATTGTGCATCCGCAAAGCACAACAACGTATTATGTAAATGTAAATGATGAAAATGGTTGCGTTAACAACGATTCTGTATTGGTAAGAGTTACTGATCACGTTACGCTTGATATGGGGCGGGATACCGTTATTTGCCTTACCGATACTGCGCAACTTCACCCGGCAACAAATGCCTTGGCTTTTCAATGGTCGCCTGCCGAAACGCTAAGCAGTGATACCGCAAAAAGCCCAATTGCTATACCCGATACTACAACTACTTATTCGCTGAACGCCAGTATTGGCAGTTGTAAAGCTGATGGCAGCGTTACTGTAAAAACCGCTCCTTATCCTGTTGCAGATGCAGGCGAAGCAGATCCGATTTGTTTTGGCGCAACTACCTTGTTAAACGCTTCTTATGAAGGCACCGATTTTACCTGGACGCCTAACAACACATTATTAAATGCTAACACACTAACGCCAAGAGCCGGTCCGGCTGTAACAACGGTTTACGTGTTAACAGCAAGATACAGTTCTCCGAACAGTTGTCCCAAACCCGTCAGCGATACCGTTGAAGTGCAAGTAATACAACCTCTGAATGTTTATGCTGGTCGGGATACAAATATTGTTGTTGGTCAGCCATTGCAATTACACGCAACAGGTGGCGAGTTCTATCACTGGTCGCCGCCTACCGGCATGAACGATGTCAATTCGCCAACTCCGGTTGTTACATTACCCGAAACTATTGACAGGATTACTTTCGCAGTAAAAGGTTCTATCGCAGAAGGCTGTTCAGCTATTGATTCGGTAACGGTTTATCAATACAAAACAATACCTGAAATCTTTGTTCCTTCTGCGTTTACGCCAGACAATGATGGAAATAACGATATTCTAAAACCTATTGTTGCCGGTATTAAGCGGTTTGAAAACTTCAGCGTTTACAATCGGTTTGGCCAGTTATTATATTCAACAAGCGCCATTGGTCAGGGCTGGGATGGTAATTTCAAAGGCATTCGGCAACCGCCCGGCACGTATGTATTTATGGCTGCCGCAACGGATTATTTAGACAAACATCTGGTTCGCAAAGGCACTGTTGTTCTTATCCGGTAACATTTTATAACACTTTACTCGCTATTATTGCAGAAGAATATTTTTGTTACCATCGCCGGTAACTCCGGTTAAACTTTACTTGCGACGCTCCGTTCAACGTTCTGAAAACAATTGAACTAAGAGTAACAACATACAAATAAAACAAAACAAATCATCCAATCAGATAAATCAAACAAATCCTGCTTCTTGCTTTCAAACAAAAAAATATTACTTGGCATTACCGGCAGCATCGCAGCTTATAAATCTATTACGTTAGTCCGGTTGCTTGTAAAAGCCGGTGCCGAAGTAAAAGTAGTAATGACGCCCGCCGCCAAAAGTTTTGCCTCTCCGCTTGTTCTTTCTACCTTATCAAAACATAAAGTTTTTGTTGAATTATTTGAGGAAGAAACCTGGTCAAATCATGTAGAATTAGGTCGCTGGGCAGATATAATGCTGATAGCGCCGGTAAGCTGCAATACGCTCAGCAAAATGGCAACCGGCGCCTGCGATAATTTGCTGCTGGCCGTTTATTTATCCGCAACTTGCCCCGTTATTTTTGCGCCGGCTATGGATGAAGATATGTGGCATCATCCCGCTACAAAACAAAATATAAAAACGGTACAATCGTATGGAAACAAGCTCATCAATGTAAGTAATGGCGAGCTGGCCAGCGGCTTGTTTGGCGAAGGCAGAATGGCTGAGCCGGAAGAAATCGTAGCATATATAAATCATTTTTTTACGCAAATCCAACGCTTGGCCGGGAAGAAAATTTTGGTAACCGCCGGGCCAACGTATGAACCGATTGATCCGGTTCGTTTTATTGCCAATCATTCGTCGGGTAAAATGGGTTATGCGCTGGCAGAAGAACTGCAACAGCAAGGCGCAAATGTAACCTTGGTATCTGGTCCTGTGTATATAAAACCACCGCAAGGTGTAACTGTTATATCTGTAAAAACAGCCGCTGATATGTATGATGCCTGTCTCAGTAATTTTGATGATACGGACATCGCGATTCTGTCTGCTGCCGTTGCTGATTATACGCCTGCCAACCCGGCTTCAGAAAAAATAAAAAAACATTCGGGTGAGCTTATGATATCGTTAACCAAAACAAAAGATATTTTGCAGACGCTTGGCGAACAAAAAAAAGAAAATCAGGTATTGGTTGGTTTTGCTTTGGAAACGCATAACGAGAAAGCATTTGCTAAACAGAAACTGCAAACTAAAAATGCCGATTTTATCGTTCTCAATTCGATGCGCGACGAACAGGCTACGTTTGGTTTCGATACCAATAAGGTAACGGTTTTTAACAGGAGCGGAAATGAGTTTGAATCGCCTTTAGCCTCAAAAAAAGAAATTGCAAAATTTATTATTGATGTTATTTGTAAAGAAAAAAATGATAAGAAATAGTATTGCTGTTTTTCTTGTATTGATGGCTACATCTGCTTTGCACGCGCAGGAATTACGAGCCAAAGTAACAGTGCTTACACAACAATTGCCTACATCGGTAAACAAGCAACGCTTTACTACGCTGGCTACACAACTTACCAACCTGATAAGTAACCGGCAGTGGACAAAAGATAAATTTAACAACCAGGAAAGAATTGAATGCAACTTTCTGCTGAACGTAACCGAATCGCCTGATCAGGATATTTTTAAAGCAACGCTTACCATTCAATCGGCACGACCTGTTTTTAATTCATCATACAAATCACCTATTGTAAATTACCAAGATGGTGATATTACTTTTAAATACGTCGAATATCAACCGGTTGAATTTAACGAAAGCCGCGTGGCAGGCAACGATCCGCTTACGGCTAATCTTACCGCTGTTATGGCGTATTATGTTTACCTGATACTTGGTTTTGACTACGATTCTTTTTCGCCGAAAGGCGGCAATCCTTATTTTGTAGAAGCGCAGAATATTGTAAACAACGCCCCGGAAAGCCGCGACATCAGTGGCTGGAAGGCGTTTGATGGTCAGCGCAACCGTTACTGGCTGGCAAACAATATGACGAATACAAGGTTTAATGTGATTAACGATATTATCTATTCTTACTATCGCGATGGTTTGGATAAGATGTATGCAGATGCTAAAACGGCGCAGCAGAATATGCTGGCAACATTGGTACAACTGCAGACTTTTAACCGCGAAAATCCAAACACGATGGTGCTTCAGTTTTTTATGCAAAGCAAATACACCGAATTGTCGGGCATCTTTGTAAAAGCTGCGCCCGATGTTAAA